>CAWJSR010000001.1:0-23480 GCA_963845515.1 uncultured delta proteobacterium
CAACGACGTGCAAACCTGGATGGACTACGACCCGGCAGTGATTGACCGCGAACTGGGCTATGCCGCGAAGCTCAAGCTGAACGTCGTGCGGGTCTTTCTCCAGGTGGCAGTCTACGAAGCGGCCCCGCAGCGGTTTCTTGGAAAACCCACCTCGCCCAAGTCCTCGGCCAGCTTTGAATTCCAGGGCGATCACGTGACCTGCATCCATAAAGTCGGTCCGGATTGCGGCGTGGCGGAAGTGTTGATCGATGGCCAGCCGGCCCAGGTGCCGGAAATCGACACCTACGCGCCCCAGGTCGATTGGAACCACCGCACCGAATTGGCCGCCGGTCTGGCCCCCGGTAAACATGTCGTCACGGTGCGCGTCGCCGCCCGGAAGAATCCCGCGTCGTCGAACTGCTTCGTGCAGATCGTGGGGTTTACGACGGAGTGAGATAAAACGGAGAAGTAGTTGTCGCCGAACGCCAGGGACCGCTACCTCAAGATCACCGGCACCCGGCTCAAGGACGAGCGTCGTATGCAGTTCACCGAGATCGAGGTCTTCGGAAGCAAGACAGAAGGAGAGGAGAAGCAATGAGCAACACCGCAAGTCTGGCCATGACGATATTGGCGTGTGCGCAGCTCTCAACCCATGCGGCTGAGATCGGACAGTGGGAAGTGTTCGAGACGTCGTACGAGACCCAGAAGACCTATGCGAAACCCTTCGTCGACGTCGAGGTCAACGTCGTCTTCAGCCAAGGCGACAAGCAGTGGACGGTGCCGGCGTTCTGGGCCGGCGGGAGCAAGTGGACCGTTCGCTTCGCGCCGCCGGTGCAGGGCGAGTACACGTTCCGCGTCGAATGCACCGACAAGGCCAACGCCGACCTGAACGGCAACGAGCAGACCCTGCGCGTGACGGCCTACACCGGCGACAATCCCGCTGCTCAAGCACGGCTTTCTGCGGGTCAGCGCCGACAAGCGGCACTTCGAGCACGCCGACGGCACGCCGTTCTTCTGGCTGGGCGACACGTGGTGGAAGGGCCTGTGCAAGCGGCTGACCTGGGAAGGCTTTCAGGAACTGACGGCCGACCGCAAGGCCAAGGGCTTCACGCGTCGTGCAGATCGTCTGCGGCGTCTATCCCGACGAAGGCCTGTTCGAGCCGCGCTGGGAGAACGAGGGCGGAAAGCCGTACCTGACCAGGGATTTCACCGTCGTCAATCCCGCGTACTTCGAGTATGCCGACCGCCGCATCAAGCACCTGGTCGATGCGGGCATCGTCCCGGCGATCGTCGGCGGCTGGGGGCGGCGGCGACTGCAACGGCATGGCGATGGCCGGCGTCGCCGGCATCAAGCGGCACTGGCGGAACCTGATCGCGCGCTACGGCGCCTATCCCACGATCTGGATCATCGGCGGCGAATCGGGCGGCCCGCAGTGGACCGAGGTGGCCCGGTACGTCCAGAAGATCGATCCCTATCGCCATCCCGTCGACGATCCATCCCTTCGACTCGGGCCGGCAATCCGTGACCGACGAGACGGTCATCGATTTCGACATGCTCCAGACGGGGCACGGCGATTGGGACGCGGCCCGCGGCGCGATCCCGCAAGCTCCAGGCCGCCTACGCCCGCAACGCCGCCCATGCCCGTCGTGATCGGCGAGTACTGCTACGAAGGCCACATGCAGACGGCCTTCCAGGACGTGCAGCGCTACGTGTTCTGGGGGAACATGCTCAGCGGCTCGGCCGGCCACACCTACGGCGCGGCCGGCGTCTGGCACGCCAGCGTGGAGGGCGATCCGGGCATCACGCACGTCTACGACTTGACGACCTGGAAGGAGGGCATGAACTATCCCGGCTCGACGCAACTGGGGCTGGGCAAGAAGCTGCTCGAACAGTATCCGTGGGCGCGCTTCGAGCCGCACCCGGAATGGGTCGAAGCCGGCTGCTTTGCCGCCGGCATTCCGGGCGAGGTGCGTTTCATCTACCTGCCGCGCCGCGGCGTTTACAACTGGAGCGGATTGGTGGTCAAGCAGCTTGAACGCGACGTGCCGTATCACGCCTTCTACTTCAATCCGACCAACGGGAAACGCTACGATCTGGGCACGGTCGATCAGCGCCGGCCCGCCGCCCAAGCCTTTTGAAGGCCATACGCAACCCCTGCTCTTCGAGGACCGCTTCGACGGAGCCGACGCCTCGGCCTGGAAGGACTACGGCACGCCGACCCAGCGCAAGGACGGCCGCCTGGTCGGCGGCAAGGGCATGGTGACGATCCTGGAGAAGGTCGAACGACACCGACCTGATGGCCAGCGTCGACGCCAACAGCGACGCCGAGGCCGGCATCATCCTCCGCTTCCACGACGCCGACAACTATCTCGTCGCGCTCTACAGCCCGTCGCTCAAGGCCATCTTCCTCCACGACCGGAAGGACGGACAGTGGGGCGATCCGCTCGGCGAGGTGGCCGTGCCGGAGATCGGGCCGAAGATCCATCTCACCGCGGCGGCCTGCGGGGACTACGCGGCCATGGTCCTGACCGACGGCAAGAAGACCTACTACACGCCGATCGTCAAGGTCACGCAACACGACGAGCCGGAAAGGCCGGCCTGTGGCTGTTACCAGATCGGCGACCGCCAGGAGTTCGACAACTTCGAGTTGTCCCGCACTCCGCTTGTCCTTCCGAAGCTTGCGGAAAAGGCGTTGTCGTCTGCAGGCCGCGATGCCAAGACGACCTTCCTCCCTTCCGACGAATACCGAACGCCGAATGTTCCCTCGCCCCAGGACTGGGTGCTCGTGCTGGAACGAGTGAAACTGTAAAGAGCAGAGGACAAGCAAGTGCGGATATGAGACAAGGATGAGGCGGCGTCCGCGTGGAGTGACGGCGCGACCTGGACGATGGGGTTGCTCACGCCGGATTCTTGGCTGGCCGAGTGGATTGGTGCCGTGGCCAAGGTCGAGCAGCCGTCATCGGGTGACGGAGAAAGAGGTGGAGCGCATCCGCACGTCCGTTGCCCGGAATCGGCCCTTTGGCAACGAGAAGTGGCAAAGCGAACAAGCCAAACGGCTGGGGTTGCTGCACACGTTGCGCGGCCAAGGGCGGCCCAAGGCTACCGAGGACGTCGCGTCATAAACTAGCGGCGTCCCGTTTCGACGTCCGTTTCGACGTTTCGTCACCTTGACCAGCCGCGAGAGGCTCCAGCGGACAGCGCGTCACGTACCCGACCAAACGCTCGATCCCGGCCCGGTCGCCCGCCGGCAGAAAACGGTTCCTGACACCTTTTCGAGGTCGACACCTTTTCGAGGCGTACGGGAGGAGACGGTGTGACGCCTACTTTCGGGTCTGCGTCGAGAGGTAGACGGCAGCCCCCATCTGGGTAGTCTGGTCGAGCTGTTCTTCGAGCCAGTCGACGTGAAAAATCTTAAACAAATCCGCGCCGGTTTGAATCCGAAGGGAATCGGCCGGCGAACTCTCCTGTGTAAGCAAATACGTGGGGCGTTGACAACGCCTCGAATCACTCACGCTAAGGAGTTTCGCATGAAAGTTCGTTTTGGATTGGCACTGGTTGTTTTGGCGGTTTTGAGCGTTTCCTCGGTTCGGGCGGCGGACACTTGCCCGGCGGCAGGCAAGGACATCGTGGACACGGCGGTGGCGGCCGGCAGCTTCAAGACCCTGGCGGCGGCCCTGGGAGCCGGCGGCTTGGTTGAAACCCTGAAGTCGAAGGGCCCGTTCACGGTTTTCGCACCGACCGACGAAGCCTTCGCGAAGCTGCCGAAGGGCACGGTCGAGGACCTGCTGAAGCCCGAAAACAAGGCCAAGCTCGTCAAGATCCTCACCTACCACGTGGTGGCCGGCAAGGTGATGGCGGCGGACGTGGTGAAGCTGTCCAGCGCCAAGACGGTGGAGGGTTCGGAAGTGAAGATCACGGTCAAGGGCGGCAAGGTGAAGGTCGACGACGCGAACGTCGTGAAGACGGACATTGCCACGTCCAACGGCGTGATTCACGTCATCGACTCGGTGATTCTGCCCAAGTAGTTCGGACTCGGCAAGAGTCGTGCAAAGGGGGCCATCTCGGCCCCCTTCTTTGTTGCGCAGACGTTTATGTATTTTCCTCGCTTCCAGGCTCCGGCCTGGGAGTCAACAGCATTCGGTGCAGACCCGGGGCTCGTCGGGGCGATAATGGCGGACTGGATAAGCTGGCTGCTTCGCGAAGATACGCGGGGTATACTCCGATCCGTGGAGGGCCCCTAGGGATGACGTCCCGATGATTCGAGAGAAAATCGTTCGGCTTGAATCCGGCGCGGTCTTTCCAGCGAGTACCTATGCAGAGGCCGTGCAGGAGGCCCCTGTGAAGCCGTGTCAACTCGCAACTCGGCACCGCCTACGACAACGGCCGGCTGTTACCGCCTGGAACCAAGTGTGTCAGAAACGATCCTCGACAAAGTGGCCGCGGCACATCCCGGGGCCGTGGAACAGTGCCTGACACGCTACGGCCCCCTGGTGTGGTCGCTGGCCCGCCGCTGGTCGCCCACGGTCGGGGATGCCGAGGACGCCGTGCAGGAGATCTTCACCGACCTGTGGCGTGCTGCGCCAGCGGTTTGATCCTCGGCGAGAACCGTCCGAGGCCACGTTTGTCGCCATGATCGCCCGGCGCCGGTTGATCGACCGCCACCGCAAACGGGCCCGCCAGCCGAACACGACCGACCTGGAACACGCGCTGACGATGCCGGCTGCCGTCCAGCCGGATCATCTGGAGCTTGGCGAAGAAGCTGGTCGTGTTCGTGAACTGCTCGAACAATTGCGGCCCGAAGAGCGTCAGGTGCTGGAGCTGACATTCTTTCACGGGCTGTCCCAGTCCGAAATCAGCCAGCGAATCCAACTTCCTCTCGGCACCGTCAAGACGCACGCGCGACGGGGCCTGATCCGCTTGCGAGAATTGTCTGCCGGTTTATTGGAACCTGCGAAGGAGGGTGCGTCATGACCCCATCACCGCCTGCCGATCACGATCGTCTGCTGGAGCTACTGGCGGACCGGACGCTCGTCGGCCTGGACGCTGGCGAACAACAAGAGCTGGAGTCGCTGTTGCAGGCGAACCCCGATTTCGACGCTGAATGTCTGGACCGCACCGCCGCCCTGCTGGACCGGGCGGCCGCAGCCGGCGACACGGAACCTTTGCCGGAGCAGTTGCAGGACCGCATTCGGGCCGGTGGTAGGTTGGGTCTCCAGACCCGACCCAGCGCGGGGGACGGGTCTGGAGACCCATCCTACGAAAACGCTCGTGCCCGAGCAGACGACCCGGCCAGGCCGCCGCACGGAAAACGAATGCGTCGGCGCGAGGCGGTCGCTTGGCTGGCCGCCGCCGCGTGCCTGTTGGTGGCCGTGGTCGCTTGGTACACCAGGCCGACGCCGACTCCGCCCCAGAAGTCGCCAGCGGTTGCGAACAGCGAACCGCCCGCAACTCCGCCCGCGGTCGATACGCCCGCTCCGTCCCCCGCGACGCTGACAGTCGCCCAGCAGCGCGAGCAACTGCTGGCCTCGGCACCCGATGTGCTGCATGTGCAACTGGTGAGCAACGACAGCGGTGCTGTTGCCAGCAAGCCCGGCGGCGATATTGTTTGGAGCAGCGGACGGCAGATGGGCTACCTGCGCCTGCAGGGACTGGCAAGCAACGACCCGGCGCAACGTCAGTATCAGCTCTGGATTATCGGTGGCGACGCATCGAGCAACGAGATCATCAATGGCGGCATGTTCCATGTGGATCGGAGCACAGGCGAACTGATTCTGCCGATTCAGGCGGATCATTTCGTTCAGCAGCCGAAGATGTTTGTCGTCAGCGTGGAACCGCTGGGAGGCGGCAATGCCTTGACAGCACCGCTGCTGGCCAAGGCGGACGGCGTGGGGCCCTGAGTGGACCACCTGGAAAACGAAACGCAAGTTCCAAGGAATGAATCGAAATGAACGCGTCCTTCTGCATCCGCCGATCAACGCGGCACCGCTTAAGTCTTCTTCTGCTCAGTGCGGCTTTGCTGGGAATGCCCAGCGACGTCCATGCCTTATGCGGTCTCGATGGCGCAGTCCGCGAACAGCTCCGCAGCGTGGATGATCCTGAGGCGGTGCGAGCCCTATCTCGGAGAATCAGCCTGCTACGGGACTTGCTCCGTCTGCCATCTTGCCAGGTGGGGAGGGCCGCGCAACGAGTATGGCAACGCGATCAACACGCTGTTAAGGATCAGTGATCGCGAGGATCCTGTACGGCAACGCGACGCGGGGCGGCGGATGAAGGAGATCCTCGCGAATCCCTTGTTGGCCAATTCGCCCACGTTCGGCGAGTTGTTCCAGCAGGGTCGGTTCCCGGCACGTTCTCTGGCGAGCCAAGATCCCCCGCTCCCGGAAGTCCCCGCCAGGGTCTCCGAGAATGTCACGGTCCAGCAGGCCCGAGACCTGGTTCAAAAGGTTGAGGCGGAATCGCGGTTTGGCATCCTGCAACTCAGCAGAACCTACGAGATCACTCCGGCGGTGGCCGAGGCGCTCGCGGAGTTCCGGGGAGAGATGCTGATCCTCGGGCTGAAGTCGCTCTCGCCCGAGGTGGCCACCGCGCTGGCAAAGAGTCAGGCCGCGAACGTCTGGCTGCACTCGGTGACCTCCGTTTCACCGGAGGCTGCGGAGGCGATCGTGAAGCTGCCTGGCCATCTGTTTCTGACCAGCTTGGCGGAACTCGATTCGGTTCCGCTGGCCGAGAAACTCGCCGCCCGACCGGGTGCCTTATCGTTTCCCTACCTGACAACGATCTCGCCGGAGATCGCGGCGGCGTTGGCCAAGAACGAGCGAAGCCTGACGCTGGCCGGCTTGACCGATGTCTCGCCTGAAGTCCAGGAGAAGCTGGCCGAAACCGTCGGTGGCCTCTCGCTGCCGAACCTGACGTCGCTCGACTCGCTGCCGCTGGCGAAGAAATTGGCAGCGGGCGTCGTGCTGCTTCCGAAGGTCGAGAAGCTGACCGCGGAACAGGCGAGAGCTGTTGACTTGGGGCAAGGGGCCAAGGAAGTTTCTGGGGCGGTGATCTACTTGTCCCTGGCCGCGGTGACACCGGAAGTGGCCAAGGTGCTGGCCGCGAACCCAAGTCCCGTCAACCTGACATTGGTCGGCAACGGTCCCATTCTCCGACGCGGTCCTGAGAACGCTGTTGAAGTCCCGTTTGAATCTCACGTTGCGGGATGTGGAAGAGCTTAACGCCCGAACAGATCCGCATCGTGGCCGAAGCGTTGGTCGGCACGACGTTTCGTCCGGGGGTGTTGGGATTCGCTCGATTGAGCCTACCGAACCTGCAGAAGCTGGACTCGGCGCTGCTCGCGGAAACGCTCGTCAAGGCCACCGGGTTCAATTTTCCCGGCGTCACGGAGATCTCGCCGGAGGCCGCCGCGGCGTTGGGCAGCCTCCCGGACCAAGAATTCAGGGGTCCCGACGGTACGGTCGAAATTCGCCCAAGCGGGGATCTGAATTTTCCGAGTCTGGAAGAACTCTCGCCCGAGACGGCTCGGCTGTTGCTGAAGAAACGTTGGTTGTCGATCTCGCTCCCGGCGCTTCATACTCCGACCATGTTGCAAGGGACGGCTCACCCCGCCCGGCGAGGAGAAGCTCATCATGAAAATCGGCAATCCTGAGGCGGCGGTCGGCGTCGGCGCCGTGCGCGCGCAGGACACGGCGCAGAAGAACGGCGCGCAGACCAAGGCCGCCGGCGGATCCGCCGCCAACGCCGGTGAGGCCGATGCCAGCGCACAGGTCCAGCTGTCCGCCGCGGCGAGCAGCCTGCTCGGCGCGGCGCCCGCGGACGCCGACTTCGACGCCGACAAGGTGGCGCGCATCTCGCAGGCGATCGCGAGCGGCAGCTACAAGGTCAACGCCGAGGTGATCGCCGACAGGCTGATCGCCAATGCGCAGGAACTGCTCGGCAAGGTCGGCAGCAAATAACAGCAGCAACGACAGGTCCTCGATGACATCACTTGAGGGCACGCCGTTGCCCGCAGCGAGCGGCGCCCACGACACAGCGAGCGAGCTCGAGCCGCCCCTGCTGGCCATCGAGGCCGGCCTGGTCGCGCTCGGCGAGGCGCTGCGCGCGCACGACAGCACGGCGATCGAACAGCACGCCAATGCGCTGCACCGCGCGCTGGCGCAGGCCATCGACCGCTTCAAGCACGCCGCGCGCGACGGCCAGGTGCCGCCCTCGCTGCGCCGGCGGCTGGCCAGCGCGAGCGGCCAGGTCGCCGCGCAACGCGAGTCGCTGGCCCGCGCCACCGCGGCGCTTGATCGCGCCATCGACGTGCTGCTGCCGCGCGACGCGGCGACGCTGTACGGCGCGCAAGGCGGCGCCGAGCGCGGCCTGCGCGGCGGCGTGATCCAGGCGTAGGCGAGTGCTTCGCCGATAAAGACAGCGGGCCGAGTGCCCCACCAACAGGACAGCGGGCCGAACAGTGCTTCCCCGACAGGACAACGGGCCGAGTGCTTCGCCGACAGGACAACGGGCCGCTTCGCGGCCCTTTTCTTTTGTTCTTCAGTCGAGGTTCAGCGCGCGCTTGCGCTTCTGCGTCTGGTCGATGAAGCGCTGCAGCGTGCGCTCGGCGTCGTCGCCGAGGCGCACGAACTCGCAGCCCAGGCGCACGCCGCGCGCGTCGGGGTTGATGCGCGGTGACGTGCTGCAGGCGCAGGTTGGCCTGCGAAGCGCGTGTCGGCGTCGAGCTCGATCTGCACCCGGTTGCATCACGCACGCCGGGCTGCGATGCGGCGGCACGTCGTCGGGCAGGAACAGCGCGCAGCCGCCGATGCTCACGTCGATGCACGCGCAGCGCGAGCTCGCATGTCGGGCATCGTCGGGTGGCGCAGGCGCGCCATCGGCGCGCTGCGCAGCAGCGGCCGCACGCGGAAGGCGTTGCGGCGCTGGAAGCGGAACAGCTCGCGCGGGCAGCGCGCGCTCAGCGCGCTGGCGCGCGCGCCGCGCACCAGCACCAGGTCGTGCACGTCGAACTGCAGCTTGACGTTGTCGAGGTAGCCGACCACGACGGCCTCGTCGCCTTCGAGCAGCGCCTGCAGCTGCGGATCGCTCGGCGTCGGCGCTGAAGCTGAGCGCGCCGCGCTGCGGCGTCGAGCGCCCACAGCGTGGTCGTGTAGACGCGCGCCGTCGCTGCGCGTTCAGGTTGCAGCGGCACGTTGCCGTCCTGCAAGCTGCTGCAGCATGGCCGCGATCTCGCGCGGCGCGGCTGACGCGGAACTCGTCGAGGCCGCCGTTCGGCGCGGCCAGCGCGTCGAGCGGCATCGGCAGCGTTTCCATGTCGCTGGCTGCGGCGGACAGCGCGGTGTCAGTGCAGCGTCTTCGGGCGGCCGGCCAGCAGGTCGTCGAGGTCCTCGAGCCAGGGCTCGGCCAGCTGGCGGATCTCGGCGTCGTTGACGCAGGATGCGCTGCATGATGCGCGACTTGAGCTGCGCCTCTTCGGCGGCCAGCGGCTGCGTCGGCGGCGGCGTGCTTGAGCTGCGAGATCAGCAGCGCGCAGGCGCCTTCGAGCTTGACCACCTGGTCCCAGTTGCCGCCGCGGGCGGCGTCGAGCATGTCCTGGCTGGCCTGCTCGATGGCCTCGTAGTAGTTGAGCAGTGCGGAGTTCATGCAGGCGTTCCGCGGTGAGGTCGTCGGCGCGGCGTCGGCGGCGTCACTGCGCGGCGCTTCGGCTGCGCGCGGGCCGATCGCGACCAGGCCGTCGCGCAGCGGCTCGATCAGGCGCGGCGCACTCGTCCAGCGCCGCGTCGTCGTTGTGCAGGTTGGCCTGGGTCAGGCGCAGCGCCACGTAGGCGTAGAGCTCGTCCAGGTCGGCGGCCAGCTCGCCGCCGTCGTGCGAGGTCGAGCGCCGGCCTTGCAGGCCCTCCTCGACGATGCGCACCGCGCGGCCGATCGCCCGGCCCTTGGCGTCGATCTCGCCCGGCGCAGCGCACCGCGCGCCTGCGCGACGGCGTCAGCAAGCCGTCGAACAGCATCGCGACCAGCTGGTGCGGCGAGGCGCCGTCGACACCGGTCTCGACGCCGACCTGGCGGTAGGCGCCGGCCGTGCGGCTGGTGGTGCGCGAAGGGGAGCTGTGCATGCGGGCGTGCGAACATCGGTGGCGCTCTGCGCTGGTTTCGGCCTGACGCTCGATGGCTTGAGCTCGGCTGCACCGCGCAGCCGGCGACTTGAGAGCCGCGCGAGCGCGCCGGGATCGAGCGGACCGGCGGCCCGATGCGCGCGTCGGCAGCGGCGCCGGCTGCAGCTGCGCACCGCTGCTCAGGCCTTGTTGCTGTTCGGAGCATCGCCATCTGCTGCGTCACGTAGGTGCTCAGGCCGTTGAGCTGGCCCATCTGCGCGTCGAGCGCGGTGTACTGCGCGCGCAGGCGCTCCTCGGTCTGCGCCAGGCGCTCGTCCAGTCGCGTCCTGCTGGTCCTGGTTGCGCTTGATGCGCTGGCTGCAGGCCGTCGTTGCGCGTCGTGAGCGCGCCGTCGATGCCGAGCATGCGGTCGGCCAGCGCGCGGAAGCGCGTGCGAAGCCGTCGTTGCGCCGGCGTCGCGCTGTCGCCGTTGGCGAACAGCTTCTTCAGCTCGGGCAGGTTGGCCAGCGCGTTGTCGAGCTTGCTGCCGTTGACGCTCAGCGTGCCGTCGCGCTGCATCTCGAGGCCGATGTCGGACAGCCGCGCGAAGGCCGTCGATGCGCCGCTGCTCGCGCCGAGCAGCGCGCGCATCTGGCGCTGCAGGCCGAGCGGCGGCGCTGTCGCCCTGCAGCGCGCCGGCGGTCTTGGTGGCGGCGTCGTACTTGGTCTGCGTCGGCAGATAGCTTGGCCAGCGTCGTTGTAGGCGTCGACGAAGCCTGCGACCGCCTTCTTCATCGCCGCGGTGTCCTGCGCCGACGTCGACGTCGACCGGCGCGGTGGTGACCTTGCTCGAGGTCAGCGTCACGCCGTCGACCACGTCGGTCGAGCGTGTTGCTCGCCGAGGTGACCGGCCAGGCCGTTGATCGTCGCGTGCGCGTCGGCGGCGGCCTGCGCGCTGCGTCATCGGCGTCGCGGCGCCGGCGACGGGTCGTAGGCCAGCGCCGAGAGCCGCTGGCGTCGGCCGTCGCCGTCGGCATCGGTGACGCTGACGCGAAAGCCGTTCTCCGCGCCGGTGGCCGGTCGAGCGCAGCACCAGGCGCGCGCCGCTGGCGTCGGTCAGGATCGAGCGCGGTGACGCCGGCGCCGGCGGCATTGATCTTGTCGCGCACCTGCTGCCAGCGTGTCGGTCGCCGGGCCGATCGTCGACGTCGACCGCGCGTGGCGCCGCTCTGGGCGTGAAGGCGGCTGCCGGCCCAGCTGCCGAGCTCGATGTGCAGCGTGCCGGCGCCGAGCGTGCTCGTGGCGCGTCGGCACGCCGTCGCCGTGGCGACCGACTGCGCCGCGGCGAGGCTCTGCACCTCGCACCGCGTAGCTGCCGGGCAGGCGCGCCGCCGATCGGTCACGACGCCGACCGCCGCGTCGGTCGAGGCTGCCGATGGTCTGTGCTCCAGGTCGTCGGCGCGAAGCCAGCGTGCGCGCCGCGTCGCGCAACGGCGCGACTAGCGTCTTGATCTTGCCGAACGCCGACAGCTGCGTCTGCAGCGTGCGTTGCCTGCGTCTGCAGCCGCGTGATCGGCCGCGCTCGAGCGCCACCAGCTGCGCTGACGATGCTGTTGACGTCGAGGCCGCTGCCGATGCCCGGCGAGCTGAGTGGCGGCCCGATGCTGGTGGCCATGCTGTGCGTCCTTCAGTGTGGCAGCGTCCGGGCGACCCGCCTGACATGGCAAGGCCCGGCCGGACGATCGGTGTATCGGCCGCCAGCGGTCGCAACTTGAGCGGGCGCTCCCGCCGCGCGTCAGCGTTGCAGCAGCTGCAGCACCTGCTGCGGCAACTGGTTGGCCTGCGCCACCATCGCCGTTGCCGGCCTGCTGCAGGATCTGCGCGCGGCTCAGGTTGGCGGTCTCGGCGGCGAAGTCGGCGTCCATGATGCGGCTGCGCGCGGCGGTCTGGTTCTCGGCCGCGATCTGCAGGTTGGCGATCACCGCCTCGAAGCGGCTCTGCGCGGCGCCGAGCGTCGCGCGGGCGTCGTTGACGGTGTCCAGCGCGGCGTCGATGTCGTCGATCGCCGTCAGTGCGATCGCCGCCGTGGCGCTGAGTCGATGCGCGCGGCCGCGCCGGCGTGTTGGTGCCGCCATCGGCGATGTGGCGTCATGTCGGTCGGTGGTGATGCTGATCTGGTGTCGTGCGCCGGTGTTGGCGCCGACCTGGAAGGTGACACGCCGCCGGTGCCGCCCGCTCCCGTCAGCAGCGTGCTTGCCGTTGAAGGTGGTGCCGCCGAGCACGCGCGGATTTCCTCGGCAGCTGCTCGAACTCGTTGTCCAGCGAGTCCTTGTCGATCCGGCGTGCCGTTGGTGTCGTTGGCCGACTGCACCGCCAGCTCGCGCATGCGCTGCAGCGTGTCGCCGACCTTGCCGAGCGCGCCTTCGGCGGTCTGCGCCAGCGAGATGCCGTCGTTGGCATTGCGGATGGCGACGTTCATGCCGCGCACCTGCGCGTTCATGCGCTCGGCGATGGCCAGGCCGGCGGCGTCGTCCTTGGCGGAGTTGACGCGCAGGCCCGACGACAGGCGCTGCATCGAGGTCGCCAGCGACGTCTGCGACATGTTCAGGTTGCGCTGCGCGTTCAGCGAATCGATGTTGGTGTTGATCGTCTGCGGCATGGAGCGCTCCTGTCAAGAATCCGGTATCGACTCCCGGCGGATGTGCCGGTCACGCAGGCTCACCTCGGTGCAACCTGTGACGCCATTGTTGGGAAGCCGGCGCGCCGCCGATGCGTCGAAATGAAGGCCCTATCCCGGCCAGTTCGCGCCAAGAAAAAGGGCGCCCCGAGGGGCGCCCTGTCAAGCGGTGTCCGTTGCCGAGCGCCCCGTTGCCGGGGCGATCGAGCCCGAATCCCGAGTTGCCGGTTCGTTGAACGGCCGGTCTGCCTTCCGAGGATCTAGCGCAGCAGCGGTCAGCACCTGCTGCGGCAACTGGTTCGCCTGCGCCACCATCGCGGTGCCGGCCTGCTGCAGGATCTGCGCGCGGGACAGGTTGGCGGTCTCGGCGGCGAAGTCGGCGTCGATGATGCGGCTGCGCGCGGCGGTCTGGTTCTCGGCCGCGACCTGCAGGTTGGCGATCACCGCGTCGAAGCGGCTCTGCGAGGCGCCGAGCGTCGCGCGCGGCGCCGTTCACCGCGGTCAGCGCGGTGTCGATGTTGTCGATCACCGTGCGTGGCCGATGCGGCGGTGGCGCCCAGCGTCGCCGCACGGCGCACCTGGGTGTTGGTGTCCCATGGCGGTGGCGATGTCGGTCGTCAGTCGATGTCGATCTGGTTGTCGGCGGCGCTGTTGGCACCCACCTGGAAGGTGAACGTGCCCGACCGCCGCCGGCGCCCGTCAGCAGCGTTCTGGCCGTTGAAGCTGGTGCCGGCAAGCACGCGGGCGATTTCTCTGCCGCCAGCTGCTTGAACTCCGTTGTCGAGCGCAGTCCGGTCGGACGTGCCGTTGGTGGCGTTGGCGGCCTGCACCGCCAGTTCACGCATGCGCTGCAGGTTGTCGCCGATCTTGCCGAGCGCGCCTTCGGCGGTCTGCGCCAGCGAGATGCCGTCGTTGGCGTTGCGGATGGCGACGTTCATGCCGCGTGACCTGGGCGTTCATGCGCTCGGCGATCGCCAGGCCGGCGGCGTCGTCCTTGGCCGAGTTGACGCGCAGGCCCGACGACAGGCGCTGCATCGACGTCGGCCAGCGAGGCCTGCGACATCCACAGGTTGCGCTGCGCATTCAGCGAGGCGATGTTGGTGTTGATGAGCAAAGACATTTCGCAATCCTTTCAGTTGAAGATTTCCGGCACAGCGCCGGCGTCACATCCGATGCCGCGGACTCCCGCGGCCTGGTTGCCTGCCGGCCGTCCACCCCGGGTGGTTCGACCGGCGCCGCCCGACGCTAGCGACCGTTGCCCTCGCAGCTTTCGAAAAATGGCTGCTTGCGCCGCGGCCGGCTAACCGGACCACACTTCCTGCTCCTTGCGGTTCGGAAAGCGTTGCGGGGTTATCGGAGAGCGATTTGCGGAACTTGAGAGCCTCGATCGGAAAGATGTCAAGCCCCGCGATCCGTTGATCAGCACCGCGCTTGGCCGGCAATTGCGGCGATCGATGCGGCCGGCGCCGCGGCAGCCGATCTCAAGCCACGCCCGCGGGTGCCGATAATCGAGCGTTGTCCGCCGGTTTGCGGTGGTCTTGCCTGCCTCCTCTGCGTGAACCTGATCGCACTCGATCCCGAGCAACTGCACGTGCACGACGCGCTGCCGTTCGACATCCTCGATGCCGACGGCGCGATGCTCATGCCCAAGGGTGCGGCGATCGGCGACGAGCGGCAGCTGCAGCAGCTGCGCCGGGCCGGCCCGATGGCCGGCGCCGGCGAGTCCGAGGCCTGGCGGACGGAGCGCGCCCGCGCCGCGGCGGCGTCCGATGCGGCGCAGGCCGCACCAGCGCCCGAGCCCGTCGAGGCCGAGCTGACACCGAGCGCCGAGGCGCGCGAGCTGCCGCTGCGCCTCGCGCCGCTGCTGCACGGCGCGCCGACGATGCCGAACTGGCAGGCGCAGATCGAACGCCTGGCGGCGCGGGTGGCTCGCGCCGTCGCCCGCGACGCCGATGTCCTGCTCTATCTGCTGGTGCAGCGCGCCGCCCGCTATCACGACAACTACAGCAGCGAGCATGCGCTGCTCTGCGCCGTCGTCTGCGCGATGTGCGCCGAGCAGCTGCGCTGCAGCGAGGCCGAGACGCAGGCGCTGCTCTGCGCCGCGCTGACGATGAACCTGAGCATGACCGCGCTGCAGGACGAGCTGGCGCAGCGCGACCGCACGCCGACCCTGGCGCAGCGCCGCGCCATCGACCAGCACGCCGCCGACAGCGCGCGCGCGCTGCGCCTGCGCTCGCGCTGAAGGAACGGCTACCGGGGGTGAGGATCGTGAGCGCGCACCCCGTGCTCGGCCACTACATCCAGGGGCTCAAGAACCTGGACGAGGCGATCGTCCCCGCCATCTACGACGCGAAGAAGATCGACCGCCACATCATGATCGAGACCGAGGACGCCTTCGACCTCGCGCGGCGCATCGCGAGGGAGGAGGGGATCTTCGTCGGCATGAGCAGCGGCGCGGCCCTCTGGGCGGCGCGCAAGGTGGCCGAGGAGATCGAGTCCGGGACGATCGTGACGATCTTCCCCGATCGCGGCGAGAAGTACCTCTCGACGCCGCTCTTCCAGGTCTGAGCGCGCGGCGCGCGCGGGCAGTCGTCAGGCCGTGCGGCGCGCCTTCACGTGCTCGCCGAACGCCTCGTCGGTGCGGGCGATGTCGGCGTGACACGCACCACGGCTACACTCTCCGAGCGCGGCTGATCGCCACGGGGGGCGCGAGGCCGCCACCTGCAATGGAGCTCTTCCGCGCCGATTGGTAGATTCCGCGCCGGGGGCTTCGAATGAGTTGTGTGCCAGGGGACCCGGTGTGCTGACGCCTGCCTGGCGCCTCCTCGAGCGCCTCCGGTCGCTCAACGCGTGGGTCCGGGCCAGCGCCTTCCGGAAGCACTTCGTCACGTCGGTGGCGCTCGCGCTCGTCCTCGGGTCGGCCATGATGCTCACCGGCTACCTGACGGCGAGGGGGGCCATACAGGACGGCATCCTCGTCGAGACCGAGGCGCGGACCGAAGCGGCGGCGCTCCGGATCGAGCTCACCGTGGGTGGCATCGTCAGCGGCGCCCGGGCGCTCGCCCGCAACGGCATCGTCACCAACGCGCTGGTCGACCCGGAGGGGCGAGAGCTCGTCGTGCGCCCGCTCCTGAGCGACTTCGCGGCCGTCGCTCCGGCTCCCGTCCGGCTGTCGATCATCGACTTCCAGGGGAGAGGGCTCTGCGGGGATCGTCCAGGAGCTCCGGACGGCTTCGTCGGCGCGCCGTGGCTCGCGTCGGTCGTCGAGCGGGGTGAGGTCGAGGTCACCGTCCGGCACGGCGAAGAGGGGCCCGTCATCGTCTACGCGCAGCCCGTGCTCTATCCAGGCACCGCTCGGCCCGAGGGGGCGCTGGTCGCCGAGATCGCCCTCGGGCCCGTCTTCGACGAGTCGTCCGCGCGCGATCCGCAGTGGGTGATGGCCCTGCTCGACCCGGACGCGCCCGCCGTGCCGCTCGGCGAGAAGACGCTGGACGACGCCTACCTCATGGCGGAGCGGTCCTTGACGCTGGCAGGGGCCACCCACCTGCGGCTGCGCCTCGGGATCCCCCACGCGGTCGCCTTCCGTGGCCTTCACCGCTTCGCGGGCGCGACCGCCCTGGGCATCGGGGCGATGCTCGTCGTCATCTTCACCGTCCTGTGGCACCTCTCCTCCAGGCTGACCGCCGGGGTTCGCGCCCTGAGCGCCAACGTCGTGAACGCGGCGTTGGCGGAGCCGACCGACGTCAGGGTGCCCCGCACCGGCGAGGACGAGGTCGGCTCCCTGTCGGCCGCGTTCAACGTGCTGCTGGATCGGCTCCAGGCCGCCTCCGAGGCGCGGCTCGCGGAGCAGGTGGAGCGGACCGCATGGCGCGGAGCGCGCGCTGCGGCTCGCCTACCAGGTGGTGGAGCAGGCGGTGGAGGCGATCGAGGTGGTCGCCGGGGATGGCCGCGTCGTCTTCTCCAACGGCGCTGCGGCCCGGCTTCGCGCGGGTGTGATCGACGGAGGGAGCTCGCGGCAGCGCTGGGAGGCGCTCTTCCAGCGGGACCCCGAGTGGTGGAGCGAGACCTGGACGAGGCTGCGGGAGGTCGGCTCCGCGGAGCTCTCGCTCAGGATCCGCAAGCGGGCGGAGACCATCGCCGTGTCCGTCAGCCTCGTCCACCTGGAGCTGGACGGCGAGGAGCACTGCATCGCGACGGTGCGCGACGTCCGGGACCGGCTGAGGGCCGAGGCGACCGAGCGACTGGCCAGCCTCGGCACGCTCGCCGCGGGCGTCGCCCACGAGATCAACAACCCGCTGGCGTACGTGCTCGCGAACCTCTCCTTCGTGGCCGAGAGCCTGGAGTCGCCCGCGTTCGGCGAGGTGGGCGACGAGGAGCGCCGCGCGCTGGTGGAGGCGATCCACGGCGCCGAGCGGGTCCGCGACGTCGTCCGATCCCTCCGCGCCTACTCGCGCGCCGGGGACGGGCCGCCGGCGCGAGTCGACGTCGCCGCCGAGCTGCGCGGCGCGCTGAGGCTGGTGGGCAACACGATCCAGCACCGCGCGCGCGTCGTGGAGGAGATCGGCAGCGCGCCGCCCGTCCTCTCGCGGGGGAACGAGCTGGGGCAGGTCTTCGTGAACCTCCTGGTCAACGCCGGGCAGGCGGCGCGCGCGGACGCGCCGGGCGGGGCGGCGATCGTGGTCAGGTGCTTCACCGCGCCGGACGGAAGGGCCGCCGTCGAGGTCTCCGACAACGGGGCGGGCATCCCGGCGGAGCTGCAGGGGCGGATCTTCGAGCCCTTCTTCACGACCAAGGCGGTCGGGGAGGGGACCGGGCTCGGCCTCTCCATCTGCCACGGCATCGTCACCCGGCTCGGCGGCACCATCGGGTTCGAGAGCGAGCCGGGCACCGGGACGCGCTTCACGGTGCTCCTCCCTGCCGCGGGCGCCGCGAAGGCGGCCGAGGAGGCCGCGCCGGTCGCGGCGCCGCGCGGTCGGATCATGGTGGTCGACGACGATCCGGCCGTGACCAGGGCGCTCGCCCGGATGCTGGGGCGCTCGGCGCAGGTCGCGATCGAGATGGTGGCGGAGACGGCGCTCACACGGCTGTCGGCGGAGCCGCGCCCCGACGTGATCCTCTGCGACGTCATGATGCCGGGGCTCTCGGGGCCGGCGTTCCACGACCGGCTCCGCGCGGTCGATCCCGAGCTCGCGAGGCGGGTGGTCTTCATCACCGGCGGTGCGGTCACCGAGGCGATCGCGACGGCGGTCGCCGCCACCGGACAGCCTTGCGTGGAGAAGCCGCCCGAGCGCGAGGCCCTCTCCCGAGCCATCGCCTCCGTTCGACCGTCCTGACGAAGACCTACTGGAAGATCAGGTCGGCCAGCCTGGGGTTGGCGGACGCCTTCTCGGTCGTGAACCTGAGCTGGAGCGCGCCGGCCGCGTGGACCTCGATGGCGCGGGGTGCCCAGTCGCCGCCCGTGGGAGAGCCCCAGCCCAGGAACCGGACGTCGGTCATGGTCCCAGCCTCCATGAAGAGAAGCCGGACCGGCTGGAAGCTCTCCTTGTCGACCCAGGCGAGCGGCTTGGAGTCGGTGGGGCGGCCACCGATCACGTACGAGACCCGACCGTCGAACCGGCCGAGCGTGGCGCCGCCGGCGAGGGCCACGCCACGCTTCGCGAGCGTGGCGGCCCAGGGCCGGTCCCCCGCCTCGGAGGCGGGCGCGACGGCCAGCAGCGCGCAGATGGCGCGCGCCATGGCCACGAAGGAGGGATCGCGCGAGACCTCCCCGTCACCCGTCACGGTGTCGCCCCGGACCAGGAGGTAGGGTCGATCGGCGTCCACGACCCCGGCTGGGGCGAGCTCGATCCGGCAGCGCCCGGGCACCTTCCAGAGCAGCCGGGCGGGCAGCGCGGCGAGCCCGCCGGCGCCCCGGATCCCGCCTGCGGCGAGGACCCCGTCGGCGGCAGCGCCGCTGGCCTGGATGGTGCCGGTCACCTCGATGGTCGCCAGCGCCTGCGCGGCGCGCCGTCCAGCGAGGCGGCGGAGGATGGCGGGGACCGGGAGGACATAGGCGGCCGCGGGGAGCGCGACCGCGGCGACGACGAGGGCCGCGATGGAGCGCCGGAGCCGGGTCACTTCACCAGCTCCTTCATGTACTCGCGGAGGGGGCCCGCCAGCTCGGGGCGCTTCATCGCGAAGGCGATGTTGGCCTTGAGGTACCCGAGCCGGTCGCCGGCGTCGTACCGATCGCCGTCGAACCGGTAGCCGAGGAGTCCGACCTCCTGGGCGAGCATCGCGAGGGCGTCGGTGAGCTGGATCTCCCCGCCGACGCCGGGCTTCACCGCCTCCAGGTAGGAGAAGATCCGTGGGGGGAGGACGTAGCGGCCGATGACGGCGAGGTGGGACGGCGGATCGGCCTTCGGCTTCTCGACCAGCCGGTCGATCCGCATCGTCCGATCGTCGAGGGCCTTTCCGGCGGCGATGCCGTACTGGTGCGTCTCGTCGAGCGAGACCTCCATCAGCGCGATGGTGCCGAGCCGGTGACGCTCGTAGCAGTCGGCGAGCTGCTTGGTGACCGGGACCTGCGCGTCGATGATGTCGTCCCCGAGCATGACGACGAACGGCTCGTCGCCGACGAGGTCCTTCGCGCAGAGGACCGCGTGGCCGAGGCCGAGCGGCTGCTGCTGCCGGACCACCACCACGTTGGCCATCTCGGCGATCGCGCGCATCTGGGCCCGCAGCTCGTGCTTCCCGGCCCGCTCGAGGTGGGCCTCCAGCTCGGGGGCGATGTCGAAGTGGTCGACGATCGAGTCCTTGCCGCGCGCGCAGACCAGGATCACGTCGCGGACGCCGGCGGCGACCGCCTCCTCCACGATGTGCTGGATCGTGGGGACGTCGACGATCGGGAGGAGCTCCTTCGGAACCGCCTTGGTCGCAGGGAGGAAGCGGGTGCCGAGCCCCGCCGCGGGGATGACCGCCTTACGGATCCGTGACATGGCGGGGACTCTAGCCCGGCCATCCGGTGCGCGGAAGGAGTAGCTGGGGGCGGTGCCGGCCCCAGCCTAGGCTCGCTCGCTCCGCTCGGACTCGGTCTTGCAGTCGATGCAGAGGGTGGTCACCGGTCGCGCCTTCAGACGACCCGCCGAGATGGGCCGGCCGCAGGTCTCGCAGACCCCGAACGTCCCCTTGTCGAGCCGCTCGAGGGCACCGACGATCTTGGTCGCCAGGCGCCGATCCCGGTCGCCGAGCCGGAGCGCCCAGTTCCGCTCGCTCTCGATGGTGCCTCGGTCGTTCGGATCCGGGATCTCCTCCGCGTCCTGCGCCACCATCGCGCGAACCGTCTCCTCACCCTGGCCCAGAAGCTCGGCCAGCTGGTGCTGGAGGAGCGACCGGTACTGGACGAACTCACGCTTGCGCATCGTCCACCTCCGGATCCGTTACCACCCGATGACGATAGCGCCATCACCGCCGGGGGCCAAGGGCGCCTGGCAGCGATCACGTCCGCTTTCTTGCGGCGCCTGGTGCGGGCGATATCCTCACCCCGTGCGCACGAAATCCATTGTGCTTTTCGCGATCTTGCAGTGGCCGGCCGCGGCCTTCGCGCAGTCCGTCGCGCCCGCCGGCGTGGCCGATCTCGCCGGCCCGCGGGCGGTGGGGATCGGCGCAGCGATCGGGATCGCGTCCGGCAACGACGCGATCTACGTGAACCCCGCCGCGCTCGCGGCCCGCCGCCGCTACTCGGCGGAGGCCCAGTCCTGGTTCGAGCGGCGCGGCTCGGAGACCACGGCGCAGGTCTGGACCGCCTCGGTCGCCGACTCCCTCTCGAGCTCCGTGGCCGCGGCGGTCGCCTACGGACACGTGACCGAGGGGCTGGAGACGGGCTCGCTCTATCACCTGGCCATGGCGGGCTCCATCGCCGAGGGGATCTACCTCGGCGTCGCGGGGAAGTACTACGACCTCTCGGGCGACGAGTCGGTGAGCGCCGCCACGGTCGACGCGGGGATCCTCTGGCAGGTGGCCGACTACGTCTCGCTGGGTGTGGCCGGGTACAACCTGGCGCCGACCGGACAGGAGCTGGTCCTCCCTCGCGGGGTGGGGGCCGGGATCGCGATCGGTAGCGACCGGAGCGTCCAGGGCAGCTTCGACTGGCGCGCGAATCTCGATCGCGGCGGGGAGACCACGAACCGCTATGCGTTCGGCGCCGAGGTCCTCCTCGGTGGGCTCGCCCCGCTGCGGGCCAGCTACGTCATCGACGAGACGCTCGACACCAGGTGGTGGTCCATCGGGGCCGGACTCGTCTCCGGCAACGGTGGCGGCATAGACGTGGCCTACCGTCAGTCGCTCGACGATCCCGACGCCCGCGTAATCTCCGCCGCCGTGAAGCTCCAGTTCGCCCAGTAGTGCCGGGCGGCCCGTCGCGGGTCCTGAAGCGCGTTCAGTCGATCGTCACGATCCGGTCGGGCGACTGGGTGATTACGTAGAGTCGTTCGCCGCTGGAGTCGAAGGTGAAGCCTTCGACCCGCTCGTTGAAGATGAGGCTCCCAACCTCGGGAAAGCCCGCCTCCGGATCGGCCCTGAAGAAGCGCACGGCGAACCCGAGCGAGCCGCCGGTCTCCCTGTGGACGAGGAGTCGACCGTTCGGGGAGATCGCGTGGATCTCCAGGAGTTGGTCGCTCGCGGGGACCGTCCGGCCCTCGCCGAGCGTCGCGTCGAACAGCGTGGCGAACGACTCCTGCGCGTCCACGTCGCTCCAGAAGACCCAGAGGCCATCCTCCAGCAGGGCGGCCGTCCGCACGGAGGCCGTGCGGGACGCTGAGGTCGTCCCCGGGACGATCCAGCTCGCGCGTGGCGTCCCGCCCGCGACGAGCGAGGCGGGAGTCCAGAAGCCCACCGTGACGTCGTCGTCCCGCTCCACGACGGCCCAGACGTCGCCACCGGGCGTGAAGCCGAGGCCGTAGAAGGCCGGCGCCCCGGCCGAAGGGATGGCCGTGACACCTGCCGTCGCGGGAGGGGTGGGGGCGGCGTCTGCGTCGATCAGGGAGAGCCCCTCGTCGTGGGCGACGGCGAGGAGCCTGCCGCGCGCCGCGACGCGGCGTGGCTGCGCGCCAGAGGCGAGGAGGACCGGCAGGGGCGCATCCCAGGCGCCGTCCAGGAACCCCTCGACGAGCGGGGTCGCGCCTCCCGTGACCGCCCAGGCGTTGCGTGCGTCGCTCGCGGCGGCGACGAAGCCGATGGCGGGCGTCCGGGAGATAGCGGACGGCGCGTCGGTCCCGGTCGGGAACCTGAGCAGGCCCGGGAACGCGGTGGACGGGAAGATGAGGTCGCCCTCGAGGCCGGCAGCGGACGGGACCCAGGCCGCGGCGTCGGCGTAGCCGTCTCCGCCAGGAGCGACGTCGAAGTTGACGCGGGCGACCCGCTGGCCAGTGGCAATGTCCACGACGAGGACGTTGTTGTCCCCGTCGCCCGCGACGAAGGCGTAGTCGATCGTCGGCAGGACGCCGAGGCCCGGGAGGCTCACCGACGCGGCGACCGTCGGGCTGGCGGCGTCCACGAACCAGCGGAGGGCGCCGTTGCTGCCGAAGGCGACGGCGAGGTCGTCGCCCGGCTTCGTCGCGACGAAGATCGGGGTCGAGGCGGCGGCCACGATCGACTCGATGAGATTGGGGCTGAACGTGTCCACGAGGGTCTCGAACGTCCCCGTCGAGAGGGAGGCGATGGCGGCGTTGCCGTCGTCGAGCGACGCCGCCACGTCAATCGAGCCGGCGCCGTCACCCGCCGCGGCGAGCGGGACGAGGCCGTCGGCTGCCGTGTTGAACCCCGGCGGGCACGCGCCGGCGTACGAGCCGGCACAGCCGAACTGGACGGGGGGGGAAGGCACAGCCGGCAGCGTGCGGAGATCGAGGACGAAAAGCGCGATGTCGTAATTGATGTCGAAGCCGGCAACGACGACGCGGCCGTCCCGCAGGTCCACCGCGCCGAAGAAGTTCTCCACGCCGTAGGGCACGGGGGCGAGGAGCGACGCCAGCGTCGAGGCGTTGTAGGCCGCCACCACCGCGTTGCCGTTGATGTCCTCGCCGAAGGCGAGCACGACGTTCCGGCCGGCGAGGTGCAGCAGCTTCTTCGGGAGCCCCGGGAGGCGCCTCGATGGACGCCTGCTTCGTGCCGCTCGCGACTTCCAGCGCGTCGAGCATCACCTTTCCGGCGGCGTCGTAGACGTAATAAGCGAGCCCCAGCCCGGGGGCGTCGGTGCTGAGCAGGACGGTAGGCGTCGCGAAGGACGGGTTGCTGAGGAAGAGGAGGCCCCCGAACAGGCCGGAGTCCAGGGCCACCTCTGGGGCCGGATAGGCGAGGACCGCGCGCGGGTGCTGGAGGATCGGCGTCGAGGAGGCCACCTGGAGTCTCCCGGGCTCGCCGAGGCCGAGGTAGTCGAAGGCGTTGACCGAAGCGCGGCTCGTCCCCTCCAGGTTGGCGACCGTGATGGGGCCGTCGCCGGCGTTGGCCGGGACGCGCACGAGGAAGATCCGCCCCGTCGAACCGCTCGGCGCGCGCGGAGGCGTTCGCGAAGTTGACCGTGTTCTCGCTGGCGACGGCCGCGAAATGGCTCCCAGTCACGCGGACGAGCTGCCCCGCAAGGGCCGAGCCGGGCGAGAACCCCAACACCGAGGGGTTGCTGGGGACTGCGGGCAGGTCGAGGTCGAAGGAGCATCCCGCGAGCGCGGCGACGCCGATGACTGCCGAGAAGAGGGCGAGCTTG
>CAWJSR010000002.1:0-208554 GCA_963845515.1 uncultured delta proteobacterium
TCCACCGGGGCCTCCGGCGGCTCCGCCGCCAGGTCGCGCAGCAGCGCAAGCAGGGCGGTCACGGCCGCCTTGTCGTCGGCGCCGAGGATCGTGTCGCCGGCGCTGCGCGCGACGCCGTTCTCGATGACGACGCGCACCTCGCCCTCGACCGGGACGGTGTCCATGTGAGCACAGAGCGCGATCGGCGTGCCGGCGCCGTGGCCGGGGACGCGCACGATGAGGTTGCCGGCGCCCGCGCCGGTGCGCGGCGCCGAGTCGTCCTCGTGCACGTCCAATCCCGCGGCCCGACCTCGGCGACGATGAGGTCGGCGACGGCGCGCTCACGGCCGGACGGCGATGGCGTCTCGGCGAGACGGACGAAGAGCGCCGTGAGGTCGTCGAGCGTCGCCGTCATCGCCATGCCTCGCGCGCCGCGCTCAGCGCTCGGCGCAGGACTCCTCGAGCTCGTCCTCGCGCTCGACGCGCAGCGCGCCGCGGCCCGCACGAACTCACGGAAGAGCGGCGCCGGCCGCGCGGCCGCGACTTGAACTCGGGATGGAACTGGCAGCCGACGAACCAGGGATGGCCCGGGATCTCGATGATCTCCACGAGCCCGTTGTCTCGGCGTCGTGCCGGCCACCAGCAAGCCCCGCTCCTCGCAGACGCGCGCGGTACTTGTTGTTGACCTCGTAGCGGTGGCGGTGGCGCTCGGAGATGCGCTCGCGCGGTAGGCCTCGCCAGAGCCGGCTGCCCTCGTGCGAGCCTGGCACGTGGTAGGCGCCGAGGCGCATCGTGCCGCCCAGTCGATGATCGTCTTTTGCGTCGGCCAGCAGATCGATCACGGGGTGCGGGGTCGTTCGGGTCGAACTCGCGGCTGTGCGCGCCGTCGAGCCCGCAGACGTTGCGCGCGAACTCGATCATCGCGCACTGCATGCCCGAGGCAGATCCCGAAAGAAGGGCACCGTGTTCTCGCGCGCATAGCGCACCGCCTTGATCTTGCCCTCGATCCCGCGCACGCCGAAGCCGCCGGGGATCAGGATGCCGTCCAGCCCGTCCAGCTGTTCGGCGACGTTGCCCGCGTCGAGCAGGCTCCGACTCGATCCGCCGGATCTGCAGCGCACGTCGTTGGCGATCCCGCCGTGCGCGCAGCGCCTCGTAGATCGCTCTTGTAGGCGTCCTGCAGGTGCGATGTACTTGCCGACGACGCCGATTTCGAGCCGTGCGGATTCGATGGCGTCGAGCCGACCATCGCGCTCCCACGTCCGCCAGGTCGATCTCGCGTTGCGCGCGCAGGCCCCAGTCGTCTTGAGGATCAGCGTCGTCGAGCCCTGCTCGCGCGTAGCACCAGCGGGATCTGGTAGATGTCGTCGGCGTCGACGTCCTCGAAGACCAGCTCGGGCTCGACGTTGCAGAACAGGCGATCTTCTCGCGGTTGTCCGTCGCCGAGCGGGAGCTCGGTGCGGCAGATCAGGATGTCGGGCTGGATGCCGATCTCGCGCAGCGCGCGCACGCTGTGCTGCGTCGGCTTGGTCTTCAGCTCGCCGGCCGCCTCGAGGTAGGGGACGAGCGTCAGGTGGACGAAGAGCACGTGCTCGCGGCCGATGTCGTAGCGGAACTGGCGGATCGCCTCGAGGAACGGCAGGCACTCGATGTCGCCGACCGTGCCGCCGATCTCGGTGATAGATGACGTCGTAGGTTCCTGGTCGCCAGCGCGGCAGAGATCGCGCGCCTTGATCTCGTCGGTGATGTGCGGGATCACCTGGACGGTCGGAGCCGAGGTATTCGCCGCGGCGCTCCTTGCTGATGACCGAGTCGTAGATCTGGCCGGTGGTGACGTTGTTGTGCCCGCTCAGAGCGACGTCGGTGAAGCGCTCGTAGTGGCCCAGGTCGAGGTCGGTCTCGGCGCCGTCGTCGGTCACGAAGACCTCGCCGTGCTGGAAGGGGCTCATCGTGCCCGGATCGACGTTGAGGTACGGGTCGAACTTCTGCATGCGTGACGCGCAGCCCGCGCTTCTTGAGCAGGCGCCGATCGAGGCCGAGGCGATGCCCTTGCCCAGAGAGCCGATACCACGCCGCCGGTGACGAAGATGTACTTGGTCATGCCCCTCTTCCCCTCCTGGTGCGCGCTCGCCCGGGCGGTCACCGCATCGCCGCGGACTCGTGAGCGGCGCGCCCGACACCGGGCCAGGCGCTGCGCACGCGGGCCGGCGCGCGGCTACGCGGGAGTACGGCGGGATTCTGCGGGTGGCAAGGCTCGCGCCCGTCTGCGAGGTACGGGCCGACGCGATGGTCGAACGGCGGGCCCATGGAGTCACTCGGGAGGCCAGTATATCAGACGCGAGGGCCGGCGGCCACGGGAGGCCCGGGCACGGCTGGGCCGGCTGCACGGCCCGGGCGGTCAGCCCGCGGCGCCCGCCGAGCAGGCCCTCGGCGTGGCTGCGGACCGTCCTCGTCGCCGTCGCCGCCACCGAGCATGCGGCACATCTCGTCGATGCGCGGCTCGTCGTCGACCGGACGCACCGTCGGTCTCGGTGACGTCGGCCGCGGCGTCGGCACGACTTCACGATCACGAAGTGGCGCTCGGCGAACGCCGCCACCTGCGGCCAGGTGCGTGATGCACACGATCTGGCGGCGCTCGGCGAGCGCCGCGAGGCGCTCGCCGAGCACGCGCCGCCGGTGCGGCCCCGCCGATGCCGGTGTCGACCTCGTCGAAGATCAGCGTCTCGACGTCGTCGCCGAGCGTCACCATGCCGCTGATGGCGAGCATCGCGCGCGACAGCTCGCCGCCGGCGGAGGCCGTCTCGCGCAGCGGCCGCAGCGGCAGCGCCGGGGTTGGCCGCGAAGAGGAACTCGACCTCGTCGGCGCCGCGAGGACCGAGCGCCGCGAAGCGCGCCGCCAGGCCCGGCTCGCTGGACGCCGCGTCACCGCCGGCGTCCGCGTGTGGGCCCTGGTGCGGCACCGTCGCCATCCTCCGGCAGTCCGACGTCGCCCGACGCAGTCTCTGGGCTGCCGACCGCCGCAGTCTGTGCGCCGGCGTCCTCGGGCGACGGGACGTGGCGTCAGCTCGACCACCGCCTCGGACAGGGAGCTGGACCGCTCCAGGGCGACCCCGTACCAGAGGTGGTGGAGCGCGTTGGCGCCGTCGAGATCGATCGCCCGCTTGAGCCTGGTCAGCGCCCCCGGCAGCTCGCCCTTCGCGAGCAGCGCCCTGCCGAGCCAGAACTGGGCCTCCGCGAGGTTGATGTCGAGGGCGGTGGCGTTCTCGGCCGCCTTGAGCGCGCCCGGCACGTCCCCCAGCTCCAGCCGCACGGCGCCGAGCCGGGCGAAGCCGACGGCGTCGCGGGGCGCCGCGTCCGCCGCGCTCCTCAGCTCGGCCTCGGCCCCCTTCAGGTCTCCAGACTTCCAGAGCAGCTCGCCGTGGAGGCGGCGGGCGTCGACGCGCCCCGGGTCGATCGCGAGGGCCCGCTCGACGTCGGCGCGTGCGCCCACGAGGTCTCCCCGGATGAGTGAGATCCGCGCGAGCCCGATCAGCGCCGGCGCGTGCTCCCCGTCGAGCGCGAGCGCCTTGCGGAAGGCCGCCTCGGCCGCGGCGACGTCCCCCTCGGCCTGCCTGAGCTCGCCGAGCGCGGCGAGCGGGGCGGGCGCGCCAGCGCTCCGCTCCACGGCGCCGGCGATCTCGGTCTGGGCGAGCGCCAGGTTGCCCGCCGCCATCGCGAGGCGTGCGAGCGCCACGCGCGGCTCCCACCCGGTGGGGGCGCGGGCGATGGCGTCGCGGTAGCTCGCCTGCGCCTCCGCCAGCTTCCCTGTCTGCTCCTGCACCATGCCCCGGGCCACCAGCAGCCTGGGGTTGCCGGGTGACGCGGCGAGCGCGGCGTCGACCAGCGTCGACGCGTCGAGCGCCCGTCCGGCGCCGACCAGCGCCCGGACGCGGACGTCGGCCAGCTCGGCGTCCTTCGCAGCGCCGGCAGCGACCGGATCCGTCGCGAGCACCGCGCCGGCCGGGTCGCTCCGCCTCAGCCGGTGGTTGGCGAGCGCGATGCGCGCCGCACCGAAGCTGCCGTCGGCGGCCACCGCGTCGGCCAGGAGCTTCTCGACCTCCGGCGCAGCCGCGGCGCGCCCCGCGAGCAGCTGGGCGCTGACCGTCAGCATCCGCGCGCGGCCGAGCGGCGAGAGCGCGCCCGCGGCGGCGGGCTCGACCAGCGGCGCGAGCAGCGCCTTCGCCCTGGCGGCGTCGCCGGCAGCCGCGGCCGCGGCGGCCCCCTCGATCCGCGCGTCGGAGAGCGTGGCATCCGACGCGAGCGCCTTCTCGAAGGCCGGCAGGGCCTCCGCCCCCTTGCCCTGCGCCACGAGGGCCAGCGCGAGCCCGAGCGCCACGCGCGAGGTGCCGGGCTGGAGCTGCTCCAACCGCCTGAGCTGCGCCGCCGCGCGAGCGCCGTCGCGACGGGCCAGCGCCGAGCGCGCCAGCAACGCCACGATCTCGGGCTCGGGCTTCTCCTTGGCGATCGCCTGCTCCAGCGCCGCCTCACCCGGGGCGAGCGCCGCGGCGTCGCCGCCGGCGACGGCGAGCGCCAGCGCGGCGGCGAGCGCCGGGGCCGACCCGGGCGCCTCGTCGGCGAGCCCCTTCGCAGCCGCCGCCGCGCGCTGCGCCGCGTCGGGGCCGGCTGCGTGGCGCTGCTGCACCGCGCCCGCTGCGAGGACGTAGACCAGCCGCGCGTCGGCGTCGTCGGGAGCCGCCGTCAGCGCCTCTGTCGCCAGCTTGAGCGCGTCGCGCTCGCCGGTGAAGTCTCCCCGTGCCAGTCCGGCCTTCGCCTTCCCCACGATGGCCGCGACGCGCGAGCGCTCGGCGTCGGAGCGGAACGCGCGGAAGAAGAAGAGCCCGTACGGCGTGAAGATCCCGGCGACGCCCACGCCGGCCAGGACGACGACGAGCGCCACCGCGACGGCGTACTTCACCCACCGCGGGCGGGTCCGGAGTATCCGGCCTCCCTCGCCCACCTTCACCGGCGCGATGCGGGAGCCGAAGGGGACCGCGGGGACGGGCTGCCCTCCAGGCGGCGGAGCGTTGGCCCTGCCCGCCGCGTCGCGGAAGACCGCGACCGCGCTCATCGGCTGCCACGTCTCGCCGCGGTCCGAGGAGACGTCCTCGTTCCCCTGCAGCTCGCCCTTCTGCAGCATCTCGGCGATCGCGTCGGCGGGGAACGGGCCGAAGATCTTTCCGGAGCGCCGCCGGACCTGGAAGTCGGCGTCCATGGAGAGCGGCCCGGTCGCGCCGCCCCCGGGTGCGGGGGTGGCGGCCGGCTTCGGGGAGTCTCCGTAGAGGTCCTCCAGCTCCTCACCGCCCTGCGCCGCAGGGGGCGCTCCACGAGCCGGCGCGGCGAAGGGATCGGGCACCGTGGGGGCGGGCGGAGCGGCGTGGGGCGGAGGGAGCGGGGGCCCGTCCGCCTCGAAGTCGATCTCACCGAACGACACCGGCGCCATGGAGGCTTGCGGCGCAGCCGCAGGTGGCGGCATCGCGAAGGGGTTGTCAGCGAGCTCCGGCGGTGGCGGCATCGCGAACGGGTTGTCGGCGAGCTCCTGCGGCGGCGGCATCGCGAACGGGTTGTCCGCTGGCTCCTGCGGCGGCGGCATCGCGAACGGGCTGTCCTCGAGCTCCTGCGGCGGCGGCATCGCGAACGGGTTGTCCGCGGGCTCCTGCGGCGGCGGCATCGCGAACGGGTTGTCCGCGAACTCCTGCGGCGGCATCGCGAACGGGCTGTCCGCGAACTCCTGCGGCGGCATCGCGAAGGGATTCTCGGGCGCGGGCAGCGGGATCGATCCAGGCTGCTGATCGAACGCGAACGGCTCCTCCACGGGCGGAGGGGGAGGAGCGGCCTCGGCCTCGCGCATGACCGGGAACGTGGCCGAGCACTTCGGGCACTTCACGTTCAGCCCGGCGGCCGGGATCCGGCGATCGTCGATGCTGTAGTGGGCGCCGCAGTGGGGGCAGTTGACCTTCATGGCGTGGCTCGGCTCCGCTCCTGGTCTCGCGCCGTAATCGCTGGGAATATCGACGGTAACACCGGCTCCGCTCGACCTTCAAGGAGTCGTGCGCACGGGGGGATCGCCCCAGGACGGACCGTGGTACAGGAGGATCGGATGGAGTCCCTGGGGGCGGCACTTCTGGAACGGCTCCGAGCCTGGACGCTGGAGCTCGGCGGCGACGAGCTGCGCGCCCGGCTCGCGAAGCTGACCCCGCCGGCCAACGAGTATGGGATCGACCCCTTCGGTCTCGACCTCGACTACGCGGTGGCCGCGATCGCCCCGCTGCTGTGGCTCTACAAGAAGTACTTCCGCGTGCAGCTCCACGGCGTGGAGCGCGTCCCGTCGGAGGGGCGCGTCCTCCTCGTCGCCAACCACTCGGGGCAGCTCCCGTTCGACGCCGCGATGATCGGCATGGCGCTGCTCGTGGAGCGCGATCCACCGCGCGTCATGCGCGCGCTGGTGGAGCGCTGGGTACCCGCGCTGCCATTCTTCTCCAGCACCATGGCCCGGCTCGGTCAGGTGGTCGGCACCCCGGACAACTGCCGCCGCCTGCTCTCCGCCGGCGAGGCGATCCTCACCTTCCCCGAGGGTGTGCGCGGGCTCAACAAGCCCTGGTCCGAGCGCTACCGACTGCAGCGGTTCGGGCGAGGCTTCATGCGGCTGGCGCTCGAGTCGGGCGTCCCCATCGTGCCGGTGGGGGTCGTGGGCGCCGAGGAGCAGTCGCCCTCGCTGGCCGACATCAAGCCGCTGGCGCGGCTCCTCTCCATGCCGGCGTTCCCGCTCACCCCCACGCTGCTCCCCTTCCCGCTCCCGGCGCGCCACAGGATCTGGTTCGGCGAGCCGATGCACTTCGAGGGGTCGCCGGAGGCGGAGGATCCCGAGATCGAGGAGAAGGTGGAGCGGGTCCGCGCCGCCATCGCCGCGCTCCTCGCCAGGGGGCTGGCCGCGCGGGAGGGGATCTTCCGATGAGCCCGGGCGAGGCCACTGAGCGGATGACCGTCGCGATCACCGGGATCGCCGGGAACCTCGGCCTGGCGCTCGCGCGCCACCTCGCCCACTCGGTCGACCTGCTCGGGATCGACCACCGCCCGTTCCCCGATGAGCGGCTCGGCGTCGAGCACTGGCAGGTGGACCTGCGAAAGGCCCGGGTGGAGGAGCCGTTCGCGGCACGGCGCGTGGACGCCCTCGTGCACATGGGCATCGTGCACGACAGCGAACTCCCCTCGACCGAGGTCCACGACCTCAACGTCGTCGGGACGAAGCGGCTCCTCGAGCTCTGCGAGCGGCACGGCGTCCGGAAGGTGGTCGTCCTCTCGTCGGCCAACGTCTACGGACCTGCACCGGACAACTCGAGCTTCCTCCCGGAGGAGACGCCGCTGCTCGCGACGGCGCGGCGCGGGGACATGCGGGACCTCGTCCAGATCGACATGTACGCGCAGTCGTTCCTCTGGCGCCACACGGAGGTCGAGACCGTGATCGTGAGGCCCGTGAACGTCGTCGGCCCCACCGTCCGCAACGCCCCCACCAACTACCTCCGCCTGCAGCGCCCCCTCACGGCGCTCGGCTTCGACCCCATGCTCCAGCTCATCCACGAGGCGGACGTCTGCCGGGCGCTGGAGGCGGCGCTCCGGCCCGGCGTGCGCGGCGTCTTCAACGTGGTCGGCCCCGGTGAGCTGCCGCTCTCCGCCATCCTGCGCGAGCTCGGGCGCGACCCCATCCCCGTCCCGCACTTCCTCCTCCGCCCCATGCTCCGCTGTCTCCAGGACGAGCGCGGCGGCGTCTTCCCCCCGGACGAGGTGGACCACCTCCAGTTCGCGTGCACCGTCGACGGGTCCCGGGCGGTTCGGGAGCTGGGGTGGTCGCCCAGCCGGACGCTGCGCGAGACGATCAGGAGCGTGCTCCGGGAGGCCACCGCTCCCCCGCGGGGGAGAGGGCAGGGTTAGGGGCGGCGATCCGGGTTAGATTCGTCCCGCATGTCCGATCGCATCTGCCGCGGCATCTATCCCTCCCGCGGGCTCCGCGTAATCTTCGCCCGGGTCACCGAGACGGCGCGCCTCGCGCGCATGCTCCACGGCCTCTACCCCACGAGCGCCCACCTCTTCGCGCAGGGGCTCGCGGGCGGCATCCTGCTCGCCGCGCTCCAGAAGGCGGACGACGAGCACGTGAATCTCCAGCTCGAGTGCGACGGCCCGGTGGGTGGCTTCCTCGTCGACGCAGACGCCTCCGGGAACGTCCGCGGCTACGTCCGGCACGCGGCGGTCCACTTCCCCGGTGACGCGACGCGCGGCGCGCACGCTGCCCTCGGAGGGACGGGCCACCTTACCGTCCTCAGGCAGGTGCCCGACGGGGGCTACTACCAGAGCACCGTCCAGCTCGAGGCCTTCGACCTGGTCGAGGACCTGCGCCGCTGGTTCACGACCAGCGAGCAGGTGGCGACCGCACTCGACCTCTGCATCCTGCCGCACGGAGACGAGCCGCTCGGCGACGCCGTCGGTCTGTTGGTCCAGCGGCTCCCGGACGGCGACGAGGGGGCGGTGGCGGCGGCGCGTGCCCGGATCGCCGGGGGCGCGCTGCCCGAGGCGCTGACCAGGGATCCCCACCCCCAGGCGGCGATCCGGGCGGTCCTCGGGGAGGGCTTCGAGCTGATGGCCGACATGGAGGTCGCGTATCGCTGCGGCTGCGACCACGCCCGGGCCCGGGCCGCGGCCTCGGCCCTCGGGGTCGAGGGGATCGACGAGGTCCTGGCGGCCGAGCGGCAGGTGGTGATCGACTGCCAGTTCTGCAAGAAGCAGTACGTGATCGACGAGGCGGAGCTGCGGGAGATCCGGGGGAAGCTCTCGTCGCAGGGCGGGTGATCCGGGCGGGTGATTTAGCGGGCCGGGACGTGATCCGCCGGCGCCCCCGGTGGTAGATTGCTGGCTCTCCACCTTGCGCCGGCCTCCCCGGCCCCGAACCCAGGAGCGAGCCATTCCGCCCGCCAAGAAGAAGCCCACGAAGAAGTCGCCGGTGGCCGCCCTCAAGAAGCTCGCCGTCCGGCTCAAGGCGTCCCGCAGCGCCGCGAAGAAGCGGAGCGTGGAGCAGGAGCAGTTCCTCGGCATGGCAGTCGCCGACGCCTACGCGCTGGAGCGCCTCAAGGCCCCCGCCGCCATGAAGTCCGCGCCCAAGAAGGCGATGCGCGAGATCAGCTGGGCGAAGTTCGGCGAGATCGCCCGGCAGCTCGCGACCCGCATCTCCAAGCGCTACAAGCCCGACGCGGTCGTGGGGATCGCGAAGGGTGGCGTGTTCGTCGGCAGCGCCGTCGCCTCGGTCCTCGGGACGGACTTCTTCCCGGTCCGCGTCGAGTCGCGCCGCCGTGACGCCGCGCCCAACCCGGAGGCCTCCGACCAGTTCCCCGACCTCAAGGGGAAGCGCGTCCTCATCGTCGACGACGTCTGCCAGACCGGCACCACGCTCAAGAAGGCGCGGCAGCTCGCGAAGAAGGCCGGCGCGAAGGACGTGAAGAGCGCCACCCTCGTCGTCCGCCCCGGCGGCGCGCGCCCGGACTTCTTCGCCGTCGAGACGAGCGAGCTCGTCCTCTTCGGCTGGGACTACCAGCTCGACCAGACCGACGCCGGTCAGGGCGACCTGCACGCCTACGAGGACGACGAGACGGATCCGGGCGAGATCGGGGTCTAGCGAGCACTCTCTGCCTCATCCCCTCTCCCTCATTGAGGGAGAGGGGAAGAAGTCGATATGAAACGCGTCGTCATAGGCACGGCCGGCCACATCGACCACGGCAAGACGGCGCTGGTCCGCGCGCTCACGGGCATCGACACCGACCGGCTCTCCGAGGAGAAGCGGCGGGGCATCACCATCGAGCTGGGCTTCGCCCACCTCGCGCTCCCCGACGGCACCGTCGCAGGAGTCGTCGACGTCCCCGGCCACGAGAAGTTCGTCAAGTCGATGGCCGCTGGCGCGGGCGGCGTCGACCTGGTCCTCCTCGTCGTGGCAGCCGACGAGGGCGTCATGCCCCAGACCCGCGAGCACCTCGACATCTGCCGCCTGCTCGGCGTGCCCCGCGGCCTCGTCGCCGTGACCAAGTCGGATCTCCTCCCGGGGCTCGGCGCCGACTGGCTGCCGCTGCTCGAGCAGGAGATCCGCGCCGCGACCGCCGGCACCTTCCTCGAGGCCGCGCCGATCGTCGCCGTCTCCGCCGCCACGGGCGAGGGGCTCGACCAGCTCCGAGAGGCGCTCGCGGCCGCGGTGGCCGAGGTCCCCGAGCGCCCCACCGACGGCCCCCTGATGCTCCCCATCGACCGGGCCTTCTCCCTGAAGGGGTTCGGCACGGTCGTGACCGGGACGCTCCTCTCCGGCCAGCTCGCCGAGGGGGAGACTGTCGCCCTCTGCCCGCCCTCGCCGGGGATCGACCCGCTGCGCACCCGCACGGTGCAGATCCACGGGTCGCACGCCCCGCGCGCCCTCGCCGGCCAGCGGACCGCGGTCAACCTCCCCGGGATCGAGCCGGCGGCCATCCACCGCGGTCAGGCGCTCGTGCGCGCCGGGGAGATCACGGCGGCCCGGATCCTCGATGCCGAGGTGACGCTCCTCGCAGCGGCCGGGCGGCCGCTGCCTGCCCGCTCCCGCCTGCTGCTCCACGTCGGCACGGCGCAGGTCCCGGCCGTGGTGGCGCTCCTCGATCGCGACGAGCTGGCCCCGGGCGCCACGGCGCTCGTCCAGATCCGGCTCGGCGAGCCGGCTGCGACGCTGCCCGGCCAGCGCTTCATCCTCAGGGGGACCGCGTCGCTGGAGGGGCGTGGCCGGACGCTCGCCGGCGGACGAGTCCTCGCCACCGGGGGAGCCCGCCGCCGGCGCGGACGGCCCGAGTCCATGGCGCAGCTCGCGCGGCTCGCCCACGGCGACGCCGACGCCCGCACGCTCGCCGTGCTGGAGCTCGCGGGGCCGGCGGGGCTCGCCACCGAGCCGCTCGCCGGCGCCACCGGGCTCGGCGCCAAGGTCATGCAGGGGGCGCTGGAGCGGCTCTCGACGAACGGGGAGGCCCTCCTCTTCGACCGCGACCGGCGCGCGTGGGTGGCGGGACCGGTCGTGCGGGGGCTGGAGGCGCGCCTCCTCGCGGCGGTCGATGCGTTCCACGCGGCGCAGCCGCTCGCCGCCGGCATCGGCCGTGAGACGCTCCGCGCGGCGCTGCCTCCGGTGGTCGATCCCCGGCTCTTCCAGCGGCTGCTCGCGCGGCTCGCGGAGCGCGCGGAGCTGGTCGCGGAGGGGGACCACGTCAGGCGCCGCGGCCACGCCGCCGCCACCGGGAGCGGCGCCGGGGCGACGCTCAAGGATGCCGTCGCGCACGCGCTCGCGGCCGGCGGGCTGACGCCGCCGTGGACCGCCGACCTGCCGGCGCTGGTGAAGGGGAGCGCCGCCGACGTCGCGGCCGTGCTGAAGCTCCTCGCCGCCGAGGGGCGTGCCGTCCGGACCTCGCCCGAGCTCTACTTCGACGCCGGCGCGGTCGCCGCCCTGCAGGCGCGCCTCGTGGCCTTCCTGCGAGAGCGGCGGGAGATCACCACGCAGGAGTTCAAGGAGCTGGTGGGCGGGTCGCGCAAGTACGTCATCCCGCTCGCCGAGTACTTCGACCGCGAGCGGGTGACGCTCCGCGTCGGCGAGCGGCGCGTGCTGCGGGGGGAGGGGCGCACGTGACGACCACGCCTGCGTCACCAGGCGGCGCGGCGGCGAGCGACGAGCTCTCGGCGCTCGACACCATCGGGAAGCTCGCTGCGCGGTTGCCCGACATCGGGGGCTTCCTCGATGAGGCGAGCAGGATCGTGCAGGCGCTGACCGGGTGCTCGGGGCTCGCGGTCTACGTGGTCGACGACGCCGGGCGGACGCTCACGCTGCTGCTACCAGCGCGGAGTCCCACGGGCAATCGCCATGGAGGTGGCGCAGGCCCCCGTGGAGTCGCCCGCCGTCTTCACCGTGCCGCAGTCCGAGGCGGACGTCGTCGAGCCGTCGATCTACGGGCCCCGGTTCCGAGACGTGTTCGAGCAGACCGGGATAGGCACGCTGGCCCGCGTGCCGCTCCTCGTGGGCTCGCGGATCGTCGGCATCCTCGCGGTCGGCTTCGCGGGGAGCGCCAGGGAGGCGGCCGAGCGCCAGCTCCGGTTCCTCCGCGCGTTCGGCGCGCTGACGGCCGCGGTGATCAACTCGGCCAGGCTCCTCGGGGACCTCCGCCGGCGCGTCTCGGAGCTGACGCTGCTCAACGACCTCGCGGTCGCGTCGGCGCAGCTCGACCCGGTCTTCCTGCTCGACGGCGCCCTCAGGCGGATCGCCGAGGTCTTCGGCTGCGACATGGCCGCAGCCTTCCTGCGCGAGGGGAGCGAGCTCCACAACGTCTCGATCTTCGGCGTCAGGCCGGAGGCCATGTCGGCTGCGCGGATCGTCCCGATCGGCACGGGCCCGGCCGGCGCGGCGGTCGAGCGGCGCGACGTGGTCCTCTATCCCGACCCCGAGGCACCCGGGGGAGCTTCGCCGAGATCATGCGCGGCGAGGGGATCCGCGCGGTGGCGGGGGTGCCGCTGCTGGCCAAGGGTGAGGCGGTGGGCGGGTTCGCCCTGGGACGGCGCACGGGGCAGCCGTTCACCGAGGAGGACGGCCGCTTCCTGAAGGCGCTCGGGGCGCAGCTCGGCATCGCGGTGGAGAACTCCAGGCTCTACGCGACCGCGCTCGCGGTGGGGCTGGAGAACGCCGGGCTGGCGGTCGACCTGGGTCGGAGCAACGCGGAGCTGGAGGTGGCGCAGGCGCGGCTGCTGCAGCGCGAGCGGCTCGCGGCCCTCGGCGCGGTGGCTGCGGCGGTCGCCCACGAGGTCCGCAACCCGCTCGGCGTGATCTTCAACGCGGTCGGCATGCTCCGCAGGCACCGCCAGGCCGGGGACGAGGAGGGGCGCGCGCTGGTCGACATGGTCGGGGAGGAGGCCGAGCGGCTGAACAGGATCGTCACCGACCTGCTCGGGTTCGCGCGCCCGCCGGTCGCGGCGATCCGGCCGACGCCGCTCGGGCCGGTGGTCGAGGAGGCGGTCCGCGCCGCGCTCACCGGGAGCCGCGCGCAGATCGAGACCGGGATCGACCTGTCCCGCGAGCTCCCGCCCGTGGCCGTCGACGCGGGCCTGGTCAGGCAGGCCGTGATCAACGTGGTCATGAACGCCGTCCAGGCGATGGGGCGGGGCGGCAGGCTGCGGGTCCGCACCGCCACCGCCGGCCCGTTCGCCGAGATCGAGGTGACCGACACCGGCCCCGGCATCCCCGACGACCTGCGCGAGCGGATCTTCGAGCCCTTCTTCACCACCAAGAACAGCGGCACCGGGCTCGGGCTGGCCATCGTGAAGCAGGTCGTGGAGGCCCACGGCGGCGCCGTCGAGGTGAGCCCCGTCCCCGAAGGTGGCACGCGCTTCGTGCTCCGCTTCCCGCTCGCGCCGTCCCCCGGCGCGTCGACCCTGCCCGCGCATTGAAAAGCGGCACGACTTCCGTTGTCATGGCGACCCGATGATCGATCCGATCCCCAGCCTCACCGAAGCCCGCGCGCCGGCGCCCGACGGCAAGATCCTGATCGTCGACGACGAGCCCAACATGCGGCGCTCCACGGCGATGATCCTGCGCCAGGCTGGGCACCTCACCGAGGACGCGGAGGACGGCGCGGTCGCCATCCAGCGGCTGGAGCAGGAGACCTTCGCGGTGGTCCTGACCGACCTGCGCATGCCCAACCGCGGCGGGCTGGAGGTGCTGCGCGCCGCGGTGACCCACTCCCCCGAGACGCAGGTCATCGTGATGACCGGCTTCGGGACGCTGGAGTCGGCGGTCGAGGCCGTGCGCGAGGGGGCGTGCGACTTCCTCTACAAGCCCTTCGAGGCCCACGAGCTGCTGCTCAGGGTGGCGATGGCCCAGGAGAAGCGCCGGCTCGTGCGCCAGGTCCGCTACTACAAGGCGGAGCACCAGCGGCTCTCCGCGAACACGCGGATCGTCGGCCAGTCCGCAGCGGTCCGCACGCTCCTGGAGAAGGTGGCGCGCGTCGGCCCGACCGACGCGACGGTGCTCATCACCGGAGAGTCGGGCACCGGGAAGGAGCTGGTCGCGCGCGAGCTCCACGAGGCGAGCCGCCGCAGCGAGCAGCCCTTCCTGCCGGTGAACTGCGCGGCGATCACCGAGACCCTCCTCGAGTCCGAGCTCTTCGGCCACGCGAAGGGGGCCTTCACCGGCGCCGTCCGCGCCCGCCGCGGGATGTTCGAGGAGGCCGACGGCGGCACCCTCTTCATCGACGAGATCGGCGAGACCTCGCCCGGCTTCCAGGCCAAGCTGCTGCGCGTCCTCCAGGAGGGGGAGGTCCGCAGGGTGGGCGAGTCGACGTCGATCAAGGTCGACGTCCGCGTGATCGCCGCGACCAACCAGGACCTCAGGCGCGCCATCGCGGAGAAGCGGTTCCGCGAGGACCTCTTCTACCGGCTCAACGTGGTGCCGCTCCGGATCCCCCCCCTGCGCGAGCGCAAGGAGGACATCCCGCTCCTCGCCGCGCACTTCCTCGCGCGGTTCAACGAGCGGTCGCGGACGCAGAAGGTGCTCGGCCCCGACGCCGTCGCGCGGCTCAAGGCCCACGCCTGGCCCGGCAACGTGCGGGAGCTGGAGAACATCATCGAGCAGGCCGCCTCGCTCTCCAGCTCGCCGGAGATCTCGGCGTCCGACGTCCAGATGGAGGAGCCGGACGGCCGCCGGCGTCGGCGTCGGTGGGCCCCGGCTCCGGCCGGCTGTCGGACGTCGTGGAGGAGGCGGAGCGGCGCGCCATCGAGGAGGCCCTGGCGCGGTGCCAGGGCGACCACGGGCGGGTGGCGAAGGAGCTCGGGATCTCCGCGACCACACTCTGGCGCAGGATGAAGCGGCTCGGCCTCTCCGGCGACCATCCGCCTACCTAGGCCCCAACCTGCGACTCCCGGACCTGCATTTCACTTTTGCAATTTCCTGATTTCACTTCTGCAATATCAAGCGCCTCGTTTTTGCTATCAGTCCGTACCGCCAGGAATCCCCGGTCTGCAAACCGCTGATATCATGGATTTTACAGTGAGCAGCGTCACTTCTCGCCGCAGCCCATCTGTGGCACGCTGCTTGCTAACTATAGAGACTGAAGTGCAGAGCTGCCTGTTGAGGTCGGTCCCCCCCCGCCACTTCAGCCGCGCTCTGCACTTCTTTTTTGTCCCCTGAGCGCACTCTAAGTGCGTCTCCCCGTTCTGTTCGGATGATTGGCAAAAACAAAACCGGCGGCGCCCCGTCCCTGGGCGACCGCCGGCTTCTTGTTCCGCCGCGGTGTGACCGCGCGCCGTGTCGCTACATGATCATCGCGCCGGCAACCTGCGCCAGCCGCACCAGCGGGTCGGCGCCGATGCCCAGCACCACCACGGCGATGGCCGCGACCGCCAGCGCGAACGAGGACGCCGTGGACGAGATCGCCTCGTCGGCCCCCTCCGCCGGCTTCATGTACATGAAGACCACGACGCGCAGGTAGTAGTAGGCGCCCATCGCGCTCGTGAGGACGCCGACGATCGCGAGGCCGTACAGCTCCGCCCCGACCGCCGCCTGGAAGACGTAGAGCTTCCCGATGAAGCCCGCGGTCGGCGGCACGCCCGCCAGCGAGAGCAGGAAGACCGCCATCACGAAGGCGAGCGCCGGGCGGGTCTTCGCCAGCCCGGCGAAGCGGGTGAGGTCCCAGGGTGCTCCCGGCTCGTCGTCGAGCCGCGCCCTCCGCTCGATCGTGCCCACGACGGCGAAGGCGCCGATGGCCGAGGCGGTGTAGGACACCAGGTAGAAGAGGATTCCGGAGAGCGCCTTCTCGCGCGCACCGGCGACCGACGCCGCGAGGACACCGACCAGCAGGTAGCCGGCGTGGGCGATCGAGGAGTAGGCGAGCATCCGCTTGACGCTCTGCTGCGGCAGCGCGAGCAGGTTGCCGAAGAACATCGTCAGGAGCGCGAGGCCGGTGACCACCGCCGCCAGCGCCGCGGGGAGCCCGGCGGCGCCCGACATGGCCGAGAGGAAGATGCGCGCGAGGAGGGCGAAGGCCGCCGTCTTGACGCCTGCCGCCATGAAGGCGGTGACCGGCGTCGGCGCGCCCTCGTAGACGTCCGGGCGTCCAGGTGTGGAACGGGACCGCGGCGACCTTGAAGGCGACGCCCACGACGACCAGGGCGATGCCCGCGAGGTAGATGGGCGAGCCGGCCGGCGCCTGGCGGAACGACGAGAAGAGCAGCGAGCCGGTGGCGCCGTAGACGAGCGACGCCCCGTAGAGGAGCAGGGCCGACGAGAAGGCGCCGAGGATGAAGTACTTGAAGGCCGCCTCGGTCGGGCGCTTGCCGCGCCGGATGTAGGCCGCGAGCGCGTACGTGGCGAGGCTCATGACCTCGATGGAGATGAAGGCCACCAGGAGGTCAGCCGCCATGCCCAGGAGCGACATGCCAGCCGCGCTGAACATCGCGAGCGCGTAGAACTCGCCGCGCTCGGCGTTGCGCGCCTGGAGCCAGCCAGCGCCGACCAGCGCCGAGAGGCCGAGCCCGGCGCAGACGACCACGGTGACGAAGGCCGAGAAGCCGTCGGCCACCGCCTGGCCGCCGAACACGATGCCGGCGGGGGGCGTGATGGCGGCGGTGGCGCCGGCCACGAGGGCGAACGCGACCGTGAGCCACGCCTGGTAGGCGCGCCGGCCGGTGGTCGAGAAGACCTCCGCGAGGAGCAGGACCAGGGCCCCGACGGTCAGGATGGCGACCGGGACGAGAGCGATGAAGTCCGGGGGGAGGATGGGGCGCATGTCAGTGAACCTCGCCGGACGGGATGGGGGCGCCGGCCTCCGGGACTGCTCCGTGCTCGCCGTGGGCGCCCGGCTCTCCGTGCCCCTCGGGCGGGGGAACGGGGAGCGGCGCGCGCGGCAGGGCGATGGAGGCCGCGATCGTGCCGACCGTGGTGGGGACGTTGAGCCGCGCCTCGGCTGCCTGGAAGCGGCCGACGAGCCTGTCGACGGAGCTCTTGGCCACCCCGAGGAACGGCCCCGGCACGATCCCCATCACGAAGATCATGGCGATGATGGGGGCGAGGACGAAGCCCTCGCGGACCGACATGTCCTTGATGTGCCTGTTCTCGGCGTTGTCGATCGGGCCGTAGAAGACCTTCTCCACGAGCTTCAGCATGTAGATCGCGCCGAGGATGACGCCGGTCGTCGCGATCACCGCGATGACCCGGCCGTACGGCAGCCTGGAGATGAAGGTCCCGGTGAGGATCAGGAACTCGCCGACGAAGCCGTTGGTGCTCGGCAGGCCGATCGAGGAGAGCGTCACGACCACGAAGGCGACCGTGAGGAGCGGGACGGTCTTGGCGATGCCGCCGTACTCCGCGATGAGGCGCGTGTGGCGCCGCTCGTAGAGCATGCCGATGATGAGGAAGAGCCCGCCCGTGGACACGCCGTGGTTCAGCATCTGGTAGACGCCGCCGGTGAGTCCCTCCGCGGAGAGCGCCGCCAGCCCCAGCATCACGAAGCCGAGGTGCGAGACGGACGAGTAGGCGACGAGCCGCTTCATGTCCGGCTGCACGAAGCACATGAGCGCGCCGTAGACGATGCCGATGACGGCGAGCACCGCGAGGGCGACCCGGAACTGGAGCGCCGCCTCCGGGAAGAGCGGCAGCGCGTACCTGAAGAAGCCGAAGGTGCCCATCTTCAGGAGCACGCCGGCCAGGATCACGGAGCCGGCCGTCGGCGCCTCGGTGTGCGCGTCGGGCAGCCAGGTGTGCAGCGGGAACATCGGCACCTTGACCGCGAAGGCGACCGCGAAGGCGGCGAACAGCAGCATCCCCGCGCCCGGCGTCACCTGGAGCGCGTCGCGCGCCGCGACGTAGTCGAAGGTCCCGCCGTCGTGGAAGTAGACGTACAGGATCGCGACCAGCATCAGCACGCTGGCGACGAACGTGTAGACGAAGAACTTCACCGTCGCGTAGAGCCGGTTGGCCGAGCCCCAGATCCCGATCAGCAGGTACATCGGGATGAGCATCAGCTCCCAGAAGACGTAGAAGAGGACCAGGTCCAGCGCCGCGAAGGTCCCGATCATCGCCGTCTCGAGGACGAGCAGCGCGATCATGAACTCCTTCACGCGGTCCTGGATCGCCTTCCAGGCGGAGAGGACGACGATCGGCATCAGCGCCGTCGTGAGCATCACGAGGAGGAGCGCCACGCCGTCGAGCCCGACGTGGTAGCCGATCCCGACCGACGGGATCCACGGCATGTACTCGTCGAACTGGAACTCGGGGGCGCCCGCGGACGGGTTGAAGCTGACCCAGAGGGCGAGCGAGGCGAGGAACGTGACGAGCGTGGTGACCAGGGCCCCCGCCTTGTGCAGGCGCCCCTCGTCGCGGGGCATCAGGACGAGGAGGATCGTCCCGATGATGGGCAGGAATGTGACGACGCTGAGCAGGTGGTTCACGGCTTAGAGGCCTCCAGCGCCGAGCACGTTGAAGAGGATGACCGCCGCGGCAACCGCCATGAGCGCCGCGTACCACTGGATGTCACCGGTCTGGATGCCCCGCATGATCCGGCCGACGGCCCCGAAGGCACGCGCCGTCCCCATCACGAGGATGCCGTCGATGGCGAAGACGTCCACCACGCGCCAGAGCAGGCGCGCGACGTAGTTGAGCGGGTTGATGAACACGTACTCGTAGAGCTCGTCCACGCGGAACTTCTCGTAGGCGAACTTGTACAGGTTCGGCGAGCCGATCATCAGCCTCGCCGGGAGCGCCTTGAGCGGCCCGAGGTACAGCGCCCAGGCGACGATGGTGCCGACGAGGGCGATGACCCAGGCCGCGAAGTAGGGCCAGGACGGGTGGGCCGCCTCGGTCATGACACCGGTGACCGCGTCGTGGACCACGTGGAAGTGGTGGGACGCCAGGAGGTTCTGCGTCCCGGCCTCGAACACCCGCGCGGTGAAGTTCTTGAAGACGTGGCCCCACTGGCCGGGGAGCGGAAGCTCCAGGCCGGCGGCGACGACCGCGAGGAACGCCAGGATCCCGAGCGGGACCGTCATGATCGGCGACGACTCGTGGGCGTGCTCGGCGTCGTGGCTGCGCGCCTCGCCGAAGAAGACGAGGAAGATGAGCCGGGTCATGTAGAACGCGGTCCCGAGCGCGGCCAGCGCGCCCAGGGCGTACGCGGTCGGGCCGACCCAGCCGAGCGCGTGGTTCGAGCTGAAGAGCGCGTTGCCGAGGATGGCGTCCTTCGACCAGAAGCCGGAGAGCGGGACGATGCCGGTGATGGCCGCGGTCGAGACCAGGAAGGTGATCGCGGTGTACGGCATCTTCTTGAGCAGGCCACCCATGATCCGGATGTCGCCCTTGTCGCCCATCCCGTGCATCACCGACCCGGCCCCGAGGAAGAGGCAGGCCTTGAAGAACGCGTGGGTGACGAGGTGCAGGATGCCGGCCCACCAGGCGCCGACGCCGACGCCGATGAACATGAAGCCGAGCTGGCTGACGGTGGAGTAGGCCAGCACCTTCTTGATGTCGGTCTGGGTGAAGGCGATGAGCGCGGACACCAGCGCGGTGAGCGCGCCGACCAGCGTCACCACCGCCATCGCGGTCGGCGAGAGGCTGAAGAGGTAGTTGTTGCGGGCGACGAGGTAGACGCCGGCGGTCACCATGGTGGCCGCGTGGATGAGGGCGGAGACCGGGGTCGGGCCCGCCATCGCGTCGGGGAGCCAGATGTAGAGCGGGATCTGGGCCGACTTGCCGCAGGCGCCGACGAAGAGGCCGATGAGCGCCAGCGTCAGGGCCGCGCTCCAGGTCCAGCCGGCGAAGAGGCCGCCCTCGATGATGGCGCCCGTCTTCACGTACTCGGCGATCTCCATCCCCTTCGACTGCAGCTCGCCGTAGCTGACCGTCCCGAAGAGCGAGACCAGGACGAAGACGCCGACGAGGAAGCCGAAGTCGCCGACCCGGTTCGTCACGAAGGCCTTGCGACCGGCGAAGGCCTTCATCGGGTCCGTGTACCAGAACCCGATCAGCAGGTAGGAGCAGAGCCCCACGCCCTCCCACCCGACGAAGGTGAGGATCAGGCTGTCGCCGAGGACGAGGACGAGCATCGCCGCGACGAACAGGTTCAGGTACGTGAAGAACTTGGCGAACCCCTGCTCGTCCTCGTGCGACATGTACGAGATCGAGTAGATGTGGATCAGGGTGCCGACCCCGGTGACGACCATGATCATGGTCCCGGAGAGGCGGTCCACCAGGAGACCCCACGTCACACTGATGAGGGTGCGGCCGTCAGGGCCCGCCACCTCGATCCAGGGCTGTCCCGAATACTTCAGGACGCTGCCGTTCATCGTGTGGATGAAGGCTGCCAGTGAGAACGTAAAGGAGGCCACCATCACCGCGACTGCTATGAACGCGGCGTTCCCTTTCCCTAGTCGGCGGCCCAGAAGGGCATTTATGCCGGCTCCGAAGAGCGGAAAGAGGATGATGGCCCAAAGATACGACTCCGCTGCGACGGGATAAGCGAAGACCGGGGGCATAAGAGTGGGGCGAAGGATTACCCTCTTGTATGCTCCGAGACAAGAAGTAATGAGGCGAAATCCCTGAGGTAAACTCGGACATGACGGCTCCAGATTGGACCGCAGACGGTGCGGCAGAAGCGCGCAAGCTCCCCAGGACCGACAGGTTGCTGCAGGCCGCCGACCGAGCCGGGCTCGTGGCGAGCCTGGGCCACCCGGCGGTTATCGAGGCGATCAGGGACGAGCTGGACCGGCTGCGGGGCGAGATCCTCGCCGGCTCCCCCTGCCCCGCCGCCGAGGCTATCGAGAGCGACCTGCTCGATCGCCTGGAGGCCTCCCGTCCGGGTTCGCTACGGCCAGTGGTGAACGCGAGCGGCGTCGTGATCCACACCAACCTCGGGCGCGCCCCCTTGTCGACCTCCGCGCTCGCGGCGATGACGGAGGCGGCCAGGGGCTACGTCTCGCTCGAGTACGACCTCGAGGCCGGTGAGCGAGGGGACCGGTACGACCACGCCTCCGGCGCCCTGTGCCGCCTGACCGGCGCCGAGGCGGCGGTCGTGGTGAACAACAACGCCGCGGCGGTGATGCTCGCGCTGTCGGCGTTGATGGAGGGGCCCCCCTCACCCTCCCCTCTCCCCGGATCGCACCTCTCCCCCGCCCCCGCGGGGGAGAGGCTGGGTGAGGGGGCAGCCCCGACCCCCGAGGTCATCGTCAGCCGGGGCCAGTTGGTGGAGATCGGCGGCGGCTTCCGGATCCCCGACGTCCTGCGCCAGTCGGGGGCGCGGCTCGTCGAGGTCGGAACCACCAACCGGACCTACCTGCGCGACTACGATGAAGCCGTCGGGCCGGCCACCCGCATCCTCCTGTCCGTCCATCGGTCCAACTTCCGGCTCTCCGGCTTCGTGCACGAGGCGTCGCTGGACGAGCTGGTCGCGCTCGGGCGGCGGCGCGGGATCTGGGTGGTGGAGGACCTCGGCTCCGGAGCCCTCCTCACCACCGAGCCCTTCGGGCTAGGCCACGAGCCGACCGTCATCGAGCGGGTCCGCGCAGGCGCCGACGTCGTCTGCTTCTCGGGGGACAAGCTCCTCGGCGGCCCGCAGGCCGGCATCCTGGCCGGCACCGCGGAGGCGATCGCGCGCGTGAAGCGCCACCCGCTGATGCGGGCGCTCCGCGTCGACAAGGTGACGCTCGCCGGGCTCTCGGCGACGCTCGCCCACTACGAGCGGGGCGAGGCGACCGAGGAGGTCCCGGTCTGGAGGGCGATCGCGACGTCGCCCGAGGCGCTGGCCGCCCGCGCCGGGCGCTGGCTGGAGGCGCTGCGCGACGTCGCCCCTCGCGGCCTCGCGCTCGTCGCCGGGCAGTCCGCGATCGGCGGGGGGACGCTCCCCGACGTGACGCTGCCGACGACGCTCCTGGCGCTGCCTCCCGGCGACGCCGACGGGCTGGCAGCCCGCCTGCGCCACGGGGATCCGCCGGTGGTGGGGCGGATCGAGGACGGGCGCGTGGTGCTCGACCCGCGGACGGTGATGCCGTGGGAGGACGAGCTGCTGGTCCGCAGGGTGAGGGAGGCGCTCGCTACGGGTTGAACCGGTAGCCGATGCCGCGCACGGTCTCCAGGTGCCTCGGCTGCTCGGCGTCGTCGCCGAGGTGCGAGCGCAGGCGGGCGACGAAGTTGTCGACCGTCCTGGCGGTGCCGAAGTAGCGCGAGCCCCAGACCGCCTCGAGCAGCTGCTCGCGCGAGAAGACGCGGTCGGGGTGGGTGACGAACCAGGCGAGCAGGTCGTACTCGCGCGACGTCAGCTCCAGCGGCCGTCCCCAGATGGTGGCGCGCCGCGACGAGAGGTCGATCTCGATCGGCCCCGCCCGCTTCATCGTCTCGTGCGGTGCGCCGCCCGCGCGGAGCTGCCGCCGCCGCATGAGCGCCTCGATCCGCGCGAGCAGCTCCTTCAGGCCGAACGGCTTCGTCATGTAGTCGTCGGCGCCGAACTGGAGCCCCCTCACCTTGTCCAGCTCCTGCCCCTTGGCCGACAGGATCAGGATCGGGACGTCGGGATCCGTCTCGCGCAGCTGCTGGACCAGCTCGAGCCCGCCCAGCTTCGGGAGCATCACGTCCACGAGCAGCAGGTCCGGCTTCTCGGTGCGGGCGAGCGCGAGCCCCGCCTCGCCGTCCATCGCCGAGCGGACGGTGAAGCCCTCCATCCCGAGGTTGAGCTGGAGCCCGCGCAGGATGGACGGGTCGTCCTCCACGATCAGGATGCGCCCCTTCACCGCCGGTCCTCCTCGATGGCCGGGAGGGTGATGGTGAAGGAGGTCCCCTTCCCCAGCTCGCTCTCCGCCTCGATCTTCCCGCCGTGGGCGGTGACGATGTGCTTCACCATCGCGAGCCCCAGGCCGGAGCCCTCGATGATCCGGTCGAGCGGATCGCGCGCGCGGTAGAACCGGTCGAAGACCCGCTTCAGGTCCTGCTTGCCGATCCCGGGCCCGTTGTCGCTCACGACGATCCGGACGACGGGGCCGGCGCCGGACGCCTCGACGACGATCCGCTTCTCGGGGCCGGTGTACTTGAAGGCGTTGGTGAGGATGTTGATGAGCGCCTCGACGAGCGCCGCCCGGTCGGCGCGGACGCGCGGGAGCTCCGCGGGGATCCGCAGCACGACGTCGGCCGGCTGGTGCAGCCGCAGCGGCGCCAGGGCGGCGACCGCCGCGTCCAGGATCGGGCGGAGCGGCTCGGCGCGAAGGTCGAAGGTGCGCCGGCCCTGCTCCATCCGCGCCCAGTCGAGCAGCCGGTTGATGAGGCCGGAGAGCCGCTCGGTCTCCTCGGCGATGATCTCGAGCGCCTCCTGCTGGCGGGTCGGGTCGGTGAGCCGCCCGAGCTGGAGCGTCTCGACGAACATGCGGATGGAGGTCAGCGGCGTGCGCAGGTCGTGCGAGACCTTGTTGACGAAGTCGGTCTGCAGCCTCGCCAGCCGCGCCTCGCGCCGCAGCACGACGATGGCCGCGATGCCGCCGATGATGGTGGTGACCACCATCGCGACGACGAGCCCGCCGAAGAGGTAGTCGCGCGCCCTCGACCCGAAGACGAGGATCAGGATGCCGACGGTGAGGAGCGCCGCCGCCGGGACGAAGACGAACCCGATGATGAGCCCGAGGATGCGCGAGAGCTTCACCGGGCCATCCTAATGCGGACCGCGGCCGCCGCGCGACTCGTCCCCGCGGGTCCCCCGCTCCGAACTGGCCGACCGCGCACACAAGACGAGGCCCCCGGCGCTCCTGAGAGCGCCGGGGGCCCGGTCACTTCGACTGCGTCAGCCGGCTACGGCTTCGGCTGGTGCACCTGGAGCGCGTCGTACGTCGCGCCCGCGCCGTGGCACACCCCGCAGGACTCGACGCCACCGGCGGTGGTGTTGGCAGCTCGGCGTGGGCCACCGCCGCGGACGAGTCGTGGCAGCTGGTGCAGGCCGCGGTCTGCGCCGGGACCACCTTCTGCGCAGTCACGAGGAACACGTCCGTCGTGGCGGCGCTGGTCGTCGCCGGCCAGAGGACCAGCGTGTTGCAGAAGTTGTCCGCGTCGCCCGCCCGCTCCTCGCAGGTGTAGGTGACCTGGAGGGTGCCGAGGTTGGTCGACTTCGGCAGGCCGTAGCTCCCTGCCGCGTGGCAGGTCTGGCAGTCGCCGAGGTCGCCCGGGAAGGCGCCGGGGAACGAGGCGGTGTCGGCGTACGGCGCGGCAGCGCTGAGGCTCCGGTCGGCGCCGAGCACGTACAGCGAGCTGAGGGCGGAGCCGGCGTGGAGCTTGTGCGCCATGTTCATGATGCTCACGCTGTTCGGCGTGGACGAGAACGGGGTCGTCGTCGGCACGCCGGGTGCGCTCTCCGTGAACTCGAGCCGGGTCGACCGCTCGTCGTTGACGTTGTTCGGGTGGTGGCAGAATGCGCAGTACTCGGGGGTCTTGCGCGCCTCGCCGCCGTGGAACCCGAGGTCGTCGTGACACTTGTTGCACTTCGCGTTCACCGTGATGGTCCGGCGCGCGACGGCGGTGCCGCCGCCGACCGCGGCCGCCTTGATCGCGGTGGGCGACTGGGCCCACTCACGGACGGCGCAGGTGGCGCCCTGCGCCGGCGCAGCGGCCAGCACGCCAGTGCCGCAGCCGTCCGCCGCGGCCGCGGCCGCTTCGAACACGTAGGCCTCGACGCCGACGGCGATGCTGGTCCCGGCCGGAACGGCCTGGAACTTCGTGAGGCTGGTGTCGGTCCCGAGGTTGGCGACGAGCGGCGCGACGAACTGGCCGGCGACGGTCCCGGCGGTGATCAGCGCGAAGTTCGTGTCGTTCGAGGTGAAGCTCGGCGACTGGAGGTAGCCGTACCCGGACCCGACGGCGTTGAGCACGCCCGAGCCGAAGTCGCTCGTCGGGCCGCCGACGGAGAAGCGGAAGCTGCCGCAGGAGACCGTCGCGCCGACCGTGACGCCGGCCGGGAGCATGCAGAAGTCCGAGCGCGTCAGCGTCGTCTTCGCCACGCCGTCCATGGCGACGGTGAAGGTCACCGTGGGGGCCGTCTGGTTGGCGTCGACCGAGACGATGGTGATGTCCATGGTCTTGCCGATCAGGGTCACGTTGGTGGCGGCGTCACGGAGCGGCGAGTGCGCCGCCGTGTAGTTGGGCGCCGTCGCGCTGGTCGCGCTGTGGCAGCCGCCCGTCGCGCAGGTCGTCAGCCCGGTGTGGGTGGCCGAAGTAGCCAGCGCGGTGTGGCAGGAGCCGCAGGCCACGATCGACGGGACGATCGCCTGCGCCGCGCCGCCGTGGCACATGGCGCAGTTCTTCACGCCGTTCAGCATGTCGGGGAAGACCACCTTGCTGAAGTCGTAGAAGTGCTGCTGGTAGCCGACGATGGCGTAACCGGCCAGGCCAGCGTGGATCTTGTGGATCATGACGCGCATGTCGACCGTGTTGTTCGTCTCGGGGTCGATGGTCTGCGGGGTGTGGCAGCTGATGCAGACGTCGACCGAGCGGCGGCGGCCGTGGGCGGTCAGGTTCTTGTGGCAGGCGTTGCAGGCGTCATCGGTGACGACCTGGCGAACGGCGGCGGTGCCACCGCCCGGCACGAAGCTGAAGCTGTCGGCGCCCGGGTAGGACGTCCCTTCGACGGTCCGCGCCCCGAAGCCCGTGACCATGACGGTCGCGGTCTGGGTCGGGGCGGTGTAGGTGACGCCGGTTCCGGCGTTGAGGGTCACGGTGTACTCACCGGCGTTGGCGCCGGCGACCGGGGCGGTGGCGGTTCCCGACATGGCCTGCGTCACCGTGCGGGCGGGGCTCTGCGTGACGCCGGCGCCGTCCACGTACGAAGCCGCCGCCTTGTTGCCCACGAAGAGCGAAGAGTACGTGCCGTCGGCGTTCAGCTGCGCGATCGTCCAGCTCGGCCGGAAGGCGTCAACCGCGAGGTCGACGGCCTTGCCTGCCGCGTCGGTGACCTTGAAGGTGACGGACGGCTGGCCGGTCGCGGGAGCCCTCGCGGAGAGGATCTCCAGCGTGAGCCCGGAGCCGGCGACGATCGGGGCGTCGACTCCAGGGGCGCCCGCGGCGCCGTCCTTGCCGTCTTCGCCTCACAACCCGCCATCATCGCGACCGCTGCGAGCGCGAGCAGCGCACTTCGCTTGAACGTTTGCATGTCTTGCTTTCTCCTGAGCGAAAGGCGACGCCGAAACGGCGCCGCGATTGGCAGAATGGCATCAACGCCATTCCTCGCCGTTGCGTCAAGGCGCCAATCGGGCTTTCTGACTGAGAATTTCGAGAATCTCGTGGGCCATTCCACACCCCCCTGTGCGGGCTGCGCGACAGGACGCAGCGCTGGGTGAAATGACGCCGTTCACGAATCGTTCATCAAGGTGCGAACGCCCCACTTTGCTCTCAGTCACTTCGCGAGCCTTGGGCCTGCATTTGACCGATGGAGAACCCATCCGGGTGCAGCCCGAGCGGGGTGTCGCCGCGCAATACCTGCGCAAACGATCGCTTGCGCGAGGCAGATGACGCCGGGACGTCGCCGGCTTCACCGACCGCGAAGCGTGGCGTCAGCCGTGGAACCGCCGCCCCGCTCTCGCCAACTCCACGAGGAGCGGCGCCGGCGCGAAACGCTCGCCATGCTTCGCCCGGAGCGCCTCCAGCTTCCCCAGCAGCGCGGCTGCGCCGAGTGCGTCGGCGTATCGGAGAGGGCCGCCCCGGAAAGGCGGGAAACCGATCCCGAAGACCGCAGCCATGTCCGCGTCGCGAGCGCTCCGCACGACCTTCTCCTCGACGCAGCGGATCGCCTCGTTCACCATCGGCAGCGCGATCCGCTCGACGAGCTCCTCGGCCGGGAAGGGCTTCCGCTCGCGCCCGCCAGGGAGCAGGTCGTAGACCGTCTCGTCCACGTGCTTCTTGCCGTGGCCGTACGTGTAGAAGCCCTGCTTGTTCTTCCGCCCGAGCCGGCCCGCCGCGAGGACGTCCTGGATCGCGCCGGGCGGCGCCAGCCGCTCGCCGAAGGCCTCGTGCATCACCTTCGAGACCTTCGCCGCGACGTCGATCCCGACCTCGTCCAGCAGCGTGATCGGCCCGACCTTGAAGCCGAAGCGGACGAGCGCCCGGTCCAGCTCGTCGATGTCGGCCCCCTCGACGAGGAGGCGGGCCGCCTCGTTGACGTACGGGGCCAGGATCCGGTTCGCGTAGAAGCCCGGGCCGTCCTTCACGACGATCGGCGTCTTCCCCTGCCGCTTGCCGAACGCGACGGCGGTGGCGATCGCCTCGGGCGAGCTCTTCTCGGCGGCGACCACCTCGAGCAGCGGCATCTTGTGGACCGGGGAGAAGTAGTGCATCCCGACCACGTTCTCCGGGTGCTTCGCCGCCGCCGCGATCTGCGAGATCGGGAGGGCCGAGGTGTTGGTCGCGAAGATGGCGCGCGGGTTCACCGCCTCGAGGTCGCGCAGGATCTGCTGCTTGAGCGCCATGTCCTCGAAGACCGCCTCGATGACGAGGTCGACGCCGGCGAAGCCGGACCAGTCGGTCGTGCCGGTCACGAGCCGCAGCGTCGCGAAGAGCTCACGCTTGTCGATGGAGCGCCGCTTCACCCGCTCCTCGAGCAGGCCCCTGACGATGGCGATGGACTTGCCGACGAGGGCGTCGTCCCGGTCTCGCAGCCTGACCGGGACGCCGGCGTTGGCCGTGACGTAGGCGATGCCGCTCCCCATGAAGCCGCCGCCGAGGACGCCGACGCGCTCGACCTTGCGCGGCTTGACCTCGGGATCGTCGACGCCGCGGTCCTTCTTGAGCGCCGTCGACGCGAAGAAGATCTCGACCAGGCGGCGCGAGACGTCGGTCACCGCCAGCTCGCCGAAGCGGCGCGCCTCCAGCGCCAGCCCCTCCGCCATGCCGTGCGCGAGGCCGTGCGCGACCACCTCGAGCGCCCGCTCCTGCGCCGGGTAGTTCCCCTTCGTCGCGCGGAGCAGCGCCGCCCTCGCCTGGCGGAAGACGAGCGCCCGGCCGGCCGGGTTCCCGGTGAGCGCGGCTGACCGGACCGCGGCCATCGCGCCGTCGTGGTGGCGCGCCGCCTCCGGCTTCAGCGCGCCGCTCGCGAGCTCGACCGCGCGCCGGCGCGCCACGTCGAGGAGGAGCTCCTTCGGCGGCGTCTCGTCGACGAGCCCGAGCTTGCGCGCCTTGCGCGCCTTCACCGACTTGCCGGTGAGCACCAGGTCGAGCCCGGCCTCCAGCCCGACGAGCCGCGGGAGCCGCTGCGTCCCGCCGGCGCCCGGGATGAGCCCGAGCTGGACCTCGGGGTTTCCGAGCGCCGTCTTCGGGTCGTCAGAGGCGACCCGGTAGCTGCACGCGAGCGCCAGCTCCAGGCCGCCGCCCAGGCAGGCGCCGTGGATCGCCGCCACCACCGGCTTGCCCAGCGCCTCGAGCCGCCCGTAGACCCCTTGCAGCTCGCGCGCGAGCGCCTCGGCGTCGGCGGCCGTCGTGAGCGCCTGGAAGGTGTCGATGTGCGCGCCGGCGATGAAGCCGTCCTTCTTGCCGCTGGCGATCACGACGGCCTTCACCTCCCCGTCCGAGGCCAGGGCGTCGACGACCTTCGAGAGCTCGGCCCCGACCTCCGGCGAGATGGTGTTCACCGGCTCGCCCGGCACGTCGACGAGGACGGTCGCGACGCCGTCGTCGACCGTGACGCGGAAGTTCCTCAGAGAGCTGCCGATCGCCGCAGGGGTCGCCATGGCCGTCCCTCCCTCTGGAGCCGTCACTCGCGCTCGAGCACGAGCGCCGCGCCCATCGCGCCGGCCGCGCACACCGTCAGGAGCGCGAACTGCCCGTTCCGCCGCCGCAGCTCGCGCGCCACCTGGTGGATCATCCGGGCGCCGGTCGCGCCGAACGGGTGGCCGAGCGCGATCGAGCCGCCGTTGACGTTGAGCCGCGCCGGGTCCACCTCGCCGAGCGGCTGCGCCCGCCCCAGCTCCTTCTCCGCGAACTCGCGCGAGGCGAAGGCCTTGAGGTTGGAGAGCACCTGCGCCGCGAAGGCCTCGTGCATGTCGACGAGGTCCATGTCCGCGAGCGTCAGCCCCGCCCGCTCCAGGGCGACCGGCGCGGCGTAGGCCGGCCCCTGCAGCAGCTGGTCGGCGGGGTCGAGCGCCGCGTAGGCGTAGCTCCGGATGAAGGCGATCGGGGTGAGCCCCAGCGCCTTCGCCTTCTCCTCGGACATGAGGATGAGCGCGGCGGCGCCGTCGGTGAGCGGCGACGAGTTGCCGGCCGTGAGGCTCCCGTACCGCTTGTCGAAGACCGGCTTGAGCGCGGCGAGCGCCTCGAGGGTCGTCTCCTTGCGGACGACGTTGTCGCGCGCCGAGACGGTGGCGTAGTCGGGCGGGACGGCGACGCGCATCACCTCCTCGGCGAACCTGCCGTCGTCCCAGGCCGCGGCGGCGCGCTGGTGGCTCAGCAGCGCGAACGCGTCCTGCGCCTCGCGTCCGATCCCGTTCCTCCGCGCCATCAGCTCGGCGCTCTGCCCCATCGTGAGCCCGGTGGTCGGCTCGGTCAGCCCCGGCGCGACCGGCGCGAAGTCCCGCGGCCTCAGGTGCGCGAGGATCGCCATCCGGGCCCCAATGGAGCGGGCGCGGGAGAGGTCGATGAGCGCGTGCGCCAGCTTGCGCCCCGCGAAGATCGGCGCGTCGGAGAGCGACTCGGCGCCGCCCGCGACGGCGACGTCGGCGTGGCCGAGGACGATCTGGTCGGCGGCGGAGGTGGCCGCCTGGATCGACGTCGCGCAGGCGCGCGAGACCGTGTGCGCCTCCACGCTCTTCGGCAGCTGCGTCCGGAGCACCACCTCGCGCGCGATGAGCGTGGCCGTGGTGGAGGGGACGACCTCGCCGAAGGTGACGAGGTCGAACTCCTTCGGCGCGATGCCGGTCCGCACGACGAGCTCGTTCACGACGAGCGCGGCGAGGTCGATGGCGGCGAGCGCCTTGAAGTCGGTCCCCGCCTTCACGAACGGGGTGCGGAGGCCGGCGACGATGGCGGCGCGTCGTCCCGGGCGCGGGTGACCGTTGTGAGCCATTGGGCCCTCCAGCCAGCGGGAGATCGGGTGAGCCTTCTTATACCCATTTAGTGTGAGTCAGGCGCCGCCGCAACGAAAGCCGAATCCGGCGTCCACGTCACGTTTGTCGTAGATCCGCCCCAACTTAGCCGGCGCAGCGAGCGGCAGGAGCAAACACTGTTCGGGTAGGACATCTGAGGCGGCGCCGGGCTGGGCGCTCGAGCGCCGCGGGGGCATCAGCCGTGCGCACGCTCGCCATCGCGTCGGTCCTCTCGCTCGCGCTCGCGCTGCCCGTCGAGCACCGCGGCGACGAGCCGGCACCGGTCGCGAAGCCTCCGGACCTGTCGGTCAAGCCTCCTCCGGACCTGACCGTCACGCCACCGCCACCGCTCCGGGAGCTGCTCCTGGCGGAGCCGCCGGCGCCGACGGCACGCGATCTGGCGTTCGAGGCCTCGGTGGCGCGACGCCGCTCATTCCTCTCCGCCCACCAGGCGACCGGGATCGCGGCCTGGGCGCTCATGGGCACCACCGTCGTGGTGGGACAGCTCAACTACAACGACCTCTACGGCGGCGGCGGCTACACGCAGCGCTACCGGAATCCGCACCGGGCGCTCGCCGCCGCCACGACCGCGACCTTCGCGTTCACCGGGATCCTCGCGGTCGCGGCCCCCACGCCGTACTCCAGGCGGCTCCGCCTCGACACGGCCACCGTTCACAAGGGCGCGATGGCGGTGACCACCATCGGGCTCCTGAGCCAGATCGCGCTCGGGATCTGGACGCGCGCCTCGCTCGGAAACGTGGATCAGCCCCGGCTCGCCCGCGCGCACCAGGCGCTGGGCTACGCCACCTTCGGCGCGATGACGATCGGCGCCGTGACGCTCGTCTTCTAGGGAGCCCCGCATGCTCGCGCCGCACCTGCTCCTCGCGCTCTCCCTCCTGGCCGGACCGGACGAGCCGCCCAGCGCCGCCGGCGCTCGGACGCTCTCCGCGCTGCAAGGCTCGACGCTCGCGTTCCACCTGATCCACCCCCTCCACTCGGTGGACGGGGTCTCCCGCGCGGTCGAAGCGAGGGCGCGGCTCCCCGGAGACGGCAGCGTCCAGGTGGCGGTCCGGGCGCGCGTCGCCTCGTTCGACTCCGGCAACTCCAACCGTGACGCCCACATGCTCGAGGTGACCGAGGCCGCGCGGCTGCCGTTCGTCCAGTTCAGCGGGACGGCCACCGGGATCCAGACGGACCGCTACCCCGCGGAGCTCGACGTCCCGCTCACCGGCACGCTGGAGTTCCACGGCGTCTCGCGCGAGGTCAGCGTCACGGCGAAGGTGCGCTTCGAGTCCCCGGAGCGGGCAGAGGTGGAGGCGACCTTCCCGGTGAGCCTGAAGGCCTACGGCGTGAAGCGCCCCTCGCTCCTCTTCGTCGCGGTGAAGGATCGGATCGAGATCACCGCGCACCTGTCGCTCGCGCTGGAGCAGTGATCAGGCCGCCGCCGCGACCGCAGCGCACCTGCCCCGCACCGTTGCCGGCCGCCGGACCTCGGTCCATCATGCGCCGGTGATCGACGTCCGCGGGCTGGAGAAGCACTACAAGGTGCACAAGCGGGAGCCGGGCCTGGCGTCGGCCATCCGGTCGCTCGTGCGCCGCCGCTACGAGGTCGTGCGGGCGGTCGACGGCCTCTCGTTCCGGGTCGACGAGGGCGAGCGGGTCGGCTTCCTCGGGCCGAACGGCGCCGGGAAGACGACGACGCTGAAGATCCTCTCGGGGCTGCTCCACCCGACGTCGGGGGAGGTGACGGTCGCCGGCCACCTGCCGCGCAAGCGCGAGCCGAGCTTCCTGAAGCAGATCACCCTCGTCATGGGCCAGAAGCAGCAGCTCCTCTGGGACCTGCCGCCCTCCGAGACCTTCCAGCTCAACCGCGCCGTCTACGGCGTCCCGCGGCGGCAGGTGGAGGAGACGCTGAGGGAGCTCGTCGACCTGCTCGAGATCGGCGACCTCATCGGCAAGCCGACGCGCCAGCTCTCGCTGGGCGAGCGGATGAAGTGCGAGCTGGCGGCCGCGCTCCTCCACCGGCCGAAGGTCCTCTTCCTGGACGAGCCGACCATCGGGCTCGACGTCTCGATGCAGGCGACCGTCCGGCAGTTCGTGAAGGCCTACAACGAGCGGTTCGGCGCGACGGTGCTCCTCACGAGCCACTACATGGAGGACGTCGTCCAGCTCTGCCCGCGCGTCATCGTCATCGACCGCGGCCGGCTCCTCTACGACGGCGACCTGAAGGCGCTCTCCCACCGCGTCCGGCCCGACAAGCGGATCCGGGTGAGGGTGGCGAACGGCGGGGGGGACGATCTCGGCCGCTTCGGCGCCGTCGTCTCCCGCGACGACGGCGCGGTCACCTTCCAGGTGCCCGCCGACCAGGTCTCTGCGGCGGTGGCCCGGATCCTCGGAGAGCTGACCGTCACCGACCTGACGGTGGAGGACCCGCCGCTCGAGGAGGTCATGTCCGAGCTCTTCCGGTCGGCGCGGGCGGGCGGCTAGCGCCGGTCGCACCGCCTCCGCGAGCCGAGCGGCCTCACCGATCGAAGAGCAGCTTCCCGCTCTCGAAGAGCTTCACGGTCAGGAGGAGCACGAGCACGGCGACGAGCAGGCTCGCCCCGGCCGCCGAGAGGTACGCGCCGAGCCCCACCGCCTCGCCGCGGACGAGCCGCGACATGATCACCTGCTCGGCGAGGAACGGGGTCGCCTGCATCCACGCCTGGGGCTTCACGGGCGACAGCGCGAGCAGGACGCCGGGGACGGCCGGCACGAGCATCAGGAGCGAGATCGTGGTCTGGGCCTGCCGGAAGTTGCGCGCCCGCACCGCGACGAGCGCCATGAGCGCGTTCGCGAGGAGGAGCAGCGGCAGCGTGACCGCGAGCACCCTCAGGAGGACGCCGAGGTCGAGCCGGATGGCGAAGCCCAGCCGCTCCGGCGGCAGGAGCACCGGCAGGAAGCCGAACCCGACGACCGTCTCCGCGAGCGCGAGCGCGGAGAAGGCCCCCGCGGCGGCGGCCTTCCCGAGGACGAACGCGCCGCGAGGGACGGGGTTCACGAGGAGCGGCTCCAGCGACTGGCGCTCACGCTCCCCGGCGGTCGTGTCGATGGCCACGGCCATGCCCCCCATGAACATCGCCATGACGACGAAGTACGGGAGGATGGAGAGGAAGATGGCGGCGCGGCTCTCCGGCGTCGCGAGGTCCACGGTCTCGACCGCGAGCGGCTCGATCACCACCGGGTGGATGCCGCGGGCGACGAGCCGCTGCGCCGCGGCCTGGCGTCCCCACGCGTCGAGGCGGGCGCGCACCGCCGCGATGACCGCGGCCGACTGCTGGCGCGACTCGTCCACGACGAGCCGCACCGGGGCGGGCCGCCCCGCGCGCAGGGTCGGGCCGAACGCGGGCGGGATGACGAGGACCACGTCGACGTCACCGGCCCGCACCGCCGCCTCCGGATCGGCGGGCGCCGCCACGATCCGCGCCTCCGCGCCGAGGAAGGCGACGAGGTTGGGGGCGTGCTCCCGCGCCGGCCACGGGCAGCGTGATCCCCTCGCGCGCCACCTTCTGCATCGTCTGCGAGGCGTAGTGGAGCGCCACCGCGAGGGTCAGCGGCCCGAGGAGCGGGAAGAAGAGCGCCATGAGGAGCGTGCGCCGGTCACGGAGCCCGTCGGTGAGCTCCTTGCGGAAGACGACGCGCGCCGGGCGCCAGGTGTCGCGGGTGATCACTCGAGCCCCTCCTCGGAGCCGATGGCCGCCACGAACGCGTCCTCCAGGCTCGCCTTCCCGGTCGCGCGGCGCAGCTCGTCGGGCGTCCCCTCCGCGACCACCTGGCCGCGCGCGATGACCACGACGCGGTCGCAGAGGGCAGAGACCTCCTGCATGACGTGGGACGAGAAGAGGACGCAGCGCCCCTCCTCGCGCAGCCGGAAGAGGAGCGCCCGGACCGCCCGCGTCGCCGCCACGTCGAGCCCGTTGGTCGGCTCGTCGAGCACGACGTTGTGCGGGTCGTGGACGAGCGCGCGCGCGAGCGCCACCTTCACGCGCTGCCCCTGCGAGAAGCCCTCGGTGCGCCGGTCGGCGAACTCCTGCATCCCGAGCAGCTCGATCAGCGAGTCGGCCCGCGCCTCGGCGGTGGCGCGCGCCATCCCGTGGAGCTCGGCGAAGTAGTGGACGTGCTCGCGCGCGGTGAGCCGGGCGTAGAGCCCCTGCGCGTGCGGCAGGATCCCGAGCCGCCGCTGCGCGTCGATCCGGTCGGTCGCCAGGTCGACCCCGTCGACGTGGACGCGCCCGGCGTCGGGGACGATCACGCCGTAGATGGTCCGGAGCGCGGTCGTCTTCCCGGCGCCGTTCGGCCCGAGCAGCCCGGTGATCTGCCCGTTCCCGACCTCGAAGGAGACGCCGCGCAGCGCCTCCACCTTCCCGAAGGACTTCTTCACGCCCTCGAGGACGATCACGGCGCGCCCCCGAGGAGATCGACGAAGACCGGCGGCGGCAGGACCGCGGCGGCGCAGGAGGGATCCAGCCCGCCGGCGCTCCCGGCGTCGATGAAGTCGGCCACGAGCCGCGGGACGCACCCGCGCGAGAAGACCCCGTGCCCCTGCCCGGCGAGGACCACCTGGCGGGCCCCGGGGAGATCTCCCGCCAGCAGGTCGGCCCAGCGCGGCGGCGTCACCGGGTCTGCCTCGCCGGAGAGCAGGAGCGCCGGCACCCTGGAGCGCAGCGGCGCGCGCCACGCCGGCGGGGCGGGCGTGACCGGCCAGGCCGCGCAGACCTTCCGGAAGGCGTCCCTCACCGAGCGGCCCAGGAAGCGGCCCGCGTCCTCGCCCGAGGTGCTCGCGCCGGCGAAGGGCACGTCCTCCGCGCACAGGACCGAGAGCTGGAGCGGCCGCGAGAGGCCGGCCTCGAGGTCGGCCGTGGCCGCGACCCCTTGCGCCGCGAGCGGTCCAAGGTCCCCCGCGGCCGCCGCGTGCAGCATCGCCGGGAGGACCGCCGCGGTCTCGGCCTGGTAGAGGAACGCGCTCACCACCGCGCGGAGCTGATCGAGGCCGAAGGTGGCCTCGAGCGGCGCTCCGGTGACGGGGTGGCGGGTCCGGACGCGCTCGGCGCGCCTGGCCAGGCGGTCGCCGAGCGCCCGGAGCTCGCCGGCGGGGTCCGGGAAGCTGCTGGCGCAGAGGGGGTCGGCGGCGCAGCGGGCGAAGAGCAGGTCGAGCGCGCGCTGCCCGTCCGCCTCGAAGGCGGAGCCTACGGCGAGCTGGAAGGGCACGACGCCGTCGAGGACCAGCGACCGGATCCGCGTGGGATGGCTGCGCGCCCAGGAGAGGGCCGCGCGAGTGCCGTAGCTGAAGCCGATCACGTTGGCGCGCTCGTAGCCGAGCGCCTCCCGGACGGCCTCCAGATCGGCGACGTAGTCGGCGGTCCCATAGCGGGAGAGGTCGACCTTCAGCGACCGGGCGCAGGCGCCGACGGCGGCGAGCTCCTTCGCGGGATCGTCCAGCACCCGCTCTGGCGCGTCGAGCGCCGGGCAGGCGAGCCGCCCGGAGCCCCCCGTGCCTCGCTGGTCGACGAGGACCAGCGCTCGCGCGCGTGCGATGCGGCCGAAGGCGGGGGCCAGCGCCGGGAAGGCGTCGCGGATCGACTGGCCCGGGCCGCCCGCGAGGACGAAGACCGGGTCGGGCTCGGCCTTCGGCGAGTCGGCGGCGATCACGGCGACGGCGAGCGCGATCTTCCGGCCGTTTGGGAGCGCGCGGTCCTCGGGCACCTCCAGCGTCCCGCAGCGCGCCGCCACGCGCGCGGGGGCGAGCGGGTGCGAGAGCTGGCAGGGGGAGAGCGCGAGGTCCGCGAGCGCCGCCGCCGGGGCGACGGCGACGATCGCGGCCGCCAACGCGGCCCCGTGGACCCTTCCCCTCTCCCTCAGTGAGGGAGAGGGACAGGGTGAGGGAGATCCAGGCATGGCCCCCTCACCCCTCCCTCTCCCCCGGTGGGGGAGAGGGGATGTCTTCGTCGGTGGTGGCCCTCTCCCCCGGTGGGGGAGAGGGGTTGGTTTGGATGGCGGGGAAGAGGCGGGAACGCCCGGCGGCACCGGCCGCCCGGCGCTGGCCACCATGCGGACCCGGCTCTCCGGCCCGAGCGCGATCCCGTCGCCGCGCGGCTCGCCTCCCGCGATCTCGATCACGTCGCCGCGGAGGAGCTTCTCGAAGCGTCGGTTCCCGTCGTTGACGTGCTTCTCCTGGAGCGCGAGCCCCATCCGCCCCTCGGGGCCGCAGCCCATGTAGCGCAGCCGCCCCTTCGACGGCAGCGGCTCGGAGACGATCCTGAAGGCGCGCTCCGCGGGCGGCGCGGCCCAGCCCTCCCCCTTCGGCGCGACGATGAGGTAGCTCATCTTCACCGCCTCGCGCCGGAGCCCGGCCGCCTTCGCGACCTGGGCGACGAGCGGGGGCGGCTCGACGGGCCGCTCGGCGTGGCACCAGTCGGTCTCCTTCACGAGCGCGGGGCAGGCGTCGCGGAAGAGGCATGGGGCCCGGATCGCGTAGCCGCGCGCGACCAGCAGGTCGCGGACCCTCAGCAGCGCGCGCGACGTGTCGCGCAGCGCCGGCTCGACGACGACTAGCGAGCCGCCCGGCGAGAGGAGGCCGAGCGCCTCCTCGAGCAGGTCGGCGCGGCGGGCGTCCATGGTGGGCTCGGCGTGGCCGCGGAAGAGCTCGTTGAGCGCGTGGCCCATCAACACGACGTCGAGCTTCCTGCCGCCGGCGAGCTCCGCGAGCGGCCGGCCGTGCGTGGGGTTCCACTCGCGCGTCGCGAGCGGCTCCCCCGCCTCGGTGGAGAGGCCGCGCGCGGCGGCGAGCGCCTTCGCAGAGCGGTCGGCAGCGATCACCTCGGCCGCGCCGGCGTCGAGCGCCGCGAAGGACATCGGCCCGGGGCCGCTCCCCAGGTCGAGCACCGAGCGCGGCCGGCGCGGCAGCTCCGAGAGGACGCCGCGCGCCTGGAGGTAGCTCGTGGGCCAGTAGAAGAGGAGGTACGCGCCGAGCAGCCGATCGTCGTCGAGGTAGCGGGCGCCGACGAGCTCCCGCTCGCGCGTGAGCCCCGTGGAGAGCCGCGTGACCGCGGCCGCGACCTCCCGAAGCTCGTCCGGCGTGAGCGCGTCGGTGGGCGGGCGCCCACCCTTGCGCGCCGGTCCGCGCCGCGAGGCGCGCCAGACGGCGAGGAGGCGGGGGATCCAGGCGTCGAGGCCGGAGCTCGTGGCGGCGTGCTTCATCGGGGAGCCCATTGTGCCACGCGCCCGGCCGCGGCGCCGGTGTTGACAATGCTTCTCAGTTTCGTTTAGCGTGCCCCGCATGTTGAGAACGCTTCTCATCGTCCTCGGAGCCGCCGTCCCGCTCGCCACCCGCGCCGCCCACCCGCTCGTCACCGACGACACCGGGACCCAGGGCGCGCGCCGCACGCAGCTGGAGCTCACGGCGGAGCTCGGCCAGGATCGCCCCGATCCGTCCGCCGTCGACGTCGGCGCCGCGGCGGCAGCGGCCATCGCCTTCGGCCTCGGCGATGCCATCGACCTCGTCATCGGCCTCCCCGTCGCGTGGAGCCGCAGCCGGCTCGGCGGCGACGTCGTGGCGGAGGCCGCCGGGACCGCCGACGGCCTCCTGGAGCTGAAGTGGCGCTTCCTCGAGCGAGGTGGCTTCAGCGCGGCGCTCAAGCCTGGCGTGACCCTGCCCACGGGCTCGGCGAGCCGGGGGCTAGGCACGGGGCGCCCAGGCTACGGCCTGGTGCTCGTCGCCTCCCAGGTGCTGGGCCCCGTCTCGGTGCACGTGAACGGCGGCTGGTCGCACGCCGAGCATGCGCTCCCCGCGGAGCACGCCGCGAGCCGGGGAGACGCCTGGCACGCGTCGGTCGCGGCGGCGGCCGAGGTGGCGACGGGGCTCCAGCTCGTCGCCAACCTCGGGGTCGACAGCCCGGCCGAGCGCGGCGTCACGGCCTGGCCGGCCTTCGCGCTCGCCGGGGCGATCTACGCGCTGAGCGACCGGCTCGACCTAGACGCCGGGGTGCGCGCAGCGCTCAACACGGCCGACACGGACCTGATGGTCCTCGCCGGCGCGGCTTACCGCTTCTGAGGAGACAGATGGTTCCGCTCGGACTGCTGGGTGCTGGTGAGGAAGGCGTGATCGTCGCCGTGGGGGGCGTCTCCGGGGGCGCGGTCTCCGGGCGCGCCGAGGACATGGGGCTCCGGGTCGGGCGGCGGGTGCGGATGCTCACGAACGGCGTGGGGCCGGTGCTGGTGAAGGTGGACGAGTCACGCATCGCGCTCGATCGCGGCGCGGCCATGAGGATCAAGGTGAGGACCGAGTGAACATGAACCTGGCGGAGCTGGTGCCCGGAACCCGGGCGAAGGTGATCTCGATCGGCGTCGTCGGCGCCATGAAGCGGCGGCTGATGGACATGGGCGTCGTCCCGGGAGAGGCGGTGCGGGTCGAGAAGGTCGCGCCGCTCGGGGATCCGATCGAGGTGACGATCAAGAGCTACAGCCTCTCGCTCCGCAAGAAGGAAGCGGAGGGGATCCTGGTGGAGGTGCTGACGTGAGCGGCGCGACGGCGCTCGCCGCGCGCCCCCTCGCCGCCCGGCCGGTCACCATCGCGGTGGCGGGCAACCCCAACTCCGGCAAGTCCACCCTCATCAACGCCATCGCCGGCTCGCGGCTGCACGTCGGCAACTGGCCGGGGGTGACGGTCGAGAAGAAGGAGGCCACCTTCGAGCACGCCGGGCGCACCGTGAGGCTGGTCGACCTGCCCGGGACCTACTCGCTCTCGCCCTACTCGCAGGAGGAGATCGTCGCGCGCGACTACCTCGCCCACGAGCGGCCGGACGTGGTCGTCAACGTGGTGGACGCGACGAACCTGGAGCGGAACCTCTACCTGACGGTCCAGCTCCTCGAGCTCGGCCTCCCGGTGGTGATCGCGCTCAACATCTTCGACGAGGCCCAGGCCAAGGGGTACCGCTTCGACGTCCGCGGGATCGAGGATCGCCTCGGCGTCCCCGTCGTCCCGACGTCGGCCACCCGCGGGACCGGCCTGCAGCAGCTGCTCGACAGGGCCCTCTCACAGGCCGACGCCGGCGTCGGCGCGCAGGCGGCCCACGTCCGCTACGGCCCGGACCTCGAGGCCGCGATCGACGCCGTGTCGAGGGCCTTCGCCGACGCCCACCCCGAGCAGGCCGCCGCCTACCCGCGCAGGTGGCTCGCCCTCAAGCTGATCGAGGGGGACGCGCACCTCGCGGGCGAGACCGGGATCGACGCCGCGGCGCTGCTCGCGGAGCCGCTGCGCCACCTCCGGACGGCCCACGGCGAGGACGCCGAGGCGACCGTCGCCGAGGCGCGCCACGGCGTCGCGGCCGGCCTCACGCGCGAGGTGCTCCAGAAGCCGGCCATGCCGAAGCAGGAGCTGACCGAGCGGATCGACCGGATCGTGCTGAACCGCTTCCTCGGCATCCCGATCTTCCTGGCGGCGATGTGGCTCGTCTTCAAGCTGACCTTCGATCTCTCCACGCCCTTCGGCGACTGGATCGACGCGATCGCCAACGGGCCGCTCAAGCGCTGGGCCGCCGCGATCCTCGGGGGGGTCGGCGCCCCGGACTGGACCATCTCGCTCGTCAACGACGGCATCATCTCGGGCGTGGGCTTCGTGCTCGTCTTCGTGCCGGTCATCTTCGCGATGATGTTCTTCATCACCTTCCTGGAGGGGAGCGGCTACATGGCGCGCGCCGCCTTCGTCATGGACAAGGCGATGCACGCGATGGGGCTTCACGGTAAGTCCTTCATCCCCATGATCCTCGGCTTCGGCTGCAACGTCCCGGGGATCTACGCGACCAGGACGCTCGAGAGCATGCGCGACCGGGTCCTCACCGCGCTCCTGATCCCGCTCATGTCCTGCGGCGCCCGGCTGCCGGTCTACGTCCTCTTCGTGGGCGTCTTCTTCCCCGGGCGCGCCGGGACCGTCATCTGGTCGCTCTACGTCGTCGGGATCGCGCTCGCCATCGTGATGGGCGTGATCTTCAAGAAGACGCTCTTCCGCGGAGACGCGCCGTCCTTCATCATGGAGCTGCCCCCCTACCGGATGCCGTCTCTGCGGAGCCTCGGCGTCCACACCTGGGAGAAGGGGAAGCACTTCCTCTTCAAGGCGGGCACGTACATCCTCGCGGTCTCGGTCTTCGTCTGGTTCCTGCTGAACCTGCCGTGGGGCGTCGAGAGCAAGCGCGACTCGTACCTCGGCCGCGCCGGGCAGGTGATGGCGCCTGCGCTCGCGCCGCTCGGCTTCGGCACCTGGGAGGCCGCCTCCGCGCTCATCACCGGCGTCATCGCCAAGGAGGTCGTGGTCGGGACGATGGGCGAGATCTACGCCCCCCAGCCCGCCACCGCGGCGGGCAGCCACCCACGCTGGGGGAGGATCTCCGGAACATCGTGGTCTCCTTCGCCGCGGCAGGGCGCGACTCGGTGCTCAACGTCGTCTCGACCTTCACGCCCACCGCCTTCGCGGTCGACATGGAGGCGGAGGCGGCGCCCACGCCGCTGAAGGGGGCGGTGGCGAAGGCCTTCACGCCGCTCACCGCCGTCGGGTTCATGATCTTCGTGCTGCTCTACATGCCGTGCGTCGTCGTCGCCATCGCCATGCGGCAGGAGTTCGGCGGCTGGAAGTGGTTCGGCGTCGCCTTCGCCTACCAGACCGTGCTCGCCTGGGGCATGGCGCTGCTCGTCTACCAGGGCGGCCGGCTCCTCGGCCTGGGAGGGTGACATGGGGCTCTTCGACGCGACCATCGCAGCGGCGATCCTCGGCGGCGCCGCGTGGCTCCTCTACAGAACGCTCGTGAAGGGCGGGGGCTCGTGCGGCGGCTGCAGCCAGCGCGGGGCGTGCCACGCCCCCGGCCCTACGATCGTGAAGCTGGGCGGCCCCACCGGCGGGCGCTGCGAGCGGTGACGGCTCGGCGCTCCCGGTCACCGGTACTGGACGACGAGGGACGGGCGACCCCCCGCAGCGTAGTAATCGGAGCTGTAGAACGAGGTCGCCCTCAACGAGTTCGTGTACGGGAGGTCCAGGTAATGATCCATGAACAGCAGGCCGTTGTTCACCCAGGCGCCGCTCGCCCAGTTGCGGACGATGCCCGTCACGTCCCAGCCGAGCCATCCGGACGTCGAAGGGGAGGACACCTGCCACCCTCCGGCCGCGTAGGTGCCCGGGGCGTTGTTCCAGGTGAGCGTCGACGTGCTCCATGAACCCGCGAGCGCGCGGACGTCGTACGCGGTCGCCGCGCCCGACGGCGAGTAGGCATAGAGGCCGATCGTCGCCACCTCGATGGTCCTGTTGCGGAGCACGCTGACGTCGAACTTCACGGCGGAGCCGAAGCAGGTGCCTTCCTGGGTGCTCAGGTAGCCGTTGTACAGCCAGTTGCAGCCGACGATGAGCTCGGCCGACGGCTTGGGGAGGTTCGCGACCGCGTCGTCCCCGTAGCTGGTGGCGATGTAGTTGTCCGCGACCGGGTAGAGCGTCATCGTCTGGAGTGGAGCGACCTGGGTGGTCGCCGTCGCGGTGCTCGACCAGGCGGAGGCCCCGGCGGCGTTGGTGGCGCGGACCCGGAAGTAGTAGGCGGTCGAGCCCGCGAGCCCGTTGCTGTCGAGCTGCGTGGAGCCGGCCGGGACGGTGCCGACGGCCGCGAAGGTCCCGCTGGCGCTCGACGCCCGCTCGATCTCGAAGGAGCTCTCGTTCGCGGAGGTGTCCGTCCAGGTGATCCGGATCGCCGAGGCGGAGAGCGCCGAGGCTGCGGTGCCGGACGGCGCCGACGGAGGCGCAAGCGCAGGGGCCTCGGTGGTCGCGGTCGCGGTGCTCGACCAGGGGGAGGCGCCGGCGGCGTTGGTGGCGCGGACCCGGAAGAAGTAGGCGGTCGAGGCCGCGAGCCCGTTGGTGTCGAGCTGCGTGGAGCCGGCCGCGAGGGTGCCGACGTTGACGAACGTCCCGCCGGCGCTCGGCGCCCGCTCGACCTCGAAGGCGGTCTCGTTCGCGGACGCGTCCGTCCACGTGATCCGGATCGCCGAGGCGGAGAGGGCCGTGGCCGCGGCTCCGGACGGCGCCGCGGGCGGCGTCGCGGGCGGGGCCTGGGTGGTCGCGGTCGCGGTGCTCGACCAGGCGGACGCGCCGGTCCCATTCGTGGCGCGGACCCTGAACGAGCAGGCCGTCGAGGCCGCGAGCCCGTCGCTGTCGAGCTGCGTGGAGCCGGCCGGGAGGGTGCCGACGTTGACGAACGTCCCGCCGGCGCTCGGCGCCCGCTCGATCTCGAAGGCGGTCTCGTTCACCGAGGCGTCGATCCAGGTGATCCGGATCGCGGAGGCGGAGAGCGCCGTCGCCGCGGCTCCGCACGGCGCCCCGGGTGCCGTGGCGGCCCCGGCCTGGGTGGTCGCGCTCACCGTGGCCGACGAGTAGGACGCACCGGCCGCGTTCGCCGCGTGGACCCGGTAGAAGTAGGTCCCCGAGGCAGCGAGCCCGACGTCGTCGTATTCCGTGACGTTCACGTTGACGGTCGCGATCAGTGCGAATGGCCCCGCGAAGGTCGTCGAGCGGTAAATCTCGAAGTGTTCCTCGGTCGTGGAGTTGTCGACCCACGTGACCCGGATCGCGGCGGCGGAGAGGGCGGTGGCCGCGGCTTCGGACGGCTCCGACGGTGGGTTCCACGGATCCGCCTGGGTGGCCGCGCTCGCCGTGTTCGACCAGGGGGACGCGCCGGCCCCGTTCGTCGCGCTGACCCGGTAGAAGAAGGTCCCCTCGGACCCGAGCCCGAGGTCGTCGTATCCGGTGACGTTCACGTTCACGGTCGCGACCGGCGCGAACGGCCCCGCGCCGCTCGTCGCGCGCTCGATCATGAAGCCGGTCTCGTCCGTGGAGTCGTCGGTCCACATGACCCGGATCCCGGAGGCGGAGAGCTCCGCGGCCAGGACTCCGGACGGCGCCGCCGGCGGTGCGAGGGGGTCGCCCTGGGTCGTCGCGCTCGCGATGCTCGCCCAGGCAGAGGCGTCGGCCCCCTTCATCGCGCGCACCCGGTAGAAATAGGTCCCCGAGGCGCCGAGCCCGAAGTCGTCGTAGCCCGTGACGTTCACGCTCGGGGTCGCGACCAGCGCGAACGGCCCCCCGCTGCTCGTGGCGCGCTCGATCTCGAAGCCGGTCTCGTTCGCGGAGTTGTCCGTCCAGGTGAGCCGGACCGCCGACGCGGAGAGCGCGACGGCCGCCGCTCCCGACGGCGCCACGACCGCAGGCGGGCCGGGCGGAGTGCTGGACGTGCCGCCGCCACACGCGGTGGCGAGCAGTGCGATGACGATTCCGCCGGCTGTTCCGGTGGCGTGCGAGCGACGCATGAGGGCTTCCGTTCCGTCGGGGGGTTGGTCGCCGGACGCCCGAACACGCTCACGGCTTGCACCTGAACGATGCGTCGGTGAAGCTAGCACACCGCATTGGACGTGCGCCGGGGTGAGAGTCGACCCTCCGGCGGAGAGGTGAACCTCCAGCGGGGCTACAGCAGCTCGTCAACGCCAGGCCACCGGCCAGCCGAGCCGCCGCTCGGCGAGGAGGATCGCGAGCCCCGCCGCGAGCGTCAGCGCGGTGACGACGGCGCCGTAGCGCAGGAAGCGCCAGAAGCCGACCCTCCCGCGGGCGCCGGCCAGCTCCAGCACGATGAGGTTCGCGACCGACCCCACGATGGTGAGGTTGCCGGCGAGCGTCGCCGAGAGGGCGGTCGCCAGCCAGACCAGCTCCGGGTCGGCCATCTTCGGGATCCACTCGCCGGCCAGGATGACGAACGGGACGTTGGAGACCACCTGCGAGGCGGCGGCCGAGAAGAGGCCGAAGGCGATCGCCTGGTGCTCGGCCGACCCGCCGAGCCACGGCGCGAACAGGTCGTGCATCCACGCCGCGGCGCCCGACTTCGCCACCCCGGCCACGACGATGAAGAGCCCGGAGAAGAAGACGAGGAGCGGCCAGTCGACGCGGTGGAGCGCCTCGCGCGGCGCGCGGCCGCCGAGCGCCATGATGAGCGCGGCGGCGAAGAGGGCCGTCCAGGCGAGCGGGTAGCCCGCGAGGAAGCCGGCGACGGCGAGGAGCGTCGCCCCGAGCGAGAGGGCGAGGAGCCTCGGGTTGACCGCGGGCGGCTCGAGCGCCGCCTCGCGCGCGAGCCGGCGGGCAGCTCCCCGCGGAAGAGGAGCTGCAGCGAGAGCGCGACGACCAGCACCGAGGCGACGGCCGGCAGCGCGAGCGCGCCGGCGAAGCGCGCGTACGGGATGCCGGAGAGCGTCCCGACGATCATGTTCTGCGGGTTGCCGGTGAGCGTCGCGGCGGAGCCGGCGTTGGAGCCGAAGGCGACCGCGAGCAGGTACGGGAGCGGCGGCAGCTCGGCGTCGTCCACGATCCGCAGGACGATCGGCGTCATCATCAGGCAGACGGTGTCGTTGACGAGGAACGCGGAGAGGGCGCCGGCGGTGAGGACGATCCCCCAGAGCAGCGTCCGGGGACCGTGCACGGCGCGCAGCACCCGCCAGCTGGTCCAGCGGAAGAAGGCCGCCTCGCGCAGGTACTCGGTGAGGACCATCATCCCGAGCAGGAGCCCGAGCGTGTCGCCGTTCACCGCCCGCCCGGCCTCGTCCGGCGCCAGGACGCCGGCGGCGACCATCAGCGCGGCCCCCAGGAACGCCGCGGCGGGCCGATCGACCGAGAGGAACGGGAAGCGGCCGCCGGCGACGGCGACGTAGGTGAGCGTGAAGATGACGACCGCGGCGGTCACGGCCCGGTCCTACCACCGCGGCGTGCACGTTTGCACCATTCCGTCTCCTCACCCCACCGACCTGCCCTCCTCTTGGCCGGGCTCCGAGCCCGAGCGTCTGGGGGAGGGACGGCAGTCACTTCATTGGCTCTGGCTGCCGACGTAGCCTAACCACTATCTTCTCGGGACCCACTCGCGTCGAAACGTGATCCAGCGCGACAATGGGGGTGGACAACCGGCCGCAGGCTCAGGCTCAGCTGGTGACGCATGCACGAACACCACCGCGCCCGAGTAGCCGGGGTTTGCTGGAGCCAGAAGCTCCCGCCGCTCGGATTCATACGGCGCGGCCCACATGGCAACTCCGACATCCGATGGAGGCCACCAGCAGTCACCAGCGGTTCTTCGGCAGGCGCTGGAAAGGATTTCCTTCAGCCGCATTACGCCGGGTCGAACCGCGTCAACACGGGCGTTGATCAACAGCGTCTCACCACTGATGGTCTCGCCGCGACGAAGGGTGACCTGCCTCGCCCGATCTCAACGATTCCCGCAGCATTGGATACGGCTCCGGGAAGGAGCTCCAGCCGATACCCGAGCGTCGGATCGGGCGCAGGGACGACACCCAGGAACTTGCCTCTGCTCACCTCATAGCGAATTGCATACTCAACGGGCATTCCCGCGAGCGGAAGGCCGCTCACGTCGTCGACGACTTGCACCGAGAGCGACGGCTGCGACACGCGCGACGGGCACCCGGAAAAGCACGCCGACGAAATCAGCAGCGCCATCGCACAGAGTGGCGCTCTCATTGAGCTTTGACCGCGTCTTGGTAGTCCTTGACTGCCTTAACAGTCTTGGCGTGCGTCCTCTCCGCTGCAGCACGGTGTATGTTCTCGTCATCGACGCCCGCCCCCTGTGCGTGCGACTTGAATAGTCCCCCGTTGTCGTCGGTAACCTCAGGCGTGTGCGCTTCGATGTCCTGATAGGCGTGCAACGCATTGCCAAGCGCATGCATGGCGTCCTCCTCAAACGAGGCGGCCAGTGCCCTCAAGGCTGGGTCGTCAGACCTACTCGCCCGCGCCGCGAAACGGCCAAGAAACACCGCTCTTGCGAAGCCCTGAGCGAAACGGTCTTCACGAGAGTCGCCGCCACCGGTGTTCGTGTTGAAGTGAGCACCTTGATCCCCTAGCCCGGGGATCCACCCGGTCCCCGAGCCCACGAAGTCCGTATGGTTGTCCCAGTGGGCCAGGCGCGAAGCCTGAAGCGCCGTCATGCCGGCTTCCGCTGCCCACTGCCGCGTGGCTGTGAAGTGGACAGACTCGGCCCAACCGCCCGTCGGATCGATGTACCTGTACGGATTGTTCAACACATACGAGAACCGATTCAAGCTAGCCGGAGCAGCAAGCGACCCCATCACCGAGTCCGCCGAAATGAACCGGCCGAGCTCCGGCCAATACAGCCTCGCCCCGTAGTCGTGGAACCCCGTCCCCGGGTCGTACACCCGCCCGTTGTACTGCCGGTCTCCTTGCGCGCTCGCAGGCGGCGCGTTGAACATCTCACCCCAAGGCTGGTAGTCGAGTTGCGCTACGACGGCACCCGTCGTGTCGGTCCTGGCAATGACGCTGCCGAGGATGTCCGTGTGGTACCACTGGCGCTCGGTGCAGGCCGGTGGCGCGCCCGACAGGCAGCCGTCGACCGCCACGAGCTTGTCCCCCAAGTAGAAGTAGTCACGCAGCTTCGTGCCGTCCCCCAGCGACTCCGCGATGACTCGACCTGCCGCATCGTAGTGGTACAGGGTCGTCTGGCCGCCATCGGTCTTCGCGACGCGGCGGCCCCGCCCGTCGTACCTGTACGTCGCCCCATCCGACGACGACGCCAGCCTCCCGGCGGGATCCCACGTGAGCGTCATCGACTTGAAGGACTGACTGCCACTCGCCGAGAAGAGGCGGTTGCTCTGGTCGTACGAGTAGTTAGTCGTGTAACTGCCCACTGAGCTCACTTTGCGGTTGCCCAGGTCGTCGTAGTCATAGATCGCAGTCCCCCACTCATAGGGCGCGATAGAGGTGATGAGCCGGTCGAGTTTGTCGTACGTCATCGTCCGCAGTGAGTTCAGGACGGCCGAGTTTTCGTACGACGTGACGTTGTCCACCCCGTCGTACTTGTAGATGAGCCCTGTGACTCCAGGAGAGGTGACCCTCTCGACTCGAGCCCGGTCATCGAAGGAGAGTGTGGTCGCCCTCCCGTTCCCGAACGCCATCCCGCTCACCATCCCCGACGGGTGGTAAGTGATGCCCCCGACGATTTGCGCAGACCCGACGGACACGCTCGTCACACGGTTCGCCGCGTCGCAAGTCATCGCAAGCGATGCGCCGCTAGGGTACTCAACCGAGTATAGGCAACCTGCCGGGTCATACCGGTAGGTCGTCCAATATGACCTCCCACCGTAGGTCCACTTCTCGGACGTGACTCGATTCAGCTCGTCATGGGTGTAGTCGAACGTGCCGCCGTTCAGGCTCTCGATGTGTGTCAGGTTGTTTGCATTGTCGAAGTCCTGGCTGACGTCGTCGGGCGACCCACCCTGATAGGATATCGTGCGAAGGCGACCGAGCGGATCGCCGTATCCGTAGCTCACAGTGACCGCGCGCGCGTCAAGGCGGCTGGTCATCTGGCCGATGGCATTGCGACCATAGGTGAGCCCGCCGGTATCACCGGCGACTTCGCTCGTCAGGAACTGCGACGGGTCATATCCGAAGGCCCGATTGCCCCCGGCGGCCGGAGCTGTGATGCCCGCCAGCTTCCCGCTGGCGCGGTATGCGTACTGCCACAGGCTCGCGTTGGCGTCGTACACCTGCGTAAGTCGTTGCTCGTCCGGATCGCCGAAGGAAGAGTTGCAGCGCCAGGTCGTGCGGCTGTCATTCGCGGCGCGGTCCTCCACCAACTCCACACAATTGCCCGTGTAGGTCGTCATGACCACGCACGCGCCCGCAACGTCGCACGATGCGCTGGCGGGGCGATAGCCTTTCGTAACCCGAACGACGCGATTCAGGCCGTCCAACTCGAGCATCTCTCCGACCTCTCCGACGGAGGCGTCATAGACGTACGACTTGAACCATGGGCGTCCCATGCTGTCGTACCGCGCGCTCGTCAGCACACCCACCGCGTCCGCCGTAGAGGTCACGCGCCCGAAGCCGTCGAAGAACGTGTTCTTGAAGTAGTCACCGCGGGCGATCCGGGCCCATGAGCCGTCCGGTGCATAGGAGTAGCCGGTCACGTTCGCGTTGCCCGGAGGAGTGACCGTCTCCGTGCGCCCCAGATCATCGTATGTGTAGCCGGTCGTATGACCTCGCCCGTTCGTCTCCGATTCGATCCACCCCTCCCAGGACACCGTGCGAGCGACATTGAACGCGTCGTTGTAGCCGATGCTCGCTGGCGTACCGTACGAGTAGTCGGACAGCGTCAGCACCTGCCCCAAGGCGTTGGTGACGGATCCGATGTTGCCGAAAGCGTCATAGCCGAAGGTGGTCGTTACGCCCGACACGGTTTCGCCGGTGCGCGCATAGTGCCGCTGCGGGTCATGCGCCCAACTGCTTGAGTAGCAGTCGCTTCCTTCGCACACGCTCTGCGCCGAAGGGCGACCTCGAAGAAGGTTGAGCGTCGTGCCGTCGAGGTCGTTCTCGACGGATAGGTAGGCGGTGGTCGTCACCCGCGAAGTCGGGGGAGGCGGTGCCCCGTTGTTCCTGAAGCCCGCCTGCTGACCGGCCTCGACGGCCATGCCGGGCTGGCCGTACTGGTCGAAGTTCGAATATGTGGTCGTGAACAGCGCGCCGTCTCGCAGTACCTGCCGAACCGTCATTACCGGGACGGAGACGTGTTCATCCCAGACGTAGTACACGCCGCAGTTGTCCGAGTACACGGGGGCGCTGTACACGGCCGGGGAGATCGACGGGACCTGGCTGCCGTCCCATTGGTATGCTTCGATCTCGGCGCCGTCTGCGCGCTCCACCTCCAGCGTCAACCCCACCCCATAGGTGTAGCGTTCCGTGCCGGTGCTCATCCCGGCGACGAAGCCAAACCCAACGATCCAGTACCGGTCGTACTTCCCGTCCGGCCGAAGGATCGAGGTTACGTGAAAGTCCGTCCCCGGTCCGGGCGACACGTACGAGTAGGTCCACGTTCCAGAGACACCAGCCCGCGAATCGACGACCGTCCGCTCCGTGACCACCGAAAAGGGCACCGTCTCGCGCCCCGTGAAGAAGTCGGCGCTATCGTACCCGTAGCCGACGACACCCCCGCCCGGATAGGTGATGCTGTTCAACGCGTACTGATTCTGCGCGGCGTCCGCGTCGTACGCGTAGGTGTACCACTCGGACGGCCCCGTCGGCGGCCTCACCTCCGTGAGGAAGCGGCGCGCTCCCGGCAACGGCATCCTGCCCAAACCGCCACCGGTCTGCTCGGAGGTGTACGTCGTGTAATCGTACTGAAAGAGCTTCCCGTTGACGTTCATCGTCTGCAGCCGCAATCCATCCACGTCGGCAGCATAGGTGAACGTGATGCTGCGCCCGTACGTGTCCGTGATGCCTTCGACCGCGCCGGTCTGGCTCACATAGGCGACAGCAATCCGATTGCCGAATGCATCTACGACGCCACTCAGCGGCCACACCGGCATTGTCCCTACAAAGTACTGATTATTGTACGCACTCGAAAACTCGTAGCGAATCCCCGTGTCGGACCAGATGCATGTACCGGCCCCCGATAGAGCGCCGCAGTTCCGCTCCATTCGCCAAAAGTCCTTCGAAACGAAGACCGTGTTGCTCGATGTTTTCGGGTAGAATACCCGCGCAGTCCCGTCAGGCGCCTCGTACACCGGAAAGTCTCCAGAGCACATCCCTGATTGGCCGCTCGCATTGGGGTTCTTGAGGCGGCCCATGTGGAAGCTCCACCCGTACCCCAGAACTGAGTGTTCCTTTTCGGCCAGCAGCGGTTCCATGTCGAGGAGGTCGGCTCGCCCCCATATCTTGCTGCTGTAGGTTCGGACGACGTGCAGGTCCAATCCGGCCCTTCCGGGAAGCGATAGGTCCTCACGAACGATCCGGAGCGTGCCCGTGAAGGGGTCCACCGTCTCGCCGGGGAGATCCTGGAAGAAGCTCTTGTGCTCGCTCTCGGTGTAGCGGAAGAACGGGTCGAACGTGTCGCCGACAGCCTGCTGCTGCGCGCTGACGGTTGCAGCACTGAAGACCGAGAGCAGGCTCACCAGCCATCCTATTGGCGCTCGCGCGCAAGTTTCAGGTCGCACAGGTGATCCTCCGCTAGCGTTACGATGCGCGCCCGACGACATCTTCCAGGCGGGGAGCGATCCTCGCCGTCTTTGCCGACACGCAACGATCCTTTGTTGTCACTAACCGGCTGCCGCGCGACTAATTACAGGTCGAGTTGGTACAACTTGGGTAGAGCGGCTCGAGGCTGATGGGATCCCAAATGATGATTGGCTCCCAAGGAGGCGGAGGGGGCGGGGGCGCCGGAGGGATCGTGCCGCCAAACACACCCCGAAAATACGCGTCCTTGCCATAGGACCAACCTCCCGCCGAGTACTCAGGGGACCATCTCAATACGATTTGATAGGGCGTTCCGTCGAGAACCGGATCGGTTACATGGAACGCGATCGCTCGCGGAGACAAGATCACCGGGATCGAGTCCACCAACGTGGTTCGTTCCTCCCACCAGGACCCGTACCGGCTCCGCACAAAGTAGTCCACTAGGATCTCGAAATTGGCTGACGCGTGGTCCAGGTTGTCACCCGTGACGATTACGTCGTACGGACCGTTGCCGTGCTCAGCTCCCGTGATCGTCGGCTGAGTGCTCGCGTCCAGGGCCGTAAGATATCCAAGGGAGGATGACCCTTCGACGGTCGCGATGTCGTCGGCGGAAGCCATGAACACGTCGATCCACGTCCTACTCCAGTCCGGGTCATACGTTTCGCAGAGTTGGAACCGGTATGAATACTCGCGTGCTATCGAGTTCACTTTCATGCCGTAGACCAGCGGGCACGGATAGATGTTTCCACTCGTGAGCGTCAGGTATAGGCCCGGCGTCCAGTCCATTAGGCCAAATATTTCTTCGTGCGCTACGGCCTCGTCGATGAACGTGGCTTGCGTGAAGACGAGCTCCACCGAGCCAGCGGGAATGCTCGTGGGGACGCAGCCACCCCAACTTCGGGTGTACCCGGCATTGCAGGTAGTCACGCACGCGCCATCGGTGCAGCTTTCCGTGCCGTTCTGCGCCCCGGCGCAGACATGCCCGAGACATCCGCAGTTCTGAAGGTCGGAAGTGGTGTTCGCGACGGAGGTGAGGTTCCCCGCCGGATCGTGCGCGAAGACGGTGACCGGCGGATCGGAGGTCCCGACGCAGCTGCCAGCTCCGTCGCACGTCTCAGACCTCGTGCAGGGGTTTGCGTCGTCACATGTGGCACCGGCTGCCGAATACGCGCTCGGCGCCCATCCCGTCTTCAAGCAGGTCCAACTAGTGATGCACGGGAGGTTCGGTTGGAGACCACACTTGGATGGCGCGGCGGCGGCAACGGCAGAGATCGCAGCCAGAAGGACGGCGACTCCGCTACGTAGAAGGATTCTCGTCGAACGCATGCGGTGGGCGACTCCTAAACGAGAGTTCGTGATCCGAGATCAGCCGTCGGCCTCATGCGCACTCCGTTGCGCGCCGGGAGGCGCACCGTGAGTGCGACCACTATTGCATACACGAGTCCACTCCGAGAGTACCTCGCTCACTCCGACCTCTTCGCGCCTTTGACGCGGACATTCGAGGACCGTGGTGAGGCGTACTGGTGGGGAGCAAGGCCGCGGCGAAGGCGCGGGGGCTACGGCGCTCGCTGACCTCGTGACCGACAGGCTCCGAGGCAGAGGACCCGCCTGACCGTGTGAAGTGCTCCCGATCCCAGGTGGGCGAGTGGGGAAACGCGAGGGGCTACAGCAGCTCGTCGCCGAACAGATCCCGCGCGGCCTTCCGGCCGGCGACCGTCTGGAACAGGAGCTGCGCCTCCGCGATCGGATCGGCGAAGGCGAGCCCCATCTGCCCCCAGAAGCCCGGCCGGCCGCCACGGAGCAGCCGCTGGCGCGCCCACCAGCGGACCTCGCCGATGACCGCGCCCGTCGTCGAGGTCACGAGGAGGTCCGGCCAGGAGGGCTGCTCGAACCAGCTCTCGACCCCGTACTCCCAGAGGGTGCTGCCGGCGGTGGCGAAGAGGAAGGCGCCGACCGGCCCGTAGTTGGACCGGCGCGCCGCGGTGTAGAGGAGCGACCCCATGATGGGGTGGGCGACGTAGTTGGTCGTCCAGGGATCGCCGTCGTCCCAAGTCGGCGCCGCGGTGAAGGCGCTGCGGAACTGCGCGGCGCTCGGCGAGACCCGTCCGCTCCAGTTCGCCGGCGGGAAGAGGACTAGCGCAGTGATCTGGAGGCCGAACATGGCGCTGCCGAAGCCGACCATCCGGCCCGGGTGCGACTCGGTGGTGGGCGGGAGGAAGTCCGAGGCGCGCAGCCGCAGGTCGCTCGGCTCCAGATCTGGCTGCCTCAGCTCGATCGCGGCCACCTCCGCCTCGACGCAGCGCACGTCCTCTGGGAGGCTGGGCGCGGCGCGCGCGGCGGAGGGTGCCAGCGCGAGCAGGGCGATGGCGGTGGCGGCTCGGAGCATCCAGGCCGGGCGCGTGATGGCGGCGCGGTAGTTCACTGGCTTCTGCTTTCCCTCGGGCGGCTGCCGCGGCGGCCGGAGATCGGGCGCGGCGGGGCATCCATACCTGAAGCGCCCGATCCACTTCAATCGGCCATACGAAGCAACATTTCAGCCAGCGAGCGGCACCTCCACGGTGAGGCCGTCGTGTGCGACAGCGACCTCCCCGAACTCCTCCCTCGCCTGGGCGAGCAGCGGCTCCGTCTCGCGGTCGTATCGGGTGGAGAGGTGCGTCAGGATGAGCCGGGCCACGCCGGCCTCTCGCGCGATCCGCCCGGCCTCGCGCGCGGTGCTGTGTTCGGTCTCGAGCGCGCGCTCCGCCTCGGGGTCGCCGAAGGTGGCCTCGTGTACGAGCACGTCGGCGCCGCGCGACGCCTCGACGGTGGCGGGGCAGGGGCGCGTGTCGCCGGTCACGATGACCTTCCGGCCGGGGCGCGGCGGATCGACCACCTCCTCCGGGCGTATGACGCGCCCGTCAGGGAGCGTCACCGGTTTTCCGCGCTGCAGGGCGCCGAACATGGGGCCTTCCTCGACACCGAGCGCCGCTGCGCGCTCCGGGTGGAAGCGTCCGGGCCGATCGTCCTCGATGAGCGCCCACCCGACCGAAGGGATCCCGTGGCGCGTGGCGAAGGGGACGAGATCGCAGCCGTCGCGCCGGATCCGGTCGCCAGGCGCCACCTCCTGGACCCGCAGGTCGAAGGAGAGCTGCTCGATCCCGCCGGCGACGTACCGATCGACGATGCGGGCGAGCCCGCGCGGCCCGTAGAGATCCAGCGGCTCGGGCCGCCCCTGCATCGAGAGGGTCCGCATGAAGCCGACGACCCCCAGCCAGTGGTCGAGGTGGAGGTGCGTGAAGAAGACGGCGGCGACGTCGAAGCCGGTGCCGTACCGGACCATCTGCCGCTGCGTCCCCTCCCCGCAGTCGACGAGGAAGAGCTCGCGCTCGCGCCGGATGGCGAGCCCTGCGAGGTTGCGCCCGATGGTCGGCTGGGCGCCGGAGGTGCCGAGGAAGGTGAGCCGGAGCATCGGGGGGCGAGATTAGTCGATCCGGGCCCGGGCTCCGAGCCCGCGGCTCAGGCGTACGCGAGGGCGTCGGGGATCTTCCTGCGCGCCGCGCGCCGCGCCGGGAGCCAGGCGGCGAAGACGGCGATGGCGACGAGGAAGAACCCCGCCAGGAGGTAGCTGACCGGGTCCACCTCCACGCCGAGCAGCATCGGGTTGGCCATCAACCCTGCGTTGTAGGTGAGCCGCGCCCCGTTGATGAGGGCCGTGATGCCGAGCGTGAGGAGCAACCCGACGACGCAGGCGCTCGCGGAGAGGATGGCCGCCTCCAGCGCGAAGAGCCCCGTCACCTGGCCGCGCACGAAGCCGAGGCTCCGGAGCGTGCCGATCTCGCGCGTCCGCTCGCTGACGACCTTCACCATCGTGCTGAAGACGGCCATGCCCGCGATGACGACGACGACGACCCCCATGAGGCTCCGGAGCGTCCGCATGATCCCCATCCCTTGATTGTACTGCTCGCCGAAGTAGGACTGCTGCCAGGGCATGGCGTCGATGGCGAAGCCCTGCGCCGTCGCCGCCGCCGCGAGGTCGCGGGCGAAGGGCGCCGCCTTCGCGGGGTCGCGCAGGAGGACCGCGTACTGGGAGACGACCCGCGCGTTCCGGAGCTTCTGAGCGAGCGCGAGCGGCATCATGAGGGCCACGTCGTCCATCTCCTTGCGCCCACCGTCGACGATGCCCGCGACGACGGGCTCGACGGCGTTCACCTGGCCCGAGGCGGTGCTGCCCATCAGCTGGATGCGCGCGCGGCGGCACTCGAACGGTCGCACCTTCGGGACGAGGAGGCCGTCCTCGCCGAAGGGCGGCTCGGCCGTGGCGGGCTCGCACTCCAGGAGCGCGCCGAGCCCCCGCGCCAGCAGCACCGAGTCGCCGCCGGCCTCCTGGAGCGGCTTGCCGTACCAGGCGTCCCACGCGAAGCGGCGGCGGAGCGCGGCCCCCTCGACCGGGTCGAAACCCCAGCCGACGAACTGGTAGGACGAGCGGCCGTTGCTCGCGATGCCGCCGACGAAGAGGTTCCGGACGCGGGTCACCACCTCGCCCCCGTGCGCGCGCAGGTACTCCTCCACGAACGCCTGCTCGGACTCGCGGAGGTAGACCGGCGCGGAGTTCCTGGACAGCGACGCGCTCGCCCCCCTCCCCTCGACGAGGAGCGTCCCCATCATGAACTGCTCCTCCATCATCGCCCCGAGCGCGCCGGCGAGGTGGCTCAGGTAGCCGTTGAAGAGCGTGATGGCGGTGAAGCCTACGGCGACCGCGAGGGCGGCCCCCACCGAGTGGCGCCAGTTCTTGCGGACGCTGCGGAGGGCGATGCGAAGGAGGACGGTCATGGCTTCTCCGGGGTCAGGCGGTGACCGCGGTGAGGAGGCTCGCGACGGGCCGCGCCACGCGTCGGTGGACGGCGAGCCAGGTCGCCGCGAGTGCGAGCGGGAAGTACGCGGCCGCGGCGACGGCGCAGACCCCCACGCTCGGGATGATCTGGAGCCGCACCATCCCCGCCATTCCGACCGCCTGGAAGCGGATGTCCGCGGCGCTCACGCCGGCCGCGGCCGCGAGCCCGAGGAGCAGCCCGGCGGCGACGCCCACGAAGGTGAGCGCCATCGCCTCGCGCAGGAAGAGGGCGGTGACCTGGCCGCGCGTGAAGCCGAGCGATCGGAAGGTGGCCAGCTCACGGGTGCGCTCCAGGACGGTGAGCGTCATCGCGTTGAGCACCGAGAGGGTCGCGACCGCGATCACGAGGATCCCGATGAAGCCGAACATGACCCGGACGGACTCCATCGTCCCCACGTAGTAGGGGTTGGCCTCCGGATCGTCGTAGCGGCGGACCTCCGCCGCGATCCCGACGCCGGCGAGCCGGCCGGCGAGGTCGAGCGCGACGGCGTGGGTGTCCCGCTGGTCCCGGAGGTAGACGGAGAAGGAGGTGACGGCGTCGGTCGAGAGGAGCCGCTGCAGGGTCGGGAGGGACGTCGTGAGGGCCCGGTTGTCCTCGTCGTAGGACGGGGCGCGGAAGAGGGTGGAGACCCGGGCGTCGATCGCGTTGAGGTCGCCGTCGAAGTCGAGCGCCGCGAGCTGGACGAACGGGTCCGCCTGGATGGACCGGGGCGTGCTGCAGTCGATCGGCGCGCTCCCCGGGGGCGGCGCGGCGTCAGATGCGTGCTTCTGGAGCGTCGTGGAGAGGCCGACGGCGAGCGCGACGGCGGCCTCGTCCCCGCCGGCCTCGGTGAGCGGAACCCCTTCGACTGGCCGGCCGTGCTCCGGCGCCCAGCGCCGGACCTGTGGGTGGGTGAGGATGCGCCGCTCGGTGTCGAGCTCGACGCCGGAGGCGATGAACGGCACGCTCTGGCAGCCGTTGCCGGCGAGCCCGATCGCGCGCAGGTAGCGGCCCGTGAGCTCGACGCGCGGGTCGGCGGAGAGCAGCGTGGCGATCGTCCGCTGCTCCTCCGCTGGGAAGGCGTAGCCGGAGGGCTTCGCCACCGCCCGCCGCAGCCCACCAGGCTTGTAGATGGCGAGGTGGCCGACGTGCTGCAGGTAGACCGAGTTGGTCCGCACCATCCCGTCCACCCAGTTCGCATAGCCGCCCAGCATGACGACGGCCGCGTACCCGAGCGCGATGGCGAGGCCGGTCGAGAGGTTGCGGCGCCGGTTCCTGGAGAGGTTCCGCACCGCGATGCGCCAGCCGCCGGTCATGCTGCCTCCGATCGAGTCGTATCGACGCCGGTCATGGTTCACGCGTAGGCGAGGGCGTCGGGGATCCTGGTGCGGGCCGCGCGCCGCGCCGGGCGCCACGCCGCGAAGACGGCGATGGCGACGAGGAAGGCGGCGACCTGGAGGTAGCTCACGAAGTCCACCGCGAGCCCGAGTGGGATCGGCGTCGCCATGATGCCGGGCCGGTAGGTGAGCCCGGCGCGGTTGACGAGGGCGGAGACGCCGAGCGTGACGATGAGCCCCGCGGCGCAGGCGACGGCGGAGAGGACCGCCGCCTCCAGGGCGAAGAGCCTCGTCACCTGGCGGCGGAGGAAGCCGAGGCTCCGGAGCGTGCCGATCTCGCGCGTCCGCTCGTTCACGGTCTTCACCATCGAGCTGAAGACGGCAGCCCCCGCGATCGCCACGACGACCATGGCCATGAGGCCGCGGAAGGCGCGCAGGAACGCCATCCCCTGCCGGAAGGTCTCGCCGTAGTAGCTCGCCTGCCAGGGCATCGCGTCGATCGCGAGGCCGCGGGCGGCGGCCGCCGCGGAGAGGTCGCGGGAGAAGCGCTCGGCCCCCGCCGGATCGCGCAGGAGGATCGTGTACATCGTGACGTCGCGCGTGTTGGCGAGCCGCTGGGCCAGCGCGAGGGGCATGTAGGTCATCACCAGATCCATCTCCGCGCGCCCAGCGTCGGCGGTGCCCACCACCGTGGCCGCCACGGCGTTGACCTGCCCCGAGGTGGTGCTGCCCATGAGCTGGAGGCGCGGCTGGCGGCACTGGAAGGGGCGCGCCTTCGGGATGGGCAGCCCGGCGGCGGTGTAGATCGGCTCCGCCGACGTGGACGCACAGTCGAGGAGGCCGGCGAGCCCCGGGGCGAGGAGGACGGAGTCCTCGGGGGCCTCGTAGAGCGGCCTGCCCGCCCAGGCGTCCCACGCGAAGCGCCGGCGCACGGCGGCGCCTCCGGCTGGCTCGTAGCCCCACCCGTTGAACGGGGTCGAGGCGCGGCCGTTGCTGGCGATCCCGCCGACGAAGAGGGAGCGGAAGTGGACGGCCACCTCCTCCCCGTGCCCGCGCAGGTACTCGTCCAGGAAGGCCTGCTCCGCGCCGTGGAGGTAGATCGGCTCGTCGTCCGCCGCCTTCCCGGACAGGACGTCGCTCGCCCCCTTCCCCTCGACGAGGAGCGTCCCCATCATGAACTGCTCCTCTACGATGGCGCCGAACATCCGCTCGATGTCGGTGAGGTAGCCGTCGAAGAGGGCGATGGCGGTGAAGCTGACCGCGACGGCGAGCGCCGCCCCGGCGGAGTGGCGCCAGTTCCTGCGCAGGCTCCTGGCGGCGATGACCAACAGGATCGGCGCCATCCTCACCTCACCACGTTGTTGATGTTGAAGAGGCTGGGGGCGTGCGCCTCCGGGCGCGGCGAGGAGAAGACCAGCGTGGTCACGCTCCCCGTCCCCATCGCGTCCTTGATCGTCATCCGGGACACGAAGTCGAAGGTCTCGCCGCCGACGCGGAGCCGGTTGCCGTACTCGAAGGTGGCGGTCTTGAAGAGGTCCCCGCCCACCGTCAGGAACTCCGCCTTGAGGGCCAGGTGGCGCCGCCTGGAGACCCAGTAGCGGATCTTGTCGTAGGTGACGTCGCTCGCCTTCGCGACGAGGTCGAGCCGCCACGCCGGCTCGCCGGCGACGTCGTCCTCTCCCACGATCGCGGCCGAGTAGTCGCGGGCGTAGTTGGTGCTGGCGATGTCGCCGTTCGAGGCGTCCCCCTGGAAGCGCTGGCGGGCCGAGATCGACACCGGCCGGCGGAGCCCCGGCTTCACGAACCAGAGGGCGCGGTCGTTGAAGAGGACCAGCTCCCCCTTGTTGCGCGGCGGGGCGATCGTCTCGGCCAGCGCGTCGACGCCTCGCGCCTTCACCATCATGGTCTTCGCCTTCCTGGTCCCCTCCTCGACCGACTCCAGCTCCACGGTCCAGGTGATCCCCTGGGGCAGCGCCCCGCGGGCGCGGTCGGAGTCGCGCAGGAGCAGGGCCGCGTCGGGGGCGCCGGCCGGAGCTGCGGTGGGTCCGGCGCCGAGCGCGGCGGCGAGCAGTGCGATGGCGATGGCGGTCATGCGGTCCTCACTAGGCGGTGACGGCGGTCAGGAGAGCTGCGACGGGCCGGGCGACGCCCCGGTGCACGGCGAGCCAGGTCGCGGCGAGGGAGAAGGGGAAGTAGGCGGCGGCCGCCACGACGCAGACCGCGAAGGTCGGCTGGAGGCGGAGGGGAGGGTCCCGGCGATGCCGGACGCCTCGATCTCGACGTGGGCCGCCCCGACGGCGGCGGAGACGGCGAGGCCTAGCACCAGCCCGACGGCGATCCCCAGGGCCGTGAGCGCCGTCGCCTCGCGGAGGAACAGGCCGGTCACCTGCCCACGCGTGAAGCCGAGGGACCGGAAGGTGGCGAGCTCACGCGTCCGCTCGAGGATGGTGAGCGTCATCGCGTTGAGCATCGAGACGGCCGCGACGACCACGACCAGGATCCCGATGAAGCCGAGGATCGCCCAGGTCATCGCCAGCGTCCCCGCGTAGTACGGGCTGGCCACGGGATCGTCGAAGCGGTGGAGCTCCGCCTGGATCCCCGCGCTCGCGAGCTTGCCGCCCAGGTCCCGCTCGACGGCCGGCGCGTCCTTCGGGTCGCGCAGGTAGACCGAGAAGGAGGTGATCCGGTCGGTGGCGAGGAGGCGCTGCAGCGTCGCGAGGTCGGTCATGAGGGAGCCCTTGTCCTCCTCGTAGAGGACGGCCCGGTAACGGGAGGCCACCCGCGCGTCCAGCGCGTTGAAGCCCCCGTCGAAGTCGATGGCGGCGAGCTGCACCCATGGATCGCCGTCTGCCTTCCCCGAGCCGCAGTCGAGGGGAGCCGGCCCGGCGGCGGGCGAGGAGGCCGAGGCGTGCTTGCGGAGCTTCTTGGCGAGCCCGACCGACAGCGCGACCCTCACCTCGTCGCCGCCCGCGTCGGCCAGGGACGTCCCCTCCACCGGGCGGGAGCGCTCCGCCACCCACTCCAGCACCCTCGGGTGGGCGAGGAGGCGCCGCTCCACCTCCGGCTCGACGCCGGTCCCGACGAACGGGAGGCTCCTGCAGCCGTTGCCCGCCAGCCCTCCGCGCCCGAAGGTAGCGGCCGGCGAACTCGACGCGCGGCTCCGCGGCGAGGAGCGCCGCGATGGCGCGCTGCTCCTCGACCGGGAAGGAGAAGGCCGAGGGCTTCGCGGCGGCGCGGGAGAGGCCGCCCGGCTTGTGGATCGAGAGGTGGCCGATGCGCTGGAGGTAGACCGTCAGCGCCCCCATCCCCTCGTACGCATAGTTGGAGTAGCCGCCGATGATGACGAGGGAGGCGTAGCCCAGCGCGATGGCGAGCCCGGTCGCCAGGTTGCGCCGCCGGTTCCGGCGCAGGTTGCGGACCGCGATGCGCCAGCCGCCGGTCACGCCACCCTCGCTGCGCCGTCCTTCTCGATCAGGCCGTCGCGGATGTGGACGTGGCGAACCACGCGGGCCATCAGCTTCTCGTCGTGCGTCGAGAAGAGGAAGGTGACCTTCCGCTTCTCGTTCAGCTCGACCATCAGGTCGAGGATCCGCGCGGCCGTCTCGGAGTCGAGGTTGGCGGTCGGCTCGTCGGCGAGGACGAGGATCGGGCGCGTGACGAGCGCCCGGGCGATGGCCACGCGCTGGCGCTGCCCGCCGGAGAGCTTGTCCGGCGGGTGGCGGGCGAAGTCGGCGAGCCCGACGTCGGCGAGCGCCTGCGCGACGCGCTCGCGCCGCTCCCCCACCGGGAGCTTCTCGTGGACGAGGAGCGGCAGCTCGACGTTCTCCTGCACGTCGAGGACCGGCACCAGGTTGAAGGACTGGAAGATGAAGCCGATGCGGCGGTTGCGCAGCCGGCTGCGGTCGTCGTCGGAGAGCTTCGCGACGTCCACCCCCTCCACCCAGACCTTGCCGGTGTCGGGCTCGTCGATGCATCCGACGAGGTTGAGGAGCGTGCTCTTGCCCGAGCCGGAGGGGCCGACGAGCGCGGTGAACTCGCCGGGGTGGAGGTCGAGCGACACGCCGCGGAGGGCGGGGACGGTGGTCTCGCCGAGCTGGTAGGTCCGGGTCACGTTCTCGAGCCTGATCAGTGCTTCGGGCATTGAAGCCTCCTGAGTGAAGTCACCAGTTGACCGTCGCGCCTGCGGCGAAGGTTGCGCGCGTAAGGCGCGAGAGGGCACCGTCGGCAGGTCCGTGGGTCGCCGAGAGTGAAGCGAACGCTACGACCGAGTCCGTGGCGTCGTAACTCCCAGTGACGAAGGCGACGCCCGAGCCGTCGGTCAGCGAGCGCAGGTACCGGGCCTGGATCCGCGTCCGCTCCTGCGGCGGGAGGTCGGGGAGCGAGAGCGAGGCGTAGAGGAGGTGGCGCCCCAGTAGCTCGAAGCCCGGCGCGAGGAAGGGGTCGAGCCCCGAGCGGTCCCCGGTCGTGAGCAGCGACGCGGCAGCGGCCTGCTCGGCGAGCGCGAGCTGATCGTCGGTCCAGCCCGCCTCGTCGAAGAGGTACTCGACCCTCAGGTCGTTCCCGTTCTCGAACGAGTAACGGAGCCCGCCGAGCGCCGTCGTCCGGAGCCCACGCGTCTCCATGCCAGTCTGCTCGAAGACCGGGGCGAGCGGCGTCTCCACCGGATACCAGGCGTGCCGGCCCACCGTGTGGACGGCGTCGGCGTAGGCCGAGAGGCCGGCGAACAGGGGGACCGTGGCGTACTCTCCGAACCACCCGCGCGAGAGCGCGGCCGCGCCGGCCGTGATGGCCGCGGAGAGATCGCCAGCGGGCGCGGTGTACTCCAGCTTCGCCTGCGCCTTCCGCTCGAAGGGCGCGAGCGCCACGAACGCGTCCTCCCCGTTGTCTCCGACCTCGGCGAGGACGACGAGGGACCAGGCCCGGCCGGCGGAGACGTTGGCGCGCACGAGGTGGCGGCCGCGGACCACGTAGACTGGATCCCGGTAGAACCCGGACGCGTGGAAGATCCGGTTGGAGGGGCTCACCAGCTCGGCCGGCCCCCACTGGAAGTTCTGGAGCCCGTAGGAGACGGAGAGCCGATCGGAGACGCGCCACGCGGCGTACCCCTCGATCCACCCGGCGGTCGCCTCGTACTGCTCCGGCTGCCAGCCGGCGGAGGTCTCCGCCTTCTGGACCTTCAGGAGGAAGCGCGGCCTCGCGATGGCCGTCAGCGCGGCGCCGACCTCGAGCCGGAGGTCGGGGCGCAGCTCGGTCTGGACGCCGCCCGCCGGGACCTTCAGGATCGCGTTGCCGGGGTTGACGGGGGAGGCGCGCGCAGAGGCGCCGCCGACGGCGGTGATCCACTCGAGGTGGCCGCGGAAGGCGAGGGACGGCGTCGCCTCGTCGGGGGCGGGCTCGGCGACCGCGACGGGCGCTGCGTCGACGGCCGGCTCCGCGACAAGCTCGGACCCGGCGGCGAGCAGCGCGGCGAGGAGGGACGGGATCACGCGGTCGCCTCCTTCTTCCGGGCTGAGCGGCGCCGCGCCCCCGGTGGCTCGCTCTCCTTCGGCGCCTCCCAGGCGGGCGCGGTCTTCGTCTCCACCAGCTCGCGCATGATGTCCCCCCAGGGCGCCTCCGCGCCGAGGTCGGCGAGCAGCGCGAGCCGGCCAAAGGCGGCGCGGTTGATCATGAGCGAGTCGGGAGGCATCGACTGCCGCATCGCGTTGGGGTTCCTGTAGAAGTTGTTGGCGTAGAGCTCGTCCATGAAGCGGCGCGTGATCTGGAAGGGGCCCCGCGACGCGTAGATGCCGTGCGCGTGGGCCATCGTGCGCCACCCCTGCTCCCAATCGAACCGCCGCGGGTTGGGGACGAAGCCCAGCTCCGTGAAGCAACGCCGGAACACGACACGATCCCCGTCGAGGATGGCGCGCACGAGCTGCTTCCAGAGATCGATCTTGGCCGGGTCGGCGCGGTGGACGCAGCCGAAGTCGAGGAAGGTGACCGTCCCGTCCTCCGCGAAGAGGTAGTTCCCTGGCTGGGGGTCGCCGTTGCAGACGCAGCGGACGAAGCAGGTCTCGAGGCCGGCGCGGAAGATGGCCTCTCCGGCGCGGTCTCGCGCCTCCTTCGAGGCGCTCGCCTTGAACCCCCGGTAGTCGAGTCCCTCCACGAACACCATGGAGAGGACCCGCCGCGCCGAGCGCGCCGGAAGGAGGGCGGGGACGGCCGTGAACGGCACCGGCGCGAGCAGCCGGGCGAAGAGCCGCTGGTTGGCCGCCTCCTGACGGTAGTCGCACTCCTCGCCGATCCGCGCCCGGAGCTCCGTGAGGAGACCGCGAAGGTCCAGGGGGACGCCGAGGGTACCGAGCCGGAGCAGCGGTCGGAGGAGCGCGAAGTCCTCCCGGATCGCCTCCTCGATCCCGGGGTACTGCACCTTCACCGCCAGGTCGCGCCCATCGAGCCGGGCGCGGTGGACCTGCCCGATGGAGGCGACCGCGACCGGACGACGCTCGAAGCGCTCGAAGAGCTGGTCGGGCGCGCCGCCGAGGTCGGCCTTCACGACCTTCGCGATCTCCTCGTAGGCGAAGGCAGCGCTCCCATCCTGAAGCCGCCCGAGCAGCTCCCGCGCCGCGTCGGGCTCCCGCGCGGGCAGGAAGCTCGCCAGCTGCCCGACCTTCATGAAGAGCCCCTTGAAGGAGCCGAGGTCCTCGACGAGGCTCGCGGCGGACACGAGCGCCGCCGTGGCGTCTGGCGGCGCGGTCCGACCCGCCATCCGGAGGAGGTGCTGCCAGCCCGCCCTCGCCGCGATCTTCGCCGTGGGGAGCACCCGGCGGCGCAGTCCGCGCGGCAGCTCGATCAGCTCTCGATCCCGCTTCATGCGCGCTTCCCCCTCCCGATCCCGGTCATCAGCAGCTCGAGCTGGGCCTCCACCTGCACCAGCGTCAGCTCGGGCGACGGGATCACCCCGTTGAACCAGGCGATGAGCCCGAGCATGTAGAGCGAGACGGCCTGGGTCGCCGCCTGCATGGCGTCCACCGACGCGCGGACCTCCCGCTTCGACTTCGCGTCGGCCACCACCTCCGCGAGCCGGAGGACGAAGGCCATGGTGAAGGACATCATGGGATACGCCTCCCCCTCCTCCTGGAAGATCAACTCCTTGAGGAAGACGCGGGAGAGGCGAGGGGTGCGGCCGTAGTAGCGGTAGAAGCGGCCGAAGACGTGCGTCAAGCGCGCGACGAGGGGCGCGTCCTTCGGCTCGGTCGCGAAGGCCTCCTCCTGGACGGCCGTGAATCTCTTCCTGGAAGAGGTGGAAGAGCAGGTCGCGCTTCTCGCGGAAGTAGAGGAAGAAGGTCCCCGACGCGACCCCCGCCTTCGCGGCGATGGCGCGCGTGGTCGTCTCCTCGAAGCCCTTCACGAGGAACAGTGAGCGGCCGGCGCGGACGAGGGCGTCGCGCTTCTTCTCCTTGTTCCGCTCGCGGAGCCCCGCCTCGGAGGAGGCTCTTTTATGACCTCGCTCATTTCTGAGCATGGTCAGTTTCTAGGGGATCCTTCGCTTGCGGTCAAGGGCGGAGTGCCCCCTGACCCTGCGCTCCCCGGTGGGGTAACGGGGGCGCACTCCGGGGGCTACGAGCTCGCCGAGGTGTAGTGGCCGATCGAGCGGAGCCAGACCGCGCGCGACGCGACGGCGAAGAGGAGCGCGACGCCGATCGCCTCCGCCAGGAGGCGCCCATCCAGCTTCCCGAGCAGCGCCAGCGCCGGGTAGGTGGTCATGAGCGCCAGCGGGATCACGAACGTGAAGAGGATGCGCAGCACGCCACGGAAGACCGAGACCGGCCAGCGCGCCGCGTCGTAGATCGACGCGAAGAGGAACGAGAGGTTGTCGACCTTCACGACGAAGAACGCGGCGCTCACCACCAGGATCCAGAGCGAGTAGAGGACGAGCGTGGCGCACGCGAACAGGACCAGCGCCAGCCCCACGTCGGCGGGGGACGGGAGCCGCCCCATCCGGTGGAAGGCGACCGCGAAGACGGCGAGCCCGCCGAGGACGTCCGCGGCGCGCCAGGGGGCGAAGCGGCTCGTCGAGACGAGGAACTGGGCGTCGGCGGGCTTCAGCAGGATGAAGTCGAGCGTCCCCTTCCGGATCGCGTCGACGACCGACGAGAGCGACGGGTTGACCGCGCCTTCCAGCACGCCCTTCATCAGGGTGAACCAGCCGACGACCACCAGCGCCTCCTCGAAGGTCCAGCCGGCGATCGCGCCGCGCCCACGGAAGACGACGAGGATCGGGACGATCGACCAGGTGGTCCAGAAGAGGGCGAGGACCCCGCCCACCAGGAACTCGACGCGGTACTGCATCGCCGCGACGGTGGAGGCCCGGAGCTGGACGCCGAGGAGCCGCAGGTAACGGAGCACGGACGCTAGCCTCCGACCGACGAGAAGCGGCGCACGCCCGCGCGCCAGGTGATCCGGGTCCCGGCGAGCAGGACCGCGATGAAGGCCAGCTGGGCCAGGAGGTCGCGCAGCACCTCGGGGCGGGTGAGCGTCCCCGTCACCAGCTCGACCGGGAAGGCGAGCGTGTAGCGGAACGGCAGCCAGCGGGCCAGCGCCCCCACCCACGGCGGGTAGAGCTCCAGCGGCACCAGGTAGCCGGCGAAGATCCCGAAGAGCCCGAGCCAGATCTCGAAGAGCGAGGTGGCCGACTCGAACCAGAAGGCGAGCGAGCCGATGATCGACATGGCGAGGAAGGTGATCACCCAGGCGCCCAGGATGGTCACCGGGAAGAGGGCGAGCAGGAGCGGGTCGCGCGTCACGCCCTCGCCGGCCGCCGTGAGGAGCAGCAGCAGCGCGACCGGCAGGACCACCAGGAGCCGAACGGGGAGCGCCGCCACGTTCTGGCACGCGTAGCCGAGCAGGGGGTGGATCGGGCGCAGGAGCTTGAAGGCGAGCGTCCCCTGCCTGATCTCGGCGTTCAGCTCCCAGACCACCCAGGCGCCCGTGAGCATCCTGACGACGAGCGTCGCGAGGTAGTAGGCGACGAACTCGCGCTGGCCGAACCGGCCGACCGGCGCCTCGCGCGCCACCGCCGACCAGAGGGCCAGCATGACGAGCGGCATGTTGGTGGAGAGCAGCCAGACCAGGAACTCGGCGCGATAGGCGACCGCCTCGGCGAAGCCGACCTTGAGGAGCGTGGGCAGGGCTCGAAGGATCCGTGACATCTCCCGGCAAGGTAGTCGATCTTGGTGGAGCCCTCATGGAACAATGCGGGCCGGACGAGGATCCGCCTCCATGCCGGACCGCGACTTACCCGACAGCGCAGCCCCCGCGGGGGAGAGAGCACTCGAAGCGCTCCGCGCCGCTGTGGAGGGGACCGCGCGCGCGTCCGGCGAGGCGCTCTTCCCCGCCCTCTGCCAGGCGCTGTGCGACGCCCTCGCCGTCCCGCACGCGCTGGTGAGCGAGGTGCACGCGGAGGGGCGCCGCGTCCAGGTGCTCGCTGCCTGCTGGGACGGGGCTCACGCCGAGCCGTTCGCGTACTCGCTCCGCGGCACCCCGTGCGGCGTCGCCTTCGAGCGCGGCGAGACGACCTTCTTCCCGACCGGAGTGGCGGCCCGCTTCCCGGAGGACCTGGCGCTCGCGCGCCGGGGGATCGACGCCTACCTGGGCACGCCGCTCTTCGACTCGGGCGGGCAGAAGATCGGGGTGCTCTGCGTCATGAGCGCCGGGCCGATGGACCTCTCCCGCGGACCGCGGGCGATCCTGGAGATCTTCGCCGCGCGCGCGGCCAGCGAGATCGAGCGGCTCCGGCTCCAGGGGCAGCTGATGCGCTCGCAGCGGCTGGAGGGGATGGGGAGGCTCGCCGCGGGCGTCGCCCACGACTTCAACAACCTCCTCACCGTCATCCTCTCCAACGCGGAGTTCGCCTACGCCGCGCTGCCTGCCGGCAGCCCGGTGCGCGACTTCATCGCGCCCATCCACGACGCGTCGCACCGCGCGACCGGGCTGACGCGCCAGCTCCTCGCCTTCTCGCGACGCCAGCCGATGGCTCCCGAAGTCGTGGTGCTTCACACGGAGCTCGACGGCGTCCTGAGGCTGCTGGAGCGGCTGCTGGGGAGCCGGGTCGTGCTTGAGCGGCGGCTCGACGAGACGTGGCCGATCCGGATCGACCCCGGCCAGCTCGAGCAGGTGCTCGTCAACCTCGCCGTGAACGCGCGGGACGCGATGCCAGCGGGCGGCAGGGTGACGATCCGGACGAAGGACGAGCAGGTCGACCGGGCGCGCGCAGCGCAGCTGGCGATCGCGCCTGGAGACTGGGTCCACGTCGCCGTCTCCGATCAGGGGATGGGGATGGACGACGAGACCCGCGCCCGCTGCTTCGAGCCCTTCTTCTCGACCAAGGGGGACCGCGGGACGGGGCTCGGGCTCGCCACCTGCCACGGCATCGTCCGGCAGGCCGGCGGCCAGATCTGGGTGGAGAGCACGCCGGGCGCGGGGACGACCTTCCACTTGCTCCTGCCGCGCCACCTCGGCCCGGCGCCGGCCGCGCGGCGTCCTGCGCCCAGCCGCGTCGAGGCCGCAGGGGGACGCGGGGAGACGGTCCTCGTCGCGGACGACGACCTGACGGTGCAGGAGGTCGCGCGCCGGGCGCTGGAGCAGTCGGGCTACCGCGTGCTCGCGGCCCGGACCGGCGCCGACGCGCTGCGGGTCGCCGGGGAGCACGAGGGCAAGATCCACGCGCTGGTCACCGACCTGGCGATGCCCGGCATGAGCGGGCCGGAGCTCTCGGCTCAGGCGCGCGTGGACCGGCCTGACCTCAAGGTGCTCTTCGTCTCGGGCTTCGCCGACGAGGCGACGCTGCGGGGGCTGGAGAAGGCCGGCGACCCGATCCTGATGAAGCCGTACACCCCGGGCGAGCTGGCCGGACGGATGAGGGAGCTGCTCGGGCAGGCGCCCTAGGCCGCCCGCCGCGACGAGAGGAGCGCCACGCTTCCGGTCGCTCGACCTGTCACATCTCCGGCTTGGTCTCCCGCAGCATCAGCTCCGTGACCGCGTCGCGCGGCGAGAGCCCCTCGTAGAGGATCCGGTAGACCGTCTCGGTGATCGGCATCTCGATCTCCAGCTTCTTCGCGAGGTCCCGCACGCTCTTCGCGTTGCGGACCCCCTCGGCCACCTGCCCCAGCTCCGCCTGGATCGCCTCGACCGTCTTGCCGGCTGCGAGCCCGCGCCCCACCGTCCGGTTTCGCGAGAGGTCGGAGGTGCAGGTGAGGACGAGGTCGCCGAGCCCGGAGAGGCCGGAGAGCGTGAGCGGGTTCGCCCCCTTGCGGACGGCGAGGCGGGAGATCTCGGCGAGGCCGCGGGTGATGAGCGCGGCGACCGAGTTGGCGCCGAAGCCGAGCCCGTCGGCGATGCCGGCGGAGATGGCGACGACGTTCTTCACGCAGCCGCCCACCTCGCAGCCCACGACGTCGCCGGAGGTGTACGGGCGGAACGTCTTCGTGTGGAAGGCCTGCTGGGCCTGGCGCGCGATCCGCTCCCAGTGGGCTGCGATCGTGATCGCCGTGGGCAACCCCTTCGCGACCTCCTTTGCGAAGGACGGGCCGGAGAGGACGAGCAGGTATGGGTGCAGCGGGACGGGGAGGACGTCCTCGAGCACCTCGCTCATGGTCATGAGCGACTCGAGCTCGATCCCCTTCGCGACGTTCACGATCGGCATGCCGGCGTGGACGTGGCGCTTCATCTCGATCGCCACCGGCCGCACGGCGTGCGACGGGACGGCGATGACCACCAGCTCCGCCCCCTCCAGCGCCTTGGCGATGTCGGCGTGGGCGTGGAACTTCGCGGGGAGGCTGACCCCCGGGAGGTAGCGCTCGTTCTGATGCCTCTTCGCGATGTCCTCCAGGACGGCGACGTCCTTGTCCCACGCAGTGACGGTGTAGCCCTTCCCTGCGAGGAGGGCGCCGAGTGCGGTTCCCCAGGAACCGGCTCCGAGAACGGTGCATCGCATGTGGTTCACCTCTTGGAGGCATCCTAGACGACGTGCCGCCTTTCCGAAACAGCGGGCCCCACGGGCTTGCCAGGGCTGAACGCAGTCTTACGTTGCATTCATGCGAAACGAGAAGCTCACCCTGAAGGCCCAGGAGGCCCTGCAGTCGGCCCAGACCCAGGCGCGCCGCCGCGACCACCAGGCGGTGGACGTGGAACATCTGATCCTGGCCCTCCTCGAGCAGGAAGACGGCGTCGCCGGGCCGCTGCTGGAGAAGATCGGCGCTCCGCCGGCGGCCGTGGTCGCGCACCTCGAGGACGAGCTGCGGGCGCTGCCGCGCGTCTCGGGCGCCGAGCCCTACGCCGGCACCAGGCTCCTGAAGGTCCTCGACCAGGCGGAGCAGGAGGCGAAGAGGCTCAAGGACGAGTACGTCTCGACCGAGCACGTGCTCCTCGCTGCGGCGAAGGAGAAGGGGGCCGCAGGGGAGGCGCTGCGCGCGGCAGGCGCGACCCCCGAGCGGATCGCCGCCGCGCTCAAGGAGATGCGGGGCGGCGCCCGCGCCGCGACGCCCGAGGCCGAGAGCCAGTACAGGTCGCTCGAGAAGTACGCGAAGGACCTCACCGAGCTCGCGCGCGCGGGGAAGCTCGACCCGGTCATCGGCCGCGACGACGAGATCCGGCGGGTGATCCAGATCCTCTCGCGCCGCACCAAGAACAACCCGGTCCTGGTGGGCGACCCCGGCGTCGGCAAGACCGCCATCGCGGAGGGGCTGGCGCGGCGGATCGTCGACGGCGACGTGCCGGAGGGGCTGAAGGGCAAGCGGCTGCTCTCGCTCGACCTGGCGTCGATGGTCGCCGGCGCCAAGTACCGCGGCGAGTTCGAGGAGCGGCTCAAGGGCGTCCTCAAGGAGGTGATCGCCTCGGAGGGGCAGATCGTCCTCTTCATCGACGAGCTGCACACGATCGTCGGCGCTGGCGCCGCCGAGGGGGCGATGGACGCCGGGAACATGCTGAAGCCGGCCCTCGCCCGCGGCGAGCTGCACGCGGTCGGCGCCACGACGCTCGACGAGTACCGCAAGCACGTCGAGAAGGACCCGGCGCTGGAGCGGCGCTTCCAGCCGGTCTTCGTCGGCGAGCCGTCGGTGGCCGACACGGTCTCGATCCTCCGCGGCCTCAAGGAGCGGTACGAGCTCCACCACAAGGTCCGGATCCAGGACGCCGCGCTCGTGGAGGCCGCCAGGCTCTCGCACCGCTACATCGCCGACCGCTTCCTGCCCGACAAGGCGATCGACCTGATAGACGAGGCGGCGAGCCGGCTCCGGATAGAGATCGACTCGATGCCCACCGAGGTGGACGAGGTCCGCCGCAGGATCGCCCAGCTCGAGATCGAGCGGCAGGGGCTCAAGAAGGAGCAGGACGAGGGCTCGCGCGCGCGGCTCGCCGCCGCGGAGAAGGAGCTCGCCGCGCGCAACGAGGAGTTCGCGCGCCTCAAGTCCCGCTGGGACGCCGAGAAGGGGGTCATCCAGGAGCTGGCCGCCGCCCGCGCCGAGATCGACGTGCTCAAGAACGAGCAGGCGCAGGCCGAGCGGGCAGCCGACTTCCAGAAGGCGGCCGAGCTGAAGTTCGGCAGGCTCCCCGCCGCGCAGGCGAAGGTCGCGGCGCTGGAGGCGAGGCTGGCCGAGGCCCAGACCGCGGGAGCCATGCTGCACGAGGAGGTGACGCCCGAGGAGATCGCAGAGGTCGTCTCCAAGTGGACGGGCGTGCCGGTCTCGCGGCTGCTGGAGGGCGAGGTGGAGAAGCTGCTCCACATGGAGGAGCGGCTCGCTCGGCGCGTCGTCGGCCAGGAGGAGCCGCTCAAGGCGGTCGCCGCCGCAGTCCGTCGCGCTCGCTCCGGGCTCCAGGATCCGAACCGCCCGGTCGGCTCCTTCATCTTCCTCGGCCCGACCGGTGTCGGGAAGACCGAGACGGCGCGCGCGCTCGCCGAGCAGCTCTTCGACGACGAGCAGGCGATGGTCCGGATCGACATGTCCGAGTACATGGAGAAGCACTCGGTCGCGCGGCTGATCGGCGCGCCCCCCGGCTACGTCGGCTTCGAGGAGGGCGGCCAGCTCACCGAGGCAGTCCGGCGCCGCCCGTGGGCGGTGATCCTCTTCGACGAGATCGAGAAGGCGCACCACGACGTCTTCGACGTGCTGCTCCAGGTCCTCGACGATGGGCGGCTCACCGACGGCCAGGGGCGCACGGTCGACTTCCGGAACGCCGTCATCATCATGACGTCGAACGTCGGCTCGGCCGAGATCCAGCGGCTGGGCAGCCGCGCCGGCGTGGACCTCGGCGTGCTCCGCGACGCGGCGCTCGAGCACCTGAGGGCCGAGTTCCGCCCCGAGTTCCTCAACCGCGTCGACGAGATCGTCGTCTTCAAGCCGCTGGGGCGCGAGGAGGTCGGGAAGATCGTGGGGATCCAGCTTGGCCGGCTCCAGCGGCTGCTCGCCGAGCGCCAGATCGCGATAGAGCTGACCGAGGTGGCACGCGACGCGGTGGCCGACGCCGGCTACGACCCTGCCTTCGGCGCCCGGCCGCTGAAGCGCGCCCTCCAGCGGATGATCCAGGACCCGCTCGCGACGAAGCTGCTCCAGGGCGAGTTCAGGGCGGGCGACCGGGTCGTCGTCGACGAGGGGCCGGACGGGAGCATCACGTTCACCCGGAGGGCCGGGGCGGCGAGGGGCGAGGCGACGGTGCACTGACGGAGCTGAACGGCCGGGTGGATAGGTACGACGCCCCCTCACCCAGCCTCTCCCCCGCGGGGGCGGGGGAGAGGTGCATCCACAGGGGAGCCGCCGGGACGTCAGGCGTGCGCGGCGTGATGGCGCTGCCACGGCGGGCGCAGCCGGCTCTGTGGCTTGAAGAGCCGCTCCTCCAGCGCCAGCGGCCCGGCGCCGCCGATGAAGAGGGCGGCGAGCGCAGCCAGGTAGAGCAGGTTCAGCTCCACGCCTGCCATGCCGAACACCGGGGCGCCATCGGGGGTCGTGCCGGTGATCTGGATCGCGCCGAAGCCGTGCGCCAGGTGCACGGTGAACATGGCGACGAGCATGTCGATGCCGAGGAGCACGGCAGCCTCGGCAGTGAAGAGGCCGATGATGAGCGCGACCCCGCCGAAGAACTCCACGAGGCCGACCACCCACGCCATCAGCGCCGGGAACGGAACGGCGATCTGAGCGAGCATGCTCACGAAGCCTTCGTGCCCCGCCGCGGTCAGCTTCGGAGCCCCGTGGACGATGAAGCCGATGCCTATCAGGATGCGAAGCGGAAGCGGCCACCAGACCTGCAGCTTGCCTTCCATGACTGACCTCCTGGCGGCACCCAGGGAGAACGTGCCGCCACATCGGCGCAGATAATGCCGGCCCGATGCGCTGCAATTGACCCTCGGGGCCGGGCAAACGGCCTGTTGCTCAGGCCGCCGTCATCAGCTCGGCGATCAGCGCCACCATGCGGGCGTGGTGCGTCCCGGCCCAGAAGATGCGGCCGCACGAGCCGCAGCGGCGGAACTCCGTCTGGCGCTCACGCACCAACGGTGGCACCCGATCGGCGACCTCCTCCCGCGGGACCGGCGAGATCAGGCCGTTGCAGGCGATGCAGCGCCGGAAGGGGACGACGGCCCGGCGGAGGTCGAGCCGGCGGACCACTTCGTCGAGCTGGCGGCGGGGCTCGATCGCCCGGACGCAGTAGCCGTGGGTCACCGCGCTGCGCTTCAGGAGGCCGCGATCGCGGGTCAGGAGGATCCTGTGCTCGGCGGCCGACACCGACGCGAGCTCCTCGTCGCCGGCCTCCGATCGCCATCGCGCATCGAACCCGAGCATCCGCAGGTACCGCGCCAGCCGTCCGAGGTGACCGTCGAGGACGAAGCGCGGCTCGCGCAGGGGGGAAGCGCGCACGCGCGTGAGCGGCGCCACGTCGATCGACTCGAAGACCGGATAGACGCTCACCCGCGCCCCGTCGCGGAGCCGCCAGGAGAAGGCGACCGACTCCCCGTCCGCGAGGACGAGATCGATCTCGGTGTGCGGGACGCCGATGGCCTCGATGACGTCCTTCACGGCCGGCGTCCCGGTGAAGGCGTGGTCGAGGTCGCGTCCCCGGCGCTCCTCCGGGAGGAAGTCGTTCAGCTCCGCGTAAAACCTGAGGGACGCGCGCTTCATGAGGGCACCGCCTGAGGGTCGGCGTCTTCGATGGGCTCAGCTCCGGAGCTCGGACTCCGGCGGTCGGGCCCTGGTATCCGGGGGCGGCAGCGGCGAGGAGTGGTGATGGACCATTCGCCAGGCGCCGTCCTCGCGCGTGAAGACGTTGGTGGCGACGAGCCGCGCCCCCTGGACCAGCTCGTGACAGGTGACGAAGGCGGTGTCGCCCACGACGTGGGCGGCCGCCACCGAGCAGTGCACCCTCGGCGAGGAGGCTGACTCCAGGATGGCCCGGAAGCTCCCGAGGACCTCGGCGAGCCCCTGGAGCGCGTCCCAGCCCGGGTGGATGCAGGCCACCGGCGCCCGGCGCGACCAGAGCGCGTCCATGGCGCCTACGTCACGAGCCGTGAAGGCCCTGTAGAAGGCCTCGTTAGCCTCCAGGACCTCGATCTCGTGGCTCATGTTGCGGTCATAACGGCAGGACCACGGCCGCGCCGCCGAGCGGACTACCCCTGCTTCATCGGGCAGGTGCTGAGGCCGAGGAGCCGGTAGACCGGGCAGAACCCGACGGCCCCGGTCAGGAGTGGCACCAGGCCGAGGTACCCGAGCGGGGTCTGTGGACCGATGAATGCGAGGGAAAGGATTGCGAGTCCGGCGACGACTCGGATGCCGCGATCGAGGGTACCTTCGTTGATCATTTGCGCTTCCTCCACTGTCGTGAGGAGTCGCGCCGCGGCGGAAGGGTTCCCGGATACCGGCTGCCTCCCCATCGGGGAAGTGGCGGCGCAGGATATATGAAGCTCGAGCCGGTGAGAGCCCGGCCGGAGGCCGCCATGGTCCGCCCCAAGTGTGCCGTCTTCATCGCCACTAGCGTCGACGGCTTCATCGCCCTCCCGGACGGCAGCATCAAGTGGCTCGACGCGGTCCAACTCGACGGCGAGGACTATGGCTTCGGCGCGTTCTTCGAGTCGGTAGACACGCTGGTGATGGGGCGCCTCACCTGGGAGACCGTCCTGCGGTTCGACGAGTGGCCCTACAAGGGGAAGCGGGTGGTGGTGCTCACGCACCGGGCCGCCGAAGCGAGGCACGGCGAGGCCTTCAGGTCGGGCGAGCCCGCGACGATCCTCGCGCAGCTTCACGCCGAGGGGGCGCGGCGCGTCTACGTCGACGGCGGCGCCGTGATCTCCCAGTTCCTCCGCGAGGGGCTCGTCGACGAGCTGACGATCTCGATCGTCCCGATCGTGTTGGGCGACGGAATACGGCTGTTCCAGGGCGGCCTCGCGAGGCACGCGCTGAGGCTCTCCGGTAGCCACGCCTACCCGAGCGGACTCGTGCAACTTCGATACGCCCCGCTCCCTCACGGCACCAGCGCCGCACGGCCGGGGCACCGGTGACCGCGCGCCTGCCCGCCGGCCTCGCCGCCGGTCCCGACGGCCGCCCTCGCTGCGGCTGGGGCGTCTCCACGCCCGACTACCTCGCCTACCACGACGAGGAGTGGGGACGGCCGGTGACCGACGACCGCCGGCTCTTCGAGAAGCTCTCCCTCGAGGGCTTCCAGGCGGGCCTCTCCTGGCTGACGATCCTCCGCAAGCGGGAGCGGTTCAGGGAGGTCTTCCACGGCTTCGACTTCGAGCGGGTCGCCCGCCTCGGCGCGCGGGACGTGGCGCGGCTCCTGCGCGATCCCGGCATCGTCCGCCACCGCGGAAAGATCGAGGCGACGATCGAGAACGCCCGCCGCGCCTGCGCGCTGGTCGACGAGGCGGGGACGCTCGCGGCCTTCCTCTGGCGCTTCGAGCCCGCCGCCTCCGAGCGGCCGCGCCGGGTCACCTGGTCCGCGGTGAAGGCGCTGGCGACGACGCCGGCGTCGATCGCGCTGTCGAAGGAGCTGAAGCGGCGCGGCTGGCGCTTCGTCGGCCCGACGACGGTCCAGGCCTTCATGCAGGCGATGGGGCTCGTGAACGACCACGTCGAGGGGTGTGCCGCGCGCCCGGAGTGCGCCGCGGCGCGACGGCGGCTGCGGCCGCCGGGTCAGTAGAAGACCTCCTCCATGCACAGCCCCTGGGGCGGCGCGGTCGGGCCCGCCTTCGTCCGGTCCCTAGACGCGAGCAGCTCGTCGATCGACGCCGGCGTCCGCTTCCCCTGCCCCACCTCGACGAGCGTGCCGACGAGGTTCCGGACCATGTGCTTGACGAAGGCGGTCGCCTCGACCACGAAGTCGATCCGCCCGCCCGTCTCGCCGACCACGTCGAGGCGGCGCAGGTCGCGGACGGCGTGCTCGCACTGGCAGTTGGAGGCCTGGAAGGCGGCGAAGTCGTGGCGGCCGATCAGCCGCGCCGCGCCGGCGCGCATCGCCGCCACGTCGAGCGGGCGGAAGTGCTGCCACGCGAGCTGCCGCGAGAGGGGCGCCCGGGTGGGTCCGTTCTCGAGCCTGTACCGGTAACGCTTCCCGCGCGCGCTCCGGCGCGCGTCGAAGCCGTCGGGCTCGATCCCGGCCTCGCGCACCGCGATGTCGGCGGGGAGGAGCGCGTTCATCCCCTTCCAGTAGGCCTCGGGCGGGAGCGGCCGCTCCTCGGCGAACGACACCACCTGGCCGAGCGCGTGGACCCCGGCGTCGGTGCGCCCCGCCGCGGTGACGCGCACGTGGGCCTTGCGGAGCGCTGCGAGCGCGCGCTCCACCTCCGCCTGGATCGACGGGCCGTTGGGCTGCGCCTGCCAGCCGACGTACCGCGTCCCGTCGTACTCGATGACGAGCCTGATGACCGGCACCGCGAGAAGCTATCACCGCGGCGGGCGCGGCGTGAACTGGCGCATCGCCTCACGCAGCGTCGTCGGGTCGACCGGCTTCTCCAGGCGCATGTTCGCGACGCGGTCCAGGAAGTCGCGCGCGGCGTCGGTGAAGGCGCCTCCTGTCACGAAGATGATCCGCTCCTGGAGCGCGGGGTCCAGGATCGCCACCTCGTCGAAGAACGCCATCCCGGAGACGTCGGGCATCATGAGGTCGCAGAGGACCGCGTCGAAGACCTCGCCGCCTGCGATCCGGTCCAGCGCGCCGCGCGCGCGGTCGGAGATCTCCACGTCGTGCTCGCGGGAGAGGATCCGCTGGAGCGAGCGGCCGACGAGCGGCTCGTCGTCTACCACCATCAGCTTGAGCCGCGGGCGGGCGCCCGGCAGTTGGAGCGCAGGCGCCGCGGGCGAGGGCGCGGCGCCTGCCGCCGGTGCAGCGGCGGCGGCCGACGGATCGGTCGCCGCCGGACGTGCGCTCACGGGCTCGGCCGCCGCCACCGGCGCCGGGGGAGCCTGTGGCTCCGCGTCCGCCGGCTGCGGCTGCGCCCCGGTGGCCGGCGGCGGGGTGACGCGGCTGGGGCCCTCCTCGGCCGGGAGCACGATCCTGATGCGAGTCCCCGCGCCTGGCGCCGAGTCGACGTCGATCCGGCCGCCCATGGCGGTCACGATCGCGTGCGTGACCGCGAGCCCGAGCCCGCTCCCCTCGCCGATGTGACGAGTGGTGAAGAAGGGCTCGAAGATCCGCGCCCTGACCTCGGCGCTCATGCCGATCCCGCTGTCGGCGATCTCGGCCACCACCTCGCCGTCGCGCGTCCGGACCTCGACGCGGATCTCGTTCTCCTGCGAGGACCCCTCGGGGATGGCGCGCGCCGCGTTGACGAGGATGTTGGCGAAGGCCTGGGCCAGCCGCCCCTCCGAGCCGGCGACCGTGGGCACCTCCCCGATCCGCGTCACCAGCCGGGCGCGGTGCTGGATCTCGCTCTGGGCCAGCGAGAGGGCGGAGCGCATCGCGCGGGCCACGTCCACCGGCCCGCGCCCCGCCTCGGCCCTGGCGAAGACCCTCAGCTCGGCGACCACGTCGCGGACCCGCCGGGCCCCCTCACCGGCGTCGACGATCGGCTCCAGCCACTCGTCGACGAAGCGGGTCAGCTCGGTCGCCCCTCCCCGCTCGTGGATGGACACGAGCCGTTCGCGCAGCAGCTCGAGGTTGCCGACGACGGTCGCGAGCGGGTTGTTGATCTCGTGCGCGACGCCGGCGGCCAGCGTGCCGATGCCGGCCAGCCGAAGCGCCTCGGACGCCCGCTGCCGGTCGGTCGTGTCGCGCAGCGCGGCCACCGCCAGCTTCCGCCCGAACGCCTGCACCAGCGCGACCGAGACCTCCCACGGCGTGATCCTACCGTCCGTCCCCTCCCTCCGCTCCTCCCTCACGGTCACGCCCGCGGTCGCGAACCGGGCCCAGCGACTCCGCCACTTCTCGAGCGTCCCCCCGGTGAAATACTCCCACGCCCGCCGCCCGGCCAGCGCCTGCGCCGGGACGCCGTAGAAGCGCGACGCCGCCGCGTTGGCCCACAGGATCCGCCCGTCCTCCTCGTAGACGGCGAGCCCGTCGGCGCTCTGCTCCATCGCGCGGGCCAGCAGCTGCAGCCGCTCCTCGGCTCCGCGGCGCTCAGCGACCACGGCGGCGACGAAGGCGGTCGGGGCGGTGAGGACGAGGAGGAAGGCCTGGACGCCCAGGGCGAGCTCCAGCGGGGTGGCCGCGCCGAGCGGGATGAGCCCCTGCCCGGCCGACGCGGTGTGGACGAGCGCCAGCGCGGCGAGGCACACGGCCGCCGCCGCGCCGCGCGGACCGAAGCGGACGGCCAGCCAGATGACCGGCGGGACGAGCAGGATCTCGTTGGTGTAGGGCTGGCCGCTCGCGTGGAGGAGCGCGACCGCGCCGCCCATGGTGACGAGCGCCAGCGCCGTCTCCACCACCGCGGAGATCGGGCGCTCCTGCGGTGGCGTCGCCTCGGCCCATGAGACCAGCAGCCACCCCAGCGTCGCCACCCCGAGCAGCGCGCCGAAGGCCCAGGCGGCCGCGAGCGGCTCCAGGAGCGCCTCGTCGCGCCCGATCACCGCGGCCCGCCAGATGAGCGCGACGGGCACCTTCACGAGCGCCGGCCCCATGAGGAGCGCGACGACACCGCGGATCGTCTGGCTGGTGACGCGCGGGGTCGCGACCCGGATCAGCCACGCCGCGCCGCAGGCCTCCAGCATTCCACCGACGTTCAGGCCGATGGCCACGCCGATCGACGTGCCGGAGGCGAGGCTCGCAGCCAGCCCCGCGATGGCGCCGGCCGCCAGCACGCGCGGCCAGGTCCGCAGCCGGGTCACGAGGAGCGCCACGAGGAACAGCCCAGTGACCGGCCTCACGGTCGGGGGCACGCCCTCCGAGACCGACAGCAGCGGCGCCAGGTAGACCAGGATCCAGGTGGACGCCGCGAAGGCCAGGAGGCCGGCCCATTGCGGGATGCGCGCGAGCCTCGCATCCACACGGAGGCCGGGCTCGTTCCAGCGGGGCGTGTCGAAGATGAGTCTCGGCATCGGCTCTCGCCCACCCGTAGAATGGCGTCTCGTCGGAAGCCTACCACCTCGCCGGAGCCGGGGCCTCTCCGGTTCCCTTGACAGCGAGGGCGTGTGACCGTAGCGGTACGACCGGCCCGCCGGCGCGGGCCCTCCCGGAGGCCGCACCCCCATGCCGCGCACCATGAACTTCAGCGCAGGTCCCGCCGCGCTGCCCCTCCCTGCCCTCGAGCGTGCCCGCGACGAGCTGCTCGACTTCGCCGGCAGCGGCATGTCGGTGATGGAGCAGAGCCACCGCGGGAAGGACTACGAGGCGGTCCACGACGAGGCGATCGCCCTGACGCGCGAGCTCCTCGGCGTCCCCGAGACCCACGACGTCCTCTTCCTGCAGGGCGGCGCGTCCGCCTTCTTCGCCCTGCTGCCGATGAACCTGCTCGAGAAGGGGCGCAGCGCCGACTACGTCCTCACCGGCGTCTGGGGCGAGAAGGCGTGGGCGGAGGCCCGCCACACCGCCAACCTGCTCGGCGCGCAGGTGCACGTCGCGGGCGACACGGGGACCGGCGACGGAAAGGCCAGGACCTGGACGCGAGTCGCCGTGGCCGCCGATCTCAAGGCGGACCCCTCGGCCGCCTACCTCCACTTCACGACCAACGAGACCATCCACGGCGTGCAGTTCGCCGCCGACCCGGCGCGCCCGTTCCCGGCCGCCGGCGACGTGCCGCTCGTCGCGGACATGTCGAGCGACTTCCTCTGGCGGAAGTTCGACGTCTCGAAGTTCGGCCTCGTCTACGCCGGCGCGCAGAAGAACATCGGCCCCTCCGGCGTGGTCATGGCGATCGTCCGGAAGGACCTCGTCGCCGCAGGCCGCAAGGACATCCCCAGGATCTTCCAGCTGCGTACCCACGCCGACAACAAGTCGCTCTACAACACGCCGCCCACCTTCGGCATCTACATGGTCCGCAACGTCCTGGCCTGGCTGAAGGGGATCGGCGGGCTGGACGCCGTCGAGTCCCGCAACCGGGAGAAGGCGGGCAGGCTCTACGCGGCCATCGACGCGCAGCCTGCCGTCTACCGCTGCCCCGTGGAGCGCGAGAGCCGCTCGCTGATGAACGTCGTCTTCCGGCTGCCGTCCGAGGCCGACGAGGAGCGCTTCTGCAAGGAGGCGAAGAAGCTGGGGATGATCGGCCTCAAGGGGCACCGGTCGGTGGGCGGGATCCGGGTCTCGCTCTACAACGCCGTCGAGCCGGCCTGGGTGGCCGCGCTGGCCGACTTCATGGCCGAGTTCTCCCGGAAGGGCTGAGGCCCGGAGCCGGAGCTTGAACCTCCCGCTCCTGGCGGGCTATATCGCGCAGCCTATGGCCAGCGATCGCGAGACGGTTCAGCAGCTGGAGTCGACCGCCGAGCGCGGCGTCCGGCCGGAGCGTGCCCAGGCGGCCCTCGCGGGCGTGCCCGATCTCTTCGAGACGCTCGGCGCGCTCGAGCAGGAGCTGACGCACGCCACCCGCGACGCCGAGGCCCGGCTCCAGGCCGCGGCCAGGCACCTCGTGTCGGCAGGCGGCAAGCGGATCCGACCGATGGTCGCGCTCCTCTCCTGCGGCGCCTGCGGCGCGGAGATGCAGCGCGCCGTCCCGTTCGCCGTCGCCGCCGAGCTGACCCACTCCGCCACGCTCCTGCACGACGACGTGATCGACGACAGCCCGACGCGGCGGGGCCAGGACGCCTCGCGCGTCATCTGGGGGAACTCTGTCTCGGTCCTCGCCGGGGACTGGCTGCTGGCGCGCGCCATCGAGATCGTCGCGGGCTCGGACGCGCGGGACCACGCCCTGCGGCCGCTCCTCGTCACGATGCGGCGGCTCGTGGAGGGAGAGGTCCTGCAGCTCTCGCTGCGCGGCTCCTTCAGGGCGACCGAGCAGGACTACCTGAACGTCGTCATCGGCAAGACCGCGTCGCTCTTCGGCTGGGCGTCCGCCGCGGGCGCCTGGGCAGCCGGCGCCACCGGTGAGATCCCCGGCGCGCTCGTCCAGTTCGGCGAGGGGATAGGGATCGCCTTCCAGCTCGTCGACGACGCGCTCGACTACGCCGCGGACCCGGGGCTGCTCGGCAAGCGGCTGGGCAGCGATCTCATCGAGGGGAAGGCCACCCTGCCGCTCATCCGCGCCTGCGCCGCGGAGCCGAAGCTCCGCGAGCGGCTCGCGCTCCTGGTCGACGGGAAGGCCGAGACCGAGGCGGTCGCCGCCGAGGTGATCGCGGCGGTGAAGCGGACCGGCGGCGTGGACGCGGCGCGCGGGATGGCGCGGGAGCACACCCGCGCGGCGCTCGCGGCGCTGGAGAAGGTCCCGGACGGGATCCACCGCCGCGCCCTGCGCGAGGCGGCCGGGACCCTGACCGAGCGGGCGTTCTAGGGCGGCGAGCGCCGTCCCCGGGGGGCCATTACATCCCCGGCATGTCCACCGCCGTCACCGAGGGGATCCGCGTGGAGGTGGCGAGCGAGTTCCTCAAGGACCGCTCGGAGCCGCACGCGCGTCGCTGGGTCTTCGCGTACACCATCACCATCAGCAACCTCGGCGACACGCCGGCGCGACTCCTGTCGCGCCACTGGGTGATCGCCGACGCGGACGGCAACCGCGAGGACGTGGAGGGCGACGGCGTGGTCGGCCACCAGCCGAGGCTGGCGCCGGGCGAGTCCTTCCGTTACCAGAGCTTCTGCGTCCTGCCGACCACCCACGGCTCCATGCGAGGGACCTACCGGATGGTGCGCGACGACGGCGCCGCCTTCGACGCCGTCATCGCGCGCTTCCCGCTGCTGATCCCGCAGCAGGTCAACTGACTAGGCAGCCTGGTCGGCGTCGTCGAGCAGCCGGCGCTGCCCCTGGAGCTTCTGGATCCCGGTGACGTCCTGGACCGTCTCGAGGCAGCCGAGGTACTTCCCGGCGTAGTCGCGGACCGGCCAGTAGCGGATGTGGATCTTCCGCGGCCCCATGTCGAACCAGAACTCGGCCACCTTCCGCCGCCCCGCTTTGAAGTCGGACAGGATCTGCTCCACCATGTGGACGCTCTTCTGCGGGTGGCAGTTGTGGACCTCGGTCCCGATGGCGCCGCGGGAGCGGGCGAAGATCTTCTCGCCACGCTCGTGGCTGAAGTAGCGGACACGGTCCTCGTGGTCGACGAAGGAGAGCTCGAGCGGCAGCGTGTTCAGCATCGCGGCGAGCACCTCTGGCGCGAGCCCCCACGAGAGATCCTTCAGCTCCACGAGCGACACGATCTCCTCCGCCAGGTTCCAGTATCGCTCGCGCGAAGAGGGGCCCAGCTCCTGCTCGATCTCCTCGATCTCGTCCACGAGCTCGGCGCCGTCCTCCGGGGAGAGGACGCGGTTCGCGAGCGGGTAGAGGATGTCGTTCTCCTTCCAGTAGTGCGGCTTGTTGAGCGCGGCGTAGGCGGCGAAGGCGGTCTTGAGCTCGCCGAGCCGGCTGCGGTCGCCGGAGACGTAGCCCGCGGCGGCCGCGTCGATCCGGTCCACGAGCTCGCGCGCCTGCGCGTGCTCGGCGAGCATCACCGCGACCGGCCCACCGTGGCTCGGGATCCCGCGCTGCGCGAGGGCGGGGAAGAGCGCCCGCTCCTCCTTCTGGTTGTGGCAGCGGTCGACGTAGGTGACGAGGTACTCGCGGAGGTTGGCGACGAGCCCCGGCGTGGGGTCGGCGGCGTCGGCGAACGCCTTCTCCACCGCGGCGAAGACCCGCTCGGTCATCTCGTGATCCTTCATGAGGATCTCGGTCCAGGTGAGGCTCGAGTGCTCGTGGATGCTCATCTGCGTGCTCCTCGGCCGCCGTTGCGGCGGCGCTTGCGTCTCGTTGGGTGGGTGGGGTTCAGCGGCGTCAGACGAACCTGGGCATCAGGACGTGGTTCTCGAGGTGCACGTGGCGGAGGAGGTCGGTCTCGAGATCCTCCAGCTCGCTCATCAGGAGCCGGTAGCTCCGGCAGCCCCAGTCCGGCGTCGCGTAGTCGTCCGTCTGCTCGCGCAGGTGGCCGATCAGCGTGCCGACCGCGAGGTGCTCCTCGTACATCCGGCCGAGCCCCGCCGCGACGGCGGCGCGATCGGGCGCGCGCGTCATGAGGAGGGGGAAGAGCCCTTGCTCCTCGTCGTCCAGGTGGGGCAGCAGCGCGGTGTGCAGCCGCGAGAAGGCGTCGAGCACCTCGGCGAGCTTCGGGTTGTGCTGGCCGTGGACCTGGGCGACCTTGGCGAGCAGGGGCTGGATCGACGGCAGCGCGCGGCGCAGGTAGGCGTGGTGACGCCCGATGATCCTGGAGACGAGCCCCGCCACGGACAGCGCGGTCACGTCCTCGCCGGTCACCTCGCGGTCGAGGGAGCTGATGGCGTCCTCGACCTCCAGGAGGATCGCCTCGGCCGACTCCGGCCGGCCGCGGAGCGCCTCGTCGAGCGTCACGTCGCCGTGGCAGCAGAAGTCGATCCGGTGGGACTGGAAGACCCGCGCGCTCGCCGGGTGGCGGGCGACGATCGCCGCGACGGTGGCGGTCCGGTCGAGGATCCGCGCTGCGGGGGCGATGGAAGGGTGGGTCGGTGCTGCGCGCTGGGTCTGGGCTGCATTACTCTCGGTCGGCATGTCGACCTCCTGGCTCCATGAAATGCACGGCGGGGGCCATCCCTAAGCCACTGTGATTACGGTCGGTTGCACGGCGCTCGGCGGCTGGCTATGTTCCATAGTGAAACGAGGTGGAACATGGAGGTCGGTCCCAACGGTGAGCCCTGCCGGTGCGAGGTCTGCGGGTTGGAGACGGTGGTCGCGTCCCTGAGGAACCTCACGCAGGTCGTGGCCGTGAGCGACGCGATGAAGGCGGTCCTCCTGCGCGTGCGCGACTTCGCCGACGCGGACGCGCCGGTGGTGGTCTTCGGCGAGAGCGGGACGGGCAAGGAGATCATCGCCCGCGCGCTGCACGCCAACGGGCCGCGGGCCGACCGTCCCTTCGTGGCGGTCAACGTCGCGGCCGTTCCGAGCGAGCTGCTGGAGAGCGAGCTCTTCGGCCACGTCCGGGGCGCCTTCACGGGCGCTGCCACGGCGAAGGAGGGGCTGCTGGAGGCGGCCACCGGCGGGACGCTCTTCCTCGACGAGATCGGCGAGATGCCGCTGCCACTCCAGGCGAAGCTGCTCCGCGCTGTGCAGGACGGCGAGGTCAGGCGCGTCGGCGACACCCGGACGTTCGGAGTTGACGTCCGCTTCGTCTGCGCGACGCACCGGGACCTCAAGGCGCTCATCGCGAGCGGCCGGTTCCGCGAGGATCTCTACTACCGGCTGAAGGTCCTCTCCCTCCGGGTGCCGCCGCTCCGCGAGCGGCGCGCCGACATCCTCCCGCTCGCCCGGGCGCTGATGGCCGCCGAGAAGCGGCCGCCGGCCGGCCTCTCACCCGCGGCGGAGCAGGCGCTCCTCGCGTACGACTGGCCCGGGAACGTGCGCGAGCTGGGGAACGCCGTGAAGCACGGCAGCGCACTGTCCAGGGGCGGCGCCATCATGCCCGAGCACCTCCCGGACGAGGTGACCGGCGCGGCCGGCGCGGGCGCACTGGGCGCGGAGCTCCTGACGCTCGCCGAGGTGGAGCGGGATCACGTGCTGCGCGTGCTGGCCAGCGTGGGCGGCTCGCAGCTCGCGGCGGCCAGGGTCCTCGGCGTCGGGCGCACGACGCTCTGGCGGAAGCTGAAGGGCTGGGGGATCGCGACCGAAGCGGAGGCGTGAGGCCCGCCAAATGGAGAGGGCCGACCCGCGGACGGGCCGGCCCCCTGACTGGAACCGCGCCGTGACTACTGGTGCGTGCCGGTCACGGTGATGCGAAGCGTCTCGTTGAAGGACGTGATGTTCCAGTACGCCTCCGTCGGGCCGTCCTTGGTGCCTGCTGCCCCGCCCGTGAACTTGGCGGCGAAGACCTTGCCGTAGGAGAAGCTCGAGACGCGGGTGCGCATGACGCACTGCCCGGGGAAGGTGTAGCCGGCGGCGGCGGCGACCTCCGCGCAGTCGAGCGCGCAGGTCGTCGGAGTCTGCCCGTTGCACGGCTGGTAGCCGAAGGAGAGCCCCATCGGGTCCGCGTCCCACGAGAACGAGTCGAGCTTCACCTGGAAGGTGGCGCCGTCGGGCTTGGAGACGGCGTAGGTCGCGCTCTGCGGCAGGCGGTTGAGGTTCACGTCGGACGCGGTGGCGTACAGGGTCTCGGTGGTCGCCACGGCCGCGGCGTCATACGCGCCGTTGCCGTTCCGGTCCACGAAGGCTTCGCCGGCGTCCCAGGCGCCGTTGGCGTTCGTGTCGGTGAACGTCTCCGCCGGGAACGCAGGGCTCACGCCGAAGTGCGCGACCGGCGTCGGGCCCGGGTAGAGATAGGCGTCGAGCTCCTCCATCCATCGCGACAGGTAGTCATTCGTGCCGCTCCTCGCGAACGCGGCCCTGCCGACGTACAGCACCGCCGTCTTGGTCCAGATGTTGGAGTTCGCGTCCCAGACGCCGTTCGGCGCCGTCCCAGGCGCCGTCGCCGTCCGTGTCGATGAACGGCTCGTCGCTGTCGCGCGCGTCGTCGTCGTCGTAGTCGACGAAGGGCTCCGGGAGGTCGACGAACGGCTCGCCGGCGTCGTAGACGCCGTTGCCGTTCGTGTCGGTGAACGCCTCCTCGCCGGCCGTCCAGGCGACGACGGTGACGACGCCGTCACGGGGGTTGTGGGTGGTCACGCCGCAGGCGTCGGGCGCGCCGGTGGCGAAGCGCAGTCCTCGGGTGGCCAGCGGCGCGACGTCCTTCGGGAGCTTGCCGCCGAGGGTGTTGATGAAGTCGACCGCGGAGCCGAGCTGGGCCTGGCTGGTCGGGTCGGCCGCCGGGTCGTACTCCGGCGTCAGGGCAGGCGGGCCGACCGCGCCCGCCTCGGACATGAAGCTGACGACGCTCGACGTCCCCAGCGTGTTGCCGTAGCGATCCTTTAGGAGCGCCACGCAGGTGAGCTGGTCCTCGACCTTCGAGACGTGGCACGTCGTGTCGGCGAGCGCCTGCGGGATCTCGGTGCCGTCCTGCGCGGCGCAGACGATCGCGAGGTGGCCGGCGTTGGCCTTGGCCCCGACGATCGCGATGGTGGGCAGGTCGAACGAGCGGGAGACCCCGCCCGCGGTGGCCTTCGCGGAGACCCGGACCACGCCGGCGACGGTGCCGGAGTAGAGCTGCGCGTGGGCGAGGCCGTCGGCGTCGGTCTGGGTCGCCGACTGGACGCACGCGCCGCAGGGCACGCCGACGGGGCGGCGAGCGCGTCAGCCAGCGTGGAGCCGCCGAGCGGCCGGTGCTCGAAGGTGACGCGAGAGCCCGTCGGGGTAGGCAGTCGCCGGCGCCGTCCAGGACCTCGACCGTCAGCGAGTTCTGCTCCGGTAGCCGGAGTACTTCACGCCCATCACCGGGTAGAGGATCCCGTTCGGATCGAGGAGGCGGATCTGCCCGATGGCGGGCAGCGGCGACGGTGCCGGATCCCGAGACCGCGAGTCCCGCCAGCCGGGGTGTAGGTCGCCGTGATGGTCTGTACGCCGGTCGACGCACCGCTGCCGGTGAAGGTCACGGTCGCGCGCCCCTGCGGGTCGGTGGTGACCGATCCGGTGGAGAGCGCGCCGAGCCCGGTCGCCGGCGAGAGCGTCACCGCGACCGTCGCGCCGGCCAGCGGGGCGCCCTCGTACGTCACCACGATCTCCACCGCGGTAGAAGCTCCCGCCTGGGCCGGGATGCGCGGGCGCTCCGGCGTCACGCTGATCCCGTAGAGCGTCGCGGGATCGACGCACTCGAGCGCCGAGCACCGGTAGCTCGCGAGGGAGGTGCTGCACGCCAGCGCGTTGCAGGAGGGCTCCTCGCAGTCCGTCTTCCCGTTGCAGTCGTCGTCGATCCCGTTGGTGCAGCTCGTCTCCGACGCGGCGCCGGGGCAGTTGCAGGTCGTGCCCACGCAGATGGCGGTGCCGGGGCCGCACGACAGGCCGGAGCAGCCCGCATCCGCGCAGTCGATCAGCCCGTCCGCGTTGTCGTCGATCTTGTTGGAGCAGGTCTCGACCGCGTCGAAGGTGACCGTGGTCTGGGCGACGCCACCGTCCTTGCCGACAGCCTGGATCGTCGCGGCCCCGGCGCAGCTGATGCTAGTGCGCGCGCTGCAGGACTGGAGCGTCACCGTATCCGGCACGGCCTCCACCACGACGTACTTGAGCCCGCTGGCGAAGGCGCCTCGGTTCGTCGTCAGCGTGAGCGGCGCGGCGCCGGCCGTCACGGAGATGGTCGTCGAGTCGACGCCGTCGGCCGTCACGTGCGAGTCGACGGCGACGATCGCCGGCGTGACGGTGAGGGGGCTGCCGCCCCCGGTGTCGCTGGTCGTCTCCTCCGCCGGGCAGCCCGCGGTAAGGACAAGAGCACTGCTGCTGCGGCTGCCGCCAGGCTTCGGTAGTTCATGCGTATGTCCCCTCCATTGGGCGATACATCCTCAGGGCTCCGGGTGAAGTCGTCAAGGAAGCCGCTCGAGCCCGCCCGCGTCCCACGCAGCCCTGGCGAGAGGCCGGCCCCTCACCCTTCCGGCGGAGCCGCTTCAATTGAAACAGGGGCGCCGAACGAGTAGAAATCGCGCCTCATGCCCTATCGTTCGCTCCGTGATTTCCTCGACCGCTGCGAGGCCGCGGGGGAGCTCGTCCGCGTGAAGGACCGCGTCGACCTCTCCCTCGACATGGCCGCGCTCGCCGATCGCGCCGCGAAGCAGGGCGGGCCGGTCCTCCTCTTCGAGAAGCCCTCCTCCGGCGCGTTCCCGGTGGCGATGAACCTCTTCGGCACGCGGCGCCGGACGAGCTGGGCGCTCTCGGCCGACGACTTCGAGGCGCACGCGCAGGAGCTCTCCGCGCTCCTCAAGACCGCCCCCCCGAAGACGCTCTGGGACAAGCTGGCGATGCTCCCGAAGCTGGGGAGGCTCGCCTCCCTCGCGCCGAAGCGCGCCTCCTCCGGCCCGTGCCAGGAGGTGGTGATCCGCGACCCGGACCTCTCGATCCTGCCGGTCCTCACGACCTGGCCCCACGACGGCGGCCCCTTCATCACGCTGCCGCAGGTCATCACGAGCGATCCCGACACCGGCATCCGGAACGTCGGGATGTACCGGCTCCAGGTCCTGGGCCCCCACAAGCTGGCGATGCACTGGCAGATCCACAAGACCGCCACGTCCCACTACCGGCGCTACCAGGCGAAGGGCGAGCGGATGCCCGTCGCCATCGCGCTCGGCGGCGATCCCGCCCTCACCTACTCGGCGTCGGCTCCGCTCCCGCCCAACGTGGACGAGTACCTCTTCGCCGGCTTCCTGCGGGGCGAGGCGGTCCGCACGGTGACCGGCGTCGCCACGGGGCTCGAGGTCCCGGCCGACGCCGACATCGTGATCGAGGGCTTCGTCGACACCTCCGCGCCGCTCGTGCGCGAGGGGCCCTTCGGCGACCACACCGGCTTCTACTCGCTCGCCGACGACTACCCGGCGATGGAGGTCGTCGCGATCACGCACCGGAGGGACGCGGTCTACCCGGCGACGGTGGTCGGCCCGCCGCCGGTCGAGGACCAGTGGCTCGGCAAGGCGACCGAGCGGCTCTTCCTGCCGATGCTCCAGCTCGTCTTCCCCGAGGTGCTCGACATGGCGATGCCGGTCGAGGGGGCGTTCCACAACCTCTGCCTCATCCGGATGCGCAAGGAGTACCCGGGCCACGCGAAGAAGCTGATGCACGGCCTCTGGGGCTCCGGCCAGATGGCGCAGACCAAGACGCTCGTCGTCTTCGACGCCGACGTGGACGTGCAGGACGTGCCGCAGGCCGCCTGGCGGGCGTTCGCCAACGTCGACGCGAAGCGCGACGTCGTGATCGTCGACGGACCGGTCGACGCCCTCGACCACGCGAGCCCCCACTTCGCCTTCGGCGCCAAGATCGGCGTCGACGCGACGCGCAAGTGGGTGGAGGAGGGCGGGCGCGAGTGGCCGGAGGTCTGCGTCCACCCGCCCGACGTGATCGCGCGCATGGACGCGCTGTACCAGCGGCTCATCCCTGGCGCGCCGGCGCCGCGGCGCCCGGAGATCGCGCCGCCGCCGGCCGCGTCCTGGACGCCGAAGCGTGGAGGCATCCTCCAGTGACCCCCCCGAAGCAGGCTGTCCCACTCCCTGGCGAGGGAGCGCGCGCGGCGCAGGTGCGCGCGATGTTCGATCGGATCGCCCCGCGCTACGACCTGCTCAACCGCGTGATGTCGGCGCGGGTGGACCAGCTCTGGCGCCGCCGGCTCCTCTCCGACCTCGCGCCGAAGGACGGCGAGCGGCTGCTGGACCTATGCGCCGGGACGATGGACGTCGCCGCGATGGCGCGCAGGCGCGTCCCCGGCCTCGCGATCGTCGGCGCCGACTTCTCCTTCCAGATGCTCTCGCGCGGCGTCGAGAAGACCGGGCTGCCGGCCAGCCAGGCCGACGCCATGTCGATGCCCTTCAAGCCGGCCTCCTTCGATCTCGCCACGGTCACCTTCGGCATCCGGAACGTCGACCATTGGGAGAATGCGCTCGTCGAGATCGCGCGGGTGCTGAAGCCGGGCGGCCGGCTCGGGATCCTCGAGTTCTTCCGGGCCGAGTCGGCGGGGCCGCGCTTCGTCCACGGGCTCTACAACCGCGTCGCGCTCCCGGTGCTCGGCCGGATCCTGTCGCCGGATCCCGAGGCGTACCGCTACCTCGTCCAGTCGATGGAGCGGTTCGCCTCCCTGCCGGAGTTCGTCGCCGGCGCGCAGCGCGCCGGCCTCCGCGACGTCCACGGCGAGACGCTCTTCCCCGGGGTCTGCGGCCTCGTCACCGCGATCAAGGCATGAAGCTCGTCGTCGCCGTCAGCGGCGCCTCGGGCGCCCCCTACGCGAAGCGGCTCCTCGACTTCCTCTCCGCGAACGCGGAGGGGCTCGGGCTGCACGTCGACCTCGTCTTCACCGAGACGGGGCGGCTGGTCTGGGACCACGAGATCGGCGCCCCGCCGTCGTACCCCTGGACGGCGTGGAGCCCCCGCGACTTCACCGCGCCCTTCGCGAGCGGCTCGGCCGGCTACGACGCGATGGTCGTCATCCCTTGCTCCGCGGGGGCGCTCGCCCGGATCGCGCACGGCCTCTCCACCGACCTCGTCGGCCGCGCGGCGGACGTGATGCTCAAGGAGCGGCGCCGGCTCGTGCTGGTGCTGCGCGAGACGCCGCTCTCGCTCGTCCACGCCCGCGCGATCGTGCAGGTGACCGAGGCCGGCGCGATCGTCCTGCCGGCGGCGCCCTCCTTCTACTCCCGCCCTGCGACGATCGAGGCGCTGGTCGACACCGTCGTCGCGCGCGCCCTCGACAAGCTCGGGCTCCCGAACGAGCTGATGAAGCGCTGGACCGGCCTGCCGCCTGCGGCGGAGCCCGCGGAGGAACCATAGTGGCCATCTCGAAGCTCGCCCACCGCGCGCTGGAGCGCGACGGGCTCGGCCCGATCCGCGACAAGGTGCTCGCGGGGACGCGGATCACCGACGACGACGCCCTCGCGCTCTTCGCGTCGAAGGACCTCGCCGCCCTCGGCGCGCTCGCCAACCACGTGCGCGAGCAGCGCCACGGCGACCTCGCCTTCTACAACCGGAACGTCCACCTCAACCCCACCAACGTCTGCGTGGCGATGTGCAAGTTCTGCTCGTTCGCGCGGAAGGAGGGGGAGACGGCGTCGCCGGGCTACACGATGACGGTCGACGAGGCGGTCGAGAAGGTCCTGTCCCGCAGGCCGCTCGGCATCACCGAGGTCCACATGGTGGCGGGGCTCAACCCCGCGCTCGAGTGGGACTACTACCCGGCGCTCCTGCGGCGGATCCACGCCGCGTGGCCGGAGCTGACCATCAAGGCCTTCACCGCCATCGAGATCCACTACTGGGCGGAGAAGTACGGGAAGAGCTACGAGGCCCTGCTGCGCGAGCTCCAGGCCGCCGGGCTCGTCACGATGCCCGGGGGCGGCGCCGAGATCTTCGCGCCGCGCGTCCGCCGGAAGATCTGCGACGACAAGGCGACCGCCGACCAGTGGATCGAGATCCACCGGACGGCGCACCGGCTCGGGATCAAGACCAACTCGACGATGCTCTACGGCCACATCGAGCGGATCGACGAGCGGGTGGACCACATGCGGCGGCTGCGCGAGCTGCAGGACGAGACCGGCGGCTTCCAGGTCTTCATCCCGCTCGCGTTCCACCCCGAGCACAACATGATCGGGACGGCCTACCCTAAGCCGACCGGGATCGACACCCTCCGGACGCTCGCGGTGTCGCGGCTCTACCTCGACAACTTCGACCACATCAAGGCGTACTGGGTCTCCGCCGGCGAGCGGCTGGCCCAGACCGCGCTCGCCTTCGGCGTCGACGACCTGGACGGCACCGTCCTCGACGAGAAGGTCTTCAAGATGGCTGGCTCGACGGTCCCGTCCGCGCTGAGCGAGGAGCGGTTCCACGCCCTCATCCGCGCCGCCGGCCGCGTCCCGGCCGAGCGCGACAGCCTCTACAACGTCCTCGTCAGGATCCAGTCGAGGGGCCTCCAGTGAAGCTCCGCACCGCCGCCGTCTCCTACTTCAACACCTACCCGATCACCGCCGGGCTGCGGGACTCGAAGCTCGTGGAGCTCGTGAAGGCGATCCCCTCCGGCTGCGCCGCGATGCTCGAGTCTGGCGAGGCGGACCTCGCGCTCGTGCCGATCGGCGCGATCGCCGGGAAGGACTACGAGATCGTCCCCGGCATCGGGCTCGGCTGCGACGGGCCGGTCGAGACGGTGCTGCTCGTCGGCGAGCGGCCGCCGGAGGAGTGGGACGAGGTCTACCTGGACACCGCCTCGCGCACCTCCCGCGTCCTCGCCCAGCTCGTGCTCGGCGCGATGGGGCTCCACCCCAGGTTCACCTCGATGGACTCGGCCGAGAGCGTCCCGAGGGCGGTCGGGACGAAGGGAGCCCACGTCATCGGCGATCGGGCCTTCGACGCGAAGAAGCCATGGATGCTCGACCTCGGGCAGGAGTGGAGCCGGCTCACCGGCCTCCCCTTCGTCTTCGCGGTCTTCGCGGCCAGGCCAGGCGTGATCACCCCGGAGATCGTCGCCGAGCTGACGCGGGCGGCGCAGGTGGGCCTCGGCATGCGGACCGAGCTCGCGCAGGAGTTCGCACGGGAGAAGGGGGGCGATCCGGAGCGGTACCGGCGCTACCTCACGCGGCGCATGCGCTACGCCGTGGGTCCCTACGAGCAGACCGCGATGGAGACCTTCCTCTCGATGGCGGCCGAGCAGGGGCTCCTCCCGCCGACGACGCTCAGGTTCGCCGACGACCGCGTCGTCACGCGCCGCGCCAGCCGCCCCGTCTCCGTCGACGCCGCCCTGCAGAAGGGGGCGGACGGCGGGCGGCTCGACGCCGACGAGCTCGAGCGGCTCGACGCAGGCGGCGCCGCTCCTGGAGCTCGGCCTCGCCGCCGACGCGCGCCGGCGCGCGCTCCACCCGGACGGCGTCGTCACCTACATCGTCTCGCGCAACGTCAACTACACCAACGTCTGCACGACGGCGTGCCACTTCTGCGCCTTCTACCGGCCGCGCGGCCACGCGGAGGCCTACGTCCTCACCCGCGAGCAGCTCGCCGGCAAGATCGACGACACGGTGAAGGCGGGCGGGATCGAGCTGCTGCTGCAGGGCGGCCTCGACCCCGACCTCTCCATCGAGTGGTACGAGGAGCTCTTCCGATGGGTGAAGCAGGGCTGGCCGGAGATCGCCCTCCACGCCCTGTCGCCGGAGGAGATCTGGTTCATCGCCCGGGAGAGCGGCCTCTCGCTCGACGCGACGATCGGCCGGCTCATCGCCGCGGGGCTCGACTCGATCCCGGGCGGCGGCGCCGAGGTGCTCGACGACGAGGTCCGGCGGCGGATCGCGCCCCTCAAGTGCTCGACCGACGAGTGGCTGGCCGTCATGCGCGCCGCGCACCGCCGCGGGCTCAGGAGCACCGCGACGCTGATGTTCGGCGTCGGCGAGGAGCCGCGCCATCGCGCCAACCACTTCCTCCGGCTGCGTGACCTGCAGGACGAGACCGGCGGCTTCACGGCCTTCATCTGCTGGCCCTTCCAGTCGCAGAACACGCGGCTCACCGCGTCGGACACGAGCGCGGTCGCGTACCTCCGGACGACTGCCCTCGCCCGGTTGGCGCTCGACAACGTCCCCAACTTCCAGGCGTCCTGGGTCACGATGGGCGGCGGCGTCGCGCAGGCGTCGCTACACATGGGGAACAACGACTTCGGCTCGGTGATGATGGAGGAGAACGTCGTCTCCGCGGCCGGGACGACCTTCGAGATGGACGCGGCCGAGGTCGAGCGGCACGTCCGCGAGGCAGGGTTCACGCCGATGCGGAGGAACATGCGGTACGACCGGCTCCCGTCGAAGACCTCTTCCCTCTCCCCCACCGGGGGAGAGGGTCAGGGTGAGGGGGCGGCCTCCCCGTGACCGTTCGACTCGTCAGCGCGCCGTGGCTGCTGCTCGGGAGGCCGCGGAGGCCGTCGAGGCCGGGCTCCTCCCCCAACGGCGTGGGCCAGGGTGAGGGGGCGATCAAGGACGGCGCCGTCGCGCTCGAAGGCGACACCGTCGTCGCGACGGGCACCCGCGCCGAGCTCGAGGCGCGCTTCGGCCCCTCCGAGCGGCTCGACGCGATCCTGCTGCCGGCGCTCGTCAACGCCCACCTGCACCTGGAGCTCTCGCACCTGGCCGGGAAGGTCCCGGGGGGCGACGGGCTGCCGGCGTGGATCGGCCGCTTCGTGCGGGCCCGCGCCGAGACGCCGGAGGCCGGGAGCGGCCCCGCGATGGAGACGGCCGCCGACCAGCTGCTCCGCTTCGGCGTCGCGGCCGTCGGCGACGTGACCAACACGCTCGCCTCGCTCGGCCCCCTCGCCCGGCGCGGGATCTCCGGCTCGCTCTACCACGAGGTCTTCGGCGCGACCCAGGGCCGGATCGACGAGGCGCTCGCCGGCGCACGCGCAGCGCGTGAGGCGGCGGGCCCCCCGCCCGCGGGGCTCCGCGTCGTCACGAGCCCGCACGCCGTCTACTCGACCCACCACGCGACGCTGGCGCGCCTCCTCGCCGACGGCCCCTCCTCGGTGCACCTCGCCGAGGATCCCGCGGAGCGCGCCCTCCTGGCGCGTGGCGACGGCCCCTTCGCCCCGGTCCTCGCCGCGCTCGGGGGCTCCCCCGGCGACCTCACCCGCGCCCGGTCCGCGGTGGCGCTCGCCGCGCCGTCGCTCCACCCCGGCAACGTCGCCGTCCACTGCGTCGACCTCGACCGTGAGGACATCGCGCTCCTCGCGCGCTCCGGCGCGGCCGTCGCGCTCTGCCCCCGCTCCAACGAGTACATCGGCGGCAGGATCCCGAACCTGCCGTCGCTCCTCGCCGCCGGCATCCCGCTCGCCATCGGCTCCGACTCGCTCGCGTCCTCTCCGTCGCTCTCCCCGCTCGCCGAGGTGGCGAGGCTGCGGCGCGCGTTCCCCGAGGTCCCTGCCGATCGGCTCGTCGCGCTGCTCTGGAACGGCCCGGCGGTCGGCGCGCCGTGGGTCGGCCGGCTCGCCTCGGGCTTCGCCCCCGGCGTGGTCGCTGCGCCGCTCGACGGGGCCTCCGTCGACGATCCGTTCGAGTTCCTCGCGGGGGCGTTCGGGGAGCGGGAGCTGAAGTGGATCTCCAGGGCCAGCCCCGTATGAACCTCCGCGCCCTCGCCAGCATGGTGAAGCTGTCCCACTCGCTCTTCGCGCTGCCGTTCGTCGCCGCGGCGGTGGTGCTCGTGGCGCGCGACGCCTCGCTCGACCTCCGCCGGCTCGCGCTGGTGGCGATCGCGGTCGTCGCGGCGCGGACGGCCGCGATGACGATGAACCGGATCGCCGACCGGAAGTTCGACGAGAAGAACCCGCGGACGATCGAAGCGCGAGCTGGTGACCGGGGCGGTGTCGCCGGCCGCGGCGTGGGGGCTCCTCGCCGGCGCCTGCGCGGTCTTCATCCTCTCGGCGGCGCTCCTCCTGCCCCTCGCCGGCTGGCTCTCGCCGCTCGTCCTCGCGGTCCTCCTCGGCTACAGCTTCGCGAAGCGCTTCACGTGGGCGTGCCACCTCTGGCTCGGCGTCGCGCAGGCGCTCGCGCCGATCGGCGTGGCGATCGCGCTGACCGGCGGCGCGCCGCTCGCCTCCGTCGTCCTCGGGCTCGGCGTCGGCGCCTGGATCGCCGGCTTCGACCTGTTCTGGGCGCTGCAGGACGTCGACTTCGACCGGAGCGCCGGGCTCCACTCCATCCCGGTCCGCTTCGGCGTGAAGGGGGCGCTCCCTGGGCGCGGGCGCTCCACGCGGTGGCCGCGGCGGGCTCGTCGCCGCGGCCGGTCCCTCGCGGGGCGCTCGTGGGGCTGGCTGGCCCGGCGCCGCCATCCTCGCCGGCGTGCTCGTCGCCGAGCACCGCCACGTGGCGCCCGGCGGCGAGCTGAAGGCCGGAGCGGCTCAACGTCGCCTTCTTCGACTACAACGCCTTCGCGTCGATCGCCTTCGCGCTCTGCGCGCTCGCCGATCTCGCCCTGGCGCTGAGGCGCGTCCAGCGGCCCGCCGGCGGCGCGGCGTGCCGGACGGACGCTGGGTTCGCGTCCGTCCCCGCGCTACGTTCTCCGGATGCGCCGCATCGCCTCGCTCCTGGCAGTCGCCGTCATCGCCGCTCCCGTCGCCGCCCGCGCCTGGTCCGACCCGGGCCACAGGATCGCCGCCGCCATCGCCGAGGGGCGGCTCTCACCGGCGGCGCGCCGGCTCGTCCGGGAGATCGTCGGCTCGAAGCCGCTCTCGGATCACGAGATCGCGACGTGGGCCGACGACGTGCGCGACCGGCGCACCGGCCCCTGGCACTACGTGAACGTCCCGTTCTCCGCCGAGGGTTACGTCGCGGCGCGCGACTGCCCGCGGGCGGGCTGCGCAGTCTCCGCGCTGGAGGAGGCCGCCCGCGTCCTCCGGGACGGCGACAGCGCCGCTGAGCTGGCCGACTCGCTCCGCTGGATCGTCCACCTCGTCGCCGACCTCCACCAGCCCATGCACGCGGGTGAGCTGCGGGACCGCGGCGGAAACGACACGGACGTCCGGATCGGGAGGCGGCGCCAGCCGCTCAGCGTCCACAGGCTCTGGGACGCGGAGGTGGTCCAGCCGCTCCTCGTCGGGCGCGACCCGCTCAGGGCCGCGGAGGCGCTCGGCAGGTCGCTGCTGCCCGCGGAGGCCGAGGCGTGGAGCGCCGACCTCTCGCCGGTGACGTGGGCCGACGAGTCACACCGGCTCGCGCGCGCCATCTACGGCGAGCTCGGGACCTTCCCCGTGGCCGGCGACACGATCCTGCTGCCGCGCGACTACGCGGAGTCACAGCGGCAGCGGACCGGGGCGGCGCTCTCGAAGGCCGGCGTGCGGCTGGCCGCCCTGCTCGACCGGATCGCGGCGGAGCGCGAGGCGCGGCGGAGGTGAGGCTCCGGCCCGGCCTGACCTTCAGGCCACCGGCTGATCCACCTCCTCGTCGCCGCCCTCGCACCCCTCCGACGTCAGGCTCTCCACCCTGTCGGGCTTCACGCGCGCCCCGAGCCGCTGGATGTCCGCCGCCCGCTTCATGACGTTGCCGCGACCGGTCGCGAGCTTGCTCCGCGCGTCCTGGAAGGCCCCCTTCGCCTGATCCAGGCGGGCGCCGACCTGGTCGAGGTCGTCGACGAAGGCGCCCAGCTTCTCCAGGAGCTTGCCGGCCTCCGCGGCGATCCGCTGCGCGTTGACGTTCTGCTTCTCGGACCGCCAGACGTGGGCGATCAGCCGGAGCGCGGCGAGCAGCGTGGTCGGGCTGCAGAGGACGACCCCCTGCCGGAAGGCCTCCTCGTAGAGCCCCGCCTCCCGCGCGATGGCCGCGTGGAAGGCGGCCTCGTTCGGCACGAAGAGCAGGACGATGTCGAGCGTCCGCTGGCGGAGGAGGTCCTGGTAGTCCTTGGCGGCCAGCTCCTTCACGTGCCTCCGCACGGAGCCCAGGTGCCGGTCCAGCGCCGCCTCCCGCTCGTCCCCCTCCGGAGCGCGCATCGCCTCGACGAAGGCCGTGAGGGAGCACTTGGCGTCGACGATCACGGCGCGATTCGCGGGCAGGTAGACGACGGCGTCCGGCCGCTTGCGGCAGCCGTCCTCGTCGGTGCGGGAGAGCTGGAGGTCGAACTCGCGCCCCTCGGTAAGCCCCGCGGTCTCGAGGACGCGCTCGAGGATGAGCTCCCCCCAGTCTCCCTGCGCCTTCGAGTCTCCGGTGAGGGCGCGCGCGAGGTTCCCGGCGTCCTCGTGGAGGCGCGCCTGCGTCTCCTGGAGGAGCCTGAGCTGCTCCCGGAGCGCGGCGCGATCGCTCCGGTCGTCGCCGTAGACCTTCTCCACCTTCGCCTCGAACGCCTTGAGCTTCTCGGCGACCGGATCCAGGAGGAAGCGCAGCCGCTCGTGGCTCCGGTCGAGCATGGCCTTCCCCCTCTCGTCGAGGAGCCGGCCTGCGAGCAGCTCCACCTCGGCCCGGAGCCGGCCCTCGGCGCGCTCCCCCGACAGCTCGTCGCGGCGGCGCACCGCCAGCCCCACCCAGAGCCCGAGCCCGAAGAAGACCACCGCCGCCGCGATCAGCCACCCGCCGTCCATGCTCGCCTCGCGGAGGGGCGCGGGGCCTCCCGGCGCCCTACTCCGGCGAGGCGAAGGTACCGCGCAGCTCCGTCAGCGTCGGCGCGCCGCGGCCCGAGAGCCAGGCGTCCGCCCTCGCCACCGCCTCCGCGTCGAGCTCGTGCAGCTCGCGCAGCAGCTCGCGCGTCCGCATCCGCAGGCCGCGCAGGACCTCCAGCGCAGGGGACTGCGGATCGGTCACGAGCCGGTCCAGCCGCGCGGCGATGACGGCAGCGTCGTGCCCCTCGACGTGGGCAGAGGCCGACGCCTGGGTGCCACGCCACTCCCAGACGCTGACCAGGAACCTGCGGAGCCGGTCGTACTCCGCACGCTTCTCCGGGTGCTGGAAGCCGGCGACCGAGAGCGCCGCCTCGACCCGCTCGGTGTGGTCGAGGTCGCTCAGGAGGAAGAGCCGCACGCCCCCAGACTCGTCCGGCGCGGCTCCGACCCAGACCTGCCTGAAGGCGTCGGAGGGGCCGAAGCGGAACGAAGCCGGCTGCTTGTCGTTGATGATCGCGTCGTGCACCTCGGCGACTCCCGCGTCGTCTATCCGGCCCTCGGAGCTGGCGGCGATCGCGTGGAGCGCGTCGGGGACGTCGGCGATGTCGATCCGGTTGCGCCAGCCGTGCAGCGGCACGTTCGCGTCGAGCCAGCCATGCGTACGGTGGGGCCAGCGCGCGTGGGGCGTGGAGCCCTCGCCTCCGCCGGGGAGGAGAGTCTTGAGCCGATCGAGGATGCCTTTGGGCGGTGGAGTGTCGACCATGAAATGCGGACCATACCATCTCCGCGCAGGATATGCGCGCACGCTCGCGCGTTTCTTGCGGGACCACGCACCCCATAAAGGGGGCTGCAGCCGAGAAACCGGGGTCCTCCCGCTGGCTTGCGGCATACCGCGCGGGAGGGTAAGAACCTGCCCCCATGCTGTCCTCAGAGGTCCTCAAGAAGCTCGAGGCTATAGAGGTCCGGTTCGAGGAGCTCACGCACCTCCTCTCGGACCCCGGCGTCGCCTCAAACGGCGACCGGTACCGGAAGGTCTCGAAGGAGCGCGCCGGGCTCGAGGCGACCGTGAGCGCCCTTCGCGACTACCGGAAGCTCGTGAAGGACGTCGAGGAGAACAAGGCGCTGCTGGGCGAGAAGGACGCCGACCTCCGCGAGATGGCCAAGGAGGAGCTGGCCGCGCTCGAGCCCCTGCTCCAGCCGGCCGAGGACCAGCTCAAGATCCTCCTCGTCCCTCGCGACCCGAACGACGACAAGGACATCATCCTCGAGATCCGGGCCGGGGCCGGCGGCGACGAGGCGGGGCTCTTCGCGGCCGAGCTCCTCCGCGCCTACCTTCGCTACGCCGAGCGGCGCGGCTGGAAGTGCGAGGTGATGGACACGTCGGCCGGAGCGCTCGGCGGCGTGAAGGACGTGACGGTGACGATCTCCGGCGACGCGGTCTACTCGGCGCTCAAGTACGAGTCGGGCGTCCACCGCGTGCAGCGGGTGCCTGCCACGGAGGCGCAGGGGCGGATCCACACCTCGACCTGCACGGTGGCGGTGATGCCCGAGGCGGAGGAGGTCGACATCCAGATCAGCCCCTCCGATCTCGAGGTGGACGTCTTCCGCTCGACCGGCGCCGGCGGGCAGAGCGTCAACACGACCGACTCCGCCGTCCGGATGACGCACAAGCCGACCGGCGTCATCGTGAAGTGCCAGCAGGAGAAGAGCCAGCTCAAGAACCGCGCGATGGCGCTCAAGCTGATGCGGGCCAAGCTCTTCGAGCTGGAGATCGAGAGGCAGCGGAGCGCCCGCGACGCCACCCGGAAGAGCCAGGTCGGGACCGGCGACAGGTCCGAGAAGATCCGGACCTACAACTTCCCCCAGGACCGGCTCACCGATCACCGCGTCAACTACACGCGCCACAACCTGCCCGCCGTCATGGACGGCGACGTCCAGGACGTGATCGACGCGTGCCGCACCTTCTACGCCGCGCAGGCGCTCAAGGAAGCCGCGAGCGGGAACGCGTGATGCCCGGCCCCTCACGAGAGGGTCACAGCGTGGTCTCCACTCCTCTCCCCCGCTCCTGCGGGGGAGAGGTCAGGTGAGGGGGAGGCAGCATGGCCGACACCTGGACCCCCCTCAAGCTCCTCGCCTGGTCGCAGGAGTGGTTCGCGAAGAAGGGCGTGGACGCGCCGCGGCTCACCGGCGAGCTGCTCCTCGCCCACGCGCTCCGCTGCGACAGGATCCGGCTCTACCTGGACTTCGACAAGCCGCTGGGAGAGCCCGAGCTGGCCGCCTTCCGCGAGCTGGTGAAGCGGCGCGCCGACGGCGAGCCGACGGCCTACCTCGTCGGCAAGCGCGAGTTCTACGGCCGGCCGTTCCGCGTGACGCCGGCGGTCCTCGTGCCGCGCCCGGAGACCGAGCTGGTGGTCGAGGCGGCCCTCGCCGCGCTCCCCGAGGGTGGCAGCGCGCTCGACCTCTGCACCGGATCGGGCGCCATCGGCGTCTCCCTCGCGCTGGAGAAGAAGGGGGCGCGCGTCGTGGCGACCGACCTGTCCGCCGGCGCGCTCGCCGTCGCCGGGGAGAACGCCGCCGCGCTGGGCGCGAGCGTAGACTTCGTCGAGGGCGATCTCTTTGCGCCGCTCGGCGCGGGCCAGCGCTTCGACGTGATCGTCTCGAACCCGCCCTACGTCCCCTCTGGCGAGCTCGCCGGCCTGTCGCGCGAGGTCCGGCGCGAGCCCACGATGGCGCTCGACGGCGGCCCCGACGGCCTCGCGCTCCTGAGGCGCATCGCGGCCGAGGCGCCGCGCTGGCTCGCGCCCGGCGGGACGCTCGTGCTCGAGATGCACGAGTCGCACGCGGAGCCGCTCCCGGTGATCTGCCGGGAGGCGGGCTTCGAGAAGGCGGAGGCGAGGAAGGACCTCGCGGGGCTCTGGCGGTACGTGGTCGCGAAGTGATGACGGGAGGGGCGAGCCGCCGAAGCGGCCCGCCCCAGGTCGTCAGAAGCCGGCCGCCCGCGGGTAGGCCCACGCGCCGTCGAACGAGACCGGCAGCTCCCAGGTCCCGTACCCGGTCACCTGGTACTCGCCGGGGGTCGCCGTGGGCGAAACGGACGGGCTGCCATTCCAGCTGGCGAAGTCCGTCACGTCGAACTGCGAGCCGTCCGAGTAGGTCGCGATCGCCGCGAACGGCCCCAGGATGGAGCCGAGCGGCCCGACGTCGAACGCCGGGTCGACCTCGAGCGCCCAGAGCATCGCGTCGTTCACGCCGACCTCGACGGAGGCGGTGAGGCCGTCGACGGCCGCCGTGATGGTGGTGAAGCCCGGGGCCATCCCGGTGACGAGGCCGCGGGAGCCCGCCACGTTCGAGACGGTCGCGGCCGCGGAGTTGCTGGACGTCCAGGTCACCGACTCGGACGCGTTCCAGGGGAAGCCCACGGAGTCGAACCCCATGGCCTGGACGCGCAGGGGGAAGCCGACCGGGATCGAGGAGGGACCGTCGTAACCTGCCCGGAGCGCCAGGTAGGGCCGGGTGTCGACGGTGACGGGCATCACGGCGCTCTCGGCGTGGTAGCTCGCTGTGAGGGTCGTGCTCCCCGGGCCGACGGCATTCACTATCCGTTCGCCTCTCCGCGTGAAGCCGCCCAGCTCCACGATGCCGGGGGCGGCGGGGAAGATGGTCGCGAAGGCGGTGACGTTGCGCTCGCGCCCATCGGAGTAGCGTCCGCTGAGACGAACCGTCCCCATGTCGCCCATCTCGGCGCTCCCGCTGGTGGCGCCGAGGTGCGTGAAGAGGACGGAGCTCTCGAAGGAGAGCCCCTCTAGCACCGCGGCGCTGACGTTGACGTCGGCGCTGGCGGTCGCGCCGCCGAAGTCGGCCTTGATGCTGGCGCTGCCGGGCCCGACCATCGAGGCGAGCCCCCTCGTGCCCGGGTCGTCGGAGACGGAGACGATCCCGGGGACCGTGGCCGACCAGATCGCCTGATCGGTCACGTCATGGACCCGCCCGTTGTCGTAGCGGGCGCACGCGAAGTACTGGATGTCGAAGCCGGACGGGACGTACGGAACGCGCCACATCTCCTGTGAGCAGGGCTGGCGCCACTCCGCCTCGTATTCCTCGAGGTAGTCTAGGAAGACGCCGTTCAGCGCGGGGTTGTAAACCGTCACCGTCGCCGCGAACGTCCCCCAGGTCGGGTGGGTCGCACGGATGGTCGTGGTGGCGGGGAGCGGGTTCGGGGCGTGATAGCCAGTCACGACCCCCTTCTGCCCCGGGAGGTCGCTCACGGACGCGATGCTGGGATCGTCGCTGGTCCACGTCGCCGTCGACGTCAGGTCCAGGTTGCACCCGAGCGTGCAGTAGGGATCGTCGCGGAGCAGCCGCAGGACGGACTTCCCTCCGACCTTCACCATGGAAGGGTTCGGCGTGACATAGAGGGGGCCGAGAGGCGCGGGGGGCGTGTAGACGTTGACCCAGACGCTCCTGACGTGCCCGCCATAGGACGCGACGATGTTCGCCCCCAGGCCGCCGTAGGACCCGGTCACGAGCCCCTTCGAGCCAGGCAGGTTCGAGACGTCGGCGACCGAGGTGTCTTCCGACATCCAGTCGGCGTCCTCCGTCACGTCGGACAAGGATCCGTCGCTCATCTGCGCACGCGCCCAGAACTGCGTCTCGACCCCCTCGAGGACCTCGAACCTCACGGCCTCGATCCAGATGTCCAACACCGTCGGTGCGGTGACCGTCAGGTCGGCGAAGCCGATCGCGTCGCCCAGGGCCGCGTACGCCTGCGTCAGCCCCTCCCCGCTCGCGTAGAAGGATCCCGACGTCGATCCTTCATTGTTGAAGTACGCCACCGACGAGTCGATCGTGCCCCAGATGGCGAAGGGGGTCACGTCGATCACGCTGGTGTCCTGCAGCGTCGCCCACGCCGTGAGGTAGATCCCCGACCCCCTCGGAGCCGAGACGTAGCCCGGGGTGAGCGCGATCGACTCCACCGGGCTGGAGAAGACGGACACCGTGCTCCACCCCTGCAACCCCATGAACTCCGCGCGGACGCTCGACGAGCCCGGCCCCACCGCGCGGACGGTCCCCGGCACGGACGTCGAATCGACCTCCACGGCCAGGCCGTTGGTGCCGCTCCAGCTGGCGAAGTCGGTCACGTCCCAGGAGCCCAAGCCCAGGTAGTTCGCCTGGGCCCTGAGCCGCCCCGAGCCGCCGAGCGGGGCGTTCACGAGGCCGGGGGAGACGGAGAGGGAGTCAGGGAAGGTATCGGCCACCTGGATCTGGATCCAGTTGCAGCGGTTGACATAGGCTCCGCCCAGCCGAAGGTCGACATTCGCCCAGCCATAGGCCTGGCCGGTGATCGTCCCGACCGGATCCACCGGCAGGAAGTCCGCGATCGCGGGATCCCAGGACACCCAGTCCAGCTGGTCCGTGACGTCGATCTTCGCCCCGTCCTGGCCCCTCATGGTCGCGCGGAGCTGGAGCTTGGCGCCCACCGGCACTGGCGGGGGGTACGGCGTCTCGACGCAGTCCCCAGGCACGATGGTCACTGGCACGGTCACGGTAGGCCAGTCCCCGTAGGCCGCCGTGACGTTGACCGTCCCGAGCTTCAGCGGCTCCACGTAGCCCTCCCAGTCGACCGTCGCCGTCGACGGGTCGAGGCTGTTCCAGATCGTGGCCGACCCGACCTCGTAGGAGCTGCCGTCCGAGTACTCCACGATGGCCGTGACGCGGTCCCCCCACGGGAAGTAGACGGTGGGATTGGACGGCCAGACGGAGAACCCGGTCGCCACCGCGCCGTTGACGATCACGGCCGCAGACCCGGTCATCCCCCCGTAGGCGATGGAGACGAGCGCCGAGCCGTAGCCGACGCCCGTGAGCACCCCGCCCTGCGTGCCGTTCCCGACCGTCACCACGGTCTCGTCCGAGGACGACCAGGTCGCGGTCGCCGTGATGTCGACGAAGGTCCAGTCGTCGAGGAGCGCGATCGCCCTCATCGGCGCGGGCGCCGTGCCGAACGGGACGTTCATCGCCTCGGGGAACGGGACGATCAGGATCTCGACCGGCTCGTGCACGGTGACCGGTAGCGATCCAGTGACGCCACCGAAGGCCGCCGACAGCGTGGCGGACCCGGGCGTCGCGGCGACGCCGCGTCCGCGCGTCGCCGCCTCATTGGAGACGGACACCACGGTGGGGTTGTTGCTGCTCCAGGTCGCGAGGAACGTCAGATCGACCATGCGGCCGTCCGAGTAGGTGCCCGTCGCCATCGCCTGGAAGGGATCGGGCGACGCCGCCAGCGACGGCAGGAGCCAGGGCGGCTGGTTCTCCGAGGTGGCGCGCAGCTCGATCTCGATCTTCACGACGGCCACCGGACCGACCGTCACGCCGCAGCTGGCCCCGTAGCCGAAACCGGGCAGAGTCGCCGTGACCGCCGCCGTCCCCTGCGCGACCGCCCGGAGCATTCCCTTGTCCGCCGGCCCGGCCCCCACGGTCACGATGGCGGGGGTCGAAGGCGTGACGATGAAGGTCGCGGCGCTCGTGCGATCCTGCGTCGTGCCGTCGGTGTACGTGGCTGTCACCGTGAACTGCTGATGACCGCCGACGGGGATGGAGAGGGACGACGGCGAGAGCTCGATGGAGGCGAGCGCCGCAGGACCCGCAGTGATCGCCGCCGTTCCCGACTTGCCACCGAACGTCGCCGTGAGGGTCGCCGTCCCGCTCGTCCCCTCCGCCTTCGCGAGCCCGCCGGCGGTCACCGACGCGATCGCGCCGCTGCTCGTCGTCCAGGTCGCGGTCGACGTCACGTTGGTGGTCGTGGCGTCCGAGTAGGTCGCCGTTGCCGTCAGCTGCTGCGTCGACCCCTTCGGCAGCGTGGTCGCTGAAGGCGTCACCGCCACGGACGTCACGACCGGCCCGGTCACCGTGACCACCGTGCTGCCGCTCTGCCCGCCCAGGGTGGCCGTGACGTCGACCGGGCCGCCCGCGCCGGCCCCTGTGACGACACCCCTCGTTCCGGAGCTGGTGACCGTCGCGACGGCGGCGTTGGCCGTCGTCCAGGTCGCGGTCTGCGTCACGTTGCCGGTCGTCGCGTCTGTGTAGGTCGCCGTCGCGGTCAGCTGCTGCGTCGTGCCCTTCGCGAGGGAGACGGTCGACGGGCGTCACCGCGATCGACGCCACCAACGGCGCGGCCGCAGTCACCGTCGCGGTGCCGGTCCTGCCGCTGAGCACGGCCGAGATGGTCGCGCTGCCGGACGGGGCCACGGCCGTCACGAGCCCCTTCGTCCCTGCCGCGTCGGAGACGGTCGCAATCCCTGCCGCGTTGCTCGACCAGGTCGCGTTGGCCGTGACGTTCTGCGTCCCGCCTCCAGTGAGGGTGGCGGTCGCCGCCAGCTGCACCGTCGTGCCGCTCGGCACCGACGACGTGGACGGCGTCACGGCGATCGACGCGATGGTCCTCACCGTCACGACTCTGATCCCGACCTGCCCGCCGAAGGTGGCGCTGATGGAGGCGGTCGCCGGACCTGAGACGCCCGTGACGAGCCCCTTGCGAGCCGAAGTCGTCGACGATGGCGACGCTCGCGGTGCCGCTGGACCAGGTCGCGAGGCTGGTGACGTCCTGCGTGGTGGTGTCGGTGTAGGTCGCCGTCGCGGTGAGCTGCACCGTCGCGCCGACGCCGGTCTCAGGGGAAGCGGGCGTGATCGCGATCGACTCCACGGAGGCCGAGGACACCGTCACGGTCGCCGTGCCGCTGCGGCCGCCGAAGGTCGCGGTGATGGTGACAGCAGTCCCGGACTCGGAGAGGGCGGTGACCCTGCCCTTGCTCGATCCCGTGTTCGAGACGGTCGCGACGCCAGGAGCGCTGCTCTGCCAGCTCGTCGTCGAGTCAGTCGTCACGATCGCCGTCGTGGCATCGCTGTAATGCGCCGTGGCGACGAGGTTGAGGACCTCGCCCACCGAGAGCGCGTTGGTCACCGGCGTCACCTCGATGGAGGCCACGGACTTCGCCGCCGCCGTGATGACGGCGGTCCCGGACTTGCTGCCCAGGGTCGCCGTGATCGTCGTCGTTCCGCTGATCGCCACGCCGGTCACGAGCCCCGCCGACGAGACCGTCGCGACCGAAGGGTTGCTCGTCGTCCACGTCGCGGACGACGTGACGACCGACGTCGTCGCGTCGGTGTAGGTCGCCGTCGCCACCAGCTGCTGCGTCGCCCCGTTCGCCACGGTCGCCGACGGGGGCGTCACCGCGATCGAGGCCACCACCGCTGGCGCCGCCGTGACCGTGGCGCTCCCCGTCTTCCCGGCGAGGGCCGCCGAGATCGTCGCCGACCCGCTCGCGGCCGCCGCCGTCACGAGCCCCGCCGTCGAGACCGACGCCACGCCCGCGGCGCTGGTCGTCCACGTCGCCGACGCCGTCACGTTCGCCGTCGTCGCGTCGGTGTAGGTGGCCGTCGCCACGAGCTGCTGCGTCGCGCCCTTCGCGACGGTCGCCGTCGCCGGGGTCACCGCGATCGACGCCACCGCAGCAGGGGCCGCGGTGACGGTCGCCGTGCCGCTCTGGCCGCCGAAGGTCGCCGTGATGATCGCCGTCCCGCTCGCAGCGACCCCCGCCACGCTCCCCTTCGATCCGGGGTAGTCGGAGACCGTGGCCACCGCCGCAGTGCCGCTCGTCCAGGAGGCCTGCTCCGTGACGTCGTCCGTCGACGAGTCGCTGAAGGTAGCGGTCGCCGTCAGCTGCGCCGTCGCCCCCTTCGCGACCGTGGGCGTCGACGGGGTGACGGCGATCGAGGTCAAGGTCACGGTCGCTGAGGGCACGGTGACGGTCGCGGTGCCGCTCTTGGTGGCGTAGGTCGCCGTGATCGTCGTCTGCCCCGCAGCGACCGGCGTCACCAGCCCGGACGCGGAGACGGTCGCCTTCGACGGGTCGCTCGAGCTCCACGTCGCCGCGGACGACACGTCGGTCATCTGGGAGCCGCTGTCGAAGGCGACCGCCGTCAGCTGCTGCGGCGAGCCCATCAGGACGGTCGGCGACGAAGGCGTCACGACGACGGACGTCACCGCCGGCACCGTCACCGTCACGGCGAGCGAGCCGCTCTGCGTGCCGAACGTCGCGGTGAAGGTCACCGGTCCGCCGGCCGCCACCCCCGTCACGAGTCCGCCTGTGGAGACGGACGCGACGTCGGCGTCGCTCGTCGTCCAGGTCGCGGTCGCCGTCACGTTCGCCGTAGTGGCGTCGGTGTAGGTCGCGGTCGCGGTGAGCTGCAGCGTCGTCCCCCGCACCACGGTGCCGGTGGCCGCCGTCACGGCGACGGACGCCAGCTCGGCCGCGGCCGCCGTGACCGACGACGTCGCCGTCTTGCCCTGGAAGGTCGCCGTGATGGTCGCGGACCCCGAGGCCGCGGCCGCCGTCACGAGCCCCTTCGTCCCCGGCGCGGAGGAGACCGTCGCGACGCCGGCGGCGCTGGAGGTCCAGGCCGCCTGCGCCGTCACGTCCCCCGTCGAGCCGTCGGCGTAGGTCGCGGTCGCGGCGAGCTGCCGCGTCGCCCCCTGAGGCACGGTCGCCGTCGCCGGCGTCACTGCGATGGAGGAGACGATCTTGATCGGCTCGACGCCGTCCGGATCGATCATGAGGCTGCAGCCCGTCGCGGCGAGGAGCGCGAGGGAGACGAGGACGTTGCGCATGTTCAGAAACCCCCAGCCAGGACGACGAAGGCGCCAGACGACGTGGGCGCGATACCGATGGAGACCGCCGGGGCGGACTCGGCCGCGGCTGGATTGCTGAAGACGAGCCAGGCGCCTACTCCGACGCCGACCGCGCCGACGCCGTAGAGGACGTCGGCGATCAGCGCCCGGCTCTTCGCCGTGTCGCGCTTGCTCTCGAACGTGGGGATGTCGCCCGCCGCCGCGGCCGCCTTCTCGTCGTCGTACGCCGACTTGGCCGAGAGGCCGGACACGGCCCCGCCGAGGATCGCCACCAGCCCAGCGCCACCCACCGCGTACCCCCAGGTCTTTCGCGGGGAGCGGCTGGGGCTGGCGGGCACTGGCTCGGGCACGGGCACGGCGTCGGGCGGCGGAGAGGGCGCGATGAACGTCGGGGGCGGCGGCTGGCCGGCTGGACCGGTCAGGACGATCGGGTCGAGGAGGCGGTGGAGCGCCCGCTGGACCGACGCGACGAGCTTCTCCTCGCGCCCCTCCACCGACTCGCCGGTGCGGGCGCGGACGCGCCCCTTGGACGTCTCGACGAGCTTCATGTCCAGGCGGTAGAGCCCACCGATCCGGCCGAGCGAGCCCACGATGACGTACTCGACCCCGAGGGCGCCGCCGATCTCGGCGACGCAGCTCGCCTCCTCGGTGCAGCCGAGCATCTGCTTCTGCTTCTCGAAGCCGAGCATCGAGTCGATGTCGGACCGGCCGATCACGTCGACCCTGTCCATCGCGCCGGCCTCGGTGAGCGCCACCTCGGAGAGGAGGTCGGTCAGGTGGGTGTCCGCGCCGAGCGCGCGGATCTCCATTACCGCGACCTTCACCTTCTTGCGGGCTCCGTCTGCGGCACGCGCTGGGCCTGCGGTCGCGACGGCGAGCGCTGCGACGACGACTGCGATTCTGGTTGGCAAGGTTCCCCTCCGAGCGCGACAGCATAGCCGAGCCGCGTGCCGCGACGGAATGCCACGACGTGCCGATCTGCGCGCCCGGTCGCCGTCACGTACCGTGAGCAAGGGACGCAGGCCGGGCGGCGGGCCGGCGATGCGCGTGGGCCGCTCCCCCTTACGAGGCCGGGTCCCACGCCGTGACCGCCTGGCGGTGCCGGCGGGGCTCGCCGTGGCGCCCCGCTGGCGCGCGACGTAGAATGCGCCGCCTCGAAGGGACCCCAAGGACAATGGACAAGATCGTAATCGAAGGCGGCGTGCCGCTCCGCGGCAACGTCGCGGTCTCGGGGGCCAAGAACGCCGCCCTCCCCACCCTCGCCGCCGCGCTCCTCGCCGAGGGCGATCACGTCGTGCGGAACGTCCCGAACCTCGCCGACGTGCGCACCATGGGGCGGCTCCTCGGCTCGATGGAGTGCGCGTTCGAGCGCGACCCCGCCGGCCACGTCGCGCGGATCCGGGTCCCGGCGGCGATCACCCCCGAGGCCCCCTACGAGCTGGTGAAGACCATGCGCGCGAGCGTCGTGGTGCTCGGCCCGCTCGTGGCGAGGTGGGGCAAGGCCCACGTCTCGCTCCCCGGTGGCTGCGCCATCGGCGCCCGGCCGATCGATCAGCACCTGAAGGGGCTCGCGGCGCTCGGCGCGAAGATCTCGATGGAGCACGGCTACGTCGACGTCGAGGCCCCGGGCGGCCGCCTGAAGGGGGCCGTCTTCACCTTCGACCTGCAGACCGTCACGGGGACCGAGAACATCATGATGGCGGCCGCGCTCGCCGACGGCCTGACCGTCCTACGCAACTGCGCCCGCGAGCCGGAGGTCGTCGACCTCGCGCACGCGCTCAACCGGATGGGGGCGCGGATCACGGGGGCCGGCACGGACGAGATCCGGATCGAAGGCGTGACGTCGCTCCGGCCGCTCGATCACGACGTGATCCCCGACCGGATCGAGGCGGGGACGTTCCTCGTCGCCGGGGCGCTCCCGGGCAACGACGTCACCGTCCAGGGCTGCGTCGCCGACCACCTCGAGGCGCTCATCGAGAAGCTCAGGGCGGTCGGCGCGAGCGTGCAGGAGGTCGCCGGTGGCGTCCGCGTGACCGGCGACGGGCGCCCGCGCCCCACCGACATCCGCACGCAGCCGCACCCGGGCTTCCCGACCGACATGCAGGCGCAGATGATGGTGCTGCTCTGCCTGGCCGAGGGCTCCTCCCGCATCACGGAGACGGTCTTCGAGAACCGCTACATGCACGTGCAGGAGCTGCAGCGGCTCGGCGCCGACATCACGGTGGACGGCAAGACCGCGATCGTCCGCGGGGCCCCCGCGCTCTCCGGCGCGCCGGTGATGGCCAGCGACCTGCGCGCGTCGGCCGCCCTCGTCCTCGCGGGACTCGCCGCGCAGGGGTCGACCGAGGTACACCGCGTCTACCACCTCGATCGCGGCTACGAGCGGATCGAGGCCAAGCTCGCCCCCCTGGGGGCTCGCATAACGAGGGTGAAGACGTGAACGGTGAGCTGATCACGGTGGCGGTCCCCAAGGGCAGGCTCCTCGAGGAGTCCTCGGAGCTCTTCGAGAAGGCGCTCGGCGTCTCTCCCCTGAAGCTCCTCTCCGGCTCGCGCAAGCTCCACGCCGACGCGCCGGAGGCGGGGCTGCGCTTCACGCAGATCCGAGCCGCGGACGTGGCCACGTTCGTGGAGCACGGCGCGGCCGCCGTCGGCATCGTCGGGCTCGACGTGCTGCGCGAGGACCCCTGCGACCTCTACGAGCCGCTCGACCTGGGGATCGGGCGCTGCCGCGTCATAGTCGCCCGCCCGCGCGGCGCCCGGCCGCTTCCGCAAGGGGTGGCGCCTCGGATCGCCACCAAGTACGTGAACCTCGCGGCCCGCCACTTCGCGAAGAAGGGGCTGCCGGCGGAGATCATCAAGCTGCACGGATCCATCGAGGTCGCGCCCGCGCTCGGCCTCTCGGACGCCATCGTCGACATCACCGAGACCGGCGCCACGCTGGAGGCGAACGGCCTCTCGATCGACGAGCTCGTGCTCGACGTCTCGGCCCGGCTGGTGGTGAACCGGGTCGCGCTCAAGCTCCACGCGGAGCGGCTCCGGCGGCTCATCGACGCGCTGCGGAAGGTCTGCGGCCAGGCGTAGTGTGTGAGGGGCGTTGATCCGCCCCGCCCCTTCCGCCTACACTCCATCCCCAAACCAGCGATCACCGCTGCGCCCCCCGTCCACTTGAATCCCGTCTCCCCCTGAACTGCCGTCGAATGGTCCCAAGGAGGACCTGAATCGTCATGGATTGCCCTCGGTGCAGCGTCGAGTTGACCCCCCTCACTCAGGAGGACAGCACCATCCAGTGGTGCCCCGACTGCGGAGGCAACTGGGTCGAAGTGACCGACCTGAACAAGATCCTGCTTCACGCCAACCTTCCGGCGCTCTCCAGCATCCCGGGGTACGTGAATGCCGAGGAGCTCACCGGCCTGTGCCCGGCCTGCAAGGTCGAGCTGTCGGTGGTCGAGGGGGGCGAGAAGAAGGCGCTCGCCTACGACTCCTGCGAGTCCTGCGGCGGCATCTGGGTGGACGGCGAGAACGACGAGCCGCCCAAGGAGCAGACGTGGCCCGGGTCGGTGAAGGAGATCGTCACCTTCTTCCGGGACTTCGCGAAGGCCCCGAAGAAGAAGTAGCCCGTTGAATCTTCCCCTCTCCCCCACCGGGGGAGAGGGACGGGGTGAGGGGGCACTTCACCAGTTCCGATCGTCTCTCCAGGGGTACGCGGTGTTCGAGTACCCGCGGATCTCCCAGTAGCCGCGCTGGTCGTGCGTCAGCAGCTCGATCCGCTTGAGCCACTTCGCGCCCTTCCAGGCATAGAGCTGGGGGACGACGACGCGGACCGGTCCGCCGTGCTCCCTCGGGAGCGGCCGGCCGTCGACGCCGACCACCAGGAGCACGTCCTCCTTGATCGCCTCCTCGATGGGGAGGTTGGTCGAGTAGCCGTCGTACGCGTGGGTCATGACGTGCGTCGCCTCGGGCGCCGGCCGCGCGAGCGCGAGCACCGTCTCGAAGCGGACGCCTGCGAGCTTCAGGTCCAGGACCGACCAGCCGGTGACGCAGTGGAAGTCGGCGTCGACCTCGACCTGGGGGAGCGCCATCAGGTCGTCGAACGAGAGCGAGAGCGGGGACGCGACGGCGCCGTCCACCGCGAGCCGCCACTTCTCGCGCGAGACGTCGGGGGCCTCGCCGAGGTCGAGGACGGGCCACTTCTGCCTGGCGACCGCCTGCCCGGTGGGCACCTTCGGCATCCCGTGCCGGTTCAGGGCGCCAGAGCCCTGCGGCGCGGCGTCGGCCAGGGACGGTGTCGCGCGGGCCTTCTCGGCGAACCGGGAGCGCAGCTCGGCGACCCCTTCAGCGATGCGGCGCTCGAGATCGGTCACCCCGGATTCGTACCGCAGGCGCCCGTCGCGCGAAATGGGCCGCTGGGGGCCGCGACGGGGTGGATCCTCTTGACTGGCGCCCGGCTTCGAGGCAGATCAGGGCCTCCATACGCGGGAATAGCTCAGTTGGTAGAGCATCAGCTTCCCAAGCTGAGGGTCGCCGGTTCGAATCCGGTTTCCCGCTCCAAATATTCCGAGGGGTTCCACGGTTTCGTGGAACCCTTCGGCGCTTCTGGGCAAGGTCGCGGGCAAGGTTTTCACGAGTCCGTGACGGGACCGACTGGATTAGGACCGCCCGACCGCGCTCGGGCGGGCGACGGGAGGCTGGTGATGGCTGACCCCAAGCCCTTCGATCCCTCCGACTTCGCGGTCGTCGTCGAGCCGTCCGCCGTGTCGCTTCGGCCCGAGCTTCAGGACGGGGCGGTGCTCGGACAACGCGCCCACCTCATCCCCTGGGAGGAGATCGGCGAGGACCCGATGGAGTCGGTGGACGCCTCCATCGCGACCATCGAGTGGGACCTCGGTAACCGCTGCACGAAGCCCGTCTGGCGGGCTCGCGGGGAGAGGGGCACCCTCGGGGCGTGGAGTCGATCAGCGAGCGCGGCCCCGGGGCCGGGCGGTCAGTCCGCCGTCACCTGCTCTCCCGGCGTGGCCGGGAGGGGCGGCGGGACGGTGAGAGGGCCGATCTCGGCGGCCAGCTCGGCGGGGTCGAGCCGGGAGCGGGTCTGGGCCCAGTACTTGGGGGCGAGCTCGAGGTAGCGATCCCTCGGCCAGTGGGCCAGCACGCGGAAGAGGTCGCGCAGGTAGTCCTCGGGGTCGAGCCGGTGCAGCCGGGCCGAGGCGACGAGCGAGAAGATGTGCCCCGCAGCCTCGCCGTGGTCGTGGCTGCCGACGAAGAGCCAGCTCTTCCTTCCGACGGCGATTCTCCTCAGCTCACGCTCAGACCTGTTGTTCTCAAGGTGAAGGCGCCCGTCGTCGAGCACCCGCATGAGCGCCTCTTTCTGGCGGACGGCGTAGCCGAGCGCGGAGCGCAGGAGCCCTCGCTGGTCGCGGACGCGCTCGTGCTCGACCTCCGCCCACGCGAAGAAGTCCTCGAGGTGCGGCCGAAGGTACTGGCTGCGAGCGCGCTGGACGGCATCGGACGGCTCGCGCCGCCACCCGTCATCGAGCGCGAACATGTAGCCGATGCGCGCGAGCCCCTCGCGGGCGACCTCGCTCTTCGTGCAGGTCGCCTCCCAGAACTTTCTCCGTGCGTGGCTCCAACATCCGACTTCGAGCCGGGTATCGCCTTCGCCGTCTTCGGGCGGATGGTCCGGCTCGCGGAAGAGCACGTCGTAGACGCTCTTCGCGTCGGCCTGGATGTACCCGGAGTAGCCCTCGAACATCTCCACGAGCGTCGCGCTCGTCTCCTTGCGCGCGTACTCGAAGAAGATGTGGTCCCGGTCGGCGATCTGCACGAAGTAGTGGCCCCGGTGGCAGGCCTGGGCCTTGCCGTCCTCCCGGGCCTCGGGCTGCACCGGGATTCCGGTCGCGTCGGTGGCGATGCAGAAGGCCGTCCGCCACGCCTCCTCCCGAGCGGCGGCGACGACCGTCGCGCCGGCGGTCGCCCCCGCGTCCTCCACCCACCGGCTCATCGTGCCCCGGTCGAGGGGGAAGCCGTCGCGGGCGAGCCGGTTCTCGATCCGGTTGAGCGGCAGCCCGTCGCAGAACTTGTCGGTGAGGATGTGCGCGAGGAGCGACGGGGCCGCGAGCGAGCGTGGGAAGCATTCCGGCGGCATCGGCGTGGTCTCGATCATCGAGTCGCCGTGCTCGTCGACGACCCGGTACTTCGCCCGAGCGTGGACGAGCATCCGGGCGCCGCCGCGCTGCCAGGCCACCTTGCGGCTCTCCTCGAACCCGAACCGCTCGGCCTTCCCCTCGGCGACGAGCTTCTCGAAGAGCGGCTCGAACGTCTCGACCCGCACTACCGGCATCTTCAGGTCGCGCAGGTCACGGCGGCCCGTGGGCTTGCGCTTCTCGGAGCCGCCCTGGCCGCCTGCCGCGGCGACCGGCGGCGGGCCACCGCCGAGCCGGTCGAGCGCCGCCAACTTCTCCGCGAACTCCAGCTCGAGCTGCGCGGTGTCCACGCGCTCCGCCTTCGCGACGAAGATGCGCCGCTTGAGCAACTCCAGCTCCAGGCGGAGCCGCTCGTGCGAGGCCCGCAGGAGGTCCCGCTCCTCAGTGAGCTTTACCACCCGCTCCTGCGCCGACGCGTGGGCCGCCCGCTCGGCGGCGTGGGCGACGCGTTCGGCGGCGAGCGCCGCCTCCAGGTCCGTGATCCGGGTGACCGTCGCCGCCGCTTGCATCGCGGGATCACTTGTAGCCGCTGCGATCGATCTGTCAATGGGTGCGCAGCGGTCGCGCTCTCTTTTCCTTCGCCTGCACGTCGATCCCGTCGAGAAGGTCATCCAGCGCCCGCTCGTCGATGGCGACGCTCGTCGCGCTGCTCTCCGCCTCGGGCAGCCGGAAGGTGCCGCGGTCGAGTCGCTTGTAGAAGACGCACATCCCGGTCCCGTCGCTGAAGAGCACCTTGATCGCGTCGCGCCGCTTCCCGAAAAAGACGAAGAGCGCGCCGCAGCGTGCCTCCCGGCCGATGCGCTCCGTCACGATGCCGGCCAGCCGGTCGAAGCTCCAGCGCAGGTCGATCGGGTCCAGCCCGACGAACACATCCACGCCGTGCGGGATCATCGGCGGCTCCGCGCGGCGGCAGCGAGCACCTCGTCGAGGACCATCGCCAGGGTCCCATGGTCGAAGCCCACGCGCACGACGATCCGCGCCCCACCCACCTCCACGACCAGATCGGCGGCGGCGTCACGCGTCGGCGCCCGCGTCTCCTGCTGGCCTCGGCGCACACGAACCACCTTGGCCATGCGAACCCGCGACCGCGCCCCGTCGCCATGCGCCAGCCGGTGTGCCCAGTGCCGCAGCCCGCCCGCGGTGAAGTCCTTGCCCGCGCAATACGCCGGCGACGACAGGCCGCTCGCCTTCCACTCCGCCACCCGCTGAACCCACACCTCGCGATCGGTCATGCCCCGCAGTCTGCGGCGCGCCCTTCACGCTCGCCAGCCGGGGTCTATGCAGCGGTTACAGGTACTTCGTGGTTGGCGCGAGGTAGGAACGCAACTCGGCCAAGCTCACGGTCTCGATCCCGTCGGCTCTCAGTCCCCATGCCCCCTTGCCCCAGAGAATCGCGTGGAAGAGCTGGACCTCCTCGCGATGGGCGTCTGCGGAAACGCGTGGCTTGCTGGGCAAGTTGCCGTCCCAGCATGTCAGCGCCAGTTTGCAGGCGACTTCAACCATCCCCAGTCGCTCAAGACGCCACGCGGAGTACGGCTGGCTGAGAAGGGCGATCGGCGGCGCAAAGGTTCCGCTGCGGACCTCACTCCGCCAGCGCACTCCGAGTTCTAGTTGGGCCTCTAGTTCCCGCGCATACCCGTCGCACACCTTGAGCAGCTCCTTCAGCAAGTGCTCATCGAGCTGGGCCGCCTCAACCCCTTCCACTCCCCCTGAAACGAGGTCCGCGAGCGTCCTGCTTCCCTTGCTGAACGTGCGGGCCTCCTGCTGGCTGATTCCGGTCGGAACAATGAAGGGAGGCAGAGTTCCCACCCTCATCAATGCCCTCGCCGACCCGGACACCGCGCCGTAAAGGCTCACCACGGAGGTCGGTGCGTACTCGCTCGACAGGAGCCACTGCAAGTAGGCCTTCAGCGTGGTTAGGTTGAGGGTCAGAATCCCGGCGCCACGCTGCCTGCAAGCCCACCTCAGAAAGGTTGAGAGTGCGCCGAAGCGAGTCCGGTTGGTGTCGTTTCGAGTTTCGGGTTCTTCGCTCGTCGAGAGGCCTTCAGAAAAGGCTTCGGCGATCACGCCCGCGACGCTCCTTGCCTTCGCATAGGGCGTGAAGTCGTATAGCCGTCCATCGGCGCACCTCACGAGCAGTGACCAATCGGCCGCCTCCCGCGCCGGACCGCACCGGATGCCACCCCTCTTCACTCCGAGGACCCCTTGATGTGGTCCTTCTCCCACCGGTCGTTGACGACATGCGCTCTGGCGACCAGCTCCCGCTCCATTTCGGCAAGGTGGGTGTAGCCTGCGCTGGACTTCTCCACGCTGTGCCCGAGTTGGGACATGACCCATCTCAGCGGCCGAATGCCGAATCTGTGAGCGCCTGCTGCCACACCGGTACCTGCCGCGTGACGGTTGGCATGGAACCTCTTGAAGATGCCCGCGTTCCTCGCAGCCCGGCGCCATGTCGTGGAGACGTAGCCCTCCGACATCGGCCTGCCCCGGTTGGTCAGGAACAGCGCCTTCGGATCCCGGAAGGTGCTGTCGCTCTCCCGGCAACGCTCCACCAGGTTCGCGCGAACGGTATCGATGTACTTGCGCACCTTGTGGACGAGCTGCCGAGGAACGAGCACCGCGTATTCCTTGCCGCCCTTCGAGTACTCGGGGTCCAGATCGATGGCATACGCGACCTCGTCGAGCGCGAGAGAGCTGAACTGGTCCACAGTCAGGCCGCGAACCTGGAGACGCCTGAGGCCGATGTAGTGACCACACTCGGCCGTGAGCTCGTCCCTCAGCAGGAGGCCAGGATCTGCGCGATCGCTTGCAGCCAGGACCGAGAACAGCTCGCCTCGCGTCACCACTTTCGGCTGGCGACGGAATCGCCGCGGCAGGTGCAAGGCCGGTGTTCTTGAAACTCCGGACAGGCTCCTGGAGGCGCGGCCGCCGCTTATGCAGAAGGGCCGATAGTCCAGGAGCCCGAACTCATAGGCCCACTGGTAGAAGCCGGCGACAGCGATCGCGTAGAGCGAACCGGTCGCCGTCTTCCTGGACTTCGAGAAGGCTCGAATGTCCGAGAGGGTGACCTCGGTCCAGAAGAGATTCCGGTGTCCCAGGAGCTTCCACCAGGCCAGCAGACCGCGCCCGTAGGTCCAGGCCGTCCTGAGCGAGTTCCCCGCCGCCTGAGCCAGATACAGGCTGGGAGCCGGCTCGAGCCTCCCATCGACCAGCATGATCGGGCGGCCCTCGTAGCCGGCGTCCTCGATCCTCAGCTCGCTCGTCGCGGCCACGAGTCGTACCCGATCATGCGTGGGCGAATTGCGCCTAGGTCGACGCCCATTGTCAGCGGCCGGGAGGGTCGAACTCCGCGCCCGAGCGATGCCCGCTCCGCTCGCCGCGTCGTCGCTCATGACGCGGTCCTATTCATTCGGGCAAGTAGCACCTTCACGCGGCAGCCCAGGGCCCGCGCGATCTTCTCGGCCGACGCGGGCGACACGACGCCGTGCCGCTCAGCAGCTCCCACCGTGTTGAGCGAAAGCCCCGCCCTCACGGCCAGCGCCACCTGGGTCAGCCTGCGCCGCTCTCGCAGGTCGCGAAGGGACTCCTTCCGGCGCGGACGGCCCTTGCGCTTGGGCATGGACGTGGGCATGGCGGGAGCGTGCCCATGCCCAGCCTCGAGTTTTCCAACAGAAAGGTCACGATGCCTTTCTTGTTGTGGAACGACACCCCCTTCTGGTTGGCGGCGGCAGCTAGAGCCCTGCCCCGAGTTTCGCGACCAACGGTTGCACCCTGCTCTTGGTGAGCGGTCGCAGCTTGAGCCGGCCCGCGAGCTTCGCGATTTGCTGAACCTCGCTCTGCGAGAGCTCCAACCGGTCCCCCGCCGAGGTCCTCGGGGCACTCGTCGCCAATGGCGCGGCAGCTTGTTGTCGAACGCCGGCCTCTTCGGCTTGGCAGCGGCAACTCGATCGCGCTCGCGAGGTTGGCGATGTGCTGCTGCACGGCGCTCTCGGAAAGCTCGACGCGCCTTCCACCGAAGCCCCCGGCGAACTCGTCGGCAATCGCTCTGTAGGTCATGCCACCTACGACGTGAAGCGCCAGCATCCTCAGGCGATCGGGAACCGACACCCGCGATGGACGTCGCTTTCTCCAGGAGACCTGCGCGTAGCCCGCGCGGAAGGTCTCCTCCTTTCGGCGCCGCACGAAAGCCTCGAACCTCTCCCGGAGGCTCGCTCTCGCTCTCCAGGAGAACGTTCCATTCCAGCGGGTCCGATCCCATCTCGTTTCGTTCGACCTCGCTCATCGTGTGGGCCTCCGCGTACCACTCCCGCGTGGGTCTCTCGTCGCGCGTCGCCCAGACCTGGAGAGTCGTGCGTGCTGCGGCTCTAATCCAGACGGCGGACAGATGGTGCGCGCCGAGAATGTCGGCGATCTCTGCGTCAGGGAGGGCGGGCAGCGGCCGGTGCCGGCTCCGTCTTTCGTGAAGCGCTGCGAGCTTCACGAGTACCTCGGGGAACAGCTCGTCGACGATGTCGAGGAAGCGCATCCGAAGCAGGTAAGTCGCCCGAGCTCCGGTCCCCGGCAGATCCGCGAGCCTCGTCGGATCCCATTGCCTTAGGAAGGTGCGGAGTCCTGGTTCCATTCGTTCTCCCTCACCAGTTGGGTACATCTAGCGAAGAAGCTGCCGTTACGAAGCTGTCCGCGATTTCGTGGGCGGCGTCGCTACCACCCGAGCGTCTCCTCAACTGCCTCCCCGACCCAGGCACCTTCCAGCCGCCACTTCGAGAGTCACCGCTCGACATCACCTCCGCGATGCGCGTACCAGCGTCGAACACCGCTATCGCGGACTCGACCAGTTCAGAATACGTCCGGTCCGCCTGGGACGTTGCTGCAGGAGTTCAGCGCGGTTCACCAGACCTTCCGCAATCAACCGTGGCTTCACTTCCTCAAGGAGCGCCCTCAGGCGCTCGAACGCTCCCCTCTCGCCGTTCAGGAGGGGGACGAAGGGATTTGCCACCATCGTGTTCCAGTGGATCTTCAGACTCGGCGACTGCTCCAAGCGCTCCTCTCCCCCTACCTCGAATCGAAGCACCCCGTATCGGCGCAGCAACTCGAGCAAGCAGGAGAGCACGAAGCTGTCGACCACCTTGCAGAGCGTCTCCACCTCGATCTCTATCAAGCGCGGTGGCGTCTTCGACCACTGGCGGACGTGTTCGAGGGCCAGAATCATCACGCCCGCCGAAGGGCGAGGCTCGCCCTCTCGCGGCCTACCGTCCACGTCGTAGTCGTTCGGCCAGACGTGAAGGAGCAGGTCTAGCGGAATCAGCCGCAGGTAGTCCGTCAGAGGCAAGGGGCACGTGAAGCGATCCTCGCACTCATGGAGAAAGCTGACGGCCATCTCGGTGAATTCCTTCTCGTCCATCTCGTGTCTCCTCGATGCCGCCCCAACCTCTGGGGCGGGGGCCCGAGCCTTCGTGGATGTGGACGAGCTTAGGTGACGAGATCATGCGTTCGCTATAGCGAACGCTGCGGAGATCGGAACCCCCTACGGTCGGGGTGCCCAGTGACGTGGGCACTCCGATGGACGCCGTCCACAAGAAACTCGCTGCTCGGATTCGCGTACTTGCGCGGAAGCGTCGGTGGTCTGCCAACCAGGTGGCCGACTTCGCCGGCGTCAGCCGCGGCTACCTCTCCGAGCTTCCTCGCGGCCCGCAAGTCCCCCTCGCTTCGAACGCTCGCGAAGATCGCAGCGGCGTTCGAGGTGGAGGTGAGGGACCTGTTGGACTGACGGGCGGCGCTACCCGCCTCACCGGCTGCTGAGACGCGGGAACAGCAAGGGGCCTCCACCCAGTCGAGCCCCGGTGGGTAGCACGTTCCAGTCGGAGCGCGATCCCAACTCGGGAGTACCCAGTCGAGCGCGAAGAGCCGCGGACGTGGTCGGAAGGAACGGACCAAGCTCCTCGGCGATGATGCTCACCGCCTCGAGCGCCGCGCGGAGCACGGTCCTTGCGCGCTCAGTCTGGCCGCCAGCGGCGAGCGTCCACGGCGCTTCGCGCGTGAGGTATCGGTTCGTCGCGTCGACGGCGCGGAAGATTGCCGCCAGCGCTTCGTCGAGAGCGAACCGGGAGACTGCGGTGTCAACATTTGTGCGGAGAAGCAGGACGCTTCGTCTGAGTTCCTCGTCCTCCGCGCGCGCCGCTCCGGGGGCCGGAATCACCCCGCCTGTCACTCGCTCAGTCGCGCCGAGGAGCCGACTGGCCAGGTTGCCAAGCCCGTTCGCCAATTCAGCATCGTGAGCTTCGGCGAAACGCTCGAAGCTGAAGTCCCCATCCCGATCCGTACGCACGTGACGGAGCAGGTAGTACCGCACGGCGTCCGAGCCGTGTCTCGCCACCAGCTCGAGGGGATCCACCGTCCGGCCGGACTTGCTGATCTTCTCGCCGCCCAGCGTCAAGTAGCCGTGAACGAGCAGGTCGGTTGGCCACGGGAGACCGGCAGATGCCAGGAACGCCGGCCAGAACACGGCGTGGAAGCGCACGACTCCTTTGCCGATCACGTGCACGCGTTCTCGGCTACCCCTCCAGAAGGCGTCGAAACGACTGGAATCCGCGGTCGCGTAGCCGAGTGCCGAGAGGTAGTGGGCGAGCGCGTCGAACCACACCCAGATCACCTGGTCAGGGTCGCCGGGAACCTCGAGCCCCCATCCCCTCGCTCGCGCAGCGGAGCGCGAAACGGAAATGTCGCGCACGGGCCCACGAAGGAAGGCGAGCGTTTCGGCGCGCGCGCCTGGGTGCTCGATCCGGAGGCGCCCTGTGTCGATTGTCTCGAGAAGTCTCTCCCGGTACCGCGACAACCGAAAGAACCAGTTCACCTCTTCCACCAGCTCCAGCGGTGCACTGTGTTCGAGGCAGCGGCCGCCTTGCAGTTCCTCCGGCTCGAAGAAGCGCTCGCAGCCGATGCAGTACCAGCCCTTGTACGCCTGCCGATAGAGGTCACCGCTTGCGGCGCACGCCGCCCAGAGCGCCCGGACCGCAGGGCCATGCGCAGCGTTCGCGCTAGTCCGCAGGAAGTCGTCGGCCGACACGCTCAGGGCCCCGTTGAGGTCCTCGAACGCCGCCGCGTGTCTCTCCACCCACTCGCTTGTCGGCACTCCAGCGCTCGCGGCCGCGAGCACGTTCTTGAGGCTGTGGTCGTCCGTACCAGTGACGAAGCGGACCTCATGCCCGCGTTGACGCCGATGCCGCGCGAAGGCGTCCGCGACGCAGAGCTCGAGCGCAAAGCCGAGGTGCGGTCTTGCGTTCACGTAGGGAATTGCGGTCGTTACGTAGCTACGCGGGTTCGTTGGAAACATGGCGGCTCCTGAGAAAGGGGCCACCCTCCGAGTACGACCAAGAGCGGTCGCCCAGAGGGCGACCGGTCGGCTCGACATCGTTGCGGACTATCAGGCGCAGATGGCGAGAGCGGCGGCAGCCCGGAACCGGGTGCGCATCATCATCGCCATTCGCGTCTGGGACCCAGAGTGGATCACGACGTCAGGGTTGCACGGGGTGGCGCAGATCGTCAAGGCGGGCAGCCGTAGCGTTCTCGGCTTTCGCCCCGCCTCCGCGCCCGTGGCGCGGAGGCTAGCACGTCGGCCATGCGCGCCTGCAAGGCCCTCGGTACCGGCGCTCCCACTCGACGTGCACTAGCCTCAAGTTCCCCTCGAGAAGGACGAATGCGCCGAGCTTCGACCGTCTCGAGAGGCGGGGAGGTCCACGGAACGCAGGACCTGCCCAAGACGCCGACGTGGTTATGGGCAGTTTACTCGGCGACGCGAAAACCCCGGATATCCGAGTAAAGTCCCTATAGGTCCCCCTGCTGTTGCTCGACCACAGGGGTGCCGTTCACCGGCACGACGATGGCACGCCGTCGCGGCCTCGCTACATGGCGGAGCAACGTCTACGTCTGGGAGCAGAGGAATGCGCCTCCTGGAGCGCGCTACGGCTTCGCCTCTTCCAGCGGGGATATTTCGAAACGATCAGGCCCAAGCTCGAGCTTGGCCTGGATGGAAAGAGCGGCTCTTGCCCCCATGTCCAGCGCTCCGTCCCATGCCCTCAGCGCGGACTCGAGCGCGACTACCTGCGCGTTTGAGACCTCAGGTGGGGACGAATGATTCAGCAGCGTCAGCCGCAAGGCGGTGGCCGCTCGCCCGAAGTTCCGCGCACAAACCCGCAGATTCGCCGCGTTCCAGTGAAGCGCGAGCTGGAATGGTCCCGTGGGGACTTCGTTCGTTTCATGCTCTCCAGGGCCAACGACCCAGTTCATCCCCGCCCTGGTGCAGACGATGTTCTCCCGATCGATCTCGACCCAGCGGCGGATCACGGCTCGCGTTCGCGCGGCTCGGTCCGAATCAGACAGTTCGTCGAGCGTCGCAGATACGATCGGCCTTCCCGTATGCACTGTCTGGGTGCATCCGTCCTCAGACACCTCGACATAGCACCCCTCCCCGCTCGCGGGACCGACGCAGATCCTCACTGCGCCGCCAAGCCCCTCCAAGGCTTCGTTCACCCTCCGCCAGGTTGAGTAGAGGTCGACCCGGGACTCGTCGCGGTTCCCTACGGCCAGGAACATCGGGTTGTCCTGCTCCCTGATCCACTGTCGGCCGTACTCGGTCGCGAAGACCAGCGGCTTCGTGTCGCTCTTCGCCTGGACGGTGAACGACGGACCCGCCCAGACCATGCCGTCCTTCGGCTCCGCGAGAACACAAACGAAGTCGTGCCCCACGTCCTCCTGCCGGGGCACTCGGGTCGTAAACGCAAGCACACTGAGCCAGAGCTCGACCAGGAGTTCCGTTCGATCGCCCTTCCGAAAGCTCTCTAGCCTGGCTCCTGGCATGGTTCCCTCTTGGCGAAACGCGGACGGATCGTGACCGCGTTGGTGTCAGTTCATCGCCCTCTACGCGGAATGCCGAATCGATGCCCGGAAGCTGACTCTCGGCTCATCACAGTCATCGGCGTCAGCTTCCGACCGAGAAGAACGAAGGCGCCAAGCTCCGACCGCCCCGAGAATCCCAGAGAAAGGATGGCGATGATCGGCCGGGTGTTTCGGGCCGGGGCGTATCCCGCGATCTGATCCGCTGCCGCCCGATCAAGCCCGCTGGGAGTTGCTGAGCCGAGAGGGTGAGTGTGCCAGTCGCCGAGATACTCGAGCCCCAGCGCCGATGCCCAAGCGGACGCCAACTTCGTGGTCTGCCACTCGGTGTCTGGCGTGAAACGTCTCAAGCCGTGGCTGGCCCTGGGGCCGGGCCCGATGATGAGCGTCACGACCGCCTGTGACGCTGACGTCCAGCGTCCCACCAGGATCCCACCAGTCTCGCGCGGGAACGTGCGAGCTCCCTCAGACCGCATCGCCTTTGAGCAGGCCTCCGGCACCGTGAGGGTCAGCGACATGTCGGACATGTGCCGGACTTCGGCAACGCGTAGGACGTCCACGTCGGCGTGAGAAGCGCACCATCCGGCGCACGCATCTCCAGCACGAACACATCGTGCGCGAGCTGAGGGTAGGCCTTGGGTTCACCAGCGCATAGCATGCTCGCGGCCAGACGCGCAGCCTGCGCCGCCAACGGCGCAAGCTCCAGCGAACTTCCCGTGTAGGTGCGGTCTCGGCACCCCCGGGGCTGAAGACGGACGCGCTCCGGAGAACTAGCTGCTGGCGGCGGACGAATGCTTCCGCCAGCCTCCAGCGCCTTGAGCAGACAGTAGTGGCAGCCCGTTTGGCCTGGAATCACTCGCGCCACGACCCCGCCGTAGCCATCGATGCTCCAGACGTAGACCTGGGGGACGCCAAGCTCGGCACTCACGTCGGCGATCGCCCGGCTCACCTCGTAGACCTCAGCCGTTGCATCGATCACCAGATCGGTCTGGGCTTGCCCCGATCCAGTGGACACCGAGGTTATGCCGCCAAGGCGCGTGAGCGCCAGTTGAACTCGGTCTCGTTGGGGCTGTTGTAGTCGTTCTTGGAGTGAAGCCTCCTCGCGTTGTAGTAGCCCTCGATGAAGGTGAACATCTCGTGCTGTCCGTCCGTTGCCGTTCTCCAGGCCGAGCCCGGCACCATCTCGAACTCGAGCGTGGAGAAGAAGCTCTCCGCCGGGGCGTTGTCCCAGCAGTTGCCCTTCCTGCTCATGCTCTGGACTGCCCCGGCCTGAGCGAGCAGCGCCCGGAAGCTCTTGGCCGCGAACTCGATACCCCGGTCGGAGTGGAACAGCAGGCCGGGCGCAGGGCAGCGCCTGGCCAGGGCCTTGTCGCAGGGCCTCACCCGACAGCTCCGCGTCGAGGTGGTCCCCCAGCTGCCAGCCGACGACCTTGCGCGAGAACAGGTCGATGATGACCACCAGGAAGATGAAGCCGCCGATCACCGGCAGGTAGGTGGTGTCGGCCACCCAGACCTTGTCGGGCGCATCGGCCGTGAAGTCGCGAGCGAGGAGGTTGGGCGCGATCGTCTCCCGATGGGCGGAATCGGTCGTGCTCCTCCAGCGACGCCGCTGGCGCGCAATCAGGCCTTGCCGAGCCAGCGAGCGGGCCACCCGCTTCCGGCTGCGTCTTGGTGCCTCTTCGGCGCATCTCCTTCTCCACGCGCGGCGCCCCGTAGCGTCCCTCCTCCTCGGCGAAGATGGCCGCGGCGGCAACGTCGAGCTTCTGTTGCTCAAGGTCGCGCTTGGACGGGCCGCGGATCTCGAAGGCATGGTTGCCGGAACGGGAGAGCCCGAGCGCCCTGCACATCAGCGCCTTCGGGTAGTTCGCCTTCTCTGCCACGATGAGCTCGAAGCTCATTTCCCGTCCCTGGCGAAGAAGGCTGCAGCTTTTTTTAGGAAGTCCCGCTCCTGCGTGACCGTCTTGAACTCGCGCCGCAGGCGCGTCAGCTCCGCGCGCTCCTCGCTGGTCAACGGGCCCGACGGGTCGCGCGTGGCGTCGATCTGGCCCTGCTTCACCCAGTTCCGCACCGCCGTCTCGGTGAGGTCCATCTCCTTCGCCACCTGCCCGATGCCCTTGCCGCTGGCACGGACCAACCCCACCACCTCGGCCTTGTACTCAGCCGTGAACTTCCGCCTCTTCCTCTTCGCCATGGATCCAGTCTCCAACACATCGGAGGTGTCCACGAGATCGGGGCAAGCTCAGTCCCGGAGAGCGCGGCGGCAATGCGAGGCGGCGTGACATCCGTTGGCGTCTCGCCTACCGCAAACCGGTGCTCGCTCACGCGGGTATAGGGGTACGTGCGTGCTAGTTCCGCCGCCACGTATGCCGTCTTCCAAGCTCCTGCGCCGTCGAATGCCGAGAGCCACCGCACGCCGCCCGCGGGATCGATGTAGTCGGGATCGGCAACCCTCAGATGGCCGATAAGCGCTCGCGCGAGTTCAAAGGCGACAGGAGACCCGAGCGCCCCAAGTCCGATGATCGCAGCCGTCTTAGTGGCGAGCGGCGACAGTTCAGGGATCCTCGCTGAGAGCTGGGTGAGGCTGAAGCGAAGGCCGCGGATCGACACGAGCCGCGTCCCAAGTGCGTGCTTCTGATTCGGGCGTCCCGCGAACATCCATGCATCCGCAAGGACGCCCTGCTGAACCTCCTCAGAAAGGAGCACAGCCGAGAAATCGAAGCGATCGAGGGACGTGCCAGCTAGCGCACGCGATGGCATCGCTGTTCTGAGTGAATGCCAGACCTTCTCCGACGTCGCTGCTGTTGGGGACTCGATTCGCGCCCACCGGGCGCGGTACCGGGGACCCTTGAAACGCCTCAACAGCGGTTCTTCAGCGGTCGCCAGGAGCGTTCCGCTGGGTCCGCGAACCTCGGCAAGAATTGCCTTTCCGAAGTCCGATGATGCATCGCCCTCTCGCTCTCGCAGCCGCCTTAGCCAGAGGCAGTCGTCTTCGAACCGAAGCTCAAGCTGGCCGCCAGAGATGGTCGGGTCGATGTGCAACGCCGACTCGGGGACGAGAATTCCACCGAGGTGTGGGAACGGCAGGAGACCGGTAAACGGCTCGCCCTGCGGATCTTCCACGGCCACCAGACTTGGACCTCCGGCCTCCACTAGCCGAACGAGACGTGGAACCTCGGCTGCAACGAAGTCTGCAGCTCGGTAGCTGGGCCTCCAGAATTCCCGTCCCTGCGGGAGAAGGCAAAGATGGCCCCCGAACGGATTCTGGTGGCGCTGTAGCCGTAGGTCGGGCGCGAAGATATTGAACCGGGTGAGGGGAAACGTTTCGGGGTACACCACGATGATTCGCGTTTCCTCGCCGGCCCGAATGGCGACCGAGCCGTTGAGGACGAGGCGTCCCGACTCCTTTGCTGCCTCGTCCTCAACGAACTTCAGGCCACGCGCCTCGAAGGCCTCCAACTCCTCTAGGTAGGTCTCCGGGCGCCGCTCCCACCACGGACGCACGGTTAGCCGACCGTTCGACCTGGCGGAGGTCTAGGCGGATCCGGGGGCCGATCGCCCTTTGGCGGATGCGCCGGATGGGCCTTTCCGGCGTTTTTGGCGGCTGCCTCGACCCACTCGCCGAAGCGGTCCTTGTCCCACACGTAGACCGGTGCGCCTGCCTTCGTTAGCGCATCCGGCACAGCACCCCGGGTCGCCGTCTGACCCTTCTGATCAGCAATCTGGTCGATGTAGATCCCGAGCAGCCCGTTGCCTTTGGCGATGCTCTGTTCGATCTCATAGGTGACGTACGTCCGCTGCGCAGTCTCGGCGCCGATGAGGACGACCGTCACGCTCGTCCCCTCGAGCGCGTCGTTGATCATCTTCTTGATCGCGGCATCGCCCTTCTTCTTCGCTTCTTCCCACAGCGAAGCGTCCTGGAACCCGGCCGCCGCAGCCCCCTCAACCACGTTCGAATTCCTGACGACATTCGTCCGCCAGATGTCCTTCTGGTAGTGGAAGCTAAAGAACACTCTCCGTGCCATCACACCCTCCCTTTCGTTCACTTCGGAGCTACCGCCTTCACAACCGAGAAGATCGCCTCCAGGAGCTGTTCGTTAGATGCCTTCGCGTCGTTCAGCTTCGCGAGCGGCTTCGCCACGGCCGCCGCATGCGCGCCGAAGTACCTTCGTGGATTCGACGTCACCTCGGTCCAAAGTGCAGCCGCGACGTGCCCGGTCGCGCCGACGGGGATCGGGTACGCGCGCCGGGCCACGGCGATCTCGAACTCCTCGCGCACGCCCTCGGCCGAAACGATCTTCGCTCCGGCGAGCTTGTTCCCCGAGAGGAAGACCGCGAACCCCGCCTTCGCGATCATCTCTTGGCGATACCGGGTCCACAGCGCCTTACGCGACCCCGACAGCGGATCGAGCTGAGGAAACGGGCGAAGCGTCGCCCGTTCGTCGAGATGCGATACCGGGGTGCGGTAGAGAGCTTCCATCGCGCCAACCGTCACGGCGCCACCAATGCCCAACCCTAGACCTGTGACGAGGTTGTACCCGCGACTCATGATCTCGGTGCCAAGTCGCCGAGCGAGGTCTTCGATTCGGTCCCTTCCCAACGGCCCGAAGTCCGCAGCGCTCCCAGAAATGAAGATGTTCCTCCGATCGACTCGCTCGTTAGCTCCCGGAGGATCTCAGGGATCTCGTCGTAGTCCTCGACGAGATGGGTCTGAATCCCGTAGGTCTTCAGATCCTCGATCCGGAGGTCCTGCTTTCTCACGTCGTAGTCGTATTGAGCCCGCGCTCGGCCACGTCCCTTGGTCTTCACTACGCGCCGCATGATGCAGAAGTGGTCGCGCCTGTTCTCCCCGAGCAGGCCGCGGATGCGCGCGAGGATGTAGTCGATGTTCGGGTCCGAGAAGCTGTACCCGAGAAAGAGGAAGGTCTTCGAGACAAGATCGCCCTGGAGTGCCACCGAGAACAGGTTCCGGTCGCGGTGATACGTCTCGTAGTCGCGCTTCGTGAGAACCGCATTGTCGGGTGCCGAGACATCCCCGTGCATCTTGTAGATGGTGACGTCGCGCTTCGGCAGCGTCGTCGCGAGGCTTTCAGGGCTCACCTTGACGTCGATCCGCTTGTGGGCCGCCCGGAACGCGTCCTCGAGAAGCGTGTCGTAGTTCGTGGTCCACACAGCTGCCACCGGCAGGGCGGCGATCAGGCGGTGGTTCTCCGTTACGACCGCGTCCCTGGTGAACTCCTCGATCAGCTTCTGGTTGATCGCGGCCCGCCCTCGCCTTTGGTTGACGTGGTACTGCGCCAGGGCGATGAGGTCGCTTTCCCGATCTACGTCAAGCCCGAGTTCCTCGGCGATGTCCCGGATGAGACCGCGCCAGTCCACGTAGCCCGCCGCTCGCGATAGCCCAGCACCGACGAAGAAGGCAGCCACCCCTTCATCGAGGGCCACCTGAACCGAATCCAAGAGGATCTTTCGCGACGTCGTCACGGTAGCCTCGGAATCACTTAGCCTTCTGAACTCGGCGATACGCCTTCTGGACCCAGGCGCCAAACTCCTCGCGATCCCATTCGTAGATCGGAGCGTTCGCACGCGCGAGTGCGTCCGGGATGTCGCCCGGCTCGTCGACTTGGCCGTCCTGGTTCGCAAGCCCGTGGATGCGAATCCCGATGAGCGCGTTTCCCTGCTCGACGCTTCGCTCGATCTCGTAGGTCACGTACTTCCGCGTGGCCGTTCTGCTTCCGATGAGGACAGCGGTCACGGTGGTGCCCTTCAGGCCCTTGTCGACTAGGCGTTTGATCGCCGGGTCGCCCTTCTTCTTCGCCTCTTCCCAGAGGCTTGCGTCGGACCAGCCCGCTGCAGCGCTCGCATCGACAACGCCTGCGTTGCGGATCTGGTTCACCCGCCAGATGTCCCGTTGGTAGTGGAAGGAGAAGAAGACCCTGCGCTTCGGCGCACTCGCCCGAACTCGACGCTTCTTCTCTTCGGGCTCCGGCGTGGGCGCTGGCGTCTCAGCGGGCGAAAGCGCGGACGCGACTCCAATACCGATCAACGCCAGGGCGCCGACCACAGCCGCGATCACCCACCCTGGAATCCTTGCGAGGACTTTCATGTAGTGGCTAGCGCACTCGGCAGCTACGAGAATTCCACCGCGGCACTGCTCCCCCCCCGGTTCCTAGGCCTACCGCAGACCTCTGACAGGCGCGTCCGCGGAGCAGCGCTTCCACGCACGATCGACCCCGCGCAGGCCGATCGTGGTGCGCCCCGCTTCGCGGCTCGCGTTGTTGTGAGGGTCTAGTAGTAGGCTCTCAGAAAGCACCCGGGGGGATCCGCGGAGATGTCCGACCTATCGTCACTTGAGAAGCGCAGGCTCGAGAAGCTCTTCGGCATGGCCAGCGGCTACGTGCTCGACTTCTCCAACCGCACCTTCGGCGAGTTCGTGACGGAGCACAGCGGCCGCAACGTCTACGCACCGGGCTACGACGTCGCCGGCGGCTCCAAGGCCAACCTCCTTCGTCATTTCTGGCATGTGGAGCCCAACCACCTCGTCGGTCGCGTCATCGCCGCGCTGATCGACTTCGGCCTTGAGACGTCCGCCATTCGGCCGGGCGAAGCCGCCCTCGTCGAGGACTGTAGGCGCATTGCCGCGCGGCTCGGCCAGGCAAGCGCCGTCGTGGACTCGGATGCACTGCGGGCACCTGCGGATGACCGCGACTTCGATACCGTCGCGAAGCAGGTGCGAGATGCCATCGACAAGAACGAGCCCGAGGCCGGGCTCGACCGCCTCCACACCTTCGTCATCAAGTTCGTGCGGTCGATCGGTGTGGCACGAGGAATCTCGGCCGACCGGGACAAGCCCCTGCACAGCCTCTTCGGCGAGTACGTCAAGGCGCTGCGCACCGGAGGCCACATCGAGTCACAGATGACGGAGCGGATCCTGAAGTCCAGCATCTCGACGCTGGAGGCCTTCAACGACGTGCGCAACAACCGAAGCCTCGCGCACGACAACCCGATCTTGAACTACGACGAGAGCCTGCTCATCCTCAACCACATCGCCAGCTCGATCCGTTTCCTGAAGGCGCTCGAGGATCGGCTCAAGGCACCCTCTGGCTCGCCTCCGACAGCGCCAGGCTCTGACATCCCGTTCTGAGGACGCCGGGCGGCCCATGCTTCTTGCGGAGCGCACATGAAGCTCGATGACGCTTCGAGTTTACAGCCCTGCACGTGGGCCGAGAGCCCGCTCGAGGAGCTGTTCTGGGCGAACACCAAGAGGTACCTGGCCGAGGGGGTAGTGCCGCACGCCCAGGTCGAAGTCGCGACTCAGTGGGGAGCGTTCCGTCTCGACTTCCTCTTCGAGGTCGAGGGCCGGAAGGTGGCTGTCGAGTGCGACGGCAAGGACTTCCACAACGCCCGCCGTGACGAGTGGCGAGACGCGTTGATCATGGACGCAGGCGGCGCCGATGAAATCGTGCGCTTCCGAGGCTGCGATCTGACTTACAGCCTCGAGGACTGCCTGGCGATCTTGCGGTTCTGGGAGCCTGGACTGTTCTCACCAAGGGGTCTGGCTCAACTCGAGGTTCTCGCCTCGGACGGCGTCCGCCGCTGGCGGGCGGGCGACGGCTTGAAGCGCGAAGCCTTCGCTATCATCCCGTACTCCGAGACAACGGCAGCGCGCGTGGAGCGGCGGTGTCCATTGCGCGACAAGGACCCCTTCTGGAAGATGCTCGTGGCCCGCGCCAAGGAGATCGGGCCAACGGCCTCGCTCGATGCGCTCCTCGACAAGTCGGACGCGACCCCCTGGAAGAAGGCTTGGGAGCGCACATGAGGAGAAGATAGAGGGCGCTGGGTTGCGCACCCCGCTTGGCCGTCTCTTGCCGCGGCTTAGAAACTAGCTCCGGAACGCCCGCGTCGCTGAGAAGCTTGTAGAGATCGGCCACCTTCACGCGCTGACCTCGCCCGCTGCAGAACGTGAAGATCGCGCGCTGCTTGGCCCTGGAGAGCGCCACGAAGAACGTGGCGGTGCCTTCAGCGTCGCCTGCGCGGTGGCTCCACCATGTCGAGTCGTCGAGCGCCACGAAGGCGACGGTGTCGTACTCCAGGCCCTTGCTCTTGTGCACTGTCATCAGCGGGATCTGGTCGATACCCTCGAAGATGTCCAAACATTCACCCCAGTTCGCCGCCGCCTCCGAACTCGCTGCGAGGTGGAGCGCGATCGCTTCGGCCGCGATGACGAGCGTGTCGCCGGCCCCGTATTCCGCGTATGCGCTTGCGATGGCCTGAAGACCAAGGAAGCGTATGACCTGCTTGGCGAACGTCTCTGCCGCGGCCCCTTCTTGGCCTACGGCACTCATGCGAGTGCGCAACACACGCACGAAGGCGACCAACTCGCGCTCGGCCTTGCGCGCGTGTACGTGATCGTCCGCGTCCAGGCCACGAATTCGAAGGATCGCCTCCGTCGCAGTTGCCCAGGCCACGGGAGCTCGCCGGGATGCAGCCAACCGCAGGATCGCGATCACGACGCGCGTGAGCTCCTCGACGAGGAGGTCCTGCAGCGTCGTCCTACCGATCTTCTTCGACTCGTTGCGCAGCTTCAGTCCCACCTTTGCGAACGCTGGGCTCAACTGCGCTTCGAATGTGTCCGCCTTCTGCTTGACCAGGATGGCGTAGTCGCGCGGCGCCAAGGATCTCTTCGCGAGGTCCCCCGCGATCCACTCTGCGATGCGCCGGCCTTCGGAAGACTCGTCGGCGAACTTCCAGATCTGGGCAACATCGCCATCGACGGCCTTCTTCGGTGTAGCGGTCACCGGCGCTGCGAACGGATCGATGGCCCGCGCCACGAAGTGCTGAATCCGCACGAGCTTCCCGGCAAGACCGGTGGTTCAGTTGGAGCGAGTGCGCCTTGGCGACGAACTCGCTCTCGAATCGCTCGAAGGCATCGATCCGTGCGCCTGCCCACACCATGATGCGCTGCTTGGGGTCGCCCACTGCAGTAACCATCGCGCCCGTGGCACGGAACGCAGTCGCCAGGAAGTCGTACTGGGCGAATGTCGTGTCCTGGAACTCGTCTACGAAGACGTACGGGTAGGTAAGCCTCAGCGCCCGAACGATCTCTGGCCGAGCACGCAGCAGCAGTTCCGCCAGCCGGTTGATGAGGACAAAGGTCAGAGCGGACTTCGGGTTCCGGCGCAGGTACGCCGTCCACCACATTGAGACTGCAAACTCCGACGCAGACCCGGGTGTCCATGGGCCTGTGGGAAGGCGCGTAGTGCCAACCTGCTCCGCCTCGAAACTTCCCTCATCGAGTGCAGCGACATCAGCCCGCCACTCGACCGGTGCTGCTTGCCGAACGCTCGTGAGGGTGGCGCCCACGTCCCTCCGTAGTGGAAACGCCACGTCGTACGGATACGTCGGGCGCCACGCCGGCGGCAGCGCGCCGTGAAACCGATCGACCAGTCCCTTCGTAAACGAGTCGAACGTCATTGAGATGAAGCGGCGTGCCAGCGCCGGGTCGCAACGCTGTCGCACGCGCGCCGCGAGGTTGGCCGCCGCATCTCGCTTGAAGCTGATCGCAAGAATCCGGTGCGGCCTCGCGCACCTTCCCGTCTGGAGGAGATACGCGGCGCGCTGGGCCAGGAACTCGGTCTTACCCGCACCTGGCCCTGCCACGACCTTGGCGCTTCCCGGATGACGGAGCGCTCGCCACGCACCGGGCTCGAGTTCCTCGATTCCAGACGGCCGCCACTGTTCGGGGTCGATGAGCGCCACTGCTTCAGCGCTCCTTCTTCGATCCCGCCTTCGTGGAGCCAGGGAACACGACGTCGTTCACGTGCTGTAGTAGCGCTGCAAGCGCCTTGGGGGTCTTCTTCTTGAGTTCATCGAGGGGGACCCTGCCAAGTGCTTGAATGTGGGTGGTCGGCTTCCCTCGGCCAAGAAACAGGTAGCGGTACCAAAGGAAGTCCTCGTCCCACTCTTCAGGATAGAAGTCCGGTGCGCCCTCGTCGCCCAGCACTGCGTTCTTCGCGTCGCCCGTCGATGAGGGCCCTTTCATCCCTTCACCTAGGGCGCAATAGGCACGTCGAAAGGCCCTCAGCATCGTCATGTCCAAGTCCAAGCTTCCGCTGAAGTAGACGCCGAACTCTTGCAGCTTCTCCCGCCAGGGAGTCATCTCCTTCACCGAGAGGTGTCGCTCGTCAAAGGATGTCAGCTCCGCGTCCACCATCTTCTTCGACAGCGGCCTTCCGAAGAGATCCTTGGGGGCTCGCCCGTTCGCCAAGAGTTCTCGGCATGCGATCTTGATGCGCCCCCAACCTCCGCCGGCTCGACCAGCGTCCAGATCGAGGAGCGTCGCGTGCGGGATTTCCAGGTCGTTCAGGAGGCGCCACAGGTGGTTGACGTGCCGCCCCCCGAGCGGCACCACCGCCACGAATGAGCGGTCGATCGGCAGCCCCATCGCTTCGGCCAGACGAGGGAGAACGATCTCTTCCGAGCTGCCCTCCCCGAGAATCACGTATCGTGCAAAGTACAGTTCGGGATACGTGCGAACCGCCTCACGAACGAACTTGCCAGCCTCCTCGTCGCCCTCGGGCATTTGGATGGCGCGCACCTGGGCAGTGCGTGTCGCTGAGTCGAGCCGAAAGTGGCGCACGTGTGTTGGCTCGACGCGCGCCAGAATGCTCGCAGAATGACTCGACACAACCGCCTGAGCGCGCACTCCAGCGGTCAGGTCGTCGAGCTGCCGCACGATCCGGGAGAGATAGAATGGGGCGAGGTTGTTTTCGGGCTCCTCAAGCGCAACTAGCGTCAGCGCCGGCAGCGCGATCGCATCTGCCTGAAAGGCTTGGCCCGGCGAGGTGGAAATCCTCTCCTCAACGTCCAACGTCGCCGCCGTCATCGCAATGTGGAAGAGAGACCGCTGGCCGTCGCTAAGATCCTCAATGGCCCGGTCGCGGCCGGCCTCGTCGGGCTGAAAGAGCACCTCGACCTTGCGGCTGAACGCCTCGAGGCGCACATCTACCGGTCGCAGGATCGGGCTCGTGTCGGTGCCCGCCGAGTAGACCTCCTTCCACCGACGCTCTATCGCCCTTCCGATGACCTCAATGCCCGGTACCTCAGCGAACGCTGAGTTGAGCTTCTCGCCACTCGACGCGAGGACATCCCGCACCGAGCCGGGCCACGTGATGGCTCGCCATAGGCGTCCGCGCAGCAACGCGGTCACCTGCGACGCCGCGTCCCTCAGGGCCGGCACGTACACCATCTGAATGCGTGCGCGATCCGGCGCCTTCAGGTCGCTACATTCGTCGTCTTTGAACTCGGTGGCGAGTGTCCGGACAGCTCTGTACTTGGGGTCGATGACCCCCTCGAGAGAGCCGTCGTCCGTCCACGTCGCGTCGAGTCGGAGACGACACTTCAGCTTCCCGTGTTCGTCGCAAGCCATCTGCTGGAAGAACTCAGGAATCGCGTCGGACGCCTCGACGTCCTCCTCGTCGAGTTCGGGGAACGCCAGAATCACCTCGAGCGCGAGCGTACGGCTCAACGGCGAGGACTCTTCCTCCATGGGAATATGGAAGTCCTGGCGCCGCAGCCTGCGCTGCTCACTCGTGACGCCGAACAGGCGCAGCAGTGCCTGCATGACAGCCGTCTTGCCCGCGCCATTCGCGCCGACGAAGGCCGTCGTCCCGGCGGCCAACTCGATGGTCTGCGACCCCGGGCCGAAGCAGCGGAAGTTGGTCAGTTCCAGGCGTTCGATGAACATGCTCCGCATCTCACCACTAGTGAGCGTGGCAAGGCGAGCACCTTCATCGAAGCAGTGCAGCGACGGCCGCCCACGGGAGGACCCGGCGCATGGCGGCACTCTGCGCCGCGTTCCGCGGCCCTGCGGCCAGCACCGCCTTCCTCGCTAAGAGCAGAGCGGCGCGCGGGGCTCCCGATGCCTCCGCAAGCCAGAGGAGGCCCGCAGCGCACTGGAACTGGTTGTAGACGAACCGGGCGGACCGGTTCCAGTTGGCGCGCCCGTAGAATCCGGGGCCGTCGTACTCGCCGAGCCAGCCGAGCAGATGCTGCTTCTGGCGACCCTCCCAGCCAGAGCCACGATCGAGACCCGCCATCGCGCGCTCCAGGCTATCGGTGATCGGGGTTTCCGCGGCGAGCGGCAGGATGAGCTTCCGAAGCGCGGCTGGGGACATCGAGTCTGCGCTCGGCTTCGCCAGTCCTCGGACGGGCGTCGCCATGTTGCGTCGCGCCTTCACCATGCCTAGCGGCCTCCTCGTCGGATCAGCTAGCCCTTCCTCTTGTCCCAGTTCTTGAGACTCGCGACCCTGACAATGTGAAGCTCGTACTCCTCGCTCCGCCGGTTTGTCCGCACCTTCCCGATGACGACTGTTACCTCCGGCGCCTTCGCCTGCATCCCATTGATGAGCCGCAGCTCGAAGGGCGGCGTCACCTTGGACAGGCGGTTCGTCCAGTAGGGCTTCAGCTCGCGGTACTCGATGGTCTTCGACCCATCGACGATAGCCGCCAGCCACCTTCGCTCGATGGTGGTCGTGATCCTCTTCATCGCCTTCATGCCGTTCTCCCTGCAACTCTTCTAGGGAATCCCCGCATCCCCGTCCCCGGCACCGCGAGGTGTCACCGGGGGCTCAGGCAGGCGTGGGAACGGGCGAGATCTGATGTCCGTGGAGAAACCCGCCGTCCACGTGATTCTCGACGTTGATCAGGACTTCGTAGTCTGGGCGGAACCTGTCTCGGTGCTGAACGTTCAACTCGGGCTGGAGCTGGTAGATGAGCGCCGCCTCGATGCTTCGCAACAGGGCCAACGCGAAGGTCAGAGGCGACACCCATTCCAGGGGAAGGTAGCTGTTGAAGCCAAATTCGCGCGGCCCTGGAGGGTGCGACTTCAGGAGCATTACGGCTCCGAGATACAGCCACTTCTCCATGCCGTCGTAAGTGGGTGCCAACAGTTTCCGAAACGCGTCATGGCCGCCAGCGAAGCGTGAGGAACCGGACGAGGTCTTGCCCACGTACACGGCCCGCTCAACACCTCCGCTGCGAACGCTCATGATGTAGATGGGAAGACAGGCGCTGGGTGGAGCGCCAAGGACTCGAAGTATGTCCTCCGCCTCGTCGTTGCCGAGCCATCCGGGCTCGGATGAGTTGATCGCCTTCAAAGCTGCGTCGAGAAACTCCCGCGTGGTCTTCCAGGAGTCCTCGAGACTCTGGGCCGGGACTTGATCGGCGTCGTGAAGTGGCAGCCGGCGCTCGAGGCCAAGGAAACCGCCTATGGTCAGATCGGGACGAAGCGTTTCAAGCGTGGCAACTGGGGGCAACGCTGCCTGGCCCCGAAGCCACATTCCGAGCGGCGAAGAGCTTCCACTCCGGCCTCGCCACGTTCGTCACCGCCTTCCGCCCAGATCCGCCTGAATCGCCTCGAACTGCTCCAGCGCCGCCTGCAGGTCCTCGACGATCTCCGCCGCGATCACGTCCGGCGCCGGCAGGTTCGCCGAGTCCTCCAGGCTCTCGTCCTTGAGCCAGAAGATGTCGAGGTTCACCTTGTCCCGCGCGACCAGCTCGTCGATGCGAAGGCGCGCCAGCGGCCCTCGGGCTTCTTCTCGCTCCAGGTCGCCTTGCGCTCGTGGCGGTTCGCCGGGCTTGTAGACACTCGACGAACTCGTCGAGGTCCTCGCGCTTGAGCGGGTTCGTCTTGAGCGTGAAGTGCATGTTGGTCCGCAGGTCGTAGATCCAGAGCTTCTTCGTCCACGGCTTCTGCGGCGCCGGGCTTGCGGTCGAAGAACAGGACGTTGGCCTTCACGCCCTGGGCGTAGAAGATGCCGGTCGGCAGCCGCAGCAGGGTGTGGACGTCGCACTCCTGGAGCAGCTTCCGGCGGACCGTCTCGCCGGCGCCGCCCTCGAAGAGCACGTTGTCGGGCACGACGACGGCGGCCCGGCCGTTGATCTTCAGCAGCGTCTTGACGTGCTGGACGAAGTTGAGCTGCTTGTTCTTGGTGCGTGGCCCAGAAGTCGTCGCGCTCGATAGGTGAGCGTCTCCTTCTCGGTCTCGCCCTCCTCGTTGACGATGGTGATGCTCGACTTCTTGCCGAACGGCGGATTGGTCAGCACCATGCTCGAACCGGTCGCCGGGGTCGCTGCGCGAGGCGTCGTCCACCGCGATCGGGTCGGTCTCGTCGTCGGCGCCGATGCCGTGCAGGAAGAGGTTCATGGCGCAGAGCCGGGCGGTGCTGTCCACGAGCTCCCAGCCCGCGGAGCGCGTCGAGCCTGCAGGTGCTTCTTCTGGTCCTTGTCGAGCTTGTGGTGCTTCGGCGACGTAGTCGTGGGCGGCGAGCAGGAAGCCGCCGGTGCCGCAGGCCGGGTCGCAGATCGTCTCGCCCGGCGCGGGCTGCATCACGTCGACGATGGCCTTGATGAGGGCGCGGGGCGTGAAGTACTGCCCGGCGCCGCTCTTGGCGTCCTGGGCGTTCTTCTCCAGCAGCCCCTCGTAGACGTCGCCCTTCACGTCGGCGTCGAGCGACGACCACTGCTCGCGTGTCGATCAGGTCGACGATCAGCCGCCGGAGCTTGGCCGGGTCCTGGATCTTGTTCTGGGCCTTCCGGAAGATGACGCCGAGCATCCCCGGCTGCTTGCCCGAGCTCCTCCAGGACGTGCCGGTAGTGGGCCTCCAGCTCGTCGCCGTCCCGCTTCAGCAGGCTCGGCCAGTCGCAGTCCGTCGGGAACGGCGACGGCTTGTTCCACGGCGGCTGCGTCTGCTCGTCGGCCATCTTCAGGAAGAGCAGGAAGGTGAGCTGCTCGACGTAGTCGCCGTAGGAGAGGCCGTCGTCGCGCAGGACGTTGCAGAAGTTCCAGAGCTTCTTGACGATCTGCTGGGAGTCGTTCGCCACGGTTACGCTTCCTCGGAGATGGCGGGTGGACTAACTCGCCGTCGACGAGGCTGCCCGTCGAAGGCAGCCTTAAGGACGGCCGCTCGCAGTCGGCTGGCACGACTAAGGGAGACGGAGGAGGTCGTCAGCACGGCGTCAGCGTCGGAGAGGCGCTCGTCAATGCGAGCTGCGATCCGCTCCTGGTCCGCGAGGCCCGGAGGAGGAACGGATAGGGCCTCGATGGTCGGCTGACTGATCTTGGGCATGCTACCGGCGACGCCTTGTGCCGCCTTGCGGAAGTAGGAGCGAGCGGCATCGGACGCGAAGAAGTGCTCGATGAAGCGGTCGCACACCCCTTCTCTGAGCCGCGCGCGGATAAGCAGGTCCGGGAAGATCGCCCAGCGCGTGTGTCCTCGAAAATACCCGTGCGGTTCCAACCAGCTCCGGCGTATTGGAGCGCTCCACCAAGAGGTCGCCGGGCTCAAGCCACGAGGATCCTTGACCTTCTCAGGATCCGCGCCTGTAACCTTGGTGTTGCTCTCGCTGAAGTCGCCGTAGGTCACGGCCGTCAGTGTGAGCGTCCGGATGCCAGCGGCGGCGTCGGTCTTTGGAGCAGAGTGCCCGTTGCGGAGGGGCTCTCGCAGGAGGTCCCTAAAGGCGACGCGAGGCCAGTCGCCGCCGAAGGCCGTCCTTCAGCACCGCCGCCCGGTAGCGTCGAAGGTGCGCCTGAAGCCGCTTGAGCGCCTCGACCCCAGCGTCGAGCCGGGTGAACTGCTTCTCGATCTCCGCGACGATCTTCACCTGGACCGGATCGGGGGCCCACGGGATGTCGAGCGCCCTGATGTCATCGAGTCCCAGGCCCTTCTTGGTGGCTCCACGTTCAAGCGCCGCCAGTTGGCGCTGCCCGTCAGGGCTCACGATGAACCACGCCAAGTACCTTGCGTTGATGCCAGGCCTTGGGCGGATCACGGGCAATGTGCTGGTTGATGTAGGCGTCACCGAGGCCATCCGGGACCACAGCAACGGAGCCGATGTCGGCGGTGATCGACACGAGTACGTCGCCCGGCTGTGACACGGGTTCGCGTGCCTTCAGCCCCAGCCGGGGCGACGAACATGCTGGATGTCCCGAAGGTCGAGCGCGACCGTGCCGCGATCCAGGTTCCCGATCCGGAGAAACGTGGGTCCGTCCTCGCTGTAGTACTTGGCCCAGCCACGGGACCCGCTGGTCACGAACTCGAAGAGTTCCCGACCAGTCCGGCTTTCCCACCCTGCTGGATGAACCTGACCGCTCGTGCTCACGCGACCAGCACCTCGTTCAGTTCAGCGCAGCAGCGGCTCCAGCTTCTCCCCGAACAGCTCGTACACCTTCCCGAGCCCGCCCTTCTGGTTGAACGGCACGTCGTCGAAGTCGTCCTTCTCGATCCCGAAGCTCGCGGCGATGTGGTCCTTGATCGGCGTCGAGCCACTCGCGCTGCTCGGGCGTGAAGCGCCGGCCCCGGTTCTCCTGCTGGGCCAGCCAGTTCTGGAACCGCTCCTCGACCTGCTCGGCGAAGGGCACGAGCTTCGTCGTCCTGGTGGAGGGCGAACCGGACCAGCGACGACGACGTCGGTCAGGAGCCGCGTCGCGCCCGGCGCCCTGCACCTTGGACCGTGTCGAGCGTCTCGTAGGCCCGCCAGAGCAGCTCGGGCGTCCACGACCGCGGCGGCGCCTTGATCGCCTCGGCCAGCGCCTTGATGTCCTTGAAGCGGAGCCGCTTCGCGTAGGGCTGCGAGTAGAGGACCTGGAGCGCGGTGATCTCGTCCTTGTTCTCCGCGATGAACTTCTCGAAGCGACGCGACGAGCCCCTTGGCCTTCTCCTTGCGCCTCGTCCGAGAAGCCGGCCTCGAGCACCTCGTCCTTGGTGACGTGTCGATGGTCTGCTCGACCTGCGTCTTGAGGTCGAGCGATGCTCGTCCCGGAGCTTCGGGTTCGGCGGCGAGCGGCGCGAGCGGCCTCCTTGATGAGCGCCTGCGGCCGCCTTCGCGACCGCTGCCGGCGGACGGCGTCGGCGCCGGCGGGCAGCTTCTCGGCGCGCGCGGGCCTCCTCGACGTGCCGGTCGGGGTCGAGCGCCTCCACGAGGCTCGCTGGACGATGGCCTGGAGCGGCACGCCGCCGGCGAGCTCCTGCGAGCGCGCTGCTGCTCGGGCTTGCCGAGCTGGCGGCTCGATCCGCGCGAGGCGGCTCGCCAGCGAGGAGACGATCTCGGGGCTCGTGTTGCCCGAAGGCGACCGAGCCTGGAGGAGCTTCTCGAACGGGACGCCGGGGCTCTTCTCGAGCGGCTTCGAGTCCATCAGCTCGCGTCTCGCAGACGCCGACGCAGTCCACGATGACGAAGTGGTCCTTCGTCGTGCGCGTCCGGCGTGACCGCCTGGAAGTCGCGCGTCGTCGATGACCCGGACGCCGCGCCCCTTCATCTGCTCGAAGAAGTTCCGGCTCTTCACCGACCGCATGAACATCACGATCTCGAGCGGCTTCACGTCGGTGCCGGTGGCGATCATGTCCACCGTGACGACGATGCGCGGGTTGAAGCTGTTGCGGAAGGACGAGAGCAGGTCCTCGGGCTTCACGCCCGGTGGACTTGTAGGTAGGTCACGTCCGCCCGTCGACCGGGTCCGACGACGCGGGCCGTGCCGGTCCGGTAGGTGATCTTCTCGCAGAACTCGTTGCCCTCGGCCGAACTCCTCGCGGACGATCTGGACGATGTCGTCGGCGTGGCGAGTCGTCCTTCGCGAAGATGAGCGTCTTCGGGACCTCGCGTGCGGCCGGGGAAGATCTCGGTGAAGAGCCTGTCCCGGAAGGTCCGGACCACGGTCCGGATCTGGTCCACGCGCCACCACGTCGCGGTCGAGGTCGGTCGCCTCGTAGGTGAGGTCCTCGTCGAGCTTCTCCCAGCGGACGGCGCGGGTGTCGCGGTCGCGCTTGTCGACGAAGTGCCCGGCCTCGACCGTCGCGCCCTGCTCGGTGATCTGGGTCCGGATCCGGTAGACGTCGAAGTCGACGTTGCACGCCGTCGGCGACGGCCTGCTCGTGGCCGTACTCCATCACGAGGTTCTGGTTGAAGAAGCCGAAGCGTCTGCTTCGACGGGCGTCGCGGTGAGGCCGACGAGGTAGGCGTCGAAGTACTCGAGCACCTGGCGCCAGAGGTTGTAGATGCGAGCGGTGGCACTCGTCGGTCCAGATGAAGTCGAAGGTCTCGACGGGGATCGCCGGGTTGTAGGCGACCGGGACCGGGTCCCGGCGCAGGTCGTCCAGCGTGAAGGCCGACGCCTCCTCCAGCTCCGGGTCGAGTCTCCTCGCCCTTGAGCATCGAGTAGAGCCGCTGGATGGTGCGTGATGACGACGCGGGCGACCGGGTCGATGCTTGTTCGAGGTGAGGAGCTGGACGTTGTACAGCTCGGTGAACTTCCGGCCGTCGTCGGGGGTGACGTACTGCTGGAACTCCTTGAGCGCCTGCCGCCCGAGGTTGCCGCGGTCCACGAGGAAGAGGACGCGCTTGGCCTTCGCCGTACTTGACGAGGCGGTAGATCGACGAGACCGCCGTGAAGGTCTTGCCGCGAGCCGGTCGCCATCTGGATGAGGGCGCGCGGGCGGTCCTCCGACGAGCGACACTCTCGAGGTTCCGGATGGCCTTCGACCTGGGCGGGCCAGAGGCCCTTCTCGTCGAGCGCGGGGAGGTGCCGGCAGGCGGGCGCGGAGGGTCGCGGGACGCTCGCTCTCGGGCTGGGGCTTCCCGTTGCTCAGCGGCAGCCAGAGCGGCTCGGCGTCCAGCCACTCGGCGAGCGTCTCGGGCCGGTGGAAGGTGAAGACGCGCGCGGCTGCGCGGCTCGGGGTCGAGGCAGGTTGGTGAAGCGGGTCTCGACGCCGGTCGACTGGTAGAGGAACGGGAGCGGGCCGGTGGTGGGCCGGGAGCGCCGGCCGGGAGGCCCGTCGGCGTACTTCTCGGCCTGGACCTCGACGCCGGTCAGCGGCGTGCCGTCCTTCTTCGCCTCGACGACGCCGGCGGCCTTGCCGTCGACGAAGAGCAGGTAGTCGGCGTGGCCGTGCCCCTTGGCCAGCGGGAACTCGCGGACGGCGACGCCGCGGCCGGCGTCGAGGTTCGCCGCGTGCGAGCTCCTGAACGACCCAGCCCGCGGCCGTCGAGGGCCTCGTCGATGTCCTGGCGGGCCTGTTGCTCGGGCGTGAGCGGCACCGACGACTCCCCCGGGGTGAAGCGGGAGCACTCCAGCCGGCTCCCTGCCAAGGCAGCCATTCAACCCTATCCGAGGGACGGACGCGACGAAGGAGAGCGAGCTCAAGTCCGAACTGAGTCGCTCATACTGAGTCAGTCCGTATCACCGGGCTTCACCTGGAAGCCAAAGGTCCAGAAATGGCTGTCGAAGGTGAAGACCTGAAAGAATCCCAAGTCGGATCATGACCGAAGCGCAGAGCGCATCGTGGAAGCTGAGGTCGTGCTCCCTGTACTTCTCAAGCAGGGCGCGCGCGCTTTCCTCGTCTTCCTGAGTGAAGCGAATCAACTCCACCTGGCCAGAGCGAAGGAATTCGAACGCCTCTGAGGCCCTGGGGTACGAGAACTCGTACCGCATGTGGGTGTAGGCCTCGTGCGCGGTTGCGTCGAGGGCAGCCCATCGAACGGAGGAATCGGCGCCGAAGTACGCCTTCGCCGATTCGTGAAAGCGATCGTTTCTGTCTTGGAGAGCTACGACGGCCGCGGTGTCGATTAGGACGGTGCGGTCCCAGACCGTTCCGAACATCCACTACCGATCGGTGCCAGGCTCGGTCGCGACCCGCAGTGCGGCCACGAAGGGCGACGGACCTGCCGCGACACGGTACATGCGCCATCGATCACGCGGTAAACGCCCTCGGGCATACACGTCTCAGGAGCGGCCCCGTAATGCGTCTCAGGGCTACCCGTGAAGTAGTTCGACGCTTCCTCGGCTGTAGACAGTGAGAACTGGAACTGGATCATACGGTCACCCCGAGAGGCTCCTTGTTGTGAACCCACCCCTGAGCCATCACCTCAATGACGTAGTCCCGCGCAAGTCCGGGGATGAGGGGTATACCCTGACCGACCGGAACCTGCACCTGAACATTGGGGGGGATCTTGGAGTGCTGTCTTACCCTTGCCTTGGTCTCGAAGAGGTAGGACCAGTGCCTACTCTCGACGGCTCCACCTATGAAGCGGGCATCCTCCTGGAGTTTGTCTCCGAGGTCGGCACCCAGTACGTACGGCCTTCGGAGTTCAAACCGGTCTTCGTAGGCGCGTAGGAGATCGTCCATCGCGACCGCCAGGTCGTCAGTGGCGAACTTCACGTGCTCTTCACCGAGGATCTTCACGGCCTCATGCCGGTTGATCATGTGAAGGTGCGAGTAGAAGCTCGTCGTGAGGGCATCAACGGCTTCCCCGTTCTTGCGGCTGGGTACCGGATGCAGCGCCAGCAAGTTCTCCGCCAGCTTCTTGATCTGCCGGTAGACGCGGTGAACGTTGCCAATGGCGAGCGGGTGAACCTGCAGCACAAGCTTCTCCAGGAACTGGGCGACGTCCTGAGGGGCGAGGTCTTCCGCCCCGCTCTTCTCGCGAAGTTGGTCTGCCGCGAATGTCAGGTACTGCTGAACATCCTCCACGCTAATGGCGAGCCAATCCTGCGGGTTCGTCGGGTCGATAGGGTTGAACTGGTTGCCCGTGCTGGGATCGATCGGGCTCAACTCGGACATGGGTCCGGAAAGATGGACTTGGCCCCAAGGGCCAGGAGCGTTCCGCTGCTGTGACATCGAAACGGAACGAGAACCTGGAAGTCGGGATCGAACTCGCGAAGGATTCCCACAATGGGCCACACAGAATTCGTGTCCCCGCCGCGAGTGTAGAGGCAGAGGTCCACGCCCTTGTTCCCGGCCTTGGTGGACTCTTTCAGAACTCGAAAAAGGGCCTCCTTTACCTCAGCGTGGAACTGGGTCGAGATTCCACCAATGCCCGGGAGACTCGTCCGATCGAAATTGAAGAAGCAGATGAGGGCGCGCCCTTGGCGCAGCGCCTCGATTCTCTCCATCAGCGGCTTGCGCTTCTCGTACACCATCGATTCGGGTACAGGAGGCTTGATCGGCATTCGACTTCCTCTCGTCCTAGAGGAGCAGCGGAGGGCAGATGTCCAAGCTCCCTGCCTGGCCCATCCACGGAGCGTTAGAATCCTCCGTTCTGCGAGCTGCAACAACTTCTATGACACCGCGAGTCTGAATCTGAGCGTGCTCCTCGGCGCCTAGCCTCTTGCGCCCGAATCCCCTCCAGCTCCTGCCACCGCGCATAGAGCCGCTCCACCTCGGCGGTGACCCCGTCGAGCTCCGCCGCGCAGCCCGCGCGACGGAGGCGCCGTCCTTCTGGTACGTGGCCGGGTCCGCCAGCGTCGCCTCGAGCGCCGACTTCCGCTCCTCGGCGGCGAGGATCAGCGCCTCCATCCCTTCGAGCTCGCGCTGCTCCTTGAAGGAGAGCTTGCCTGGCTTGCGCGTCCGCTCGGAGGGCGGCCGCGCCGCCGGCAGCACCGCCCTTCACCGCGGGCTCTCGCCTCGACCGGCGCGTCCGAGATCCGCCTCGCGCTGCGCCCGCTCGGCCTGGTCCTTGAGGCGCCGGTAGAGGTCGTAGTTGCCCTCCCACCGCGTGATCCGCCCTCCCCCGTCGAACGCCAGGATCGCGGTCGCCACCTTGTCGAGGAAGTAGCGGTCGTGCGTGACGAGCAGCACGCTCCCGTCGAAGTCGAGCAGCAGCCGCTCCAGGACGTTGAGCGTGACGAGGTCGAGGTCGTTGGTCGGCTCGTCCAGCACGAGCACGTTCGCCCCCTCCAGGAAGAGGCGCGCCAGGAGGAGCCTGTTCCGCTCGCCGCCGGAGAGGGCCTTCACCTGCATCTTCTGGATGCTCGGCGGGAAGAGGAGATCGTCGAGGTAGTCGCGGAGCGAGACCCGCCTGCCCGAGAGCTCGATGAAGTCCTCGCCCACCTTCCCCGGCGGGCTGCCGCCGACCGCCTCGTAGACCGTCTGCTCGCCGTCGAGCGTGGTGCGCTGCTGGTCGTAGTAGGCGACCTGCGTCCGCTTGCCGGTGACGACGGTGCCCGCGTCGGGCTCGAGCTCGCCGAGCAGGACCTTGAGGAAGGTGGTCTTGCCCACGCCGTTCGGCCCCACCAGCCCCACGCGCTCTCCGGCCTTCAACCGGAAGTCGACGCCGGCCAGGATGACGCGCTCGCCGAAGCGCTTCTGGAGCCCCTCGGCCTCGATCACCGTGGCCGAGAGCCTCGGCGGCGCGGCCACCTTGAAGTCGGCCACCTTGGGGCGGGTGAAGCCGCGCTCGGCCATGAGGCGTCGCGCCCGCTCGATGCGCGCCTTCGACTTGGTGCGGCGCGCCTCCGGTCCGCGCCTCAGCCAGGCCACCTCCTCGGAGATCCAGCGGTCCCGCTTGTGCTGATCCAGGTCCCGCTGGTCCTCGGCCAGCAGCTTCTGCTCGAGGTAGGCCTCGTAGTTCCCGGGGTAGCTCGTCACCCCGGCGCCCGGCGTGATCTCGATGATCCGGTCCACGAGGTCGTCGAGGAAGTAGCGGTCGTGGGTGACGAGCAGCAGCGAGCCGGCGTGCTCGTCCAGCTCCTCCTCGAGCCAGTCGACCGTGTCGGCGTCGAGGTGGTTGGTGGGCTCGTCGAGCAGGAGCAGGTCCGGCCGGGTGAGCAGCGCCCTGGCGATCGCTACCCGCTTCCGCGTTCCGCCCGACAGCTCGATCACCGGCCGGTCCCAGTCCCGCACTCCGAGCCGGTCCAGGAGCCGCCGCGCCTCGTGGGCGGTGTCCCAGCCGCCGAGGTGGTCGATCCGGTCCGACAGCGCCGCGAGGTCGGAGAGGAGCCGTCCGTGCGCGGCCTCGTCCTGCGTGGCCTCGAGCCTGGCCGTCGCCGCCGAGTGCGCGTCCAGCGCCGCCCGGAGGGGCGCGCTCGCCACCTCCAGCTCGGACGCGACCGTGGCGCCCTCGGGGAAGATCGGCTCCTGCGGGAGGTAGGTCACCGTCGCGCCGCGGCGGAGCTGGATCTCGCCGCGATCCGGCTCGGAGACGCCCGCCAGCATCTTCATGAGCGAGGACTTGCCGGAGCCGTTCACGCCGACCAGGCCGAGCCGCTCCCCCTCCTCGATCGTGAAGGTCAGCTTCTCGAAGATGGTCCGGCTGCCGAAGGAGAGGCCGAGCCCGGCCGCGTGGAGGAGCGTCACGGGCACTTCTTAGCACCGGCGCGACCGCCGGTGGGCGGCACGCGGTGCGGCCCCCTCTCCCTGCCCTCTCCCCCGGTGGGGGAGCGGGGAGGATTCTCAGTCTCTCAGGCGAGCGGCAGCTGGACCGTGAAGGTGGTCCCGGCGGCGCCGCTCTCCACCCCAACCTCACCGCCCTGGGCCTGGGCGAGGTGCTTGACGATCGCCAGGCCGAGCCCCGTCCCCCCCATCTCCCGCGAGCGGCCCGGATCGACCCGGTAGAAGCGCTCGAAGATGCGGGGGAGGTGGTGCCGCTCGATCCCCACGCCGGTGTCCTTGACCGCCACCGTCCCACCCTCGGCGTGCGCCCGCCCGATCACCGTGACGCCGCCGCGCTGCGTGTACTTGATGGCGTTGTCGACCAGGTTCACCAGGATCTGCTCGAGCGCCTGGCCGTCGGCGCGGAGCCGGAGCTCCGGCGCCACGTCCGCGCCGAGCGTCAGCCCCTTCGCGCGGGCCGCCTCGGCGAAGAGGATGACCACCTGCTGGGCGAGCGGCGCCACCTCCACCATGCCGAGCTCGATGGGCCACTGGCGCGACTCGATCCGGGAGAGGTCGAGCAGGTCGTTGGAGAGCCGCGCCAGCCGCTCGGTGTGGCGGGAGATGATCTCGACGAACGGGCGGGCGGTCTCCGGGCTGGTGAGCGCCCCGCCGAGGAGGGTCTCGGCGGCCGCGTTGATCGCGGCGATGGGCGTCCGCAGCTCGTGGCTGGCGTTGGCGACGAAGTCGCGCCTCGTCGCCTCGGCCCGCCGCCGGTCGGTGACGTCGCGCATCAACAGCAGGACCTCGCCGCGGAGGAGCGGCTGGACCTGCACCAGCCAGATGCGGCGCGGCAGCTCCAGCTCCAGCCGCTTCGCGGTCCCCTCCAGCGCCCGCTTCACCGCCTCCGCCAGGTCCGCGGAGCGGATCAGCTCCAGCGGCGTGAAGCCGGTGGCGCGGCCGGTGGGGCCGAGGGCGTCGAAGGCCGTGTTGCAGACGCGCACCGTCCCGTCGCGCGCGATGAGGGCGGCGGCGTCGGGGACGGCCGCGAGCAGCTCCTGCTCGGCGGGGTCGCGCTGGGCCTGCCACCGCTTCGCCTCGCGCTCCCCGAGCAGCTCCGCCAGCTCGCGGATCTCGTCGGGGAGCTCGGCGCGCGGACCGCCGGCGATCTCGGCGCGGAGGGCGCTGAGGGCTGCACCGAGCTGCGTTCTTCCGAAGGCCATTGTCGCCTCTCCCTCAGTCACCGGACGCGGGGTCGATCATCCGGTAGCCGACGCCCCGGACGGTCTCGATCAGATCCCTCGCGACCCCGAGCTTCTCCCGCAGCCGCTTCATGTGCGTGTCGACCGTCCGGGTCTCGACCTCGGTCGACATGTCCCAGACGTCCTCCAGCAGCCGCTCCCGCGGCTGAACCCTGCCGAGCCGCGTCATCAGCGTGCGCAGCAGCTTGAACTCCAGCGGCGTCAGCGCGACCTCCTCGCCGTCGACGAAGACGCGGTGCGCCTCGACGTCGACCCGGATCGGCCCCACCTCCGAGACCGGCCGCTCCGCCGGCCTCCCGGCGGCGCGCCGCAGGATGGCGCGCGCCCTGAGCGTCACCTCGCGCGGGCTGAAGGGCTTGGTCACGTAGTCGTCGGCGCCCACCTCGAACCCGACGATGCGATCGATCTCGTCGCCTCGCGCGGTGAGCATGATCACCGGGACGTCGCGCGTCCGCGGGTCGGCCTTGAGCCGGCGGCAGACCTCGGTGCCGGGAAGGTCCGGCAGCATCAGGTCGAGCAGGACGAGGTCCGGGACCCGCTGCGCCGCGGTGCGGAGGGCCTCCTCGCCCGTCGCGGCGAGCAGGGTCTCGAACCCCGCCGACCGGAAATTGAAGTCGAGCAGGGAGAGGAGGTCCCGCTCGTCGTCCACCAGGAGCACTGTCGGCACGGGAAGTAGATATCGCAGCCAGTCGCATGGCGTCGAGGCGCACACGTGGGACGGTACCCGGAGGGTGCGCTAGGATGCGGCCGGATGCGTCCCATATCCCTCGCCCCCACCCTCGCCCTCGCGGCCATCCTCCTCTCAGCCTGCGCCAGCCCGCGGGCCGTCGGCACGCCCGCGGTGGTGAGCGCCGAGCTCGGCATCTTCCGGGCAGCCGAGCTCGCGCGCGTCCGGTGCCTCGTGGTGGCGCCGTTCGAGAACGCGTCCAGCGCGCCGCTCGCGGCGGAGGCGGCGACCGCCGCGCTCCTGTCGGGCGTGGGCGCCAGCGGCACGCGTGTCTTTCCGGTGAAGGAGCTGCGCGCGCTCTTCCGCGACACGCCGGTCGAGCTGCCCGAGGGGATCCCGCCCAGCCTCGCCATGGAGCTCGCGAAGCTCGTGGGAGCCGACGCCGCGATCTACGGCACCGTCGAGGGCTCCGCGGGCAGCTCCGAGACCGGGCTCCTGGTCTCCGTCCGGCTCGTCCTCTCTCCCGCGCGTGAGCTGCTCTACGCCTCGACCTTCGCGGTGAAGCCGCGGGCGGGCGAGGAGATCGAGGCCGCGGTGCGGCGCAGCCTCCGCGACGAGACCCACGAGATGTTCCTCCGGCTCGGGGGTTTCCGCGGCGGCGCCTGCTTCGAGCGCAAGCGGCTGGACTCGCTGCGCGCCCTCGCGCTCGCGGAGACCGCGCCGGCGCCAGCGCCGGCTGCGCCACCGGTGGCCGCCACCCGGGTGGCCGCGCCGGCCCCGGCCCCGACGCCGGTCACGGTGACGCCGCGCCAGAAGGAGTGGCTCCACAGGCTCGGGGGCGGCGAACCCTTCATCGTCGAGGACGTCGGCTTCGCAGGGCGGACCACCCAGCTGCGAGCGCGACAGCGGGCTCGCCGACCTCGCCATCGCGCTCGCCGCCCTGCCCGAGCTGAAGCTCAGGATCGAGGGGCACGTCGACGCCACCCACGACTCGGCGGCCGATGCCCGGCTCTCGATGGCCATGGCGCAGGCCGCCGCCGATCGGCTCGTCGACCTCGGCGTGCCGCGAGCCCGGATCCAGGTCGCGGGGCGCGGCGCCGAGAACCCCCGGCTGCCGAACTTCACCGCGCGCGGCCGCGCCACCAACCGCCGGATCGAAGCGGTCGGCCTGAAGTAGGGAGCCAGCCGTGGAACGACACCTGCGATTCTTCGCCACCTGCGCCAAGGGCACCGAGGGCGCGCTCCGCAAGGAGCTCGCCGCCGCCGGGCTGAAGCACCTCAAGGGCGAGCGCGGCGGCGTCCACTTCGAGGGGCGGCTCGAGGCCGGCATGCGCGCCTGCCTCCACTCGCGGACCGCGATGAGGGTGCTCCTGGAGGTCGCGACCTTCCCCGCGCCCGACCGGGACGGGCTCTACGAGGGGGCGCGCGCGGCGGAGTGGACCGAGTGGCTGACGCCGAAGCACACCTTCGCCGTCGAGGCGAGCGTCGCCTCCACCACCCTCACCCACTCCGGCTTCGCCGCCCTCGTCGTGAAGGACGCCGTCGTCGACGCGCTCAGGGAGGCGGCGGGCGACCGGCCCAACGTGGACGCGAAGGATCCCGACGTCCTGCTGGTGCTCCACGTCGCCCGCGACCAGGCGACCCTCTCGCTCGACCTCGCCGGCCACCCCCTCCACCGGCGTGGCTACCGTGCGGAGATGACCAAGGCGCCTCTCAAGGAGACGCTGGGCGCGGCCATGCTCTCCCTGGGCGGCGTCGCGCTCGACGCGCCATTCGTCGATCCAATGGCCGGCTCTGGGACGCTGGCCATCGAGCAGGCGCTGCGCGCCCGCCGGATCCCGCCCGGGCTGGGGCGGTCGTTCGGCTTCCAGCGCTGGCCCGCCTATCGCGGCGGACCGCAGTCGGCGTGGGATCGGCTCCGGGCCGAGGCACGCGCCGAGATCCTGCCGCACGCCCCCGCCCCCATCCTCGCGCGCGACCTCAACCCGAAGGCGGTCGCGGCCATCCGCGCCAACGCCGAGGCCGCCGGCGTGGGCGGAGACCTCGTCATCGAGCGCGGCGACGCGCGCGACCTGATCGGCGGGAGCGTGGTCGGCACGATCTGCACCAACCCGCCGTACGGGGAGCGGCTTGGCGGCGTCGACCGCTCCGACGAGCCGCCGCCCCGCAACGACCGGCAGGGCAGGCGAGACCGGCCGGACCGGCGCGGCGAGCCGGGGCACGACCGCGGCCGGCCCTCGCGCGACGCCGAAGAGGAGGAGGTCGATCCTCGCGTCGCGGCGAAGAAGCTGGCCGGGTTCTACCGCGGCTTCGCAGAGATGCTGGAGCGGCACGCGGGCTGGACGGCCGTCATCCTCTCCGGCAACACGGCGCTGCAGGATGCCATCCCCTGGCGCCCCGAGGTGGACCACAAGCTCTGGAACGGGCCGCTGGAGGTCCACCTCCTCCGCTACGTGGTCCCGCCGAAGCGCGAGCGCTGACGGTTCGAAGCCGGGGTGCGGCTTTCTGCCGCACCGGGCGCTCGCCGCCGCGTCTGGCCGCGGTTCGTTGACGCAGGCGCGAACCTCAAACCGATCGGCCCGCTCACACGACCGAACGCGACGTGTGTTCGCGGCCGGGCCATACCGGCCACGACCCGCAGCCCACGGCGCCAAACGAGGAGCGGACCACCATGAAGAGCGTCTCGTATCGCGGCTTGCTCGCGGCAGCGGTGCTGCTGTCGGCAGCGCCGGCCGCCGCCACCAACGGCATGCGCATGATCGGCTTCGGACCGGTGCAGGACTCGATGGGCGGCGCCTCGGTCGGCGCCCCGCTCGACTCCTCCACGATCGTCACCAACCCGGCCGGCATGAGCGCGCTCGGCATGCGCGTCGACGCCGCCGGCACGTACTTCAAGCCGACGGTGAAGTACACGGCGACGGACGCGCCTGGCACCGTCCGGCACGCGAGCAGGAGTCGGACCGGGCCGCCTCGATCATCCCGACGCTCGGCTTCATCTACCCGGTGAACGACAAGCTCTCCCTCGGCCTCGGCGTCGTCGGCGTCTCCGGCATGGGCGTCGACTACGCGGCCGACCTCTTCGGCAGCACGACGCTGACCTCCTACATGAACCTGCGCGTCGCCCCGGCGGCGTCCTACAAGATCAACGACCAGCTCGCGGTCGGCGTCGCCGCGAACCTCATGTACGCGACGATGGAGTAGGACGGTCGCGTGCGCGGCCATGGCGAGCAGGAGCCGCGCGACGCGACCGGCGCCTTCGGCTTCGGCGCCACGATCGGCCTCACCTACAAGCCGATCAAGGACCTCACGGTCGGCCTCGCCTACGAGACGAAGAGCTTCTTCGGCGACTTCGAGTGGGACATCCCGCGCACACGTACTTCACCGGCGCTCCCGTCATCGCCCGGCGGCACCGACAAGCTCGACTTCGACCAGCCGCAGGTCGTCACGCTCGGCGCCTCCTACCGCGTGATCGAGCCGCTCCTCGTCGCGGCCGACGTCGAGTGGATCAACTGGTCCGCCACCAACGGCAAGGACCAGCCCGAGTTCACGACCGACACGAACCTCACCGGCGCGTCGCGCTGGAACATGAACTGGTCGGACCAGGTGGTGGTGAAGGTCGGCGCCGAGTACGCGGCGACGAAGGAGCTCAAGATCCGCGCCGGCTACAACTACGGGAAGATGCCGCTCGACGAGAACCGCGCCTTCGAGAACATCGCCTTCCCGGCCGTCGCCGAGCACCACGTCACGCTGGGCGCCGGCTACGACATCGGCGCGCTCACCGTGAACGTCGCCGGCGTCTGGTCGCCCGAGGCGAAGATCAGCGGCGCGAACACCGCGCCGCAGGGCATCCTCGAGCTACGAGACGAAGATGTCGCAGATCGCGCTCGACCTGGGCGTCGGCTACAAGTTCTAGGCGCAGACCCCCTCACCCGCGTCCATTGGACGTCCCCTCTCCTCCACCGGGGGAGAGGGCAAGGGTGAGGGGGCGGTCTCTCCCTCACCCTGCCCTCTCCCTCACTGAGGGAGAGGGAGGTGGAGGAGAGGGGCGCTAGAATGAGAACTGCGAGCCGACCATGAGCTCCTTGGTCCGCTCGTTGAACGCGCTGTCGTTGTCGGGCAGCGAGAAGCGGTTGCCGTCGGCGATGTGGGCAGAGGCGCGCACGACGAAGTCGCGGGTGAACCAGTAGTTCACGCCGACCGCCGCCTCGCGGTGGCGCAGGAGCGACTGCGGGCCGGCGAAGCCGGACCAGTAGAGCTTCGTCGCCTCGACCTTCGCCACGGCCTGCCAGTGGTCGCCGAACCGGACGCCGCCCTCCACGTAGCCGGCGTCGCTGTTGGCGTTCGCCACGGAGAGCTGGTCGAAGGACACGGCCTCATCCGCGTACCCGGTCTGCCTCTTCTGGTAGCCGTGGAAGTACTCGGCGCGCAGCAGCCAGCGCTCCGTCTCGTACTGCAGCCGACACCGCTGCGACCCACGTCGGCACGGGCCCCTGCTCCTCCGGGGTGCGCCCCCAGAAGTAGGAGCCGCGGACCTGGAGCCCCTCGATCGGGGTGACGAGCGTGAGCCGGCCGCCGACGCAGTCCTGCATCTCGACCCAGTTGCCCGGGTAGTCGGTGTCGACGCCGATGCCGGTCGTCCCGTCGAGGTCGGTCTTGACGGCCCAGGCGTCGTACGGGCTCAGCACGAACTGCGAGATCCCGCCCGCGAAGAAGTCGTAGGAGAGCTCGTGTCCTGCGGGGAGCTGCTTCGTCCCCGTCAGCCCGACGCCCAGGTACGAGTAGCCACCGAAGCTGGTGTTGCCGTAGACGCTGCTCGGGAGCCTGAGGAACGGGCGGACCGTGCCGACGTCGTTCACGTCCCATGAGAGGCCGATCGGCACCTTCGGCATGCCGAACCGGATGCGGACCTCGTCGGAGGCGCGGTACTCGAAGAAGGCGTAGTCGACGCCGTTCTGCGTGTAGTCCTCGTCCTGGGTGAACTGGAAGGCCGCGGAGAGGTCGTCGGTCGCCTGCGCCCGGACGGCGAGCGCCAGCGCGGCGTTGTCGTAGTAGCCGTCCTGCGTCCCGAGCTGGAAGCTGTTCCCGTCGGTCTTCCCGTACGCCCAGTACGCGTAGCCGGAGATGTTGAGCTTGCCGTCCAGCAGGACGACGGCGTCGGCCCTTCCGGCCAGGAAGGTGAGGGCGAGCAGAGAGGCGAGGCGAAGCGTGCGCATGTACATGTGTGGTGTTCCCCCGGGTTTGCGCCCTGACGACGAGCGGTCCGAAAACCCTATCAAGGGAGCGCCGACGGGTCACGATTCGCCTCGGCGGCGCGCTGCGGCGCGCCGCGTCATCGCCGCTTCAGCGATAGACCCATGGTGAAGTGGGCCACCGGCTCCTCGCCGTGCTTCGCGGGGACCGTCGCGACCACCTCCACCGGGATGGTCACGCGCTCGCCCGTCGCGTCGGCGCTCGCCACCGCCGCCGCGATGCGCCGTCCGTCGGCGCAGGCGAACCTCACGTCGCCGTCGGCGCGCTTCAGGAACCGCCCCTGCACGTCGGCGAAGATGAGGCTCACCCTGGGATGGCGCTCGCGGATCAGCCGCGCAGCGGCGAGCCCGGCGGCGAGAATCGGCCCCCGCGCAGAGCGCGCCGAAGTACATGGACCCGACGTGGTTTCGCGAGCGCCAGCGGAGCCTGATGGAGACCTCGCACCGCTCCTCGTCCAGCCGCTCCACACGCGGGCCGAGGAACAGGAGCACCGGCACCCTGAGGGAGAAGAGGCGGACGAAGAGCGTCTCGCGCAGGAGCATCGGGTGGAGCATAGCGCCGGGCGTCCTGCCGCGCTTCGCGCTCCAGCAACTAAGAAGGCCGGAATCGCCCCTGGCGATCCCGGCCTCGTCCTGACGGAGCGCTGTTGGATCAGCGCGTCGCGCCGCCGGCCGCGCCGGCGACGGGAGACTTGGCGCTCTGCTTCTGCACGTACGGAGACTTCGCCTTCTTCCGCGAGTCCTTGACCGTGACCGAGACTTCCGGCGTCACGGAGTAGCTGGTGGACTTGCTGGTGGCGCAGCCGACGAGGAAGACGGGGACGACGGCGAGCAGGGCGATCCGCTTCATGCTTCGATCTCTTAGCACGAACGGGCCCGCAGGATCGCGATCCCGGCCTGTACCTTCTTTCAGCGACTGCGAGTGCGGCGCACACGGAGCGCGGCCCCCACACCTCTCGCACCTCGCGCCGTCCCACCCGCTCCCACCCATGCCGACCTGGGATCACATCGTGCCCCCCGCCGTCGGGGGCGGTGCAGCTGGACGGATGGACGGAAACCGACGCTCCACTGCCCCGAAGGCGAGGGTCGCGGCGAGCATCAGGACCGCGAAGAACCAGAGCGAGGCAGCGTCGCCGAGCTCGACGAGCTCCAGGACGGAGAGCGTCAGGAGGTTTCCGAGGAACACCGTGAGGAACCAGATCGACATGATGGCGCTCCGCATGGAGCGCGGAGCCTGCGTGTAGCTGAACTCGAGGCCGGTCACCGAGACGAGCACCTCGCCGACGGTCAGGAGCAGGTACTGCGGGAACTGCCAGAGGACGCTGGGAGCGCGGCCGGCGTCGAGCACCATCTGCAGCGCCGCGGCGGCGACGAACGAGAGGACCGTGGCCGCCATCCCGACCCGCATCTTGGCGAGGGCGGTGGGCAGACGGCCGCGCCGCTCGAGCAAGGGGAAGACGACGACCGTGAAGAGCGGCACGAGGGTCATGACCAGGACCGGGCTGAGCGCCTGGAGCTGGGCCGGGGCGAGGGTCCAGCCACCGACCTGGAGGTCCATCTTCTCGGCCTGGATCACCCAGCTCGACCCCATCTGGTCGAAGAGCGCCCAGAAGACGGTCACCGCGGCGAAGACGCCGAGGACACGCATCACGGCCTTGGCCCCCTCGACGGCATCGAGCGGGTGCTTGTCGCGGGCCGCGTCGAGCCAGTGCTCGCCGGCCCGGTGCGTCCCGAGCCTGCGCACCGCGCGCGCCACCACGCGGACGAAGCCGTGGGGCTTCGGGCCGGACGGTGGCGAGGCGACGTAGTGGCGGCGCCCCGACCAGAAGACGAGCGTCGCGACGGCCATGGAGGCCGCCGGCAACGCGAACGCGACCGCCGGGCCGAAGCGCTGCAGGAGGAACGGGACCGCCAGGTTCGCGGCGGCGGCGCCGAGGTTGATGACCCAGTAGAACCAGCCGTAGACGCGCTCGAGGAGGCCGCGATCTCCGGCCGGGAGCTGCTCGCCGACGAACGCCGACGCGCAGGGGAGGATCCCACCGGCGCCGCAGGCGACGAGCCCGGCGCCGACCACGACGCCGGCCGGCGCCTGCCAGAGCGCCAGCGTCACGTAGCCTGCGATCGAGAAGAGGGAGAAGCGCAGGATGGTCGCGTACCTCCCCAGGAAGCGATCGGCCACCCAGCCCCCGACGAGCGGCGCCAGGTACGCCGCCATCATGATGGCGTGGAACCAGCTCTTCGCGTCGCGCTCGGGGAGGACGACGTGGGTGACGAGGTACGACGTCAGGATCGAGCGCATCCCGTAGAACGCGAAGCGCTCGAGGGCCTCGTTGGCGATGACGAACCTGATCTGGGGTGGGTAGCGCAGGGCGGCGTCGCTCATCGGCGCGCAGTGTACAGCAGGGTGACGCGGCGAGAGGACGTCGGATAGAGTCGCGCACGATGAAGAGCCTCTCACCTGACGAGGTGCGCGCCCTGAGCGACGCGGGCGGGGTCGACGTGATCGACGTCAGGGAGGCGCACGAGTGGATCGGCGGCCACCTCCCCGGCGCGCGGCTCGTCCCGCTCGGCACCTTCCTCAGGGATCCGCGCGCCAACGTCCACGGCGAGCGCGCGATCTTCGTCTGCGCCCATGGACTGCGCAGCGTGACGGCGGGGGTGGCCGCCGAGACGGCGGGCGTCCCCGAGGTCTTCAGCCTCGACGGCGGCATCATGTGGTGGGTCGCGAGAGGGCACCCGCTCGTCTACGAGTAGCGGGCGGTGGCCGGGGGCGCTAAGAGTCTGCCGTGGCACGCGCCCTGTCGTTCTTCGTCTTCGTCTCCATAGCGCTGCTGGTCCTCGGCGGGATGCACGCCTACGTCTGGGCGCGCCTCGTGCGCGACACCGGTCTCCCCGATCCCTGGCGCAGGATCGCGACGGTCCTCCTCGCCCTCGCCGCGCTCGCGATCCCCGCGGCGATCGCCGTCTCGCGCCTCTCCGGGACGCAGCTCGCCCGGGTGCTGCCGTGGATCGCGTTCGTCTGGCTCGGTGTCGTGTTCCTCCTCCTGTCGGCCCTGCTGGCAATCGATCTCGTGCGGCTGGTCGCGAGCGGGGCCATCCAGCTGCGGGAGTGGCTCGCGCACGCGGACGATCCGCCGCCGGATCCAGCGCGGCGCCAGTTCGTCGCCCGCGCGGTCGCGGGGACCACGCTGGCCGTGGTGGCGACCGCGGCAGGAGCCGCCGTGCGGACCGCCGGTGGGCCGGCCGAGATCGAGGAGGTGGCCGTGCGCCTCCCGCGGCTCCCACGGGCGCTGGACGGCCTCACGGTGGTCCAGATCTCCGACCTCCACGTCGGCCCGACCATCCGGCGTCGCGAGGTGGACCGGGTGGTCGAGCAGGCCAACGCGCTCCGGCCCGACGTCGTGGCGATCACCGGCGACCTCGTCGACGGCACCGTCCGGGAGCTCGGCGAGATCGTCGGCGGGCTGGCTCGCCTCCGTGCCCGCTACGGCGTCCACTTCGTCACCGGGAACCACGAGTACTACTCGGGCGTCGAAGGCTGGGAGCGCTTCCTCCCGGGGCTCGGGATCCGCGTGCTCCGTAACGAGCGCGTGGAGCTCGGCGACCACGGCGCCAGCCTGGACCTCGCCGGCGTCGACGACTGGCACGCCGGGCGCTACGGCAACGGCCACGGCTACGATCTCGAGCGGGCGCTCGCCGGCCGGGATCCGGACCGGGCGCTCGTGCTCCTCGCGCACCAGCCGCTGGGCGTCGCGCCGGGGATCCAGCAGGGCGTCGGGCTGCAGCTGTCGGGCCACACGCACGGCGGCCAGATCTTCCCGTTCAACTTCGCCGTGCGCGCGGCGTTCCGCTACATCCGCGGCCTCTACGAGGTCGACGGGGGCGCCGGGTACGTCTACGTGTCGAGGGGGACCGGCTACTGGGGGCCGCCGATGCGGCTGGGCTTCCCTCCGGAGATCACGCGGATCACGCTGGTCGCGGGCTGACCCCTCGGACGCGGGCCCCGCTCACCTGGTACTCCCGGCGCCGGACTAGCCGAGCAGGAGCTCGTCCAGCAGCTCCTGCTCCGTGATCAGCTCCTTGCGCATCATCAGGCGGATCAGCGCCGCCAGGAGCTGCGCCGGGCGCACCACGGTCGGCACCGCATCGTCGCCAGACGCCATCTTGCCGAGCGTGTCGAGGATGAGTGACTCCTCCGGCGTCAGCTCCCGCTGACCGGCCTGCGCGCCGGCCTCGCCCGGCTCCGACACGGCGGCCGGATTCCAGGTCGCCCCACCCTTGAGGGCGGGATCGTGCTCGAGGGGGATCGGCTGGAGCTCCTCGGTCGTCTCGTCTGGGATGAGCTCCCCCTCGATGGGGAGGCTCCCGGTCTGCTGATCCTCCAGCTGGAGGTCGGCGGGGGACCCCGGGCGCGGCACCGGCGTGGAGGCACCCCTCGGACTCGCCGCGCGCCGGGGGACGGCGGCCGCCGGAGCGGCGACCTTGGGCTGCTGGAAGAACCGATTCAGCTCGTCGCTGGAGGTGGCGCCGATCGGATCGTAGAGCGGCTCGACCGCCGTGCCGTCGTCGGCGTCGAGCGCGATCGCCTCGCGCCCCGCCAGGGGGTCCGCGCCGTAGTGCGCTCGCACCGCCGCCGCGATGGCGTTCTCGCCGGCGATGCACACCTTGACGCGCTTCCCGGTCCTGAAGGCCAGCTCGTCGGTCAGCGCCAGGTTGGTGGGATCCGACATGGCGACGACGATTGAGCCGGTGTCGGCCGAGAGCGGGAAGATGTGGTTCCGGACCGCGTAATCGCGCGGGACGAGCGCCTTCGCCTGGCTGAAGGAGTACGGCTCGAGCCGGTCCAGCCGGGCGACGTCGAAGCCGAACTTGAGCGCGAGGGCGTCGACGATCGCCTCCTCGCTCGCGAGCTTCAGCTCCACGAGGATGCCGCCGAGCCGGCCGCCCCACTGGCGCTGGTGCCCCAGCGCCGAATGGAGCTGCGTCTCTCCGATGATGCCCGCCTCGACGAGCATCTCTCCCAGCCGCTTCTTGACCGCCATTTCCCCGATGTTACGCGGTGCGAGCGCGATCAGTCGAGCAGCCCCGGCATGACGCCGGTCACACCGCGCTCAGCGGCCGTCCGCGGCCGCCCGCGTCGCGATGGCGAGCCGCGTCAACCCGTGCTGGCGCGCCAGGTCCATCACCGCGACCACCCGCCCGTGCGGCACGACCTCGTCCGCCTGCACGAGCACGACCGTCCCAGCGCTCCGCGCGCGGGCGGCTGCGAAGGCCTCCCCCAGCGCCGCAGCGTCGAGTACGCGGCCGCCCAGCACGGTCCGCCCGTCGGCGAGGATCGCGACGGTGAGGTCCTGCGCCGGCGCCGGCGCCCCCTTCCCGGCCCGCGGCAGGCTCACCTCGAACCCCGCCCTGTCCGCCGCGTGGATCGCGGTCGTGGTCACCATGAAGATGATCAGCAGGACCAGGAAGATGTCGGTCAGCGGCGTGATGTTTATGTCCGCGAAGACGTCGCCGTCCTCCGGCCCGTCTCCGGGTGCTCCGCTCGGTCCGCCGACCGCCATCAGCGCTCCGACCCGGTCATGGTGTCGGTCGGCGCTTCGTCGAGGACCTCCAGGAACTCGTCGGCTGCATGCCGCGCGCGGTGGACGAGCCGCGCCACGTGGGTGTTGAGGAAGTTGTAGAGGACGACCGCCTCGATCGCGACGGCGATGCCGCCGGCGGTGGTGACGAGCGCCTCCGAGATCCCCGCGGCGACGACCCCGAACCCGCCCTGGCCCGTCTTCGCCATCTCGGCGAAGGCGGTCATGATCCCGAGCACCGTCCCGAAGAGCCCGACGAACGGCGCCGTGGCCCCGACGGTCGCGAGGATCCAGAGGGCCCGCCGCAGACGCCAGCCGAGCTCCTGCCGCGCGCGCTCCACCGCCGCCGCCGCGCGCCCCGGACGGCCGCGCGCCTGCGCGAGCCCAGCCAGGAGCACCTCGCCCATCGGCGATCGCGATCGCGCGCACTCGAGCCGCGCGCCCTCCAGATCGCCTCTCCGGAGGGCGGCCGCGACGGCGTCGCCAAGCTGCCGCGTCCGCTCCCCGAACCGCCAGAGCGCGACCGCACGCTCGACCGCGACCGCGAGCGCGACGACGGAGCACGCGATGATGATCCACAGCGTGACGCTGACGTGGGTCGCCTGCATGGGCACCAGGTTCGTCTCCAAGTTCACCTGCTCCAGCGCGCTCAGCGCTCGTCGAGATCCACGATCCTGGCGCCCGCCGGGGGCGCGAGGGCGAAGCTCCCCTCGGGGAGAACCGCGTTCACCTCGATCTCCTTCCAGGTGAGATCGATCCGGACCCCGGCCCCCCGGGCCGCGAGCCGCACCACGCCGGGGAACGGCCGCCCCGCGCGCTCGCGGAAGCGGTCGAAGGTCACGTCGTACAGGCCTGGCGCCGGGGGGCGGCCAGGCAGGTGGACGACCGTCGAGGCGTGCACGACCGCCCCGGCGCCCACGTCGAGCCGCTGCACCCGATCGGCGCCCTCCACCGTGAGCCGCAGGACACCGTCGCCGGGTTCGACCGCCGTGGGACGCCCCGCTGTGATCGGGGCTGCGCCGCAGAGCAGGAGGACCAGCTCCTCGGCCGGGATCGCGAGCGGGAGGAGCCTGGCGAGGTTCTCGGGCGACGCAGCGCCGCGGTAGAAGATCCCCTTGCGCAGGTCGAGCAGCGCGAACCGGCCGCCGTCCGCCACCAGGACCGCCGCCGGGTTTCCGAAGAAGTCCAGGGCGTCGAGCCGCACCCGGTCGGGCCGCTCCGCCGCCACGAACTGGGTCACTGTGCCGTCACCGTCGGGCGACCTGATCTTGACCCGCACCTCGCCACTCACGCGCTCGACCCGGGCCTGAGCGCGCTCCACCGCGGCGAGCAACGCGACTGGATCGGGCGAGAGGTCCGGAGGCGGCGCGCGCCGCGCGCAGGCCGCGGCGACCGCAAGCGACAGGACCATCGCCCACCGCGCGAGCGAGCGGGTGGCGGGCGGGCGGAAGATCGCGGCACGCTGCGAAGCCATGCCCGGCGTTTAGCCCGATGAACGCCCCTTGTCGAGGGCGCTCCCCCCATATCCAACTGGGCCCCCGTGTGGATCCGCGCGCCTGGAAGGCGCACCATGCCCGTTACGAGGAGGGAGTGCACATGAGGCGACTCATCCCGAGGCTCCTGCTCGCGCTCGCGCTCGCGTGGGCGGCGGCGCTGCCCGTGCCCGCCGCGGCCGCCGGCGGCGCCGGCAAGGTCGCGAAGCTGTGGAACCCCGCCACCGTCGCCACGGTCGCCGGGACCGTCGAGACCGTCGAGCGCGTGGAGATGGGCGAGGACTGGCGCTGCGTCCGCCTGAGGCTACGCACCGCCGAGGGGGCCCTGCTGGTCCGCGTCGGACCAGACTGGTTCCTGCAGGAGCGCAGGATCGTCTTCGCCGCGGGCGAGAAGGTCGAGGTCAGGGGATCGCGGGTGACCTTCTCCGGCGAGCCGGCGATCGTGGCCGGCGAGATCGTCCGCGGCGCAGAGCGGATCCTCCTCCGGGACCCGGCCGGCAAGGCGGCCTGGTAGTCAGAAGAGCCTGCTGCGCCGTGCCGCGAGCGCCACCGCCATCCTCCGGGCGGCGGCGATCTCGGCGGCGAGCGGCCGCTCGGCTGCCGGATCCCGCGCGTTCACCTCGGCGAGCAGCGCGTCGAAGCGGGCGCCGTCCTGGAGGAGCACGGCCAGCGTCCCGGCTTCGAGCACCGGCCGGAACGGATCCTCCGGCGCGAGCACGCGGGCGCGCTCGAAGTGCTCCGTCGCGCGCGCGACGCCGCCGCCCGCGGCCGTGGGCAGCGAGGCGTACAAGGACCCGAGCCAGCGGTGTGGACCGGCGCGATCGACGCGCTCGTCCAGCGCAGCGACGCGCTCCAGGAGCCCCAGCACGACGTCCTTGGTGACCATGACCGCCATGGGACCGGTCGCCTGCGCGACCCGCAGGCGGCCGACGGCCAGCCAGTACAGCGGCTCCGCCCCGGCGGGTCCGACCTCCATCGCTGCGGCGACCGGATCGTCACCACGGTCGACCGCGGTCGCGAAACCCGGGGCGCTCGCGCGCACGGCACGCTCCCCGGCGCGCGAGGCGGCGTCCCACGCGGACCGCGCCTCCGGGTCGGACTGTGCGAGCAGTGCCCGGAGCGCCTCGGCGCGGGCGAGCCTGAGCTCCGCCGCCTGATCGCCGGGCCGGAGGGAGGCAGCGCGCCGAAACGTGGCGAGCGCGGCCTCGAGCTTCGCCGGCTCGTCGCGCGACGCCCACGCGCGATCCCCTTCGGCGAGGACCTTTCCTAGGGCGTCGTCGGACGTGGCCGAGTATGCCGCCGCCGGCGTCGAGGGCCGGCCGCAGCCCGCGAACGCCAGCAGGACGGCCGCCGCGAGCAGCCTGGATCGACTGTGCCTGGGTCGCGGCACCACTCAGCGCTTCTTCTTCGGGGCCGCCTTCTTGCCGGCCGGCTTCTTGCCAGCGGGCTTGCTCCTCGGCGCCGGGCGGGCAGCCTTCTTGCTGGCCGCCTTCTTCTTCGGCGCGGGCGGCGAAGGCCTCTTCGCGGCCGCCGGCTTCGTGGCGGGCGGGGGCTTCGGCGGCTTCACCTGCGCGGCAGCGGGGAGCTCCGGGGCCGCAGGTGGGCGCGGCGGGGGAGGCGGCGGCGCTGGCGGCGGCAGGCGCTGGGGTGCCATCCCGGGGCGAAGCGGCAGGGCGCCTGGACGGGGAAGCATCCCCGGCCGCGCCGGGACCGTACGGGCGAAGCGCGCGAGCCGCGCCTCCTCCTCGGCCGGCGTGACCACCAGCGGCGGGAGGCCCGAGCGCTGCCGCTGCTCGTCGTCAGCGCTGTAGTAGAGCTGGACGGTGGCGACGCCCCGGACCACCAGCTCGCCGCGCTGGTTCTCCGCCCAGGCCTCGATGTCGGTCGTGTACCTGCCGCCGTCCTCGAAGCGGCGCTCGGCGACGCGGCCGCGGACGGTGAGGACGTCCCCCGGCCAGATGATCTTCACGAAGCGCGCCTGCATGCGCCGAAGGCGCGCGCCGCGGACCCACTCGGTCACCAGCTCGGCCAGGAAGCCCATGCCGATCATCGCCGGCGCGGAGACCCCGGGGAAGCCAGCGGCCCGGGCGTACGGCTCGTCGCAGTGGAGCGGGTTGAAGTCGCCGCTCGCGCCCAGGTAGCGCGTGATCTGCAGCCGGTCGACAGGCGGCTTGACGAGCGGAGGCAGCTCGTCGCCGACCTTGATCGCCTCGAAGTAGAGCTGCCTTACGGTGAGGTTCATCGGGCTCCCTATCCGCGACGGAGGATGAGCGTCTCGCGGGTGCGGAAGACGAGCTCGCCCTTGTCGTCGCGCCCCTCGTCCTCGATCACCAGGACGTCCATGGTGCCGCTCGCGCCGGTCCGCTCCTGGACGTCGGCGACCCTGCTCTTCACGGTGAGCCGGTCCCCGGCGACGATCTGGCGCGCGGTCTCGATCACCTGCTCGCCGTGGAGGATGTTGCGCGTCCCGAGGTCGAGCGAGTGGCGAAACCGGTCGTTGGCGGCCAGGGTCACCGGGAAGGTCGGCGGGGCCACGAGCCCCGGGTAGCCGGCCGCCTTCGCGGCTGCCTCGTCCACGTAGATCGGGTTCGCGTCGCCGAGCGCCTCGGCGTACCGGCGGATGGCGTTCTTCTCCACGTCGTGGACGACGGGTTCGCTCTCTCTGCCGGTGAGGGACTTGTCGAGCATGGTCTCCCTTCGCGTCATCGCCCGGCGGGCAGGTCGAGGACGGTGATGAGCCCCCTCCGCTCCGACACCGGGGCGGCGGCGTTGACGACTGCGTTGACGGTGGCGGCGAGCCCGGCGATGCCGCCGGGGATGACGAGTCGCACCGGCGGATCCGCGTCCAGCTCCACCTCGTCGCGCGGATCGGCGGCGCCGGCCGAGAAGACGAGCTCGAGCCGGACGATCTCGCGCTCCTCGAAGAAGCCGCGCGCGACGTGCTGCAGGCCGGCGACGCGCCCGCGCGGGATCTTCAGCGGCCCCGACAGATCCTCCTCCGCGAGCAGCGGGACGATCTCCTCGTCGACCTCGTCGACCTCGAGCCCGCAGCCGGCGGCGGCGAGCGCGGCGGACTCGGCCAGGCCCACGTGCCCGATCTCGCCCGAGTCGGCCTTCGCGTGGAACGTCTCCTCGTCGAGCCCGGCGCCGGTCTTCCCGGCGAGCTTGCTGCGCGCCCGCGCGGTGTCGACGACGCGGAGGGCGCGGACGTGGCGGACGGCCCCCGTCACCGTGGAGAGGAACGCTGGGAGCCGGTCGAGGACGAAGCCCGGGTTGACGCCGGTCCCGACGACCGCGACGCCGCGCTCCTCGCAGAGCCGGTCGAGCCGGGCCGCCTCCTCCTCGTGGCGCAGCCAGGGCCAGGCCAGCTCCTCGCACGTAGACACCACCGAAGCGCCCGCCTTGACGGCCGCTAGCAGCTGCGGCAGCACCTCGTCGAAGCGTGACCCCGTCGCATGAAGCACGACGCCACCCCGCACGGCGCGGAGCGCCTCCGCGGGGTCAGCGGCGACCGTGATGGCAGGGAAGGGAACACCGACGACCTCGGAGAGCGACCGGCCCGCGAGGCGCGGGGATGGATCGATGGCGCCGACGAGCCGAAGGTCCGGCCGCGCGAGCACAGCCATGGCGATGGCACGGCCGACCTCGCCGAGCCCCATGACGACAACGGGGATGCCGCCTTCGCGCTCCAAGTGCGCCCCTCCCTCTTGTGCACAGCCCCTGGCGGGAACCTGAACCCCGGTTTATAGCGCTCAGGGTGCGTTACCATCAAGAATTACGGGAGCTTCGACCCCTATTGTCACGGTAGGGGCGCTGGGCAGGCACCCATCGAAGGGCGATGACGCGCAGCGTCATCCGGCCGGGCACGACATGGTCAAGCAGCCGGGATCCCAGACCTTTTGAGCCGGTCAGCCCTCCAGGAGTCGCCCCAGGTACCGGCGGATCGCGGGCGAATTCCAGTCGCGCGGCCCCACTACGTAGGCCACCAGCCGACCGGTCCCGTCGACGATGTAGGTCTCGGGAAACTTGAAGGAGTCCGGACAGTGCCCCCGGGCTGCACAGTAGTAGGCGCGGGTGACGTCCTGCGCCCCATCGCGCGCCACGGTGAGCCACGCCGGAGGCGGCCCGCCGAAGAAGTTCACGACCGTCTCCCAGTCGTCGTCGACCGAGACCGCCACCATCTTGAAGCGGCCCGGGTAGCGCGCCGAGAGCTCCTTGCCGAGCGCGATCATCGAAGGCAGCTCGTCGCGGCACGGCGGGCACCAGGTCGCCCAGAAGTTCACGAAGACGAGCTGCCCCTTCGCGGCGGCGAGGCTGAAGCGGCCCCCGATCGCCTCCAGCTCCAGCGGCGGCGCCGCGACGTCGGCGGCGTCGACGCGGAACTCGCGCGCGTCGTCCCCCTGCGAGCCGCGAGAGATCTCCCACGCGCGCCAGCCGCCCACGGCGCTCGCGATCACGACGGCGGCTACGACCACGGGGACGAGGCTGCCACGGGGGCTCTTGGCGCTTGGCATGTCGGAGGCAGTTCTTACACGACGCGCGGTCTTGCCGCCAACGCCCCTCCGATGGAGGATCGGACCATGCGCGGCTTCATGGGCAGCCTCCAGGTCGTACCCCTCCCCGACCTCGTGGAGCTGCTGGCGCGCCGGCGCACCTCCGGGACGCTCACCTGCGAGCGCGGCACGGTCCGCAAGACCGCCACCCTGGTCGACGGGGCGGTGGTCGGCGCCGCGTCCAACGATCCGCGCGAGTACTTCGGCCAGTTCCTGGTCAACTTCGGCCACGCCACCGACGAGCAGCTCGCGCGCGCGGTCCACGCGCAGGGCGAGTCTCGCAGCCGGCTCGGAGAGGTGCTCGTCGCGCAGGGCGTCGTCACGGCCGAGGTGGTCCGCGACGTCCTCGCCATCAAGATCCGGGAGACGCTCCTCGACGTCTTCCTGTGGGACGCCGGCCTCTTCCGGCTGGAGACCGACTGGAGCGACGACGCCGAGGCGCTGGGCGCGCGCGTGGAGCTCTCGGAGATCGGGCGGGAGGCGGAGTTCCGCGCCACCGCGTGGAGCGCGTTCCGCTCCGCCTTCCCGAGCGGCGCCGCGACGCTCGCGATCCACGAAGAGCGGATCCCCGCCGACCTCTCGCCCGCGACCGTGGACGGCCGGCTCCTCTCCCTCGCGCGCGCGGGGCGGACCATCGACGAGCTGGCCCTCGCGCTGCACATGCCCGACTTCCACCTCTACCAGCGGCTCTTCGCGCTCCAGAAGCGCGGGCTGCTCGACGCGGCGCCGAGCGGCGGCGGCGACCTCGGCGCGGGCGAGCTGATCGAGCGCGCGAGGACCTTCCTCGCGGCGGGGCGGGCCGACGACGCGGAGGCCGTCGCGCGGCGGGGGCTCGAGCTCTCGCCAGGACACGAGGGCGCGCTCGCGGCGCTGGCCGAGGCGGAGCGGGCCATCACCGCCGGCCTCGAGGCACGGCTCCTCGAGCGGCCGCTGTCGCCCAGGCTGGCGCTCGAGCCTGGCGCCCTCGCGCGGCTGCAGGCATCGGCGATCGACAAGTACGTGCTCTCGCGCTGCGACGGGAGCCGGACCGTGCGCCAGCTGGTGCAGGTCCTGCCGCTCCGCCGCCTCGACGTCCTGCGCACCATCCAGCGCTTCACCGACGCCGGGAGCGTGGTACTCATGGCGCAACCCGGGGGGCCGGAGCGCACGACGTGAAGCGGATACTGCTGATCGAGGACGACGCCGCCCTCGCGGACATGCTCAACCGGCGGCTCGTCCTCCACGGGTTCAGTGTGGACTCCGCGCCGAGCGCCGAGGCGGCGCTGGCGCGGGCGCGGGCGTCGATCCCCGACGCGATCCTGGTGGACTACTCGCTCCCCGGGATGAACGGCTGGGAGCTCGTGAAGGTGATGCGCTCGGAGCCGCGCTTCGCGCAGGTCCCGATGTTCGCCGTCTCGGCGCACTCCCTGCCGTCCGACCGGGCGCGCGCGCGCGCGGTCGGCTGCACCGACTTCTTCGGCAAGCCGATCGACATGGACGCCCTGCTGACGGCGCTCCGGATCGCCTGCGGCCCGGTCGGCGACTAGGTCTCAGCGCGCGGCGAGCGCGCCGAGGTCGAGCGCCACCGGCTCGGCGGCGGCGAGCCGGTCCGCGAAGAACGACGTCGAGCGCCTCGCGCGCGACCCACGGGCGCGCGGACGCGCCACTTCGGACCGTTCATGATCACCGTCGCGACGACCACCTGCGGGTTCTCCGCGGGCGCGTAGCCGACGAACCACGACCAGTCGCGGTGCGGGTTCCGGTCGAAGAGCGAGCCGGTCTTCCCTGCCACGGCCACGCCGCGCAGGGACGCCGGACGGCGGCGGAAGACCTTGCGGCCCGTCCCCTCGGTGACGGTCGCCAGCATCATCTCGCCCAGGCGGGCGGCGATCTCCTCGTCGACGATGCGCTCGGGGAGGTGCGGCGCCGGCGCCAGCTCCCCCTCGACCGCCTCGACGAGGCGCGGCGGGGCGAGGACGCCGCCGTTGGCGACGACCGCAGCGAGGAGCGCGGCGTGGAGCGGCGACATCCGGACGTCGCCGAAGCCGGCGGCGGTGTTGGCCATGCCGAAGCGATCCTCGGGCACGTCGGCGCGGGAGGGCTCCACCGCCCCCTCGAAGGGGATCGAGGCGTTGAAGAAGAAGCGCTCGGCCTGGGCGCGCAGCTCCGCGGGCGCGAGGGCACGGTCGGCGAGCTTGGCGAAGACGACGTTGGCGGAGTGGCCGAAGGCGCGCTCCAGCGTCATGCAGCTGCGATCGCGCCGGGGGTCGTCCTCGAGCAGGCGCGGCGTCAGGCGGTGCCGGCCGCCGTGGTAGCAGACGGACTCCTGAGAATCGATGCCGCGCTCCAGCAGCGCCGCCGCCGTGACGATCTTGAAGATGGAGGCGGCCGGAGGACGCGCCCGGAGCACCCCGCCACGCAGGCTGGGATCGCTCTCCGCGTGCTCCGCCATCGCGAGGACCCGGCCGGTCGCCGGCTCGAGGAGGACGGTGGCACCCCACGGCACGGCAAAGGACGCGAGCGTGCGCTCGAGCTGCGCCTGGAGCCTGGGGTCGAGGGTGAGGATTGCCTTGCCGCTCCCGTACGGCGCCACGTACCTGCCCAGCGATCGATCGAGCCGCATCGCCGACAGCTCCGGCTCCGGCGGGAGCGCGCGGGCGACCGGGAGCAGCGGGACGACCGCCGTCGCCGCTGGTGGCTCGGCCCGGGCGGCGGCGCCCATGGCGAGCACGCTCGCGAGGGCGGCGGCAGCGGTCAGCGGGCGGAGGGCGATGGTCATCGATGGTGGGTTCCGTGCGGCAGGATGCCCGAAGGCCGGAGGGGGGTCAAAATCGTAGACGGGGTGGGGGGCGCGCGCCCCTCACCCCGCCTGATGGTGAACGCCCTCTCCCGCGACGCAGGAGAGAGCGGGTCGAGGGCGCTCTAGCGCTTCTTGCCCCTCTTCGCGGCGCCCTTCTTCGCGCCCGGCTTCCCCTTCTTCCCGTTGGAGGCCGCCTTCTCTCGGAGCGCGGCCTGCGCCGCCGCGAGCCGCGCGATCGGGATCCTGTAGGGAGAGCACGAGACGTAGTCGAGCCCGAGCTGGTGGCAGAACTCGACTGACGACGGATCGCCGCCGTGCTCACCGCAGATCCCGAGCTTGATGCCCGGGCGCCCGCGGCGGCCACCCTCGACCCCCAGCTTCATCAGGGCGCCGACGCCCTTCCTGTCGATCGAGACGAACGGGTCGATCGGGTAGATCTCCTTGGCGATGTAGCTCGCCAGCACCGGCCCGGTGTCGTCGCGGGAGAGTCCGAACGTCGTCTGGGTGAGGTCGTTGGTCCCGAAGCTGAAGAACTCGGCCGTCCCGGCGATCGCCTCGGCGGTGAGCGCGCCCCGCGGGACCTCGATCATGGTCCCGACGCGGTACTTCACCTTCCGCTTCCTCGCGAGGAAGACCTCCTCGGCGACGCGCCGGACCACCTTGGTCTGGTCATCCAGCTCCCTCTTCTCGCCGACGAGCGGGATCATCACCTCGGGCTCCACCGCCCTCCCCTGCTCGGCGACGTCGCAGGCCGCCTCGAAGATGGCGCGCGCCTGCATCTCGGTGATCTCCGGGTAGGAGATGCCGAGACGGCACCCGCGGTGACCGAGCATGGGGTTGGACTCAGCGAGCTCCTCGATCCGCATCCTGATCTTCTCCACCGGCTTGCCGGTGGCGCGGGCGAGCTCGGCTACCCCCTTCTCGTCGTGCGGGAGGAACTCGTGGAGCGGCGGATCGAGCGTCCGGATGGTGACCGGGCGCGCCCCCATCTCCTCGAAGAGCCCCCGGAAGTCGGCCCGCTGGAGCGGGAGGAGCTTGCCCAGCGCGGCGCGCCGCTCGACCTCGGTCTCGGCGACGATCATCTCCCGCATCGGGCCGATCTTCCCCTCGCCGAAGAACATGTGCTCGGTGCGGCAGAGGCCGATCCCCTCGGCGCCGAACGCGACCGCCGTCGCCGCCTGGTCGGGCTGGTCTGCGTTCGCCCGGACCCCGAGCCGGCGAGCCTTGTCGGCCCAGCCGAGGAGCGCGGCGAACTGCCGGTACATCGGCGCGTCCTCCGGCTTCCGGCTCTTCTCGACCAGGACCTGCACCACCTCGGAGGGCTGCGTGTCGAGCCGGCCCTCGAGGATCTCGCCGGCCGAGCCGTCGATGGAGACCCAGTCACCCTCGCCGAAGGTCCGGGGACCGCTCGCGGTGGTGACGGTCATGCTGCGGGCGCGGTAGTCGAAGGCGAGCGCGTCGCAGCCGACGACCGCCACCTTCCCCATCTGGCGCGCGACCAGCGCCGCGTGGGAGGTCATGCCGCCGAAGGCCGTGAGGAAGCCCTCCGACGCAGCCATGCCCCGGATGTCCTCCGGGCTGGTCTCGTGCCTGGCGAGGACGACCATCTCGCCCCGCGCCCTCCAGGTCTCGGCGTCGTGCGCGAAGAAGACGAGCCTTCCGCTCGCCGCCCCGGGCCCCGCCGGGAGCCCCTTCGCCAGGAGCCTCCCGTCCTTGACGGCCGCCTTCTTCTTGTCCTCGTGAAAGATGGGACGGAGGAGATGGTTGAGCGCCTCCGGATCGACCCGGAGGATCGCGTCGTCCTTCGAGATCAGCCGCTCGGCCGCCATCTCGGTGGCGATGCGGACCGCCGCGAGCCCCGTCCGCTTTCCGGTGCGGGTCTGCAGGACGTAGAGCTTGCCCTGCTCGATGGTGAACTCGATGTCCTGCATCTCCTTGTAGTGGCGCTCCAGCTTCCCGCGGACCGCCTCGAGCTGCCTGGCGATGGACGGCCAGCGCCCCGCCATCTCGCCGATCTTCTGGGGGGTGCGGATGCCGGCCACGACGTCCTCGCCCTGGGCGTTGACGAGGAACTCGCCGTAGAACTCGTCGTCGCCGGTGGCGGGGTTCCGCGTGAAGGCGACGCCGGTGCCCGAGTCGTCGCCCATGTTGCCGAAGACCATCGCCTGCACGTTGACGGCGGTGCCCCAGTCCGCAGGGATGCCGTTCATGTGCCGGTAGGCGTTGGCGCGATCGTTCTCCCAGGAGCGGAAGACGGCGCCGATGGCCTGCTGGAGCTGCGCGAAGGGCTCGGTGGGGAAGTCGATCCCCTTCCGCTTCCTGATGACGGCCTTGAACTCGGCCACCAGCTCCTGCAGCGCGTCGACCGGGAGCTCGGAGTCGTACTTCACGCCGCGCGCCGCCTTCTTGGCGTGCAGGATCTCCTCGAAGGGATCGAGGTCCTCCTTGGACTCCGGCTTCATGTCGAGGACGACGTCGCCGAACATCGCGACGAAGCGCCGGTAGCTGTCCCAGGCGAAGCGGGCGTTGCCCGAGCGCGCCGCCAGCCCCGCCACGGTCTCGTCGTTCAGGCCGAGGTTGAGGACGGTGTCCATCATGCCCGGCATCGAGACGCGCGCGCCCGAGCGGACGGAGACGAGGAGCGGGTTCTGCGTGTTGCCGAAGCCCTTTCCGGTGAGCTTCTCGACCTGCTTCATCGAGAGCGCGACCTCGCGGTCGAGCCCCTTCGGCATCTTCTTGCCCGAGGCGTAGTACGCCGTGCAGACCTCGGTCGTGATCGTGAACCCCGGCGGAACCGGGATCCCGATGTTGGACATCTCTGCGAGCCCGGCGCCCTTGCCGCCGAGCAGTTCCTTCATGTTGCGATCGCCATCGGCTGACCCACCGCCGAAGGAATAGATGCGCATCGAAGCCATCCCTTCACCTCTGCCTGGAGAGTTGCGTATGGGTCTGCGGCGTAGCGCTCGCAGCCGGGGGTCGCCTTTGTAGCAAACGGATTCATGGATCGGAACGTCCGCAATGCACGGCGTGCGCGGAATTCCGGGACTGGACGGACCAAAAGTGCGCGTTCGCGCGCAGCCGCAATTTGCGGCGCACGAACAGCGCATGACTGCCGGTCCCGCAGACCCTAAAGGGGGAGCCGCGAGGGCTCCTCGCTAGATCCGCATCCCTTCGATCCGCGCTTCGTCGCGCGCCGGCTCGATCTCCAGGAGCTCGACCCGGTCGCCTTCGCGCCACTCGACGACGGCGCGCGGCTCGTCCTTGGCCTTCCCGTACCTGGCCACGATGGAGGCAGCGAGCTGCCGGTCCTCCGGGGAGGGCGCCCCCTCGACGAGCGCGACGGGTCCCGTGACCCCGGGGGCCTCCAGCCGCGCGCGCCCCTCAGCGTGGTGCTCGAGCAGGGCGTTCTCCATCTCGTTCCGCCCGACGATGAGCTTCGCGCGGGGCGACAGCCGGAAGTGGCGCCCGACGGTGAGGAGGATGACCTCGTCCTTGGTGATCCGCCGCCCCTCGCCCGCAGCCTCGCGCGCGGAGAGGAGGTCGAAGAACTTCCTCGAGAAGCTCTCGTCGGTGAGGAAGCAGCAGCCGCCGGCGGGCTGTGGCCAGTCGGTCAGCCCGATCTCTGCGGCGAGCGCGATCTGGCGCTGGCGCCCGCGGCCGCTGAGGTCGAGGAGCCGCTCGCGATCGACGAGCCCCGCCTCCTCGGCGATGGTGGGCTTCAGCAGCTTCGCCGACAGCGGCCGGAGCAGGCGGCCGTCCATCCTGCTCTCGCGCTCGATGATCCGGAGGGTGTCGCGCCGCTGCGACTTGGGGCGCTGGCCGAGCACCTCGCCGGTGAAGACGAAGTCGGCGCCCTCGCGCTCCATGATCTCCTTCGCCTTGCGCATCATGAAGATGCGGCAGTCGACGCAGGGGTTCGCGTTGGCGCCGTACCCGAAGCGGGGGTTCAGGACCATCTCGAGGTACTCGGGGCCCGAGATGTCTACCAGCTCGACGTCGGACTCGAGGTCGGCCGCAGCGCGGAGCGCCTCGTTGCGCGGCATGCTCCCGTCCGCCCGGCCTCCCCTGCGCCGCTGGGTCTCAGCGATGCAGAAGCCAGTGTAGAAGGTGACCGCCTTGACCTCGACTCCCTGCTGCTGCACCAGCGCCAGCGCGAGCGTCGAGTCGAGCCCGCCGGAGATGAGGCCGATCGCCTTTGCCTTCTTTGTCGTCACGAGGCGGGATCTACCTCAGCGCGCCAGCTTGCGCACCCAGGAGCGCCACTTTCCGCCCTCCTCGAAGGTGGCAAGGTGCTCGTTCCGGGTCGCCTTGCACCACATCGGCATGTCGAGCGCGATGCCCGGATCCGTCGCGACCACCAGCAGGACCGCGCCGTCGGGGAGCCCCTTGATCACCCGCGCGGTCTCGACGATCGGGTACGGGCAGAGCCGTCCTGAGGTGTCGAGCGTGAGCGCCGGTTCGGGGAGCGTGGCAGAGCGCATGGCGCACCGTTGTTAACCCCACGCCGCGCGCGGTTCAACGCCCCGTGGACCCTTGCCCGGGGTCCGACCCGAGGGTAGGCTCCCCGTCCGTGCCAGCCACAGCCCCCCCGAAGCGCCAGCACCTGGCGCCGATCCTCCTCGTCGCCGCCGCGTTCTCCATGGCGGGCACCGCCAGCGCGGTCGAGCCTCCCACCGGGCTCGTCGTCAGCGCGGGTATCGGCGGTGGGGCGGAGCTGGGGCTCGGCGACCGGAAGGCCGGCGTGGCCGAGGCGGAGGTCTCGGCAGGCTGGGAGCACGCGCCCACCGGGCTCCGCCCCGAGCTCGCCCTCGGGATCGGCATGGCGCCTGACGGCCACATCGCGATCCGTCCCGGCGTGCGCTACGTCTCCGCCGACGCACCCATCCAGCTCCGCATCGCCGTCGACTGGTCCAACGCGCGCGAGGAGAAGCGCTGGCGCTGGATCCTGATCGGCGGCGCCGCCGAGCTCCGCTGGACGAGCGCCTTCTCGCTCTTCGGTGGGCTCGACCTCGGCATACCGCTCGGCGCCGAGTCCGGCATGCCACTGCTCGTTCGTGGCGGCGCCGCCTTCCGCTTCTGAGCCCTCGCTTCCGCTGGAGGTCAACGTGACGCGTCCCATCCTCCTGGCTGCCCTCGTCGCCGCGCTCCCCGCGGTCGCCCAGGAGCTTCCTCCGCCGCCCCCGCCTCCGACGGACGACCTCCCGTCCGACTACACGCGCCGCCCGGAGCCGGTCGACGTCGGAACGCCGCCGCGGACCGGCGACGGCCGGGAGGCGCGGCCGGGCGAACGCTCCTACGACCGCCGGACCCCGACCGAGATCGCCCAGCGCAAGGTCAAGTACGTCAAGGGCACCATCGGCGAGGGGCCGGTGGCGCCGGCGGGCGCCCAGACCGCCAACCTCCACCCGGACGAGGAGATCGGCCACTGGCGCTTCGCGCTAGCCAGCGGCGTGATCGGGCGCTGGGGCGGCGATCTCGTCGACCCGCCGTCGGCCAACTCCACGGCGATGCTCTACTTCGGCGGCCAGGCAGACGGCGTCTGGACCGAGGGCTACGGGCGCGGCGCGCGCCTCCGGCTGCGGATGATGACCGGCGGCGAGAACGTGATCTTCGTCCCCTCCGACGGCGACGTCGAGGCCGCCTTCATGCTCGGGCGCCGCGAGTTCCGCTTCGTCGCCGGCCGCGTCGAGGCGGCGCGCCACACCGCGCTCGGGATCCAGGCGCTCCTCCAGGCGGCCACCTTCCCCAGCGTCGAGGGGTCGGTCTCCTTCCGCGGCGACCGGATGCGCGTCAGCTACTTCGCCGCGCCGGTCGAGGCGGCCTGGACCTACTACCGGGCCGACAACCACCTCCACCGCGGCGACGCGACGCCGCAGGAGCACGCGAACGTCTACCCGGCCACTGCAGCGCGCATCCGCTTCACGGGGGTGGCGCCGCCCTCCGTGCTGCTCTCGCTCCAGGGCGACTTCCTCAAGATGTGGGGCGTACCCGACATGCTCGTGTCGGTCGAGGGCAGCGCCGGCTTTGCCGCCCTCGAGAACACCGTCCTCTTCAACGTGGCCCTCCGCTGGGACCACTCCACCCTCCGCGACGCCGGGAAGGACTCCAGCCACACCTACGATCAGATGCTCGGGATGATCATCGCGAGCCTGCTGTTGTAGTTGTTGGATGACGGAGCCTGCGCAGTCACGACAAGGAGCCTCGCACTCATGAAGAAGAACGTAAGCTGGGTCATCGCCCTGATAGTCGGCTTCGCCGGCGGATACTTCCTCTCCGGCAAGTCCGGAGGACCGAGCATCCGCCAGGCCCTCCGCCCTGCCGCCCAGCAGCAGGGGCAGCGCCCGTCCCGTCCGCAGGAGGACCCGAACGCGGTCTACCGCGTGCCCGTGGATGGCTCGGTCGCGAAGGGGCCGGCCGATGCCCTCGTCACCATCGTCGAGTCGAGCGACTTCGAGTGCCCGTACTGCAAGAAGGCGGCGCCGACGCTGAAGCAGGTCGAGGAGGCGTACGCCGGCAAGATCCGGCTCGTCTTCAAGCACAACCCGCTGCCGATGCACCAGAACGCGATCCCCGCCGCCAACGCCGCCGAGGCGGCCGGAGCGCAGGGCAAGTTCTGGCAGATGCACGACAAGCTCTTCACCAGCCCGTCGCTCGACCGTCCGTCCCTGGAGGGGGCGGCGAAGGAGCTGGGGCTGGATCTCGCGGCCTTCCGCGCCGCACTCGACGGCCAGCGCTTCGCCGACCGGATCCGGCGCGACCAGGAGCTGGTCCGCGGCGTCGGCGCCGGCGGCACCCCCACCTTCTTCATCAACGGCCGGAAGGTCGTCGGCGCGCAGCCCTTCGAGCGGTTCAAGGCGATCATCGACGCCGAGCTCGCCAAGGCCCAGGCGGTGGTCTCGGCCGGCACGCCCGCCGCGCAGGTCTACGAGAAGATCATGGCGACGGCCTCGGCGCAGCCGGTCTTCCTGCCGGGCGCAGCGCCGTCGCCCGCCGACGCCGGCGCGCGGCCGCAGCAGCCCTCCGCGCCCCCGCCCCCGCCGCCGCAGGTCTTCAAGAAGATCGATCTCCGCCCCGACGACCCGGCGCGTGGTCCGGCCAACGCCAAGGTGACGCTCGTCCTCTTCTCCGACTTCCAGTGCCCGTTCTGCTCGAAGGTCGAGCCGACGATCGCGCAGGTGGAGCAGGAGGCCAAGGGTGACCTACGGGTCGTCTGGAAGCACCGGCCGCTGCCGATGCACCCGAACGCACGTGGCGCCGCCGCGGCCGCGGAGGCCGCCCGCGCCCAGGGCAAGTTCTGGCAGATGCACGGCAAGCTCTTCGAGAACCAGCAGCAGCTCGGCGGGGAGCTCTACGAGCGGCTCGCCCGCGAGCTGGGGCTCAACGCGGCGAGGTTCAAGGCCGCGCTCGCCGATCCGAAGGTCGCCGCCCGCATCGACGCCGACGACAAGCAGGCGGTCGAGGTGGGGGCCGGCGGAACGCCGACCATGTTCCTCAACTGCAGGCAGGTGGTCGGCGCGCTGCCGCCCGATCGGCTCCGCCCGATCTTCCAGGAGGAGCTGGCCAAGGCCGAACGGCTGCTCGCCGCGGGCGTGAAGCCCGGCCCCGCCCTCTACGCCAGGGCCTGCGAGGAGAACGTGAAGCTCGCGGCCGCCGGCCCGAAGCTCGACGTCCGTCCGGACGACCCGATCCGCGGCAACAAGGCGGCCCCCGTCACGATCGTCCTCTTCTCCGACTTCCAGTGCCCGTTCTGCGCGAAGGTCGGGCCGACGCTGAAGCAGGTCCTCGCGACGTACGGCGACAAGGTCCGCGTCACCTGGAAGCACCAGCCGCTGGGCTTCCACCCGAACGCCATGCCGGCGGCCGAGGCGGCCGAGGCGGCGCGCGAGCAGGGCAAGTTCTGGGAGATGCACGACGCGCTGTTCCAGAACCAGCAGGCGCTCTCGCCCGAGACCTACGAGCGGCTGGCGCGCCAGGTCGGGCTCAACGTGAGCGCCTTCAAGGCGTCGATCGCGTCCGGGAAGAACCGCGCCCGCATCGCCGAGGATCAGCAGCTCGCCGGCCGCATCGGCGCGACCGGAACGCCGACGATGTTCGTCAACGGCGAGAAGGTCGAAGGGGCGGTGCCGTTCGAGTCGATCAAGCCGGTGATCGATCGGGCGCTCGCCAGCGCGAAGAAGTAGCGGCGCGGGTCGCTCCCCCTGAACCCCTGCCCTCCCCCCAGCTCTTGGGGGGAGGGTTTTCGTCATGTGCCCTGCATGAGGGATCCCGCGCGAGCGGCAAGGCTCCTGCCACGAGCGAGGCGCTGGCTATGAGCCATTATTCTGGCGTCCTGAAAGCCATGCCGCTATAATAACGGCATCGTGGCAAAGAAGACCGCCCCTCTGCTCCCGTCTACCGGCGACCTGCTGCGCCAGCTCGGCGACCGGCTGCGGCTGGCCCGGCTGCGTCGGCGCCTCTCCGCCAAGCAGGTTGCCGAGCGCGCCGGCATGGCGCCAATGACCCTGCGCAGCCTGGAGCGTGGCGGATCAGGCGTGACCATCGGGGCATACCTGTCCGTCATGCAAGTACTTGGCGTCGAGAAGGATCTCGAGCTGCTTGCCCGGGCAGACCCCGTCGGCCGTGCTCTGCAGGACGCCCGTTTGCCGGGACGAGGCAATGCGACCGCGCGAGCTCACCTTCCTTCGGCCCCGAATCCGGCGCCGCGCGCGCGGCCGACGAAGCCACATGAGGTCGCCCCTCAGCCGCGCAAGCGCACCGAAGACGCGAAGGAGTGGATCGAAGAGGGCGGCTTTGCCAGCTCCGAGGCGCTGGCCCGATTGATAGCCCCCGCTGCGCCAGCGGCGAAGAAGAGGCGCTGAGCGCATGGCCGTCACCATCGCCGTCTACGCCGATTGGGACGGGCTGCCCGCCCCGCTTCGCCTGGGCTTGCTGCACGCTCGCCCAGGCGCCGGACGCGAGCTCTTCGAGTTCGAATTCGACGCGGCTGCGCTCGCCCACCCGGCGGTGGCGAGCCTGAGCCTCGACCCACGGCTTGGACTCTTCGAGGGGCTTCAGCATCCTGCGCAGGGCACCGAGACGTTCGGCGTCTTCGCCGACGCCAGCCCCGACCGCTGGGGGCGGATGCTGATGCGCCGCCGGCTGGAGCGCGCGCAGCGCGCTGGGCACCTGGGCAAGGCGGTCCGCCTTCACGAGTCCGACTACCTGCTGGGCGTGCATGACGCCTTCCGCGTCGGCGCGCTGCGCTTCCGGCTCGATGACGCCGGCGCCTTTCTGGACGACCAGCATGGCGCGGCGGCACCGCCGTTCGTGCAGCTACGGGAGCTGGAGGCAGCGAGCCTCGCGCTGGAGCGGGACGAAGACAACACTGCCGCCGCTGGCGACGAATGGCTGCGCCTGCTGATCGCACCCGGTGGTTCGCTCGGCGGGGCGCGCCCGAAGGCCAGCGTGGTCGACCCCAACGAGCACCTGTGGATCGCCAAGTTTCCGAGCCCTCGGGACGAGCACGACGTGGGAGCGTGGGAGCTGGTGGTGCACACGCTGGCCCGCGGCTGCGGACTGCGAGTGCCCGAAGGCCTTGCGCGCCGCTTCGCGAGCCGGCGTCACACCTTCCTCGTGAAGCGCTTCGACCGCACGCCTGCCGGTCGTCGGCTGCACTTCGCGTCTGCGATGACACTCACCGGCCGTCGGGATGGCGACGACGCGTCGACGGGGGCGAGCTATCTGGAGCTCGCTCGCGTGCTGATCGAACACGGCGCGCGGACCGACGCGGATCTGCGCGAGCTCTGGTCGCGCATCGTGTTCAACCTGCTCGTGTCCAACACCGACGACCACCTGCGCAACCACGGGTTCATCTTCGTGCCCGGCAAGGGTTGGCGCCTGTCCGAGGCGTACGACATGAACCCCGTGCCCGAGTCCCACGGCCTGAGGCTGAACATCAGCGAAGACGACAACGCCATGGAGCTCGAGCTGGCCCGCTCGGTCGCGCCGTACTTCCGCGTCGCCGCGAGCACCGCGAACGAGGTCATCGCGAGCGGCCAGTCGGTCGTGAGCAGGTGGCGCGAGCTCGCCGACCGGCTTGGCGTTCCAGCGCGAGAGCAGGAGCGCATGAGCTCGGCATTCCGGCTCGCTCTTGGGACCACCTCTACCTGATGCCCGCACAACATGCGAAGGGGCCCCGGGTCGAAGACCCGGAGCCCCTCGTTGATCGAGCGTCAGAACGGTCAGGGCACCCAGGTGCCTGCCGGTGGCGTCGCGCAATAGGACTGAGCGTCCGGCGCCGTCCAGCTCGCGGTGTAGTAGTACTCGTCGAGGTAACCGCCGGGGATCGTGATGCCGGTCATATCGTAGGTGCTCGAGTAGTGGCAGTGGCCGGAGACTGCACCGGCCGTCGAGCAGGTCCCGACAGCCGCGGTTCCGCCAGCCGAGGTGCACGACGACTGGAGGCTGCTGCTCTGGGTCGGGGTCATGACCCCCGTCACCTGATCGCAGATGATGCCGGACCAGAGGCAACGGATGGTCGTGGTCGCGCCACCGCCGGTGCAAGCGGTGGTGTTGAAGCTCAGGCAGTTGCCCGCGCACGCGAGCGTGCCGCCCGTGAAGCCCCGCGAGACGCAGGTCTGGCCGTCCAGGTTGGCGCCGTCGCAGACCTCGGCGCCAGAGACGGTGCCGTCACCGCACGTGGCCGTCGAGCCGCCGAGCCAGGTCCCGCCGATGGCGGTGCAGTCGCCGTCCGCGGTCGTCCCGTCCCAGGCGGCCGTGTAGTAGTAGCCCTGCATCGTCGCGCCCGGAACCGTCGTGCCGAGCAGCCCCGCCATCGCCCCGTTCGGGATGGCGCAGTAGCCGGTAACGCTGTTCGCGGTCGAGCAGGTGCCGGACTGCGTGAAGGTCCCTCCGGAGTCCGTGCAGGCAGTCTGCATGGTCAGCAGGTCGGGCGCCGTGAACGTGCCGCCGGAGGCCACGAAGCAGGAGTCGGAGGTGAAGAGGCACGTCGGACCTGTCGCAGGACCGCCGCCACCACCGCCAGAGGAGCCGCCGCAGCCGGCCGCAAGGATGAGGATGGAGAAGGAGAAGGGAAGAAGGATTCTGCGCATGTAGCCCCCAAGAAGCGATTGGTGAGAGACGGAAGCCCAGCCTACCCAATCCGTGTCGACCCCATGAAGGTCGCCCTCCATGCGGGGCTGTAGGTCGATGGCCTACGAGGTGATGTCGCTGGTGTCCGCGAGCGAGTGGCGCCCTACCCGCGCGCTTCCTTGAACCACCTCGGACCGTAATGCTGCGCCAGCGCCGCGGCGCCGCCCATCTCTTCGCACAGCTCCCAGACCACGACGTCGCCCAGCCCCTTGAAGGCGGCGCGCCCGACGCGGCGGTACAGCTCTGCGAGCCGGCCGCCGCCCCCGAAGCAGGCGACGAGGTTGAGCGGGTCGGTTCCGTAGTACCAGCGAGCGCGGAGCTCCGCGGGGAGCGCATCGGGCGCGAGGTCCACGCGCCGCACGACGCGGGCGTCTGCGACCTCGGCCAGCCAGGACTGGAGGGACTCCTCCGAGACCGCGATGCCGCTGTTGTAGATGTCCCCGGCCGCGTCCCCCTCGACCCTGGCCGCGACCTCGAGCGCGGCGCGGACCGGCGCGGCGAGGTGGCGCATCGCCCCCTGTGGATCGCCCCCTGCGAACGCGCGGAGCGCGGCCGCCTCGGGGCCTGGCGGGATCGAGATGGCGAGCGGCTGGCCGATGAAGACTCGCCAGGCGTGGTCCATCGCCGGGGCGCCGCGGGCCTTGCGCTCCGCGGCCAGCTCCGCGTCGGCGCGCGCCCGGGCGGCGCCGTTCCTGGCCGTCCCGCGGGCCGACTCGTTGATCTTGTCGGCGATGGCCACGCGCTGACGGCCAAAGACCTCGTCGTCGATCGCCACGACCAGCGGAGCCGGCCCGAAGCTCACGAAGATCCCCGCGCTGATCGCCTCGCCGCGGGCGCGGGCGAGCGCCTTGTCGCGCTCCTCGGTCATCCTTGCCTCGTCGTCGTTGGCGCGGGCGAGCCGGTACTGCGCCGCCGCCAGCTGCGGAGACCCGGCCGCCGCGGCCGCCGCCGCGCCCCTCGCCTCGGCGATCGCGCGGGCCGCCGCCGCGAGGGGGGCCGCGTGCTCGCGCTCGATCGCCTCCAGCCGCTTCGCGAGCACCTCGCTGGAGATCTCCCGCTGCAGCCGGGCGGCGTAGGCCGCGAAGTGGCGCCGGACGTCGCGCGCCATCCCCACCATCGTCTCGATCCGGCCGGAGAAGCTGATGGCGTCGCCGATGAGGTTGTTGACCGTCACCCCGCCGCGGTCCGAGAGGTGGCTCGCGCCGCCGAAGTGCTCCTTCGCCAGGGCGAGGATGGGGACGAAGAACTCCCGTCGCAGCAGCTCCGCCATGGACGCCTGCCCGAGGAGCGAGGTGCGCCGCGTGAAGTCCTTGATGTCGGCGAAGAGGTGCCCGACATCCCGCTCCACCGACGTGCACCGGATCGGGCCGGGCTGCGCCGAGATGCGGTAGAGCCTCCCGGCCTCCCACTCCACGTCGGCCCCACCCTCCGCCTCCTCGCCGGTCCGGAATGCCAGCGCCTTTCGGGCGGCGGAGACGTGTCTCTCGAGCGCGACATCGCAGAGGAGCGCAGCGGCGGCATACGCATACGCGGCCCTCGCCTCGTCGCGCCGGAGCCCGAACGGCGCAGCGGGCTCCCGCCCCCTCCAGCCCTTGAGCGCGCGGACCGCCTGCTCCAGCGCCGCGCCCACCTCGCCGCCGAGGCCGATCGAGGCGAGCTCGCCCGCGAGCTCCTTCCGAGCGCCGTCCTCGGCCAGGGCCGCCGCCAGTGACCCCGGGGCCGCGAGCCGCTCCTCGAGCCGGCCGACCGCGTCCACCTGCCCAGCCGCCTCCGCAGCGACGACGGCGCCTACCAGGAGCTCGCGGAGCCGCGCCACGGCGACCGCGCCCTCGGCGCGGCGAGCCAGCTCCTCCTCCGCCCCGAGCGCCGCGGCGAGGTCGCCCACCACCGCGTCGACGTCCGCGCCCGCGGCCAACCGCGCCGCCAGGTCGTCCGAGCGGGGGATTCCAGCCGTCAGCTCGCACCCGTAGAGGGTCGCGCCGCTGCCGAGGAAGCCGGCGCGCCCCCCCAGCAGCGCCCCCGGCGCGAGCGCCGCCTCGATCCGGAGCAGGAGGGGGTCGTCCGCCTTCCGTCCCGCGTCCCGCCACGCCCGCGCGAGCCCGGTCCGCGCCGCGATCCAGAGCGCACCCTGCGCCGCTCCGCGGAGGTATCGATCGAGCGGAGGCCCGGGGAGGACGTCGCGCAGCTCCGGCTCGACGGCCTGCAGCTCGGCAGACATGGCGAGCGCCACGAGGAGCGGCGTCTCCTCCTTGCCGCCGGTCTCGGACATCTCCTCGAAGGCCCGCTTCCAGAGCGCGATGAGCAGCGCCGCCAGGGCGTTGCCCTTCCCACCGCGACCGAGCCACGCGGTGGCGAGCCCGCCGGTGAGCGCAGGGTGGACCACCGTGGCCAGCTGGGCCGCTCCGCGGAGGTCCGGGCCGCCCGCTGACGGACCGTAGCGCGGCTCCACCGCCGGCAGGCGCGCGTAGCCCTCCCGGACGATGAGCCTGTCCCGCTCGTCCTCCGGCACGAACCGGTGGTGGGTGCCGAGGAGGAGCGCGATCTCCGCCGCCGCGGCCCGCACGATGGAGCGGGCGTCGGGAGCGATCCGGATGGGGACCGCGAAGTCGGCGAGCGACGTGCCCAGGTGGAAGCGCACGGACTCCGGATCGATCCTGAGGAAGCCGGCGGGCTCCCTCCGCGCTGCGGCGTGGATCTCGAAGCGGCGGGCGGCGAGCGGTGATGGCACCACCTCACATCATGCCGCCCGGGTGGCGGCGCGGGCAACCTGGCCCTCCCCCACCAACGGGTTGGAGTCGCTCCGAAAAACGGATACTGGCTTGCGATCCGTCGCCGTCGGCGGTAATCAATTTCGCTCCAAATGCGCCGGTCCATCTTCAAGTCCAAGATCCATCGCGCCACCGTCACCCAGGCGGACCTCGACTACGAGGGGTCCGTCACGATCGACGAGGGGCTGATGGAGGCCGCGAACATCTGGGACTACGAGCTGGTCCACATCTGGAACATCACCCGCGGGACCCGGCTGCAGACCTATGCCATCCGCGGGGAGCGCGGCTCCGGGGTCATCTGCATCAACGGAGCCGCTGCGCACCTCATGAAGCCCAAGGACATGGTGATCATCGCCACGTTCGCCGAGATGGATGAGGCCGAGGCGCGCGCATTCAAACCCACCGTGGTCCTGGTCGACGCCGAGAACAAGGCGGTCGACAAGGGCCTGGTCGAGATCCCGGGCCCAGCCCGTCGGGTGACTGCATGACGGTGCTACTTTGGCTCGCCTGAACTGACCTTCCAGCCCGATCTCCCGGCGTTCCTGAAGCTCTGCAAGCCTGGCCGCGCCGTCCCGGTCCGCGTCGAGATCGACGCCGACACCGAGACGCCGGTCTCCGCGTTCCTGAAGATCTCGCGCGGAGAGCGCCACGCGTTCCTGCTCGAGTCGGTCGAGGGCGGGGAGCGCAGCGCGCGCTTCACCTTCCTCGGCGCCGGTCCGCGCCACGTCGTGCAGTGGAAGCACGGCGATCCGGGCGATCCGATCGACGCGATCCGCGGGCTGCTCTCGAGCCACGCGACCGTGCGCGTGCCCGGCACGCCGCCCTTCTCCGGCGGGCTGGTCGGGCACGTCGCGTGGGACGCCGTCCGGCGGTTCGAGCCGCGAGTGCCCATCGCCAAGGCGGACGAGCTCGGCTTCCCTGACGTCCTCCTGGGCGACTATGACGAGGTCGTGGCGTTCGACAACCGGCGCCACTCCCTGCACCTGGTCTGCGAGGTGCGCTGCGGGCCGAAGGACGATCCGAGGGCGCTCTACGCGAAGGCGGTCCGCAGGCTCCAGGCGCGGCTGCGGCTGCTGCGGCGCCCCCTCGTCGATCGGCGCCACCGCCCGTCGAACGGGGCGGCGCGGCTCGTCCCGCGCGTCGGTCGGCGCGAGTTCGAGGCCGCCGTGGCGCGCGCCAAGGAGTACATCACCGCCGGCGACTGCCAGCAGATCGTCCTCTCGCAGCGCTTCGACGCGAAGACGAGGCTGCCGCCCTTCGAGATCTACCGGGCCCTGCGCCGGGTGAACCCGTCGCCCTACCTCTTCTACGTCCAGGACGGGGACCGGGCGCTCGTGGGCTCCTCGCCGGAGACGCTGATCAAGCTGGCCGACGGCGAGGTGACGCTCCGTCCCATCGCCGGCACGCGCAAGCGCGGCGTCGACGCCGCGGAGGACGCGCAGCTCGAGGCAGAGCTGCGCGCCGACCCGAAGGAGAACGCCGAGCACGTGATGCTGGTGGATCTCGGCCGCAACGACGTGGGGCGCGTCTCGGCCGTCGGCTCCGTGGCGGTCACCGCCTTCAAGACGGTGGAGCGCTACTCCCACGTGATGCACCTGGTCTCGGAGGTGCGCGGCAAGCTCGCGCCGGGGCTCGACGCCGTCGACGTGCTCCGGGGCGGCTTCCCGGCCGGGACCGTGAGCGGCTCCCCGAAGGTCCGGGCGATGGAGATCATCGACGAGCTGGAGCCCGCGCGGCGGGGGCCCTACGCGGGCGCCGTCGGCTACTTCGATCGCGGCGGCAACATGGACATGGCCATCGCCATCCGGACGCTGATGGCGAGCGCCGGCCGGATCTCGGTGCAGTCCGGCGCGGGCATCGTCTACGACTCCGACCCGGCGACCGAGTACGTGGAGACGGTCAACAAGGCGCGCGCCGTCTTCACCGCCGTCGCCCAGGCCGAGGCCCGCTCGCTCGACGCGGTCGCGCCGCTCCCCGCGACGCAGAACAGGAGGCGGCGATGAGCGCCACCTACGTCAAGGCGGGCGCGGGACCCGAGGTCAGGCGCGTCCTGCTGGTCGACAACTACGACTCGTTCACGTTCAACGTGGTGCAGTACCTCGGCGAGCTGGGGGCGCACGTCACGGTCTTCCGGAACGACGAGATCGACGTCGCCGGCATCCGCGCCTTCCTGCCGGACGGGCTCGTCCTGTCGCCGGGCCCGTGCACGCCGGACGAGGCGGGCGTGACGCTCGCCGCCGTCCGCGAGCTCTCCGGCCAGCTGCCGATCCTGGGGGTCTGCCTCGGCCACCAGGCGATCGGCCAGGCCTTCGGCGCCAAGGTGGTCCGCAACGTGCGGATCGTCCACGGCAAGTCGAGCCCGGTACACCACGACGGCAAGGGGGTCTTCGCGGGGCTCCCCAACCCGTTCACGGCCGGCCGTTACCACTCGCTCGTCGTCGAGCGCGAGACGCTCCCGGCGGTCCTGGAGGTCACGGCCTGGACCGACGAGGGTGAGATAATGGGGCTCCGGCACCGGACCCACGACGTCGAGGGCGTGCAGTTCCATCCCGAGTCGATCCTGACCGAGGCTGGGAAGCCCCTCCTCGGCAACTGGCTGGCCAGGCTCGGCGCGAACAGGAGAGGGACACGATGATCCAGCAGGCGGTGGCGAAGCTGCTCGAGGGGCAGGGTCTCTCGCGGTCCGAGATGGCGCAGGTGATGACGGAGATCGTCGACACGGAGGCGACGCCCGCGCAGGTGGGCGCGCTCCTGGCCGGGCTTCGGCTGAAGGGCGAGTCCGTGGAGGAGATCGCCGGCGCCGCCGACGTGCTCCGCGCGCGGGTGGACCCGATCCGCGTGGACAGGGAGATCTTCGTCGACACCTGCGGCACCGGCGGCGACGGCCGCGCCACCTTCAACATCTCCACCACCGCGTCCTTCGTCGTGGCTGGCGCCGGCGTCACCGTCGCGAAGCACGGCAACCGCGCCGTCTCCTCCAAGTCGGGCTCCGCCGACGTCCTCGCCGCCCTCGGCGTCGACGTCGAGGCCGGCAAGGAGGTGGTCGAGCGCTGCATCTCCGAGGTCGGGATCGGCTTCCTCTTCGCGCCGCGGCTCCACCCCGCCTTCAAGGCGGTGGCCGGCATCCGGCGCGAGCTCGGCACGCGCACGATCTTCAACCTCCTCGGCCCGCTCGCCAACCCCGCAGGCGCGCGCTACCAGGTGATGGGCGTCTACGAGCCCCGGTGGGTCCCGATCATCGGCGGGGTCCTCGCGGCGCTCGGCACCCTCCACTCCTTCGTCGTCCACGGCGAGGGGCTCGACGAGATCACCGTCACCGGGATGACGCACCTCTGCGAGGTGAAGGGCGGGGTGCTGGAGCGCTACTCCATCCTCCCGGAGGACATCGGGCTCGCACGCCACCCCGAGTCGGCCATCGTCGGCGGCGACGCCACGCTCAACGCCCGCATCCTGCGCGACGTGCTCTCGGGCCAGAAGGGGGCGCCGCGCGACGCGACGCTCGCCAACGCCGCGGCGGCGCTGGTCGCGGCCGAGGCCGCCCCCGACCTGCGCGCCGGGGTCCGGATCGCGGCCGAGTCGATCGACAGGGGCGCGGCCGCGGAGAAGCTCGCGCGGCTGGTCAAGGCGACGGCGAAGGCCTGATGACGATGCAGCCCGACTTCCTCGCGAAGATCATGGACCGAAAGGTGGACGAGGTGGCCGCGCGTCGCGCTGCCCTCCCGGACCGGGAGCTCGAGGCGCGCCTGAAGGACGCGGCGCCGCCGCTCGACTTCGAGGGGAGGCTCTCGCCGCGCGGCGGACCGGTGCGGATCATCGCCGAGGTCAAGCGCTCGAGCCCATCGGCCGGCCCGATCGACGCGGGGCTCGATGCTCCCGCGCAGGCGCGCCGGTACGCGGAGGCGGGCTGCGCCTGCATCTCCGTCCTCACCGACGGCCCCGGGTTCGGCGGTTCCCTCGACGACCTGGCGGCCGTCAGGAGTGCCGTGGCGGTCCCGCTGCTGCGAAAGGACTTCGTCCTCGACCGGTACCAGCTCCTCGAGGCGCGAGCCCACGGCGCGGACGCGGCGCTGCTCATCGTCGCGGCCATCTCCGCGGAGCTGCTCGGGCGGCTCCTCGACGACTGCCGCGCGCTCGGGCTCGCCGCGCTGGTCGAGACGCACGACGAGCGGGAGGCAGAGGCGGCGCTCCTGGCCGGCGCGACGATCGTCGGCGTCAACAACAGGAACCTTCGCACCTTCGCGGTGGACCTGGCGACGTCGGAGCGGGTGCTGCCGCTCCTCCCGGGCGGCGGTGAAGGGGGTCGCCGAGAGCGGCGTCCGGACGCCGGGCGATGCGCTGAGGCTGCGCAGGGCGGGGGCCGCCAACCTCCTCGTCGGCGAGGCGCTCGTGCGCGCGAAGGATCCGGGGCAGCTCTTGCGGGAGATGACGGCGTGAGCGTGAGTGACGCCAAGGGAAAGCACCTCTCCCCCGCCCCCGCGGGGGAGAGGCTGGGTGAGGGGGCTCTCCGCGGCAGCCTCCCCCTCATCCAGCTTCTCCCCCAATGGCTTGGGGGAGAAGTGCATCGCCACGACCGCGAGGGGGCAGCCTGATGGTCCGCGTGAAGATCTGCGGCATCACCCGGCTCGAGGACGCGCTCGCGGCCGCGCGGGCCGGCGCCGACGCCCTCGGCTTCAACTTCTGGCCGCGGTCGAAGCGGTACCTCGACCCGCGCGCCGCCGGCGAGATCATCGCGCACCTCCCGCCCTTCATCGCGGCCGTCGGCGTCTTCGTCGACCCCACTCGCGAGGAGGCGCTCCGGGCGGCGGCGCTGTCGGGCGTGCACTGGCTGCAGCTCCACGGCGACGAGCCGCCCGAGCTCTGCGCCTCGCTGACGCTCCCCGTGATCAAGGGGATCCGCGTCCACGACCGCGCCTCGCTGGACGCCCTCGCCGAGTACGACGTCGCCGGCTTCCTGCTCGACACCGACACGCCTGGGTACGGTGGGAGCGGCACCACCTTCGACTGGACGCTCGCGGCCGAGGGCGCCCGCCGCGCGCCGATCGTCCTCGCCGGCGGCCTCACCCCCGAGAACGTCGCCGACGCGGTCAGGCAGGTCCGGCCGTGGGCGGTGGACGTCGCCAGCGGGGTCGAGAGCGCCCCCGGCGTGAAGGATCACGAGAAGACCGCGCGGTTCATCCGCGAGGCAAAGGGCCTGAAGGAGAAGAACCGATGAGCGGAGCTCCCCTCCCCGACGAGCGCGGCCGGTACGGCACGTTCGGCGGACGGTACGTCCCCGAGACGCTGGTCCCCGCGCTGCTGGAGCTGGAGCAGGCGTGGCGCACCGCCCGGGCCGACCCTGCCTTCGACGCCGAGCTGAACGAGCTGCTCGAGCGGTACGCCGGGCGGGAGACGCCGCTCAGCGAGGCGCGCCGGATGAGCGCAGACGCGGGCGGCTGCCGCGTGCTGCTCAAGCGCGAGGATCTCTGCCACACCGGCTCGCACAAGCTGAACAACACGCTCGGCCAGATCCTCCTCGCCAGGCGGATGGGGAAGAAGCGGATCATCGCGGAGACGGGCGCGGGGCAGCACGGCGTCGCCACCGCCACCGCGGCGGCCCTGTTCGGCCTCCCGTGCGAGGTCTACCAGGGGGCCGTCGACGTCGAGCGGCAGGCGCTCAACGTCTTCCGGATGCAGCTCCTCGGGGCGCGGGTCATCCCGGTGACCTCCGGCTCGGCCACGCTCAAGGACGCGATGAACGAGGCCCTGCGCGACTGGGTGACCAACGTCCGCGACACCCACTACATCATCGGCTCCGTCGCGGGTCCGCACCCCTACCCGGCGATGGTCCGCGACTTCCAGTCGGTGATCGGGCGCGAGGCCCGGCGGCAGGTGCTGGAGGTCGCCGGCCGGCTCCCCGACGCGATCGTCGCGTGCGTCGGCGGCGGCTCGAACGCGATGGGGATCTTCTCCGCCTTCATCGACGACCCGTCGGTGAAGCTCGTGGCCGTCGAGGCGGCGGGGCACGGGCTGACCTCGGGGAAGCACGGCGCGTCGCTCGCGAAGGGGCGGCCGGGCGTGCTCCACGGCTCGCGCAGCTTCGTCCTCCAGGACGCCGACGGCCAGATCGCCGAGGCCCACTCGATCAGCGCCGGGCTCGACTACCCGGGCGTCGGGCCCGAGCTGGCGTACCTCAAGGACAGCGGCCGGCTGACGCTGATGCAGGCGACGGACGTGGAGGCGCTCGACGCCTTCCAGTACTTGTCGCGCACCGAGGGGATCATCCCGGCGCTCGAGAGCGCGCACGCCGTCTCCGCGGCGCGGAAGGTGGCGAGGCAGCTTGGCCGGGACGGGCTGGTGATCGTCAACGTCTCCGGAAGAGGCGACAAGGACGTGGAGCAGGTGCGCCGGATGCTCGCCGCCCCGCCGAGGCGCGAGGCGAAGCGGCCGGCTGCGACGAAGAAGCGGAAGGGGGCGGGGCGGTGAGCGCGAAGAAGACGAAGTCACCCGGCGTGGACCGGATCGCGGCCTCCTTCTCACGCTGCTTCGCCGCCAGGGAGGCTGCGCTCGTCACCTACGTGATGGCGGGCGACCCCGACGTGGCGACGTCGAAGGCGATGGCGCTGGCGTGCGTGGAGGGCGGCGCCGATCTCATCGAGATCGGAATCCCCTTCTCCGACCCCATCGCCGACGGCCCGACCATCCAGAAGGCCGCAGAGCGCGCGCTCGCGGCCGGGACGAGGCTCGCCGACGTGCTGGAGGTGGCGGCGGCGGTGAGGGCCAGGAGCGACGTCCCGATCGCGCTGATGGGCTACCTCAACCCCGTGCACAGCCGCGGCCTCGACCGCTTCGTCGACGACTGCGTCCGCGCCGGCGTGGACGCGCTCATCATCCCGGACCTCCTCCCCGAGGAGGCGGGCGAGCTGCTGTCGCTCGCGACGCCCCGCGGCCTCAAGGTGGTCTTCCTGGTGGCGCCGACCTCCGGCCCCGACCGGATCGAGGCGGCGGCGCACGCGGCCACCGGCTTCCTCTACTTCGTCTCGGTGACCGGCGTGACCGGCGCCCGCAAGGCGCTCCCGACCGAGATCGGCCCGCAGGTGGCCGCGGTCCGGGCCGCGAGCAAGGTCCCGGTCGTCATCGGCTTCGGCGTCTCGACCCCGGAGCAGGCCCGCTCGCTCGGAGGGCTCGCCGACGGCGTCGTCGTCGGCAGCGCCATCGTGAACCGGATCGCCGAGGGGGGCTCGCGCAAGGCGCGGGCGGACCGCGTTCGGAAGTTCGTGAAGTCGCTCAAGAAGGCGCTGGGCCGGTAGCTCCCGATGAACGCGCTCATGGTGGTCCTCGATCTGCTGGGGACGTTCGTCTTCGCGCTCAGCGGCGCCACCGCCGGGGTGAAGCACAGGCTGGATCTCTTCGGCGTCCTCGTCCTCTCCTTCGCGGCCGGGAACTCCGGCGGGATCGCGCGCGACGTCCTGATCGGCGCCGTCCCTCCGGCCGGCCTCGCCGACTGGCGCTACCTCGCGGTCTGCGCGGCCGCCGGCCTCGTCACGTTCTACTGGCACCCGATCGTGGACAGGATGCGCAGCCCCGTGCTGGTCTTCGACGCCGCAGGGCTCGCCCTCTTCGCCGTCGCCGGGACGCACAAGGCGCTCTCCTTCGGCCTGGGCCCCGTCCCGGCGGTCCTCCTGGGCGTGCTCACGGGGACCGGCGGCGGGATGGTGCGGGACGTGCTGGTCTCGGAGGTCCCGGCCGTGCTGCGCGCCGAGATCTACGCGGTCGCCGCGCTGGCCGGCGGCGCGGTCGTGGTGCTCGGCGCCGCGCTCGGGCTGCCGTCGCCGGTGGCGATGGGGGCCGGCGCGGCCCTCTGCTTCGGGCTGCGCTACATGGCCATCCGGCACGGCTGGCAGCTGCCGGTCGCGCAGGCCACGCGCCGCGCTGCGCCGCCCTAGGTTGCCGTGATCGGCGACGCGGAGGGCGCGGCTAGATCCGCCCCTCGTCGCGATAGACGCCGTGGACCGCTCGGAGCACGTCCGAGATCTCGCCCAGCGTGGCGTAGCTCTTGACCGCCTCCAGCACCGGCCAGACCACGTTGGCGCCGTCGCGCGCGGCGCGCTCCAGGGCGCCGAGGGCGTCGGCGACCCGCGCCGCGCTCCGCTCGGCTCGCACCTTACGAAGCCGCTCGATCTGCGTCGCCTGCACCGTCTCGTCCACCCTGAGCGTCGGGATGTGCGGCTCCAGCTCTGCGCGGAAGGCGTTGACCCCCACCACCGTCCGCTCCCCCTGCTCCACCTCGCGCTGCCAGGCGAAGGCGCTCTCGGCGATCTCGCGCTGCGGAAACCCCAGCTCCACCGCCCTCAGCATCCCGCCCATCGCGTCGATCTTCCCGATCAGCTCGAGCGCCCGCCGCTCGACCTCGTCGGTGAGCCACTCGACGTAGTGGCTGCCCGCGAGCGGATCGACGACGCGGTCTGCCCCCGTCTCGCTGGCGATGATCTGCTGCGTGCGCAGCGCCACGGTCACCGCCTCCTCGGTCGGGAGCGCCCAGGTCTCGTCGAGCGAGTTGGTGTGGATCGACTGCGCGCCGCCCAGCACGGCGGCGAACGCCTGCAGAGCGACCCGCGTCACGTTGTTGAGCGGCTGCTGCGCGGTGAGCGTGACCCCGGCAGTCTGCGCGTGGGCCCGCAGGAGGAGAGACCCGGCGCTCCTGGCGCCGAAGCGATCCCGCATCGTCCGCGCCCAGATGCGACGCGCGGCGCGGAGCTTGGCGACCTCCTCGAAGAAGTCGTTGTGCACGTCCCAGAAGAAGCTGAGGCGAGGGGCGAAGGTGTCCACGTCGAGCCCCCGCGCCAGGCACTCCTTCACGTACTCCAGGCCGTCGGCGATCGTGAAGGCGAGCTCCTGGATCGCCGTCGCCCCTGCCTCGCGGATGTGGTAGCCGGACACGCTCACCGGGTTCCAGCGCGGCATCTCCCTGGCGCAGAACTCGATGACGTCACAATTGATCCGGACCGCCGGCGCGGGCGGGATCATCCACTCCTTCTGCGCGATGTACTCCTTCAGCATGTCGTTCTGCAGCGTCCCACCGAGCCGCGAGCGCGCGGCCCCCTGCTGCTCGGCCACGGCCACGTACATGGCCAGCGCGATCACCGCGGTGGCGTTTATGGTCATGGAGGTGGTGACGTCGGCGAGCGGAATGCCGTCGAAGATCCGCTCGAAGTCGCGGAGGCTGGAGACCGCCACCCCCTCGCGCCCCACCTCGCCACGACTCATCGGGTGGTCCGCGTCGTAGCCCATCAGCGCCGGCATGTCGAAGGCCGTGGAGAGGCCGGTGACCCCGTGCTTCAGCAGGTACTTGAAGCGCGCGTTCGTCTGCTCGGGCGACCCGAAGCCGGCGAACTGGCGCATCGTCCAGAGCTGCGCCCGGTACATGGTCGGGTGCGGGCCGCGGGTGAACGGGAAGCGCCCCGGATAGCCGACGTCGCGCAGGAAGTCGCTGGCGCCGCGACTGGCCGGATCCAGCACGTCGGGGATGGGGATTCCGGAGTCGGTCCGGAACACGTCGCGCCGCAGCGGACGCCTCTCCAGCGCCTTCGCCAGCTCCTCGGCGGTCCAGCTCTCGCGCTGCTTCAGGATCTCGCTCAGCTCCTCGCTCGACCAGGGCATGACGGACCTCCCGCCTAGCGCGTCCCCAGGATCTCCCGCGCGATGATCATCCGCTGGACCTCGCTCGTCCCCTCGCCGATCTCGGTCAGCTTCGCGTCCCGGAACTGCCGCTCGACCGGGAACTCGTTGGTGTAGCCGTAGCCGCCGTGGATCTGCACGGCGTGGGTGGTCACCCACATCGCCGTCTCGCTCGCGAAGAGCTTCGCCATCGAGGCCTCCTTGCGGAACGGCCTCCCGTCCTCGGCGAGCCGCGCGGCGCGGTGGACGAGGAGCCTGGACGCGGCGGTGCGGGTGGCCATGTCCGCGAGCTGGAAGGCGATCGCCTGGTGCTCGGCGATCGGCTTTCCGAAGGCCGTCCGCTGGAGCGCGTAGCTCCGCGACGCGTCGAGCGCCCCCTGCGAGAGGCCGACTGCGAGCGCGCCGATGGAGATCCGCCCGCGGTCCAGGATCTCGAGAGTGTCGGTGAAGCCGTGGCCGACCTCTCCGAGCCTGTTCTCGTCGGGGACCTGCACGCCCTCCATCACCAGCTCGGCCGTGTCGGAGGAGCGCATGCCGAGCTTCCCGTGCATCGGGTGCTGGGAGAAGCCCGGCATCCCCCGCTCCAGGACGAAGGCCGTGATGCCGGCCTGCTTGTGCGTCCGGTCGTCGCGCGCGAGCACCACGAAGACGTCGCCGGCCGTTCCCTGCGTGATGAAGATCTTCTCACCGTCGAGCGCCCAGCCGTCGCCGCGACGGACCGCGGTGGTGGCCAGCGCGGCAGCGTCGGAGCCCGACCCCGGCTCGGTGAGCGCCCAGGCCCCCAGCTTCTCCCCGGTTGCGAGCGCCGGAAGCCAGCGCCTGCGCTGCGCCTCGGTCCCGAAGCGGGCGATGTGGCCCACGCCGAGGCCGTTGTGGCTGGCGACGGTGAGCGCGAGCGAGCCGTCGTGGCGCGCCAGCTCCTCGATCACGACGGCGATCCCGAGCGCGCCGACGTCCGAGCCGCCGTACTCCTCCGAAATGGACATGCCGAGGAAGCCGAGCGCCCCGAGCTTCCGCACGGTCTCCAGCGGGAAGCGCGCCTCGGCATCCCAGCGGGCTGCGTGCGGCTTCACCTCCGCCTCGCAGAAGGCGCGGACGGTGTGCTGCATCTCGAGGATCTCTTCAGGGAGGTCGAAAAGCATGCAGGACCCCGTTTGCGCTGACGGCAGCAACAGCCCCACGAGGCTAGGATGTCCGTGGAGGGCCCGCGATGCAAAAGCTCCAGCCGTCCGCAGCAGCCGCGGTCGCCGACGTCCCTGATGGGGCCACCCTGGTCGTGGGGGGGTTCGGCCTCTGCGGCAACCCCGAGCACCTCATCGCGGCGCTGCATGAGAAGGGGGTCAAGGGGCTCACCATCATCTCCAACAACTGCGGCACGACCGACCTCGGGCTCGGCGTGCTCCTGAAGGCGCGCCAGGTGCGGAAGATGGTCGCGTCCTATGTCGGAGAGAACCACGAGTTCGAGCGGCAGTACCTCTCGGGTGAGCTGGAGGTGGAGCTGGTCCCCCAGGGGACGCTGGCCGAGCGCTGCCGCGCCGCCGCCGCGGGGATCGGCGGATTCTACACGCCCACCGGCGTCGGCACCCAGGTGGCCGAGGGGAAGGAGCGCGCGCGTCATCGACGGGCGCGAGCACCTGCTCGAGCTCCCCGATCCGGGCCGACTTCGCGCTGGTCAAGGCCTGGAAGGCCGACCCCTGGGGCAACCTCGTCTTCCGCAAGACGGCGCGAAACTTCAACCAGCCCATGGCCGGCGCCGCCCGGGTGACGATCGCCGAGGTCGAGGAGCTCGTCCCGCTCGGCGCGCTCGACCCCGACCAGATCCACGTCCCGTCGATCTACGTCCAGCGGCTCGTCCTCGGGACGGCGTACCGAAGCCGATCGAGCGGCGCACCATCCGGGCGAGGTGACCATGCGCTCTAACTCGCGACCAGATCGCCCGCCGCGTCGCGCTGGAGCTTCGCGATGGCTACTACGTCAACCTCGGTATCGGCATGCCGACCCTGGTCTCCAACTTCGTCCCACCGGGCATCGAGGTGGTGCTCCAGTCGGAGAACGGGATGCTCGGCGTGGGCCCCTACCCCACCGAGGCCGAGGTCGACCCGGATCTCATCAACGCCGGCAAGGAGACGGTGACCGAGCTCCCGGGCACCGCCTACTTCGGCTCGGAGCAGTCCTTCGCGATGATCCGCGGCGGCCACGTGGACCTCGCGATCCTGGGCGCGCTGGAGGTCTCCGAGCGGGGCGACCTCGCCAATTGGCTGGTCCCCGGCAAGATGGTGAAGGGGATGGGGGGCGGGATGGACCTCGTCGCCGGGGCGAAGCGCGTGGTCGTGATGATGGAGCACGCGAGCAGGGACGGCCGCCCAAAGCTCGTTCGCGCGTGCTCGCTCCCCCTCACCGGCGCGGCCTGCGTTCGCTCGGTCTGCACCGACCTCGCCTGGATCGACGTGACGCCGGAGGGGCTGGTCCTCCGCGAGCTGGCGCCCGGCGTGACGGTCGAGGAGGTCCAGCGGCTCACTGAGCCGAGGCTCCTCGTCCCGGAGCCGCCGCGGACGATGCCGGTCTGAGGGCACTCGCCGCTAGCGGTCACCTCAGTGGCGGCGACCGGGCGTCCATCGCTCACCCGCGGCGCTCCTCCCGGCTGTGCCATACGCGAACGACGACGACCGCGTCCTCGTCGATACGGTACCTCAGGACGTACGCGCCACCACCAAACGGCGCGACGAGATCGCGGAACTCCTCGCCGTCGGCGACGAGCCCCAGCTCAGGCTGCTCCCGAAGCACCGCGGCGGCCTCCCTGATGCGGCGAGCGGCACGCGCCGCCGCGCTCGGGTTCTTGTCGCCGATGAACTCGCGGAGCCGGATGAGATCCTTCACCGCCTCCGGCGTCCACCGCAGGGTCTTCACCGCGAAACAGCCCTACGCTTGCGCGCCGGGGCGGACCGCTCGCGGGGGGTGCCCCACGTCTTCAGCCAGTTCTCCACGTCCTGGTCAGCGACGTGCTCGCCCGTCGCGTCGTAGCGGGCGAGGCGCTCGCGGGCCTCGCCCTTCTCCCGTTCGGCGTGCTCCTCGCGCTCGACGTACGTCCGGATGGCCTCGCACATCAGCCAGTGCGGCGTGCGTCGCTTCGCGTCGCCGAGCGCCTGGAGCCGCTTGCGCAACGCGGGCTCAATCTTCACGGCCATGTTCGCCTTCGCGCCCATCACGACCTCTTGGTTACAACATACTACAGACAGGTAGTAAGCGGCCAGCCCGAGCTCACGGCGCAGCCTCGGCGATGACCTGGCGAACCACGTTGGAAACCGCACCCGCCGGCTCGAGGCCGGCGACGATCCGCTCCAGCGTCGCCTGGAGCCCGTCCAGCTCCAGCCGGTCGAACGTTCGCCGTGCGTGCTCGTCCTCACGCCAGGTCATGAGGTTCGCCAGGTGCAGCTCGGCCATCTGCGGGGCCGGCACCTCGAACACGACCGCTCGCGAATCCAGCACTCGCCACGGTGAGCGCTCGAAGAGCGCGTCGAGCCTCCCTCCGATGTCGAGGGCCTGCCCGTGGTGACCCTGGAGCCGCGCGACGAGCTCGTAGTACCGGCGAAGGGCAGGGTGCTCCGCCCGGAGCGACTCGATCTCGTGGACGAGCAGGCGCCCGCCCGGCGCTGCTGCAGCCCAGGTTGCCAGCGCCGCGCCGGTGTCGCGCAGGTGGGTCAGGAGGAAGCGGCAAAGGAGCAGGTCTGGCTGGACCGGAAAGGGGGCGCTGGTGACGTCGTGCACCGTGAACTCGAGCCCGGCACCGTGACGGCGCCTCGCCTCGGCGATGAAGCGCTCCGAGGCGTCGAGCCCGATGGTACGGCGCGGCGCGAGGACCTCGCGCAGGAGGCGCGTGGGCAGCCCACGCCGCAGCCGAGGTCGACCGCCACCCCACACCGGGGAACGCCACCGCGCTCGAGCAGCGCGCGCGTGACCGGCTCGTAGAGCTCGGCCAGCCGCAGCAGCCTCGCAGCCGCCCGGTCGTCGTCGCCAAACGTGTATCGGTCGTTCATGTCGTCGGGCCCGCGTTGGGGCCGACGCGAGCGGCGGCCCCGTCGGGCCGCCACCTTTCGTCGATCGGAGTCGAGAGGAGGGCGCCCGCTGCCTACGCGGAACGCCACCAGCCGCTGACCGCCGCGTTCGCGGCGGCAGGAGCAAGGAGCGGGCTGAAGCGGATCTGCACCATCACTGGAAGGCTACCCGCGAGGCGCTCGCCCGGTCAATGCCGCTACACCTTCTTCAAGGGGGTGGGCGTCAGGTAGGAAGCCCCCGCGGGCGCGGGGGCGAGGGGCGTGCCCGGCCCACCGGCCGCCGCAGGGCTCGCCTCCTCCGTGGCCGCCCCGCGCTCCTTCGCGATGAGCACGTAGATGGCCGGGACCAGGAAGAGCGTGAAGGCGGTGCCGACCGCCATGCCGGCGACGAGCACCAGGCCGATGCTGTTCCGTGCCTCGGCGCCCGGCCCGGTGACGAGCGTCAGCGGGAAGTGGCCGCAGACCGTCGCGACGCTGGTCATGAGGATGGGGCGGAGCCGCGTCGCCGCCGCCAGCTTCACCGCCTCGAGCTTGGAGCGGCCCTCCTCCTGGAGCCGGTTGGCGAACTCCACGATCAGGATCCCGTTCTTGGACACGAGCCCCACGAGCGTCACCAGCCCGACCTGCGAGTAGACGTTGAGCGTGGTGGTCCAGCCGTCCGTCCAGAACGGGATGTTGGGGTTCGGCATCTTGAGGAAGGTGAGGGTGAGCGCGCCGAACATGCCGAGCGGCACGGAGCCGGCCAGGATGACGAAGGGATCCCGGAAGCTGTTGAACTGGGCCGCCAGCACCAGGAAGATCAGCACCACGGCGAGCAGGAACGCGGGCAGGAACTTGTCCCCCTCGGTCCGGAGCTGCCGCGACTCGCCGGTGTAGTCGACGGTGTAGCCCGCCGGCAAGATCGCCGCGGCCTCGGTCTCCAGGAACGCGAGCGCCTCGTCGAGCGGGCGGAAGGCGACCCCGCTCAGCTTGACCGCGTTGAGCTGCTGAAAGCGGTTGAGCGAGCGCGGCGCGACCGAGTCCCTGAGCTTCGCGATGGCGGAGAGCGCGATCAGCTGGCCGTTGGGGCCCGTGACGTGGATGTCCTGGAGCTGCTCCGGCGTCATCCGCTCGGATCGGGGGAGCTGCGGGATCACCTTGTAGCTGCGGCCGGCGATGCTGAAGCGGTTGACGAAGCCGCCGCCCACGGCCGCCCCGAGGTCCTGTCCGACCGACTGCAGGTCGATCCCCAGCTCGGCGACCTTCTCCCTGTCCAGCTCGATCTCCGACTCGGGCTGGTCGACCTTCAGGTCGATCAGCGGCGGGAAGGCGAACATGCCGCTCGCGGCCGCCTTCTGCTGGAGCTGCTCCGCGAAGCCGAGGATCTCCGAGGCCTCGGCCGTCGACGCGATGACCACCTCGACGGGGAAGGAGCCGCCGCCCGGGAGCGCCGGCGGGAGGATCGCGAAGGTCTGGATGCCCGGGATCTCCGAGAGCTTCCCCTGCAGCTCGGGGAGGATCTGGAAGACCGACCGCTCCCGCTCGTTCCACGGCTTCATCCCCACGCCCCAGAAGCCCATGTTGGGGAAGGTGATCTGGAACGTGAAGCCGGCCTCGGGCAGGGCCAGCGCGTGGTCCTTGACGATGCGCGTCGACTGCGCGACCTGGTCGAGCGTCGAGTTGGCCGGCGTGTCGACGATGCCGAAGATGACCCCCTGGTCCTCGGTGGGGGCCAGCTCCTTCGGAGACTGCACGAACATGAGCAGCGAGAGGACCGAGATCGCGACCCACGCCGTGTAGATCGCCCTGCGCGAGCCGAGCGCGGTCTCGAGGTGGCGCTGGTAGGTCGCCTTGAGCCGGTCGAACCCCCGGTGGACGAGCCGGGAGAGCGCGTGCTCCTTCCCTGCCTTCCCGAGCAGGCCGGCCGACATGACTGGCGACAGGGTCAGCGCCACCACGCCGGAGATGGTCACCGCGCCGGCGAGGGTGAGCGCGAACTCGCGGAAGAGCGACCCGGTCAGCCCTCCCTGGAAGGCGATGGGGGTGTAGACCGCCGCGAGCGTGATGGTCATGGAGACGATCGGTCCGACCAGCTCCCGCGCGCCGCGCAGCGCGGCCTCCTTCGGCGTCGCGCCCTCCCTCAGGTGGCGCTCGACGTTCTCGACCACCACGATCGCGTCGTCGACCACCAGCCCGACCGAGAGCACGATGGCGAGCAGCGTCAACAGGTTCACCGTGAAGCCGAAGAGCTGCATCAGGAAGACCGCGCCGATCAGCGAGACGGGGATGGCGATCACCGGCACCAGCACCGAGCGGAGCGATCCGAGGAAGAGGAAGATCACCACGACCACGATCAGCAGCGTCTCGGCCAGCGTCTCCTCCACCTCCGCGATGGCGTTCTGGATGTAGCGGGTCCCGTCGTAGGCCACCGTGGCCGCCAGCTGCGGTGGGATCTCGCGCTGCAGCGAGTCGAGCTCGGCGCGCACGCGCCGGAGGACGTCGAGCGAGTTGGCGTTCGGGAGCGGCCAGATGCCGATGAAGACCGCCGTCTTCCCGCTGAAGGCGACGGCGGTGTCGTAGTCCTCCGCGCCCAGCGCCACGTCGGCGACGTCCCGCAGCCGGATCGCCGCGCCGTCCTGCTCGCGGACCACGAGCTGCTCGAACTCGCGGACCGTGCGGAGGTCGGTGTTGGCGGTGAGGTTCACCTGCACCAGCGACCCCTTCGTCTGGCCGACGGCGGCGAGGTAGTTGTTGCGCGCCAGCGCCTGCCGCACCTGCACCGGGCTGACGTTGAGCGCCGCCATCCGGTCGGGCTTCAGCCAGATCCGCATCGCGAAGGTCCGGCCACCCAGGATGTCGGCCCGCTGGACCCCCTCGACCGCGGAGAGGCGCGGCTGCACCACGCGGACGAGGTAGTCGGTGATCTCGTTCTGCTGGAGCAGGTCGGAGGAGAAGCTGAGGTAGGCCGAGGCGAACTGGCTCTCCGCCGACTCGATGTTGAGGATCGGGACCTCTGCCTCCGGCGGCAGGTCGCTCCGCACCTGGTCCACCTTCGAGGAGATCTCGCCGAGCGCGCGGGTGGCGTCGAAGTCGAGCTTGAGCCGGGCCCGGATGATCGAGGCCCCCTGCTTGCTCTCCGACTCGATGTAGTCCACGCCGTCGGCCGCGGCGATCACGCGCTCGAGCGGCGTGGTGATGAACCCCCGGACGAGCGCGGCGTTCGCGCCGACGTAGGCGGTCGTCACGGTGACGGCCGCGCTCTGGCTCTCCGGGTACTGGCGGACGTTCAGGGACCGGATCGCCTGGAGCCCCGCGATCAGGATCGCCAGGTTGACCACGACGGCGAGGACGGGCCGGCGGATGAAGAGGTCGGTGAAGGTCACGGGGCACGCTCCATGCCGCTCAGCGGTCCACGGGCCGGGGCGCGAGCTCGGCCTTCGTCCCGAGCGCGTCGTTCAGCGCGACCGTCATGCCGTTCCTCAGCTTGAAGGCGCCGGCGCTCACGATGGTGGCGCCCGCGTCGAGCCCCGACTCCACCACGACGAAGTCGCCGCGCCGCTCCCCGAGCCGCACGAACTGCTGCCGGGCGACGGAGACCTTCCGGTCCGGCGCGAGCTGCTTCTCGTCGATCACGAAGACCGAGTCCCCGTACGGCGCGAAGATCACGGCGGTGGCCGGGATGACCAGCACCGACCGCGTCTCGTCGGAGACGATCTCGACGCTCGCGAACATCCCTGGGCGGAGACGGCCGCCCGGGTTCTCGAGGGTGGCCTGGACACGCACGTTGCGGGTGCCTGGGTCGACCTCGGGGTTGATCGTCGTGAGCGACGCCCTCCCAGGACTCACCCGGGAAGGTGTCGACGCTCACGCGGACGCGCTGGCCCGCCTTCAGGTCGGAGAGCGCCTGCTGTGGCAGCCAGAACTCGGCGTGGATCGGACTCACCGACTGGAGCGACGCGATCGGCGCCCCGGCGCCGATCACCTGCCCCAGCTCGACCAGCCGGATGGAGATGCGGCCGTCGAAGGGGGCGCGGATGACCTTCTTCGCAAGGGTCGCCCGGATCGCCGCGACGGCCGCGTCCGCCTGCTTGGCGCGCGCCTCGGCGGCGTCCAGATCGGCCGGGGCGTTCGCGTCTGCCTCGCGGAGCGCCCCGGCCCGCGCCAGGCTGATCCGCGCCAACGCCGCGTCGGCCGTCGCCGCCGCGAGCTGCGCCTCCTCCGCCGAAGTGTCGAGCCGCAGGAGCACCGTCCCCCGGCGCACGAGGGCTCCCGGCTCGAACGTGATCTCGCGCACCAGCCCCGGGAGCTCCGCGCCCAGCGTGACGCCCCGCACCGCCACGAGCGAGCCGATCGCCGCGCGCTTCCCGGCCCACGAGATCCGCTCTACGCGGGCCGAGGCGACGGACGCCGGCGGAGGCCCCGCCCCGGCGCCAGCCTTCATCATGCTGCCGATCTGGCTGGCCTTGGTCCCGGCGAGCACGCCGAGAACGAGGAAGAGACCGACTACGACTCCGATCCAAAGACGGCTGCCGACTCTCATGGCCCTGTCCCTCGGTGGGGGTTCCACCGTGGGCGTGCAGAGCGGTTCTGGGTTAACGGCCGCGGCGCGCCGACGCTCGCGCAAGCCACCCGAAGCGCGCGTTGCTCCCCGTCGGGGACGCGGGCCGGCAGGTCGCGAACCCGCTCCGCCGGAAAGTCAGCTCAGGGCGGCAGCACCCTGCCCGGCAGGTGAACGATCGTCCGCTTCCTCATCCGAAGGCGTCCGTCGGCCCGCGCCGTGACGACCGCGCGGAACCGCGATCCGACCACCTCCTGGCGAACCAGGCGCATCCACTGCTTGAACTGGTCGTCGATCATCTCTCGGTGGTAGTTGAGCGGTCGCGACGCCGCGATGATCGGCGTCTTGAACGCCTCCGGCAGCATGCCGATCGAGAAATGGACGCGGGTCTTCTCGGGCGGCTCGACGATCCGAAGGAAGCCTCGGCGCCGGAGCGGGTCGTAGCTCACGATCGCGAGCGTCACTTCCCGGTCGAGTCCGGGCGCCACGGGATTCTCCACGACACGGACTCTAGCAGCGACGCAGCGTCCCCGCGCATCGACGGCATCTGCGCCCGCGACGAGATCGTCGAGGTGGTCGAGCGTCCGGGACGCTGAGGGCGGAGCGGCGAGGGGCGGGGCCCGTTACGCTCCCGGCATGACCCGCAACCGGCTCGAGGCCTTCAGCGACGGCGTCATCGCCATCCTCATCACCATCATGGTCCTGGAGCTGCGCCCGCCGGCGGGGACCGGCCTCGCCGACCTCGCGCCCCTCGCGCCGAAGCTCCTCAGCTACCTGCTCAGCTTCGTCTTTGTCGCGATCTACTGGAACAACCACCACCACCTGCTCCACGTCGTCGACCGGGTGGACGGGAGGGTGCTCTGGGCCAACATGCACCTGCTCTTCTGGCTGTCGCTCACGCCCGTTCGTCACCGCCTGGATGGGTGAGCACCACGCGGCGCCGGCGACCGTGGCGGCCTACGGCGTCGTGCTGCTCGCCGCCGCCATCGCCTACTTCATCCTCACGCGCGCGCTCCTGGCGCTCCACCCGGCCGAGTCGCGCCTCGCACGCGCGCTGGGAGCCGACTGGAAGGGGAAGGCCTCGGTCATCGCCTACGCGGCGGCGGTGGCGATGGCGTTCGTGGAACGCCGCCTGTCCATCGCCATCTACGTGGCCGTGGCTCTCGTCTGGCTCGTGCCGGACAGGCGGATCGAGCGGGCGCTGGGGCTGGAGAGGCGGTGACCGGTGTTGGATAATCTCACGACTGCTGTTAGATTCTCCGCATGCTTGGTCGTCTCCTGGAAGCCTCGCTGCGCGCGTCCGTCGCGGACACGCCCGCCGTCTTCGTCGCCGGTGCCAGACAGTCAGGCAAGAGCACGCTCGTCCGTTCTTTCGCGGGAGGCGGAGCCGCGTGGCCCTACCGAACGCTCGACGACCTCGCAACGCTCGCGTCTGCGCGCGCCGATCCGCAGGGGTTCGTCGAAGCGCTCGGCGAACGGGCGATCCTCGACGAGGTCCAGCGAGCGCCGGAGCTCTTCATCCCGCTGAAGCGGTCCATCGACGCCGACCGACGGCCGGGACGCTTCATCCTCACCGGCTCGGCCAACGTCCTCGTGCTGCCGCGCGTCGCGGAGAGCCTCGCCGGGCGCATGGAGATCCTCACGCTGTGGCCGCTCGCGCAGACGGAGCTCGAGGGGACCGCGCCGGGCTTCGTGGACGCCTGCTTCGCCGGCCGACCCGATCGGCTCCTGCCCGTGCCAGTGGACCGCGCCTCCCTCATCGGACGCATGCTGCGCGGAGGGTATCCGGAGGCGGCCGGCCGCTCGCGGGAGGACGCACGCGAGCGCTGGTTCGACGCCTACCTCTCGACGCTCCTGCAGCGGGATCTGAGGGAGCTCGCGGCGATCGAGCGGATCGCCGAGATCCCGCGTCTCCTGGAGGCGGTGGCCATCCGAACGGGCGGCCTCCTCAACGTGGCTGACCTCGGCCGGGCGCTCGGGATCAACCACATGACGCTGAAGCGCTACCTCGCGCTCCTCGAGGCCCTCTACCTCGTCGTGCGCCTGCCGCCGTGGTTCGAGAACGCTGGCAAGCGGCTCACGCGGACGGCGAAGCTCTATCTCAATGACGCCGGCCTCCTCGCCCATCTCCTCGGACTCGACGCAGGCGGTCTCGCCAACCGGCCCGCCGACGGCTGGACCGCTCGCCGAGACCTTCGTCGTGACCGAGCTGCTCAAGCTCGCGCCGGTCTCGACGATCCGCCCGCGCCTCTTCCACTTCCGCACCAGCGCCGGCCATGAGGTGGACGTCGTCCTGGAGAGCCACCGGCGCCAGCTCGTCGGCGTGGAGGTGAAGGCGGGCGCCACCGTCACGTCCGCCGACTTCAAGGGGCTCCGGGTCCTGCAGGAGCTCGCTGGGAAGCGCTTCGAGTGCGGCGTCGTGCTCTACGCCGGCCGGGAGATCCTGCCCTTCGGCCCGAAGCTCTGGGCGGCGCCGATGGCCAGCCTGTGGGCCTAGGCTTGATGTCGAATCACACGGGTGCTATTCGACCATCATGTCCTCGACCGGCTTCAGCGCCGACTCCGCGCGCCGACTCACCGGCGTCACCTACCGGCAGCTCGACTACTGGGACAAGACCGGCCTGGTCCGGCCGTCTGTCCGCGGCGCCAAGGGCAAGGGCTCGCGGCGCATCTACGCCTTTCAGGACGTCGTAGAGCTGCGGGTCGTCAGCCGGATGTTGGCGTCGGGAGTCTCGCTGCCGGCGGTCCGAAAGGCGGTTCGCTACCTCCAGCGTCACTTCGACCACGTGGCCCGCCCCCTGGCACAGCTGACGCTGGAGGCGAGCGGACGGAAGGTGCTCGTCCGCACCGACGAGTCCCGCCATCTGGTGGACGCGACGTCCGGCGGGCAGGTGGTCGTGACGGTGCCGGTGGCCGTGATCGCGCGGGAACTGGAGCAGAGCGTGGTGGAGTTGTCGGCCCCCCGCGAAGTCTCGTTCACGCTCCGCGGGCGGACCTACCGGGCCGTGCTCACGCCGGACCTCGAAGCCGGCGGCTTCACCGTCGAGGTCCCGGAGCTGCCGGGCGTCGTCACCGAGGCCGGCACGGTCGCCGAGGCTCGCCGGCTGGTACGTGAGGCCGCGACCCTCTGGCTCGACGTCCAGGCAGGTGCGACCTCCCGCGCTCGCGCTGCGCGGTAGGCGTGGGGCGCCTCGCTCAGGTAGTCCCGCTGCGCATGCTCCGGCCTTTCAGCGGCCGGCGACTCAGCCGCCAGCCTGCCGCGCCATCGCCGCCGCCACCCGGGACCTGTTCGGCGCCCCCACCGCCTCCGCGGCGAACCTTCCGGCGGCGACGAGCTTCTCCAGATCGACGCCGGTCTCGACCCCCATCCCTTCGAAGAGCCAGACCAGCTCCTCGGTCGCCACGTTCCCGGCAGCGCCTGGCGCGTAGGGGCAGCCGCCGAGCCCAGCCACCGAGCCGTCGAAGGTCGTCACCCCCAGCTCGTACGAGGCGAGGACGTTCGCGACCGCCATCCCGTAGGTGTCGTGGAAGTGGCCTGCGAGCCGCTCGATCGGGATGGCGGCCGCGCAGGCCTCGATCATCCAGCGGACCGTCTCCGGGTTGCCCCTGCCGACGGTGTCGCCCAGGGAGAGCTCCTCGCATCCGACCTCCCAAAGCCCCTTCGCTGCGGCCGCTGCCCGCTTCGGGTCGATGGGGCCCTCGTACGGGCAGGCGACGGCGCAGGAGAGGTAGCCGCGGACCCGGACCCCCTCGGCGCGCGCCCGCTCCACCACCGGCCCGAAGCGGGCGAGGCTCTCCGCGATGGAGCAGTTGATGTTCTTCCTGGAGAAGGTCTCGGACGCCGATCCGAAGATGGCGATCTCGCGCGCCCCGGCGGCGAGCGCCTCCTCGAGCCCGCGCAGGTTCGGCACCAGGACTGGGTAAGCGACGCCCGGCCTGCGCCGGATTCCCCGCAGCACCTCCGCCCCGTCCGCCAGCTGCGGCACCCACCGCGGCGACACGAACGAGGTCGCCTCGACCGCCCCGAGCCCCGCGTCCGCCAGCCGCTCGATGAGCGCGATCTTGATCGCCGCCGGGACGAGCCGCGCCTCGGCCTGGAGCCCGTCGCGCGGGCTCACCTCCACGATCCGGACGCTGGCCGGCCGCCGGATCATCCCGCGCTCCACCGCGGCTTCCGCTTCTCCAGGAAGGCCGCGATCCCCTCCTGCCCCTCGGGCGAGGCGCGGACGCGCGCGAGCGTTCGGGAGGTCTCGTCGATCAGCAGGCCGTCGATCGGGCGGTTGCGGAGGGCCCTGACCAGCGCCTTGGCCTCCCGCATCGCCGCCGGCCCGCTCGCCGACAGGGCTTCGAGGATGCGGCCGACCAGCGCGTCCAGCGCCGCGCCGTCCGGCGCGACCTCGGAGATCAGGCCGATCCGGTGCGCCTCCTCTGCGGAGAAGCGCTCACCCGTGAGGAAGTAGCGGCGCGCCGCCCGCTCGCCGATGGTCGCGACGACGTACGGTCCGATGACGGCTGGGACCAGCCCGAGCCTGGCCTCGGAGAAGGCGAACCTGGCGCCCGGGCCGGCGACGGCGACGTCGCACGCGGCGATGAGCCCGACCCCGCCGCCGTAGGCCGCCCCATGCACGCGCGCGACGGTCGGCTTCTCGCACTGGTCGAGCACCGAGAGGAGCGTCGCCAGCCGGTGCGCGTCGACGACACCCTCGTCGGGACCCAGCGCCGCTGCCCGCTTCATCCACTCGAGGTCGGCGCCCGCGCAGAAGCTCTCGCCGGCAGCCTGGAACAGGATCACGCGCGCGGCGCCGTCGGCCTCCAGGGCGCGGATGGCCTCGGTCAGCTCGTGGATCATCCGCTCGTCGAAGGCGTTGTGCCGGTCCGGACGGGCGAGTGTCACGACGCCAGCGTGGCCCCGCAGCTCCAGCTCGACGGTGGTGGCGTGGGGCATGGGGGTTCACATCCTGAAGACGCCGAAGCGGGTCGCCTCGGGCGGCGCGTTGGAGGCCGCAGAGAGGCCGAGGGTGAGGAAGCGGCGGGTCTCCGCCGGATCGATCACGCCGTCGTCCCAGAGCCGCGCCGAGGCGTAGTAGGGGTGCCCCTGCGCCTCGTACTGCTCCCTGAGGGGCGCCTTGAAGGCCTCCTCCTCCTGCGGGCTCCAGCTCTTCCCCTGCGCCTCCAGCCCGTCGCGCTTCACCCGGGCGAGGACGCTCGCCGCCTGCTCACCCCCCATGACGGAGATGCGCGCGTTGGGCCACATCCAGAGGAAGCGGGGGCCGTAGGCGCGTCCGCACATGGCGTAGTTCCCTGCGCCGAACGACCCGCCAATGACGACGGTGAGCTTCGGCACGCGGGCGCAGGCGACCGCGGTCACGAGCTTGGCGCCGTCCCGGGCGATGCCGGCGTTCTCCACCTTCTTGCCGACCATGAAGCCCGTGACGTTCTGGAGGAAGACGAGCGGCACGCCGCGCCCCGCGCAGAGCTCGATGAAGTGGGCCCCCTTGAGCGACGACTCGGAGAAGAGGACGCCGTTGTTGCCGACGATGCCCACGAGCTGCCCGTCGAGCCGGGCGAACCCGCAGACCAGCGTGACCCCGTAGCGCGCCTTGAACTCGTCGAAGTCCGAGCCGTCCACAAGCCGCGCGATCACCTCGCGGACGTCGAAGGGCTTGCGCAGGTCCGCCGGGACGGCGCCGTACAGCTCCTCGGCCGGGTAGAGCGGCTCCGCTGGCGGCAGGAGGTTTGGCACGGCAGGCTTCTGCCAGTTGAGGTTGGCGACGCACCGGCGAGCGAGCGCCAGCGCGTGGGCGTCGTCCTCGGCGAGGTGATCCGCGACCCCCGACACCCGCGTGTGGACGTCCGCACCACCCAGCTCCTCCGCGGTCACCGTCTCGCCTATGGCTGCCTTCACGAGCGGCGGACCGCCGATGAAGATGGTCCCCTGGTTCCGGACGATGATCGCCTCGTCGCTCATCGCCGGGACGTAGGCCCCGCCCGCGGTGCAGGAGCCCATCACCACCGCGATCTGGGGGATCCCGCGCGCCGAGAGGCTCGCCTGGTTGTAGAAGATCCGGCCGAAGTGCTCGCGGTCCGGGAAGACCTCGTCCTGCAGGGGGAGGAAGGCGCCTCCTGAGTCGACGAGGTAGATGCACGGCAGCCGGTTCTGCTCCGCCACCTCCTGCGCCCGCAGGTGCTTCTTCACGGTCATCGGGTAGTAGGTGCCGCCCTTCACCGTGGCGTCGTTCGCGACGATCACGCACTCGACGCCGCTCACCCTCCCCACGCCAGTGATGATGGACGCCGCCGGGACGTCGCCCCCGTACATGCCCCAGGCAGCGAGCGGCGAGAGCTCCAGGAACTGGCTGCCAGGATCGACGAGCGCCTCGACGCGGGCGCGCGGCAGGAGCTTCCCCCGGGCGAGGTGCTTCCGTCGCGCCGCCTCCGGGCCACCGCCGGACACCGCGGCCAGATCGGTCCGGAGCTGCTCGACGAGCCGCCGCATCGCGTCGGCGTTGGCGCGGAATTCGGGACCGCTCTGGGTCAGGGCCGTGCGCAGGATCGCCATGGGTCGCCTCAAGGAGAGCACCGTTTTCTCCCGGAGTCACCGGCACGCCCGTCGGGGTGCAGCCGCGCTGCGGGGTTGCCACGGGCGGCGACCGCTAGCAGATTCCAGCTCACCCCCTTCCGACCAGAGGACCCACGATGCCCGAGATCCCCGCCTACGCCGCCATCGCCGCCGGCCAGCCGCTCGTTCCCTTCGCCGTCGAGCGGCGCGAGCCCGGCCCCCGCGACGTCGAGCTCGACATCCTCTTCTGCGGCGTCTGCCACTCCGACATCCACCAGGCGCGCGCCGAGTGGGGGGGCGAGCTCTTCCCCATGGTGCCTGGGCACGAGATCGTCGGCCGCGTCCTCAGGGTGGGCAAGGAGGTCGGCCGCTTCGCGGCCGGCGACCTCGTGGGCGTGGGCTGCATGGTCGACTCCTGCCGCGAGTGCGGGCCGTGCCGGCAGGACCTCGAGCAGTTCTGCGAGAGGGGCGCGGCCATGACGTACAACGGCACCGAGATGGACCGGCGGACGCCGACGTACGGCGGCTACTCGACGCGAGTCGTCGTGGAGGAGCGGTTCGTCCTCAAGGTCCCCGCCGGGCTGGACCCTGCGGGCGTCGCGCCGCTCCTCTGCGCGGGCATCACGACCTGGTCGCCGCTCAGGCAGTGGAGCTGCAAGGCCGGCGACAGCGTCGCCGTGGTCGGGCTCGGCGGCCTCGGTCACATGGCGGTGAAGCTCGCCAGCTCCATGGGGGCGGAGGTGACGGTGCTCAGCACCTCCCGCGGCAAGGAGCCCGACGCGCGGCGGCTGGGCGCGCGTGGCTTCGAGGTGACGACCGAGAAGGGCGTCTTCAAGGCGCTGGCGGGTCGCTTCGACCTGATCATCGACACCATCTCGGCGCAGCACGACTACGACAAGTACCTGGGAACCCTGCGACCCCGCGGCACGATGGTGCTGCTCGGGGTCCCGACCCAGCCGACCCCGGTCCACGCCTTCTCGCTCATCCAGGGGAACAGGCGGCTCGTCGGCTCGCTCATCGGCGGCATCGCGGAGACGCAGGAGATGCTCGACTACTGCGGCAAGAAGAAGATCGTCTCGGACGTCGAGGTCATCCCGATCCAGAAGATCAACGAGGCCTACGAGCGGACCATCAGGGGGGACGTCCGGTACCGGTTCGTGATCGACATCGCGAGCCTGCGGGGGAAGTGACGCGCGTCACGCGGGCGCCGACGGAGCGCCTTCGCTGGCTGCGCACTTGCCGGATCGTGACAGCTCCGGGAGAATCGCCGGCGTCCGCCTTCGCCCATCCCGGGCGGAGGCCAACCAGGGATACCCCGATGAACTGGATCACCTGCTCCGGCTGCGGCCTGAAGCACTCGCCCCGCCCGGATGGCCTCTGCCCGCGCTGCCGCACGCGCGTGGCCGAGCCCGGCGCCGGGCCAGCCGGCTCGTCTCCGGCCTTCCCGGGCGCGGCCCAGTCCTTCGCCGTCCGCGCCCTCCTCCTTCTCCGCGCCGGGCGCGCCGCCGCTCATCGCGACGCCGGTGGAGCACGGCGACGCGTCCCTCCTCGCGGTGGGTCCGCTGGTCTCCCGGACCTTCTCGGTCTGGTGGGCGCACGTCGGCAAGTTCACGGCGCTCCTGGTGCTCGCCTACGTGCCATTCATCATCGCCGGCGCGGTGGGAGCGGCTGCCGCGGTCGCGCTGAAGGGAGGACGCTCAGTCGGTGGCGGCGGCGTCGCCGCGCTCATCGCCGTCATCGTCGTCGCGGCGGTGGCAGGGCTCGTGCTCGTGCTCTGTGCGATGGGGGGCCTGGCCTTCGGCACGCTCCAGCACCTCGCCGCTCGCCCGGTGACCTTCGGCTCGATGTTCGCCGCCGGCTACCGCCGCGCCGGGCCGCTCCTCGCGGTCACCCTCCTGTCGTACCTGCTGGTCCTGGTGGGGCTCGTCGCCCTCGTGGTTCCGGGGATCATCCTCGGCCTCGGGCTCGCCCTGGTCTTCCCCGTCGTCATGACCGAGCCCGACCTCGGCGCCGTCGAGGTGATGAAGCGGAGCTTCGCCCTGACGAAGGGGAGCAGGTGGAGCCTCTTCGGCGCGCTGTTCGTCGTCTTCCTCGCGATGTGGGGCGCGTCGCTGGCTGGCAACCTCCTGGGGGCCGCCCTGAAGTCCAGCCAGCTCGCGGCCGGCGCGGCGATGGTCCTCTCCGTGGTGATCCAGGTCTCCATGTCGACCCTCTCCAGCGTGCTCTGCGCGGTCGCGTACCACGACCTGCGGCTCGCCAAGGAGGGCGTGGACACCTCCGACCTGGCGAAGGTCTTCGAGTAGCCCGGCGTCCTCAGCCCCGATCGTGCTTGTCGGTGCGGCGCCTCCCGAAGAGGAGGCGCCGCTCCAGCCTCCCGCGGAGCGCGGCGTAGAAGGCGTCGAGGAACTGATCGTCCCTGACGCGCGCCCCCTCCCAGCCGATCTTCTCCCGCACCTTCGCGGCCACCGTCCGCACCGCCTCCTCGTGGCCCGGCTTTCCGCGCCCGCGCAGCACCCCCTCCAGCACGTGCAGCTCGTACTCGCCGTAGACGTCGAGCTGCTCGTCGGTGAAGGCGAGCTCCTCCGGGGCGCGCTCGCTGGAGAGGTCCTGGAGGAGCAGCGCGTCGGGGGTTCGCACGACCACCGTCCCCGCGACGAGGTCGCCGACCCGGAGCCGGTCCCGGTTGAAGAGCGGCAGGAAGCCGAAGAGCAGCATCCAGGCGAGCGTCGCCAGCACGGCCCACCCAGGCGCGCCGGGGAAGAGCAGCCCGGGCGCGAACAGCGCCGCCATCGGGAGGAAGAGCTCCACCTCGCGCGTCAGGTTGCGCGCGATGATCGCCTCGGCCGTCAGGGGCCCGCCGCGGCCGTCCACCGCCCGGATGCGGAGCCGCCGCTTCCCCGGCGTCTGCCCCTGCCAGGAGAGCTCGAAGAAGACGAAGTAGAAGGTCCGGACGAGGAAGATCGCGAGGACCGCGATGGCGAGGACGAGGTCCCCCTCCATCAGCCCCCTGGACGCGAGGATCCCGAGCGGGATCACGATGGCGAGCAGGACGGCGCCGATGATCGCGACGTCGAGCAGGAAGGCGCCCATCCGATCGCCCGCGAGCGCCACCGTGAACCGGATCGGCACGCCCTCCGGCGTCACCACCTCACGCAGCCGCTCCCCGTGCGCCCCAGCCGGCGCCGGCGGCGCCGTCGTCGCCTTGGCGCGCGTCACGGCCGCTCCCGTCCGCTCGTCGCGAGCCACGAGAAGAGGACCCCCGCGGTCCCGAAGGCCACCGCGTAGCGGACCGGGACCGCGTGGACGAGCTGCCGGAAGATCCCCTCGATGAGCGCCGCCACGAAGAAGAGCGCCACGGCGCCGAGCGCGACCACGCTCGCCTCCCGCCCTCGCCGCGCCAGCCCCGCCAGCCGCTCCTCCCGGCCGGGGAAGAGGAGCGCCTGCCCCAGCGCGAGCCCCGCCGCGCCACACAGCGCGACCGCCGTGAGCTCGGTCACGCCGTGCGGGAGGAGCCACGCCCAGAACTCGAGCCCCAGCCCCCGCCCGCCGTAGAGCGCCCCGAACGCGCCGAGCACGAGCCCGTTGGAGAAGACCAGCAGCGCCGAAGGCACCCCGCCGGCGAAGCCGACCGCGAACGCCAGCAGCCCGACCCGCGCGTTGTTCTGGAAGAGGAACATCGCGAACGTCTTGAGGAGCGTCGCGGCGTCCTTCTTCGCGTAGAGGACCTCCTTGAGCGACTCGGTGGACGAGGCAGGGCCGCGCCCCTGCGCGTAGCCCGACCCGACGAAGGCGTAGAACCGC
>CAWJSR010000003.1:0-190021 GCA_963845515.1 uncultured delta proteobacterium
GCACCGACGCCCGGCGGACCCGCTTGCGCGGGGTCGTTCAGCCTACCGCCTCGTATCCACGAAATCGAACGCAGGCAACTCCTTGATGCCGTAAGCCTTCAGCGCCAGGTGGTCGAGCCTCGCGAAGTCGCGAGAGTCAAAGGCCTCGGCGATCTCCGTCGCAAGCCTTTTCGGGATCGACGCTGGCGCGGGGATGCGGATGCGCCGAAGGTACTGCGCCTGGAATCGCAGGTAGCCGCCGCGCATCTTCACCGCGTAGGACCAGACGAAGAAGAGCGCGACTCGGGAGCTCAGGAGACCGCCGAGCACCCTCATGTCCCAGGAGTCGCTGACGACGAAGTAGAGGTTGTGGTGCGGGTGGTACTTCCCCGTCTCCAGTACGACCTCGTTGCTTCCCGCGATGTCCGGAATCAGCAGCTTGGGCTTGGGGACAAGCTCGGGGTAGACGCGGTCGATCGTCCGGAACCACGCTGATGGATTCTTCTGGGCGACGTGGCGCTTCCTGATCTCCGGAGCGTGAGTTGCGAGGTACCGGGAGAGTCGCGGGTACTGCTTCAGGTCAACAACGGAGCCTTCGCGGCCGAAGGCGTTGATGACGAACCGGTGCGCGTTCCGGACCTTGCCCGCTTCGATGTCCTCGCGCATGACGAGCGGCACAAGTCGATCGCTCTCGATGTCCGCCCCCTCGTCCACGATGTAGAGCTTGTCCAGGCCGGTTGCGACGCCGATCCGGACGTTCGTCTTGCCGTCGCCTTCAAGCGGCTGAAAGCGGTGCTCCAGCTCACGAAGCGTGGCCAGGTGTTCTGGAGAGCTGAGGACCCAGGGTTCGTCGCCCTCGAACCATGCCCCGTAGATCGCGACGCTGGCGCCGCCGCGGGCGGAAGCCTGGGAAGTGGCGAGCAGCTTCAGGAGCGCTTCGCATTCCTCGGGTGAAGCAGTAGCTAGGCGCCCCACCTTAACGTCGGTGGAGCGACCACGTCCGATCGCGAAGATCGACGGGTAGGCGATGACGTCGGATTCGAAGGGCGAAGCGGTGTGAAGATCGACGTAATGGATGACTCGAAATCCCCTCGAAACCTTTGCGCGGAGTGGCGCGCCGTACCGATTGAGGGTCCAGCGGTCGGCGCAGATGAACGAGAGCACCCCCACTTCAGAGAGAAGGTCGAGGCTGCGCTCGATGAACGCGACATACAGATCGGCTCGATCGAAGAGCGAGACGTACCGGTCGCGGTACTCACGTTGAAGCTCGGGCGCGAGCTGCTCGATCCGGATGTAGGGAGGATTCCCGACTACGAAGTCGAAGCGCCGGTCGATGTGGGCGAGAAGGAAGTCGCCCTCGACAATCCAGCCCGCCGCAAGCCGCTTGGCCTCGTTCGGCGAAAGCCCAGCCTGCCGAAGCACGGACGAGACGTTCTTGCGGGCGCGTGCCACGTGCTGGGGATCGACGTCGAATGCCAAGAACGCAGCCGACAACAGCCGCGGGTCGTGCCCAAAGCGCCTGCAGGAATCGATCAGCCGCTCAACTGCCGGGACCAGGAAGGCGCCGTGGCCGACGGCCGGTTCCAGCATGCTCGTTCGCGCGAGATCGCGGCGCGGGTCGTATCCCGCCAGATCGAGGATGAGGTCGACGACCTGGGGCCTCGTGAGCACCACGCCATGGATCTCGCCCGAACTACGCTGGCCGTAGTCATAGGCTGCTCTGGGTACGGAGAACGGCAGAGGTAGACGGGCCTGCTGCATGGCGCCCTTCAGATTGAAGCCTTGTAGGTTCTGGCGTGGCCGGCAAGCCCCGCGAGGAACTTCTTTGCGGAGAGGTCTGCCGCCGGCTCGGTGTATCCGCCCTTCGGACCAGCCCGCGCCGCTGAGAGCAGGAGCGTCGAACCGTCAAAGAGTTTCTTGAGCACAAGCTTCCGAAGAAGAAGCTCGTATCGCTTCCCGTACGATGTTCCCTTGAACTCCGGGAAGACCGTGAAGTGAGGTTCATCGACGCCCACCGGTTCCCGGGACTTGGCGCAATCCTCGAGGAGCATCAGCCATCCCAACCAGGGACGCGGTCGCTCGAGTCCGAAGGCTCCCTTTTCGAACGCCTCCCATAGATCGGTGGCCGTACCGATCGCTTCTTCGGCCCGGTTGTTGAAGTTGTTCCCGAAGGATGGGCCCTTCTGGCTCTTGAACTCCAGTGCCGCGACGAGGTGGCCCTCGTGCACGACGAGCATGTCCCACTTCTTCGTGGCCCGGAAGAAGCCGGGGAGCACCAGCCGCGAGTCGGTGATGAGGCTCGCGTCCGGCATGTCGTTCTCGCGGAGCAGCCACCTGATGAGATGGCAGAACCCGTCCATCTGCTTGCCGCCCGTGACGGCGGCCCGCGCCCCGCGATCAGCGTCCCCCGCCAACTGGCGCCGCGACTGCTTCTTGAGCGTCTTCCAGTAATGGGCGACCGCGTCTGCGATGTGCGACTCGAAGCCCTTTGGCACCAGCGTCATGGACCGAGAACCTAGCAGAGGACGCTGACTCTCTTGGGGGCGAGTAGCCCGCGATGCCGGACCGGATCGAGGCTCCGGGCGGCGTAGGGCACCCAGCTACCCCGCGATGGTCACGACGTGCCGCGAGGCTCCCGCCCAGCCCGAGATCCGCGTATCGAACGTGGCGAGCATGCCCTTGTGCCGCTGCGCGACGAGGACCAGGTAGGCGTCGCTGACCTGCTGGTGGCCGATGAGTGCAAACGAGGCCAGGTCCGCCACCGCGGGGAGCGCCTCCCAAGCGCGATGACCGGGGAGCTTGCAGATCCTCGCCAGCAGCCGCAGGGCGTCGCCCGGGGCCACCGCGTCCCGCGTGAACGCGGGGTTGGATGAGAGCCGCACGAACGCCAGCTCGGTGAGCGGGCAGGTGGCCCACCCCTCCTTCGACGAGCGGGTGAACCACCGGTGGGCAGGGGCGTGGTGCTGATGGTTGGGCCACGCGAGCGCCAGCAGCACGTTGACGTCCAGCAGGGCGACGCTCACAGCGTGTCGTCCTCCAGCAACGTGCGCGCGCGGTCGGCGGGGATGACCTCGGCGTCCGGCGAGACCTTGAAGGTCGGGAAGCCCCCCTTGGCCGCGAAGCCGGCCTGGGTCTTCAGACCGCGCCTGGCGAGCTCGGAGAGCACCTTCCCGAGCCTCTTGCCGGTGGTCCGCGCCAGCTCCCTGGCGGCCCGCGCCACGTCGTCGTCGAGGGTGATGGTGGTGCGCATGTAGATACTGTGATGCGCTGATGCAGGGGAGTCAAGACGCACGAAGGCGGCTCGCCCATCGTGGCGATCTCCGGGCCAGCCGCCTTCCGCGCCCGCTCTCAGAGCTGCGCCGACTGCTGCGCCATCTGCTTCGCGAACTCCTCGCCGCCGCGCTTCATCTCCTCCGCGGTGAGATCCTTCTGGTGCGTGGCGAAGGACCACTGGTAGCCGAACGGATCCGTGACCACGGCGCAGCGGTCGCCCCAGAACATGTCCACGGGGGCGTAGGTGCTCTTGGCGCCGGCGGCGACGGCGCGCCCGTAGGCGGCGTCGCAGTCCTTCACGTAGAGCCAGAGCGTGAAGGGCGACGGCGCGCCGGGGGACGGGGCCGTGGCGCCACCCATCTCGTCGTTCACGAAGATGGTCGAGTCGCCGATCTTCAGCTCGCAGTGCCAGATGCTCTTGCCGTCCGGCGAGAGCGAGCGCCGGACCTCCTGCGCGTCGAGGGCGCGCTTGTAGAATTCGATCGCCTTCGCGCATTCGCGGATGACCAGGTTGGGTGTGACCGTGTGCAGCCCCTGTGGGATCGGGTTCACCTGCGCCATGTTGGCCTCCAGTGCGTGGATGGTTACAGCGGGCGAGTAGCCGCGCTGCCGCACCGGATCGAGGCTCCCTCGGGGCGCAAGCGGAGTTTGGCCGTCTGGTGTCCTGCCTCCTGCCGCCCCCGAGAGCACCTGCGGGGCTCCCGTGATATTTCTCCACCCTTGTCCAGAAAGCGCTCCCAGCCTCCGGCCACGAGCCCCGACGACCCGGCAGCCGGCCTGTCGGCCTCCGACCGCGCCATCGTCCAGGAGGAGGAGGCGCTCCTCGCCGCGGTGCAGGGCGCGCTCTCCGCGTGGATCGCCGTGCGGCATGACGGGGAGGAGCTCGCAGGCAGGCTCAAGGAGCTCAGGGAGGAGGCGCTCGAGGCGACCGCGAAGGACCTGCCCACGGTCTTCCAGGAGATGGGGCTCGTCCGCGCCGTGATGGAGCGGGGCCGCGCCGGGCCGCTCCCGGACGCCCGCGCCCCCTACTTCGCCCATCTGAGGGTCCGAAGCGGCGGCGAGCAGCGCGACTACTGCCTGGGGCGCGCCACCTTCGTGGCCCGCGACGCCGGCGTCCGGGTCGTGGACTGGCGCAACGCGCCGATCGCGGAGCTCTTCTACCGCTACCGCGAGGGCGAGGAGTTCGAGGAGACGCTCGCCGGAAGGCCGGTGCAGGGGACCGTCGAGGCGCGGCGGGTGACCGTGGTGAGCGGAGGGCGGCTCGTCCGGATCGGCACCGCCGAAGGCGAGCTCGTCCTCAGGCAGGACGGCAAGTGGGAGCGCGGTGGCGCCGGCGTGGCGCTCGGCGGCGGCGCAGGGACGGCTGCGCGCGACGGCTCGCTCGGGGTCGGCGCCGGCGCCTCGGGCCGCGCGGCGGCGGCGGAGGTGACCGCGCTCCTCGACGCAGAGCAGTACGCCGCCGTGACCGCCCCGGCGGACGAGCCGCTCCTGGTCGTCGGGAGCGCAGGCTCCGGCAAGACGACGGTGGCGCTGCACCGGCTCGCCCGGATCGCCGCCGCAGATCCCCGCCGCTACCCGCCGTCGCGCATCGCCGTCGTGGTGCCCGAGGTAGGCCTCGCGCGGCTCTCGGCGCGGCTCCTGGAGCCGCTCGGCCACCAGAAGATCGCCGTGCGGACCCTGGACCAGTGGGCTCGCGGCGCCTTCCAGAGCGCCTTCGACACGCCGCCCCCGCGCCTCTGCCCCGATCCCCCCGCGCTCGTCATCCGGCTCAAGCGCCATCCGGCGCTCTACCGGGCGCTCGGCCGCCGCCCGCACCTCGCCGGGAAGACGCCATCGCTCGCCGCGCTGCGGCGGGAGCTCTCCGACCTCTTCATGGAGGAGCGGTTCCTGGCCGGCGTGGTCGCCGGCGCGGGAGGCGACCTGCCCACCACGGCCATCGCCGAGGTGCTGCGCCACACGCGGCTCCAGCTGGCGCCGCCTCCCGAGCAGGCGCTGGAGGGGATCGACCCGGAGCGGCTCAAGACGCTCGACGGGCTGCCGGTGGCAGAGGGGACGCCGGACTCGATCGCGGGGACCCTCGACGGCGAGGATCTCGTCCTGCTCCTCTTCCTGCAGGGGATCCGGGGAGGGGCCGGCGCGCGGCGCCTGGCGCACCTCGTGATCGACGAGGCGGAGGACCTCTCGCTCTTCGAGTTGGCCGTCCTCGGGCGGCAGCTCGACGGGAGCCGCAGCGTCACGGTCGCGGGAGACGAGAGCCAGCAGACGGCGACGGGCCACGCAGGCTGGCGCCCGGCGCTGGAGGCGCTGGGCGTGGGCGACGCGTCGGAGGTCCGGCTCGCCACGAACTACCGCTGCCCGCGGCCGGTCTCGGAGCTGGCCCACGCGATCCTCGGCCCGCTCGCCCCGCCGGAGCCGGCGCGCCCCGGCCGCGAGGGGGCCGAGGTCGGGCGCTTCGGGTTCCCAGCCGAGGCCCACGCGCAGCTCTTCCTTTCAGGGGCGCTCCGCGAGCTCGTGGAGCGTGAGCCGGAGGCCTCCATCGCCGTCATCGCCCACTCGCCGGGCGTCGCGCGGTCGGTCTACCGGCTCCTCGCCGATCTCCCCGAGGCGCGCCTGGTCCTCGACGGCCGCTTCACCTTCGCCCCCGGGATCGACGTCACCGACGTCGAGAGCGCCAAGGGGCTGGAGTGGGACTACGTGGTGGTGCCAGACGCGTCGGTGGGGGCCTACCCCGACGCCGACGAGGCGCGCCGCCGGCTCCACGTCGCGGTCACCCGCGCGGCGCACCAGCTCTGGATCGCCGCGGTCGGGACGCCGTCGCCGCTGCTGCCTTCGATCACGGCGCGGCGTTGACCTGCTGCGCCTCGGGCGCGCGTGGCGCTCCAGGGACCGGCGGCGGCCGGTCGAACCGCGCGGTCACGCTCACCGCGCCGCGAAGGTTCACCTCGTGGCCGAGGAAGTCGCGGTTCCACCTGCGCTGGACGCCCAGCTCCCACGAGGCCTCGAACGGCCCCGCGAAGAAGAGCTGGCGCGCTGCGACCGTCAGCTCGACGTCGTGCCCGAGGGCAGGCACGCCTGACGTGAGCGGGTCGGTGGAGTTCCAGTACGCCCCCTCGTTGCGGCCGATCCGCTCCACGTAGCCGCCGATCCGACCCGAGGTGGAGAGCCAGTCGACGGCGAGTGTCTGGGCGTCGCCGCCGGGACCGATCCCCGCGCCGAGGAGCTGCCCGCCATTGGTGTAGCCGAGGTCGTTCCCGTGCGTGTACCAGGACGGGTTCGAGCTGCCGCGAACCTCCTGTAGGTGGGTCGCCTCCGCCTGGACCCGGAGCCAGCCGCTTCCGGCCCGGACGAGCTTCTGGAGCCCGACGAGCCACGCCTGCGTCCAGGCAGGGTCCTGGAGGAACTGGTTCACCGTGCTCCCCGAGTAGTCCTCCTTGCCCCACTCCCCGTAGATCTCCAGGGCGCTCTCTGGGAAGACCCAGCGGAGCCAGAGGGCCCCCAGCTGGTTGTCGAGCGGGTTGTCACCGGTGGGCGACCAGTAACCGATCTGCGTCTTCCAGGGTCCCTGCAGGAAGGGGAGGTAGTCGCGCACCCGCAGCCCCGTCCCCGGCTGGACGAAGACGCGCGCCGCGCCGACGTGCAGCCCCGGGACCCAGCGCGGCTCGAAGGCCAGCGCCAGTCCGGTCAGGAGCGGATGCCCGCTCTCGGGGAACTGGCTGGACCGTTCGAGCCATCCCCAGAATGCCAGGAGCTCCAGCCTTCCGACCCAGACGTCGGCCGGGCGCGTGGTCCCGACGAAGGCATGCGGCACCCCCGGTGCCGTGTTGGACATCAAGAGCGAGTTCCGGATACCGGGGCCGAGCCAGAGGTTCTCCGTCGAGAAGCCCAGCCCGACGTTGAAGGCGTCTGCGCGCACGTAGCTCTGTCCGGGGCCGGCCTTCGCGAAGGGGCCCGCACCGAAACGCTGGGGCAGGTCGAGGTCGGCCCCGTACCAGGGAGACATGAAGCGTAGGTCTCCGGCACCGCCGCTGGGCGTTTCGAAGAGGTGGTTCTGCTGCCAGGCGACCTCGGGTGCCAGCGCCGCAGAGAGCCAGCGCCACCGCGCCGCCACGCCCCCCGTGAGCTGCGCCGAGAGTCCTCGCCCGGCCCAGAGCAGACGGTCGTTGGCGCCGCTCGGGTAGCGGGAGTTCACGACGGCGTCGAGCCGCAGCGGCAGGACTCGCCAGGAGGACTCGTCCCCGGCAGCCGCGAGGCGGGCGGTCCAGGCGAAGGGGAGCTGTCCTGCGCACGCCTCGGCCGGCCCGGCGCCGCCGCGCCGGATCAGCAGGGACCGGACCGGAGCCGCTCCCGCGAGCTGCGCAGCACGCTCCAGCTCCTCGCCCCCGGAGCCCAGGCCGTTCACCTCGAAGTGCTCGCCAGGCCGGCAGGCAGCGGCGGGCTCTCCGGCCTGCGCCGTCGACGAAAGGAGGAGCGACACGGTGAGTGTGAAAATGATGTGGCGCACAGGTCGCGGATTATAGATGACGCACGGAGCCAAGTCGTCACAGGGCGTGTGTCTCACGTCCGGTGGACATTGGGATGTCCGTCCCTGTGGCATGATGCGCGGCCGTGCACCCCAGGGAAGACCGCGCCGCGCGCGCCTCGCCGCTCTGGCGGAGCTTCGGCTTCGCCTGGGAGGGGCTCGCCGAGGCGGCCCGCGGCCAGCGGAACATGCGGATCCACCTCGTCGCGGGGATCCTCGCCGGCTCGTTCGCGGCGGTCGCGCCGATGGCCGGCGCCGAGCGGGCGCTCGTCGTCCTCTGCGCGGCGCTGGTGGTCTCCGCCGAGGCGGCCAACACGGCCCTGGAGGCGCTGGTCGATCTGCACGGCGGACCGCCGTCGGAGCCGGCGCGCGTCGCGAAGGACGCCGCCGCCGGCGCCGTCCTCGCGCTCGCGGTGGCGAGCGTCGCCGTCTTCGGGATCGTCGTCACCGGGTCATGGACGGAGCTGGTCGCATCCTGGCGCGCGCTGATCCCGCCAGCGATCGCCGGCCTGGGGCTGGCGGCGGTGGCGGCGCTCTCGCTGGCGCGCGCCAGGCCGTCCGGCGCCGGGATCGCTCCGCTCGCGGCCGCCGGCGCGCTCTTCCTCGTGGCCTTGCTCGGGTCGGCGGCGAGCCCCGTCTGCGTCGCGGTCCCGGCAGTTCTCTTTGCCGTGGCGGTCTCCTCGGCACGGCGGGAAAAAGACGGTCACACGCAGTAGATCCCGCGCATCAGTCGGTGTATTAGGCGCTTTTCCGTAGGGGGGCAGCTTGCTGGGTAGGGTCCTGGTCGTCTGCGTTGGCAACATCTGCAGGAGTCCGATGTGCGAGGCGCTGCTTCGCCTTCGTCTCCCATCGCTCGAGGTGCGCTCGGCGGGACTGGCCGCGCTCGTCGCGAAGCCCGCCGACCCCACCGCTGTGGCGCTGATGGCCGAGCGCGGGATCGACCTCTCGTCGCATCGCGCAAGGCAGTTGACCGCCGCAATGGTGGAGGGGGTCGATCTCGGTGTTGGTGATGGAACAACGGCATCTCGCGGACGTCGAGTCGTTGACGCCAGCGGCGCGAGGGAGGGTGCACCTCCTCGGGCGGTTCGGGGGCTTCGAGGTCCCAGACCCCTACCGCAGGCCCCGCGAGGCGTTCGAGGAATCGCTCGCGCTCATCGAGCGGGGGCTGGACGACTACGCGAAGCGCTTCTGGAGCGACAAGTGAGCCGCGTCACACGCATCGCCGTCCTCTCCACGCTGCTCTCGGGCTGTGCCGCGATCTCGCCGGGGCTCCACATGTCGGAGTCGACGGTCGAGGGGCGCGGGACCGACGAGCACCCCATCCGGATCGTTCCAGTGACGCCGGCGGTGCTCGTCGAGCAGGCTGCGGCGCGGGTGCGCGCCGCCGGGGAGCGGCCGCGCGATCCGCTCGCCGCCGAGGCGGGCAAGTGGGAGTACCGGGTCGCCCCCTTCGACGTCCTGTCGGTCATCGTCTGGGATCATCCGGAGCTGACCATCCCGGCCGGGGAGTACCGCTCGGCCGACGCGGTGGGGAACGTCGTCCAGGCGGACGGCACCGTCTTCTATCCCCACGTCGGCGTGGTCCCCGTCGGGGGGAAGACGCTCCCGGAGATCCGCCAGGCGCTCACCGAGCGGCTCCGCAAGGTGGTCCAGGGACCGCAGCTGGACGTCCGGGTCGCGGCCTTCCGCGGCCAGCGGGTCCACGTCACCGGCGAGGTGGTGGCGCCGGGGTCGTATGCGATCTCCGACGTCCCGCTGCGCCTGGCCGACGCCGTCGCACAGGCGAAGGGGCTCGGCCCGCTGGCCTATCCGGCGAAGGTGACGCTCGTGCGGCGCGGCGTGGCCGTGCGCCTCGACCTGCGGGCGCTCTTCGAGGACGGCGACGCGTCGCAGAACTGGCTCCTCCAGGACGGCGACATCGTCCACGTCCCCAGCGCGGCGCAGAACAAGGTCTTCGTCCTGGGCGAGGTCCGCCGCCCCTCGTCCAAGCTGATGACGCGTGGCCACATGACCCTCGCCGAGGCGATCGGCGACTCGGAAGGCTTCGATCCCGTGACGTCGAACCCCGGCGCGGTCTACGTGCTCCGCGGGCGCTTCGACGCCCCGGAGGCATACCGCCTGGACGCGTCGTCCGCGGACGCGCTCCTGCTCGCGGCCCAGTTCGAGCTCCAGCCGCTGGACGTCGTCTTCGTCGCCCCGTACGCCCTCACGAGCTGGAACCGCGTGGTCCAGCAGATCCTGCCCACGGTCCAGGGGCTCTGGCAGTCGGTCGACCTCGCCAACCGCTCCAGCCTGGTGGTCCCGCAATGACGCCGAAGATGGGAGACGCTGCAGTCGAGCTGGTGAGCCCCGTCCGGACGGACCCGCCACGCATGCGGAGGGCCCCGCCGCCGCACTGGTCCCCCCTGGAGCCAGAGGGCGAGGAGCCCTCTCTCCGGGAGTACGTCGCAGTGGTCGCGGGTGAGCGCTGGCTGGTCGCGGCGATCGCCGCCGCGGTGCTCGCGGCCGGCTCCGCCTACGCCTGGCTGGCGCGGCCGGTCTACCGGGCAGACCTCCTGGTCCAGGTGGAGGACAAGAAGAAGGGCGGCGCCCTGGGCGACCTCTCCAACCTCTTCTCGGAGTCCTCCCCGGCCGAGACCGAAGTCGAGATCCTCCGCTCCCGCACGCTGGTCGGCTCCGTGGTCGATTCACTCAAGCTGGAGCTCGGCGCAGCCCCTCGCCGGTTCCCCGTCGTAGGGGAGCCGCTCGCGCGGCGCCACCGCGGCGGCGAGCCGGCAGGCGCGCTCGCCGGCTTCCGGCGCTACGGCTGGGGAGGAGAGCGGATAGCGCTCTCGCGGCTCGACCTGGGCCCGGCGTGGGAGGAGGAGCCCCCGGTCCTCGTGGCAGGCGCGCCGGGGCACTTCGAGCTGCGTGACGCCGACGGCCGCGTCGTCGCGGCCGGCGCCGTGGGCGAGCTCGTCCGCGGCGAGGGTGTGGAGATCTTCGTCTCCGACCTCGGCGCGCGCCCGGGCACCGAGTTCCTCCTCTGGAAGGCGCCCCGCGAGGAGCTGGTGGCGGGGCTCCAGAAGGACGTCAGGATCAGCGAGCGCGGAAAGAAGACGGGCATCCTGCAGCTCGCGCTGGACGGCCCCGACCCGGTGAAGATCACCGCGGTCCTCGACGCGCTCTCGCGCGCCTACGTGCGGCAGAACGTGGACCAGCGGAGCGCCGAGGCGCAGCAGACGCTGGCCTTCCTCGAGACCCAGCTGCCGACCCTCCGCGCGGAGCTCGAGGCGGCGGAGTCGCGGCTCGAGGAGCACCGGACGCGTGCAGGTGGCGTGGACGTCACCCTCGAGACGCAGGCGGCGGTCGTCCGCTCCGCGGACGTGGAGAAGGCGATCGCGGAGCTGACCGTCGAGATGGGCGCGCTGCGGCAGCGCTTCACCGACGCGCACCCCGTGCTCGCGACGGCGCGCGCGAGGCTCGAGCGGCTGGAGTCGGATCGCGGCGGGGTGGAGGCGCGGCTGCGCAAGCTGCCCGAGGCCGAGCTGAAGTCGGCCCGGCTGCTGCGCGACGTGAAGGTGGCGAACGAGCTCTACCTGGCCCTCCTCGACAAGGCGCAGGAGCTGAAGGTGGTGAAGTCGGGGACCCTCGCCAACGTGAGGGTGCTCGACCCCGCCGTCGCGTCCTCCCGGCCCGTCTCACCGCGGCGCGCGGCGATCCTCGCCCTCTCGCTGGTGCTCGGCCTCGCCGCCGGGGTCGCCGCGGCGTTCGGCCGGCGGGCGCTCGACCAGGGGATCGAGGATCCCGAGGAGATCGAGCGCCTGACGGGGATCGCGGTCCACGCGAGCGTTCCTCTCAGCGAACGGCAAGGGAAGGAGGCGGGGGGAGCAGTCCTCGCCGACGCAGGCCCCCCAGGACCTGGCGGTCGAGAGCGTCCGCTCGCTCCGCACCAGCCTCCAGTTCGCGCTCCTCGACGCGCCGACGAAGGTGGTCGCCGTCACGGGTCCGGCGCCGGGGGTCGGCAAGTCCTTCGTGACCTGCAACCTCGCGGCCGTCTTCGCCGAGGTGGGGAAGCGCGTGGTCGTGGTCGAAGGGGACCTTCGCAGGGGACGGCTGCACTCGACCCTCGGCGCCGGCGAGCGCTCCCCGGGGCTCACCGAGGTGCTCGGTGGCGAGGCCCCGTGGAGGGACGTCGTCCGCAAGGCGGTGTTGCCGGGCGTCGACTTCCTCGCCGGCGGGCGGCGGCCCCCCAACCCCTCGGCGCTCTTCGAGAGCGAGCGCTTCGGCCGGCTCGTCGCGGAGCTCGACGCCGCATACGACCTCGTCTTGATCGACACCCCGCCGATCCTCGCCGTGACGGACGGTGCGCTGGCCGCGGCGAAGGCGAGCGTGGCGATCTGCGTCCTGCGCGCGGGGCGGCACCCGATCCGCGAGGTCTCGGCGGCGCTCCGGCGGTTCGCGCACGGCGGCGTCCGGATCGACGGGTTCGTCCTGAACGGCGTCGATCTTCGCCGCGGGCTCGGCGCGAAGACCGCCTACCACTATCAGTATGACTACCAGTAGCCAGGCCGGGCCGGTGAGGTGATGGCCACGCCGCGGATCGCCTACCTCGCCACTGGCACGGAGGCGATCCGCTGCCAGGCGCTCTTCGCGGCGCAGACCGCGCTCGCGTGGCGGGGCGACCTGCCGCTCGCGATCCACGTCTACACCGACGCCCCGGACCACTTCGCCGAGCTCGCCGGGGCGGTCAGCATCGAGCCCGTCGACCCCGCGACCGAGCGGACCTGGCGCGGTCCGTGGGGCTTCCTCTACCGGCTGAAGCCCAAGGTGCTGGAGGATCTCTCCCGTCGCCATCCGTCCGACCCGATCCTCCTCCTCGACGCCGACACCTACTGGACGGGCGACGTGGGGCGGGCGTTCGAGCGGATCTCCGGCGGCCAGGCCGTCATGCACGAGCGGGAGTACTTCGTCGGCACGCTCGGGACGATGCAGATCCGCAACTTCCGGCGCAGGATGGCCCGGGCCAGCTTCCGCGGTCGCCCGATCGACGTCGAGGCCTGGATGTGGAACTCGGGAGCGGTCGGGCTCCACCCCACCCACGCGCCCGTCATCGGGGACTGGATCGATTACGTCGACGAGGTCCACCCGTACAACCGGAAGCCCATCGTCGAGCAGTACGCGATCTCCTGGCTCCTCCAGCGCCGGCTGGGCGCGGTCGCCCCCTGCGACGACGTGCTCGTCCACTACTGGGCGGACAAGGAGCGCCACCTCGCCGCGATCCCGGGCGCGCTCGCGCGGGTGCGCACCCTCGATCCGTCTGCCCGCCGCGCGTGGCTCCGCGGCGATCCGCTCCGGATTCGCGGCGCTCCCCCGGAGCGGGTCCGGGACGGCTTCCTCCGACGCATGAGGGAGAGCGTCGCCCAGCGGCTGCCGCTCCTGCGCCGCGAGGCGTGACGCGGGGCGCGGCGCCCCCGCCCCACCGGGGGCACGCCCCAGGTGTCGAATGGGCGTGCGGCCTCGATCCGTGGGCGTTAATGGGTGCTGACACCCGAAGATGGAGACGCGAACCACATGGCCCAGTTGACGCTCAAGGGAAACCCGATCCACACCAACGGCGACCTCCCGAAGGTGGGCGCGACCGCCCCCGACTTCAAGCTCACAGCGGGTGACCTCAGCGACGTGACGCTCGCCACCTACACCGGCAAGCGCAAGGTGCTCAACATCTCGCCCAGCCTCGACACCTCCGTGTGCGCGACGGCCGCGCGGAAGTTCAACGACGCGGCGGGCAAGCTCGAGGACACGGTGGTGCTGCTCGTCACCGCCGACCTGCCGTTCGCCTCGAAGCGCTTCTGCACTGCGGAGGGGCTCCAGAACGTGATCCCGCTGTCCGCTGATGCGCGACAAGAAGTTCGCCGAGGACTACGGCGTCCTGCTCGTCGACGGCCCGCTCGCAGGGCTCTGCGCACGCTCCGTGGTGGTGCTGGACGCCTCGAACAAGGTGCTCCACGTGCAGCTCGTCCCGGAGAACGGCCAGGAGCCCGACTACGACAAGGCGCTCTCGGCGCTGGCGTAGCCGCGCAGCAAGAGGCGGGGCGCGCCTCCAGCCGCCTGTCTTGCCGTCACGGTACAGCCCGCATCACGGATGCGGTTGCTTTCCCGTGCTCCGTGGGCTGCAATCGCCCCGTGGCGAGCACGGGGGAGAGCGAACGGCCAGTCCGGCGCGACGATCGCGGCGTCCGCTACGCGGTGTACGCGCTGATCGGCTGGACCGCGCTGACCGCGGGCGCCGTCGTCGCGGAGCTCGGGAGGGGCCACGCTGCGGTGCACGACGCTGCGGAGCTGGAGGCAGAGCTCAGCTTCAGGCTCCTGCTCGTCGCCAGGCGCTGGAACGCGCTGCACGGCGGCGTCTTCGTGCCGGTCGGTGAAGGGCTCAGGCCGAGCCCCTACCTCGCTCACGTGCCCGACCGGGAGGCGCTCACCGGCGCGGGTCGTGAGCTGACCCTGATGAACCCGGCGTGGATGACCCGCGAGATCCTGGCCCTCACGAACGCGGAGGGTGGGGTCACGGGACGCATCACCAGCCTGCACCCGCTCCGGCCCGAGAACGCCCCCGACCCGTGGGAGCGCCGTGCGCTCGAGCGGCTGGAGGCCGGGGAGGCCTCCTTCAGCGAGCTGACGATGGATGCCGGCGAGGAGCGGCTCAGGTACATGGGGCGGCTCCTGGTCGAGGAGCGCTGCCTCGGCTGCCACGGGGCGCAGGGCTACCGTGATGGGGACGTCCGCGGAGGCATCTCGGTCAGCGTCCCGCTCGCGCCGCTGCAGGTGATCGGGGCAAATGACACCCGCCGGCAGGCGCTGGTCCACGGCACCATATGGGTCCTCGGTTGCCTCGGGATCCTGGTCGCGCTGGCCGATCACCGCCGCCGCGCAGCGGCCGAGGCCTCCGCCGAGCGGAAGAAGGCCGAGGCTGAGGCGCAGCTCGCAGCGGCTCGACGGCTCGAGGCGGTGGGACGGCTCTCCGCCGGCCTCGCACATGACTTCAACAACCTGCTCGCGCCGATCCTGACCGTCTCCGGCGTCGTCAGGGACGAGCTGCCGGCCGACAGCCCGCTGAGGGAGGACCTCGAGGACATCCGCGACGCAGCCCGCAAGGCGCGCGACCTCATCCGCGCGCTCCAGACCCTCTCGCGGAAGAATGGGGCGAGCCTCGAGCGCATCCAGCTCGCGTCCGCCGTGGTGGAGAACGAGGAGCTGCTTCGGCGCTTCGCCGGCACGCGGCTGGGCTTCGTCCTGCGAGTGGCGGGAGCGGTGCCGGACGTGGTCGCCGACCCCTCGCTGCTGGAGCTGGCGCTCGCCAACCTGGTCGTCAACGCGCGCGAGGGGGGCGTGATCGGCAAGACGATCACGATGAGCGTCGGCCGCGTCGACGTCTCGCAGGCCGAGGCGTCGAGGATCCAGGTGCGGCAGGGGGGGCATGCGGCGGTGACCGTCGCGGAGGAGGGAGTGGACGCCCGCATCCTCGCGGGGGTGGCTGGGTTCACCCCGGTCCACGGTGCGGCCGATGCCGACGTCGGCGGGGCCGGCTTCGGCCTGCCGACCATCAACGGGATCGTCGCCCAGTATGGCGGCGGGGTGGTGGTCCGGAGGTCGGGCGGTGCCGGCTGGATCGTCCGGCTGCTCCTGCCGGAGGCGTCGCCCACACGACCGGATCAGGAGGGCTGATCGCCCAGCTTCGCGTGCGCCGCCTCCCACGCGGCGTAGAGCCCCTCCAGCGCCTCGCGCGCCGCGCGCTGCCGATCGATGTGCGGCTTGGCGCGCCCGAAGTCCTGGTAGAGGGCGGGATCGGCGAGCGCCGCCGTCGCCTCCCGCTCTTCTCCTTCACGCAGCTCGATCTCGGCCTCGAGCCGGGCGATCTCGTCACGGATCGGCCTCTCGAGTCGATAGCGCGCGTTGCGGGCCTCGGCCTCGGAGCGCTTCCTGTCGCGCCCCGAGCCGCGCCCATCGTCCGCGCCGCCGGACTGGGCGGCGTCGGCGCCGCCCCCCTGCGCCTCGGCCGCGGCCGCGAGCTGGCGCTGGTGGTAGTACCAGTCGTCCAGGTTTCCCGGGTTGGGCAGGACGCAGCCGTCCTTGACCTCCCAGATCGTGGTCGCGAGCTGGTTGAGGAACGACCGGTTGTGGCTCACGAAGAGGAGCGTCCCCTCGTACCCCTTCAGCGCGCCTATGAGCGCCTCGGAGGAGTCGAGGTCGAGGTGGTTGGTGGGCTCGTCGAGGATGAGGAGGTTCGCCGGGACGAGGAGGAGCCGCGCCAGCGCGACTCGGGCCCGCTCGCCACCTGAGAGGACCGCGACCTTCTTCTCGGCGTCCTCGCCCGAGAAGAGGAACGAGCCGGCCACCGACCGGACGTAGGACTCGCCGCGATCCGGCACGAGGTCCCAGAGCGTCTCGAGGACCGTCTTCTTCGGGTCGAGCCCCCCGGCCGCGCGGGCGAGCGACACCCCCTCGGCGGCCTGCGGGTCGAAGTGGTGCTGCGCGTAGTAGCCGGCGATGACCCCGTGCCCGAGCTCCACGGTGCCCGCGTCGGGCGGCGTCTCGCCGGCGGCCAGCTTCAGGAGCGTCGTCTTGCCGGCGCCGTTGGGGCCGATGACGCCGATCCGCTCCCCGCGCAGGATGGTGGCGTCGAGGCCGGCGTAGACGCGCTTGTCGCCGTACGTCTTGCGGAGTCCGCGGAGCTTCAGCACCTCGCGCCCCGACCGCGGTGGCTCCGCGAAGCGGAAGCGGAGCGTCGCCCGCTGCTCGAGCGTCTCGACGTCCTCCATCTTGTCGAGGAGCTTCTGCTTCGAGCGCGCCTGCGCCGCCTTGGTCGCCTTCGCGCCGAAGCGGTCGATGAACCCCTGCAGCTCCGCGCGCCGCGCGTCGACCCGGCGCGACTGGGCCTCCAGCTGCTCCTCTCGCTCCGCGCGCTGCCGCTTGTAGTCGCCGTAGTCGCCGGTCCAGCTGCAGAGCCCCTCGGGCTCCAGGGAGAGGACCCGGTCGATCTGACGGTCGAGGAACTCGCGGTCGTGGCTGATCAGCACGACCGCCCTCCGCGTCCCCCTGAGGAAGGCGTCGAACCACTCCAGCGTGGGGATGTCCAGGTGGTTGGTCGGCTCGTCGAGCAGCAGCAGATCCGGGTCGGCGAGGAGCAGCCCCGCGAGCGCCGCGCGCATCTTCCAGCCCCCGGAGAAGGTCCGGACGTCGCGGGCCAGGTCCGCCGCCGTGAAGCCCAGCCCCGAGAGGAGCCGCTCCGCGCGACGCCGGCCGTACCGGTCCTCGAAGTGGTCGAGCGCGCCGTGCAGGTCGGCGAGCGCTTGCGACAGCTCGAGCTGCTCGGCCTCCGCATTGGCGACCGCAAGCGCGGCCTCCGCCTGGTGGAGCCGATCCTCCAGCGCACCGCGCCCGGGCACCGCGGCCAGGACCGACTCGACGAGGGTGCCGGGCGGCAGCTCGGCCACGTCCTGCGGCAGGTACGCGGCGCGGGCGCCCCGCCGCCAGGTGAGCTCTCCGGCGTCGGGGTGAATCTCGCCGGCGAGGATCTTGAGGAGCGTGGACTTGCCGGTGCCGTTGGCGCCGACGAGCCCGATCCTGTCGGTCTGGCCGATGGAGAAGCCCGCGTCCCGCAGGATGACCCTGGGACCGTAGGCGAGGCTGAGGCGGCTGGCGACGACGAGGCTCATCGGGGGCGAAGGGTTAACGTTTCTTCGGACTTCGAACAAGCCCGTGCAACGGGCGAAGGGCATCTTCCCCGACGTGGAGGCCCGCGCAAGGGCTCCCGGCCCGACCGGGCCGAACCGAAAGGGGACGCACCATGACGACGAAGCGTACGCTGACCATCCTGGCCGCTGGAGGGCTGGTGCTCGCCGCCGGGCTCGCGACCGGCTGCCACCGGGGGCCGGGCGGCCACCACGGCGACCCCGCGAAGGTGGCCCAGTTCGTCACCGCGCGGGTGGACGACGCGCTCGACGATCTCGACGCGACCGCCGCGCAGCGCGAGAAGATCCGCGCTGTGAAGGACCGGCTCCTCGCCGAGGGGACGAAGCTACACGCCGACCGCAAGCAGCTACACGCCGAGCTGCTCACCATGTGGAAGGCGGAGGCGGTGGACCGCGCCCGGCTCCACGCCATCGTGGACGAGCGGATCGACGCCATGAGGGCCTTCGCCCACGCCGCCGCGGACGGGGTGGCCGATGCGCACGACGTGCTTACGCCGGAGCAGCGGGAGAAGGTGGCCAAGAAGGCCGAGCGCCGTATGGAGCACTGACGCGCGGCGGCGGCGCTCCGGCCCGGAGCGCCGCCCCTACGCGGCACCCCTCACGCTGCCTCGCCGGAGCGCTTGCCGCTATCATGGACCCCGTGACCGAGCCGACCACCCTCACCGCCCTCCTCGTGGAGGACGATGCCCGCCTCGCACGGCTCACCGCCGAGTACCTCACCGGCCACGGCGTCGTCGTGACGCACGTCGCCGACGGCAGGAAGGGGCTGGAGGAGGCGCTGCGCGGAGGCTGGGACGTGCTCCTCCTGGATCTCATGCTCCCGGGGCGCGACGGGCTGGAGATCTGCCGCGAGGTCCGCGCCCGGTCCGACGTCCCGATCATCGTCCTGACGGCGCGTGGCGAGGAGGCCGACCGCGTGATGGGGCTCGAGCTGGGGGCCGACGACTACCTCCCCAAGCCCTTCTCGCCGCGCGAGCTGCTGGCCCGCATCCGCGCCGTCACCCGCCGGGCGCAGGGCCGGGCCGGACCGCGCAACGAGTCGATCACCGTCGGCTCGCTCCACCTCGACCCGGCGGCGCGACGCGTGACCCTGGACGGGGAGGAGGTCCCGCTGACCGGGTACGAGTTCGATCTGCTGCGGGCCCTGGCCGAGCGCGCGGGGCGGATCCTCTCCAGGGAGCAGCTCATGGAGCTGGCGCGCGGCTCGGCCGAGGAGGCCTTCGACCGCTCCATCGACGTCCACGTCTCGCGCTTGCGCCAGAAGCTGGGCGACGATCCCAAGCGGCCGCGGCTCATCAAGACCGTGCGGGGGGTCGGCTACCTCCTGGCTGCAGGGGCGGGGGACGAGGCGTGATCCGCCACCGCCGCTCGCACCACGGGGTCCTGTTCTGGCGTATCTACGGCCACGGCCTCATGCTCCTCGTGCTCGTCGCCGTCGCGCTGGCCGCGGTCGCGTGGGGCCTGGGGCGGCGCATTCCGCCACGGGAGCCCGAGCGGGTCGTCGCCTACGTCGCGGCGCGGGTGGACGAGCGGAGCCCCTCCGTCGAGAAGGTCGAGGCGGAGCTGCGCGAGCTCCGCGATGGGCTGGGGCTGGAGACGACGGTGTTCGGCCCCTCCGGCGAGGTGATCGCGGGCGTCGGCACGCGCGCCGAGCCGCTCTCGCCGGCGCAGGTCGCCGAGCTCGCAGCGGGCCCGGTGACCGTCGATGGACGCCACTTCACCTTCGCCGCCCGCATCCCGTCGGCGGGAGGGTACGTCGTCGTCGCCCCGGGGCCGCATGGCCGCTCCTACGCCAGGATGGCCGCGTTCCTCGCTGCCGTCCTGGCGGTGCTCGCGATCGGCTCCTACCCCACGGCCCGCTCGATCGCGTCGCCGTTGGAGCGGCTCACCTCGGTCGCGAGGAGGCTGGGCGAAGGGGACCTGGCGGCGCGCACGGGGCTGCGCGCACGTGGCGAGGTCGGAGACCTCGCGCGCGCCCTGGACGAGATGGCGGAGCGGCTGCAGCGGCTGCTGCGGGCGGAGCGGGAGCTCCTCGCCAACGTCTCGCACGAGCTGCGGACGCCGCTCGCGCGGATCCGCGTCGCGCTCGAGCTCGCCGCGGAGGGCGACCACGAGAAGGCGCGGCGCTACCTCTCCGAGATCGGCGCCGATCTGGCCGAGCTGGACGGGCTGGTGGAGGAGATCCTCACGGCGGCGCGGCTCGACGGGGCCGGGCCGAACGGTCTCCCGATCCACCGCGCTCGGCTCGACGCGGGCCTGATGCTGGAGGAGGTGGCCGCCCGCTTCCGGACGGCGGACCCCGAGCGGCCGCTGATCCTGGAGGTCGCGCCCGCGCTGCCGACCATCCAGGCCGACGCCGCGCTCCTCCGGAGGCTCGTCGAGAACCTGCTCGACAACGCGCGCAAGTACTCCGACCCCGGCGTTCCGGTGACGCTCGCGGCGCTGGCAGGGCCGGGCGGCCTGGTGCTGGAGGTCCGCGACCGCGGGATCGGAATGGATCCGGCCGACCTGCCGCGCCTCTTCACGCCGTTCTTCCGCACCGACCGGAGCCGCGCCCGCGGCACCGGCGGCGTGGGGCTGGGGCTCAACCTCGCGCGGCGGATCGCCGAGGCGCACGGCGGGACCATCGTCGCCGAGAGCCGTCCGGGCGAGGGGACGACGATCCGGGTGCTGCTCCCAATGGCGTGAGGGTGCCGCCGCGACCCGTTCAGCCGGCGGCCGTACGGCCAGCCGCGAGCAAGGGGTTCACGCCGATGCGCTCGAACCCCTGGTCGGCCACGAGCAGATCGAGCGTGAGCGTCGCGGCGTCGTCGGCCACCGGCTCGGCGCCGGGGCGCTTCTCGAGGTCGAAGAGCTTCATGTAGCCGCCGCAGTCCTCGCACGCCTCCGCCTTCGCACCAGCGTCGCCCTCCACGTGGAAGTAGGCGAGCTCCGAGTCGCAGCCGCACGAGACGCAGGTGAGGCGCGGGACGTTCCACCCGACGCCGCAGAGCGAGCAGGTGAGGTACCGGCGCCGCGTCGTGCCGTCGATGAGGCCGGCGACCGGGGGTGCGCCGCACGCTGGGCAGGCGCTCCCCCGGACGCTCAGGGCCTCCCCCTCCAACCTTCCGGCGAGGACGCCGAACCAGGCCTGGAGCGCCGCGCCCAGGAAGGGGGCCGCCGCCGCCTCGCCCGGCGGCATCGTCCCCGCGAGCTGCCGCTCCGCGAGCGCCTCGAGCCAGGGGGCGCCCGCGCCCGCGAGCCGCGCCACCACCTTCACCGTCTCGGCTGGCAGGCCGGCGGCGTCGGCACCGGAGATCACGACGCCCAGCATCCGCAGCCACGTCGCGTCGCGCCCGACTCGGTCGAACCTGAGTGGAGGCCCGCCAGAGGGCGCCCGCACCTCCGGGACGCTGATCTCCAGCGCGGCCCTGCGCTGGCCGTCCGCGATCAGGGCGAGCAGCCGGAGCCATCCCTCCGCGGAGTGTCCCTCCGCGAGGGAGCGCAGGCGCGCCGCCCGCGCCGCGAAGCCGGAGACCGCATCCGGGAGCCTGACGGCCGCGGGCGCGAGGAGTTGGGTGCTCACGGGTTCTCCTTCCCCTCGACCTTCGCGTACCAGCCGGGGTGGTGGAAGCGCGCCCAGGCGCGGGTGACCGTCCCTCGCGTCATCGCGCGGATGGAGCCCTTGGTCCAGTAGGCGGCGTAGACGTGGATGCCGATGCCGACGAACATGATGAAGGCCACGACGGCGTGGATCAGCCCGGCCGTGCGCTTCGCCGGCGCCGCCATCATCGGGGCGAAGTACGGCCGCCACATCACCAGTCCGGTGACGAGCAGCCCCGCGATGACCGCGACCATCGACCAGTACATTACCTTCTGGCCGGCGTTGAACTTCCCCTCCACAGGGACGTCCTCGCCGGCACGGTTCATGTAGCTGAACATCCCCCTGAGCCAGGCGCGGTCCGACGGGAGGAGCCGGTTCTCCCTCCGGAGCGGGAGCGCGTACACGAAGAAGAGGATGGCGAACGCGGCGCCGAGGAACGGGTGGATCACCCGCATGAGCGCCCCGCCGCCGAAGAGCCCGCTCAGCCAGTAGAAGAACGGGTGGAAGAGGGCGAGGCCGGACAGGAAGAGCGCGACGTAGGAGATCGCGACGGCCCAGTGGGTGAGCCGCTCGCGCTGGGTGTAGCGGGGCACGAGCTCGGGATCGACGCGGGACGGCGGCTGCGGAACCGGGGTCATGGCTTGCGCCCTCCCTTCGGCTCGCCCCGATCGTCCACCTCGAGGGGCCCGACCTTCATGTAGTGGAAGATGCCGGCGACGACGACGCCGGCCATCGTGACGACGCCGAGCGACCTCGCGAAGCCGCTGCGCCACAGCTCGACGAGCGGAGAGACCTCGGGGTTCCGCGGCAGCCGGTAGAGCGCCGGGTCGCCGTGCGGGAGCACGTAGATCACGTGCGTCCCCTCCACCCCAGGCGGATCGTAGAGGGACGCCGCCGTGAACCCGCGCTCGTTGAGCTCCTTGATCCGCTCCGCGGCGAGCTCCCTCATGTCCAGCTTGGAGCCGAACGTCAGCGCCTGCGTGGGGCAGGTCTTGATGCAGGCCGGCACCAGCCCGACGGCGACGCGGTCGGAGCAGAGCGTGCACTTGTAGGCCTTCTGGTCCTTCGCGGAGAAGCGGGGGATGTCGAAGGGGCAGGCCGACTGGCAGTAGCCGCAGCCGATGCAGTACTCCTCCTGGAAGTCGACGATCCCGTTCGAGAGCTGGATGAGCGCGCCGGGGGCCGGGCAGGCGCGCAGGCAGCCGGGGTCCTGGCAGTGCATGCACCCGTCCTTCACGATCAGCCACTGCAGCCCGCGGCCGGGGAGCTCCTCCTCGTAGAACCGCATCACGGTCCAGGAGCGATCCGAGAGGTCGGGCGGGTTGTCGTAGACGCCCACGTTGGCGCCGACGTCGTCGCGGACGTCGTTCCACTCCATGCACGCCACCTGGCAGGCCTTGCAGCCGATGCACCTCGAGACGTCGATGAGCTTGGCGACCTCCAGCGTCTTCCGGACCCCGGGGGGCGAGGAGGTGGAGGCGGAGCGCCGGACCACGTCGAGCGATTGGAGCGCCATGGTCGCCTCCTAGGCCACGCCTGCCGGGGCCTTCTCGACGTTCACCAGGAACGCCTTGAACTCCGGGGTCTGGACGTTGGCGTCGCCGACGAAGGGGGTCAGGGTGTTGGTGAGGAAGCCGTGCCGCGCGAGGCCGTTGAAGCCCCAGTGGATCGGGATGCCGATGGTGTGCACCGTCTTCCCGTTGACGAGGAGCGGCCGGATGCGCTTCGTGACGACCGCCTTCGCGACGATCTTGCCGCGCTTCGAGCTGACCACGACGGAGTCGCCGTTCCGGATCCCCTTCTCCCCGGCCAGCACCTCGTCCAGCTCGACGAACTGCTCGGGCTGGATCACGGCGAGCGCGAGGACGTGCTTGGACCAGAAGTGGAAGTGCTCGGTCAGCCGGTAGGTGGTGGCCGCGTACGGGAACTCCTCGGCCTTGCCGAGCATCGCCCGGTCGCGCGGGTAGATCCGCGCCGCCGGGTTGGCCGCGGTCTTCGGGTGGAGCGCGTTGGCGGTGGGTGACTCGAACGGCTCGTAGTGCTCGGGGAACGGCCCGTCGGTCATCTTGTCGGCTCCGAAGAGCCGACCCACGCCCTCCGGGTTCATGATGAAGGGGCTGACGCCCTCCTCCGGCGCCGCGTCCGGTCTCATGTCGGGGACGTCGTTGCCGGCCCACTTCGTGCCGGTCCACCAGACGACCTTGCGCGCCGGGTCCCACGGCTTGCCGGAGGCGTCGCAGGAGGCACGGTTGTAGAGGATCCGGCGGTTCGCCGGCCACGCGAAGCCCCAGCCAGGGTAGAGGCCGAGGCCGCTCGGGTCGGAGGTGTCCCGGCGGGCCATCATGTTCCCTGCCTGCGTGAACGAGCCGGAGAAGAGCCAGTTGCCGCACGAGGTCGTCCCGTCGTCTCGCAGCTGCGCGAACGTCCCGAGCTGCTCGCCCTCCCGGGCGAGGATCTTCGTGGCGTCCTTCGGGTCGGCGACGTCGGCGAGCGCCCGCCCGTTGAACTCGCGGGCGAGCTCCTCCGCCGAGGGCTTCGTCGGGATCTTGAAGTCCCACGTCAGGTTCAGGATCGGGTCGGGGAAGATCCCGCCCTCCCGGGCGTAGAGCGCCCGGACCCGCGTGAAGATCTGCGCGAGGATCTCGGGATCCTCCTTCCCCTCTCCCGGGGGGTCGGCCGCCTTCCAGTGCCACACGAGCGTGCGCCCCGAGTTGACGAGGGAGCCGTCCTCCTCGGCGAAGCACGACGATGGGAGGCGGATGACCTCGGTCTGGATCTGGGCCGGGTCGACCGGGTTCAGCGCCCCGTGGTTCTGCCAGAAGTCCGAGGTCTCCGTGGCGAGCGGATCGATCACCACCAGGAACTTGAGCTTCGAGAGCCCCTCGATCAGCTTCGCCTTGTGCGGGAACGACGCGAGCGGGTTGTACCCCTGGCAGACGTAGCCGTTGAGCTTGCCCTCGGTCATGAGCTGGAAGACCGCCAGGACGTCGTACAGCTTGTCGAGCTTGGGCAGCCACCCGTACGCCCAGTCGTTCTCCCGCGTCGCGGCCTTCCCGTACCAGGCCTTCATGAGCGAGACGAAGAACTTAGGGTAGTTCTGCCAGTAGCTCATCTGCCCGGGGCGCAGCGGCCTCAGCGTCCGCTTCTCGACGTAGCCCTGGTAATCCTGCTCCGCGTCGCGCGCCAGCGTCATGTAGCCGGGGAGCGCGTCGGAGAGCAGGCCGAGGTCGGTGAGCCCCTGGATGTTCGAGTGGCCGCGCAGCGCGTTCACCCCGCCGCCCGCCATCCCCATGTTGCCGAGGAGGAGCTGGATCATGGCCATGCAGCGGATGTTCTGCGAGCCGACGGTGTGCTGCGTCCAGCCGAGCGCGTAGAGGTGCGTCATCGTGCGGTCCGGCGCGGCCGTCGACGCGATCAGCTCGCAGATCTGCTGGAACGACTCCTCGGGGACGCCAGTCACCTGCGCGACCATGGCCGGCGTGTAGCGCGCGTAGTGGCTCTTCAGGAGCTGGTACACGCAGCGCGGGTGCTGGAGCGTCGGGTCCACCTTCGCGAAGCCGTCCGTCCCGAGCTCGTAGCTCCACGTCGAGCGGTCGTACGTCCGCTTCGGCTCGTCGTAGCCGGTGAAGAGGCCGTCGTCGAAGCCGTACCCCTCGCTCACGATGAACGCGGCGTTCGTGTACGCGAGCACGTAGTCCCTGTGGATCGCCTCCTTCTCGAGCAGGTGCCGGAGCACGCCGCCGAGGAAGGCGATGTCGGTCCCCGGGCGGAGCTGGGCGAAGACGTCCGCGACGGCGGCGGTCCGCGTGAAGCGCGGGTCCACGACGATCAGCTTGGCCTTGCGGTGGGCCTTCGCCTCGACCACCCACTTGAAGCCGCACGGGTGAGCCTCGGCCGGGTTGCCTCCCATCACCATGACGACGTCGGCGTTCTTGATGTCGACCCAGTGGTTCGTCATCGCGCCGCGCCCGAAGGAGGTCGCCAGACCGGCGACCGTCGGGGCGTGTCAGACCCGTGCCTGGTTGTCGATCGCCACGCCCCCCATCGCGCGGATCACCTTGCCGAAGAGGTAGCCGGTCTCGTTGGAGGAGCACGCTGAGGCGAGCATCGCGGTCGTGGTCCAGCGGTTGACCGTCTGGCCGGCCCCGTTCTTCGCGATGAAGTTGCCGTCGCGGTCGGTCTTGAGGTGGCGCGCGATGCGGTCGAGCGCCCAGTCCCATGTGACCCGCTCCCACCTGTCGGACCCAGGGGCGCGGTACTCCGGGAAGCGGAGCCGGTTCGGGCTGTGGACGAAGTCGAGGAGTGCGGCCCCCTTCGGGCAGAGGGTGCCGCGGTTCACCGGGTGATCCGGATCGCCCTCGACGTGGACGATCTCGGCCTTCACGTTCTTCGAGCGATCCCCGAGGGCGTAAAGGATGACGCCGCAGCCGACCGAGCAGTACGGGCACGTGTTGCGGGTCTCGCTGGTGCGCTCGAGCTTGAACGCCCGGGCGTCGGCGAGCACGCGCGTCGGCGAGAAGCCGAGCGCCGTGAGGCTCGTGGCGCCGATGCCCGACGCCGTCACCTTCAGGAACTGCCGTCGCGTGAAGGCCATTGGGTGCCCCTCCGGTGATCGCCATCACGCTAAGTCGCTGCAGCTGCGGCGAAAAGTCCCCTTGCGGAAGACCTCTTGGGGAACGCTCCGAGGGGGATGACGTTTGGGGCGTCCGGAGGGGCCTAGGGCTGCTCCATGTGCGGGTACTCGACCCGCGTGGGTGGCGCGAAGTTCTCCTTGATGGTGCGCATCGAGGTCCAGCGGAGGAGGTTGGCCGCCGAGCCGGCCTTGTCGTTGGTGCCGGACGCCCGGCCGCCACCGAACGGCTGCTGCCCGACGACGGCCCCCGTCGGCTTGTCGTTCACGTAGAAGTTGCCGGCGGCGTCGGCGAGCCGGCGCGTGATCGCGGCGATGGCGGCCCGGTCCTGCGCGAAGACGGCGCCGGTCAGCCCGTACGGCGAGGTCGTGTCGCAGAGGTCGAGCGCCTCGTCGAGCTTCGCGTCCGGGTACACGAAGAGCGTCAGGACCGGCCCGAAGATCTCCTCCCGCATCAGCCTGTGGCGAGGGTCGGTGGTCTCCACGATGGTCGGAGCGACGAACCAGCCGGCCGAGTCGTCGCAGGCGCCGCCGGTGACGATCCTGCAGTCGGGGGAGGAGCGGGCCAGCGCTACGTAGCCCTCGACCCGCTCGAACGCAGCGCGGTCGATGAGCGCGCCGACGAAGACGGAGAAGTCCTCGACGGGGCCCATCTTCAGCGGCTCCGTCAGCGCGACGAGCCGCTCGCGCAGCGCAGGCCAGAGGCTCGCCGGGACGTAGCCGCGCGAGGCTGCGGAGCACTTCTGCCCCTGGTACTCGAAGGCGCCCCGGACGAGCGCGACGGCCGTCGCCTCGAGGTCGGCCGAAGCATGGACGAAGACGAAGTCCTTGCCGCCGGTCTCGCCTACGATCCTCGGGTAGCTGCGGTAGCGCGGTAGCCTCTCCGCCATCGAGCGCCAGAGCCCCTGGAACGTGGCCGTGGAGCCGGTGAAGTGGAGGCCGGCGAAGTCCGGGCTCGCGAGGGCGGCCTCGCCCACGGCCGGTCCTGGACCGGGGACGAAGTTGATCACGCCGGGTGGCAGCCCCGCGGCCTCGAGCAACTCCATCAGCCTCCACGCGGAGAGGACGGCCGTCGACGCCGGCTTCCAGACGATCGTGTTCCCCATGATCGCTGGGGCCGTCGGCAGGTTCGCTGCGATCGAGGTGAAGTTGAAGGGCGTCACCGCCAGGACGAACCCCTCGAGCGGCCGGTGCTCGACCCGGTTCCACTGGCCCGCAGGCGAGGCGGGCTGGTCGGCCAGGATCCGCTCCAGGAAATGGACGTTGAAGCGCCAGAAGTCGATCGTCTCGCAGGCGGCGTCGATCTCGGCCTGGAAGGGCGTCTTCGACTGCCCCATCATCGTGGCGGCGTTGAGCTGCTGTCGCCGGGGGCCCGCGAGCAGCTCGGCCGCCCTGAGGAAGATCGCGGCCCGGTCGCCCGGGTCCATGGCCGCCCAATCGCGGCGAGCTGCGAGGGCCGCGGCGATCGCCGCCTCGACCTCCCGTGGCCCTGCCTGGTGAAAGCGTGCGAGCCGCTGCGAGTGACGATGCGGCGCCCGCACCTCGCCGAAGCGGCCGGTCCTCACGTCCCGGCCGGCGATGCGGAGCGGGATCTCGACGTCGGCGCCGGCCACCTCCCCGAGCGCGCGCTTGAGCGCCGCCCGCTCGCCGGTGCCCGGCGCGTAGGCGAGTGGTGGCTCGTTCCGGGGAGGGGGGACGTGGAGCGACCCGATGGACATCGCGCCTCCTTGAGCAGGGAGATCGTAACGCTCGCTTGCAGGGGCTGCCCGGGTGCGGCACCACGGCACCCGCTTGAGACCCACCCCGCCCCGCCATTAAGGTCTGGCCGTGACCACGTTCGAAATCCTCGACAGGGCGGAGAAGCTGGAGCTCCTCTGTTCGGAGCTCTACGCCGCCTTCGCCCGCCGGTTCGGCGACGACGCGGTTGCCGCGAAGCTCTTCACCCGGCTCAGGGACGAGGAGCAGCAGCACGCGACCCGGGTCCGGATGCTGGCGGCGCAGTCCCGGCGCGACTCGAAGCTCCTGGGGAGGATCAGCGTGGACGCCCGCGCGATGGACGAGGTCGTCGCGGACATGACGACGATCCTGGCCAACGTGAGCGCGGGGCGGTGGGAGGCGGACCTCCAGCAGACGAAGCGGCTGCTGCTCGACCTCGAGGATCGCTGCTCACGGGCTCATGCCCAGGCGTTCCTCGGACTGAACGATTCGCTCCGGAAGTTCTTCGAGCTGCTGGCCCTGCAGGACAAGGCGCACGAGGAGCTGCTCAGGGAGTAGTCGGTGCCTCCTCCGCGCCCTCGTCCGGCGCGGGCGCGACCTCGAGGCGTGGGAAGAGGAGGCTCACCGCGAACGCCGCCGGCCGCGATGGTCGCCACCGCCCAGAAGACGATGCCCATCGCGCCCTGCAGCGCCGAGGAGAGCCCGGCGACGAGCGAAGGCGCGAGGAGCGAGCGCTCAGGGCCGAGCAGCTTCTCCGCCACCTCGGGGCTCGCGCCCGACCCCGCGAGCGCGCGCGCGAGGACCCCGCCGAGGATGCCAACGGCGAGCGTCCCGCCGATGGTCCGGAAGAACATGGTGCTGGAGGTGGCGACCCCCCGTCGGTTCCAGGGGACGCTCGTCTGGACCGCGATGATGAGCGGCGTGTTCGCGAGCCCCAGCCCGAGGCCGTACGCGAAGGTCAGCCCCTGCACGACGACGAGCCGCACGCCCGGCCGCAGGAAGAGCGCGAGCCCGATCGCCGCCAGCGCGACGAGCCCGAGCCCGCCGCGGACGAGCCGGCGGTAGCCGAGCGTCGGGAGGAGGCGCCCGGAGAGGGCGCTCGCGAGCGGCCAGCCGATGGCCATGAGGGCGATGGAGGCGCCGGCCTGCGTCGGCGTGGCGCCGAGGACGCTCTGGACCCATAGCGGGACGAAGGTGACCATCGAGATCATCGCCGCGCCGACGAGCGCGCCGCTCGCCGAGGCCACCGCGATGACCCGCTGCGCGAAGAGGTCCAGGGGGAAGAGCGGCTCCTTGACGCGCCGCTCCACCGCCACGAACGCCGCGAGCGCGAGCGCAGCCGCCGGGAGCGCGAGCGACGCGGCGCGCCCGGAGCGGGCCCCCAGCAGCGCGAGGAGCACGGTCGCGGTGAGGAGCGCCGCGCCCCCGAGGTCGAGCTTGTGGGAGTGGCGCTCGACGCGCTCGTGGTAGGCCCACAGGAGGATGGCCGCCGCGCCGACGCCGAAGGGCAGGTTCACGTAGAAGACCCACCTCCAGCCGAGCGAGTGGACGATGGCGCCGCCGAGGAGCGGCCCCGCGAGCCCAGCGAGTCCCCAGACGGCGCCGAAGATGCCCTGCATGCGGGCGCGCTGCCGGACGTCGAAGAGGTCGCCGACGATGGTGAGGCCGATGGGCTGGACGGCGCCTGCGCCGAGCCCTTGCACCGCGCGGAAGGCGATCAGCTCCGCCATGGAGTCCGCGTGGCCGCAGGCGAAGGAGCCGGCGAGGAAGAGGGCGATGCCGGCGAGCATCACGGGCTTGCGCCCGCGCAGGTCGGCGAGCTTGCCGTAGATCGGCACCGTCACCGTCGAGGCGAGCATGTAGGCGGCGAAGGCCCAGGCGTACAGGTGCAGGCCGCCGAGATCGCCGACGACGGTCGGCATCGCCGTGGAGACGACCGTCATCTCCATCGCCGCGAGGAAGATGGACAGCAGGATGGCGACGACGGTCCAGGATCGGTGGGTGACGGGCATGCGGGCTCCGCTTATCCACCTCGCGGCGTGCCAGCGTCAACGCGGGACCGGCGCGCCTGCGCCGAGGAAAGGGCTGGTTCAGATCGCGCACCCGCAACGGAGCGAGACGATCTGGCTCAAGGCCGAGGTCCACTCTTGACGTATGTCGCACCCGACATATACAAGGAGTCGTGGCCAAGAGGCTTCTGCCGGCGAAGTTCTGGAGATCGCGCCCTGCCGACAAGCCCCTTGCGTGGCTCGCCGGGGAGCTGAAGACGCCGCCCATGTCGAGCGAGGCACGCGTGGAGGGCGGCGTCCTGCTGCGGCGCCTGCAGCGGGGCGAGGCGCTGTCGATGCCCGAGTCGAGGCCGATGCCGGCCATCGGCCCGCGCTGTCACGAGTTGCGGATCGACGACGTCGTTCAGAAGAAGGTGGACGAGTCATGAAGAAGGCACAGAAGGCGAAGTTCGAGAGGGCAGGGTGGAAGGTAGGGTCCGCATCGGACCTGCTCGGGCTCAACGACGCCGAAGCCGCTCTCGTCGAGGCTAAACTCAGCCTCGGGGATGCGGTCCGGACGGTGCGTCGGCGGCGACGCCTGACGCAGGCTGGCCTGGCGAAGCTCATGGGCTCCAGTCAGTCTCGCGTGGCGAAGGTCGAGAACCGAGACCCGGAGGTGTCCCTTGACCTGCAGCTGAAGGCCATCTTTGCGGCAGAGCCGACGGCCCTCGGGGACTTCAAGGAGCTGATCGACAGGTGGAGCGGCGCTCTGAAGGCCGCGAAGCCGGCCGTGGCGCACCCCGCGGCTCGCTCGCGGGGATAGTCGCTGTCCATTCCTGGTGGGGTTCGACCTCGTCGCCGCGTCTTGGGCGGTAGAGTGTTCACCATGTGTCCTCTCATCGCCCTGCTCCTCCTGCTCGCCGCTCCACCGACTGACGGTAAAGACGGTCTCCCCGACGCGGACGCCCTGGGCCGAGCGGTATTCGCGAAGTACGACGCCGCGTCGACGTTGACCGGCGAACGCTGGAAAGCGTGTGGGTTCGTGGGGGACGGACTCGCGCGACTCGTGCAGGTGAAGGCTTGGAAGGGGCAGGGGCGCGACCAGCTCGTGGCGGCCTTCGAGCGCTGGGTCCTCGACCCGGAGACGAAGGAGCCGCTGGAGTTTGCGCAGGCCTGCGGCCGGAGCGCTTGCGAGGTGGCCCTGCTCGAGCGCTCGAACGGAGCCTTGAGGCGTGTCGCGCGCGGCCGCGTGGAGGCTGGCTGCACCCAGCTCGATCTCGCCCCCTTCCGAATGACCCCGAGCGAGGTGCTCATCGGCGTTCGTGGCTATTGGATGAACCACGGCTTCGGAGACACGACGCTGACGCTGCTCCGCGTCGAGGGGAGCGCGCTCCGTCCCGTCCTGGCCGTCCCGGTCGACGTGTCGACGCCGGACCGCGAGGAGACCGGGGTCGTGAGCATGGTGACGCGTTCCGACGGGCCCGCGGACATCCGGATCCGCTATGCCGTGGAGGGCGTACCCGACGAGGACGGGATCGTGAAGCCGCGCCCGCCGCGGACCGAGCTCTACCGGTGGACGGGATCGACGTACGCGCCCGCAAGCGGCGCGCGCTGAGTGCCGTCGCGGGACTTACCGCCGCCGCTTATGAACCTCCCTGACGTGACCTGCTCGGGGTTCCGCGCGGGCGGCCAGGCGCGCCCCGCGCCTCCGTGAAAGGAAGGAAGCGACATGAGCGGCCGGGAGAAGACGAAGGGCACCAGGAAGTCCGCCAGGAGCACCGCCGGCAAGGGGTCCGCGGGCTTCACTGACGAGGAACGAGCCGCGATGAGGGAGCGCGCCCAGGAGCTGAAGGCGGCCGCGCTCCGCGGCCCGCGCGCAGGCAAGGCGGACGGGGAGAGCGACGTCCTCGCGAAGATCGCCGAGATGGCCGAGCCGGATCGCATCATGGCCGAGCGGCTCCACGCGATCATCAAGGCCTCCGCGCCGGCCCTCTCGCCGAAGACCTGGTACGGGATGCCCGCCTACGCCAGGGACGGCGAGGTGGTCTGCTTCTTCCAGAGCGCGCAGAAGTTCAAGGCGAGGTACGCGACGTTCGGCTTCAGCGACAAGGCGAACCTCGACGAAGGCCAGATGTGGCCGACCGGCTTCGCGGTGAAGGAGCTGACTCCCGCGGAGGAGGCAAGGATCGCCGCGCTCGTCAAGAAGGCGGCGAGCTGAGACCTCACGCAGATGCTCGCGGTCGAGCCCCTCGTGCGTCGGCTATCATGGCGATACACCCGGAGGCGAGGGCCACGCATGACACCAGTCGACCGCTCTCGTTCCGACAACATCGCCGCCGAGCCGGCGGTCTGCCCCGCCTGCGGGCTGAAGCACCTGCGGCAGCCCGACTGGCTCTGCCCCCGCTGCGGGATGCCGGTCGAGACCGAGACGTGGCGCTCCACCATGCGCGCGCCTGCGGCCGAGCCGGAGCGCGCGCTGGAGTTTCCTCTCGGGAGCTTCGTCGCCGGGCTGGTCCTGGCCCTGACGAGCGTGGTCCTCGCGATCGGCTTCGCGCGGGCTCCGGCGACCGCGCACCTCTGGGCGCTCGTCGCGGCGATGGTGCTCCTCGCGGTGCTTGGGCTGGAGCTGCTGCTCAAGGTCTCGCCGGCGCGCTGGGTCGTGATCGCGATCGCGCTGATCGCGCTGATCCTGGTGTCGGAGGACCTGCTCCGCGCGCGCGTGCCAGATCTGATGGCGGATCCGCTGCCGCCCGCGCTCCGCGCCGCGCTGCATGGCGCGATCGGCGCCCTTCAGCCTCTGAGGATCCTCCTCGCCCCGGGGCTGCTCGTGGGGATCCTCCTGCTGGTCGCCGGCCGGCCCGGGCGCTGGCGGATCGCGGCCGGAGTCCTCATCGCCACGCCGCTCGCCGTCGCGGAGATCGTGCGCTGGCTCGTGCCGTGAGGGACGGGGGCACCCGCCTCAAGGACCAGTGGAAGGGCTCCCGCCCGAGCTCCCGTCGTCCTCCCCCCGCACCAGCCCCCACTTTCGCAGCTTGTCGTGGAGCGTGACGCGGGAGATGCCCAGCCGGCGCGCTGCCTCGGAGCGGTTCCCCCGCGCGGCGCGCAGCGCCTCGACCACCAGGCCGCGCTCGTAGGCCTCGACGCGCTCGCGCAGCCCGAGCGATGGACCCTGCTCCGCGCCGCTCCCCGCAGCGGTCGGGAGCAGCGCCGGGTCCAGCCCCTCGGGCGGCGAGAGCGCGACCCAGCGCTCCATCGCGTTCTCCAGCTCGCGGACGTTGCCGCGCCACGGGAGGGCGCGGAGCCGGTCGAGGACTGCGTCGGGGACCCGGAACGGGCCGACGCCGAACCGTTCGCAGAAGAGCTGCACGAAGTGGCGCGCGAGCGGCGGAACGTCCTCCGGCCGCTCCCGCAGCGGAGGGACCCTGAGGTGGACGACGTGGAGCCGGTAGTAGAGGTCCTCGCGGAACCGCCCCGCGCGGACCTCCTGCTCCAGGTCGCGGTGCGTGGCGGCGATCACCCGCACGTCCACCTTGCGCGGTCGCTCCTCGCCGACCGGCCGGATCTCCCCTTCCTGCAGCACGCGCAGGAGCTTCGGCTGCAGCTCCAGCGGGAGGTCCCCCACCTCGTCGAGCAGCACGGTCCCACCGTCGGCCTCGCCGAAGAGCCCCGGGCGCGCCCTGACCGCGCCGGTGAAGGCGCCGCGCGCGTGGCCGAAGAGCTCCGCCTCGGCCAGCTCAGCGGTGAGCGCCGCGCAGTTGAACCGGACGAAGGGCCGCGTCGCGCGCCGTGAGGCCCGCACGATGGCGTCGGCGATCCGCTCCTTGCCGGTGCCGCTCTCGCCGCTGACGAGCACCGTGACGTCGCGCGGCGCGATCCTCGCGACCAGCGCCGCGAGCCTCCGCATCGGCGCCGAGGTGAAGACCATGCCGCCGGCGAGCGCCAGCTCCCCGGCGAGCTGCTCGTTCTCCTGCGAGAGGCGCGCCGCCTCGACGGCCCGGCGGACCACGGCGAGGAGCTCCTCCGGCTCGAAGGGCTTGCGGAAGTAGTCGAAGGCCCCGGCCTTCATCGCCTCCACGGCCTGCCGCTCCGAGCCATGCGCCGTCACGAGGACCACGCGCGGCGCCGGCGCGCGGGCGGTGATCGCCTTGAGCAGCGCCATCCCGTCGAGCCGCGGCATCCTCAGGTCGGTCACGACCAGCGCGTGCCCGCCGGCCTCCAGGCGCCGCAGCGCCTCCTCGCCGTCGGGCGCCTCGTCCACCTCCAGCCCCTCCGACTCGAGGATCTCGCGGAGCGTGTAGCGGACGCCTGGATCGTCGTCGACGACGAGGACGCGGACGGTCACGAGCCCGTCCCTTCCGCAGGGCGTGAGGTCGCCCCCTCACCCAGCCCCTCCGCCGGTGTGGGGGAGAGGTGCAGCTGGTCGGGGAGCGTGACCTCGGCGACCGTCCCGCCGCCGTCGCGCGGCCGCAGCGTCAGGTCGCCGCCGTGCTGGCGCGCGAGGGCGCGCGCGATGGTGAGCCCGAGCCCGAAGCCGCTCTCCTTGGTCGTGATCCCCGGCTTGAAGGCCGCCTCGCCGAGCGAAGGCTCGAGCCCACGCCCCCGGTCGAGCACGCGCAGCACCGCCGCGCCATCGCCGCCGGCCTCGGCGGTCAGCTCCACGGCGCCGCCGCGCGGGCTCGCGTCGATGGCGTTCTGGACGAGGTTGATCAGGATCTGCCGGACCTTTCGCGCATCGCAGCGCGCCCTGACCGGCTCCGCCGGCGCCTGGAGGAGGACGCCGCGCTCCTGCGCCATCCCCTCGTGAAGCGAGACGATCTCACGGCAGAGCGCCGCCACGTCGCTCGTGCCGAGCGCCAGGGGGACGAGCGGCCGGGAGAAGTTGAGGAACTCGTCGAGGGTGGCCTGCATCCGGTCCACCTCACGGCGGAGGACGCCGAGCCGCTCGGCCCCCTTCCCGTCGGGGAGGTGCTGCGAGAGGAGCGAGGCGAGCCCCTTCACGCTGGCGAGCGGGTTCTTCAGCTCGTGCGCGATCTCCCCGGAGAGGGCGGTCAGCTCCTCAGCCCGCTCGGCGTGCGACCGGAGGGCGTCCTGCTGCGCCGAGACCGTCCGCGCGAGCATGGCGTCGAGGGAGGTGCGCACCGTCCTGCCCGCCACGCGCACCACGGAGAGGATCACGCTGATGACGAGCGCGAGCGGCAGGGCGCGTCCCGCTGGCGCGCCGCGCGGGGCGCCGACGGCGGCGAGCGCCATCTCAGGGAAGAGATCGAGGATCGCCTCCGCGGCCAGGGCCCAGATGAAGGCGAGCTGGAGGGCGAAGAGCCACGGCGAGACGCGAGGCGACGCGAAGAGCGCCGTCGCGATCCCGACCAGCACCACCACGGGGATGAAAGGGCTGTCGATGCCGCCGCTCACGGTGGTGAGGAGCAGGACGCCACCGCTGGCGAAGCAGACGTTGAGGTCGATCGCGCCCGGGCGGAGGCCGTGGAGCCGGTAGCGGCGGAGCTCCAGGAGGATGAAGGCGGCGATGGCCGGGAGGGCGATCCCGAGCACGATGACGCGCCAAGGCGTCCGATCGACCGCCGCGAGCCAGGCGAACAGGGCCAGGAAGAGCGGGATGAGCCAGAGCCGCGCGCGTGCCATGCGCCCGAAGAGCCGCTCCACCTCCTGCCGCTGGATCTCCTCGAAGCCGGGCGGGGTCAGGGTCTCCTCCGGGGTTGCGGTGAGCCGCCCAGCGAGGATACGTCGCTTCCCACCGCCGCGCACGGCTCAGCGCCCTGCCGCGCGCGCGAGCGCCGCCCGCGCGACGCCCAGCCGCGCGTGCGCCTCGGCCAGCCCCACGTCGGCCTGGTAGAGCCTGTCGTTCGCGTCCACCACGTCGAGCGACGACGCCACCCCCGCCTCGAAGCTCCGCTTCGCGCTCCCGGCCGCGTCGGCGGCCAGCTTCCGCTGCTGCTCTGCGAGCCGCAGCCGCTCCGTCGCCACCACCACGTCGCGCACGGAGTCCTGGACCTCCTGGACGACCTGGAGCCGGACGCCCTCGGTGGCCGCCCGCGCGCCGGCGAGCTGGGCGTTCGCCTGGCGCCGCTTGCCGTAGCGGTAGCCGCCGTCGTAGAGGGCCCAGGTGAGGTCGAGCGTCGCACGCCACCCCTGCCGCTCCTGCGTGATGTACGGGACGTCGGACGCGAAGGCCGAGAGGGAGCCGGAGAGCTGCGGGGCGAGCCGCGCCCGCGCCGAGTCGAGCTGCGCCTGTGCCCCGTCGGCCTGCGCGCGCGCGGCCGCGAGCTCCGGCCTGTGCTCCAGCGCCTGGACCACCAGCGGAGCGGCGTCGGGAGCTGCCACGGTCGCCGCCGTGGGGACCGCGACGCGCACGGGCTCCGCGCGGCCGATGAGGACGCCCAGCGCCAGCCGGGAGCGGCCGAGGTCGGCGCGCGCCCTCGCGAGATCGCTCTCGCGCCTGATCCGCTCCGTCTGGGCGCGCAGGTGGTCGAGCGGCGGCGACGTCCCCACCGCCACGCGCCGCGCGGCGGACCGCTCGTGCTCGGTCGCGCTCTCCACGGCCCGCTCGCTGGCGAGCACCACCTCCTCCGCCGCGGCGGACAGGTGGGCCGCCTGCTCGAACCCGGTCCTGATCTGCCTGCGGGCCGCCTCGGTCGTGGCGCCGGCCGCGCGGGCGGCGTCGAGCGCGGCGGCGAGGTCCCACCAGCCGCTCGGCACGACGAGTGGGACTCGGAGCGCGCCGCCCACGGTGAGCTGCTGCTCCGGCTGCAGGATGATCTCGGGCGCCCCTGGCCGGCCGAGGAGCGCCGCGAGGTCGAGCCGTGCCTCGCCTGCGTTCCTGGTGTAGGAGCCGGTCGCGACGATCGACGGCAGGAGCGGCGCCATCGCCTGTCTGGCGACGGCCGACGCCTCGTCGGACCGGGCGCGAGCCTGCTGCAGGGCGAGGCTCCGCTCGTCGAGCTGCGCCAGGGCGTCCTCCAGTGAGAGGAGGGCGGGCTCGGGCTCGCCGGCCGCGGCGGTCCCGGCGATGGGCGCAGCGGCTGGCTCAGCGGCGAGCGCAGCGGCGAGGAGGGTGCCGAGTCGGACCATGGCGATCATGCTTGCTCCCGTGCGGGCCGGGGCGTGGCGCCCCGCCGGCGGCAGAGGAGAGAGCAAGACCGGTGCCTGCCCTTGCCGGCCAATAACCGAGCGCTTTTGGCGCTGCGCGCGGCCGGGAGCGTCAGGTGGACCGACGCGGGCGTCGGACTTCCTTACACCTGCGATCGCGGCCAACCGCGGGCAGGCGACGGAAGGCCCCATTACGACGGGGGGAAGGGCCAGGGCGCGCGGCGGCACGCCACTTGCGACGAGAGCGGGCTCCGGCCCAGCGGGCCGCGGGAGATTCAAATGCGCAGAGTCATCGGGATCCTGATCGTACTCGTCGTCGGAATGGGCGCCCTGATCGGCGTCCGCCTGCTCCGGCAGCAGCGCGCCCTGAGCGGCCCGTCGGGGGGCTCGGGCGAGATCGAGGGGACCACGGTGGACCTCTCCTCGCGCGTCGGTGCGCGGATCGTGGGGCTCCAGGTCCGCGAGGGGCAGGCGGTGAAGAAGGGGGACCTGCTCGTCTCGCTCGACTGCGCCGAGCCCGAGGTGCTCCTGGCCGAGGCGGAGGCGCGGCTCGCCGGGGCGCGGGCCCAGGCGGGCGCGGCCGAGACGCAGCGCGGCGCGGCCGAGCGGCAGGCGAAGCGGCTCGAGAGGTTGCCGGAGGACGTGGCCGCGGCCAGCGTCGACCAGAGCGCGAGCGGCGCGCAGGGGGCCGCCCGCCAGTCGGAGGCGGCCCGCGCGCAGGTGCGGGCGGCGGCTGCCGCCGTCGAGCGGGCCCGGCTCCTTGCCGGCGAGTGCGTCGTGCGCGCGCCGCGCGACGCCGAGATCTCGCTCCTGCCGCGCGAGGCTGGGGAGTTCGTCCCGCCCGGCCAGGTCCTCGCTCGGCTCGTCGATCTCTCCGCGCCGATCGCCACCTTCTACCTCCCGAACGCCGAGGTGGGGGCGGTGAAGCCGGGCGCGCGCGCGGTCGTCGTCGCCGACGCCTTCCCCGGCGAGGAGTTCGAGGGCACGGTGCGGACGGTTGCGCTGGAGGCCGAGTTCACCCCTCGGAACATCCAGACCCGCTCCGACCGCGATCGGCTCGTCTACCCGGTCGAGGTCGCGGTCGTGAACCGAGACGGCAAGCTCCGCGCTGGGATGCCGGTCCAGGTGACGCTGCCGGGGACGGGGAGGTAGCGGTGGCCTCGGCAGCCCGGCCGCTCGCGGCGACCGACGGCCCCGCCGTGAGCGCACGGGGGCTCGTGCGCCGCTTCGGCGACGTCGTCGCCCTCGACGGCTTCTCGCTCGAGATCCCACGGGGCGAGCTCTACGGCCTCGTCGGGCCGGATGGCGCCGGGAAGACCACCTTCATCCGGGCGCTGGCCGGGCTCCTCGACGTGGACGCTGGCGAGGTGCGGGTGCTCGGGGAGGATCCGGCGAAGGGGGGCGTCCGCGAGCGGGTGGGGCTCATGCCGCAGCAGTTCAGCCTCTACCGCGACCTCTCCGTGGCGGAGAACCTCAAGTTCTTCTCGCGGCTCAACGCGCTGACGCGCGCGGAGCACCGGCGCCGCACCGAGCGGCTCCTCGCCATCACGCGGCTCGCGCCGTTCGCCGATCGGCGTGCCGAGGCGCTCTCCGGCGGCATGTACAAGAAGCTGGCGCTCGCCTGCGCGCTCCTGCACGAGCCGGAGGTGCTGCTGCTCGACGAGCCGACCAACGGCGTCGACCCGGTCTCCCGACGCGAGCTCTGGGAGCTGCTCCACGAGTTCGTCCACGGCGGGATGACGGTCCTCATCTCGACGCCGTACATGGACGAGGCGGAGCGCTGCCACCGCGTCGGGCTCGCCTACCGGGGCCGGATCCTCGTGGAGGGGGCGCCGCAGGCGCTGGTGGCAGAGCACGGCGTGCGGTCCTTCGAGGAGATCTTCCTCGCGCGCATCGCCGCCGCCGAGAGCGTGGACGCGAAGGAGGCCCAGCCGTGACGCACGCGATCGAGGCGTCCGGGCTCTCCCGCAGGTACGGCGCCTTCACGGCGGTGGACCGCGTCACCTTCGACGTCGGGCAGGGGGAGATCTTCGGCTACCTCGGCGCCAACGGCGCCGGGAAGTCCACCACCATCCGCATGCTGACGGGGCTCCTGGCGCCGACCGGCGGCGAGGCCCGGGTCGCCGGCTACGACGTGAAGGCCGAGCCGGAGGCGGTGAAGGCGGCCATCGGCTACATGTCGCAGAAGTTCTCGCTCTACCTCGACCTGCCGGTGATCGAGAACCTCCGCTTCTTCGGCGGCGCCTACGGCCTCTCCGGCAAGGCGCTCCTCTCCCGCGTCGAGGAGCTGCTCGAGCTCGTCGACCTGCGTGGTCACGAGCAGGACACGACCGGTGCGATGCCTGGAGGGATGCGGCAGCGGGTGGCGCTGGCCGGCGCGCTCCTGCACCGGCCGGGCGTCGTCTTCCTGGACGAGCCGACGGCGGGCGTCGACCCGGTCGCGCGGCGCCTCTTCTGGAAGCTCATCCGCGACGTGGCCTCCGGAGGGACCACCGTCTTCGTGACCACGCACTACCTCGACGAGGCCGAGTACTGCGCCCGGATCGGCCTGATGGTGGACGGCCGCCTCGTGGCCCTCGACACGCCCGCGGCGCTCAAGCGGGACTGGGTTCCCGACCGCCTGGTCGTCGCGCGGGGGCGCGGCCTGGCGGGTGCCGCGGAGCGGCTCCGCGCGGCCCCTGGCGTCCGCGCGGTGGCGGCCTTCGGCGCCGGGTTCCACGTCCGGGTCGACCGCGCCGGGCTCGACGCCGCCGGCGTCGCCGCGATCCTCTCCGGCGCGGGGGCGACCGACCTGCACGTGGAAGAGACCGCCCCGTCGCTGGAGGACGTCTTCCTGGCGGTCGTGGACCGCGGCGCCGCCGCCGGGGAGGGCACGCCATGACCCTGCCGCCGCGCCTGCGCCGCTCGCTCATCCGGATCGGCGCCATGGCCTCCAAGGAGACGAGCCACATCATCCGCGACCCGCGCACGCTCTACCTGGCGCTGGTGATGCCGGTGGTGATGCTCTTCCTCTTCGGCTACGGCGTCGCCTTCGACCTCGACCGGATCCCCATCGCCTTCGCCGACCGGGACGCGACCGCGACGTCGCGCGCGCTCGCCCGCGCCTTCACCGCCAACGGCGAGTTCGAGCGGGTGGCAGACGTCGAGGCGGCCGACGCCGAGCGGCTCTTCCGGCGCAGCGGCGCGCTGGCCGTGCTCGTGATCCCCGACGGCTACGCCGCCGACCTCGCACGGGGGCGCCCCGTCGAGCTCCAGCTGCTGGTGGACGGTGCCGACACCGTGGTGGCCAACCAGGTCCTCTCGAAGGCCGACGCGGTCGTGCGGGCCCAGCTCCTGCGGCTGGCCGGCCCGGACGCCGCGCGCGTGGCGCCGCCGGTCCAGGCGAAGGTCTGGACGCGCTACAACCCGTCGGGCCGCTCGGCGCTCTTCATGGTGCCGGGGCTCGTCGTCTACCTGCTCGCCATCTCGGCGGTGCTCCTGACGGCGCTCACCGTGGCCGGGGAGTGGGAGCGCGGCTCGATGGAGCAGCTCTTCGCCTCGCCGGTGGGGCGGCTCGAGATCGTGATCGGCAAGCTCCTGCCGTACCTCGTCCTCGGCCTGGTCGAGTTCCAGCTCGTCCTCGCCTTCGGCGTCACGGCGTTCGATCTCCCCATCCGCGGCTCCGGACTGCTCCTGGGCGTCGCCGGGGTCCTCTTCCTCCTCGGCATGCTCGGGCAGGGGCTGCTCATCTCGGTCGTCACCAGGAATCAGCTCGTCGCGACGCAGGCCGGGGCGCTCTCGGCGCTCCTGCCGTCGCTCCTCCTCTCCGGGATGATCTTCCCGCTCGACAGCATGCCGCTGCCGCTCCAGGCCCTCGCGAAGCTCATCCCGGCGCAGTACCTGCTCCACGCGCTGCGCGGCATCCTCCTCAAGGGGAACGGCCTGGCCCAGGTCTGGCCCGACCTGGTCGCGCTGGCGGTCTTCGCCACGGCGGTCGTCGCGATCTCCACGGCCCGCTTCAAGCGGAGGCTCGCATGACCCGCGCCCGGCGCACCGCCCCGCCAGCCCGGCTCCAGCTCGCCGCCGTCATCCGCAAGGAGGTCCTGCAGACCATCCGCGACCGACGGGTGATGTTCCTCCTGATGGTGGCGCCGCTGATCCAGACCATCGTCTTCGGCTTCGCCGTCAACTTCGACGTGGACGACGTCCCGACGGTGGTGGCCGACCTCGACCGGAGCGCGGAGAGCCGGCTTCACACCCGGCGCCTCCTCGCGGACGGGACGCTCGCCAGCGCGGGGACTGCCGGCAGCCCGGTGGACGCCGAGCGGGCGCTCGACGCCGGGAGGGCCGCGGCGGCGGTGGTCTTCCCCGACGGGTTCGCGTCGGACCTCGCGGCGGGCCGCGCTGCGGAGGTGCAGGTGGTCATCGACGGGACGGATCCCAACCGCGCCACGGTCGCGTCGGCGGCGGCCGCCCGCTACTTCGGCGAGCTGGGGGCGGCGCTCCAGCGGGATCGGATGGCGGCCCTCGGCGCGCGGGGGCCGGACGTCAGGCTCGTCCCCCGCATAGCCTGGAACCCCACGCTGCGGTCCGCCCCGTACATGGTGCCCGGGATCGCGGGGATGCTGCTCATCATCGTCACCACCATCATCACGGCCATGGGGCTCGCGCGGGAGCGCGAGATGGGGACGCTCGAGCAGGTGATGGTGACGCCGATCCAGCCCCTCTGGCTCCTGCTCGGAAAGATGACCCCCTACGTGGTCATCGGGATCGTGGACGTGATGCTGCTGGTCGGGGTCGGGAGCTGGCTCTTCGACATCCCGATCCGCGGCATGCCGCTGGCGCTGCTCACCGGGACCGTCCTCTACCTCTTCTCGACGCTCGGGGTGGGGCTGCTGATCTCCACCATCTCGGCGAACCAGCAGCAGGCCTTCCTCGGCGGGTTCCTGTTCGCCATCCCCGCGATAATCCTCTCCGGCGTGATGACGCCGGTCCGCGCCATGCCCGACTGGCTGCGGCCGCTCACCTACGCCAACCCCGTCCGCTGGTTCGTCGAGGTGATGCGGGGCGTCATGCTGCGCGGGGCCGGCTTCGCCGACCTCTGGCTCCAGCTCCTCGCGCTCCTGGTGATCGGCTCTGCCATCCTCCTCTTCGCCGCCGCCCGGTTCCGTAAACGGCTGGTTTGACGGGTTTGGAGGGGTGGGATCCCCGGTCCGAGGTGCGGCATCGGAGGGCTGGATCTCCCGGTGTGGACGGGGTATGAGAGGCAACCCTGAGTCGACTTCCGCGGGATTCATTCCAGGTGCTCGCGGGTTGAAGCGACACCCGATTCTCGTGAGCGGGTGACAGCGAACGTTCAAGCCTCCCGGAGGTTCACCGCATGCGTGGTATCACCGTCGTCCTGCTAGCCGCCGTAATCGCCGCGGTTGGCTGCAAGAAGTCCGAGCCCGCCGGGCAGCAGCCGGCCGGCGCCCCGTCGGCAGAGGCCGGCGCTCCGTCGACCCGCATCGAGGGGAAGCTCCTCGAGAAGATCGACGCGCCTCCCTACACGTACCTGAAGATCAAGACCGCCTCCGCCGAGACGTGGGCCGCGGTCCCGAAGGCCGAGGTCGCAGTCGGCCAGCAGGTGACCGTCGTCGACGCGATGCCGATGGAGAAGTTCGAGTCGAAGACGCTCAAGCGCACGTTCGACGTCGTCTACTTCGGCAACATCCCCGGCCCTGGTGCCGCGCCCGCCGCCGGCGCGCCCGCGGGCGCCGAGGGTGGTCCGGGCATGGCCGCGCAGCACGCCATGGCCGCCTCCGGCCCCTCCGAGGTCGGTGACGTGAAGGTCGCCAAGGCGACCGGCGCCGACTCCCGCACCGTGGCCGAGGTCTGGGCCCAGCGGAAGGCGCTCAAGGACAAGCCGGTCACCATCCGCGGCAAGGTCGTCAAGTTCAACCCGGGCATCATGGGGAAGAACTGGCTCCACCTCCGCGACGGCTCGGGCACGGTCGACAAGAAGGACAACGACATCACCATCACCACCGCGGACACCGTGGCGGTCGGCGACGTCGTCACCGCGAAGGGCAAGGTCCTCGTCGAGAAGGACTTCGGCGCCGGCTACGCCTACCCGGTCATCATCGAAGAGGCGAAGGTCGCGAAGTAGGCGACGCTTCCCCCGAAGCACCGACGGGCGCGCTCCGCGAGGGGCGCGCCCGTTTCACATCGGGGCTCGTCTAGTTCCGCCGCCCCGGCAGCCTCAGCGTCGTGTCCGTCTGGAACGCCGCCACCAGGTCGGACAGCTGGGACGACTGGGTCGACAGCTCGGCCGCCACGGAGGAGGACTCCTGGGCGCTCGCGGCGTTCTGCTGCGTCACGTTGTCGACGTCGGCCATCCCGGTGGAGATCTTCTCCAGGCTCCCCGCCTGCTCGCGCGCCGAGCCGCTGATCTCCTGGACGATGGCCGCCACCTTCGCGACGCCGCCGCGGATCTCGTCGAAGGTAGCGGCCACCGAGCGGGCGACCTGCTCCCCGTCGGCTGCCTGCTTGACCGACTCCCGGATCAGCCCCTCGGTCTTCATCGCCGCCTCCTTGGCGCGCAGCGCCAGGCTGCGGACCTCCTCGGCGACCACCGCGAAGCCTCGCCCCGCCTCGCCCGCGCGCGCCGCCTCGACGGCTGCGTTGAGCGCCAACAGGTTGGTCTGGAAGGCGATCTCGTTGATGTCCCGGATGATCACCGAGCTGCCCTCGGCGGCGCCCCGGATCCGCTCGATGGTGCCGTTCATGTGGTTCATGGCGGCGCTGCCCCTGTCGGCGGCGCCCTGAGCCGCGCGCGCGAGCGCCTCGGCCTGCTGTGCCTCGTCGGAGGTCCGACGCCCCGCCGAGGCGACGTCGGCCAGCCGCGCGTTGGTGTCGCCGAGCGCCCCCGCCTGGCGGCTCGCACCGGCGGCCACCGCCTGGCTGGACGAGGCGATCTGCTCCGAGGCCGTCTGGATCTGCGCGACCGACTCGACCACCTGCGCGACGGCGGCGTCGAGGGCGGCGCCGGTCGCGTTGACCACCTGCTTCAGCTGGGCGTGGTCCCCGGCGTAGTCCTCGGTCATCCGCGCGCGGAGGTCGCGCGCCGCGTAGCTCGCCAGGACGGCGGCCGCCTCCACGAGCGGCGAGGTGATGGCGTCGACCGTCGCGTTCACCCCGCGCAGGATCCGTCCGTAGTCGCCAGGGACGCGGCTCGCGTCGGCGCGGCGCCCGAGGTCACCGGCGCGCCCCGCCTGGATCACGACGTCCACCTCGTCGGTGAGGGTGTGGATGACCTGGACGCAGCGGTTGAGGTTCTCGACCAGGACGCCGAACTCCCCCGCGTACTTCTCCTGGATCGGCCTCGGGGTCTCGCCCCGCGCCAGGCGATCGATCGACTCTGCCGCCTCGCGGACGGGCTTCACGAGCTTCTCCAGCATCGCGTTGACGTCGGCGATGAGCGCGCCGTTCTGCCCCGGGTAGCGCGACGGATCGGCCCGGACGTCGAGCCGCCCCTCCGTCGCGGCGGCGATGAGGAGCTTGAGGTCCGCGTTCCGCTTCCGTGAGACCTCGATGAGCGCGTTGACGCTCTCCTTCAGCTCGGCGAAGCGCCCGCGCAGGTCGTCCTCGATCGGCGGCGCGTCCTCGCCCGCGGCGTGGCGGCGGATCCGGTCGGCCGCCACCTCGATCGGCTTCACGACGGCGTCGAGGAGCGTGTTGATGCGCCCCATCATCACGCCGTTGTAGCCGGGGTAGCACCCCACGTCGGCGCGGACCTCGAGCTCTCCGGCGCTGGCCGCCTCTATGAGCGTCTTCAGGTCGGTGTTCCGTCGGATGACGACGTCGATGACGGCGTTGAGGGCGTTCCGCTGCCGGTCGAGATCGCCCGTGGAACCGCTCGGTCAGGTGCTCGGGCAGGTCGCCGCGCGAGATCCGCTCGATCCCCACCAGCACCTTGTCGAACGGCGAGGCGAAGGAATCGATGGTCGCGTTGAGCCCCAGGACGATGGGGCGGAACTCCGGATCGATGTGGCCGGCGTCGCCGCGGACCGACAGCTTCCCGGCGGCGACGGCGTCGCGCACCCGGGCGACCTCGCCGAGCGTCTCGTCGATCGCGCCGCCGACCATCCTCGACACGAGGAGGCCGGAGAGCGCGACGAGGAGGCCGACCGCCGCCCCGGCGGCGACGCCGATCCAGTCGGCGTCCCCGAGGCCGAACGCCCTGGCGAGCCAGCTGCTCGCCCCCGCGACCACGACGCCTCCCCCGGCGAGGATCGACGAGCGCGAGGATCTTGTTGCCTATGGTGAGTCCCTGGCGCACGAACCGACCTCCGTGGCGCTACACGCGCCGCATGCCCCCCCGGGAAGAGCCGTCAGGTTACCACCTCGACCGGGTCGGACAATTCGCCGCGTCGAGATTCTGCGACGCGCACGCCTACAGGTAGGCGCCGTAGTCGAGCTTCACCTTCATCCAGAACTCGGCGGTCAGGTCGGCGGTCCAGGTCGAGAGCGGCAGGCCGCCGCCGGTGTACTCGGCCTTGATGTTGAGCTGCCCCGCGCTGAGGTACGGCTTCAGGTCGGCGTCGGTCTCGCTCGTCGCGGTGATCCGCGTGACGTTCGTCGCCGGTGTGGCGGGTTGGTGTACGCCAGCAGGACGAGGTCTACGAGGCCGCTCCCTGCCGGCGCCAGCGCGGTGATGGTCACCGACTCGAATGTCGTCGAAGTTGGACATCGGACCGGAGGTGTCGAGGCACGAGCGTCATCCGTGAGAGCTCGCAGGTCGAACTCGACGTTCGGCTCGTTGACGAGGGGGACGTTGGCGCCGACGTCGACGACGATGTCCTCCCGGACGGTCACGCCGGCGGGGGCGCCGGGGAAGCTGTACTGCGGCAGCGTCACCGCCACGCTCGGCATCTCCAGCTCGGCGAACAGGACGGGGCCGCCGCAGCCGGCGAGGGTGAGGGCGAGAGACGAGGCAAGAAGGGTGCGTGCGCGCATGGTCGCCTCGCTCTCAGAGGTAGAAGAGGATGCCGAGCTTCACCGACGGCAACGTCGCCCGGAACTCGGGATCGGCGATCCGGACGGTGGCCGTCTGGCCGGTCCCCGTGTTGGTCACCTCGGAGACGCCGTGGATGGTGGTCCAGAAGTAGGAGAGGCCGGCCCGGGCGAAGATGACGAAGCGGCGCGCCGAGCCGAGCTCGATCCCGACCTGGGCGTTCACGTAGTTGTACCCGACGTCCTTCAGGAGCGGCCTCAGCTCAGTGGGCACGCCGGCGCTCTGGTCGGCTACCCAGGTCATGTCCGAGTCGAAGTAGTGGCCCAGCTCGAGGTTGAACGTCGGGTCGATCGGCCAGTGGAAGGGGGCGAGCCCGACGCCCCCCTGCAGGCCGTAGCCGAAGTAGTTCCAGCTGCCGCCTGCGGAGAGCCTCAGGAAGTCGAGCGGCCGGTAGACCCCGCTCAAGACCAGGCCGTCGGGGACGCCAGCGGCGGCCGACACGCCGAAGCGCGGGAAGCGATCGTACGACGGCGGATCGGCGTCGCCAGCGAGCGAGATCGCGGGGGTGAGCAGGGCGAGCAGCAGCAGTCGTCGCATGTGGTCTCCGGGGCTTCGCTCTCCGAGACTGGGAGCATAATCGGTCCGTCCTCGGGACCATCCGCCTCGATGGGGGTGCGCCCGGAGCGCGGCCCCTGTGGCGCGCGCGCCCGTTTTGGGCGATTAAGGGCCGGTGGCGCTCCCATCCATCCTGCATCGCTTCGAAGTCCAGCTCTCCCACGTAGACAAGGGGGTGGAGCAGCAGCTCTCCATCTCCGCCGCACGCCACCCCTCCGAGACGCTCGAGCGGCTCTGGCTCCGCGTGATCGCCTGGCTCTGGCAGTGGGAGGAGGGGATCTCGTTCGGTCCCGGCCTCTGCGAGCCCGATGCGCCCGACGCCTTCGTCGCCTCGCCCCGCGGCGGCTTCTCGCTCCTGGTCCGCGTCGGGAAGCCCGAGCCGGAGCGGATCGACAGGGAGGTCTCGCGCAACTCGGGCGCGCGCGTGGCGGTCCTGTTCGACTCCCTGAAGCGGCTGGAGTCCTTCGTCGAGGAGGCGCGCGCGCTGGGGCTGACCCGCGCGGGGCGGGCGGAGCTGGCGGCGGTCGACTCCACCTTCCTGTCGGCGCTTGCCGCCGACGATGCCCGGCGCGCGAAGGTGTCGGTGACCATCGTCGGCGACCACGTCTACGTCATCGACGCCGCCGGACGGGCGCTCGACTCCCCCATCCACCGGGCGGTAATCCAGTAATTCCAAGGGGTCATCCCGTTGGGGTGCTACGCGCCAGTCTTTTGAAGTGCACCCTCACGCAGTCACGTTACATTTTGATCTAAAGTGGACTACATATGTCCGGCTTCCGTTCGGACAAGTGGAAGCGACCGCTTGGCGCGGGACTGGCTCATATGTGCGGGAATGACCGTGCGCCGCGCAAAGCGGCGTGTTCTCAGCGGGATGAAAGGAGCCCACCTCGAATGAATCGAGCATCCGAGTAGCGAGGTCCCCTGCGTGACGCCGCGAGGCGTCCAGCAGAAGCGGGGCCAGGACGCCGGTGGCCGCAAGCCATCGGCTGCGAAACGACGGGCCGTAGCGCGCAGCGAACCCAGACGTAGCCTCGTAAACGCAACGGAGAGGCCGAGCCTCTGATCATTGGGCGAAGGCAGCACGCGCCGGGCAGTCTCGATGACGCCGGTTGCGCTCTCCCGGGGTATCAGGGACGGCACGCGGCGAAGGGAACGCGCTGAACGCGGGAGACCTCGACCGGCGCGGTGAAGCGACCGCGACCGCACGCACAAGACGGCAGCCGAGGCGAGCGGGCCGGACGAGGAGTCGGACGAGTCCGTAGTACCGACGAAGGCGGTGAAAGCCGCTGGAGGGAAGGGGCTCTACTCGAAGACGCGACCTCTGCGAGGAAGGAGCTGGGGATTGTGGCGACACTAAAAACCCCAGAGAAGCTCCGGGACCTGCAACGGGCGCTGTACCTGCGAGCCAAGAAGGAGTCGAGCTTCCGAGCGTACGCACTGTACGACAAGGTGTACCGACGGGACGTGCTGGCGCACGCCTACGCGCTGTGCAAGGCGAACGGCGGGGCGCCGGGTCCTGACGGCGAGACCTTCGAGGACATCGAGACGCGCGGCAGCGAGGTGCTGCTGGAGGAGCTGCACGATGAGCTGAAGACGAAGCGGTACCGGCCTGGACCGGTTAGGCGGGTGTACATCCCGAAGCTCAGCGGCGGCGAGCGACCGTTGGGGATTCCCAACATCCGCGACCGCGTCGTGCAGACGGCGGCGAAGCTGCTGCTCGAACCGCTCTTCGAGGCGGACTTCGACGCGGACTCGTACGGATTCCGTCCGAAGCGAAGCGCACACCAGGCGCTCGACGCCATCCGCGAAGCACTCGAGCAAGGGATGTACTGGGTCATCGACGCCGACGTCACGGCCTACTTCGACACGATTCCGCACGACCGCCTGATGAAGACGGTGGCGGAGCGGGTCGTCGACGGGGCGATGCTCGCGCTGGTGAAGGGGTTCCTGGAGGCGCCCGTCGTCGACGAACGCGACGGCGGACGACCGAAGCGCACCGCGCAGGGCACGCCGCAGGGCGGGGTGATTTCGCCTCTCCTGGCGAACGTGTACCTGCACCTGCTCGACCGGAACTTCCGCAGGCGCGTGGAAGCGGGCAGCCTCGAAGGTCGTCTGATCCGCTACGCGGACGATCTGGTGGTGCTGTCCCGCAGGCGCCCGGACCGAGAGCTCGCATGGGTGAAGCAGCTCATGTCTCGACTCGGCTTGACGCTCCACCCGGAGAAGACGCGGGTTGTGAACGCAAGGCACGAACACTTCACGTTCCTCGGGCACACGCATTTCTGGCGTCGAGGGGAGCTGTACCTCGACATCGGGAAGAAGGCGCGCAAGCGCATCCGCGATGAGCTGCGGCGGAGAACTCGACGGACGGGGCTCAGCCTCGACGAGCTTGTCGAGGAACTGAACCCGTATATCCGAGGGGCCCGGCAGTACTTCCGCCGGGTGCTGCGCAAGCGGCTCTCCAGCCTGGACCACACTGTCGGAGGTCTCGTCGCGCGGTGGGGGAGGCGCAAGCACACGCTCTCCCGGCCAGCATGGTCGCTCGTGCAGGGAGGCGCACTCCACAGGGACCATGGGCTGGAACGGTGGAACCTGCCCCCGGCTCTCCGCCCAGCAGACTCAAGGCGCGCGAGGTGAACGTCGAGGGAAGCCGTATGCGGGAAATCCGCACGTACGGTTTGACGGGGGGCTGCTGGCGCGCACGTCACAGACGGCGATGCTGGGGTCTATCCCGACAATGACTGAAGCCGACCAACTCCGCGAACTCTCCGAGCAGAAGTACAAGTTCGGGTTCGTCACCGAGATCGAGTCCGACACTGTCCCCGTCGGGCTGTCGGAAGAGACCGTCCGGCTGATCTCGGCGAAGAAGGGTGAGCCCCAGTTCATGCTCGACTGGCGGCTCGCCGCGCTCCGCTACTGGCAGACGATGACGGAGCCGACCTGGGCCAACGTCCGCTACCCCAGGATCGACTACCAGAAGATCGTCTACTACTCGTCGCCGCGCGCCCAGAAGAAGCTCGGATCGATAGACGAGATCGATCCGGAGGTGAAGCGGGCCTTCGAGAAGCTCGGCATCCCGCTGGAGGAACAGGCGCGGCTCGCCGGCGTCGCGGTCGACGCGGTGTTCGACTCGGTCTCGGTCGCGACGACCTACAAGGGGAAGCTGGCGGAGATGGGGATCATCTTCTGCTCCTTCTCCGAGGCGGTGCGCGAGCACCCTGCGCTCGTGGAGAAGTACCTGGGCTCCGTCGTCCCCCACACCGACAACTTCTTCGCCGCGCTCAACAGCGCGGTCTTCTCCGACGGCAGCTTCATCTACGTCCCGAAGGGCGTGCGCTGTCCGATGGACCTCTCGACCTACTTCCGGATCAACGCGCGGGACACGGGCCAGTTCGAGCGGACGCTGATCGTCGCCGACGAGGGGTCCTACGTCTCGTACCTGGAGGGCTGCACCGCGCCGATGCGCGACGAGAACCAGCTCCACGCGGCGGTGGTCGAGCTGGTCGCCCTCGACGGCGCCGAGATCAAGTACTCCACGGTGCAGAACTGGTACCCGGGCGACGCCGAGGGGCGGGGCGGCATCTTCAACTTCGTCACCAAGCGCGGCAAGGCGATGAAGAAGTCGAAGATCTCCTGGACGCAGGTGGAGACCGGCTCGGCCATCACCTGGAAGTACCCCTCGTGCATCCTGCTCGGAGACGACTCCGTGGGGGAGTTCTACTCGGTCGCGCTCACGGCCCACCGGCAGCAGGCCGACACCGGCACCAAGATGATGCACGTGGGCAAGAACACCCGCTCGACCATCATCTCCAAGGGCATCAGCGCCGGCCACGGCCAGAACACCTACCGCGGGCTGGTGAAGATCTCGAAGAGCGCCACCGGGGCGCGCAACCACTCACAGTGTGATTCGCTGCTGATCGGCGACAAGTGCGGCGCCCACACGTTCCCGTACATCGAGGTGCGCCACCCGAGCGCCACCGTCGAGCACGAGGCGACCACCTCCAAGATCGGCGAGGACCAGCTCTTCTACTGCCGCCAGCGCGGCATCTCGGAGGAGGACGCCGTGTCGATGATCGTGAACGGCTTCGCCCGGCAGGTCCTCAAGGAGCTGCCGATGGAGTTCGCGGTGGAGGCGCAGAAGCTGCTCGGGCTATCGCTAGAGGGGAGCGTGGGCTAGCCCCACGCCGGAAGGGACGGACGACATGCTGTCGGTGAAGGGGCTGCACGCGCGGATCGGCGACCGCGAGATCCTGAAGGGGCTCGATCTCGAGATCGGGGCAGGCGAGGTCCACGCCATCATGGGGCCGAACGGCTCGGGCAAGAGCACGCTCTCTGCCGTGCTGGCCGGCCGGCCGGACTACGTGGTCACCGCCGGGACCGCCGCGCTCGACGGCGAGGACCTCCTGTCCCTGCCGCCGGAGAAGCGGGCCGCGAGGGGGATCTTCCTGGGTTTCCAGTACCCGGTGGAGATCCCCGGGGTCGCGAACCTCTACTTCCTCCGGACGGCGCTCAACACGCTGCGGAAGGCGCGCGGCGAGGAGGAGCTCGACGCGATCGACTTCCTGCAGCTCGCGAAGGAGAAGATGAAGCTGGTCGCGCTCGACCCGGCCTTCGGCCAGCGGTCGGTGAACCAGGGCTTCTCCGGCGGCGAGAAGAAGCGGAACGAGGTCTTCCAGATGGCGGTCCTCGAGCCGCGCCTGGCGATCCTCGACGAGATCGACAGCGGGCTCGACATCGACGCGCTCAAGCACGTCGCGAACGGCGTCAACGCGCTGCGCTCCCCGGCCCGCTCCATGCTCCTCATCACCCACTACCAGCGCCTCCTCGACTACGTCGTCCCCGACGTGGTGCACGTGATGGCCGCCGGCCGGATCGTGAAGACCGGCGGGCGGGAGCTCGCGAAGGAGCTGGAGAAGACGGGCTACGAGCTGTACGAGGAGAAGGGGACCGCGAAGGTGGAGGCGGCCGCGCGATGACGCCGCTCGAGCAGAGCCTGCAGGCGGCGCTGGCCGCCGGCGTGGCAGGTGGGCCCGACTGGCTCCGCGAGGTGCGGGATCGCGGCGCCCGCGGGTTCCGCGCGGCCGGCCTGCCGCACGGCAAGATCGAGGAGTGGCGCTTCACCAGCCTGCAGGGGCTGACGCCGAGCGCCCTCGTCCGCGCAGGCGACTCCGCGACGGGCGACGGCGCCGCCCTCCTCGAGACGGCGCAGCTCCCCGCCGGGGAGGCGCGGTTCGTGCTGGTCAACGGCCTGCTGCGCGAGGAGCTGTCCAGCCGGGGAGCCCTCCCGCCGGCCGTCGTCGCGACGAGCCTCGCGCGCGCATGGGCCGAGCAGCCCGAGCTCGTCCGCGGCCGGCTCGGCCGCCACGCGGACGTGGAGCGCCATCCGTTCGGCGCCCTGAACACGGCCCTCATGGAGGACGGCGTCCTCCTCCACGTGCCGGCCGGCACCGTGATCGACGCGCCGATCCACGTGGTCTTCCTGAGCGACTCCCCCGGCGCGGCGGTGATCAGCAACCCGCGCGTCCTCGTCGTCGCCGGCGAGGGGGCGCGCTTCGCCGTCGCCGAGCACTGGCTCGGTGCCGCCGACGGTCTCTACGTCGCGAACGGCGTCGCCGAGCTCTTCCTCGCCGACGGCGCGCAGGTGGAGCACTACGCGCTCCAGGCTCACGGGGCGCAGGCCTGGCACTTCGGCGCGATCTTCTCCGAGCAGGGGGCGAAGTCGAAGCTCAAGCTCCACGGCCTGGCGTTCGGCGCCCAGCTGTCCCGCACCGAGATCCACTCGCGCCTCGTCGGCGAAGGGGCGTCGATCGACCTCACCGGCCTCTCGATGCTCTCGGGGACGCAGCTCTCGGACGTGCACTCCATCGTCGAGCACGCGGTGCCGCGCTGCGAGACGGTCGAGAGCTTCAAGGCGATCCTCGACGGCCACTCCCGGGGAGTCTTCGCCGGGCGGATCCGCGTCCTCCCCGGGGCGCAGAAGACGCAGGCCTACCAGCAGAGCTCCAGCCTCCTCCTCTCCGAGGACGCGGTCATCGACACGATGCCGCAGCTCGAGATCTTCGCGGACGACGTGAAGTGCGGCCACGGCGGCGCGGTCGGCCAGCTCGACGCCGGCGCGCTCTTCTACCTGCGCACCCGCGGCCTGGACGAGGCCGCTGCGCGGGGGCTGCTCATCTACGCGTTCGCCGCGGAGATGGTCGATCGGATCGCCCCGCCGGCCCTGCGCGCCAGGGCCAGGGCGCTCGTCGCGGCCCGCCTGCCTGGGGGCGCGAAGATCCTGGAGGCCGCATGACCACCGCGACCGTCACGCGCAGGGTGCCCTCGTTCGACCTGGCCCGGATCCGGGCCCAGTTCCCGATCCTGTCGACCGAGGCGCACGGGAAGCCGCTCGTCTACCTGGACACCGCCGCGACCTCGCAGAAGCCGCAGGCGGTCATCGACGCCGAGATCCGCTTCTACGAGCGGGAGTGCGCCAACGTCCACCGCGGCGTCCACTACCTCTCCGAGCTGGCGACGAGGGACTACGAGGCGTCGCGCGCCACCGTCGCCCGCTTCCTCCGCGCCGATCCGAAGGACGTCGATCTTCGTCCGTGGGACGACGGAGGCGATCAACCTCGTCGCCCAGACCTTCGGCCGGCAGCGCGTCGGCCCCGGCGACGAGATCCTCGTCACGACGATGGAGCACCACTCCAACATCGTCCCGTGGCAGCAGGTCGCGCAGGAGAAGGGGGCGAAGGTCGTCCCGGTGCCGATCACCGACGCGGGGGACCTGGACCTCGACGCGCTGGCGCGGCTCATCGGCCCCCGCACGAAGCTGCTCGCCGTCACGCAGGTCTCCAACGCGCTCGGCACCGTGAACCCGCTCGGCGAGGTGATCCGGCTCGCGAAGGCGCAGGGGGTCCCGGTCCTCGTCGACGGCGCGCAGGGGGCGCCGCACCTCGGCTTCGACGCCCCCGCGTCGGGGGCCGACTTCTATGCGTTCAGCGGCCACAAGATCTACGGCCCCACCGGGATCGGCGTCCTCTGGGCGAAGCGGGAGCACCTCGAGGCGATGCCCCCGTGGCAGGGCGGCGGGGACATGATCCTGTCGGTCGGCTTCGACAAGACCACCTTCGCGAAGCCGCCGGCGAAGTTCGAGGCCGGCACGCCCGCCATCGCGCAGGCGATCGGCCTCGGCGCGGCCATCGCGTGGCTCGAGGGGGTGGGGATCGAGGTCGCCGCGGCCCACGAGCACGAGGTGATCGCCTACGCCGAGGCGGCGCTGCGGGAGATCCCGGGGATGCGCTTCGTCGGCACGCCGCGGCAGCGCGCCGGGGCCATCTCCTTCCTGCTCGGCGACGTCCACCCGCACGACGTGGCGACCATCATCGACCGGCACGGCGTCGCCGTGCGCGCCGGCCATCACTGCGCCCAGCCGGTGATGAAGCGCTACGGCGTGGCCGCGACCGTGCGCGCCAGCTTTGGCGTATACAGCAGCCGTGAGGACGTGGACGCGCTCGTGCGCGCGCTCCACGCTGCGAGGGAGGTCTTCGCGTGAGCGAGCTGTCGGATCTCTACCAGGAGGTGGTCCTCGACCACGGGAAGCGGCCGCGCAACTTCGGCCCGCTCGACGGGGCGACGCACCACGCGGAGGGGCTCAACCCGCTCTGCGGGGACCACCTGACCGTCTACGCGAAGGTCGAGGGGGGCGTCCTCAGGGAGGCCCGCTTCACCGGCGACGGCTGCGCCATCTCCAAGGCGTCCGCCTCGGTCATGACCGGGCTCGTGAAGGGCAAGACCGCCGCCGACGTCGACGCGCTCTACGAGAAGTTCCACGCCCTCGTCACCGAGGGGCCGAACGCGGCCGGCGATCCCGAGGCTCTGGGGAAGCTGGCGGTGTTCGGCGGCGTTCACGACTACCCGACCCGCGTGAAGTGCGCGAGCCTCGCCTGGCACACCCTCCGCGCCGCGCTCCGCGGCGAGGGGGCGCCCATCTCCACGGAGTGAAGCGCACATGACTCGCCACGAACCCGTCGCCCTGAAGCGCCCCGTCGAGGCCATCCTGGTCCCGAGCGGCGAGCGCGCGACCATCCCCGCGGGTGAGTGGGTCACCGTCCAGCAGACGCTCGGCGGCCAGTTCACCGCGATGACGATGCGCGGCGGCATCGTCCGGATCGACGGCCACGACGCCGACGCGCTCGGAGACAGCTACGTCGAGGAGGCGAAGCGCGCTCAGGACAAGTCCACCGCGATCGAGACCGGGGAGCTCACCGAGGACAAGGTCTGGGAGACGATCGGCGAGATCTACGACCCGGAGCTGCCGGTGAGCATCGTCGAGCTGGGGCTCGTCTACTTCGTCGGCGTGGAGAAGATCGAGGGCGGCTCGAAGGTCACGGTCAAGATGACGCTCACGGCGCCGGGCTGCGGCATCGGCGACGTCCTGCTGGAGGACGTGCGCGAGCGGCTTCGCCGGATGCCTGGCGTCAAGGAGTCGGACGTCGAGATGGTCTTCGAGCCGCCGTGGCACTCGGGGATGATGACCGAGGCGGCGCGCCTGACGCTCGGGTTCTACTAGAGCGACGCCGCGGCCCTTGCGCGGGTCGCGTCCTTCCGGTCACGAGATCCAGCGTACTCACCCGGGCTCCCCCGGCAGTGGCTCCGTGCGCGCCCCGGTCAGCGCGACAATGATCACGCCATGACGTCGGGGTTGAGCCAGTTCATCCTCTTCCTGCTGTTCCTCTTCCTGCTGGTGGGGTCGGCGATCCTCGTGTGGGACGGGCTCGCGACCGGCTTCGGCCACGGTCGCGCCGCCGCGCTGCACGGCGCCGACCACGCCAGGGGGCGCCTCGCAGCGGGCATCGTCGGGTTCGCGATCACCGTCTGGATCGCGCTCGGGATGCTCACGCACGCGTGGTGAGGGCGGAACGCGGGGGGAGCTCGCGCCGGGGGCGAAAACGCCCGCTGGAGACGCGTGCCTACCCCTCGACGACGTACTTGAAGACCGAGGTCCCGATCCTGATCACGTCGCCGTGGCGGAGCGTCTGCTCCTTCATGGCCTTCGAGTTCAGGAACGTGCCGTTGGTCGACTCGAGGTCCACGAGGACGTGGTTCCCCCCCGAGACGAAGATCCGGGCGTGGCGGCGGGACGCCTGGTCGGACACGACGACGACGGTGTTCCCCTCCTCCCGTCCGAGCGTCAGGTCCTCCTCGCCGACGGGGTAGCGCTTGCCGGCCTCCCCTTCGTTCGACGCGTGAACGACCGCCAGCACAGCCTTGGGGGCTGGAACGGCTCCCGACGACTGCGGTGAGGCTCCGACGCGGGTCTCGTCCATGCTCATCGTGGCGGCTCCTCGGTCCCCTCCGAAGGCGATCTGGTTAACACGGACTGGCGGATCAGTGGAAGTTTCCGCCGCGCCCCCACGAGGTCGGTGGCCGGTCCAGTCCCCTCGCGCTACGCTCCGCGGATGACGATCGAACGGCGACCGCTGGGGCGCAGCGGGCTCAAGGTGACGAGGTTCTCGCTCGGCGCGATGACCTTCGGCGAGTCCAGGGGCTTCATGAAGGGGGTCACCTCCGAGGACGCTCGAGGCACGCCGCGTCTTCGATCGCGCGCTCGACGCGGGGATCGACACGATCGACACCGCGAACGTCTACTCCGAGGGGCGCTCGGAGGAGCTGCTCGGCGAGTGGCTGAAGGGGAGGCGCGAGCGCGTCGTGCTGGCCACCAAGTGCCGGTTCGCGACCGAAGGGCTGGCCGCCTCGGCCGGTCCACACGACCAGGGGCTCTCGCGCAAGGCGATCCTCTCGGCGTGCGAGGCGTCGCTGCGCCGCCTCAAGACCGACTACATCGATCTGTACCAGGTCCACATGCAGGACGGCTCGGTCCCGATCGAGGAGACGCTCTCCGCGCTCGACGACCTCGTCCGGCAGGGGAAGGTCCGGTACACCGGCTGCTCCAACTTCACGGGCTACCGGCTGGTCGAGTCGCTCTGGGCGGCGGACCGCAAGCGGCTCGAGCCCTTCTCCTCGATCCAGCTCCAGTGGTCGCTGGCTTACCGCGACTGCGAGCGCGAGCTGATCCCCGCGGCGCGCACCTTCGGCCTCGGCGTCCTCGTCTGGAGCCCGCTCGCGCGGGGCTTCCTCACGGGCAAGTACGTCCGCGGCCAGCCGGCGCCGAAGGGGGCGCGGCTCGAGTCATGGACCGACACCTACAAGGCGATCGACACGCTCAAGAACTGGGCGACGCTCGCGAAGGTGCGGGAGCTGGCCGAGACGCACGAGACGACCCCCGCGGCGGTCTCCCTCGCGTGGCTGCTAACGAAGCCCGAGGTGACCTCGATCCTGGTCGGAGCCCGGAGCGTCGCGCAGATCGACGAGAACCTCGCGGCGCTGGAGGTGAAGCTCACGCCCGAGGAGCTCGCAGCGCTCGACGCCGTCTCGGTGCCGGACTGGGGTTATCCGTACGAGTTCATCGGCCGACGGGAGGCGTGGTAGCCGGACCTTCGCGGCCGGCGCCGTCGACCGCGCCACACGCTAGCGCGCCGGGTTGACCAGGGTGCTAGCTGGCGCTGGCGGCCTGGGAGGAGTACGAGCTCAGCGGCGCCTCGGTGAGCGCCGCCGCGCGGCAAGACGGTCACGCTGAGGGAGTGCCTGCTCGACGCCGGCGCCCGCGAATCCCTGGTCCTCTACTGGGTCCCGCCGGAGCCGTCCGAGCCGATCGTGCTCCTCAACCTCCGGATCGGCGGACAGAACCGCTTCCGTTGGAGGCGCTGAGGGCACCCGTGACCACGTCCATGAGAGTGGGACGCGCTTCGCCTTGACGGGTCGTGCGCGTCCTGTTAGCGGTCACGACTTCACGCCGAGAGTAAGTCCATGCGTCGCAAGGGGGCCGCCATGGGTGAAGTCCGGTCGAACGAGGCGCCTGGATCAGCGCACGCTGGACCAGTGCACGAGCCGCGGCGGTGCGGGCGCGCTCGGCAAGGAGATCGGATGGCTCGAATCACGTACTGGCTGGCAGCCCGGGTCGTTCCGGCTGCATTGCTCGCCCTCGCAGCGCCGGTGAGCGCCGGGACGCTATGCAACTCTGGATACTACACACGCAAGTGGTTTGGAGCAGGTGATGCCTGCTCCGACGTGAATCGTCCCGACATCCACACATGCCTGCTCAGGCAGGACTTCAATTGCGGGGATCAAACAGCGATCTTTGGCCCGATCTGCGCCGTCAAGGTGGGAGATACAGCGCAGTGTTGGGTTGCAGCGACGTGCGACGAGTACGCTGGACCAGACGGCTGGGAGTGCCAGATCACCGATACCTCGTCGCAGTGTGCCCAGTTGGGCTCGAGCGAGACCTGCAACGGCAGCGACGACGACCAGGACGGTTGTGCAGACGAGGGCTGCCAGCTCACGTACTACGGTGACTCCTCCTGCACCTGCACCGCGAGCGCCCTGCCCCGTCGTGCAACCCGCCGGCGATGGCGAATTGCTCGCCGAGGAATGCCCTGAACGAGATCTGCGGCGACGGCAAGGACGACGACTGCGACGGCCAGGTCGACGAGGACTGCCGCGCTTCAAAGGAATCGGGGCCCACACCATGCTGCGGCTGCGTCGTCGGGTCGGACCCGATCCTGCTGACGAACCGCGCCGCGGTGACCACGCCCTTCGCCGACTTCGCGGTGAGCGTCGTCTCGCGCCTGTCGCTGACGCGCACCTGGAACAGCCTCGACGCGGCTTACTTCGGCGGGCCTGTGGGTCAGCTCGGGAGCGGGTGGCACCACGAGTGGGAGGCGACGCTCACGTGCTCGGGGACCTCCTGCACGGTCGCGCGCGGGGCGAGCGAGGGGCTCCGGTTCGAGCGGGCGGAGACGGCGACGTCGCTCGACGGGCTCGAGACGTGGCAGCTCTACCGCCCGGCGGCCGGCGACGTGACGGAGGCGCGGCGGCACCTGCTCGCGCAGCGTCCGGGCGGCGCATGGATCGTCTTCATGGCGGATGGCAGCTCGCTCCACTTCGCGACGGCCTGCGACGCCTGTGGCGCGCCCGATGAGTTCTGCACCGCGCCGGAGCTGGGCGGGAAGGCCCGGCTCGTGAAGGTGACGGATGCGCAGGGGAACGGGATCCTCCTGAGCCGGGCAGTGGGGACGGGGATCCTGCTGGGGCTCGCGGACGACCTTGGCCACACGCTGGAGCTGCGCTCGGCGACGGCGTGTGCTGACGGGCTGGCGCGGGAGCTGGTCTACGACGGCGTGCGTGTCGCGACCTACGAGTACGAGGGCGTGGATCTCGTGCGCGTGACGGACGCGGACGGCGCGGTCCTGCGGGCCTATTGGTACGATTCCGGCGGCCTCGGCCTGCTCAGGGGGATCCAGGACGAGGCGGGGCTCCCCATCGTGGAGTTCGCCTACGACGGCAACGGCGACGCGATAGGGATCGTGGACGAGACGACTACGGCGACGGTGGACTACTCCGCCGCCGGGGTGGCCACCGTCTCTGAGTCCTACGGCGGCGGACTGGCGTCGAGCGGGACGCGCGTCTTCGACGCGTCGGGCAACCTTGCGTCGATTTCGGAGGGCTGCTCCTGCGGCGGCATCCGGACGTTCACCTACCAGGGGAAGGACCTCCAGTGCGCCACGGATGCGGCGGGGGACTATACGTTCTACGGGCGCGACGCCTTGGGGCGTGTGACGAGGAGGGCGCGGTACCCCTCGACCGTCGGCTATACCTGTCCGCCCCAGACAGACGCGCACCTCCAGACCTACGAGGATGAGTCCTTCTGGTTCGGCGTGACCAGGGAGATCGCGGCCGGCGTCTCGATGTCGCTCGACATCCAGACGGCGAAGCTGCGCACGACAGGCTACCTCGACGAGTGGGTGGGCGAGCAGCGGGACTACTCGCCGGCACCGAACGAGATCGATCCCGCGGGCTACGAGTGCGCGGAAGCGCCGCTGCCGGCGGGCGCCGTCATGTGCCGCCGGGTCGAGAACGGGGCGATCTACTCTTCGACCGGCGCGCGCTCGCTGGAGCGCCACGCGACGTTCTACTCCTACGACGGGCGCGGGCGCGTCACGAGGGTGATCGGCCCGGTCAACCTGGGCCAGTCTTCGGCGAGCGACGTGGCGCCGGTGGAGGAGCGGAGCTACTGGCCCGACTCGGAGTCGCTCGCGCGGCGCGGCCGGCTGGCGGAGATCCGGCGGTACCCGTCACCCACGGCGGCGCCGCACGCGACGACGTTCGACTACGACATGTTCGGCCTCTACCAATCGTGGCAGCCGGACGGCTCCTTCACGACGTGGATGAAGGACGGGCGCGGGCGGGTGACGCACGTGCTGGAGAGCGACGGCCGGACGAGCGAGACCCGGTACCATGACGGCGAGAAGCCGCGGTTGCGGATCGGCGCGGACGGGACGGTGGAGCGGAAGACGTACGACGCGCGGGGGCGCGTGACGGCACAGGAGCGGCTCTCGGGAGACCCGGACCTGCTCGGGGCGAAGCGTGACCGTGCTGTGGGGCGAGTACCACCAGTACGACCCCGCCGGAAACCGGGTGCACAGCGAGCGGCGCGACGGGACCGGGGCGGTGGTCTGGAGGCAGGACCGGGAGTACGACGTGCAGCACCGGCTGTTGAAGGAGAGCCATCCCGAGGTGGCGAACGCGTCGCGGCGGTGGGAGTACGGGCCGTCGGGGTTCCTGGACCGCGTGACGGACGAGGAAGGCCGGTCGACGAGCTTCCTGCCGGAGTACATCGGGCGGGTGAAGACGGTGACACGGGGCGGGGTCGACTCAGGTGGCGCGCCGGTGTCGCTGACGGTTGCGACGTACGAGTACGAGACGTACTCGCACGCGCTCAAGTCGGTGAAGGACGCGAAGGGCAGCACGACGACGTACCGGACCGACGACTTCGGTCGGGTGCAGTGGGTGACGACGCCGAACGCGAAGGGGGGGAGCCTGACCTCGAAGTACGACGCCCGAGGGAACATGCTGCAGCGCAAGGATAACTACGTGACGGTGAGTTACACTTGGGACGGCCTGGACCGGGTCCTGACGACGACGGCGCAGAACGCTCAGGACGGAACGTCCGTGGCATACGCCTTCACCTACGACGAGGACGGCGCGATCGGCCGGTTGACGAGCGTGGTGGAGCCGGAGAGGACGGTGCGCTTCGAGTACGTCGAGGGTCGGCTCGCGACCGAGCGGGTGGAGGAGAGCGGGGTCGCGACGGCGCTGGTGACGGACTACCGGTACGACGCCGCGGGGCGTCGGAGCGAGCTGGTCTACCCGACGGGGCTGCGGCTAGCGTACGACCGCGACGCGGTGAGCGGTGAGGTGGTGGCGTTGAGGAACGCGGAAACGGGGGAGGTCTACGCGGGGAGCGTGGCACGGCTCGCGGGCGGGCCGATTGGGAACCTCGCGTTCGCAAACGGCTCGACGCTGGCGCAGGGGTACAACGCGCGGTGGGAGGCGACGAGCGTGGTGACAGGGCCTGTGAGCCTCGCGTACACGCCGACGCTTGCGGGTGACGTGGGCGGGATCGTCGAAAACGGGACGCCGCTGCACTTCACGTACGACTTCCTGGACAGGCTGACGGAGATGACGGGCGGAGACGGGGAGGGCTTCCGGCACCTGTACGCGACGAATCAGTACTATCCGTACGAGACGTACGACCGGATCTCCAGGACCGACGCGAACACCGGGAGCGGCTACGTGGCGAGGTACGCCTACGTCTATGACTACCAGACGAACGTGTCCGGGATCGCGAGGTACGACGCGGCCGGGACGAGGATTGTGGCGGCGGTGTGCCTGCGCCACGATCCGCTGGGACGGTTGGTGACGGTGGGGACCGCGAGTCCGGGCTACATCGCCCCGGACGGCGTGGCTTGCCAGCGGGACTCACCGTACGTGACGGCGGTGACGGACAGGATCAAGTACGACTTCCGAAATCGCCGGGTCGCGACGCTGGAAGGTGGCGACCGGCGAGTGGGTCCATACGGTCTTCGACCAGGCCGGCCAGCCGCTGGCTGAGATCGCGAGGACGACAGACCCGGCGAACCCCTGGCGGCCGGTGCGGGAGTACGTGTGGCTGGACGGGAAGCCGGTCGCGCAGATCGAGCGGGACGCGGTGACCGGGGCGTCGAGGACGTACGCGGTGCACGTGGACGCGATCGGCCTGCCGCGGGCGCTGACGAGCCCCACCGGCGTGACGGTTTGGAGCGCGACGCCGGCGCGGCCGTACGGGGACATCACGGAGGCGACCGTCCCGGACCCGGAGACGGGGAAGACGGTCGTGACGAACCTCCGGCTGCCGGGGCAGTACGACGAGAGGTTGCTGGCGAGCGTCGGGGTGCAGGGGCCGTACTACAACTGGAACCGGTGGTACTTGCCCTCCGTGGGGAGGTATCTGGAGTTGGATCCGATCGCGAAGGCGGGTGGGTTCAACGGGTTCTACGGGCCGAACTGGTACGGGTATGCGGAGGGGAATCCGTTGAGGTGGACGGACCCGCTTGGCTTGTTTCCGAGTCCAGGAAAAGCCAAGGTCATCGGCGAGTTGGAGGGGTTCATATTTGACTGGATTCTCAAGGATTTCACCTTCGACATTTCTGTCGGTGGGCTCCTGGGCGCAGTCTGCGCAACCGAGTACTGCAAACTCAAAATGGATCCGACCGCAGGTATCAGCAAGGAAGAGGACATGTGCTTGCGTCTGCTTGGGCGATTTGAACTTGAGTCTCCTGAATCCGGCACACTCCTGTCGTCGTGTGCCCGGACTTGCGGGAAGATTGCCTCGTCGCGGGAGTGGAGGTCCAAGTGTCTCACGTGCAAGTAGCGGGTTCCGCTCGCCTCCTGGGCATCGCTGCGGTCCTGCAGTTGGGTATGGGGTGCGCTGTCGGACGAAATTGCGATTGGACGTGTGGCGCCGACGCCTATATCGAGGCGGAACGCGATGCTGCGGAGTCTATGGGGGCGCCCGAGCGCATTGACCGAGCGTGGATGGCTCGTCGAGCTGCTGAGATGGCGCTCCTTGCGACATGCGTGCCCCCGGTCGCCACGGTTACTGCAAGCGTCTCGGGGGGGGGCGTGTCCGAGCAGCAGCGGGGGGTTGTCGTTGCGGACGTCAGAGGCTACGACGCGCCAGCGCTCCTGTCGGCCTTGCTAGCCAGTTACCCAGGTGAGCATGATGCGATGGCCAGAATTCGGATTCTCCGTGTATTGAGACTGGCGAAGGAGTCGTCTTTCGACAAGATCGCCGCCTTCGAGTTCGACGTCCTGCGAAGGGAAGCGGAGCCAAGCGTGATGGCGGCTGCGATGAACGTTGTTCGGCGCCTCGGCACTGACATGGCCCCAGCGTTCCTTGCAGAGTACATGTCGCGGGGGCCACGGTGGGTCCTTGTCGCGGCATACGGTGTCGCCAAAGCGATGGGAATCGCCGAAGCAGTGCGCGCGGAACTCACTCGTCGTGGGGCTAGCGATGCCCTTGATGTCATCGTGCAGTGGGAGAAGACGGGCGAGACGCCCTGGGACCCTGCAAAGCCGGAGGCCACCGAGCCGTCGAAGTAGCTCACGTCCTCGTGGCCCGGCTTCAAGGCGAAGGCCCGAAGGCCCCGCCCGAAGGGGACCTCTGAGGGAAGGTGACTCCCGGGCACCGAGAAGCCGAGCGATGCACGTACGGATGAGGCAAACAACCCTGACGGGCGCCAATCGAACGAGATGAGCGAGCCGAACCGCCAGATCACGACGCTCACGGGCAGCCGAAACGCGGCGCCGCCGATGCGGAGGCGTGGCTGGTCGCACGGCGTCTCGTCTCGGACGCGGCCAAGGGTAGGTGGGGGCGAAGGGGAAGGGAAGCTAGCCCGCGCCAGCGACGGCTGCGAGGCCCCGCCCGAAGGGGACCTCTGACGGAAGGTGACTCCCGGGTGCCGAGAAACTGAGCGATGCACGCAAGGATGAGGCAAACAACCCTGACGGGCGCCAATCGAACGAGATGAGCGAGCCGAACCGCCAGATCACGACGCTCACGGGCAGCCGCAACGCGGCAATGCCGACGTGGAGGCGTGCGTGGTCGCGCGGCGTCTCGTCTCGGACGCCGCCAGGGGTGGGTGGGGTCGAAGGGGAAGGGAACCTAGCCCGCGCCCGCGACGGCTGCGCCGTGCAGGACGCGCATCTGCCAGGTCCCCGGCGGGAAGAGGACGTCGCGCATCCCGCTGCGCCAGGCGGTCGAGCGCCTGGCGGTAGGCGTCCCTGAACTCCACGAGCCGCTGCAGCGCCTCGATGCGCTTCCCATTGTTGCGGCACGCGAGGTGAGGGCTGAGTACGCGGCGTGGCTCGCCGGGAGCGGGGCTGGCGAAGAAGCTCTGGGCGCGGACCGCGGTGGCGCCCATGAAGGAGCGTCCCTCCTCGGCCAGCTTCGCCGCCTCGGACTCCTCGGCCTCGCGGAGCGACTCGAGGAGCCGCTCGACGAAGCCAGGATCGTTCTCGAATCCGGGAGGAGGGGTGAGCTGGAGCTCGACGGAGGCAGGCATGTCCCCCTCCTCGTCGAAGAATCCCATCGGTCGCTGGATGGTGACGGGCCCGGCTCCGATGAGGCTGGGGTCGGACCAGTGCCCTGGCCATTGGGAGGCGCGGCGCACGAGGCCGGCGGCGACCGGATTCGCCAGGACGTAGACGAGCTTGTCGTAGACGTCTGCGGAGCCTACGAGCGCGACGGCGCTGTAGCTGGTGCGTTCCCAGAAGCCGTCCCAGCGCCCCAGGGCTGCATTGGTGGCCTTGGCGAGGAGCGAGTTGAGGTCCCGCTGGAAGTCGGGAAGCCTGCCGAAGGGGTCGGTGAGCAGCAGGTGGTAATGATTCGAGAGGACGCAGTAGGCGTGGAGCAGGATCCCGTAACGCTTGGCCGTAAGCGCGAGCGCGTACAGGAAGATCGCCGCGGTGCGCGCGGAGGGCTTCAGGAAGAAGCGACGCTCCGAGCAGCGGCGCGTGACGAGGTGCGTGGTTCCCCTGATGACTTGTCGGACGGGAGTCACGCCGCCAGGCATGAGCAGGTGGCGTGCCTGGCCGGACCTCCCGGAATCATTGAGACCGGGCGTTGCCGATCCGTTCGCGGCACGAGCCACGGTTCGCGGAACGGTCCTCTCGGGCGGGGCGCCCCAGGTATCAGCAAGGAAGAGGACATGTGCTTGCGTCTGCTTGGGCGATTTGAACTTGAGTCTCCTGAATCCGGCACACTCCTGTCGTCGTGTGCCCGGACTTGCGGGAAGATTGCCTCGTCGCGGGAGTGGAGGTCCAAGTGTCTCACGTGCAAGTAGCGGGTTCCGCTCGCCTCCTGGGCATCGCTGCGGTCCTGCAGTTGGGTATGGGGTGCGCTGTCGGACGAAATTGCGATTGGACGTGTGGCGCCGACGCCTATATCGAGGCGGAACGCGATGCTGCGGAGTCTATGGGGGCGCCCGAGCGCATTGACCGAGCGTGGATGGCTCGTCGAGCTGCTGAGATGGCGCTCCTTGCGACATGCGTGCCCCCGGTCGCCACGGTTACTGCAAGCGTCTCGGGGGGGGGCGTGTCCGAGCAGCAGCGGGGGGTTGTCGTTGCGGACGTCAGAGGCTACGACGCGCCAGCGCTCCTGTCGGCCTTGCTAGCCAGTTACCCAGGTGAGCATGATGCGATGGCCAGAATTCGGATTCTCCGTGTATTGAGACTGGCGAAGGAGTCGTCTTTCGACAAGATCGCCGCCTTCGAGTTCGACGTCCTGCGAAGGGAAGCGGAGCCAAGCGTGATGGCGGCTGCGATGAACGTTGTTCGGCGCCTCGGCACTGACATGGCCCCAGCGTTCCTTGCAGAGTACATGTCGCGGGGGCCACGGTGGGTCCTTGTCGCGGCATACGGTGTCGCCAAAGCGATGGGAATCGCCGAAGCAGTGCGCGCGGAACTCACTCGTCGTGGGGCTAGCGATGCCCTTGATGTCATCGTGCAGTGGGAGAAGACGGGCGAGACGCCCTGGGACCCTGCAAAGCCAGAGGCCACCGAGCCGTCGAAGTAGCTCACGTCCTCGTGGCCCGGCTTCAAGGCGAAGGCCCGAAGGCCCCGCCCGAAGAGAAGGCCCCGCCCGAAGAGAAGGCCCCGCCCGAAGGGGATCTCTGACGGAAGGTGACTCCCGGTTGCCGAGAAGCTGAGCGATCCACGCAAGGATGAGGCAAACAGCCCTGACGGGCGCCAATCGAACGAGATGAGCGAGCCGAACCGCCAGATCACGACGCTCACGGGCAGCCGAAACGCGGCGCCGCCGATGCGGAGGCGTGGCTGGTCGCACGGCGTCTCGTCTCGGACGCCGCCAGGGGTGGGTGGGGTCGAAGGAGATGGGAACCTAGCCCGCGCCCGCGACAGCTGCGCCGTGCAGGACGCGCATCTGCCAGGTCCCCGGCGGGAAGAGGACGTCGCGCATCCCTCTGCGCCAGGCGGTGAGCGCTTGGCGGTAGGCGTCCCTGAACTCCACAAGCAGCTGCAGCGCCTCGATGCGCTTCCCATTGTTGCGGCACGCGAGGTGAGGGCTGAGTACGCGGCGTGGCTCTCCGGGAGCGGGGCTGGCGAAGAAGCTCTGGGCGCGGACCGCGGTGGCGCCCATGAAGGAGCGTCCCTGTTCGGCCAGCTTCGCTGCCTCGGCCTCCTCGGCCTCGCGGAGCGACTCGAGGAGCCGCTCGACGAAGCCAGGATCCTTCTCGAATCCCGGAGGAGGGGTGAGCTGGAGCTCGACGGAGGCAGGCATGTCACCTTCCTCGTCGAAGAAGCCCATCGGTCGCTGGATGGTGACTGGCCCGGCTCCGATGAGGCTGGGGTCGGACCAGTGCCCTGGCCATTGGGAGGCGCGGCGCACGAGGCCGGCGGCCAGCGCCCGAGGGCTGCATTGGTGGCCTTGGCGATGAGCGAGTTGAGGTCCCGCTGGAAGTCGGGAAGCCTGCCGAAGGGGTCGGTGAGCAGGTGGTAGTCAGGATGGAACGGCCGGCTCCGGTTCGCAGACCGTGGATTACGCTGCCGCCCCAAGTCGGGGAGCCTGCCGCACGGGTCGCGTCATGAGCTGGGATTCGCGCAACGCGGGGAGAGATCCATGAGAACCTGGAATCGTCTGCTGCGACGCTGGTCGATGGCAGTGATCGCGGCGACCGCGGGCGTCGCCGCCGCTGGGGACGGTTCCCTCACGCGGTACTCCTACGACTACAACGGGAATCGGGTCGGGACCACCATCATCATCCCAGCGACCGGGGTGACGCTCACGCCGAGCCTCCCGAGCCCGCAGGCACCTGGGACCGCCGTGTCCTTCACGGCGGCCGGGCAGGGGTCCTCCGGATATCAGTACCGGTTCTGGCTGAGCCCGGACAACGCTGCCACCTGGGCGGTGGTGCAGGACTGGAGCGCGACCGACACATGGACGCTCCCGTCCACGACGGCGGCGGGCAGCTATGTCGTCCTCGCGGACGTCAAGACGAACACCGCCACGACGCTGAGGGATACGTACACCGCCCTCGTCTACACGCTGGGGACTGATTTCCCCGCGCCAGCCACCGGGGTGACGCTCACGCCGAGCCTACCGAGTCCACAAGTGCCCGGGACCGCCGTGATCTTCACGGCGGCCGGGCAGGGGTCAACCAACTACCAGTACCGGTTCTGGCTGAGCCCGGACAACGGCGCCACCTGGGCCGTGGTGCAGGACTGGAGCACGACCGACACATGGACGCTCCCGTCCACGACGGGGGCGGGGAGCTACGTGGTCCTCGCGGACGTCAAGACGATGCCCGGCCCGACGCCGAGGGATGCGTACACCGCCATCATCTACACGCTGGGGACGGGCCTCCCGCCGCCGGCGACCGGGGTGACGCTGGCGGCGAGCGCGCCGTCGCCCCACACCGCGGGGACCGACGTGACCTTCACGGCGGCCGGGCAGGGGTCCACCGGATACCTCTATCGGTTCTGGCTCACGTCCGACGGCGGGCAGTCCTTCACCGTCGTGCAGGACTGGAGCTCAACCGCGACCTGGACGCTTCCCGGAGCGACGGGAACGGGTGCCTACCAGGTAATCGGCGACGTGAAGACCGATCCGCTTTCCCCGGCGAGGGATGCCTACACATGGTTTGACTACGTGATCATCCCGTGACCCCTGGAGCCGCCAACTCGGAGAGACTCGTGATGACCTGTAGACGTCGCCTGCGATGCGGGCTGATGGCAGTGATCGCGGCGACCGCGGGCGTCGCCGCCGCTGGGGACGGTTGCCCTCACGCGGTACTCCTACGACAACAACGGGAATCGGGTCGGGACCACCATCATCATGCCAGCGACCGGGGTGACGCTCACGCCGAGCCTCCCGAGCCCGCAGGCACCTGGGACCGCCGTGATCTTCACGGCGGCCGGTCAGGGGTCCGCCGGATACCAGTACCGATTCTGGCAGTACGACTATGCCGTGGCCTCCTGGACCGTGGTTCAGGATTGGAGCGTTACGGCGACGTGGACGCTGCCTGGCACGACGCCGGCGGGGCTCTACCGGGTCGTCGCCGACGTGAAGACGGACCCGCTCTCGATCGTCAGGGACGCATTCGCGTACATCGACTACGACGTCGTCGCGCAGCCGCCCGCGACGGGCGTGATCCTGACGCCGAGCGCGCCTAGCCCGCATGTGGCGGGGACCGAGGTGATCTTCACCGCCGCTGGGGTGGGATCCACGGGCTACGAGTACCGGTTCTGGCTGTACGACTACGCCATCGCCATCTGGACCGTGGAACAGGATTGGAGCGCGACCGCGACCTGGACGCTGCTCGGCACGACGCCGCCGGGGCTCTACCGTGTCGTCGCCGATGTGAAGACGAGCCCGCACACCACCGTCAGGGACGCCTTCACCTACATCGACTACACGCTCGCGCCGTAGACGAGCGCGATCGGCGGACAGAACCGCTTCCGTTGGAGGCGCTGAGCGGCCTCAGCCCCGCACCACCGTCCGCGTCACCTGCACCGTGTCGGTCCTGCCGTCCCGGCGGATCGGTGAGCGTCACCGCCGTCCCCTCCGGTCCCCGGATCGCCTCGACCGCCTCGGACATGCCGAGGTCCAGGACCGGGCGGCCGTCGACGCCGAGGATCACGTCACCCAGGGAGAGGCCGGCGCGGGCGGCGCCGCCGTCGGCGACGATCCTGATGATGGTGAAGCCGTCGCCGTGCGGGGCGAGCGCGACGCCGATCCCGGCCAGGTCCACGCGCGGCTCCTCGTCCGGCGCGGCCGGGCGGAGCGCCACGGTGATGGGGCCGACGCTCGCGCCGGGGGCGGCCTCGATCCCTCCGACGATCCTGGCGTGGTGGCCCGCTGCGGCGACGAAGATCGACGCGCGGCGCGGCATCCCGGAGAGCGCGAACCTCCCCGCCCGGTCGGTGGCGGCCTCGGCGAGCGCCGGCAGGGCCGACGAGGCCGACTCGAGCTGCCCCTCCAGGGCGACCCTCGCCCCCTCGATGGGCTCGCCGGTCCCCTCGCTCACGACGACGCCGGTGAGCCGGCCGCCAGCGGAGAGCCGCGCGTCGGCCACCGCGTCGCCGCGTCCGGGCTCCGGGATCTCGACGTCCATCGCCGTCGAGGGGGCGTAGCCCGGCGCGGACACGATGACCCTCGTCCGCCCGGGCGCCAGGCCGTCCAGCAGGTAGCAGCCGGACGGATCGATGGACGCGCGGCTCTCCCGCGCGACCATGCGGAGCGGCGAGCGGAGGTCGAAGAGGTGGACCGACAGGGAGACGACCGGCGCGCCCGTGGCCGCGTCCGTCGCGCAGCCGCGGAGCCGGCCGCCGTCGACCAGCGTCAGGAGCACGTCGCGCGTGCCCGGCTCGACCCTGCGCGCGGAGGCGGGGGCCCGCCCCGTGAGCCGCGCGGTGACGCGCCAGTACCCGGGACCGAGATCGTCCAGCGTGAAGGCGCCGTCCTCGCCGGTCAGCACGGCCGCGGCGGTGGCGTCGGCGACGCCGAAGCCGAGCTCACGCGCCGCCGCGACGAGCGCGCCTGCGAGGGGAGCGCCGTCGCGCGAGACGACACGTCCGCCGATCGGGGCCGACGCCGGCATCGCGTGCGCCTGCTCCTGCAGCCGCACCGTCACGCTCCCGCGCGCGCGGGCCATGAAGTCCACCTCTGCGCGACCCGGGAGGTACCCCTCTGCGCGGGCCTCTACGACCGTCCCTTCGGGCGCAGCGAACGAGAAGCGTCCGTCCGGGCCGCTCGTGAACCGGTCGGCGATGGGGACGAGCGCCGCCTCCAGGTGGGCGCCGAGGAGCCGCACTTCGGCGCCGGCCACCGGACGCTCATCGGGCCCCAGCACGCGCCCCTCGATGGGAACGGCGGCGGCGAGCCGAATCGTGACGCCGCGGACGACGCGCCCCTCGACGGCGTCGAAGGAGACCGGGCTGTGGCCCCACTCGGGAGCGAACGGAAGGTAACCGGACGCGGTCGCCGCGGCGAGGCGCCAGCCTCCGAGCGTGGGAGGCTGGAAGCGGAAGCGCCCCCAGGCATCTGCGCGGGCAGAGCCGGCGGCGTCGGCCCTGGAGAAGGTGAGCTCGGCCCCCGCGATGCCGGCGCCGGAGAGCGCGTCCACCACCGTCCCCTCCAGCGCGGCGGCGGACGCGTCGAGCGGCGCAGCAGACGAGGTTGGAGGCGCGTCAAGCGCGGGCGGTGACTGGGCGCTCGCGCTCCCGGCCACAGTGGAGAGCACCGGCTCGTCCTTCGGCCGCGCTCCGTCAGCGGACTGCCGCAGAGCGAACCAGGCTGCCGCAGCGATGAGCAGCGCGGCCGTTGCGGCGAGGATCCGGCGGACGTTCATGGTCAGATCAAGTACCAGCGGCTGGAGGGAATCATTCCGCGTCGGGGGCCTTGAGCCGTGCAGCGGCGGAAGCGCCGGCTCGCGCGGTCTCGAGGCGCGATACCCTACTGGGCCGAGCACCGTATTGGGGAGCCCGTTAAGCTGATTGGGTTTTGACTCGCGAGGGGCTCACCCAAATGAACGATTACAGCTACGACCACCAGACGGTCCAGGGCTTCATCCTCTCCGCCATCTTCTGGGGAGTGGTCGGAATCCTGGTCGGTCTCCTCATCTCGACCCAGATGTTCGCCCCGTCGCTCAACTTCGCGCCCTGGCTGACCTTCGGGCGGCTCCGGCCCGTCCACACCAACGGCCTCGCCTTCGGCCTGGGGGTGGGCGCCATCTTCGGCCTCTCCTACTACATCGTCATGCGGCTCACGAAGCGGCCGCTCCTCTTCCCGCGGCTCGCGCGGGTTCAGCTCTGGCTCTTCAACGCGGGGATCGCCGCCGCGGCGGTGTCGCTCATGATGGGCTACACGCAGTCGCTCGAGTACGCGGAGCTGGAGTGGCCGCTCGACGTCGCCATCGTCGTGCTCTGGGTGATGTTCGCGGTGAACGTCTTCGGGACGATCATCAAGCGGCGCGAGGAGCAGATGTACGTGTCCCTCTGGTACGTCATCGCCACGGTGATCGCGGTCGCCGTCCTGTACCTCGTCAACAACCTGGCGATCCCTGCCGGCCTCACGAAGAGCTACTCGCTCTTCGCCGGCACCAACTCGGCCAACGTCCAGTGGTGGTACGGCCACAACGCGGTCGGCTTCGTCTTCACCACGCCGATCCTGGCGATGTTCTACTACTTCCTCCCGAAGTCGACGGGGCTGCCGATCTTCAGCCACCGGCTCTCGATCGTCGCGTTCTGGTCGCTCATCTTCGGCTACCTCTGGACCGGCGCGCACCACCTCGTCTACACGCCGCTGCCCGACTGGCTGCAGACGCTCGGGATCGTCTTCACCCTCTTCCTGATCGCCCCGAGCTGGGGCTCGGTGGTGAACGGCTTCTACACGGTCGGGCAGGACTGGACGAAGATGCGGAGCAACTACCTCACCAAGTTCTTCGTCCTGGGGATCACCTTCTACGGTCTCCAGACGGTGCAGGGGCCGACGCAGGCGCTCCGCGTCGTCTCGCAGCTCATCCACTTCACCGACTGGGTCCCGGGCCACGTCCACATGGGGACGATGGGCTGGGTGACGCTGACCGTCTGCGCCTCGATCTACTACGTGATCCCGAAGATCTGGGGGACCGAGGTCTACTCGGAGCGGCTGGCCAACGTGCACTTCTGGCTGGTCCTCGTCGGGCAGCTCCTCTTCAACGTGACGATGTGGATCACCGGCATCCGCCAGGGCTGGCTCTGGAAGGCGACCGGCGCCGACGGGAAGCTGGTCCACCAGAACTTCATCGAGACGCTCACCGGGAACTACCCCTACTGGCACGTGCGGACGTTCGGGGGGCTCATCTTCGCGGCCGGCATGCTGGTCTTCGTCTACAACGTGCTGATGACCATCGCGAAGGGCAAGGCGCTCGCGGCGAAGGGCGGCGCGCAGCCGGCCCCCGCGGTCGCCTGAGGGGGACGAACCATGGCCGGCGCGATCTACAGGAAGCCAATCGCCTTCGCCCTCATGGCGACGGTTACCATCCTCGTCGGGACCCTCGCCACGATGGTCCTCCCCATGTTCCGGGCCGAGCTGCACGTGAAGGCCTCCGCGGACATGAAGCCGCTCACGGCCCTGGAGCTGGCCGGGCGGGACATCTACCAGCGCGAGGGGTGCGTCAACTGCCACACGCAGACGGTGCGGCCGCTCCCCTCCGAGGTGGCCCGCTACTACAAGGGCGATCCCACGAAGCCGGTCTCCGCGAAGTACTCGCTCGCGGGAGAGTTCGCCTACGACCACCCGTTCCTCTGGGGCTCCAAGCGGACCGGGCCGGACCTCGCCTTCGAAGGCTGGATCAAGCCGAGCGCGAGCTGGCACGCAACCCACTACCGTGACCCGCAGTCGAAGGTCGCGAAGTCGAACATGCCGTCCTACGCCTTCATCGAGAAGACGACGCTCGATCCTTCGGACGTCGCCGCGCACATGCGTGCGCTCGCGAAGGTGGGCGTGCCGTACACCGCGGCGATGATCGCGGAGCAGACCGCGGCCATCGCCGGGAAGAACGAGCTGGACGCCCTGGTCGCCTACACCCTCTCGCTCGGCAAGTACGTCGACCGCTCGGCCGCCGGCATCCAGCTCGACCTCGAGGCGACGAACCCGCTCGGGAACGACGTCGCGGCGGTCAAGAAGGGGCACGAGCTCTTCCTCGCCAACTGCGCCGCCTGCCACGCGGACGAGGGGGAGGGGACGGAGGGGGTCGCGCCGAGCCTCATCGACGCGCGCTTCCTGGAGCAGGACGGCGACATGCCCGACGGCGCCTACCACGCCATGATCAAGGGGGGCAGCGACGTGAAGCTCCAGCTCGGCAGGCCCGGTTACGTGGACAACGGGATGCCGGCCTTCGGCGACCTCTCGGAGGACGACGCCTGGGCGATCGTGGCGTGGATCCGGATGCAGGCGCACCACGAGAAGGCCGAGGGGCACGACATGGAGCCGGCCCCGAAGTCCGCGCCGCCCGCAGCGGGAGGGAAGTAGCCATGGCGAACGAAGAGCTCGACGATCTCTCGAAGTTCGAGTCGAAGGAGACCTCACACTCGATCCCCGGTGGCTACCTCGTCCTCTACTTCGGCCTGATCCTCTTCGGCATCTGGTACCTCTGGGCCTACAGCCCCTGGGGGAGCGGCTGGAGCCAGGCGAAGGATCTGGAGGGCGCGGCCTCCTCGGCCGTGAACCTCTTCTGGACGGTCGCCTTCACCGCCATCCCGGCGCTCGCCGCGCTCCTCATCGTGCTGGCGCAGAAGAACCGGAAGAGGGGCTAGGACCAGATGTCCGGAGAGACCGCCTACCTCCTCCTCGGTGGGGGGCTTTGCGCCGCGCTCGTTGGCATCATCGTCTTCTACTACTCGGCCCCGAGGCGCGAGCGGGTCGAGCGGGCGAAGCACGAGATGCTCAAGGATGACGACGACGAGCGGCGCTAGCGACGGGGGGGCGACGCGGGGCGCGTCGGGCGGGCGACGGGCGCCCGTCTCCTTCCGCACCTGGCGCTGGCTCGCCCTGGCGGCGCAGGCGGCCCTCGTCCTCGGCCTCCCGTTCGTCCGCATCGGCGGCGAGAGCGCGCTCAGGCTCGACGTCCCGGCAGGGAAGCTCCACGCGCTCGGCGCCTCCTTCGCGGTGGACGAGGCCTTCGTCGTCCTGGCCGCGACCCTCTTCCTCACCGCCCTCTTCCTGCTGGCCACGGTCGTCTCGGGCCGCGCCTGGTGCGGCTGGAGCTGCCCGCAGACGCTCCTCGGTGACCTCACGCGCCTCGTCGAGCCCGATCCGCGCGGTCGCCGCCGGACGTGGCGGCGCGCGGCCGGGGTCGGGATCGTCGCCCTCGTCTCGGCGATCGCGGGCGCCAACCTGGTCTGGTACTTCGTCTCGCCGTACGACTTCTTCGCGCGGCTCGCCGCTGGTTCGCTCGGGCCGGTGGCGGGGTGGGCGTGGGCGGTCACCTCGGCGGTCCTCTTCCTCGACCTCACCCTGCTGCGCCAGACCTTCTGCGCCACCGCCTGCCCGTACGCGAAGCTCCAGGGCGTCCTCTTCGACCGGCACACGCTGGTCGTGGCCTACGACGATCGGCGCGACGCCGACTGCATCGACTGCCTGGCCTGTGTCCGCGTCTGCCCGACGAGGATCGACATCCGCGACGGGCTCCAGGCTGGAGTGCATCGCCTGCGCGGCCTGCGTGGACGCGTGCGAGCCGATCATGCGCAGGCTGGGGAGGGCGCCGGGCCTGGTCGGCTACTTCCACGGTGGTCCCGGCGGACACCGTCGCCTGCTGCGCCCCGCGACGCTGGCGCTGGGCGCCATGACCGCGGTCGCCCTCGCGCTCCTCGGCGGCGCCGTCTGGGACCGCTCGGCGGTGGCGCTCACCGTCTCGGCGGACGTCGCGTTCACTGCGCGGCGGGCGGCCGGGGGGCGGGTGGTCAACGCCTTCGACCTCGTCCTGGAGAACCGGGCGCGGAGCGGCGTGGACGTGGCGCTCGCCGTGGATCCGGGCGTCGACGGCGCGGCGGCGGCGGTCCGCCCGGCGCGGGTCGCCCTCGCCCCGGGCGAGATCCGCCGGCTGCGGCTGGTCGTCTCGGTGACCGGCCTGCCTTCGGCGGGGACGTACCGCGCGCGGCTGGAGGCGGAGTCCACCGGCGCCGGCGCTTCGCCGGAGCGCCACCTCGCGCAGCTCTCACTCGTCGTCCCGGAGGTGCCATGAAGCACGAGTTCGCGCTTGCGGTCGTGGTCGTTGCCGGCCTGGGCGCGGTGGGGGTTACGGTGGCCGTTGGCAGCAGCGTGAGGGAGCAGACGGTGGTCGCGAACCCCTACGAGGCGGGGCTCCACCACGGCGACGCCGTGGCGGCCCAGCGCGCCGCCGGCCGCGCGCCGGGCGGCACCCCGGCGGTCGCGCCCGCCTGCGATCTGGCAGCGGGCCCTTGCACGCAGCACGCCGGCGCCTGGGAAGTCACGCTCGCCCTGGGACCGCGCCCGCTGCGGACGATGGCGGAGCTGGCGGCCGTCGTGGAGCTCCGGCGCGAGGGGCTGCCGGTCGATGGGGCGACGGTGGTCCTCTCGTTCGAGATGCGCGGGATGTCGATGGGCGAGAACCGCCGCGCGCTCACCGGCGCCAGCGGCGGGCGCTACGCCGGGACGGCCGTGCTCGTCCGCTGCCCCAGCGGCCGGAAGGACTGGGTCGCTACGCTCGCGGTCGACGCGGAGGGGACGCCCGCGGCGGCCGCTCGTTTCGAGCTCCGGGTGGAGGAGTGACCACATCGGACGACAGGCGTCGGCCCTGCTGAGAGGGGCGGCAGTCACCTCCGGGTCGCGGTAACCCATCCCAGGATTCGGGTCGCTCCCCGGACCGTCCCGCGTTTCCCGGACAGGGCAAAGTCGTCGACAGCACGGCCACTTACGTTGGTGAGTGATACGGCGCGTCATGGTGTTTGTGACGCAGTGTGGCTGAGCCGGTCTCGGCACGCGACCTGCAATCGCGCGGCAACCTGCCACACCGCGTCCCTGGAGGGCGGGTAAGTCGGCAAGACCACAGAGGCAGATCGTGAAGATGGGTGTCGGATTCAAGCTGGCCGCGCTGGCGGCGGTAGCGGTGTTGATGCTCGCAGTGAGCGGACTCGCCTCGGTGTGGGGGCTCGGTGAGCTCGACGAGGCGATGGACGAGATCTCCCTCAACCTGCAGCAGATCCGGGGCCACTCGCGCGCCGACAACATGCACGACGCCGTCCGCGCCGACGTCCTCTCGGCGATCGAGGACGCGGAGACCGAGGGCAGCCCGCGCCGCGCAGAGGTCGCCCGGGAGTTCGACGAGCACGCGCGCGGCCTCGAGGCCGGGCTGGAGGCCGACAAGCAGATCGACGAGGACGCGATCGCCTCCAAGATCCAGCTGCTGACGCCGAACGCGCGGCAGTACCTCCAGGAGGCGAGGGGGCTCATCGAGACCGCCTACCGCGATCGCGAGGACGCGCGCGCCCGCTACACCGCCTTCGAGCAGACCTTCGACGTGCTGGCAGTGGACCTGGACGAGGTCTCCAACATGCTGGCGAAGCGCGCGGCCGAGGTGCAGGTGGCCGGCGACGCCGCCAACGAGTCGGCGCGAGCCGGGCTGGGGATCGTGCTCGTGCTCGCCGCGCTGGTGCTCATCGCCGTCTCCGTGACCATCTCGCGCGGCATCACGGGCCGGCTGGCGGCCGCCGTCGCGGCGGCCGACCGGATCGCCCGCGGCGACCTCACCGACGACGTGGCGGTCCAGGGGAGCGACGAGATCGCCATGCTCCAGGCGTCGATGCGCGCGATGAACGACAAGCTCGGCGAGGTGATCGGCGAGGTCCGCGCCGGCTCCGACGCCCTCACCGCGGCGTCGATGCAGGTCTCCACCACCTCGCAGTCCCTCTCGCAGGGGACCGGCGAGCAGGCGGCGTCGGTCGAGGAGACGACCTCCTCGCTCGAGGAGATGAGCGCCTCCATCACCCAGAACGCCGAGAACAGCCGCCAGACCGAGCAGCTCGCCACGAGCTCGGCGGCGAACGCCGACGAGAGCGGCCGCGCCGTGCTCGAGACCGTCGGTGCGATGCGCCAGATCGCCGAGAAGACGAGCATCATCGAGGAGATCGCCTACCAGACGAACCTCCTCGCGCTCAACGCCGCCATCGAAGCCGCCCGCGCTGGCGAGCACGGGCGCGGGTTCGCCGTCGTCGCCACCGAGGTGCGCAAGCTCGCCGAGCGGGCGCAGCGTGCCAGCAAGGAGATCGGCGAGCTGGCCGGCTCCAGCGTCCAGGTGGCCGAGCGGAGCGGCAAGCTCCTCGCCGACCTCGTCCCGACCATCCGGAAGACCGCCGACCTGGTCCAGGAGGTCTCAGCGGCGTCGCAGGAGCAGAGCGCCGGCGTGGCGCAGGTCTCCAAGGCGATGGCCGTCGTGGACCAGGTGACCCAGCGGAACGCGTCGGCCTCGGAGGAGCTCTCCTCCACAGCCGAGGAGATGTCGTCCCAGGCGGAGGCCCTGCTGCAGCTCATCAGCTACTTCCAGGTGAAGGGGTACCGGGAGGCCGCGCGCACGAAGGCGCAGCACGTCACGCACCTGCACCCCCACGCGCCGCAGGCGCCCGCGAAGCACGAGGCGCCGGCCCTGCCGCACCCGGCGCAGCGCCGGAAGGACGGGGCGCCGACGGGCAGCGGCGGGTTCACGCGGTTCTAGGAGGCATCATGACCGCCGCGAACGAGAAGCCGTCGGAGCAGAAGCAGCAGTTCCTTTCCTTCGCCATCGGGGGCACGCACTTCGGCGTCCCGATCCTGAAGGTGAAGGAGATCCTCCAGTTCGAGGGGGTCACCCGCGTCCCTGGGACGCCGCCATCGATCCGCGGCGTGATCAACGTCCGGGGCGCCGTGGTGCCGGTCGTGGACCTGGCCGTGAAGTTCGGGCAGGGCGAGGTGGTCCAGACGAACCGGACCTGCGTCCTGGTCGTAGAGACGGTGACGCCCGCCGGCCTGCTGACGCTGGGCGTGATCGCCGACGCGGTGAACGAGGTGCTCGACCTCGCCGCGGCGGAGATCGAGCCGGCGCCGTCCTACGGCACCGGCCGCAGCCTCGATCACGTCAACGGCATGGGGAAGGTGGCCAAGGGCTTCGTCGTCCTCCTGGACATCGACCGGGTCCTCTCCGCGACGGAGGCCGAGCTGGCGGCCGCCGCCGCCGCGGCTGACGCCGAAGCCGCCGTCGCGGCCTGAACGGGGGCCGCGGGGCTCAGCCCCGCAGCACCCGCGCCAGGAGGTCGGGCCGGTCCGACATGATCCCATCGACGCCGGCGGCGAGCAGCCGGCGCATCTCGTCCTCCCGATCGACGGTCCAGACCTGCACGGCCATGCCGCGGGCGTGGAAGTAGGAGACGAGCCGGGACGTGATCAGCGGGAGCCCGGCGTACCGGCTGTTCGGCAGCGCGGCGAGATCGTAGCCCCCCGGGGCCCAGCTCGCCGGGAGCGGGCCCAGCGCGGCGAGGGCGTGCGGGATGGCGGCGACCGTGCAGAGGAAGCGCGCGTACTCGGGCAGCAGCCGCCGGAGCCGCGCCGCCTGGCGCCACGCCGCCGCGCCGACGCAGACCGTCAGCTCGCGGTGCGCGCCCCTGAGCACCCGCGCGATCGCCTCGGCGAGCGCCGGCTCGCTCCCCTTCGCCTCGACGTTGACGCGCAGCGCCGGGAACCGCTCCAGGAGCGCGGCGAGCGTCGGGATGGTCACGCCCTTCCCGCGGAAGGGGAAGGTCAGCCCGCCGTCCGGCGTGAAGCCGAAGCCGGCGTCGAGCGCCTCGAGCTCCGCGCGCGTCCGCCCCTCGATGGACCCCGGGACGCCTGTGATCCGGCTGGTCTCCTCGTCGTGGAAGACCATGACCTCGCCGTCACGGGAGAGCCGGACGTCCGTCTCCAGCGCGACCGCGCCGAGCGCCTCCGCGTTCGCGAACGCGACGAGCGTGTTCTCGGGCGCGAGCAGGGAGCCGCCGCGGTGGGCGACGAGCCACGGCGGCCGGAGGGCGAAGTAGGGATGAGCGAGGCCGCGCAGGGGCATGGTCATCTCAGCGCCGCCATCGCCTCGTCCAGCGCCGCGCGCGGCGGCCGCACGACCTCGTCGGGGAGCGTGGCGAGGGGGCGCTCGTCGAGCGAGAGCCGCTCCACGAAGCTGGGGGCGGCCGGGTCGAGGAAGAGGAGCCCGGTCAGGATCTCGCCGCTGGCGTGGGCCGCGGAGAGCCTCGCCAGCGCTTGCGCCCGGTCGGAGGTGTCCCAGGACGCCTCGAGCTTGCGGAGGATGAGGCGCGAGCCGTCGTGGAGCCTCACCTCGGTCGTCGTGCCGGGCTCGTACTGGATCGCGATCTCCTCGAACGCCGGCACGAAGGAGAGCTCCTGGAGCGGGTCGTCGTGCTCCTTCACGTAGGCGTAGGACTTGGTGGAGCCCTCGTGGTCGTTGAAGGTGACGCACGGTGAGATGACGTCGAGCACGGCGATGCCGCGGTGGGCGATGGCGGCCTCGAGCAGCGCCGAGAGCTGCCGCTTGTCGCCCGAGAAGGAGCGGGCGACGAAGTTGCCGCCGAGCTGGATGGCGAGCGTGCAGAGGTCGATGGCCGGGAGGGTGTTGGGCTCGCCAGTCTTCAGCGTCGAGCCGAAGTCGGCCGTGGCGGAGAACTGTCCCTTGGTGAGGCCGTACACGCCGTTGTCCTCGACCACGTAGATCATCGGCACGTTCCGCCGCACGGCGTGGATGAACTGGCCGATGCCTATGGAGCCCGTGTCCCCGTCGCCAGACACGCCGATCGCGCGCAGCGTCCGGTTGGCGAGGATCGCGCCGGTCGCGACCGAGGGCATCCGGCCGTGCACGGAGTTGAAGGCGTGCGACCGGCTCATGAAGTAGGCGGGGCTCTTCGAGGAGCAGCCGATGCCTGAGAGCTTCATCACGCGCTCCGGCGCCACGCCCATCCGGTGCATCGCCTCGATGATCCGCTCGGAGATGGCGTTGTGGCCGCAGCCCGCGCAGAGCGTCGACTTGCCGCCGCGATAGTCGAGCAGGGTGAGGCCGATCCGGTTGGTGCGGGGGGTGACGGGCTCTGCGGCCATGTCAGCGGCCCTCCATGGACAGAAGATCCTCGACGACCGAGCGGGCATCGAGCGGCATCCCCGTCACGTGGGCCACAGCGCGGAGCCTGGCCCCGTCCGCAGGCGGCAGGTCGAGCCGGAGCAGCGAGAGCAGCTGCGCGTCGCGGTCCTGCTCGACGACGTAGACGCGCGCGTGGCGCTCCACGAAATCGTGGACGGCCGCGGCGAACGGCCAGGCGCGGACCCGCAGGTAGTCCACCTCCAGCCCCCGCTCCCGGCGCAGGAGGGCGAGCGCCTCGCGGACGGCAGGATCGCTCGACCCCACCGCGACGACGCCGATCGGCGCCGCGCCGCTCCCCTCCAGGACGGGCGCGGGCAGGTGCGGCCGTGCGCCGTCCAGCTTCCGCGCCAGCCGCGCCATGTTCCGCTCGAAGACCTCCGGGCGTTCGCTGTAGTCGGCGCGCTCGTCGTGACCGGTGCCGCGCGTGAAGTAGGCTGCCTTCGGGTGATCCGTCCCGGGGAGGGTGCGCCACCCGATCCCGTCGCCGTCGGGGTCGGCGTAGCGCGAGAAGCCGCCCGCCTTCTCCAGCTCGGCGGCGGAGAGCACCTTCCCGCGGTCGAGCGGCCGCTCGGGGTACGGAAACGGATCGGACATCCAGGTGTTCATGCCCAGGTCGAGGTCGCTCAGGACCAGGACGGGCGTCTGGAAGCGCTCGGCGAGATCGAAGGCGTCACCGGCCATCGTGAAGCACTCGGTCATCGTCCCCGGGAAGAGGAGGAGCTGGCGGGTGTCGCCGTGCGAGAGGAACGCGGCGGTGAGCATGTCGCCCTGCGACGTGCGGGTCGGCAGGCCGGTGGACGGCCCGACGCGCTGGACGTCCCAGACGACGGCCGGCACCTCGGCGTAGTAGCCGAGCCCGGCGAGCTCGCTCATGAGCGAGATCCCGGGCCCCGACGTCGCGGTCATCGCGCGCGCACCGGCCCAGCCCGCGCCGATGACGGTCCCGAGCGCGGCCAGCTCGTCCTCGGCCTGCACCACCGCGTACGTCGCCTTTCCGTCGGGCCCCGTCCTGTAGCGCCGGAGGTAGCCCTGCAGCGCGTCGACGAGCGACGTCGAGGGGGTGATCGGGTACCAGGCGACGACCGTGACGCCGCCGAAGAGCGCGCCGAGCGCCGCGGCCTGGTTTCCGTCGACGAGCAGCTTGCCCGCGGTGCCGTCCATGCGCCGGAGGACGTATGGGTCCCGCTTCTCCAGCCCCTTCGCCCCCTCGAACCCGGCGCGCGCCGCGGAGAGGTTCAGCTCCCTGGCCTTGGCCTTCTTCTCGAAGGCGCGGCCGATCGCCAGCTCCACCTCGGCCAGCTCGATCGTCGAGGAGCCGCGCTGCTGCGCCGACCCAGACCATGTTGCGGAGGAACCTCTTGAGCCTCGGCTCGCTCGTGACGGGTGAGACGAGCGCGTCCACCGGGAGTGGGTAGAAGACGACGTCGGAGCGCAGCGGCGCGAGCTGGAGCGCGGCGTCGTGAAGCACCGCTGCGCCGGCGTGGAGCGAGAGCACGTCGTCGCGCGCCGACTCGGGGTTCATGGCGACCAGCAGGTCGACGTCCGGCTTGCGCGCCGTCCACCCCTCGCTGCTCGCCCGGATCGTGTACCAGGTGGGGAGCCCCGCGATGTTGGACGGGAAGATGTTCTTCCCCGAGACCGGGACGCCCATCTGGAAGATGGCGCGCAGCAGCACCGCGTTCGCCGACTGCGAGCCGGAGCCGTTCACCGTCGCGACGTGGATCGCGAGGTCGTTGACGATCTCGGAGGAGGTTGCCATCAGTGAACGAATACTGGACGCGGCGCTTCTGCGCACCCGCCCGCGTGGGGGCGTGCGCCGAATTCGCACGGCGCGGGCCGACGCGCCCGCCCGGCGTCAGCTGCCCAGGTCCAGCTCGCCTCTCTTCTCGGCCACGTCCTTCCACTTCTCCGCGTCCGGGAGCGCCTCCTTCTTCCGCGAGATCTGCGGCCACTTGGCGGCGAGCTCGGCGTTGAGCTTCGTGTACTCGCCCCACTTCGCCGGCAGGTCCCCCTCGGCGAAGATCGCGCTCACGGGGCACACCGGCACGCAGGCGCCGCAGTCGATGCACTCGTCGGGGTTGATGACCAGCATGTTCGGCCCCTCGTAGAAGCAGTTGACGGGGCAGACCTCTGCGCAGTCGGTGTACTTACACTTGATGCAGGGCTCGGCGACGATGAAGGCCATGTGCCTCCCATGCGCGAGCAAGCGTTGGCCCGCCACGTCCAGAGGGGCTGCCACCCTGGTGGTGCGACAGCCCACATTGACCCGTCCGACCCGGCGGGCAGAATGACGGTTCTGGAGACCCACCATGCTCGAGCTCGTCGCCGCCTGCCTGCTGTTCGCCGCCGAAGCCGCTGACGTCACGTCGCCGCCCCCCGTCACGACCTCGCCGGAGACTGCGGTGACGACGGGGACGGAGCCCGTCGCGCCTGCGGCGGCTCCCGCCGATCCAGCGGCGCCTTCGCCAGCGGCCGCTGCACCGGCCGAGGTGGCAGAGCGGCCGGCGGCCGCACCTGCCGAGCCGGCCCCCGCGCTGGGCGCGCCTGCGGCTGACGGCCTTCGTCCCCTGATGCTCACGCTCTCCCTGGGGCTGGGGCGCGCCTACCCAGGGGGGGAGCTCGCGGCAGACCGGCCGATGAACGATCTCACCTCGCCGATGGGGTCGCTGCGGCTGGACGCCGGCATCCGGATCCGGCCCAGGTTGATCCTCGCCCTCGTGCTCGACCTGTCCAGCGGCGGAACTCCGGGCGCGAGCCTCCGGAGCCAGTGCGACGCGGCCGACGTCGACTGCACCGTGGGCTCGAGCCGTGTGTCGCTCGACGCCCGCTACGTCTTCACGCCCTATGCAGCACGCACCTGGTGGGTCGGCGCCGGCCTCGGCGCCGAGGGGACTGGCCTGATGAAGAAGGGCGGCGGCGCGAGCGCGGACTTCATGCCCAGCTACTCGGGCGGGCTGTTCCCGCGCGTCTCCGGGGGCTGGGAGCGGCGCGTGAACCAGTACTTCGGTTGGGGCTTCTACGCGGGCCTGTCCTTCGGCGCCTTCAACGAGGTCGCGATGGGCGAGTCGGACGCTCGGAGCGCAATCCCCGGAGACGAGGCAGGCCATAGCTGGCTCGACCTCGGCGTGCGGATCATCGCGTTCAGCTCGCCGACCACCCAGCCGACCCCGAACATCATCGCGAAGGTGAGGACGTAGCGCGCATCGGCCACCGCGAACGTGTCCGAAGGGCGGGACGAAGAAGAAGTCGTAGGCAGGCCACCGACGAGGGCGGCCGCGAGCGATGCGACGAGCCGCGGCCGTGCCGGATGGCGGCCACCATCACCGCGACCACGTAGAGGACCGAGAGGTCCGGCACCGGGTGAAGCGCGCGGACCCCCGCGGCGAGCGCGGTGGTGAGCGCGACGATCGAGAGGGCGAACGCGTACGGCGCGGGGTGGCGCGGCGGCGCGGCCAGCCTCGCGCTGCGGCGGCTCGCGCGCCTCCCGCTCGGCGTCGCCGATGACGTGGACGTCGATCTCGCCGCTGCCGCGCACCACCTCGTCGAGCAGCGAGCCGCGCAGCCGGTCGCGCAGGCGGGAGTGGGTCGGCTTGCCGATGATGATGCGCGTGACGTTGTGCCTCCGCGCGTAGTCGAGGATGGCGTCGGCGATGCGCCCGGCCGCCGAGCCGCACGACGCGTGGCGCCGAGCGACTCGGCGAGCCGGAGGTGGACCTCGAGCCGCTCGCGGTCCGCCTCGCCCGTGCGTCGCCAGGGCGGTCGGCTCCACGTAGGCCGCGACCCACGGTGCAGCGCAGCCCCGCCGCCATGCGCGCGCGCGGCGCGGATCAGCCGCGCCGAGCTGGGCGCCGGCCCGACGCAGACCAGGATGCGCTCGCCCGCCGGCCAGGTCGACGACGACCCCGTGCTCCTCGCGGTACTCCCGGACGTCCTCGTCGACGCGTCTGCGCCGTCCGGCGCAGCGCGAGCTCGCGCAGCGCGAGCAGGTTGCCCCGCTGGAAGAAGTGCTCGGCGGCGCGCCGCGCCTGCTCGGGGAGGTAGACCTTGCCCTCCGCGAGCCGCTGCAGCAGCTCCTCCGGCGCGATGTCGACCAGCTCGATCTCGTCGGCCGCGTCGAGCACCGAGTCGGGCACCGTCTCGCGCACCTGGACGCCGGTGATCTGCGCGACGACGTCGTTGAGGCTCTCGACGTGCTGGACGTTGAGCGTCGTGTGGACGTCGATGCCCGGCCTCGAGCAGCTCCTCGACGTCCTGCCAGCGCTTGGCGTGGCGCGAGCCGGGCGCGTTGGTGTGCGCCAGCTCGTCGACGAGCAGGAGCTTCGGCCTCCGCGCGAGCGCGGCGTCGAGGTCGAACTCCTCGAGCACGCGCCCGCGGTACTCCACCTTCCGCCGCGGCAGCAGCTCGAGCCCCAGGATCAGCGCCGCGGTCTCGGAGCGGCCGTGGGTCTCGACCAGGCCGACGACGACGTCGAGCGTCCTGGTCGTAGACCAGGTCCCGCGCGACCTGGAGCATGCGGTAGGTCTTGCCGACGCCCGGGCGCGAAGCCGAAGAAGATCTTGAGCTTGCCCGCGCCGGGCGCGCGCCTCCTCCGCCTGCACGCGCGCGGAGCAGCGCGTCCGGGATCCGGTCTGTCGGTCGTGCTCGCTCATCGGATCGGCGGCTGCCGCGCTACTTCGCCTCCACGTGCCTCGCCCGGTCGCAGCGCGTCGAGCGCCAGGTTGAGCCGCAGCACGTTGACCCGCGGCTCGCCCAGGAGCCCGAGGCGTCCGCCCCTCGACGTGCCGCTCGACCAGCGCGCGGACGCGCGCCTCGGGCGAGCCCGCGCGCCCGCGCGACGCGCCCCACCTGGTAGTAGCGCCGCCGCCGGCGAGATGTGCGGATCGAGCCCGCTCGCCGAGGCGGTGACCAGGTCGACCGGCACGGGCGCCGTCGCCTGCCGGGATCGGCCGCGCGCAGCGCCGCGACCCGCGCCGCCACGGCGTCGCGCAGCGCCGGGTTGGACGGGCCGAGGTTGGAGCCGGTCGAGGCGCCGGCGTCGTACGGCGTCGGGCGCGGTCGCCGACGGGCGTCCCCAGAAGTAGCCGCGGGTCGTCGAAGGGCTGACCGATCAGCTCCGAGCCGACGACACTGGCCGCCTCGCGTCGCACGAGGCTCCCGTTCGCCTGCGACGCGGGAAGAGCGCCTGCGCGATGCCCGGTGACCGACGAGCGGATAGACGACGCCGGTGAGGATGCGTGAAGAGCCGCGAGGAGCATCAGCGCGGGTCGGACGAGTGCGAGCATGGCGTTCTCCTTTCAGCTCACGCCGATGGCGCGTGAGCGGCGAGGTCGATGAGCTTGATGCACGGGAACGGCAGCACGACGCCGCCGAGGCCGTAGACGAGCAGGTTGCGCCGCAGCAGCAGCGCCGCGCCGGCGCCGGCCGGTAGCGCGACGCCGCGCAGCGCCAGCGGGATGAGCGCGATGATGATGAGCGCGTTGAAGATGACGGCCGAGAGGATCGCGCGTCGTCGGGCGAGTGCAGGCCGCATCACGTTGAGCGCGCCGAGCGCCGGGTAGGTCGCCGCGAAGGCCGCCGGGATGATGGCGAAGTACTTGGCGACGTCGTTGGCGATGCTGAACGTCGTCAGCGCGCCGCGCGTCATCAGCATCTGCTTGCCGATCTCGACGATCGTCGAGCAGCTTGGTCGGGTTGGAGTCGAGGTCGACCATGTTGCCGGCCTCCTTGGCGGCCTGCGTGCCGGTGTTCATGGCCACCGCGACGTCGGCCTGCGCGAGCGCCGGCGCGTCGTTGGTGCCGTCGCCCGGTCATCGCGACGAGGTGCCCCTTCGCCTGGTAGTCGCGGATCAGCGCGAGCTTCGCCTCGGGCGTCGCCTCGGCGAGGAAGTCGTCGACGCCGGCCTCGGCGGCGATCGCCGCGGCGGTGAGCGGGTTGTCGCCCGGTGATCATCACGGTCTGGATCCCCATGCGGCGCAGCTCGCGCGAAGCGCTCCCGGATGCCGCCCTTGACGATGTCCTTGAGCTGCACGACGCCGAGCACCCGCGCCGCCATCGGCGACGACGAGCGGCGTCGCCCCCTGCTTGCGCGACCTCGCTCGACGGTCGGCGCGCACCTCGGCCGGGACAGCCGCCGCCCTGCTCCTCGACGAAGCGCGCGATGGCGTCGGCGGCGCCCTTGCGGATCTGCGCGCCCGTCGAGGTCCACGCCGCTCATCCGCGTCTGCGCGGTGAACGGGACGAACGTCGCGCCCCGAGCGCCTGCACGTCGCGCCCGCGGAGGCCGAACTTCTCCTTGGCGAGCACCACGATGCTGCGCCCCTCGGGCGTCTCGTCGGCGAGCGAGGCGAGCTGCGCCGCGTCGGCGAGCTCGCGCTCGGCGCACGCCGGGCGCCGGCAGGAACGCGCGTCGCCTGCCGGTTGCCGAGCGTGATGGTGCCGGTCTTGTCGAGGAGCAGCACGTCGACGTCGCCGGCGGCCTCGACGGCGCGGCCCGAGGTGGCGATGACGTTGGCCTGGATCATCCGGTCCATGCCGGCGATGCCGATGGCGGAGAGCAGCCCGCCGATGGTGGTGGGGATGAGGCAGACGAGGAGCGCCACGAGCACGGTGAGCGTCACCGGCGCGCCCTGCCCGGCCGCTCGCACGGCGTAGAGCGAGAACGGCAGCAGCGTGACCGTCGCGAGCAGGAAGACGATCGTGAGCGCCGCGAGCAGGATGTCGAGCGCGATCTCGTTCGGCGTCTTCTGGCGCTTCGCGCCCTCGACCATCGCGATCATCCGGTCGAGGAAGGTCTCGCCGGGGTTGGCGCGTGACGCGCACGACGAGCCAGTCGGAGAGCACGCGCGTGCCGCCGGTGACGGCGCTGCGATCGCCGCCGCTCTCGCGGATGACCGGCGCGCTCTCGCCGGTGATGGCGCTCTCGTCGACGGAGGCGACGCCCTCGATGACCTCGCCGTCGCCGGGGATCGAGTCGCCGGCCTCGACGAGCACGACGTCGCCCTTGCGCAGCGTCGGCGACGGCGACCGTCCTCGACGACGTCGCGTCGCGGCCGCGGCCTCGCGCGAGCCGCTTGGCCACGACGTCCCGGCGCGCCTTGCGCAGCGCGTCGGCCTGCGCCTTGCCGCGCCCCTCGGCCATCGCCTCGGCGAAGTTGGCGAAGAGCACGGTGAACCAGAGCCAGAGCGAGACGGCGAGGATGAACCCGGGCGGCGCCTCGCCCGTGCCGGTGACGAGCGCGTGGACGAAGAGCAGCGTCGTGAAGACGCTGCCGACCTCGACCACGAACATGACCGGGTTCCGGACCATGCGGCGCGGGTCGAGCTTCGCGAAGCGCGTCGACGATCGCGCGCGCCGGACGATCGGCCGGCCTCGAAGAGCGGACGCGGCTGTGGGCGCGTTGTGTCGACATGGTCATGCGTCTCCTCAGCGCGCGACGAGCATGCAGGTGCTCGACGATCGGGCCCGAGCGCGAGCGCCGGGAATGAAGGTGAGCGCGCCGACGAGGACGACGGTGCCGACGAGCAGCGCCGACGAAGAGCGGCGTGTGGGTCGGCAGCGTGCCGGCGCTCGGCGGGACGATCTTCTTCGCGCGAGCGAGCCGGCGATCGCGAGCACCGGGCACGATCACCCAGAAGCGGCCGACGAGCATGCAGATGCCGATGCGCCGTGGCGTAGAAGGGCCCGCTCGCGGTGAGGCCGCCGAAGGCGCGAGCCGTTGTTGTTCGCGCCGGAGGAGAAGGCGTAGAGGATCTCGCTGAAGCCGTGGGCGCCGGGGTTGCCGAGCGTCGCGGTGCCCGGCGGCAGGTCACGCACGCGATCGCCGTGCCGATCAGGACCGCGGCGGCCGGGATGCAGGATGACGAGCGACGCCATCTTCATCTCGTAGGCCTCGATCTTCTTGCCGAGGTACTCGGGCGTGCGTCCCACCATGAGCCCGGCGATGAAGACCGCGATGATGGCGAACATCGAGCATGCCGTAGAGGCCCGAGCCGACGCCGCCGAAGACGACCTCGCCGAGCTGGATCAGCCACATCGGGACGAGGCCGCCGAGCGGCGTGAAGCTGTCGTGCATCGCGTTCACCGAGCCGTTCGACGCCGCGGTGGTCGCCGACCGCCCAGAGGCGCTGTCGACGATGCCGAAGCGGACCTCCTTGCCCTCCATGTTGCCGCCCGGCCTGCAGCGCGCTCGCGACCTGGTCGACGCCGAGCGGCGTCGAGCGCCGGATTGCCGCGCCTGCTCGGCCGCGACGTCAGCCAGGAGCAGCGGGACGAAGATGACCAGCATCGCCGCGAAGCAGCGCCCAGCCCTGGCGCCGGTCCTTCACCATCGCGCCGAACGTGAAGCAGAGCGCGGCGGGGATGAGCAGGATCGCGAGCATCTCGAGGAAGTTGGAGAGCGGCGTCGGGTTCTCGAAGGGATGGGCCGAGTTGACGTTGAAGAAGCCGCCGCCGTTGGTGCCGAGCTGCTTGATCGCGATCTGCGAGGCGGCCGGCCCGAGCGCGAGCGACCTGGTCGGCGACCGTGCTGCCGTCGGCGCCGGCGTCGCAGCGAGCAGTGCGCGACGGCGTACGGCCGCGAAGCGTCTGCACGACGCCCTGCGAGACGAGGACGAGCGCGAGGACGAGCGAGAGCGGCAGCAGGACGTAGAGCGTGCTGCGCGTCAGGTCGACCCAGAAGTTGCCGATCGTCCCGTGCCTGCGCCGCGCGAAGCCGCGGATCAGCGCGACGAGCACCGCCATCCCGGTCGCGGCCGACACGAAGTTCTGCACGGTCGAGCGCGAGCATCTGCGTGAGGTAGCTCATCGTCGACTCGCCCGCGTAGGCCTGCCAGTTGGTGTTGGTGGCGAAGCTCACCGCGGTGTTGAACGAGACCTCCGGCGCGACCGCGGGGAGACCGGCGGGGTTGAGCGGAAGATGGCCCTGCAGTCGCATCACCCCGTAGACGACCAGCGCTCCGGCGAGGTTGAAGAGGAGCACCGCCGCCGCGTAGCGCTTCCAGGGCATGTCCTCTTCTGGGCGGACGCCGGCGAGGCGGTAGAGGGCCCGCTCGACCGGACCGAGCAGCCCCTGCGCCAGGCGGGCCTCGCCGGAGTAGACGCTCGCCATGTACGAGCCGAGCGGCACGCCGAGCGCGATGAGCGCGCCGAGGTAGAGCCCGATTCGAAGCAGCGCGTCGGACGTCATGACAGCTTCTCCGGAAAGAGGAGGGCGAAGACGAGGTAGCCGAGGAGCAGCGCGGCCAGTACGCCGCCGAGGGCGAGGAGCACGGTCATGGCGTCACACCCGCTCGCAGAGCCGGACGAGCCCCCAGGTCAGGAGGAAGAAGCCGACGATCAGGGCCAGATAGACGACGTCCATCACGGTGCTCCGGTTCGAGGCGGCAGGAAGTCCGCTCGTCCCATCTACGCCGCCCAGCGTCCGAGCGGCGTCAAGTCCGACGGGCCGTGCGTCAACGAGGAATCAAGGCGGAGCCAGCGACGCCCAATCGGGTGGCCTCGATGGGGCCCTGGGTCCGCGGCGTGGCGTCGCCCGCCTCCGTCCCCCTAAGCTCCAGGTGACCCTGGCCGGAGGCCCACCGTGGAATCGATCGAAGGACGCGTCGCGCTCGTCACCGGCGGTGGGCGGGGGATCGGGCGCTCCATCGCGCTGGCGCTCGCGCGGGCCGGGGCGCACGTCGCGGTCGCCGCGAGGACCATCCCGGAGATCGAGCAGGTGGCCGCGGAGGTCGCGGCCCTCGGCTGCGTTACGTCTGGAGGGGCCGCCCGGCGGGCGCGCCCATCGGAGGAATGCCGTGGAATCGATCGAAGGACGCGTCGCGCTCGTCACCGGCGGTGGGCGGGGGATCGGGCGCGCCATCGCGCTGGCGCTCGCGCGCGCAGGGGCGCACGTCGCGGTCGCCGCCCGGACCATCCCGGAGATCGAGGAGGTGGCCGCGGAGGTCGCGGCCCTCGGGCGCAAGGCGACCTTCCTTCCGCTCGACATGGGGGACCGCGTCGGCCTTCGACCGCGTGGCCGACGGAGGTCGCCGTCGGCGCTCGGGCCGATCGGGATCCTGGTGAACAACGCCGGCCTCGGCGTGCACGTCGGCGGTGCACAACCTGGACGACGCGGACTGGGACGCCATCCTGGCGGTCAACCTGACCGGCCCCGTCCTGCTCACCCGCGCCTGCCTCCCGCAGCTCTACGGCCAGGGGTGGGGGCGGGTCATCAACATCGCCTCGGTGGCGGGAAGGATCGGGCTCAGGTACGGCGCGGCCTACTCGGCCTCGAAGCACGGCCTCATCGGCTTCACCAGGTCGCTCGCGCTGGAGGCTGCGAAGAAGGGGGTCACCGTCAACGCGATCTGCCCGGGCTGGACCGAGACCCAGATGATGCGCGAGTCGGTCGAGGCCATCGCCCTCCACACGCAGCGCACCGAGGAGGAGGCGCGCACGGCCATCCTCCGGTCAACGCCGCTCGGGCGGCCGGCCCAGCCCGACGAGGTGGCGGACGTTGCGGTCTGGCTCGCCGGGAGCCCGATGGTGACTGGTCAGTCGGTGAACGTGGACGGCGGCGAGGTCATGTCCTAGGTGGCATCGATTCCCTCTCCCTCCGCGTCTTCAGGGGGCGCAGAGGCGCTCCACCGATTAGAATCGTCGGGATGCCTTCCGCCACCGCGTCCACATGGGCCTTCTTCGCGGCCGGGCTCGCGGGCGGCGCAGGGCACTGCGTCGCCATGTGCGGCCCGATCGTCGGGGCGCTCGGGCTCGCCGCGCCGCCGGGGCAGGGGACGCTCGTGGCCGCCGCGCGCACGCTGCCGTACCACCTCGGGCGCGTGACCACCTACGCCCTCCTCGGCGCGGTGATGGGGCTCACCGGCTCCTTCGTCAACGTCGCCGGCCGGCTCGCCGGGTTCTCCGACGCGGTCGCGGTCGCCGCCGGTGCGCTGATGATCCTCTTCGGCCTCGGCGCGACCGGCGTCGCCGGTGCGCTGGAGCGCTTCACCTCCCACGCCTCGACGCGGCTCACGACGCTGGCGCGCTCGCTGCTCGCGGGTGGGACGGGCGGGCTCCTCCCGCTCGGGCTCGTGCTCGGCTTCCTCCCGTGCGGGCTGTCGTGGACCGCCTTCCTGGGCGCTGCGGCGACCGGCGGCCCGGTGCCCGGGTTCCTCGCGGCGCTCTCCTTCGGGCTCGGGACGGTGCCCGGGCTCCTCGCGGCGGGGCTGCTCGCGGCAGCGTTCGGGCAGCGCGCGCGGGGGATCCTCCGCCGGCTCGGCGGGCTGCTCGTCGCGCTGCTCGGGCTCCTCTTCCTGCTCCGGGGGCTGGGGGTCAATGTCCCAGCCTGACCCGGAGGTCCCGCGGTGCGCCCACTGCCTCGCCGAGGTGAGGGGCGCTCCGGTGCGCGACGCCAGCGGCGGCGTCGAGCGGAGCTTCTGCTGCGCCGGCTGCCGCGGCGTCTTCGCGCTGCTCCGCGACGAGGGGCTCGACGGGCGCTACTACTCGGAGCGGCGCTGGAGCGAGCGCGGCCCGACGCCGGGGATCCTCCGGGCCGCCGGCCCCGCTCCGCTGGACGACCTGACGGCGTACGAGGTGCTGGACGCGGCCGGGGGCACCGAGTCCGAGCTGGAGCTGTCGATCGACGGGATCCGCTGCGCGTCCTGCGTCTGGCTCAACGAGCGGCTGCTGCAGCGGACGCCGGGCGTCGTGGCGGCGCGCGTCAACTACGCCACGCACCGGGCCAGGGTCCGCTTCGATCCCCGGTCCGTGGATCTCCCGCACCTCCTCGCGCGCGTCCGCGCGGCCGGCTACGAGCCGCGGCCGTGGCGCGAGTCCGAGCAGGCGCGCGAGCGCGACGCCGAGGTGAAGGACCTCCTCGTCCGCGTCGGGACCGCCTGGTTCCTGGCGTCGCAGCTCATGATCTACTCGGCGGCGCTCTACGCCGGCTACTTCCAGGGGATCGACCGCGCCACGCGCTCGCTGCTGGAGTGGATCTCGATCGGGCTCGCCGCGCCGGTCCTCTTCTCGGCAGGGGCCCCCTTCTGGCGCTCCGCCGCGAAGGCGCTCCGGCACGGCCGGTTCAACATGGACTCGCTGGTCGTCATCGGCTCCGGGGCGGCGCTCGCCACCTCGGTCTGGCAGGCGCTCCGGGGCGGCGAGGTCTGGTCCGACACCGCCGCGATGATCCCGACGCTCGTCCTGACGGGGCGCTACGTCGAGGCGCGCGCGCGGCGGGCGGCGTCGGAGGCGGTGAGCCGGCTCGCGACGCTGGCGCCACGCGTCGCGCGGCTCGTCGCCGGTGAGCGACCGGAGGGAGGTGCCGGTCTCGGAGGTGAAGCAGGGCGATCGGCTGGAGGTGGTTCCCGGAGAGCGGATCCCGCTCGACGGGCGGGTGCTGGAGGGCGACTCCGAGGCGGACGAGTCGCTCGTGACGGGCGAGTCCCGCCCCGTGGCCAAGCGGGCCGGCGCGGCGGTGATCGGCGGCTCGGTCAACTTGAACGGCAGCCTGATCGTCGAGGTGACCCGCGTCGGCAAGGAGACGATCCTCGCCGGGATCATCCGGGCCGTGGAGGAGGCGCAGGGCGCGAAGCCGCGGATCCAGGCCGCCGCCGACGCGGTGGTAGGGATCTTCGTCCCGGCCGTCCTGCTGCTCGCCGCCGCGACGGTCGCGCTCCACGCCTGGATCGGCGCCGGCGTCGAGGCCGCGCTGCTGCACGGCATCGCCGTGGTGGTCATCGCCTGCCCCTGCGCCCTGGGGCTGGCGACGCCGGTCGCCGTGCTGGTCGCGACCGGGCTCGCCACCTCGCGCGGCCTCCTCGTGAAGGGCGGCGACGTCCTCGAGGCGGCCGGCGAGGCGACGCACGTGCTGCTCGACAAGACCGGGACGGTGACCCGCGGTCGGCCCTCGCTCCGCGAGGTCGTGCCGCTCGCGGGCGGCGAGCGCGACGCGCTCCTCGCCCTCGCCGCGGCCGTGGAGCGCCGCTCGGAGCACCACGTCGGGCGCGCCCTGGTGGAGGCTGCCCTGGGGCTCCCGCCGGCGCCCGAGCCGAGGATCGAGCGGTTCAAGGCGATCCCTGGGCGCGGGATCGAGGCGACGGTGGACGGGCTCGGCGTCCTCGTCGGCAGCCGCGCCTTCCTCGTCGAACGGGGCGTCCCGCCGCCGCCCGAGGCGCTCGCCCGCGCCGCGCCGCTGGAGGCCGGCGGGTGCACGGTCTTCTTCCTGGCGGTCGGCGCGATGGCGGAGGCGCTCTTCGCGGTGGCCGACCCCCTCCGCGAGGAGGCGCAGGCGGCCGTCGCCTCCCTGCGCGCCATGGGGCTCGCGGTCGAGATCGTCTCGGGCGACGCGAGGGGTACGACGGCGGCGATCGCGGGGAGGCTCGGGGTCGAGTGGACGGCGGAGGTGACGCCGGCCGGGAAGCGCGGCCTCGTCCTGGCGAGGCAGGTGGCCGGGGCGAAGGTCGTCGCCGTCGGCGACGGGATCAACGACGCGCCGGCGCTGACGCAGGCCTCGGTGGGGGTGGCGATGGGGCGCGGCGCCGACGTGACGATGGAGAGCGCCGACGCGGTGCTCGTGAGGGACGACCTGCGGCTCCTCCCGGACCTGCTGCTCCTCGCGCGGCGCACGCGCGCGGTGATCCGCCAGAACGTCTTCTGGGCCTTCGCCTACAACGCGGCGGCGATCCCGCTCGCGGTGGCCGGCGTCCTCCACCCCATCGTCGGCGCGGGGGCGATGGCCTTCTCGTCCGTCTTCGTCGTGGGGAACTCGCTCCGGCTGCGCCGGGTCTTCACGCGCTCCGCGGATGGCGGGAGGATCGCCGCGTGAGCCTCGGTGGCCTCATCATCCTGTCGCTGGCGCTCGGGGTCGGCGCCTGGCTCTTCTTCCTCTGGTCGGTGAAGAGCGGCCAGTACGAGGACCCCGAGGGGCCGAAGTACCGCATGCTCGACGAGGACGAGGAGCGGCCGGAGGCGGGCGACGGGAAGGGCCCCCCGCCACCGTGATGCACGAGGCGCTTGCGCGGCGGGCCGAAGTCCTGCAACTTTCGGGACCGTGAGCAAGCTCAAGAACCCACATGTGAAGAAGCAGGTCAGCCTGGAGCGCGATCGTCGCAACCCTACGGGCGCGTACGACACCTCCTCGCACGAGAAGGTCTCCCTGAAGAAGGCGCGCATCAACCGCGCCCACCGCCACGAGGTGCACCAGACGCTGCACGTGGACGGGTCGCCCGTGGAGGAGCTCGATCTCGACGTGCTCGACACGAAGGTCGTGACGACCCAGCGCGAGCGCTTCAAGAAGCCGCCGGCGCTCCCGCTCGTCGAGTTCATCGAGCGGCAGACGGGTGAGCGGCGCCAGCGCGTCGGCACCCACGCCCCCAAGGCGGCCGCCGCAAAGGCGCGCAAGGCGGTGAAGGACGCGAAGAAGGCGCCCGTCAGGAAGGCGCCCGCCAAGAAGGCGCCCGCGACCAAGAAGGTCGCGGCGAAGAAGCCTGCCAGGTAGTTCCCTCCCGGCCCTGGTGGCGCCGGCCTCTCCACGCGGGACGCTTCGGCGTCCCGCGCGCATTTCTGCGAGTACCCCAAGGGGACTTTCGGCGGCGCTGGCCTCGAATACTATCTGGGCAGCCAAGGCCCTCAGCGGCCTGAAAGGTGAGGTCATGATGAAACGCATCGCTGTCGCACTGCTGTCGCTCTCGGTCGCCACGGTCGCCGTCGCCCAGTCGAGGACCGAGCAGGAGATCCGCCAGGGGGTCAAGGGCACCGGTCGGTATGGCACCGCCGGCTGCGGCCTCGGCTCGATGGCCTTCGGCGATCAGGCCGGAGCCCTCCAGATCGTCGCTGCGACCCTCAACGGCATCATGGGAAACCAGACCTTCGGGATCACCTTCGGCACCTCGAACTGCGGGCCGGGGCTCTTCGCCGAGGGGACGCGCAACTTCGTGGAGGCGAACCGCGAGGTGCTCGCGAAGGACATGTCGCGCGGCGGCGGGGAGTCGATCGGGGCGCTGACCGTCATGCACGGCTGCGCGGACTCCCAGGCGGTGGGGGCGGCGCTCCAGGCGCGCTTCCCGACCATCTTCCCTTCCGAGGCGGTGACCGACGCCGAGGTAGCCGACGCCATCCTGGAGACGCTCCGCGCCGACGCCTCGCTGGGGTGCCACCAAGGTTGAGGCGTACCCCTCCGCGACCTCCAGCCCCGGAGGTCGCGGAGTTGAACGCTCCTGCACTCGGCCGCTAATGGCCGCCGGCCATCGTGTGGCTGAAGGTATCCTTCGCCGCCGTGCCGGCCTCCTTCGCGGCGATCCCGAGCCGCGCGACCTTGTCCTTCTGCCGCTCGACGACGTTGCCGATCAGCTTGCGGGTTTCCCTGCCGGATCGCGGGGCAAGCAGCAGCGCGGCGACGCTGCCCGCGACTGCGCCGCCCACTGCGGCTGCGACGACTCCTAGCGGACCGAACCCGGTCCTGGTCTCTGCCTCGGTCATGACGACTCCTCCTGCTGGTGGGTGAACCTCTCCGGCTCAGCGGGGGCATCCATAGCGAGGGCATCCTCGGAGCGCCGCACGCGGATGGGTCGCGAGGGCGCTTTGTCGGCCTGGCCGTGGCTCCCGGCTGCCGGCGGCGAGGCCGGGCAGGGGCGCAGGCGGCACCGGCCGCCGGTGTGGTACGGAGGAGCAGTGGGATCCAGCGAGCTGCAGCGCGCCATAGAGGGGGCGGAGCCGGGAGTCGTCATCTTCGGGGACGACTACACCGTCCACCAGGTGAGCGGCAGCGTGATGCTGCTCTTCGGCATCGAGGCCGATCGCCTGTTCAGGGGCGGGCTGCTCGATCTCCACGCAGAAGGGGGCTCGAAGCGCATCCAGGCGACCCTGCGGCTGGCGCGGGAGTCGCAGCGGCAGGTCCCGGTCTCGCTCAAGCTCGTCACCACCGCGGGCGAAGATCGGTTCCTCCTGGTGAAGCTCGTGCCGCTCCTCGGCCGGGGCGGGGCCACCGGGATGATGTGCGCCCTCTTCTACGACATCACCGCCCTGGTGACCTCCGACCGCAAGCTGGTCCGCATTCCCGTCTCCCTTCGCGACGAGATCCAGCTCCTCGGCCCGGAGGAGATCGTCTTCGTGCAGGCCGACAACATCTACTCGCGTGTCACGACCCCATCGGCCGAGTTCCACTGCGACCTCTCGCTCAGCGCGCTGGGGAAGCGGCTCCCGTCAGCGCAGTTCTGCCGCATCCATCGCAGCTACCTCGTCAACGTCGCGCACGTGCGGAAGGTCCACCGCGGCCGCTCGGAGTGCACGGTCTCGCTCGCGGGGTTCGAGGCGAGCCTCCCCATCAGCCGTGAGCGGATGGACGAGTTTCTCGCCGCCGTTGGGCTGAAGTAGCCGAGGTCGGGGCGGGGCGGCGCCCACCCGCCGCCGTTCACCAGCGCCCGGCCCCCCTTCGCAAGCTCCCCTGCCAGCCTGGCAAGTCCCACCGCGGCGCCACCCGGCGTTGGCCGTAGGGTCGTGCGGCTCGCCACAATCCATTGCCTCTCGGGAGGAGCTCCATGAGCGTCGACGTGACCCAGATCAGGAAGCCCGGCGCGGGTCGCAGCGCCGACCCCGTCGCGATCGAGATGCTCCAGATCGCCGACAGGGATGGTCACTCCACCGTCTGGTCGCGCCTCGCTGAACAGCAGCCCCAGTGCAGCTACGGCCAGCTCGGTACCTGCTGCCGGATCTGCGCGATGGGGCCGTGCCGCATCGACCCGTTCGGCCACGGGCCGCAGCGCGGGGTCTGCGGCGCCGACGCCGACACCATCGTGGCCCGGAACCTGGCGCGGATGGTCGCCGTCGGCTCCTCCGCCCACTCCGACCACGGCCGCAAGGCGGCGCTCCTCCTGGGCGAGGTGGCCGCTGGCCGGAACAAGGAGTATCGGATCTCCGACGAGGCCAAGCTCCGACGGGTGGCCACCAAGCTGGGCATCGAGGAGCAGGGTCGATCGGCCGCCGAGGTGGCCGCCGACGTCTCCCGCGAGGCCGTGGGCTGCTTCGGCAAGCAGGACGACGCGCCGATCCGCTTCCTCCAGAAGTACATGCCGCGCAAGCGGTTCGAGCGGCTCCAGACCATGGAGAAGGCGCTCTCCGACAAGACCAGCTCGGAGATCGGGCTCCTGCCGCGCGGCATCGATCGCGAGGCGGTGGACATCCTCCACCGCACCCACTTCGGCTGCGACGCGGATCCCTTGTCGCTGGTGGCGCAGTCGGTTCGCTGCGCCCTCTCCGACGGATGGGGCGGCTCACTCATCGCGACCGAGATCCAGGACGTGCTCCTCGGCACCCCCCAGGTGCGCAAGGTGTCGGCCAACCTTGGCGTGCTCGAGCCCGAGAGCGTCAACGTGGTGGTCCACGGTCACGAGCCCATCCTCTCCGCCAAGATCGTGGAGGTCGCGCAGGACCCCGCCCTGGCGGAGGCGGCGCGGGCAGTGGGTGCAAGGCGCATCAACGTGGTCGGCGTGTGCTGCACCGGCAACGAGGTGCTCCTGCGCCAGGGCGTTGGAATGGCCGGCAACGAGGGTGACACCGAGCTGGTCGTGATGACCGGCGTGGTGGACGCGATGGTGGTGGACGTCCAGTGCATCTACCCCGCCCTGGCGGACCTTGCGGCCTGCTTCCACACGCAGCTCATCACCACCAGCGACCAGGCGAAGATCCCCGGCGCCCGCCACGTCCAGTTCCACGAGGACACCGCCAGCGAGAACGCACGTCGAATCATCCAGTTGGCCATCGAGGCATACCCGACGAGGAACAAGGCCAGGATCCACGTTCCGACGACGCGGTCGACCGGCTACGTGGGCTTCACCGTCGAGGAGATCCTCAGGGTGCTCGGCGGCACGCCGGCGCCGCTCGTCGAGCAGATCGTGAAGGGGAACATCAAGGGGGTCGCCGGGCTCGTCGGCTGCAACAACGCCAAGGTGCCGCAGGACTCCTTCCACCGCGCCCTCACCGCCGAGCTCATCCGCCGGGACATCCTGGTCATCGGGACCGGCTGCTGGGGGATCGCCGCGTGCAAGGCAGGCTTCATGGACCTCTCGGCCCGTGAGCAGGCGGGGCCGGGGCTCGCCGCGGTCTGCGAGGCGCTCGAGATCCCGCCGGTCCTGCACATGGGCTCATGCGTGGACTGCTCTCGCATGCTGGTCCTCGCGGGCGCCATCGCCGACCACCTGTCAGTGGACATCTCGGACCTGCCCCTGGTCGGCTCGGCGCCGGAGTGGACGACCGAGAAGGCCGTCGCCATCGGCACCTACTTCGTCGGCTCCGGGATCCCGGTGCACCTCTGGCCCGTCCCGCCGATCCTCGGCGGCCCCGTGGTGACCCGCCTGCTCACGCAGGACGCAAGGGACGTGTTCGGCGGCTACTTCTTCGTGGAGGAGGACCCCATCGCCACGGCGAACAAGATGGAGTCGATCATCATGGAGCGGCGCAAGGGGCTCGGCATCTAGCCGACCCGGGTCGAGCGGAGGTCATCGTGTGCGTCGTCAAGGGTTCAAGGATGGTCGTCACCGGGAAGGGCGGCGTCGGGAAGACGACGCTGGTCTCCTGCCTCGCCGCGGTGATGGCGCGCGGAGGGAGCCGGGTCCTCGCGGTGGACGCCGACCCGCAGATGAACCTGGCCCGAGCGCTCGGGCTCGACCGGGAGGCCGCGGCCCGCATCGTCCCGCTCGGCGACAACGCCGACTACGTCGAGGAGAAGACGGGGGTTCGCCCCGGGCCCGGGAGCATGGGCTCGCTCTTCAAGCTCAACCCTGACGTCGACGACGTCGTCGAGCGCTTCGGCGTCAAAGTGAAGCCGGGGCTCGGGCTGCTGGTGATGGGCACCGTGCGGCGCGCGGGTGGGGGGTGCCTGTGCGCCGAGAACGTCCTGCTCGAGAGCGTCATCGGCAGGCTTGGCCTGCAGGTCGACGACCTGGTCCTGCTGGACACCCAGGCCGGGATGGAGCACTTCGGTCGCGGGCTCGCGCGCGGCTTCGACCGCTGCCTCGTCGTCACCGATCCGACGCTCAACAGCTTCACCGTGGCGTGCCGCTCGGCGGTGCTGGCGAGGCAGAGCGGCATCCTGGACGTGACGCTCCTGGTCAACCGGTCGGGGCCGAACCTGGAGCAGAAGCTCGCCAGGCTCTTCGCCGAAGCCGGTGAGCCCGTGGAGCAGCTCTTCGAGGCCGTCGTCCTGCTGCCGGAGGAGCCCCGCCTGGCGGAGCTCGATCCCGACGTGACGGCGATCCTGGACGAGGCGAGCCCATACGCCGCCGCCATCCATGCGCTCGCCGAGCGGCTCCGCCCGCGCGACTGCGGCTGCACGGCGAGGCGCGCAGCGGCGGCAGCGGTCGCTGCGGAGGGGGGACACGGCCACGTTCACACCCACGGTGGTCACCCCCACAGTCACGCCCACGGTCACGATCACGGCCACGATCACCAGAGCGGGCCGGAGAGAGGGAGAACATGAAGAAGGTTCTCGTCGACCACCGGAAGTGTCTCGCCTGCAAGGCCTGCGAGTCGGCCTGCGCGGTTGCGCACCACCCGACCCGCAGCCTCCTGGGCGCGCTGGGCGATCGCAAGACGCAGGTCAACGTCCGGGTGATCGCTGTCGATCATGAATCCTTCCCGCTCTCCTGCCGACACTGCGACCCGGCCGACTGCCTCAACGCCTGCCCATCGGGAGCGATCCGGCGGGACGCCGACACCGGCGCCGTGCTGCTGGACGCCGCGATGTGCAAGGCGTGCGGGATGTGCGCGATGGTCTGCCCCTTCGATGCCATCTCGTTCCAGGTCACGCACGCCTCGCCCTACGGCCGCGACGTGGCCTACAAGTGCGACCTCTGCGTGGAGCGGCTGAGGGAGGGCGGCTCCCCCGCGTGCGTGGAGGCCTGCCACTCGCAGGCGCTCGTCTTCTCCGAGGTCGAGGCCTTCCGGGGCCAGCGAGGGCGCCAGGCGCTGCGCCACTACCTCCGGGGCGAGGAGGCCATGCCCGCAACCATCGAGGCCTTCCGCGAGCTCCGCAAGCAGGAGTGCGCCAGGCGACAGAAGGGCAGTCCGTGAAGGTCGTGACGGTCGGCACCGGGATGGCCGCCGCCGAGTTCGTGCAGCGGCTCCGGCTGGAGGGCTTCACGGGCGACGTGAGCATGATGGGCGACGAGCCCTTCGCGCCATACTCCCCGTGCGTGATCCCGTTCTTCCTCGCGGGCGACCCCATCGAGACCGTCTACTGGAAGGGGGCTGACTTCTACGCCAGCCACGCGGTCACGCCGCTCCTCGGCGATCCCGTCGTCGAGGTGGACACGGAGCGGAGGGTGGTCCGGACCGCCGCGGGGCGCGCCGAGGGGTACGACCGGCTCTTCTTCGCGACTGGCGGGCGGAGCTGGTACCCGCGCCCGGACTGGCTCGAGACGCGGGGGGTCTTCGGCTTCAAGACGCTGACGGACATGCTGGCCATCGACCGCTACATCCGGGAGACGGGCGCGCAGCGAGCGGTGGTGTTCGGCGGAGGGTTCATCGGAGTGGACGCGGCGCTGGCCCTCTGGCACCGGGGGCTGAAGGTCTCGCTGGTCCACCGGAACAACAGGCTGCTCTCCCAGATGACCGACGAGGAGGGCGGGCAGTTCGCGACCGGGCGGCTCGCGGCGCGGACCGGGATCGACGTCCGGCTGCGCACGACCGTGGAGGAGCTGCGGGCCGCGAACGGGCAGCTCACCGGGGCGCGGCTCGCGACTGGCGAGTGGCTGGACACGACGCTCCTGGTCGTGTCGATCGGCGTGACGCCCAACTCGCAGCCGCTGGCGCGCGGGGACAAGGGCGTGGCCGCCGACGACCGGATGATGGCGGCGACCGACGTCTACGTGGCCGGCGACGTCGCGTCGACCCACCACGCCGTGACCGGGGCGAGCGGCATCTTCGCCACCTATCCGAACGCCATGATGCAGGCGCGCGTAGCGGCGCGCCACCTGGTGCACGGCGTCGGCTCCTACGGCGGCTCGGTCAACACCAACGTGTTGAAGAAGCACATCGACTTCCCCATCGTCTCGGCGGGCACCTTCGCCGGGGAGCCGGTCACCTGGCAGCGGGGCGACATCTGGCGTCGCGTCTACCTCCTGGACGGCCGGATCAACGGCTACCTGGTGGTGGGCGACACCCGCATGTCCGGGTACCTCTACCACCTCTATCTCTCGAGGCGCCGGGTCGACCGCTTCATCCGCGAGGTGCTCTCGCAGCCCGGCCACGACGGGTACTATCGGATGGCGCTGGGGCTCCAGCCAGCCTGATCGCCTCACCCCGTTGAAGCCTGGCGCGGGAGATCAGGGTAAGAAGAGGGCGTCACCTTCCACGGGAGCCCCACATGCCGACCGAAGACGAGCTGAAGGCCGAGCTGGCGAAGCTGAAGGCGGAGAACGAGGCACTGAAGGCGCGCCCCGCGCGGGCCATCTCGATGAAGGTGAGCGAGAAGGGCGGCCTCTCGGTATACGGCCTCGGCCGCTTCCCGGTGACGCTCTACCAGGAGCAGTGGACGAAGCTCCTCGACATGGGCGAGGAGATCCGCACCTTCATCAAGGAGAACCAGGGGACGTTGAAGAAGAAGGAGTAGGGGCTCGTGAAGACCTCGTCCGAGTTCGCGGACTTCGGCCTCGACCTCTTCGCGGGCCTCGGCGGAGCGGAGGTGCGCTCGATGTTCGGGGGCCACGCCTTCTTCGTCGGTCCGGCGATGTTCGCCATCGGCGACGCCGACGAGTGGAAGCTCTGGCTCAAGGTGGACGACGCGACCCGCGAGCGCTTCGAGGCGGCCGGCGGCGTCGCGTTCACCTACGAGAGCAAGGGCGGACGGAGCACGACGATGTCCTTCGTCACGCCCCCCGACGACGCGATGGAGGAGGCCGAGGCGATGCTCCCCTGGGCGCGCCTCGCGCTGGAGGCGGCCGAGCGGGCGGTGGCGAAGCGGCGGCCGAAGCCGAAGCCGAAGCCGCGAGCCGCTCCGCGGCGTCGCGCCACGCGCCGCTGAGCCGGGACGAGAGGGCAAGCCCCTCCTCGAAGGACGGCCCGTCGGGCACCACCTTCGAGGCGCGGTCGAGCAGGAGCGCCTCGAGCGCCAGCTCCTCGAAGAGTGCCCTCGCGGCGCCGTCGTCCAGCCCCAACGCGGCCAGGGCGGCGGAGCGCCCGCCCCTCCCGGTCGTGGTGAGCCACGCCCGCTCCGCGTCCGCCACCTGCTCCGGGCTCGCGCGAAGCCCCAGCGACCGCGCGAAGCCGGCGAGCAGGGCGTGGCGCAGCCCGTCAGCGGCCAGCTGGCCGGCGTCCGGGAGCCGATGGAGCGCTGCGAGGACGTCGGCGCCACGAACCGCGCCGCCTGGCGTGATCGACGTGGCCTCGGCGAGCCGGCGCCTCCGCGCGTGAGACGGGAGCGGCGGCAGGCGCGTCGCCAGCGGTGGCGCCCCAGCGCGACGCGCAGCGACCCACTCGCTCGCGGCCAGGATGGTCGCGCGGGCGTCCTGCGCCTTCAGGCTCGGCGCGCTCTTGAAGAACGGAAGGAGCAGGAGCCGATCCCGGCCCGGGATCCGCGCGGTCTCGAAGATCCGGTCCCAGGTCCTGTCGCCGAAGTGGAGCGCCTGCGCCGCGGTGAGGATCGCCCGGGCCGCGGGCGGGTGGAGCAGGTCGCGCCTGGCGGCCTGCACGATGGCCCAGCGGACGTCCACGAGCGGCACCGAGAAGGGGCGCGAGCCGTGCTCGGCCGGCGCGTGGTAGAGCGCCACCTCGTCGTCGTCGACCAGCGCGCCGTCGCGGTACCAGCCGAAGACCGTTCCGATGCCGACGACCCCGAGCGGCCAGAGCTCCGCCGCCCGGAGCGCACCCATGCTGCCGCCGCCGTAGACGGCCACTCCCGCGTCGAGCGCCGCGAGCAGCTCGTGGTGCCAGACCGAGGGCGCCCCCTCGAAGACGCCGTCGACGAGCGCGATGGCGAGCGGCCGCCGCGGGAGGACGGCGAAGACGTCGCCGGCCTTCGCGGGCGGCAGGACAGTGCAGCGGGCGAGCGCGCGCGCCTCGTCCGCGGGCAGCGAGGGGCCGAGGAAGACGACGAGGTCACCCGGGTTCTCCCTCACCCTTGAATGAATCGCACCTCTCCCCCGCGCCGGCGGGGGAGAGGCTGGGTGAGGGGGAGCCCGTGGACTCACAGCAACTCCGACAGCAGCAGCCCGGGGACGATCACCTTCACGACGTGGACGCCCGGGGGAGAGGGGAGATTCGCAGCGACCGCGCGATCGAAGCCGGCGCGCCGGAGCCTGGAGATGACGAGCTTCACGCCGGCTCGCGACGTGGCGGCCCTGCGGCTCGGAAGCGCCACCGCGTCGCGCACGGGGCGAGCTCTGGCGCAGGCGGCGGCGATGGGGAGCGCGGCGTCCCGCCCCGAGATCGCGACGTCCTCGCGCGCGCCGTGGATCTCCGTCAGGCGCGACTGCGCAGCCTCGAGGAGCGCGGCGGAGAGCGCGTCGTCCCGGTCGAGCCGGCAGGCGTAGCCCGCGGCGACCGGGACGGGCCCCTCGTCGAGGTCCACCAGCAACGCCGCTGCGACGGGGAGGCCGATCGCGTCCCCCTCGGGGGCGGCGTCGAGGAGGTGAACGGCGAACCGGCGCGCGGCGAGCGTCTCCGCGAGCGCCGAGGTCCTGGGCGCGGCGCGGGCGAGCGACGCCGGGGCGATGAGCCGCCGGCGGAGCAGGGCCGGCGTGAAGCCGACCGGGAAGGCGCGGGCTAGCCGGTCCCGCTCCACCGCCTCCAGCAGGGCGTGGAGGAGCGCCGAGTCCCGATCCGGATGCGCCCCCATCGCGTTGGAGCTCCAGGGGACCACCGCAGGCCCCAGCGACGGCGCGCCCGGCGGCGGACAGAAGACGGCGTGGCCCGGGACCATGATCGGCTCGCCGGTCATGAGATCCTCGGCCTGGTACCAGCCGATCCTGGCCGCGGCGATGGCCGGATCCATCGCCAGCGCGAGCGCCTCGGGAGCGATGAAGGCGCCGCCGACCTCGGCGGCGAGCTCAGCGACCGTGGCGACGATCGGCGGGGGTGGGCGCTCGGCCCCCCAGAGCTCGCACGCCTCGAGGACGGCCCCGGCGGCGGCCCGCTCGAAGGAGAGCCCCTTCCCGTTGGAGACCTGGAGGACGTGACCGCCCGGCCTGATGGCGCAGGCGACCTCGACGCCGGCGCGGTCCAGCCCGGTGATCCGGGCGACGCGCGTGACGCCGATGGCGCGCGCGACGTCGCGCTGGAGCGCGTCGTTCACGCCGCGCCGCCGAGCGCCCGGTCGATGGCGCCCAGCCCCTCCAGCGCACCGGCCGCCATGGAGACGTGCTCGGGGCCGATCTGCGGCTCGCGCGGGTTGATGCGTACGACGAGCCCACCGCGTCCGCCGAGCCGCTCGGACGCGAAGCGGATGGTGGGGATCGCGGTGCCGGCCCCCATCTCGATCACGACGGTTCGATCGCCGACGTGCTGCTCCGCGAAGGCGTCCAGGCGCCGCTGCTGGTCGTACGTCCGGTCGGCGACCCAGCCGAAGTCGCCGAACATGAGGATGTTCGGGCGCGCGACGCCGCCGCAGGCGGGGCAGCGCGGGATGCGGCTCGCGCGCATCGTGCCGGGGTCCACCGGGACCTCCTCCCGGTTCGGCCAGATGCGATCGCTGCAGCCGGCGATGCACTGGAGGTGGTGGATCGACCCGTGGACCTCGAGGATCCGCTCCTCGTCGAAGCCCGCCTTCTGGAACTGGCCGTCGACGTTCGACGTGACGACGAAGGACTGGAGCGAGAAGCGCTCGATCCAGCGCCGCAGGATCCCGAAGCCGGCGTGCGGGACGGTCGCCCGGTAGAGGTTCAGGCGGTGGCCGTAGAAGCCCCAGCCGAAGGCCGGGTCGTCGCCGAAGTGCGTCGGGTTGGCCGCGTCCATGAACGACAGCCCCAGCCGCTCGTACATCGGGTAGGCCTTCCAGAACCCCTGGTCGCCGCGGAAATCGGGGAGGCCGGAGTCGACCCCCATCCCGGCACCGGCGGTGATGACCAGCGATCTGGCCGCCTCGAGCGCCCGCGCGGCGCGGAGCGCGGCCTCCGATGGTGACATGCGGCGATGAGAGCATGCCCCCGGGGTGACGTCGAGCGTGGGCGTTTCGGCGCAGGCACCGTGGAGCGTCTCGGACCCCGATCCGCTTGCATGGAAACCGCCCCGACGCGGTGTAGACTCCTCAGGCCATGGTGCAGAAGCGCGCAGAACTTCCAGGCCGTGTCCTGGTGATCGACGACGAGCCGGCCGTGCAGGATCTCCTGCAGCGCGTGCTCGCCAACGCCGGCCATCAGGTGGTGGTCGTCGACTCCGCCGAGGCGGCCCTGATCAGGCTGGCGAAGGACCGCTACGACGTGATCGTGGTCGACAACAACCTCCCCAGGATGACCGGCCTGGAGCTCATGTCACTCGTTCGCGAACATCACCCCGAGCTGCGCGCCATAATGATCACCGCCTACAACACCCCTGCCGTCGAGGCGCGCGCTCGCACGCTCGGCGTGATGTCCTACGTGGCGAAGCCATTCGGGATCGTCACCATCGTCGGCGCAGTGGACGACGCGATCCGCGACAGCCGCCGGGGACGCTGAGGGGCCGCCGGGTGGAGGGGGCGCGGGGCCACACGCGTCGCTGGGACCTCGACCAGGTCGTCGCCGTCGTGAGCGCGGTCGGGCTCGCCGCGGTCTTCGCCACGCTCCTCCTCGACCTCCGTGGCGGCGCAACGCGCGGAGTCAGGGCGGCCGAGATCGCCCAGCTGACGAACGTCGATGGGGCCGTGCGCTGCCGCGCCGCGGGAGCGCTCGTCTGGGAGACCGTCGGGACGGACCAGCCGCTCGCGGCCGGCGACGCCGTCTTCGTCCAGCCGGGCGGGTCCGCCACCATCGCCTTCCGCGCCGGCGCCCAGATCGAGCTGGAGGAGCGGTCGCTCGTCGTCGTCGAGCCCCCCGACGAGGAGGCCGACCGGGTCCGCGTGCTGGAGGGCGCGGTCGTCGCGGCCGCCGGCAGCCAGGGGCTCTCCGTCCAGACCAGGACCGGTCAGGCCGTCGTGGCACCGGGCGGTGCGGTGTCGGTCGAGGGCGGGGCTGGGCTCCAGCTCCTCGAGGGGCATGCCACCGTCGATGGCGAGGAGCGCGGCGCCAGCGCGGGCGTGGCGCTCGTGACACCGGCGCGGAGCTACCGGTTCTACATCCAGGAGTTCCCCGCCTCCGTCGCCCTTCGCTGGGACGGCGAGGCGGCGCGGACCTTCAGCCTCCAGGTGAGCCGCGAGCGCTCCTTCGCGGCGCCGGTCGCGACCGGCCCGGGCGCCGCCGGCCTCTTCGAGGTCGAGGTCGACGCCTCTGGCGCCTGGTACTGGCGGATCGTCGACGGGAACGGCGCGCCCGTCAGCGAGGTCCGCAAGTTCATGGCCATCGCCGATCGCCCGCCTCGCCCCTACTCTCCTGCGCCCGGTGAGATCGTCCTGGCGCCGCAGGGCGTGCAGGTGCCGTTCTGGTGGACCGCGGTGGCAGGGGCAGCCCGCTACCGCGTGGAGGTCGCGGCCGACGCCGCCTTCCGGCAGATCGCCTTCTCCGAGCCGGCCAACGGCCCGGGGCTGTGGGCCGCCCTGGACCTGACCGAGGGGATCTATTACTGGCGCGTCCGCGCCGAGCGTCCGCGCGAGACGGATCGCCTCTCGCCGCCGTCGGCCGGTGTCCCGTTCCGGTTGATCCGGCGGCCGGTGCTCGACGCGCCACAGCTCTTCGACGCCGCCATCGAGGAGGGCCATGCGCGCTAGCCAGGCCCTCCTCGCAGCCGCTCTCTGCGCCGGCGCCGTCCATGCCGCGCGGGGCGAGGAGCCCGCGGAGCGGGTGGTCCTGAGGTGGCAGTCAGTCCCCGGCGCCGCCGGGTACGACCTGCAGGTCGCCCTGGACGCGGGGTTCAGCAGCCGTGAGCTGGACTTGCGCGTGGAGCTCGCGGGCTACCGGATGGCCGCGTCAGGCGTGCGCCGCTACTGGCGAGTCCGGGCCGTCGACGCCGACGGACGCGCCGGACCGTGGAGCGCGTCGAAGACCATCGAGCCGCTCCAACGCGCGCCGGCGCGGGCCGACGGCCCCCGGACGGAGGCGGCGCCGGCGCCGGCGCTCCTCCATGTCCCCCCGCTCCCACCGGCCGCGGTCGAGGAGGCAGCGCCGCAGGCGGCCGTGGCGAATGCGCCGGCTGCGGTCGAGCCCGTCGCCGAGGCGGTCCGTCCCTTGGATCTCCGGGACGAAGGACTCGAGGGGATCAAGTTGTCGGGGGTGCTCCGCCACGGCCGCCCCGGCGCGATGGTGGGCTGGCGCACCAACCTGCTCGGCGTCACCGCGCCCTCCGTGGCGATCGAGGGGACCTGGCCGCTGCCCTGGCTCGGCGCCGCGTACTCCGCCGCGCTCCGCGCAGGCTGGTGGCGGGAGCGGGCGACCGTCCCCGACCTCGGCGGGCTCACCGCCGAGTTCGAAGCGACGGCCGACGTCCTGCCCATCGCCGCCATGGCGTTCGGGAGCTTCACCACGAGGTGGGCGCGGGCATACGCGGGGGCAGGGCCCGGAGTGGACCTGGTGATCGTCCGGGTCCCGAAGGAGGGGGCGCTGGAGGCGAGCCCCACGATCGGTGCCGTCGCGGGAGCGGGTAGGCGCCTGGGGCCGGGCGAGGCCTTCGCGGAGCTGGCCGGTGGCCTCGGCGGGGTCGACGGCCCCCTCGGCGCGGCTCCGAACCGGCGGAATCTCCCTCTCGGTGGGGTATCGTCTGACCGATGATCCGGCGCGCCGCCATGACCTTAGCCGCTCTCTTCGCGGCAGGCTGCACCTGGAGGGAGCCGCCCTCCATCGCCGTGGCGTCCGTCAACCCGGCGTCGACGACCCGGGGCGTGATGACGATGGTCACGGTGACGGGTGAAGGGTTCGAGCCCAGCGTCTTCGTCGACTTCGACGATCCGGAGAGCTCCTCTGTGTGCGGCGGCTATCGGGTCGAGCTTCGCGCGGCCGGAAGGACGCCCGTGGCGCTCCGGATGCGACGGATCGTGTCCTCCACCGAGGTGCGCGGCCGGATGCATCGGGGACGTGGGAAAGGCGCGTGGGACGTCGTCGTCATCGACCCCGAGGGGCGTGGAGGCTGCGCTGACCGGAGCGCTCGAACGTCAGCTGCAACTGCTCGCCCTCGAACACTCCCTGCGACGACCGGAGCCCTGCACCTTCGACGCGGACCTCGGCGACTCCGACAGGTGCAAGCGGCAGCTCCTTCTGCGAAGGCATGAGCCACCTGCCCGACGACACCTCCTGCGCGTTCGCATGCGCCGCCGGAGGTACGGTGCCCGGGACCTGCCGCGCCGGCGTGTGTGTCCCCGCCGCGGGGCAGTGTGAGCCACCGCCCGCTGCACCCCTGAGTGGAGCGAGGAGCGCCCCGCGATGATCCACTCCATCCGAACGCAGATCCTGGTGCTCCTCGCGGGCGTCCTGCTCGCCGGGCTGGTCACCTGGTTCGCGCTCGCCAACCGGCTCTTCACGCGCGATCGGCTCGCCTACACCTACGACCTCACCTCGTCGCTCGCCACGACCGTCTCGGAGCAGCTTCGGGAGAGCCTCGGGAGCCGGGTCGACAAGCTCCTCTACTTCGCGGCGGCCGCCTCGGGGGGAGATCCGCTGAAGCAGGCACGGCTGCTCGTCGAGTCGGATCCGGACCTCATCGGCGTGGAGCTGTGGCGGAGCCACGGCGGGCGGTTCGAGCGTGAGGTCGCCTGGACGGACCCCGCGCGGCTCGACGCAGCCGATCTCGCGCGCGAGGACGTGGACGAGGCGCGCCGCACCGCCCCCGTCGCGTTCGAGGCGCTCGCGTCCGAGGGGCCCCAGCTCCAGAACGCCAGCCTCCCGCCCGACGTCCCGCTGCTGACGCTCGCCGCGGTGAGCCCCGGGGGCGAGACCGCCGTCGTGGCGATCCTGAAGCCGGACCGGCTGCTCCGGATCTTCGCCCGCTCCGCCGCCTACCGCGTCTACCTGGTGGACGGCCGCGGCCGGGTGGTGGTCCATCCGGATCCTGCGCGGGTGGTCGGGCGCGCCGACGTCAGCGCGTCGCAGGTGGTCCACCAGGCCACGCGCGGTCCGGTGGCGCGCGCGGTCCGGGACTTCGAGGGGCCGGAGGGCGCGGTCATAGGCGCCTTCGCCCGCGTCGGGCTCGGGCGGCTCGCCGTGATCGCCGAGGTCCCGAGGGCGGAGGCGCTCCGCGCGGGACGCGAGCTGGGACGGCGCACGGTGCTGCTCGGCCTCGGCATCCTCTTCGTCGGCATCCTCGCGAGCTACTTCGTCGGCCGGCGCATCACGGCGCCGCTGCGCCACCTGGAGCGGGCCGCGCAGCGGATCGGCGCCGGCGAGCTCGGGACCCAGGTCGAGGTGGAGGGGCGAGGCGAGACGGCGGAGCTGGCCACCGCCTTCAACCGGATGAGCGCCGAGCTCGCCGACCGCGAGGCGCGCCTCTCCGAGGCCCACACGCAGATCTCCCGCGCCGACAAGCTCTCCGCGGTCGGCGAGCTCGCGGCGAGCATCGCCCACGAGGTGAAGAACCCGGTGACCGCCGTCGTCGGCTACGCGCAGCTCGGGCTGGAGACCCGGACGATCGCGGAGGCGCACGAGCTCTTCGCGCTGGTGGAGAGGCAGGGCTGGCGCGCGGGTGAGGTGCTCCAGAGCCTGCTGGAGTTCACGCGGCGCGAGCCCACGTCGGCCGAGCCGGTCGAGCCGTCGGAGCTCGCGGCGGAGACGGTCCGTCTCCTGCTGCATCCCCTCAGGATGCGGGGGGTCACCTTGCGGAGCGAGCTGCCGGAGGGGCTCCCCAGGGTCCTCGCCCACGCGGGCGAGCTTCAGCAGGTGATGGTGAACCTGGTCATGAACGCCGCCGACGCGATGGACGGGCGCGAGTCCCGGATCGTGACGCTCGGCGGCGCGGCGGAGCGCGACAGGGTGCTCCTCTTCGTGCGCGACACCGGCGCTGGAGTCCCGCCCGAGCTGCGCGAGAAGATCTTCCAGCCCTTCTTCACCACCAAGAAGGGGCGGGACGGCACCGGGCTCGGGCTCTCGGTCAGCCAGCGGATCGTGAAGGACCTCGGTGGGGAGATCCTGGTCGAGAGCGTCGTGGGCGAGGGGTCGACCTTCACCGTCGTGCTGCCGGCCATGAGCTGAGCCGCGCCGAACGCGCGGTCGGAGCGGTGATGGGGCTCACCTCGTGGCGGCGTCGACTGGCGTCGCCCGCAGGACCCGGGTGAGCTCCCCCGGCGCGATCCCGACCAGGAAGCCGCGCGAGCCGCCGTTCACGTAGATCTTCGGCAGCGCGAGGATCGTCCGCTCGACGTAGACCGGCATCGCCTTCCGGGTCCCGAACGGGCTCGTCCCGCCCACCTGGTATCCCGAGTGGCGGTTGGCCACCTCCGGACGGCAGATCTGGATGCTCTTCCTGCCGAGCTGGCGCGCCAGCGCCTTGGTCGAGACCTCGCGATCGCCGTGCATCAGCACGATGAGCGGCGCGCCGGCGTCGTCCTCGAAGACGAGCGTCTTGACGACCGCGTGCTCGTCCACCCCGAGCTCACGTGACGAGGTGGCCGTGCCGCCCTTCTCCTCGTAGCGGTAGGGGTGCTCGGTGAAGGGCACGCCCTGCTCGCGCAGGAGCCGTACGGCGGGTGTGGAAGGTGTGCTGGACATGTCGTGGATCCGCTCCGAATGGGCGTGCGGCGCGCCGGGCCGGTCGAGGGAGGATAAGATGCTCCGGTCGCCCTCCGCCGGGCAGGGAGCAAGCTCCATATGGTACCCCCGAAGAAGGCCGTCGCACCCGCCGTCGCAGAGGCTCGCGCCCTCGAGCGCGCCCGCGACGTGCCCAGTGCGCGCTCCGCGAGCGATCCAGACACGCTCAAGCGGGCCTTCGCCGACCACCTCCACTACTCGCAGGCGAAGGACGAGCACAGCGCCACCGCCCTGGACCGCTTCTTCGCCGTCGCGTACTCGGTCCGCGACCGGATGATGCACCGGTGGATCCAGACGCAGCAGGCCTACTACAAGGCGGACGCGAAGCGGGTCTACTACCTCTCGCTTGAGTTCCTGATGGGCAGGTCGCTCGAGAACAACCTCATCAACCTCGGCCTGCACGACGCCATGCGGGCGGCCCTCTCGGACCTGGGGCTCGACCTCTCCGATCTCCTGGAGCAGGAGCCGGACGCCGGCCTCGGCAACGGCGGCCTCGGGCGGCTGGCGGCCTGCTTCCTGGACTCGATGGCCTCGCTCGCGCTGCCGGCCTACGGCTACGGCATCCGGTACGAGTTCGGGATCTTCGACCAGGAGATCCGGAGGGGCTACCAGATCGAGCGGCCGGAGGAGTGGCTCCGCTTCGGCAACGCGTGGGAGATCCCCCGGCCCGAGTACGTGGTGCCGGTGAAGCTCTACGGCAGGACCGAGCACTTCACGGACGAGCGGGGGAAGCACCGGGTCCGCTGGGTGGACGCGCGCCGCCTCCTCGGCATGCCGTACGACATCCCGATCGCCGGCTACCGGAACGGCACCGTCAACACCCTGCGGCTCTGGCGCGCGCGGGCCTCGGAGGAGCTGGACCTCGCCGACTTCAACGCCGGCGACTACATGCGGGCGGTGGAGGAGAAGAACCTCACCGAGAACATCTCGAAGGTCCTCTACCCCAACGACCTGACGGTGATGGGCAAGGAGCTGCGGCTCCAGCAGCAGTACTTCTTCGTCGCCTGCTCGATCCACGACGTCGTCAACCGCCACCTCAAGATGCACGACGGCTTCGGCGGCTTCCCCGACAAGGTCGCGCTGCAGCTCAACGACACGCATCCGGCCGTGGCCGTCGCGGAGCTGATGCGGATCCTGGTGGACGACCACGAGCTGGAGTGGGAAGAGGCCTGGGAGATCTCCCACGCCACCATCGGCTACACCAACCACACGCTCATGCCGGAGGCGCTGGAGCGCTGGTCGGTGGACCTCTTCGGTCGGGTCCTGCCCCGCCACCTCGAGATCGTCCTCGAGGTGAACCGGCGGTTCATCGAGGGGGTCCGGGCGGGGAAGAAGGTGGACGAGGCGGCGGTGAAGCGCATGAGCGTCATCGAGGAGGGGCCGGTCAAGCAGGTCCGGATGGCCAACCTGGCGGTCATCGGGTCCAGCTCGGTGAACGGCGTCGCCGCGCTCCACACCCAGCTCCTCAAGCGCGAGCTGTTCCGCGACTTCAACGCGCTCTGGCCGGAGCGCTTCAACAACAAGACGAACGGCGTCACGCCGCGCCGCTGGGTCCTGGCGGCCAACCCCGAGCTGGCCCGGGCGATCACCGACGCGATCGGGCCGGAGTGGGTCACCGACGCCGAGCAGCTTCGCAGGCTCGAGCCGCTCGCCGCAGACACCGGCTTCCGGCGGCTCTTCCGCCGGATCAAGCGCGAGAACAAGGAGCGGCTGGCGGCGATCATCAGGGCCGACAACGGCGTCTCGGTGGACGTGGACTCGATCTTCGACGTCCAGGTGAAGCGGATCCACGAGTACAAGCGCCAGCTCCTCAACGCGCTCCGGGTCGCCGGCGAGTACCTCCGGATGAAGGCCGATCCGACCTACCGCCCGTACCCGCGCACCTATCTCTTCGGGGGCAAGGCGGCCCCGGGCTACGCGGCGGCGAAGCTGATCATCAAGCTCGTCAACTCGATCTCCGACGTCGTCAACGCCGACGTCGACGTCCGCGGCCACATCTCCGTCGTCTTCCTGCGGAACTACCGGGTGTCCCTCGCCGAGCGGGTCTTCCCCGCGGCGGACGTCTCCGAGCAGATCTCGACCGCCGGGACCGAGGCCTCCGGGACCGGGAACATGAAGTTCGCGCTCAACGGCGCGCTCACGCTCGGGACGCTCGACGGCGCAAACGTCGAGATCAGGGAGGCCGTGGGGGCGGAGAACTTCTTCCTCTTCGGCCTGACGGTCGAGGAGGTGGCCGCCCTCCGCGCGCGCGGCTACGACCCGCGCGAGCGCTACGAAGCGGACCGGACGCTCAAGGGCGTGATCGACGCGATCGGGTCGGGGGTCTTCTCCCCCGACGAGCCGGGCCTCTTCCGCCCCATCGTCGACTCGCTCCTCTCGGCCGACCGCTACCTGGTCCTCGCCGACTACGCCGCCTACTGCGCGGCGCAGAGCGAGCTGGCCCTCGCCTACCAGGACCCCGAACGCTGGACGCGGATGGCCATCCTGAACGTCGCGCGGTCGGGCCAGTTCTCGTCCGACCGGACGATCCGGCAGTACGCCGAGGAGATCTGGCACGTGCGGCCGATCCCGGTCGAGACGTGATCGCCACTCCCACGGCCCCTCGAGGAATGCGCAGCGCTCCTCGCCAGTTGGACCTAGCGCCTCCGCACGAAAGGACTCCGCACATGACCCTCCGCCAGACCCTCCTCGCCGCAGCGTCGATCCCGCTCCTGGCCGCCTGCGGCGTCCAGTCGATCCCCCGCGCCGACAACGCGGTCACCGCAGCCTGGGCGGAGGTGGAGAACCAGTACCAGCGCCGCGCCGACCTCGTGCCGAACCTGGTCGAGACGGTGAAGGGAGCGGCCGCGCACGAGCGCGAGACGCTGGAGGCCGTCGTCGCCGCGCGAGCCCGCGCGACCTCGATCCAGCTCTCGGCGAACGACCTGACGCCGGAGAACCTCAAGAAGTTCGAGGCGGCGCAGGGTGAGCTGCGCAGCGCCCTCGGGCGGCTGCTGGCCGTGGCGGAGAGCTACCCGCAGCTGAGGGCCAACGAGAACTTCCGGGACCTGCAGGCCCAGCTGGAGGGGACGGAGAACCGCATCACCACGGCCCGGCGCAGGTTCATCGAGGCGGTCAACGCGTTCAACGACCTCGTGTCCGTGCCGCCGACCAGCTGGACCAACTCGATGATGTACCACAAGCAGCCGAAGCCCCAGTTCCAGGCGACGACGCCGGACGCCGCCAAGCCGCCCAAGGTCGAGTTCAAGTGACCCGAGGTGTTCACCCAAAGGAACATCCCCTCTCCCCACCGGGGGACTGAGCATTCAACGCATTTGCGCGCCTTGGGGATGCACCTCTCCCCCGCCCCCGCGGGGGAGAGGCTGGGTGAGGGGGCTGCTTCCCATCGCCATCGCCCTCTTCATCGCGGCGCTCCCGGCCGCTCTCCCACGCCGCCATCCCCGTCCCCTCCCTCACCGGTCCGGTCGTCGACGAGGCCGGCCTCCTCGACGCGGGCTCGCGGCGGAGGATCGAGGCGCTCTCCCGCGCCGCGCTCGCGCAGGAGAGCGGGCGCGGCGTCCAGCTCCAGTACCTCGTCGTGAGGACGCTCGACGGTGAGGCGATCGAGGACTTCTCGATGCGCGTCGCCGAGGTGTGGAAGCTCGGGACCAGCGCTGGGGACAACGGCGTCCTCGTCACCGTCGCCAGCGAGGATCGGCAGGTCCGGATCGAGGTCGGGCAGGGAGTGGAAGGCGGGCTGACCGACGTCCAGTCCTCCCGCATCATCAGGAACACGATCACTCCCGCCTTTCGCGCGGGGCGCTTCGGCGACGGGCTCTACGACGCCGGGGTCGAGATCCTCTCGGCGCTCGGCGCGCTCCCGAAGGACGTGGCGCGCCACGCCGCCCGCGGCCGGCCGTCCCAGCGGCTGTCCGGGCTGGCGATGGTCGTCCTGGTGATCCTCTCCATCGTCTTCCGCGTCATGTTCGGCGGGATGGGGTTGCGCCGCCGGAGCCACTTCGGTGGCTGGGGAGGGCCCTGGGGCGGCGGCGGGTTCGGCGGCGGCGGCGGGAGCTGGGGCGGTGGCGGCGGCGGTTTCAGCGGTGGTGGCGCCTCGGGGCGCTGGTAGGAGGGGCCGATGACGATCGAGAGCCAGTTCGGCCCAGACGCGCAGCAGCGGATCGCGGAGGCGATACGGCGAGCCGAGACGCTCTCCCGCGGCCAGATCGTGCCGGTGGTCGTCGAGAAGAGCGATCCCTACTCGGAGGTCCGCTACCGCGGGGGGCTGCTGGCGGGCGCGATCGCGACCGGCGTGGCGCTCCTGATCCCGTATCCGCTCACGCTCGGTGAGCTGGCCCTCGTCCAGCTCGTGGCCGGGATCGTTGGCGCGCTCGCCTCGGCGTGGGACCCCCTCGAGCGCTTCTTCGCCGGCCGGCGCGCGCAGGAGCAGGCGGTGCAGGCGCGGGCGATGCGGGCCTTCGAGGAGCACGGCCTCGCGCGGACTGCGGAGGGGACTGGCGTCCTCGTCTTCGCCTCGCTCTTCGAGCACCGCGCCGTGATCCTGGGCGACCACGGCATCCACGCGAAGATGAAGGACGCGACGAAGGACGAGTGGGAGAAGGCCCTCGCGGCGCTCACCGCCGGGATGAAGGCCGGCGACACCGCCCGCGGCTTCGTCGACGCCATCGCCATCTGCGGTGCGCGGCTCGCCGAGCACTTCCCCCGCGACCCGTCGAAGCACCCGCCGCTCAACGAGCTGGAGGACGCGATCCGGGTGGAGCGGGGGTAGGGCGCGGACCGGAGACGGCGGCGGCGCGGATCACGCGCCGCCGGGCCTCCGGAAGCCGCACTCGGCGCAGACGGGGTGGCGCTCGTACCCATCGACGAGCGTCCTCAGCGGCTCCCCCTCCCAGAACTGGCCGAGGGTCAGCCCTGCGATCGATCCGAAGTCTCCGAGCTCGCGCCGCACCGCGGCCGGATGCGGGCAGGGCGCGAAGCGGCCGTCGACCAGGACCCACGCCTCGACGCCGACGAAGGGGCACGGTCCGGGCGGGAGCCGCTCCATGGGGTCATGCGGGAGCTCGACCGCGTTCTGCAGCTCGAAGCGCCGGCCGTTCGCGGTCCGGGCCTCGTCGGCGGCCGCGTGCATGAGGTGGACCGCCCGGTTCCATCGCGCGACCGCTTCCCAGCTCCGCCGGAGCGAGGCCTGCGCCAGCGATGGGAACCGCACCTGGAGGTGATTCACCTTCACGCGGTCGACGCCGAGGGAGGCGGCGAGCCGGACGATCGCCGGCAGCTCCGCCACGTTCGCCTCCTGCGCCGTCACCTGGAAGGAGATCGTCGGCCTGACGCCGGTCCAGCCGGCGATCGAGTCCCTGTGGCCGATCACGATCCGCAGGTCGTCGATCGCGCTCTGGAGGTCGAGCCCGGACATGATCGCCGCCGTCGTCTCGGGCGTCGCGCCGTTCCAGGAGACCTTCAGGTCCGACGCGACCGGGAGCAGCCGCGCCGCCCACCGGGCCGGTCCACGTCCCGGCCACGTGCCGTTGGTGGTGAGGTTGAGCGAGAGCCCCCGGACCGAGCAGCGATCGACGAGCTGGTCGAGCCCCGCCCAGAGGAGCGGCTCGCCCATGGTCGACGGGATCACCTCCCGGAGCGCCGAGTCCTTCCGCTCGTCGAGGACCTCCAGGACCCGCTCGGGCGCCAGCCGGCGCGGCTGGGAGCGCCGATCCTGCTCGCCCCATGCCGGCGCGCCCACCCCGCACTCGCACATCGGGCAGCCGAGGTTGCAGTCGTCTGGGTTGGTGACGAAGGTAATTCGCCAGGGGCCGCCGTCGGAAGGTCTGGATCGCATTGACAGACAGCTCCGTCATAACGGAAAACGTTCCAACCATGAAGAGCACACGCGAGAAGGCGAAGGCGAAACCCACGAAGTCACGGAAGGGTGCCCCCAGCGCGGAGGCGCGGCCGGGCCCGGAGCCACGCGCCGAAGCCGCCGTGAGCACCGAGCTGACGCTGGTCGTCGGTCGAAACCTGCGGCGCCTTCGCGGCGAGCGCGGCCTCTCGCTCGAGAAGCTCTCGCGCGTCTCGGGCGTGTCCCGCGCGATGCTGGGCCAGATCGAGCTGGGCCAGAGCGCCCCGACCATCAACGTCGCGTGGAAGATCTCGACCGCGCTCGGCGTCCCCTTCTCGGCGCTCCTGAGCGAGCGGTCCGAGGGCGGGCTGCACCTCCTGAAGGCCGCCGACTCCAAGAAGCTCACGAGCCACGACGGGAAGTTCATCTCCCGTGCACTCTTCCCGTTCGACGAGCGCAGGCGCGTGGAGTTCTACGAGCTCACGCTCCTCCCCGGCGGCGTCGAGCAGGCCCACGCCCACAACCCTGGAACGGTCGAGTACCTGGCGGTCTCGCAGGGACAGCTCGAGATGAACGTCGGCGACCGCAGGGAGGTCCTGAGCGCCGGCGACGCGATCGTGTTCGAGGCGGACGTCCCGCACGTCTACCGGAACCTCGCCGGGGGGGAGACCATGATGTACCTGGTGATGGTCTACGCCGACCTGGTCGGCTAGGGACGCTGCTGGCGCCTGACCCCGGATCGGGCGACAGGCGTACATGGTGCGGCCGGGGGGCCCGGAGCGGGGTAGAGTGAAGGCTGACTCGGCGCCCGGGGGTCGGCCAGCCGTGAGAGAAGCCCGTATAGGAGACATCCTCGTCGAGCTCGGCGTCGCCACGCCGGCGCTGGTGGAGCGCGCGCTGAAGGAAGGGCGTGCGCGAAGTGAGCACCTCTGCACGCGGCTGTTGGCGCTGGGCGTCGACGAGAAGGCGCTGGCGGCGGCGCTCTCCCTGAAGCTCGGCTTCCCTGGGCTCGACCTGTCGCGCTCCGTCATCCAGCTGGACCTGCTCGACCTGGTCCCGCCGCAGGTGGCGGAGGCGGACCTCATCCTCCCGGTGTCCTCCGAGGGCGGCCGGCTCCACCTCGCGATGGCCCACCCCACCGAGGAGCGGATCCTCTCCGAGTTCAGGTTCGTGACCGGGCGGGAGGTCTCGCCGTGGATCGCCGTGACCGGGGCGCTCCGCGCAGCCATCGCCGCCGCCTACGCCGCCCGCGCGAAGGGCGAGAAGCTGCTCGCCGGCGCGGGCGCGGCGGTCCGCGACGTGCCCTTCCTCGCGGTGGCCTCGCACGCCGAGGACGAGGACGTCGTCTCGCTGGAGGCGGCCGACGAGCCCATCGAGGAGGAGCTGGAGCCGGAGGCGGAGCCGGTCGAGGCCGCCGACGCGACCGCGGACGAGGAAACCGAGGTCACGGTCGAGGTCGAGGCGCCCGATGCACCGGTCAGGCCGTCCGGGCCGCGCAGGATCCTGGTCGTCGACGACGAGCCGGAGATCCGTACGCTGGTGCAGACGATGCTCCAGAAGAAGGGGTACGAGGTCGACCTGGCGGTCGACGGCGGGGAGGCCTTCGCCAAGGCGGAGAGCTCGCTCCCCGACCTCGTGCTGCTGGACGCGATGCTCCCCAGGATCCACGGCTTCGACGTCTGCCGGAGGATCAAGAACGCCCCCAGGACGCGGAAGATCCCGGTCATCATGATGACCGCCATCTACAGGGGCTGGCGCTTCGCGCAGGACGCGCGGGAGGCGTACGGCGCCGAGGATTACGTCGAGAAGCCCTTCCGCCTCGACGACCTGCTGCGGCGCATCGAGGCCGCGCTCGAGGCGGCCGCTGGGCGCGAGCTTCCACCCCGTGCGTCCGGCGACTCAGCGGTCCAGAAGGGGAAGGCGCTGCTCCTCGCGGGACGGCTGGGGGAGGCGGTCGCCGCCTTCGAGTCGGCCACCCGCGTCGACCCCTGGTCGGCGGACGCCTGGTTCCACCTCGCGCGCGCTCTCCGCGCGGAGGGGGATCCCTTCCGCGCGATGACCGCCTTCGAGCGCTCCCTCGAGGTGCGCGCCAAGCACCTCCCTGCGCTGAGGGCGCTCGCCGGCCTGTACGAGGAGAAGGGGTTCCGCAGGAAGGCGGCCGAGGCGCTGGAGCGGGCCTTCGCCGCCGCCACCGACGCGGAGACCAGGGCCACCGTGAAGGCCGACCTGCTGCGGTTGCTCGGATGAGGCGGCGGACGCCCCGATGAGGACGCGGCTCCCTGCCTTGCACGTGGATATGTTCCTCCCGTGGGCGAGCTGGTCGCAGGGCCAGACGCCCATTCGGGGGTCGGATGACGGAGCAGTTCGGAACAGAGACGCGCCTCGTACCGCAGGGTGAGCTCCTGCGCAGGGCCATGCGCTGGCTCGACGACCGGCGCCGCGACGGGATCGAGCTGCCGCGGGCCCGGCTCGTCGAGGAGGCGGCGGTCCGCTTCAACCTCACGCCCTGGGAGGAGGAGTTCCTCCTCCAGACCTGGGCGCGCGACGGCTAGCGCCCCGAGCGATCCGCCGGCCGCGGCCGGCGCCCTCGCCGGTGCGGCTCGCCACATCACCATGCGTGGGCGGAGGAACTGGTGCTACCATCGCGCCTCCTGGAGGGGTTCACATGGCGTGGTGGATGTGGATGGTGATGGGCGTGGTCCTGCTCGTGGTCGAGATGGCGACGCCCGGCGGCCTCTTCGCGATCTTCTTCGGGATAGCGGCGTTCGTCGTCGCGCCGATCGCGGCTTACGGCGCCGGCCCGGCGCTTCAGTGGACGCTCTACACGGTGGTCTCGCTCGCGCTCGTCGGCACCCTCCGCAGCTACCTCTCACGGCGGCTCGCGGCCAGGGGCTCCGTCCCCGTCGAGAACCTGCTCGGCGAGCAGGCGACCCTCCTCGAGGATCTCCCCGCGGGCGGCGCCGGCAAGGCCGAGCTGCGCGGCACCCCCTGGACCGCCCGCTCCGTGTCGGGGGAGGCGCTGTCGAAGGGGCAGCGCTGCCGTGTCGAACGGATCGACGGGCTCACGCTCTGGCTGCGCGCCGAGTAGCGGCGCGCTCTCTACTCATACCTGGAGGTACCAATGGAGACTGTCAACTCGGCGCTCGTCGTCGCGCTCGTCATCGCGGCCTTCGCGATCTTCGTCGTCATCAAGACGGCGGTCGTCGTCCCGCAGCAGAACGCCTTCGTCGTGGAGCGGCTCGGGAAGTTCCACCTGATCCTCGAGCCGGGCTTCCACGTCCTCTTCCCGTTCTTCGACGTCATCCGCTACCGCCACACGCTCAAGGAGCAGGCGCTCGACATCCCCGAGCAGGTCTGCATCACGAACGACAACGTGCAGGTCGCGGTGGACGGCCTCCTCTATCTCAAGGTGCTCGACCCGCAGCGCGCCAGCTACGGCATCGCCGACTACTACTACGCGATCAGCCAGCTCGCGCAGACGGCCCTGCGGAGCGAGATCGGCAAGATCACGCTCGACCGCACCTTCGAGGAGCGCAGCCACATCAACGCGCAGGTGGTCGACGAGCTCGACAAGGCCTCGGCGCCCTGGGGCGTGAAGGTGCTCCGGTACGAGATCAAGAACATCACCCCGCCCCGTGACGTGCTCGCCGCGATGGAGAAGCAGATGCGCGCAGAGCGGGAGAAGCGCGCGGTGATCCTCGCGTCCGAGGGAGAGCGCGACGCCGCCATCAACAGCGCCGAGGGACAGAAGCAGCAGGTCATCAAGGCCTCCGAGGCGAAGCGGCAGCAGCAGATCAACGAGGCGCAGGGCCAGGCCGAGGCGATCCTCGCCATCGCCACGGCGACCGCCGAGGGGATCCACAAGGTCTCCGAGGTGATCGCGAGCCCGGGCGGCCAGGAGGCGGTCCAGCTCCGCGTGGCCGAGCAGTACGTGAAGGAGTTCGGCTCGCTCGCGAGGACGACCAACACCGTCATCCTGCCGGCCACCGTCTCCGACATCGGGTCCATGATCGCGCTCGCCATGAACGTCTTCAAGAACGCCGCCCCGGTGCTGCCGACGTCGCAGCCTCCGCGCGCGCCGGTCGGACCGCCGCGCCCCAGGCCGGTCACCGACTAGGGGTCTCCTCGCGATGCGGTCCGGCATCCCGGGCGCCGGCAGGAAGCTCCTCCTGCCGGCGCTGGCCGCCTTCCCGGCGGTGGCCCGCGCCGCCGACGGCGCGCGCCCGTTCTTCGAGGCCAGGCTGCCGGACGCGCTCCGGACGTCCGGGCCGGGCGGCCTGCTCTGGTGGCAGTGGCTGGCGCTCCCGCTCGCGCTCCTCGCGGCCTGGGGGATCGGCTCCGCGCTGGGCTGGCTGACCCGCTGGCTGTTCGGTCGGCTCGTCGCGCGCACCTCGACCGAGTGGGACGACGAGCTCCTGCGGCGGCTCCACGGGCCGCTCGCAGCGCTCTGGGCGCTCCTGGCCCTGGGGCTGGTCGAGCCGGCGCTGGCGCTCCCCGGGGGCTCGGCGATCGCGTGGAGCACCTCCTGCGCGCCGCCGCGTGGTTCGTCCTGTTCTGGGGGCTCTCGCGAGCAGCGGCGGTCGGCTTCGCGGCGGCGCAGAGCGCGGCGTGGTCCCGGCAGAACGCGGGGCTCGGCGGGATGCTGCCGCTCGCCAGGAAGATCGCGCAGGGCGTCCTCATCGGCCTCGGCGCGGTCGCCCTCCTGAACGAGCTGGGCTTCCAGGTCACGAGCATCCTCGCCGGCCTCGGGATCGGTGGCCTCGCCGTCGCCCTCGCCGCGCAGAAGACCGTCGAGCACCTCTTCGGCTCGATCGCGATCGGAGTGGACCAGCCCTTCCGCGTCGGTGACTTCGTCAACATCGAAGGGGTCGTCGGGACGGTGGAGTCGATCGGCGGGCGCTCGACCCGCGTCCGGACGCTCGACCGGACGGTCGTCACCTTCCCGAACGGCAAGCTGGCCGAGACACGGAGCGAGTCGATCAGCGCGCGCGACCGGATCCGGCTCTGGACGAACCTCGGGCTCTCCTACTCGACGACCGCGGAGCAGCTGCGTCGCGTCCTCGCGGAGGTGGAGGCCGCCCTCCGCGCCCACCCGAAGATCTGGCCGGAGACGGTGGCGGTCTGCTTCACCGACTTCAAGGACTCGACGCTGAACGTCGAGGTGATGGCCTGGTTCCAGACGACCGACTGGAACGAGTTCACGGCCATCCGGCAGGAGCTCCTGCTTCGCTTCATGGAGATCGTGGAGCGGGAGGGGACGAGCTTCGCCTTCCCGACGCGGACCGTCCACGTCGTCCGCGAGCGCTGAAAAGACGAGAGGCCCGACCGTCTCCGGCCGGGCCTCTTCTGTGGAGCTGAACGGGATCGAACCGTTGACCTCTAGAGTGCGATTCTAGCGCTCTCCCAACTGAGCTACAGCCCCGAGACGGCGTCCCCCTTGATGCGAGGGGAAGCACCTTTAACGGTTCGGGGGGGAGAGTGTCAAGCGCGTCCAGACGTTGCGCGCTCCCCGCCGGTCGCCGCGATCGCGGGCTCACCCGCGCGGTGCTGCGGCCTTTCGGCAGGTCGGAAGAGCGGGTGCCCAGGTGGGGTACGGTAGGTGCGCCATCTGCGCGTCTTTTCAGGGCAAATCGTTTGACTACGCCCCTCGACCCCTGCTATCCGAAGTCACGCCCATGCCCCCTCCGACCAAGCAGTACTCCGCCGCCGAGCTCACTTCGCTCGAGCACGCCTTCGCGTCCGATCCGACGTCCGACGCCTACCGGCCGCTCGCCGAGGCCTACCTGGCTCTAGGCCGGTTCATGGAGGCGATGGTCGTCTGCAAGAAGGGCGTAAAGGCCCACGCGGACGACCCCTCCCCCCGCGTGCTGCTCGCGCGCGTCTACTCGGACCAGGGCAAGGATCGGAAGGCGCTCGAGGAGCTGCAGGCCGTGCTCCAGACGTGGCCGGCGTTCGCTGTCGCGAACCGCATGGCCGGCGTGCTGCACCTGCGGCTGGGCGAGCGCGACGCCGGCATCGCCGCGCTGCGCCGGGCGCTGGAGGCCAACCCGGGCGACGCGGAGTCGATCGCGATCCTCCAGCAGAACGGGGTCTCGGCGGCCGCGCCGGCCGCTCCCGTCGCGCCGCGCGCCGCGCCGGCGCCGGCCTCCGCACGTCCGGGCGCGCCGGCGGCGCCGCGCGCCACCGGCGCGGCGATTCCCCGGGCCGCCGCCCCTGCTGCGATGGAGCAGCCGACTCCGACGCCGCCTCCGACCGCCGGCCAGACCGCGCGCACGGCCTACGCCGACGCGCTCGCCGAGAAGTACGCCACCCGCGAGTTCTCGCTGGAGAGCCTGGAGAAGGGGCGCGGGGTCAAGAAGAAGAGCAAGTCCACCGCGGTGGCCACCGTCGCGCTCCTCGGGGTGGTCGTCGTCGCGCTCGGCGGCTTCGCCGTGTACACCCAGGCGCGCAAGACCCGGATCGAGACGATCGACAAGCTGCTGAAGGAGACGCAGGGGCTCCTGGAGCGCGACGCGTGGCCGGCCTACAAGGAGGCCGCCGCGAAGAGCGCCGAGGTGGTGGAGCTCGACGCGACGATCCTCTCGGGCCACGCGTACCTCGCGTGGGTCGACGCCGTCAGATGGGCAGAGCACGCCGAGGGCGACTCCGTGCGTGACGAGGCCCAGAAGGCGCTGGTCGCGGGCAAGGCGCTCGGCACGCACTCGCACCTCGTGGCAGCCGAGTCGTTCCTCAGGTACTTCTCCAACGATCAGGCCGGTGGGCTCGAGGTGCTTCAGGGCGTCCTGGGAGGCGACGAAGGCTCCCAGAGCCCGTTCCTGCTGGGGGTCCTCGGCTCGCTCCAGATGGCGGGCGGGGATCTCGACGCGGCGCGCGAGACGCTCACCAGGGCGCAGAAGACGAACCCCGGCGACGCCCGGCTGGCGCAGCTGCTCGCCGAGCAGTTCCGGCGGCGTGGAACGGGGTACGAGCTGTCGGCGACCGGGATGTTCGACCTCGCGCTCCGCATCCAGAAGGATCACGTCCCGTCGCTGCTCGGGAAGTCGCTCCTCCTGCTCGATCGCGGGCAGCTCGACGAGGCGCAGAAGGGGGCGGATCGCACGCTCGACCCCCGCATCGAGGCCTCGCCACGCCAGCGGGCGCTCGCGCTCATGATCCGTGCCTCCGTGCGCCACGCGCAGGGGAAGGCGCAGGAGGCCGCCGCGGACGAGGCGGAGGCGGCGAAGCTCGATCCTCGCAGCGCGGAGCTGCCGTACCTCCTCGGCCGACGCAAGCTGCGCGACGGGGACGCCGCAGGTGCAGTCGACGCCTTCCAGAAGGCGATCTCGCTGGACGGCAAGCGCGTGGCCTTCTACGTCGACCTCGTGCAGGCGCTGCTCGCCCAGGACGGCGGCCCGAAGAAGGCGATCGATCTCCTCCAGGGGGCGGTCGCCAGGCTGGGCGACAACCCGCGCCTGGCGCTCCTCCTCGGCCAGGCCTACCAGGCGCAGGGGGACGCCGATCGTGCCCAGGGGCAGTTCGAGCGGTCGATCCAGCTCGGGCGCCCGTTCCCCGACGCACGCGTCGCGCTCGCGAGGCTGCGGCTCTCCCAGAAGAACGTGGGTCAGGCGCTCGCCGAGCTCGACCTCGCGATCCGCGAGTACGGTGTGGGCGGTGCTGGCGGCGCGGCGCGCGCCTACGTCGAGATGGCGGAGGCCGAGAAGTCGCGCAACGCGAAGCGTGAGCTGGTCGCCGGGTACTACGAGGAGGCGCTGAAGCGCGACCCGGCCAACTGCGACGGACTCTGGGGCGCGGCCAAGCTCCAGCTCGACGCCGGCCAGTTCGACGAGGCCGCGCGTGGCCGGATGGACACCTACGCGAAGAGCTGCCCGCGCGCGGCGCACGCCGCCGAGGCGACGAGGCTGACGGCGGGGAAGTAGAGGGGGCCGCACCCATCTCCCGCCTCGGGGATGCACCTCTCCCCCGCCCCCGCGGGGGAGAGGCTGGGTGAGGGGGCGTCGTACCCGTCGGCTATCCTCACTCTCCGTGAGCCACACGCCCCCAGCGCTCCGTGAGTTCCGTCGCGAACTTCGACGGGCTCGACAGACGCACAGCGCTGAAGGTTATGCGCGTCAGGAAGCTTCGCTTCTCCAACCAGGGATGTGCTGAAGGAGCTGGAGGGCGCGGGCGAGGCCGTCCGGGTTTGGGTCCAGGGGCTCACGGATGGTGAACGGCTTGCCCCCTCACCAGACCTCTCCCCCGCCGGAGCGGGGGAGAGGGAAGTCTTCCGCGAAGTCGCATTTCCGCGGGCGCACGCTGTTCAAGCCTTCCCGCTCCACGCGGCCCGCAATGAGGCTAATGGTCAGCGCGGGGGAGGGAAGCTCCCCCGCGAGGGCGACCGCTCCCGCTGGCGAGCGTCCTGCTACTTCGCGCCCGCAGCCGCCTTCGCGGCCTTCTCCTCGGCCTTCTTCCGCTCCGCCTCGCGGCGGGCGAACTCCTTCTCGTACTCCGCCATCGGGTCGCCCTTCACCGCCTTCGGCTTGAACTCGGCGCTGCGGGAGTCCTTCACGCGGGCGGTGACGTCGGCCTTGGCGTCACCGGACTCGACCGTGCAGACCGTCTCGCCGGGGCCGACGGCCCAGAGCTGGCCGCGCGCGTCGCCGCGCGCGATCTCCTCGTTCTGGCAGCGGATGAAGGGGGCGCGCCCGACGAGGAGCGCCCCCTGATCGTCGAAGGCCTGGATCTGGAGCGCCGCGGGCTGCGGCTCGTCGAGCATCACGAGGTCCACCTGCGTCGGCTTCACCTCGACGCGCCCCACCAGCCGCACTGCCACGCTGGACTCGGCTGAGATGTCGCCGATGGCGCACCGTATGGTCGCGCTCCCTGCGCCCGTCGCCGTGACGGTCGCGTCGTTGTGCATCCCCGCCACCGTCGCGACCTTCTCGTCGGACGAGGACCAGGCACAGGCGAACTTCTGGAGCGGCTCGTTGCGCTTGGAGAGCGGGTTGGCGTGGAGCTTCACCTGCTGGCCGCGGCCGAAGAGGCGCGAGCCAGTCGGGTCGAGCGTGATGCGGGCGGGCTGCTGGCCGCAGGCGGCCAGGGCGAACACTAGCGACGGCAGGGCGATCTGAAGGGCGCGCATGGCCCGTGATGTTACCACCGCTGCGCCCGCCGACTAGGCGTCGTCGTCGGCCTCGTCCTCGTCTTCGTCCTTGAGCTCGGCGTCCTCCTCCGCCTCCTCGTCGACGACGGCCTCGACCTCCTCGGGCTCGGGCTTCGCCGCCTTCTGCCGTCGCTCGGCCGGAGGCGCCTTGACGACCGGGGCCTGCCGCTGATCGGCCCCGCACTTCGGGCAGAGCGGCTCTGGCTTGCGGAAGTCGTAGAACTTCGTGCCGCACTTGAAGCACGTGTACTTGGTACCCAGTTCCTTGCCGGCCATGATCTCTCCGCTCGACTACGGTCGCCGCGCGTTTATCGCAGGGGAGCGGGGCGCGTCAACGGAAAGCGCCGGCCACCTTGTCCGACACCTCGGGCGACCGCGATTCCTTGTCTCGCCGCGTTGGCGACACGTACTATCCCCGCGTGCAATTCCCCTGCGCCCGCTGCGGCCGCACCTACGAGATCGCGGACGAACTGGTCGTGGGGCGCGCGGTGAAGGTCGCATGTCCGGCGTGCGGCAACCTCGTGGTGCACCGGGTCCCCGCGCCGGGCGGCGCGGCTGCGGCCCCCGCGGCGCAGCCGCCGCGCCCGCCCGAGCTCGCGTCGGCGTTCGCCGACGCCGACGACGACGACTTCGACAACGCGCTGGCGGCGCTCGAGGGGCCGCACGGCACCGAGCAGCCAGCGTCGGCGCCGCCACCGGTCGCCCCCGTGGCTCCGCGTGGCGCCGACGTATCGGCCGCGGCTGCTGCTGCCTCCCCCGCCCGGTCGGTGGCAGCTCCTCCAAGGCCGCCAGCGCCGTCGCCCGCCAGGGCGCCCGCGAAGCGGCCCGCCGCGCGGCCGCCCGTAGCGGAGCTCTCGGACGAAGAGGTCCCGACGGTGACGGCGGAGCTGGTGCTCATCCGCCGCAGCGCGCGCCGGAGTCGCATGACCGCCGCCGCGGTGGCCATCGTCGTCGTCGGCGCGCTGGTAGGGGTGGGGGCGATGGGGCTCAAGTGGAAGCGGGGGGGACCGGCCGGGGGCGCGGCGCGGCGCGACGCGGACGCCGCCGCGGGGGGATCGCCCTCGGGTGGCGGGCTCTCGGCGGCCGACCTGGCGAAGCTCATGGGGAAGAGCGAGGAAGCGCTGCGGGCGGCGGAGCGCGCGCCGGCACCTCGCGCCCAGGACCGCCCAAGGCACGAGAAGCTCCCTGTCGGTGACAAGGGGCTGCTCGACCTGTTGGCGAAGAAGGGCGACGTGGCGGTCACCGTGCAGGACGAGGACGCGGTGGCGCTCGCCACCACGCGCGGAACGCTCGACTCGGAGGCGATCGAGGGGACGCTCTCGCGCAACTCGAGCTCGTTCGCCGCCTGCGTCAGCCGTGCCGTGTCGTCGGACCCGGAGCAGCGGCTCGCGGCGGGCCGCGTCAGCCTGGAGCTGACGATCCGTCCGAGCGGACGCGTCCAGAGGGCGGGCGTCGCGGACAAGGCGGTCGCCGGGAGCCCCCTCGGTCGGTGCATCGCCCAGGCGGCGAAGCGGATGGTCTTCCCGGGCTTCGACGGCGAGCCGATCGACATCGTCGTCCCGCTGAAGCTCAAGGTGGGCTTCTGATGGAGGCCGACCTGGCCGGGACCACCGTCCGTGAGGCGCGCGATCTGGCCCGCTACGTCGATCACACGCTCCTGGCTGCCGGGGTGCAGCCGGCCGCCATCCAGCGGCTCTGCGCGGAGGCCCGGGAGCACGGCTTCGCGGCGGTCTGCGTCCGGCGCGAGTGGGCGCGGCTCGCGCGCAGCCTCCTCGCCGGGACCCCCGTCCGGCTCGCGGTGGTGGTCGACTTCCACGAGGGGGCGGCGACGACCGCCGCCCGGGTCGAGGAGGCGTCTGCCGCCGTACGCGACGGCGCAGAGGAGCTCGATCTGGTCGCGCCGCTCCCCGGCCTCCGCGCCGGACGCTTCGCGCAGGTCTTCGAGGATCTGCGGACGGTGATCTCGGCGTCGCCGGTGCCGGTGAAGGTGATCCTCGAGACGGCGATCCTCACGCGCGACCAGAAGGTCGCTGGGGCGGCGATCGCGCTCGCGGCCGGCGCCGCCTTCGTGAAGACGTCCACCGGCTTCGGGGGAGGCGGCGCGACGGTCGACGACGTGGCGCTCCTGCGGGAGGTCGTCGGCGACAGGGCGGGCGTGAAGGCATCTGGCGGGGTCCGCACGACCGCCGACGCCCTCGCCCTGGTGCGCGCTGGCGCGGACCGGATCGGAACGTCGAACGGCGTGGCGATCGTGACGGGACGGCTGCCGGACGCCCGCGACTACTAGCCCCTCACACCGCTCCTCTCCCCCTCGGGGGCGGGTGCGGGGGAGAATGGACGCATGAACCGCCGCTTCCTCATCCTCATCGCCGACAGCTGCGGCTGCGGCGCGCTCCCCGACGCCGCGGAGTATGGCGACGAGGGCTCGGACACCATCGGCAACGTCAGCCGCGCGGTCGGCGGGCTGAAGCTCCCTGCGATGCAGGCGCTCGGGCTGGGTGCGGTGACCCCGATCCTCGGCGTGCCGCCCTCGCCGATCCCCGGCGCCTGGGTCGGGAGGATGGCGGAGCGCTCGCAGGGGAAGGACACGATCACCGGCCACTGGGAGATGATGGGCGCGCTCCTCGAGCGTGGGCTCACGACCTTCCCGAGCGGCTTCCCGCAGGAGGTCGTGGACGCGTTCGTCCGTGAGACCGGCGCGCCGGGCGTGCTCGGGAACGTCGTCGCGAGCGGCACCGCGATCATCCAGGAGCTGGGCGAGGAGCACCAGCGGACCGGGAAGCCGATCGTCTACACGTCCGCCGACTCGGTGTTCCAGATCGCCGCGCATGAGGGGACGGTGCCGCTGGAGCGGCTCTACGGCTGGTGCCGGACCGCGCGCCGGCTCCTCGATCCGCTGCGGGTCGCGCGGGTCATCGCGCGGCCGTTCGTCGGGGCTCCGGGCGGCTACACCCGCACGTACAACCGGAAGGACTTCGCGATGCCGCCGCCGGTGGCGACGGTGCTGGAGCGGCTCACCGCCGCCGGCGTCCCCGTCCACGGAGTCGGGAAGATCCCCGACATCTTCGATCGCCGCGGCATCTCGACCGAGATCCACACTGAGGGGAACGCCGACGGGCTGGCCCGCACCGCGGCGCTGCTCGATCGGGTGGAGCACGGCCTCGTCTTCGTCAACCTGGTCGACTTCGACATGCTCTACGGCCACCGGAACGACCCGGTGCACTACGCGCAGGCGCTGGAGGAGCTCGACGCCGCGCTGCCCGGGCTCCTCGCCCGGTTGCGCCCGGGCGATCTGTGGGCCATCACGGCTGACCACGGCTGCGACCCGACCACGCCATCCACCGACCACTCCCGGGAGTACGTCCCGCTCCTCGCGGGGGGGCCGGGGCTCGGTGGCGGATCGCTCGGCACGCGGTCGACCTTCGCCGACCTCGGCGCGACGGTGGCGGAGGCGTTCGGGCTCGCGCCGGAGGTCGGCTCCAGCTTCCTCCGAGAGATGGGCTCGGCGTAGCCGGTCCGAGGTAGGCTCTCCGCCGTCGAACATGAGACTCCAGCTCCTCACCGCCGCGCTCGCCGCGCTCCTGGGCTCCCTCGGCTGTCCCGCCGAGGACTCGGCGCGTCTGAAGGACGCCGCGAAGGTGCTCAGGCTCGCGATGTCCGAGGAGCCGCCGCAGCTCGACTCGACCCGCGCGACCGACTCGGTGTCGATCTTCGTGCTCGGCCACGTGATGGAGGGGCTGACGCGCTATGGCCCGGGCGGTGAGATCGTGCCCGGCGTCGCAGAGCGATGGGAGCTCGGCGAGCGGAGCGCGGTGTTCCACCTTCGCCGCGGCGCCAGGTGGGCGGACGGGAAGCCGGTCACCGCGCACGACTTCGTCTTCGGCTGGCGGACCGCCGTCGACCCGAAGACCGCCTCCGAGTACGCCTTCATCCTCTACCCCGTGAAGGACGCGGAGGCCGTCAACGCCGGCAAGCTGCCCACCAGCGCGCTGGGCGTCCGCGCCCGCGACGACCGGACGCTGGAGGTGGAGCTGGAGCGGCCGACCGGGTACTTCCTCGGGCTCACCGCGTTCGCGACCTACCTGCCGGTGCGGGAGGACTTCTACAGGGCGCGCCCCGGGCGCTACGCGGCCGACGCGGGCGACCTGCTCTCGAACGGCCCCTTCGTGCTGACGCGGTGGATCCACGCCGCGAGCCTCACGCTCGAGCGGAACCCGCTCTACTGGGACGCCGCGCGCGTCCGGATCGACAGGATCGAGGTCCCGTACTTCACCGGGGATCCGTCCACCCGCTACAACCTCTTCAAGGACGGCAAGATCGACCAGACCGGCCTCGACAAGGACCTGCTCGGGCGGGCGCAGGCGGACCGCTTCAAGATGAAGAGCTTCACGGCGGGATCGGTCTTCTACGCCGAGTTCAACCACCGCCCCGGTCGCGTCACCGGCAACCTCCACCTCCGCAAGGCGATCCGGCTGGTCTTCGATCCCGGCGAGTACGTGTCCAAGGTCATCGGCATCCCGGGCACGCGCCCGGGGCTCTCGCTGATCCCGAGCTGGGTGCCGGGGGTGGAGCGCCCCTTCCGCAAGGAGTACCCGCTCGCCCCGGTGCGGCCCGATCTCGACGAGGCGAAGCGCGAGCTGGAGCTCGCGCGGCGGGAGCTCGGGGGCACGATCCCTCCGCTGGTCTGGCTGACGCAGGACGATCCCTTCACCGCTCGCGAGGCGGAGTACTTCCAGTACCTCCTGTCGAGCCGGCTCGGGGTCGCGCTCAAGATCGACAAGCAGACCTTCAAGCAGCGGCTCGCCAAGATGACCTCCGGAGACTTCGACATCGTCTCGGCGGGCTGGGGGCCCGACTACGCCGACGCGATGACCTTCGCCGACCTCTTCGCCAGCTGGAACGAGAACAACCGCGGCCGGTGGCGCAACGACCGGTTCGACGCCCTGATCCGGAGGGCGCAGGGCGCGGTCGAGCCGCGGGCCCGGATGGACGCGATGGCGGAGGCGGAGCGGATCCTGCTCGACGACGTCGCGATCCTGCCGAAGAGCGAGGCGGGGAGCATCTACCTCGTCAGCCCGCGCCTGACCGGCGTGGTCCGCCACGTCGTGGGGCCCGACCCCGACTACACTCAGGCCCGGCTGCTCGACTGAAGGGGTGTCGTCCGCGTGCTCGCCTATACACTCAAGCGACTCCTGGCAGGCCTCGTCACGGTCTTCTTCATCGCGACCGCGACCTTCGCGGCGATGCACGCCGTCCCCGGCGATCCGCTCACGACCGGCAAGGCGCGGAGCGCGGAGATCCGCAGGAACCTCGAGGTGAAGTACGGCCTCGACCAGCCGGTGCTCGTCCAGTACGGCGTGTTCCTCCGGAACATGGCGCGCGGGGACTTCGGCATCTCCTTCACGCAGCAGAACCGGTCGGTGAACGACATCATCCGCGAGCACTTCAAGATCTCCGCCGTCCTCGGGCTCGTCGCGCTCTTCTTCGCGACCGCGGGCGGCATCCTCCTCGGCTCGCTCACCGCGCGCTTCCGGGGGCGCTTCGCCGACCGCACCATCCTCTTCCTGGTGGTCCTGGGGATCTCGGTCCCCAGCTTCGTCTTCGCCGCGCTCGGGCAGCAGGCAGTGCTGGCGCTCAACCAGGCTGCCGGGGCGACGGTCCTGCCGGTCGCGGGCTGGGGGACGGTGCGGCACCTGCTGCTCCCGGCACTGGCGCTCGGGCTCGGGACGCTCGCCTTCCTGACGAGGCTGATGCGCTCCTCGCTCCTGGAGATCATCCACCAGGACTACGTGCGGACGGCGCGCGCGAAGGGGCTGCCGCCCTGGCGCGTCTTCTGGTCGCACCAGCTCCGGAACGGGATCCTGCCGGTCATCACGCTGCTCGGGCCGGCGCTCGCGAGCATCACGACCGGCGGCTTCGTCGTTGAGAGCGTCTTCGCGATCCCCGGCCTGGGACGGTACTTCGTCCAGGCGGTCCAGCAGCTCGACTACACCGTGATCATGGGGCTGACCGTCTTCTACGGGGCCTTCCTGGCGCTGATGGTCATCGTCGTCGACATCCTCTATGGCCTCGTCGATCCGCGGATCCGCGTGGCGAAGGAGACGGCGTGAGCGCTCCGCTCCTCTCCTCCGCCGACTTCGCCCCGCTCGCCAGGGCCGACGTCGTCCGCGGTCCGGCGCGGCCGTCCCTCTCCTACTGGCTGGATGCGTGGCTCAGGCTGCGCAAGAACAAGCAGGCGCTCGCGTCGCTCGGCGTGATCTGCGCCCTCGTCCTCTTCACGGCGGCGGGGCCGCTGACGTGGCCGGTGGACCCGGGCCAGACCGCGCTCGCGCGGGTCTCGGAGCGCCCTCGCTGGTCGAACGAGCTGAAGGTGCTCGCGCCCCCGTCGCCTTACGCCGAGGTCGTCGCCGACGCGCCCCCGCCCCCTCCCGAGGCGGTCGGCGCGGCGCTCCTGGCTCCTGCGGACCTTCGCGTCATCGGCGAGCCGACGGTCGAGGCGGTGCGGCTTCAGTGGGAGCCGGTGCCGGGCGCGGCGGGATACCTCGTCTACCGCTCCACCTCGCGCCCCGGCGGCGGCTACCTCGGCCTGCCGATGGGCGAGGTCGAGGCGGGGAACGTCGTCAGCTTCGAGGACGCGTTCAACCTCGAGCCGACGTCCTACTGGTACTCGGTCGTGGCGCGAGACGGCGTGGAGGGGCCTCCAGCGGCGGTGCGGGTCTCGCTCCAGCCCGGGATCCCGCTCGTCGAGGCGCGGACGATCGAGCCGGGGGCGAAGCCGGGCGACGTCGTGGCGCGCCCGTGGCGTCCGCTCGGCACCGACGCGCTCGGGCGGGACGTGCTGGCCCGGTTGATCGCGGGGGGGCGGATCTCCCTCTTCATCGGCTTCACCGCGCCGCTCCTCGCGATCCTGATCGGCGTCCTCATCGGCGGGGTCGCAGGCTACTTCGGCGGCCGGGTCGACCAGTGGCTCATGCGGATCACCGACTTCGTGATGGCGCTGCCGTTCCTCCTCTTCATGATCCTGTTCCGCGTCGCCCTCGGCGTCGGCCCGGGGGAGAGCGGCGTCGGGCCGATGCTCGTGGCCATGATCGTCCTCTCCTGGACCGGCGCCGCCAGGCTCACGCGCGGGCAGGTGCTGCAGCTCCGCGAGGCCGAGTTCGTTCAGGCGGCGCGGCTCCTCGGCGCCCGGCCGCGCTACCTGCTCCTCCGCCACCTGCTGCCGAACACGCTCGGCGTCATCCTGGTGTCGCTCACCTTCGGGATCCCGAGCGCCATCTTCACGGAGGCCTTCCTCTCCTTCATCGGGATGGGCGTGGTGGCGCCGACGCCTTCGTGGGGCTCGATGTGCAACGACGGGATCAAGACCTTCCTCGTCTACCCGCACGAGTTCATCGCGCCCGCGGCCATCATCAGCGTCACCGTCCTCGCCTTCAACCTCCTGGGCGACGGGCTGCGCGACGCGCTCGACCCGCGCCTGAGGTCGGTCGAATGAGCCTGCTGGAGATCGCAGGGCTGCACGTCGAGTTCGCGACCCATGGCGGCGTGGTGCACGCGGTCCGCGGCGTCGACCTCTCGCTGGCGGCCGGCGAGACCCTCGCCATCGTCGGCGAATCGGGGTGCGGCAAGTCGGTCACGGTCCAGGCTGCGCTCGGGCTCATCCCGATGCCGCCGGGGCGGATCACGGCCGGGTCGGTCCGGTTCGAGGGGAGGGAGCTGGTCGGGATGGAGCCCCGAGAGCTGAGCCGGATCCGGGGGAGGGAGATCGCGATGATCTTCCAGGACCCGATGACGTCGCTCAACCCGACGATGAAGGTCGGCCGGCAGATCACCGAGGCGCTGCGCTACCACGAGCGGCTCTCCGGCGCCGCGGCCAGCGCGAAGGCGATCGAGCTGCTGGAGCGCGTCCAGATCCCCGACGCGCGCGCCCGCGTCGGTCACTACCCCTTCGAGTTCTCGGGGGGCATGCGGCAGCGGGTCATGATCGCGATGGCGATCGCCTGCAACCCGCGGATCCTCATCGCCGACGAGCCGACCACCGCGCTCGACGTCACCGTCCAGGCCCAGATCCTCGACCTCCTGGAGACGCTCCAGCGTGAGCGCGGGATGGCGATCGTCCTCATCACCCACGACCTGGGGGTCGTCGCGCGGATGGCCGACGACGTGGCGGTGATGTACGCCGGCCGGATCGTGGAGCAGGGGAGCGTCGACGATCTCTTCTACAGGCCGGCGCACCCGTACATGCTTGGGCTGAAGCAGTCGATGCCGCAGCGGGCCGAGCGGACCCACGGCCGTCTCGAGCCGATCGAGGGGAGCCCGCCCGACCTGTTCAGCCCGCCCGCCGGCTGCGCCTACGCCGAGCGCTGCCCGTGGGCGATGGTTGGCTGCGGACGCCACGACCCGCCGCTGTGGGAGGTCGCGCCGGGCCACGCGGCGCGGTGCTGGCTGCACGACGCGCGGGCGGAGGCCCGGCGGCCGGAGCGGCTCTTCCGCGGCGCTCCGATGCCGGGGGGCACGGTGCCATGAGCGCCCTCCTCGAGATCGCGAACCTCAAGAAGCACTTCCCGCTGGGGCGCGGCAGCGTCCTGCAGGCGGTGGACGGCATCACCCTGGAGGTCGGCGAGCGCGAGGTGGTGGGGCTCGTCGGCGAGTCCGGCTGCGGCAAGTCGACGCTCGGGCGCGCCATCACCGGGCTCCACGACAAGACCTCCGGCGAGGTCCGGTTCCGCGGCGAGCTGCTGCCGGCGCGCTACGGCGCCGGGGACTTCCGGCGATGGGCGCGCAAGATCCAGATGATCTTCCAGGATCCCTACTCGTCGCTCGATCCGCGCATGACGCTGCGCGAGATCGTCGCCGAGGGGCCGCGGATCCACGGGGTCTGGAGGCGGAGCGAGGTGCAGGATCGCGTCGCCGCGTGGCTCGAGCGCGTGGGGCTCTCGCCGGACCAGATGTCCCGCTACCCGCACGAGTTCTCCGGCGGCCAGCGGCAGCGGATCGGGATCGCCCGGGCCCTCGCCCTGGAGCCGGAGCTGGTCATCTGCGACGAGCCGATCTCGGCCCTCGACGTCTCGGTCCAGGCCCAGGTGGTGAACCTCCTGGCGGACCTGAAGGAGACGATGGGGCTCACGCTCCTCTTCATCGCCCACGACCTCTCGATGGTCAGGTACGTCTCCGACCGGATGGCGGTCATGTACCTGGGGCAGCTGGTCGAGCTGGGGAAGTCCGACGACGTCTACTTCCACCCCCTGCACCCTTACACGCAGTCGCTCATCGCCTCGAACCCGGTCGCAGATCCCGAGGCGGAGCGGAGGCGCGCGCCGAGCGCGCCGCGCGGCGAGGTGCCGTCGCCGGTCGACCTGGCCCCCGGCTGCCGCTTCGCCGGTCGCTGCCCCTTCGTGATGGACGTCTGCCGCGCGAAGGACCCGGTCTGGCGCGAGGTGGAGCCTGGGCGCTTCGTGAGCTGCTTCCTGTTCGACGGCTAGCTGGCCGCTCTGGCACGCCGTTCGGCTCGCGCAGGCGCTCAGCGCTCGTGCGCCACGGGGGCGCTCGCACCTCCGAGCACCTCCAGCCCCTCGCGACGCGCGGCCTCGGCCAGGCGCCGGTCGAAGGTGACGAAGGGGATCGCCTGCGCCAGGCGCTCGGAGAGCAGGAGGGCCGCCGCGAGCTGGCCGGCGTCGGCTGCCCGCAGGGGATGGAGCAGCAGGCAGCGCTCCGCGCGCGCCGAGACCGCGGTCAGGTCGTTCACCGCGGACCACGTCCGCCGGAGATCGGCGAGCCTACGGCCGGCCTGCCAGAGCCCTTCCTCGCTGAGCGCTCCGTCGCGCTGCAGTCGGCAGAGCGCCGAGAGGCATTCGACCGGCGTCCACGCCCAGACCACGACCGCGGGGTCCTGGTCGCGTAGCGCGAGGACCTCGGCCGTCTTCTCCTGGGGGCAGAGGAGCGGAACGACCGCCGACGAGTCCCAGAACCTCACCGACCGTCCTCCCTCTCCTCGAGCAGCGCCTCGAGCACCGGCGCGGCTTCGCCGGTGATCGGTCCGCGCGACCACTCGGGCCACGGCTGCGTTCCGCGGTGGAGGAAGCCCTCGCGCTCGAGGTCCTCGAACCGTCGCTCCAGGGACGCGCGCGCGTCGAGCTGGTCCGCGCCCGACGACGGGCGAAGCTCGGCGATCACCTCGCCCCGGCGCCTGATCAGGATTCGCTCGCCGGCCTCGACGCGCCTCAAGTAGGCAGCGAGGTGGTTCCTGAATTCGGCGATGGTGGCGTACTTCATATGTACATGATGTGCGCCGTAAATGTACGTGTCAATCCAGGGCCAAATACCTAATATCCTTCCATGAACGTCATCCTCTTCGGCGCGACCGGCATGGTCGGACAGGGCGTCCTGCGCGAGTGCCTGCTCGATCCCGGCGTGGAGCGCGTCCTCGCGGTCGGGCGGGGACCCACCGGGAAGGTCAGCCCGAAGCTGCGCGAGCTCGTCCATCGGGACTTCACGGACTTCTCGGCGATCGAGGGGGAGCTCACGGGGTACGACGCCTGCTTCTTCTGCCTGGGCGTCTCGTCGGCCGGGATGAAGGAGGCCGACTACAGGCGCGCGACGTACGACTTCACGCTGGCAGCTGCGAAGGTGCTCGCGCGCGCCAACCCACGGATGACCTTCATCTACGTCTCCGGCGCGGGCACCGACAGCAGCGAGCGCGGGCGCAGCATGTGGGCCCGCGTGAAGGGTGAGACCGAGAACGCGCTGCTCCGGCTCCCGTTCAAGGCGGTCATGTTCCGGCCGGCGGCGATCCAGCCGCTGCACGGGATCACCTCCAGGACGGCGCTCTACCGCGCGCTGTACCCCCTCATGGCGCCGCTCTTCCCGGTCCTGAAGGCGCTCTTCCCGAGGTACGTGACGACGACGGAGCGCGTGGGGCGCGCGATGATCCGCGTGGCGCGCGACGGGGCGCCGAAGCCCGTCCTGGAGAGCTGGGAGATACACGCACTCGGGGGCTAGCGGGCGTTTCCAGCGGCGCCGCGCCGGGCGCGCCGCTAGGTGCAGCCTCGGACCAAGGAGGCGCCCATGCGGTTCATGGTGATCGTGAAGGCCAACAAGGACTCGGAGGCAGGGACCCTGCCCGATGAGAAGGCCCTGACGGAGATGTCGAAGTTCAACGAGGAGCTGGTGAAGGCCGGAGTCATGCTCGCGGGCGAAGGGCTCCACCCGAGCTCGGAGGGAGCGCGCGTGAAGTTCGCCGAGGGCGGAGCGCGGCTGGTGACCGAAGGCCCCTTCGGCGAGACGACGCAGCTGGTCGCGGGCTACTGGGTCTGGCAGGTGAAGTCGAAGGAAGAGGCGATCGAGTGGGTGAAGCGTGCCCCGTTCGGTCCAGGGTCCGAGCTGGAGATCCGCCGAGTGTTCGAGGCGGAGGAGTTCGGGGAGGCGTTCACCCCGGAGCTGCGCGACAGGGAGGAGTGGATGCGGCAGCTGGTGTCGGCGGGCGAGAGCGCGCACCAGGCGACGTGAGGGAGGGCCCCTCACCCAGCCTCTCCCCGCGGGGCGGGGGAGAGGTGTATCCCCAAGGGATGCGCTGAATGGTCAGCGCCGCGGGGGCGGGGGAGAGGTGCAATCCCCGGGGGGAGAGGGTCGGTCGCCTGGGGCTCTGCGCCCCCCCCCCCCGGGCTACTTCTTCTTCGCGGGCGCCGGAGCCGCCAGGGCCTCCAACTTCGCGTCGATCCGCCTGGCGCGGCGCAGCTCACCGGCCTCGTGCTTGATCTCGGTGAGGTCGCGCTGCAGCTCGCTCCAGCCGTACCAGGTGACGTAGTCGGGGTTGGCGTGGAACGCCCCCTGGAACGCGCGCATACGGTGCTCCAGGAACATCACGAAGAGCTTCTGCTCCACCGGCGTCGGCGCGTCGTGGAAGGTGAGCAGGTCGGGGAAGGCGAAGGAGTACGCCTTCGGCTTGGCGAGCGTGCCGTCCTGGTAGAGCCCCGCCACCTCGCGGATCGCCTCGGCCATCAGGTGGTCGATGTCGCGGATGAGGCCGTCGGCCTGCTTGAGCTGCTCCTGCGCGAAGCTCCCCGAGTGGCACTGCGTGCAGGCCTTCATCAGCTTCGCCCGCTCCTTGTCGAACTCCTCCTGGGTGAGCCGCGCCACCTGCGCCGCCTTCACCACCTCGAGCCGCGCCGTCGGCTGCCCCTTGGGGTCGAGCACGCCGAGCCCTTGCAGGATCGTCACGCGGTCGGCCGTCCACTGCGCGTCACCCTCGGGCATCGGGAGGCGCACGGCGAGGAAGCCCCACGGCGTGCGGACCTCGTGGTTCCCCTCCTGCATGTGGCAGGACTGGCAGGTCGGCGCCGCGGCGTCCTTCGAGATGGTCCCCGTCCGCTTCAGCTCGTTCCGGACGCCGTGCTTGGACGACGAGTACATCTCCCACTGCGGGTGGTCGAACCCCATGTGGCAGGTCTTGCAGGCCTCCGGCTGCCTCGCCTCCTCCTTCGAGAAGAGGTGGCGCGTGTGGCAGGCGTCGCAGCCCGCCACCCCGTAGCCGCCGGTCACCTCGCGCAGCTCCTTCGCCTCCGCCTCGCTCTTGTTGCCGAGCTTGTGGCAGCCGCCGCAGCCCTTGAGCCCCTCGCGGACCGCGAGCGCCTGGTAGTGGAACGTCGGCATCGCCTTCACGGCGGCCCACGCGAAGGCGTGCTTCCCCTTGTTGAACTGGGCGACCTGGTCGCCGTGGCACCCGGCGCAGGTGCCGGGGTTCGGCATCGTGGCCTTCTTCGCGTCGTCCTTCCCCTTGTGGGCGGAGCCGTGGCAGTCGGCGCAGCCGACCCCCATCCCGGAGTGCTTCGACGCCTTCCAGTCGGAGACGACGCTCGGGGAGGAGCTCTCGTGGCAGGCGACGCAGGCGTCGGCCTTCGCGGCCTTCTTCGCCTTCGCGGCTGCGCTCGCCGGCGCGGCGCCGAGGAGGAGGGTGAAGGCCGCAGCCATCGCGGCCAGTCGGGTGGCGTTCATCGTGCTCTCCAGTGTGGTTGGGTTGTGAGGCGTTGCGAGATGATGGAAGGACCAGGGCGCCGCGAAGCGGTCATCCGGGGATCGACCCGAAGAGGAGCACCGCGAGGGTCGCGGTGGTGGCGACGACCAGCGACCAGCCGAGGGCCCTGAGGCGCGCCGCGGAGAAGCGGCCGAGGCAGACGACCAGCGAGAGGGCAGCGGTGGGGAGCACGGCCGCGGGCACGATCCAGCCGAGCCCGGCCGCCATCGCCGCCGCCGACCCGCCGAGCGAGATCGCGAGGACGTACGCGGCGTGGAGCAGGCCCGGCGCCTGCGCGCCGCGTGAGCGCGCCCGCAGGAGGACCGTCTGGACGGCGAAGACCGAGCAGCCGAACGCGATCGCCCACGTGGCGAACGCGGCCGTCGCGGCGTCCGCGGTCGCCCCAGAGGCGAGCGCCACGACGCCGCCTGCCCCAGCGAGCGCGAAGGCTACGGTCAGCTCGCCCGGGATGGTCCGCTCCTGCTCCAGGAGGACCAGGAGGACGACGACCGCAGCGAGCGCGGCGGGGACGAGCGCGGCCATGCGGGCGGCCGGCGCAGCCAGCAGCAGGCCGGTCGCGCCGGTGACCCCCGCGGCGGCCAGCAGGCCGACCATCAGCCGCAGGGCGCGTGGCCCGTCCTGCAGCCGCGCCCGCTCGCCCCGGTGCCCGAGCGCGACGAGCCACGGCTCGTGGGCCAGGAAGGCGAGCACGGTGGCCGCGGCGATGAGCACGGCGGGGAGGGTGGGGCGCGCGAGCGCGAGCCCGCTGACGAGCGGCATCGCGAGCTGGCCCCAGGCGCCGTGCTCCTGCGGTAGGAGGGAGCGAGGTGCTGCCACCGGAACGGTCGTGGCGCCGGTCACCGCGCCCCCACTTCGCTGACACCGGCGGCGAGGTGGCGCGCGACCAGCCCGCTCGCGAGCTGCTCCAGCCGCTCCCTGGTTCCATCCTCGGTCGCCCGCGCGTCGAAGGCGGCGCACTGCTCGTCGACGCTCTCCTTCAGGTCTGGCGACAGCCGCTGCTCGGCCATCGGGTAGAGGATCTCGTCCTCCTTGTGGATGTGGCTCCGCAGCAGGTCGGCGTAGCCCCGGGCGGCCACGTAGATCTCCTCGCGGTCCTCGGGCGTCCACGCGATGCGGGTGGCCGCGAGGGCGAGGAGCGTCGCGACGTGCTCGCGCCCGACGTCGTGCTCCTGCAGCATCACCGCGATCGGCCCCGCGTCGCGCGGGAACCCCGCCTCGATCATCGCTGGGAAGAGGATCTGCTCCTCCTTGCCGTGGTGCAGGACGTCCGCGTAGTCGCGGATGAAGGAGAGGAACCGGAACAGCTCCTCGCGATCCCCGCCACCACTGCGGACCCCCTCCGCGAAGGCGACGAGCGCGTCGACGCCGCGAAGGATCAGCTGGTGCTCGGTCATCAATCTCTCGGTCGCTTCCATCGGGTTTCTCCGGTGGCGCCTTGGTGGCGCTGCGGATTCCTTAGCCGTGGAAAGCACGCCGCGCGCCAGGTTCCAACCGCCCGGAAACACGGGCGACGGCCCCAGCGGCCCGGCACGCGCCACCCGCGGGCCGGTGGGGGTACACCGAAATATGGGTGCACACGGCCCCTGCGCGCCTCGCCCCGCCTGGGGCCCATGCGCCGGCGGACCCGGTACCGCTACCCTCGGAAGAGCCCCTCCTTCACGGTCCCGATCATCCCCGCCTGCATCGACCGCTGGTCGACCCGCGCCAGCCTCCGGGCCTGCGTCGGGGTGAGGAGGTGGTGGTCGGGGAGCGCCTTGAGCGCGGCGTCGACTGTGTCGACCGCCTCGTCGCGCAGCTCCCAGCCGAGCCGGTCGAAGCGGGCCAGCGGCAGCGGCGAGGTGTGCATCCGGAGCGTCCGCTCCCCAACGAGGTTGAAGTAGTCCTCGAAGTAGCTCATCACCAATTCGCGCACGGACCGGTAGACCGGCTCGCGGTAGCGCAGCCCCGTGAAGTTCGACTTGGCGATGGCCCCCCAGGCGCGGCCCTGCCGGAACACGGCGACGACGTGGCCGTCGTCGCGGACCGCCCACATCCCGAGGACCGCCGGGGCGTGCCCGAGGCGTCGCAAGGCAGCCGCAGCCAGGAGCGCGCCGTCGAGGCAGTGAGCCCGCCGCTCGGCGAGGACCCGGCGCGGCGAGGCCGGCTGGTCCTCTGTCCGGTAGGCGAGCGTATCGATGAACGCCTGGATCCTCGCCGGCGTCGAGAGGCTGCGGAGGACGGCCCGCTCGGCGGGGGTCCAGGGAGCGGCGGCGTTGCGGGGGCTCATGGCGGCGCATTCTATGTGGTCCGGCGGCGGCGCGGCGACACGGGGATGGCGGCTCCTGCGAGCGCTCACCGGCACCAGAGGACGTGAGCCTCCTCCGCCGGCACCAGCGCGCCTGGGTGGAACGGGATGGCGCGCGGCGTGTAGTCGGAGGCCGGACGCGCCGCCGGAACGGTGGCGTGGTACCGGTAGCCACCGCCTGCGACCTGCGCGCCGCGCTCCATCGTCGTGCGCCACGGCTGGTGGTCCCCGGCGGCGGGCTCGGCGTACACCTCGACGCGGAACCACTGCGGGAGCAGCTCGGCGGCGTGGAGGGTCACGTCGACCTGCCAGGTGTCGCCCTCGAGCGTCACCGTCAGGTTCGAGAACCGGAGCTCGCGCCAGTAGCGCTCGATCGCCCCCTGCCACGCGCGGAGCTCCCTGGCGTGGCGGCCGTCGCTCTCGCCGGTCCTCCTCCGGAACGCCCGGGAGGCCGGAACGTAGAAGTCGTCGACGTACTCCCGCATCATGCGCGTCGCGGAGAACTGGGGAGCGAGCCGGGCCATGCTGGCGCGCATGCGCGCGACCCACGCCTCTGGAATGCCGTCCCGCGTCCGCTCGTAGAAGGCCGGGACGACCTGCTCCTCCAGGAGTCGATAGAGGGCCAGCGCGTCGGCGGCGTCGTCCCCCCCGGCGGGCAGCGCCCACCCGACGTCCTCCTCGTAGGCCTCCGCCCACCAGCCGTCCAGCACGGAGAGGTTGAGGCCGCCGTTGGCGAGCACCTTCATCCCGCTCGTGCCGCAGGCCTCCCAGGGGCGCCGCGGCGTGTTGACCCAGACGTCCACCCCCTCGATCAGGTGCCGGGCGAGCGCGATGTCGTAGTCCTCGAGGAAGACGACGCGCGTCCGGACGGCGCGACGTTCGGTGAACTCGACCCAGGCGCGGACGAGCCGCTTCCCCTCCTCGTCCGCCGGGTGGGCCTTCCCGGCGACCACGAGCTGGACCGGGCGCCTCGGATCCGCGAGCAGCCGCGCGAGCCGCTCCGGGTCCCGGAGGAGGAGGTTGGGGCGCTTGTATTCGGCGAAGCGGCGGGCGAACCCGAGCGTGAGCGCGTCCGGGTCGAGCAGGTCCAGCGAGAGCGTCACCCTGTCCGCGGTGGCGCCCTTCCGGACCTGCTGGTTCCAGAGCCGGTCGCGCACCCAGCCAACGAGCGCCTTGCGCGAGCCGCAGCGGAACGCCCAGAGATCGGCGTCGCTCGTGCTCGTGACGCACGCCAGGGTCTCGGGGTTCTCCAGCCATCGCTCGCGGCCGCAGGCTCGCGTCCAGAGCTGGTCGGCCTCGGGGGACTCCCACGAGGGGACGTGCACGCCGTTGGTCACGTGTCGGACCGGGATCTCGCACAGGGGCCAGCGCGGGTAGAGCCCGGCGAAGATCGAGCGGCTCACCTCGCCGTGGAGCCGGCTCACCCCGTTGGCTCGCGCGGAGAGCCGCAGCGCGAGGATGGCCATGTTGAATGGCTCGGTCTCGTCGCCGGCGTCGCGTCGTCCGAGGGCCAGCAGCTCGTCGAGCGAGATGCCCATGGCCCGGCAGAAGGGATCGCGCAGGTACTCCTGAACGAGGAGTGGGGAGAAGGCGTCGAAGCCGGCCGCCACTGGCGTGTGCGTCGTGAAGACGTTGCCGGCGCGCGTGGCCCAGACGGCCTCCCGGAAGGACATGTGCATCGCGGACATGCACTGGCGGACCCGCTCCAGCGTGGCGAGCGCGGCGTGCCCCTCGTTGAGGTGGCAGACGTCCACCTTGCGGCCGAGCGCGTCGAGCGCCCGCCAGCCGCCGATCCCCAGGGCCATCTCCTGGAGGAGCCTGAGCTCGACGCCGCCGCCGTAGAGCTTCGACGTGATGCCGCGGTCCACGGGCGTGTTGAGCGGGTCGTTGGAGTCGAGGAGGAGGAGCGGTACGCGACCGACGTCGAGGGTCCAGACCCGCAGCGAGAGGCTTCGGCCAGGCAGCTCGACGGGTACGCGCAGCCAGCTTCCGTCCGGCGCCCGCGCCGGCTGGACGGGAAGGCCCATGGGGTCGTTGAACGGATAGGTCTCGTTCTGCCAGCCAGTCCGGTCCACCATCTGGCGGAAGTAGCCCTCCTGGTAGAGCAGCCCGACGCCGACGAGCGGGACGGCGAGATCGCTCGCGGCCTTGAGCGCATCGCCGGCCAGGATGCCAAGGCCGCCAGCGTAGAGCGGCAGCCCCTCGCCCAGGCCGAACTCCATGCTGAAGTAGGCTGCGCAGCCCAGGGCGCCGTCGTGAGCCTGCGCGAACCAGGTCGGACGCGCCAGCTCGGCCTCGCGCTCCGCGGCGATCCGCCAGAGGAAGGCGCGGAACGCCGCGTCGCGCGCCAGCTCGCGGATACGGGACTCGGTCAGGTTGTGCAGCACCACCCAGGCGCTGCCGGACCGCTCCCAGAGCGCGGGGGACACCTCGCGCCAGAAGGCCACGCCGGTGGCGCTCATGCTCCAGCGGAGGTCGAGGGCGAGATCCCAGAGCGGCTCCAGCTCGCGGGGAAGCGCGATGGACATGAACTGGGTCATCGCCGCTCCTCCCGCCCGGCCACATCAGGCGTCCAGCTCGAGCCGCGCGAGATCCCCCTCGGGGAGGTGGAGCTCCCGCGCGCGGATCAGGCGCCGCATCAGCTTCCCGCTCTGGGTCCGCGGCAGCGCCTGGACGAACTCGAGCTCGCGGGGGGCGACCTCGTCTCCGAGGTAGGCGCGCGCCCACGCGAGGATCTCGCGCCGGAGCGGCTCAGCGGGCTCGAAGTTCTGGCGGAGCGTCACGAAGACCTTCACGATCTCGTGGACGATCGGATCCGGCTTCCCGATCGCCGCGACCTCGGCGATGGCGGGATGCGCGGCGAGCGCGCGCTCCACCTCGAAGGGGCCGATCAGGTGGCCCCCCGACTTGATGACGTCGTCCATGCGCCCCAGGAACCAGTAGTAGGCGTCGCCGTCGCGCCGGACGAGATCTCCCGTGAGGTACCAGCCCCCGGCGAAGCAGGCGGCGTACCGCTCCTCGGCGTCGACGTAGCCGCGGAACATGGACGGCCAGCCCGCCTCGATCGCCAGCTCCCCTTCGACGCCCGGCCCCTCCAGCACCTCGACGCCGCCGTCACGTCGCCGGACCACCGCTGCGCGGATCCCGGGGACGGGGCGCCCCATCGAGCCGGGCTTGATCGGGAGGGACGCGAAGTTGGCCATCATGATCGCGCCCGTCTCGGTCTGCCACCAGGTGTCGTGCACCGGCTTGCCCAGCGCCTCGACGGCCCAGCGCAGGGCCGTCGGATCGAGCGGCTCGCCGACGCTGGCGATGAAGCGGAGGCGCGACAGGTCGTAGGACCACGCCACCTCGGCGCCTGCCTTCATCAGCCGGCGCAGGCCCGTCGGCGTCGTGTACCAGACGGTCACCCCCTCGTCCTGGAGGATCCGGTAGCAGCGATCGGGATCGCCGTCCGCCGCGTCGACGACCGTTCGGACGCCGGTCACGAGGGGCGCGATGGCGCCGTAGACGGTCCCCGTCACCCAGCCCGGATCGGCCTGGCACCAGTACGTGTCCTCATCCGGATGGAGGTCGAGCACGGACCGCGCGGTGGCGTGATGGGCCACGACCGCGCCATGGACGTGGAGCGCGCCCTTGAGGCCGGCGGTGGTCCCGCTCGTGAAGAAGAGGAGCGCGGGATCCTCGGAGGACGTGGGCGGTATGTCGAAGTCCCGGCTCGCCTCCGCGAGGAGGGGCCCGAGCGCGGTCGTGCCGGCGGGTCCGTTGACGCGGACGCCGTCCGGGACGATGAGGACGTGGCGCAGGTCGGGGAGCGTGCGGCGCATAGACTCGACGTTGAGCCGGTAGAGCGCCTCGGTGGTCACGAGCACGTTGCCCCTCCCCACCGCGAGGCGGGCGCGGATCGGATCCGGGCCGAAGGTGGAGAAGAGCGGGCAGAAGACGGACCCGTTCTTCAGCGTGCCGAACATGGCCACGTACAGCTCCAGCGTTCGCCCCAGCAGGGTGAAGACCCGCTCGCCGCGCGCGACGCCGAGTGCCTGCAGGACGTTCGCGAAGCGGTTCGTCTGGTCGCGAAGGTCGGCCCACGAGACGTCACGCGCCGGCTCCGTCGCGGACAGCAGGCGGAGCGCGACCTGCTCGCGGCGGGCCCCTTCGGCGTGCCGGTCGACGGCCTCGAAGGCAATGTTGAGCCCCTCGCCGTCCGGAAGGCCGGTGAGCTCCCGCCGGGCAGCCTCCCACGTGAACGCGCTCGTGGCGCCCGAGTAGTCCCTCACGTTGGCGCGACCGATGAGCGCCGCCGGCTTCTCGAGGAGATCGAGGTGTGCCATGTCGCCAGTCCTCGGACGCCGCGGCGGGACCCACGCACCGCGCCGCATGAGCAGCGCCGCCTGACGTCCATGGAGAGTATAGCTTCCGGGGCACCGCGCCGGCCCTGCGGATCCCTCGATCGACGGCACCTTTCGGGGCGCGCGCGGCGCGGACCTCCCTTTGGAGGGAGAGGGCCGGCGAGTCACCTGCGGCGCACCACCAGCACCGAGCAGCGCGCGTCGCGCACCACCGCCTGCGCGACCGAGCCGAAGAGCAGCCGATCGACCTCGGCGCGCCCGTGCGTCCCCATCACGATGACGTCGTACGGGCGCTCGGCGGCCGCCTTCAGCAGCTCCGTGGCGGGGTCGCCGGTGAGCAGGGCGAACTCCACGGGGCGGCTGGTGAGCCTCCGCGCCTCGTCCGACCACTCCCCGAGCAGGCGCTCCAGCTCCAGCCTGCCGCGGGCGAGCGAGACCGAGCCGGTGAGGGTCGCGTCGGTGGTTGGCCCACTCGACCGATCGTCGACGTGGACCAGCGTCAGCTCCGCGCCGAACCGGGTCGCCAGCTCCGCCGCCTGCTCCAGCGCGGCGCGCGACTCCGGGGAGAAGTCCACCGAGCAGCCGATCCTTCGCCAGGTCATGGCTCAACGATAGACCCGCGCCCGGTGGGCGCCGACCCTCCTCGCTGGGGAGCCCCGAAGGTCGGGCCCCGGCGCTCCCCCGTGCTAAACCACTGGACATGGCGCAGCCGGTCGAGCCCCACGACGTCCACGAGGCCATCGTCGACGAGGCGATCCAGGCCGTCCTCTCGACGGTGGACCTCGACGCGGTCCTGGAGCGGACGAGCGCGCTGCTGAACCGGCGCTTCGGCGAGACGGGGGTGGCGATCCTCCGGGTCGACGGGCAGCCACCGGGCAAGGCCGTGCTGGCGCTCGTCTCCGACCCACGCCACCCGCGGGCCATGGTGCGCGCCGCCATCGACCTCGCGGGGACCGCCGCGGGGCGCGCGCTCGAGCTGCGCGAGCCCGTGGTCCTCGACCCGCTCGACGAGGCCAGCCCCCGCTTCGCCGAGGAGAGGCGGCTTGCGGGGCTCGGCTGGGGCTCGCTCGCCACCTTTCCGCTCGCGTTCGAGGGGCGGCTCCTCGGCGCGCTGCAGATGGCCAGCCTCCCCGGCGAGTCACTGCCGGAGTGCTGCGTCGCGGTCGCGCGGCGCGTGGCCCATCTGGTGGCCATCGCCCTCCAGAACAGCCTCATGGTGGGCGAGATCCGGCGGCTGAACCAGCTGCTCGGCTCGGAGAACGCGCTGCTGCGCGAGGAGCTGCGGCACGGGCGCGAGGACGATCGCTACGTCGCCGAGAGCCCTTCGATGAAGGCGGCGCTGGAGCAGGTCCGGCGCGTCGCCGCGTCCGACTCCACGGTCCTGATCCGCGGTGAGACGGGGACCGGCAAGGAGGGGCTCGCGCGCAGGGTCCACGACTTCTCCCCGAGATCCGGCAAGCCGTTCGTCGCCGTCAACCTGGCGGCCCTCCCCGAGGGGCTCGTCGAGTCCGAGCTCTTCGGTCACGAGAAGGGGGCGTTCACCGGCGCGCTGCGGCGGCGCCCCGGCCGCTTCGAGCAGGCGGACGGCGGGACGATCTTCCTCGACGAGGTCGGCGACGCCCCGCCATCGGTCCAGGTGCGGCTGCTCCGCGTGCTCCAGGAGAAGGAGCTGGATCGCGTGGGCGGCACCGAGCCGGTGAAGGTGGACGTCCGGATCGTGGCGGCGACCAACCGCGATCTCGAGGCGCGCGTCGCGGCCGGCATCTTCCGCGAGGATCTCTACTACCGGCTCGCCGTCTTCCCGATCTCGCTGCCCCCCCTGCGAGAACGCGCGGAGGACGTCCGGCCGCTCGTCGAGCACTTCCTGGCGCGCCACTCAGCGCTCCTGAACCGCCCTCCGCCGGAGGTGCCGGAGCAGCTATGGGCGGCGCTGAAGGGACACGCGTGGCCTGGGAACGTCCGGGAGCTGGAGAACCTCGTCCAGCGTGCGCTCATCCTCTCGCCTGGGCCGGTGCTGGAGCTCCCCGGGCCGCTGGGTGGGGAGCCGACGCGGGGGGCGGCACCGGTGGCGCCGCCAGAGGTGGACGAGCGCCCTCCAGGGACCTTCGACGACGAGGTGCGCGGGGTCATCGAGCGGGCGCTCGACGGCTGCGGCGGCCGCGTGTACGGCCCCCACGGCGCGGCCGCGCGCCTCGGGCTCAAGCCGTCCACGCTCCAGGGCAAGATGAAGCGGTACGGCGTGCCCGACGGCCGCGGCCGGAAGGACTGAGTTTCTCCCTCACCCTGTCCCTCTCCCTCAATGAGGGAGAGGGGAGGTAGCTACGGTTTCACCTCGACCCAGTACCCCGAGTCCTCGGTCCAGACCTTCTTGGTCGGCTCGTCCGCGCGCAGCCGCGCGTGGAAGGAGTCGTAGAAGTGCTTCCACTCCTGGGAGCCCTCGGTCTCGTGCTTCATCAGGAACTTCTGGACGAGGCGCGGCTCGGTCGGGAGGTTCGGGAAGAAGGCGGCGAGCTCGACCATCGTCAGCTCCAGCGGAGTCGACGAATGGTACTGCTGGACGACGTTCTCCCAGGCCTGGATGGAGAGCTTGGCGTTTGGGTACTTTTCCATGTTGTCGATGCTACCAGATGCCGCACCGTCCGGTCCTGCCCGAAAGAAGATGCCGCCCCCCGGAGCGCTCCCGGGGGGCGGCGATGGATGCTGACGCGGTGCGGCTAGCCCTTCGCGGACGCGAACGCCTCCTCGAAGTCCTCCTTGATGTCGTCGATGTGCTCGATCCCGGGGGAGACGCGGATGAGGTCGGGGGTGACGCCGGCCGTCTTGAGCTCCGCCTCGGTGAGCTGGCTGTGGGTAGTCGTCGCCGGGTGGATGACCAGCGTCTTGGTGTCGCCGACGTTGGCGAGGTGGCTGGCCAGCTTCACCGACTCGACGAACTTCTGGCCCGCCGCGGCTCCGCCCTTCACGCCGAAGGAGAGGACCGGCCCGAAGCCGTTCTTCAGGTACTTCTTCGCCCGGGCGTGGTGCGGGTGGCTCTCCAGGCCGGGGTAGAGGACCCAGGTGACCTGCGGGTGCTTCTCGAGCCAGCGGGCGAGCTCGAGCGCGTTGTCCACGTGGCGCTGCATGCGGAGGGAGAGGGTCTCCAGCCCCTGCAGGAAGAGGAACGAGTTGAACGGTGACACGGTCTGGCCGAGGTCGCGGAGGCCGTCGACGCGGGCGCGGATCGCGAACTGGATGTTCCCGAACGGCCCCTTCGGCCCGAAGACCTCGCTGAAGACGAGGCCGTGGTAGCCGGGCGACGGCTCGGTGAACCACGGGAACTTCCCGCTCGCCGCGTAGTCGAACTTCCCCGAGTCGACGAGGACGCCGCCGAGCGACGTGCCGTGGCCGCCGATCCACTTGGTCGCCGACTCGACGACGATGTCTGCGCCGTGCTCGATGGGCCGGACCAGGTAGCCGGCGCCGCCGAACGTGTTGTCCACGACGAGCGGGATCTTGTGCTCTCGCGCGAGCTGGGCGAGCCCCTCGAAGTCCGCGATGTCGTAGCTGGGGTTGCCGATCGACTCGACGTAGAGCGCGCGGGTCTTCGAGTCGATCGCCTTCCTCCAGGCGGAGAGGTCGTCCGAGTCGACGAACTTCACGTTCACGCCGAGCCGCGGGAAGGTCACCTTGAACTGGTTGTAGGTGCCGCCGTAGAGCTTCGTCGACGAGACGAGGTTGTCGCCCGCGCCCAGGATCGTGTGCAGGGCGAGGAACTGCGCGGCGTGGCCCGACGACGTCGCGACGGCGGCGACGCCGCCCTCGAGGGCGGCGATCCGCTTCTCGAAGACGTCGGTCGTGGGGTTCATGAGGCGCGTGTAGATGTTCCCGAACGCCTTCAGGGCGAAGAGGTCGGCGCCGTGCTTGGCCGAGTCGAAGGTGTAGGAGGTCGTCTGGTAGATGGGGACCGCGCGCGAGTGCGTCGTCGGGTCCACGTCCTGGCCGGCGTGAACCTGCAGCGTCTCGAAGCGGAGCTTTCTGTTCGGGGGGAGTGCCATGTTCCGTCGTCCTTCCGGCGCTCCGTGGCGCCAATCCGTTAAAGTAGACGGGCATCCTATTTGCCGGACACAGGCATGTCAAGCGCGACTGCGAGAACCCGTAGGGGTGTCGCAGAGTGGAAGTGATTCCGTTGTAGCGGACGACGCGGCGACTTTCGCCTCGGGGCCCGCGCCCGGGGTCGCGCCCCGCCGGATCTACCGCTAGATTCGTGCGGATCCGTCTGGAGGACCACGTGACCGCACCCGAGCCCCGCAACGTCCCCGAGCTCTTCCTGGAGCGAGTCGGCCTCACCCCGGATGACGAGGCCTTCCGCCACCCGGCCCCCGGCGGCGGGTGGACCTCGCTCACCTGGGAGGAGACGGAGCAGCGCGTCCGCGCGGTCGCCTCCGGGCTGAAGGCCATGGGCTTCGCCTCCGGGGACGTCGGGGCGATCCTCTCCTCGACCCGCATCGAGTGGATCCTCGCCGACTTCGGGATCCTCTTCGCAGCGGGTGCGACCACCACGATCTATCCGTCCTCCACGGCCGAGGACTGCGGGCACATCCTCGCCGACTCGGGCGCGACGGTGGCCTTCGTCGAGGACGCCGAGCAGGTGGCGAAGGTGGTCTCGCGCCGCAGCGAGCTGCCACACCTGCGCCACGTGGTCGTGTTCGATGGCGTGGGGAGCGGGGACGGCTGGGTGCTGGCGCTCTCGTCGGTCGAGGCGAGCGGGCGCGAGTGGGACCGCGTGCACCCCGGCCACTTCGAGGAGGCGGCCCAGGCGATCCCCGGCGACGCGCTCGCGACCGTCATCTACACCTCGGGCACCACCGGCAAGCCGAAGGGCGTGGAGCTGACCCACGGCTGCTGGGTCTCGCAGTCGGCGGCGGTGGTCGAGTCCGGCATCCTGCGGGCGCCGAACCATGTCCAGCTCTTCTGGCTCCCGCTGGCCCACTCCTTCGGGAAGATGATCGGGACGGCGCAGCTCCGGATCGGGTTTCCCACGGCGATCGACGGACGGGTCGACAAGCTGGTCGAGAACCTCGCGGCCGTCCGCCCGACCTTCGTCTGCGCGGTCCCCCGCATCTTCGAGAAGGTGCGCAACAAGGTCATCCAGAGCGCGCGCGATGGGGGCGCGGTCAGGACCGCCATCCTCAGGTGGGCGATCGAGATCGGGCTGGTGGCCAGGCGGATCGAGCGGGCCGGCGGGCGTCCGGGCGCCCTGCTCGTCGCGCAGCGCCTGCTGGCCGACAGGCTCGTCTACTCGAAGGTGCGGGCGCTCTTCGGGGGCAGGCTCCAGTTCTTCGTCTCCGGGAGCGCCCCGCTCTCGCGCGACGTCGCCGAGTTCTGGGACGCGGTCGGCGTGGAGATCCTGGAGGGCTACGGCCTGACCGAGTCGTCTGCGGCGACCCACTGCAACCGCCCCGGGAGCAACCGGGTCGGCACGGTGGGCCCGCCCCTGCGCGGGATCGAGGTCCGGCTCGCCGAGGACGGGGAGGTGCTCATGCGCGGGCCGTGGATCATGCGCGGGTACCGGGGGCTGGCGGAGGCGACCGGGGAGGCGCTCGACGCGGAGGGGTGGCTCCACACCGGGGACATCGGAGCCACGTCGCCGGACGGCTACCTCTCGATCACCGATCGGAAGAAGGACCTGATCAAGACGTCTGGCGGAAAGTTCATCTCGCCGACCGAGATCGAGGCGCGGCTGAAGGCGCTCTCGCCGCTGGTCGCCAACGTGCTGGTCCACGGTGACCGGCGGAACTACGTCAGCGCGCTCCTGACCCTGGATCCCGACGCGGGCCGGGCCTGGGCGGCGCGGCACGGTCTCCAGTCGCTCGGGCCGGAGGCGCTGGCAGCGCACCCGCTCCTGCAGGCCAGGCTCCAGCGTGACGTCGACAAGCTCAACGCCAACCTCCCGCGCTTCGCGACGGTGAAGCGCTTCACCGTCCTGCCGCGGGACTTCAGCGAGGCGGAGGGGGAGCTGACGCCGTCCCAGAAGGTGAAGCGGAAGCTGGTCGAGCTGCGCTACATGCCCCTCCTCGACGCCATGTACGACGGAGAGCAGGCCACCTGACGAGCGCCGGCCAGCCTGGGAGCAGGGCGGGCCCGTGGTCGCGTGATTGACGCTCGCCCCGTCCGCTGCGAGCATCGTACCAATCGCGGGACCGGGAGGCCCGCGTCGATGGAGCCCAGCCCGTCCTCCAGCCGCCGGTCCACTCTGCTCGTAGCGGTCGGCCTCGTCCTGGCCGGCCTGCTTCCGGTCGCCGCGCGCGGTGGCGTCCCGGTCGGACTCTACCCGCTCCAGGCGGAGGGGCTGAGCGAGGGGGAGCGGTCGGAGGTGCAGGCGATCGTGGAGTCGGCCCTCCAGTCCTCCGCTCCGCGGGGCGTGCTGGAGCCGCGATCCCCGCTCATACTGCCGGGGACCTGCAAGCCCCCCATCACCGTAGGCTGCGTGGCGACGCTGGCGAAGGGCGGAGTCGTCCTCTACGCGAAGGCGAAGCGGCGAGGGGCGCAGATCCAGGTGACCGTCCTGTTCGTCGACGCCGCGGGCAGGAGGACCCGCGCCGCGGCCTTCCCCGTCGACCTCTTCATACAGAACCTCCGCCCCGCCAACGACGCGCTCGCGAGCGTCGAGGCCGAGCTGGCGGCCGGCGCGCTGGAGGATCCCACGCCGCCTCCGGCCCCTGCGCAAGCACCGCGTCCCGAGCGCCAGGCGACCGCCGAGCCGACGGAGACTGCCCGGGGCGGGCGTCCTGAAGACAAGGAGGCGCCGCCGCCCGAGCCGCGCCAGCCACCGGCCGTGGCCGGCAGCGCCCCCGAGCGGCTCGAAGAGCCACCCAGGCCGCCGCCCAGGGGCTCGGCCCCGCTCGACCTCACCCCCCGGCCGAAGGCCGAGCCGCCCAGTGCCCCTCGCGGCGCGGCTCCCGCCCCGACGGGACGCGACTGGCGACTGACTGCCGGGAGGTGGGGGACCGGCGGCGGGCTCGCGATGATCACGGCCGGTGCGGTCTTCGGGCTGTCCGGGAAGCGGCTCGCCGACGCGCTGCAGGATCGCTACGACCGGCGCGCGCTCCGGCCCGAGGACGATCGCCTCTTCGACCGCGTGGAGCTGTACGAGCGGCTCTCCAACCTCCTCTTCGTCGCTGGCGGCGCCGCCACCGCCGCGGGGCTCACGTTCCAGGTGCTGGCGCCGGCGGGTGGCGGGGCCGGCGTCGCGATGGCGGGGACCTTCTGATGTCCATCCGCCCGCTGCTGCTCGCCCTCCTCGCAGCCGCTGCCGTCGCTGGCTGCAAGCTCGATCCAGAGGGGCGCTGCGACTCGCGCGCCGACTGTCCGGCGGGGCTCGACTGTCTCAACCGGGTCTGCGCGAACTGCACCGGCGACGCGGACTGCTGGTCGCACACCGCCTGTTCGGCGGCCGGGCTCTGCGAGCTGCGGGCCGCGCGCTGCTGGACCGACGCCGACTGCTCCAGCTGGGATCTCTGCGACGGCAGCCACACCTGCACCCTTCGCCCGAACCGCTGCCCCACCGTCGCCTGCGGCGGGATCACCCGCTGCGATCAGGAGCACAACTGCACGCCGCAGCCAGGGCGGTGCGCCGTGGACGGTGACTGCGCCGCCTGGATGGCAGGCTGCGACGGGGCGAGCCAGACCTGCACGTTCAGCGCGACGGCGGGCGACGACGTGGTCGCGTGGGGGACCCTGGCAGAGGGGCGGGACGATCGCGGCGCCGCGGCGCGCGTGACCGCGCCGACGAAGGTGGAGGTCGGGTTCGACGCCGGCTCGGGCGGGGAGGGCTCGGGGATCGTCGACCCGGCGACCGGTGATCTCGTTCACCGTGGCCTGCTCGATCCGTCCACCGGCGAGCTGGTCTACCGGCACGTCGGCGACCCCGACGGCGACACGCTCCGTCGCTTCAACCGGGACGCGGTCACGATGGATCCGGTGACGGGGCTCTCGACCTATCCGGCGGCGCCGTCGACCGATGACGAGCTCGCCATCGGCGCCATCAGGTGCCCCAAGACCTGGAACCGGTGGATCATGCAGGGCTGGAGCGGACCCGTCGCGGTCGCGGCTCCGCGGCCGCTCCTCTACGGCTGCCCGACGTACTCGGGGTGGGACTTCTACGCGAGCGGCGCCAGCACGCCTAAGCTCTCCTCGGTTCGAGGGGTATACGCGTGGAACGCCGATGGATACCTGCTCGTGCGGTCGGGCGCTGGCGTGCTCCAGGTCGTGAGCCCGACCGGTGTCGCCACGGCGGTCTCGGCGAGCCTGCCGGCCGGGACCCACCTCGCCTACAGGACGACGGCCGACGTCTGGGTCAACGCGCCAGGCTTCCGCGTGGCGCTGAGGCGCGACGACACGGGGGCGGACGAGCTCTGGGAGATCGATGAGGTGACGGCGACTGCCGCGCTCGCCGGGACCTATCCGGCCGTGGCCGGCGGCTACGCCGATCCGGCGTGGGAGGTCATCGACCAGGCCGGCGCGCTCTACGGTCGCGCCTACCTGGGCTCGGAGGTGATCCTCAAGCGGCCGCTCTCGGGCTCGACCACCACCCCCGTCTACTCGGAGGCTGCCATGCCGGCGGGATCCAACGACTTCTCGGCCGCCAGCTTCAAGGCGTTCCTCCGGTTGGACCAGTCCTTCCTGCTGTCGAGGCCTTGAGGAGCGCCCCCAGCACGTAGGGGATCATCCCTCCCTGCCGGTACTGCTCCACCTCGATCGGCGTGTCGATCCTGAGCGTCACCGGGATCTCCTCGCGCTCGCCATTGGCGCGCCTGACCACCAGCCGGAGGGGCATGCGCGGGGCGAGCCCTTCCTCGACCCCGAGCAGGTCGAACTCCTCGGTCCCGTCGAGCCCGAGGGTCTGGACGCTCGTGCCGTCTGGGAACTGGCAAGGCAGGATCCCCATCCCGACGAGGTTCGATCGGTGGATCCGCTCGAAGGAGCGGGCCACGACGAAGCGTACCCCGAGGAGCGCGGGCCCCTTGGCTGCCCAGTCGCGGGAGCTCCCCGACCCGTACTCGAGCCCGGCGAGGACCGCGAGCGGCGTCCCGGTTCGCGCGTACTCCAGCGAGGCGTCGTAGATGCTCAGCTGGCGGCCGCTCGGCCGGTGGACGGTGACGCCCCCTTCCGTGCCCGGCGCCATCAGGTTCCGGATCCGGACGTTGGCGAAGGTGCCGCGCACCATGACGTGATGGTTGCCGCGCCGCGAGCCGTAGCTGTTGAAGTCGACCGGCTTCACGCCCAGCGACTGGAGGTAGAGCCCCGCGGGCGACGAGGCCCGGATGTTCCCGGCCGGGCTGATGTGGTCGGTCGTCACCGAGTCCCCGAAGAAGGCGAGCGCGCGCGCTCCCTTCACGTCGCGCGGCGGCGCCGGATCCGGCCGGAAGTCGGCGAGCCACGGCGGCTCCTGGATGAAGGTCGAGCTCGCGTCCCACTCGAAGACGTCGCCGCCTCGCACCGGCATGGCGTTCCAGCGAGGGATCTGGTCGAACGACGCGTAGTTGCGCCGGTAGGTCTCCGGCGCGGTCGCGAGCAGCCGCAGCGCGTCGACCTCCGCGAGCGTCGGCCATACGTCGCGCAGGAAGACCGGCCGGCCGTCGCTCCCGGTGCCGAGCGGCTCGGTCTCCAGATCGATGTCGATCCTGCCTGCCAGGGCGTAGGCGACCACGAGCGGCGGGCTCATCAGGAAGTTGGCCTTCACGCTCGGGTGGATGCGCGCCTCGAAGTTGCGGTTGCCCGAGAGCACGGAGGCGCCGATCACGTCGTTCGCCGTGACGACCGCCTCGATCCGGTCGTCGAGCGGCCCCGAGTTGCCGATGCAGGTGGTGCACCCGTAGCCGACGAGCTGGAAGCCGAGCGCGTCCAGGTGGCGCTGGAGGCCGGTCTCCTCCAGGTAGCGCGACACGACGCGCGAGCCCGGGGCGAGCGAGGTCTTCACGGTGGGAGGGGTGCGCAGGCCGCGCTCGACGGCCTTCTTCGCCAGCAGCCCCGCCGCCAGCATCACCGAGGGGTTGGAGGTGTTGGTGCACGAGGTGATGGCCGCGATGAGGACGTCCCCGTGGGCGAGCGAGACCGCCGCGTCCTCGAGCCCGGGGTTTCGCAGCGGGCCGGGCGCGGGCTTGCTGGCCGGGTCCGGGCGGTAACGGAACCTGCGCCCCAGCTCGGCGGCGTCCTTCGCGTACCCGGTGGCGTCGGTCCGCTGGAGCAGCTCGCGGAAGGTGGACTTGAGGCGGGGGACCTCGATCCGGTCCTGGGGCCGCCGCGGCCCGGCGACGCTCGGTCGCACGGCGGCGAGGTCGAGGTCGACCAGCTCGCTGTAGTCGATCTCGCCCTCGCGCGGGATCCCGAACATGCCCTGCGCGCGGTAGTAGCTCTCGACCGCGCCGACCAGCGCCGGGGAGCGTCCGGTCTGCGCGAGGTACTCCAGCGAGCGCTCGTCGGTCGGGAAGAAGCCCACGGTGGCGCCGTACTCGGGGGCCATGTTGGAGAGCGTGGCCCGCTCGGCGACCGGCAGGGTGGCCGCGCCGGCGCCGAAGAACTCCACGAACTTCCCGACCACCTGCGCCCTTCGCAGCAGCTCGGTGACCGTGAGGACGAGGTCCGTCGCGGTCACGCCCTCGCGCAGCGCGCCGTGCATGTGGACCCCCACCACGTCGGGGGTGAGGAAGGAGACCGGCTGGCCGAGCATCGCCGCCTCGGCCTCGATGCCGCCGACGCCCCAGCCCAGGATGCCGAGGCCGTTGATCATGGGGGTGTGCGAGTCGGTGCCGACGAGCGAGTCCGGGTAGTGGAGCCCGTCCTCGGCGAGGACGCCGGAGGCGAGGTACTCGAGGTTCACCTGGTGGCAGATGCCGACGCCGGGAGGGACGATCCGCAGCTTCGAGAAGGCCTGCGTCCCCCACTTCAGGAACTCGTAGCGGGGGCCGTTGCGGTCGAGCTCCAGGTCGAGGTTCTGCTGCAGGGCGTCGGCGTTCGCGAAGGAGTCCACCTGGACCGAGTGGTCGACGACGAGATCGACGGGCACGCGCAGCTCCACCCGCCTGGCGTCCCGCCCCAGCCGCGCCATCGCGGAGCGCATCGCCGCGAGGTCGGCTATCAGCGGGACGCCGGTGAAGTCCTGGAGCAGCACCCTCGCCACGACGAAGGGGAGCTCCCGCGTGCGCTCGGCCCTCGGCTGCCACGCGGCGAGCGCGCGGACGTCCCCCTCGGTGATCCTGCGGCCGTCGACGTTGCGGGCGACCGACTCGAGGACGATCCGGAGCGAGACCGGGAGGCGCGAGATGCGGCCGAAGCCCTTCTTCTCCAGCGCCGGGAGCGAGACGAGCCGCCCCGTCGAGCCGGGGCCCGGCTGGAACTGGGAGTGGATGCCGAGGGGATCCATCGCGGTGTGGGCCATGGATGCTTAATGGGCGCGGATCGCCGGCGGATCAAGCGGTCGCTGGCTCCCGTCAGGGTGTTGCGCTCGCAGTGCGGTCCCGGCAGGGATTAGACCACGCGATGTCGGCGCGTTTGCGGAGGCGGCATGACCGAAGGACACTCGTGGAGCGACTGGCTGGAAATCGGCGACGGCGATCTCGACCACGACCACCACCTGCAGATGCGCCTGATGAGCGCCCTCATCGACGCGATCGAGGAGGGCAGGCCGTGGCTCGCACACAGGCTCGCGGCGCACCTCCGCGACGCCAGTACCGTTCACTTCGCCGCCGAGGAGGACAGGATGTTGGCCTCGGGCTACCCCGAGCGCACGGCGCACAGGCGCGAGCACGACACCCTCCTTGCTCAGATGAGCGAGCTCGTCGAGCTGGTCGACGGGGCGGACACGGCCCCCGCGATCGCGGCAGGGCTGGACCTCCGCTCGACCCTCGCGAACCACATCGGGACGTTCGACCGTCGCTTCGCGGCCCACCAGCAGGCGCGCAGCGAGGCTCGCCCCGTGGCTCCGTGAGGGGCGGCCGGCAGTTGCCCCGGGCTCAAACGGTCATTAACTCCTCCTGAACGGTGGCCCCCTTGCGGCGCCGACCCGCGCTGCTGTAGGGCTACTGGGTACTTGCGTACTTTTGCCGCCCCCGAACGGGGGAGGCGACCATCAGGAGAGTGAAATGGCAGCTCCGCGCCTACCGTGGACCAGGCACCCCGTTGGCTTCGTCGGCGCGATCGTCGCGACCATCTCGGCCATCCTGATCCTCTCGCTCTTCGTCGCACGGGCTGGCGGGGTACGAGGGCGGGCCCTACATCGGCGTCGTCGCCTACTCGGTCTTCCCGGGGCTCTTCGTCGGCGGCCTCCTGATGATCCCGCTCGGCCTCTGGATGGAGCGGCGCCGGCTGCTCCAGCTCGCCGCGACCGGCGGCCTGGAGCCGCCGCTCTGGAAGATCGACCTCAACGACTCGCACCACCGGCGGCGCTTCATCTGGTTCGTCGGCCTCACGGTGATCAACCTCGTGATCATCGGGATCGCCAGCTACAAGGGGCTGGAGGTGATGGACTCGCCCGAGTTCTGCGGCTCCTGCCACTCGGTCATGGATCCCGAGTACGCGGCGTACAAGGCCTCTCCGCACGCGCGCGTGCGCTGCGTCGAGTGTCACATCGGCCGGGGCGCGAGCTGGTTCGTGAAGTCGAAGCTCTCCGGCTCCTGGCAGCTCATCTCGGTCAACCTCGGCCTCTACCCGAAGCCGATCCCGACGCCGGTGCACGACCTGCGCCCGGCGCGCGAGACCTGCGAGGAGTGCCACTGGCCGGACAAGTTCACCGGCGACAAGTTCCTCGTCCGCAACCACTACGACGAGGACGAGGCCAGCACCGAGAAGAAGTCGGTGATCATCCTCAAGGTCGGCGGCGGCACGCCGGATCGCGGCCAGGGGATCCACTGGCACGTGATGCCCGGGGTCGCGATCCGCTACCAGGCGGACGAGAAGCGGCAGGAGATCGGCGTCGTGGAGGCGAAGCTCCCCGGCGGCGTGACCCGGGTCTACTCCAGGAAGGGGGCGAAGCCGGCCGGCGACAGCTGGAGGACGATGGACTGCATCGACTGCCACAACCGCCCCACGCACCAGTTCAAGCCGGCCGAGGCGGTGGTCGATCACGCCATCGAGATCGGCAAGGTCGACCGGTCGCTGCCGTTCGTCCGGCGCGAGGCGATGAAGGCGGTGAAGGCCGACTACCCGTCGCACGACGCGGCGCGGGCAGGGATCCGCGGCGCGCTCCAGGGCTTCTACGCCTCCACCTACCCGGAGATCGCCAGCGCGAAGGCGGCGCTGATCGACCAGGCCGCCGACGCGCTGATCGAGGGCTACACGACGCACGTCTGGCCGCAGATGAAGATCACGTGGGGGACCTATCCGTCCTTCCTCGGTCACGAGCAGGCGACCGGCTGCTTCCGCTGCCACGACGAGGAGCACACGGCGGAGGACGGCAAGACGATCTCGCAGGACTGCGGCCTGTGTCACAACCTGCTGGCAGACCGCGAGGCCGACCCGGCCATCCTGAAGCAGCTGAAGTAGCCCTGGCTCCTCCCTCACCCTGACCCTGCTCCCTCGTGGGGAGAGGGGATGCGGGGCCCGCCCGGGAGGCCCCGTCGGGGCGTGGCGACCGCCAGCCCTCCCGCTCAGGTAATGGGGGGTGCCCATGCCCCCTCCGCGGACGGTTTCGACCGGACAGCCTCGCTCCACCAATCGCCTCGCTGGCGAGGCGAGCCCATACCTGCTGGCGCACGCGCACAACCCGGTCGACTGGTATCCGTGGGGAGACGAGGCGTTCGAGGTCGCGAAGCGGACCGGACGGCCGGTCTTCCTCTCGGTCGGATACTCCACGTGCCACTGGTGCCACGTGATGGCCGAGGAGTCCTTCGAGGATCCCGAGATCGCGGCGGTCCTCAACGAGCGCTTCGTGGCCGTCAAGGTCGACCGCGAGGAGCGGCCGGACGTCGACGCGGTCTACATGGCGGCGACCCAGGCGCTCACCGGGGGCGGCGGCTGGCCGATGAGCGTCTGGCTGGATCACGAGCGGCGTCCCTTCCTGGCCGGCACCTACTTCCCGCCGCGCGACGGTGAGCGAGGTGCGCTCCGGGGCTTCCTCTCGGTGCTGCGCGACGTGGCGGAGGCCTGGGACAAGACACCGGGCCGCGTCGAGTCGGTGGCAGTCAGGCTCGCCGATGCGGTCAAGCTCGCGCTCGGCAGCAGCGGCGGTCCCCACGAGGGCGCCCCGGGGGTGAAGGTGCTGGAGGCCGCGTACCACGCCTGCGCCGACGCCTTCGACGGGCGCCACGGCGGGCTCGTGGGCGCCCCCAAGTTCCCCTCCAGCTTCCCCGTCCGCTCGCTGCTCCGGTACCACCGCCGAAGCCGCGACCCGAAGGCGCTGGCGATGGCCGTCCTGACCCTCGAGGCGATGGACGCCGGCGGCCTGCACGATCAGCTCGGCGGCGGCTTCCATCGCTACTCCACCGACGAGCGCTGGCTCGTGCCCCACTTCGAGAAGATGCTCTACGACAACGCGCTCCTCGCGGTCGCCTACGCCGAGGCCTGGCAGGTGACGCGGAGGCCGGACTTCGAGCGGGTGGTGCGGACCACGCTCGACTACCTGCTGCGCGAGCTGGAGGCGCCCGACGGGGGCCTGTACTCCGCCACCGATGCCGACACCGAGGGGGAGGAGGGGCGCTACTTCGTCTGGACGGTGGAGGAGATCAGGAGCCTCCTCGGCGACGGCGCGCCGCGCTTCGAGGCATTCTACGGCGTCAGCGAGGCGGGGAACTTCCAGGACGAGAACGTGCTCCACGTGCCGCGCCCCGACGAGGCCGAGCAGGAGGCGCTCGCGCCCGCCCGCGCGCGGCTCCTCGCGGCCCGCGCCCGGCGCCCCGCTCCCCGCCGCGACGAGAAGCGGATCGCGGCGTGGAACGGGCTCGCGATCTCGGCGCTCGCGTTCGGCGGGCGGGTGTTCGCCGAGCCGCGCTGGACAGGCGCGGCGGAGCGGACCGCCCGCTTCGTCCTGGGCTCGCTGCGGAGCGGCAGCCGGCTGCTCCGGAGCTTCACGGCCGGGCGTGGCTCTCCGGTCCGCGGCTTCCTCTCGGACCACGCCTTCGTGGCGCAGGGGCTGCTGGATCTCTACGAGGCGACCTTCGAGCCGCGCTGGCTCGAGGCTGCGCTCGCGATCGCCGACGCGACCGAGGAGCACTTCGCCGACCACGCCGGCGGGGGCTGGTTCGTCACGGCGTCCGACGGCGAGCAGCTGATCGCGCGCGAGAAGCCGACGCGTGACGGGGCCGAGCCGTCGGGGGCCTCGGTCGCGACGCTCAACGCCCTTCGGCTGGCCGCCTTCACCGTGGACGAGCGGTGGCGCAGGATCGCGGAGGCGGCGCTCCGCGCCCACGGCCACACGCTCGAGACCTTCCCCACCGCGCTCGGCGAGATGCTGCTCGCCGTCGACTTCTCGACCGACGCGGTCCGCGAGGTGGCGCTCGTCTGGCCCGAGGGAGATCCCTCGCCCGAGCACTTCCTGAAGGTGCTCCGCGAGACCTTCCTGCCGAGCCGCGCGCTGGCCGGCGCGCCGGAGGGTCCGGCGCTGGAGGCGCTCGGCGGGCTCGCCCTCTTCGCCCGGGAGAAGCGGGCTGCTGGCGGGAGGCCGACGGCCTACGTCTGCGAGCAGGGGGTCTGCCGGCTCCCCGCGATCGACGCGGAGAAGCTGCGCTCACAGATAGAGCCGATCCGCCCGCTCCGGTGAGGCTACCGCGCGAGCGCCTTCCGCAAGGCCGCTCCCATCGTCGCGCGGTCGATCGGCTTCGTGAGGAGGGCGCTGAGGCCGAGCGTGCGGGCGCGCTCCTCGTCGACGTGGTCGCTGTAGCCGGTGCACAGGATCACCCTCGCGTCGGCGCGGAGCTCGAGGACCGTGCGCGCGAGATCCACGCCCGAGAGGCGCGGCATGGTCTGGTCGGTGAGGATCAGGTCGAACGCGCCCGGCGCCTCGCGGAAGCGGGCGAGCGCCTGCTCGCCGTCCGCCGCGACCTCCACCACGTAGCCCAGCGACTCCAGGAGCCGCCGGTGGGCGTTCCGGACCATCGGCTCGTCGTCGACGACGAGGATCCGCTCGCCCCGCCCAGAGGGCTGGCGCAGCGGCGCGCGGATCCCTCGCGGCGGAGAGCTCGCTCCGCGGCAGGTAGACGTCGAAGGTGCTGCCCTCGCCCGGCGCCGACTCGACCTGGATGGCGCCGCCGGCCGCGGCGACGATCCCGTGCACCACGGCGAGCCCGAGGCCGTGGCCGCCGCTCAGCGCCTTGGTCGTCATGTAGGGCTCGAAGAGCCGCGCCCGGGTCGCCTCGTCCATCCCGAGGCCGTCGTCCTTCACCCGGAGCCGGACGTACCGGCCGGAGGGCAGCCCCGGGATCTCCCCCTTCAGCTCGATCGCCTCCACGGCGAACTCGATCCGGCCGTAGGAGCTGACGGCGTCGCGGGCGTTGGAGGCGAGGTTCAGCACGATCTGGTGGAGCTGCGTCGGGTCGGCGAGGGTGGTCCCCGCCTCGGGGTCGATCCGGGTCTCCACCGTGACCGACGCCGGGATCCCGGCGCGCATCAGCGTCAGCGCCTCCCGCACGACGGTGGGAACGTCCACGACCTGCCTGTTGGCCGAGTCCCGGCGGCTGAAGGCCAGGATCTGGCGGACGAGGTCGCGCGCCCGGAGCGTCGCCTCCCTGATGCGCTGCTGGTGATCGTAGAGCTCGCTGCCGCGCTCGAGCCCGAGGATGGTGAGCTCGGTGTAGCCGAGGATCCCCGAGAGGATGTTGTTGAAGTCGTGCGCGATCCCGCCGGCGAGCCGTCCCACCGCCTCCAGCTTCTCGGACAGCCGCAGCCGCTCGTGCAGCGCCGCCCGCTCCTCCTCGGCGCGTCGCCGATCGGTGACGTCGGTGCTCGCGACGAGGAGCCGGCTCCAGTCGGCCTCGTGGCCGGGGACCAGCGTCGCCGTCGTCTCGATCCAGCGACGTTCTCCGGTGAGCGTGCCGACCCACCCGTCGAAGCTGACGGTCGTGTGCCCCTCGGCGAGCTGGAGCCCCAGCTCGCGGTAGCGCGGGAACGTCTCCGGTGGATAGACCTTCTCGAAGTTGGCGAGCAGGTCATCCATGGACGTCGCCCCGACCAGCGCGCGACCGGCGGCGTTCACCGCGAGGAGGGTGAACGACTTCATCATCCGGCCGACCAGCTCAGGGTGGGCCTCCACGTAGCTCCTCAAGTCGGCGACGCCGCCGTCGCGCAGGGCAGTGAGGGCGGCGCGAACGCCCGACACGTCCACCTCGAAGAGGCTCACCGGCACGAACTCGAAGAGCTCGCGGAATCGCCGCTCGCTCTCGCGCTGGGCCCGCTCGGCCGCCGCTCGGCGCGACACGTCCCGGACGACGATGATGGTCCGGCCGCCGCCGAGCGCGGCGCCGCTCGTCTCCACCTCCACGCGCGTGCCGTCCAGCCGAACGAAGACCTCCTCGAGCGTCCCCACCGCGCCGCCATCGGCGGCGAGCGCCGCGGCGCGCGCGAGCACCGCCTCGCGGTGCTCCGGGGCGACGAACCCCAGCATGTGCATGCCGACGAGCGACTCGGCGCTGGGCGCCCGCACCAGCGCCGCGGCGGCCGCGTTCGCCCACACTATGACGCCGCCCTGGTCGTGGACCGCGACTGGATCGGCCGCCAGCTCGGCCATCAGCCTGAAGTCGATCTGCTGAGCCGGACCCTCGCTCTTGCCGCCGTCGCTAGACGTGCCCATGCCCCCATGCCCCCCGCCGGAGCAGACCACCGGGGCGGCCCGATGTCACGGGCGGCCCCAAGAGAGGACTACCTGGGCTAGCGCGCCGCGGTCCGCTTCTCCGCCAGCACCGCGCGCATCTCCTCCAGCGACTTGCGGGTCGGCTCCAGGAAGCGGTTGTCGTCCACCCTGGCGCGGGCGGCGAGCGCGAGCGTCTGCTCGTAGGCGACGATCGCCTTCTCGGCGAGGATCCTGACGCGCTGGGAGAGCAGGTCGCGGTAGGCCGCGGCCTGCTCCTCGTCGAAGCCGGGAGGCAGCGGCGCCTCCATGCAGCTGCTTCCGCAGCTCGTCATAGAGCTCTCCGCAGCGGAAGCCGGCGGCGACCGCCCACTGCTCGTTCTGCATCCGGATGGCCCGGATGTAGTGGCCTTGCGCGGTCAGGAGCATCTGGGCCTTGGACTCGAGCGCCTTCGCCAGCTCTCCCTCGTCGTTCCCCTTGGGGACCAGCGGGATGGCGCGAAACCACTCGCGGTAGACCTCCCCCAGGTAGAACTGGGCCTGCGCGGCGTGCCACTCGTCGAGCCGCTCCTTCTCCTCGGCCTCGCGCCACGTCTGGAGCGCGAGCTGCAGCGTCCGCTCCGCGTCCTCGCCGAGGCCGGCCTCCAGCTCCACGACGCCACGCTCGGCGAGGGCCCGGATCCGCAGCTCCGGCTCGACGCCCTCGCGGTCGGCGAGCTTCTTCAGGAGGGCGCGGGCGTCGTTCAGCTCGTCGAGGTGGTAGAGGCACTGGGCGACCCGGAACTCCGCGTCGACGGCGTCGGGCCCCTCGTACGCCTTCACGAAGGTGCGGAAGCGCTCCAGCGCGAGGCGCCACTCCTCGAGCTTCTGGTACGACATCCCCGCGTTGAAGATGGCCGTCGCAGCGTGGCTCGACTGCGCGTGGACGTCGGCGATCCGCGCGAACGCGGCGGCCGCCCGGCGGAAGTCGCCGGCGCCGTAGGCCGCGGAGCCGATGGCGAAGAGCTCCTCGTCGTTCTTGTCCGAGAGCTCCAGATCCACCTGCGCCGGGGCGATCACCTCCGGCTCGTAGACGATCTCAGGCGGGAGCGCCGGGGGCGCGGGGGTGGTCGCGACCGGCGACTCGGGCGCGCGGACGGTGGCGCAGGCGGCGGCGAGGAGCAAAAGGGGGAGGGCGGTTCGGAGCATCGGGGCCGGAGTCTAGTCCAAGGGGGCGCGGGGATCACCTCGGCGCGGCCAGGCCCGCGCGCGCCGGGGCCGGCCGACGCGTGACGCGCGGATCGGCTGAGCCAGGGTCAGGGCGCGAGGATCGCGGAGGCCTTCAGCGCCGCGACGACCATCGGCTCGGACGGTCCCGGCACGCCGCGCGCCGCGGACTGGGCCAGCTCGTCGACGATCTCGTTCGCCGCGTGGCCGTCGTGGCCGCGGACCCAGCTGTAGCGGACGGACAGCTCGCTCGCCCGGGCGTCCACGGCCTCGATGAGGTCGCGGTTCAGGACGGCGCCGCCCGCCGCGGTGCGCCAGCCCTTGCGGCGCCAGCCGTGGATCCACTTCGAGAGCGCGTCCACGACGTAGCGGGAGTCGGAGACCACCTCGACCGTCTCTCCCGCTGGGAGGCCCTCCAGCGCCTCGAGCACGGCGCGAAGCTCCATCCGGTTGTTCGTGACGCCGTTCGGGCCATCGTCCACCCAGCGGGTGCCGCCGAACCGCAGCGCCGGGCGGACCCGGTCGACGACGACGAAGCCGGTGCCGCCGGGGCCGCCCGGGTTCGAGAGTGAGGAGCCGTCGCAGAAGGCGAGGAAGCGGGCGTTGGCCTGGCGCATGGGGCGGCACCCTACCTCATGCCTGCTGACGTCGCGGCCCCCCGTGCCGGCGGGGCGCCGAACCGGCGGGGGTGCTACAGATATCGAGCGCGCGAAGAGGCTGGCCCCTGCAGTGGCGTCGAACGGAGGAGCACATGGAAGGTGAGACCTGCCGGATGTGCGGTGGCGACGGGCGCGTCGGCAACGCGCTGGGCGGCAGCTCGGCCAAGTGCCCCAGCTGCCACGGCTCGGGTCGACGGGCAGAGTCGGCTTCGGGGTTCCACGACGTCACGAAGACGAAGCCGTCGCACTACCGCGCTGCGGCGCCGATCTCCGCGGGGCCGAGGGTCCCGGTGACGGCGGAGGCGGTGCAGCTCGCGGCCGAGGTGAACGCCAGCGTGGTCCTGGCCGCCGACGCGAAGGCGCGGCTGATCGCGGAGATCGTGAACCACGAGACCACGCACGGTCGCTGCACGAAGACGTTCATCAAGAAGGTGCGCAAGCAGGCGCGTCCCGCGGCGTAGGGCGGGCCCGCGGCGCGGTCAGAATTGACCGGCGATCTTCGCGAGGCCGCCGAGGTCGTCGACCTCCTCCTCCAGCCGCGGGATGACCGCGTACGGCGCCTCGATCGGACCGGTGAGGCGCTGGATCGCCTCGCGGTCGGCCGCGGCGAGGAGCTGGTGCTCGGCGAGCGCGGCGGCGAGCCGTCCGCCCATCGAAGGATCGGCGCCCGGCAGCGCCGCCGCCAGCTCCGGGCCGTCCGGCAGCGGCCGGGTACCGTCCCAGAGCGAGGCGGTGACGCGGTTGGCCACGACGCCCGCGATCGGCATCGCCTCGGCGTGGAGCCGCTCGTGGAGGGCGAGCGCCTCGTCGATGGCCGCGGCTGCCGGCGACGCGACGATCACGAACCCGGAGTCCGGGTGCGAGAGCAGCGTCCGCACCGCCTCCGCCCGATCCTTGAAGCCCTCGTACATCCCATGGAAGTTGCGCAGGAAGTCGCCGAGGTCCGAGAGCGCCTCCGCGCCGGTGAACCTGGCCAGCGTCTTGGCGATGTAGCTCCCGCCGAGCTGCGCCAGCCGTAGCCCGACCTTGCCGGCCCCGAGCGCGGGGGCGAGGAGCGCACGGGTGGTCTCGTCACCGAGGAAGTCGAGGATCCGGTCGGGCGCGTCGAGGAAGTCCAGGGCGTGCGCCGTCGGCGGCGTGTCCAGGACGACCAGGTCGTAGTCGCGCTCGGTCGCCAGCTCGTACAGCTTCTCGGTCGCCATGTACTCCTGCGACCCTGCGAGCGCCGCCGACATCTGCCGGTAGAGCCGGTTCTTCAGGATGCGGTCGCGCTGGGCCGGGTCGTGGGCGTGACGCCCGACCAGCTCGTCCCAGGTCCGCTTCACGTCCAGCATCATCGCGTGCAGCTCGCCGCGTGGCGTCAGCCCAGCCGCCTCGAAGGCGTGCTCGGGGACCCGTGTCTCGACGTTGCCGAGCGCGGCGAGGCCGAGCGCGTTGGCGAGCCGCCTGGCGGGGTCGATGGTGCAGACCAGGACGCGTCCCCCCTCGAGGGCCCGCTGCAGCCCGATGGCCGCCGCCACGGTCGTCTTGCCGACGCCGCCGGCGCCGACGCAGACGACCACCCGGCGGCTCCCGAGCTGGCTCATGAGGGTCATCCCAGCCACGCGCCCCCCTGGGCCGCGAGCTCCGCGGCGAGCCGCTCGACCGCGTCGCGCTCCCACCGCGGCGCGGCCATCAGCGGGAGCACCGCGCCCGGCAAAGGCACCGCCTCGCGCACGCGCGCGAGGGCGTGCTCCGCGCGGACGCGGCGGGCAGCGGCGATCGAGCCGGCGAGGGCCGCAGGTCCGAGCGGCGGCGGCGCCCCGGCGGCGCCGGCGAGGATCGCGGCGTCGGCCGCGCCGAAGCGGGACGCCGGCATGGCGTTCACGAGCAGCGCAGCGCGCGGCATCCCGAGCACGCCCCGGATCTCTGCGTCGAGCTCGATGGTCTCGTTGACCGGGATCTCCTCCGGCAGCGTCACCAGCACGATGCCGGTGCGCGCAGGGTCGAGGAGGAGCGCCCGCATCCACTCCGCGTCGTGGCGGAGCGGTCCGGGGGGGAAGGCGTCGAGGAGCGCCTGCGGGACCCGCAGCAGCTGGACCGCGTGGCCGGTCGAAGGGGCGTCCATGATCACCAGATCCCATCGTGGCCGCGCGCCCTCGGTCGCGCGGGCCTCGTGCAGGATCTTGCCCAGCATCACCAGCTCCGCGAAGCCAGGGACGATCCGGAGGAAGTGGCGGACCATCCTGTTCTCGAAGACCGCCTCGTAGATGGTCTGGAACTTGACCACCGAGAGCCCGTACTCGCGCAGCGCCTCCTGCGGAGCGACGTTGACGGTGTGGAGCCCCGGGAGGACCTCCCTGATGCGCGCGCCGCTCGGGCGTTCCCCCAGGAGGGGAGCGATCCGCTCCTGCACGTTCACCTCGCAGACCAGGACGCGCTGGCCGCGCCGGGCGGCGAGCAGCGCGAGCGCGGCCGCGACGGTCGACTTGCCGACGCCCCCCTTGCCGGTGACGACGGCGAGCCGTCGCGCGAGGAGGGGAGGTGCGGCCACTTGACGACCGGTGCTCAGGGCTCCCGCGGGGGCTTCTTCACTGGCTCCTCGCGATCCAGGTCCTCGAGCCGCCGCTCCAGCTCGGAGAGGCGCGTCGAGACGTCCTCGAGCTGCTTGCGGACCTCGCCGACGTGGCTCACCCCGTCGATGGCGTTCCGGACCCCCTCGTCGAGCCTGTGCTGGATCGCGGTGATCGCCTCGCGCGAGACCGCGAGCAGGTCGCGCGACCTGCCGCTGGCCCGGTGGCCACGTGAGAAGATCGTCTGGACGCGCTCTCGCAGCTCGGCCCCACCCACCAGCTGCTGCGCGATGTCGCCGCCCTGCCGGATGAGCCCGAGCAGCGTGGAGAGGCTCGTCTGGGAGCTCTTCTTCTCCTGCTCGAAGATGATCTGCGCGAGCGTGATCGACGTGAGATCCTCGCGCGTCCGGTTGTCGACCACCTTCACCTCGGCGCCGGAGCGGATCATCGTCGCGATCTCGTCCAGCGTCACGTAGCGCGACTCGACCGTGTCGTAGAGTTTCCGGTTGGTGTAGCGCTTGATGACCTTCGGGTCGCGTGCTTCGGCGGACGCTGCGGCGGGCTGCTGCTCGTCGTTCATTGGGAACGCTCCGGGGCGCAAGTGCCCGCAATCAGAGAGATTGTTCATAGGCGTGGCGCTTTGTGTCAAGCGGTCCCCGGTGTAATCTCCGATCCCGAGGCCGCCATGATCGTCGTTTGCAGCGCTTGCCAGGCAAGGTTCAAGGTCGCCGACGAGAAGGTCGGCCCGCGCGGCGCCAAGGTGCGCTGCTCGAAGTGCCAGACCGTCTTCGTCGTCCACCGCGACCCCGGCGGCTCTCCAGACGTCCCCCAGGCGGCGCCGACCCCGGCGCGTCGCGCGCCCGGAGGGCTCGATCTCGACCTGGAGCCCGGGCCGCGCGCAGGCTTCCGCCCCAGCGGAGTGGCGGCCGATCCCTTCGGCCAGGGGCCCTCCGAGCCAGCCGACCCGTTCGGCAACGCCGGCTCCAGCGGGGGCTCGGGGGCGCAGGACCCGTTCGCCGCCCATGATCCCTTCTCGTCAGCGCCTGGAGGGTTCGGGTCCGTCGACCCGTTCGTCGCCCAGGTCTCCGCTCCCGCGGAGCTGCCGGCGGCCACGCCACCGCCCGAGCCGTCCGGCATCCTCGACACCGGCTTCGACTTCGATCCCTCCGCGGACGCGGCGCCACAGCTCCATGACGACCTGGCGCCGCGGCCGAACCACGCGGCGCAGGAGCCCGAGCCAGACCTGGCGCTCGACGAGAGGACGCCGGCGAGGCCCCTGCCCGCCGCGCCCGCGCCGGGCTTCGGTGGCTTCGGGGGAGAGGATTCCTTCGAGGACCAGAGCGGTGGGCTCCAGCTGGGAGGCTCCACGGGCTTCGGCGAGGGCGCGGAAGAGTCCTTCGCCCATCCTCACGAAGCCGCGATGCATCCTCCCGCGGCGGACGGCGACGCTGCCCGTGGGCTTCGCCCGGCCCCCGAAGCGGCGGCGCCGGCGCCGGCTCCCGAGGAGGACGAGGACGCGATCGTCGACGTGCATCGGCGCGCCTCCAGGTTCCGGGCCGTCGCGGTGAACGCCATCTCGCTCGTCGCGCTCCTCGCGGTGGCGATCGCCTTCCTCTCCTACTGGCGCGGCGTGCGGCCGGGGATGCTCCTGCGCCCGGCCGCGGTGCTCGGCGCCATCGGGGCGCCGCCGGAGCCCTTCTCGGCGACGCAGCTGCGGAGCGGGCTGTACGAGCGCTCGGACGCGCCGCCGATCCTCTTCGTCACCGGGAAGGCGGTCTCCCACGCCGGCTCGGCGGTCGCCGGCCTGCGGGTGCGGGTGGAGGTGGTGCGCGGTGGAGCGGTCCTCGCGCGCGGCGAGGCTGGCGCCGGCGTCGTCCCCACCGCCGAGGAGCTGTACGCGTCGCGCGACGCCGCTGGACTGGTCGCCGCGGCGGAGAGCCGCGCGGCTGGGCGGCACAAGGGCGTGAAGCCCGGGGAAGCCGTCCCGTTCCTGGTGGCCATCTCCGACTATCCCCCGGACGTCGTGGGGGCGGGGCTCCACGTCACCGTCGAGCCCATCGAACCCGGCGGCGCGAAGCAACCATGACCCACGGTGTCGGCCCCGCGAAGGGCGCCGGCGAGGTGGCGCTGGCCATGGCGCGGCGCCTCCTGACGCTGGAGGAGGGGGGCGCGCGCCGCGGCGCCGCCGCGCGACTGCTGGCAGGGATGGAGCCGTCGCTCGCGGCGCTGGCGATCGCAGCGCTCGCACGCGGCACCGGCGCGGAGCACCGCATCGCCATCGCGGCGGTGGGCCAGGCCCTGGCGGATCCCCCCGTGGAGCTCGGCTACGAGGGCACGGCCGACATCTACGCCGCCGCCGCCGAGCGCGGGCTGGTCGAGGTGACGAGCCTGTTCGTCGCGCCGCCGGCCCACAAGGAGTGGGTGCCGCCGCGCGACAAGCCGGACCCTCGCCTCGCCAGCCTGACGCTCGGGCACAAGAAGACCATGGCGCGCGCGAACCGCGACCCCGACCTGCTGGCGAGGCTGGCGGCCGAGGGGGAGCCGACGGTCGTGCGCGAGCTGCTCAGGAACGCCCAGCTCACCGAGCCCTTCGCGATCCGGATCGCGGCGCGCCGCCCGATCCGCCCGGAGACGCTGCGCTGCTTCTACGAGTCGCGCCGCTGGCGCACCCGCCCTGCGGTCGTCCTGGCGGTGGTGAAGAACCCTTACGTCGAGACCGAGGTCGCGCTGAAGCTGCTGGCCTTCCTCGGCTCCGGCGAGCTCGAGGAGATCGCGCGGGACGGCGCGATCCACCCGATGGTGCGGGCGCTCGCGAACAGGCTGGTGACCGAGCGCAGGACCCCCTGAACCTGCCCGCGGCCACCGGCCGACCGGAGCGGGTGAGGGCGGGTCAGGGCTTCTCTTCGTCGCCCTTCACGGCCTTCTTGAAGCTCCGGATCGCGCGGCCCAGCCCATCGCCGAGGGCGGGGATCTTGCTCGATCCGAAGACGAGCACGAGGACGAAGAGGACTACGAGGAGCTCGGCCATGGGGCGTTTCCGTGAAGGCGCGCTAGCATAGCGCCGTCCCCAGCGGAGCGCCACGCCATGCTCTTCCCCTTCATCCCACCGCCGCGCGCCGAGGGCCGTCCGCTCGTCCTGGGCCACCGCGGCGCGAGCGCCGAGGCGCCCGAGAACACCCTCGCCGCCTTCCGGCTCGCGATGCAGCGCGGAGCGGACGGCGTCGAGCTGGACGTCTGGCGCTGCGGGACCGGCGAGCTGGTCGTGGCGCACGACGACGACCTGCGCCGCGTCGGCGGGTCGCCGCTCGTGGTCCACCGGGCGCCGCTCGCGGCGCTGCGGGCCGTCGACGTGGGGCGCTGGAAGGCGGAGCGGTTCCGGGGGGAGCGCGTCCCGCTCCTCGCCGAGGTGCTGGAGGCGGTCCCCTGGGGCATCGTGAACGTCGAGCTCAAGTCGGCGCGCTTCCAGCTCCCCGACCTGGAGCTCGCGCGGGAGGTGGCGCGGCTGCTGCGCGAGCGGCGGGCCGAGGAGCGGGCGCTCGTCAGCTCCTTCGACTTCCGGCTGGTCGCCGCCTTCCGTGTCTACTCGCGCAGGGTCGCGACCGCGCTCCTGTTCGAGGACGGCCACCCGTGGCGCGGGCGCGTCGCCGGCGCGGCGGCGCTGCTCAGCCCGTCGTCGCTCAACCCGGATCTGAGGTTGGTGACGCCGGAGCGCTTCCGTAGCTGGGCGCGAGGCGGGCGCGGGGTGTTCGTGTGGACCGCCGACGCGCCCGGTGACGTGGCGCGGCTCTGCGCGCTGGGCGCCGCGGGGCTCTTCGCGAACGACCCGGGCGCGGCGCGCGCCGAGGTCCGGCGCGCCACGGGACGCTAGAGGCTAGAACTCGAACCCGAGCCTGAACGACCCCGCGAGCGAGGGCTTCACGCGATAGAGCGGGTACTCGTCGGGCTCGAACTCGCCGCCGCCGTAGTGGGTGATCTCGGCGGCGAGGCTCAGGGCGTAGGCCGTCATCCGCAGGCCGAGCGTCGAGCGGAAGAAGGTGCTCGAGACCTTGGGGAAGGAGGCGGTGCGGGCGACCTGGTCGGCGTTGACGGTAGCCGGGACCGGGTCAGTGACGCCAGCCTCCGGGAAGAAGACGATCGGGTCGGACGAGGCCCGCATGTAGGTGAAGCGGAGCGCGCCGTACGGCGTGAGGCTCACGACGCCGAGCACGCCCCAGCGCTTCGAGACCACGAAGTCGAAGTCGGTGGCGCCGATGTTGAGCGTCCGGACGCCGCCGATCCGCGTGTAGGCGACGCGGAGCGCGAAGTCGGGGAGGACCCGGTCCCCCTCGAAGAAGGCCCACTTCGTCTCGAGCTGGCCGGCGTAGAGCGCCGACTGCGAGACGTACTTGAAGCGCGCCCCCAGCTCGAAGGAGAACGGCAGCGCCTTCCGGATCCGCACGGCCGGGACGAAGAGCTCGTGCGGGGTGAGCCCGCGCGTCGGCCAGAAGTTGCGCGGGCCGTACGTCCCTCCGCCGTCGGTGGTGCCGCTGGTCCGTGCCGACCTCGTTGACGTGCGTCCCGGCGTAGGCCCCCTCCAGCGCGATGTCGAAGCCGGAGTGGCCGGTGGTCGAGCCGGGCGTCAGGAGCGACGAGGTGAGCGCGAGCGTCAGCTCCGACGCGAGCATCCCGAAGCGGGCCTTCGCGTCGTTGGCGAGCGCGCTGCCGTGGGCGTCCCGGTCGTACGTCGGACGTGCTCCCAGACGCCCGCGTCAGGCGCACCGAGCTGACCAAGGTCGAGGTCCAGCGGCTCGGCGAGCGCGGCGGCGGGGAGCAGGGCGGCGATGGCGAGCGCCAGCGTGCGACGCATGAAGCCTCCAGGAGGAAACGCACGAAACGTGGCGAGGTTAGCCACGGGTTTTCGGGGGTGTCAAACGCTCCAGTGCGAGAGTGCCCGGCGCGCGAAGGTCGGCGGGGACCTCCCAGGACCCCTGTGGTATGCAACTGCCCGCTCGGACGCCACAACACACGCTACAGGAGCTCGCCCCGCATGCATCGCTTCCTCCTCGCCGCCGTCGCCGCGCTCGCACTCTCTGCCAGCCCTGCCCACGCCCAGCAGCGGGGCGCCGCCGCCGGTGACGGCCGGTCGCTCTCCGTCTACGGCATCGCCAGCTACTTCTGGTGGAACACGGGTGTGGGTGTCGGGGCCCGCTACCAGTTCCCGTTGATCCCGCAGGGGATCCTCCACGCCGGGCAGATCCGCGACGACATCGCCATGGACGCGGGGCTCGACTTCATCCACGTCGGCTGGGGCGACGTCCGGAACTACAACGTCACTACTGACACTTACTATTGGACCAACCTCAGCTACAACGCCCTCATCCCGGCTGTCGGCTTCCTCTGGAACTTCCACATCACGCCTGAGCTCACGGTCTACCCCAAGCTCGACGCCGGCTTCGCCTTCGGCTGGTGGTCGGACGACATCTACGGTGGCACGCCGCACGCGTCCTCCTTCTTCATCCAGGGGGTCGCCGGGGCGACGCTGAAGCTCCAGCGCCTCTCGCTGCGCGGCGAGCTCGGCTCCGGGATGTTCAAGCTGGGGGTGTCGATCCCGCTGTAGCGCGCGAAGCTACTTCGCCTCGCGCCGCGCCCGCATCATGTCCACCGCGAGCTGCTGGCTCTTCTTGTCGCCGAGGTCGGTCTTGTAGGCGCGCTTGAAGGCCTCCTCGGCCTCGGCGTACAGGCCGAGGGAGCGCTGGATCTCCCCTGCGAAGTACCAGGCCCGGTTGCAGCCCGGCTCCTGCTTCTGGAGCCCCGCCAGCTCGCCGAGGACGAGCCTCGAGTTGCGCTGCGGATCGACGAGGTAGCGGGCCCACGCGAGGTGGGCCCGGTTCACGCCGCTGGGCTCGATGTCGGTCGCGAACTGGAAGTACTCCATCGCACCCCGGAAGTTCCCGGCCTCGAGCCTGCGCGACGCCTCGGCGAACTGGGTCGAAGCGTCCAGCAGGTCGGTCTTGATCCGGAACTGCTCGTGCGTGGTCGGCCGGCTCGCGCCGCTGGCCTTCTCGGCAGCGGCCGCGCGCCGCTTCCTCCAGAGCGACGCCTGCTCCGGGATCGAGAGCTCCCCGAGCGCCCTGGCCCGCGCGGCCAGCAGCGCGTCGGCCTTCTCGCGCATGTCGGGGGAGCGGAACCGGAGGGGACAGTACCGGTCCGCCAGCTCCAGGAAGGCCTTGCGCGCCGCGACGGCGTCCGCCTGCTCCGGGATGCCGAGCAGGTCGAAGGGGTCCTGCGTGCGGTGGTTGAGGTAGGCGCCGAGCAGCAGGTTCTTCAGCTCGTCGGTCTCCTCGAGGACGGTCGCCCCGGTCTCCTCGGGCGCCTCCTCCTCCAGGTCCGGTCCGGCCGGCGCCGCCTGCGGGGCGTGGGGCGGCGCGCCCTGCTGGGACGCAGGGGCGGCAGGGGCGGGCGCCGCGGCGCGCTGGGGCTCGGCCGGAAGCGCCTCGGCGAAGGCGACGAAGCCGAGGACGGTGAGGGCGTAGAGCCGCCGCATCGACTCCTCGAGGTCGAGCCCGGTCCGCTGCATCAGCTCGTCGAGGGTGGGGCGCGCGCGGAGCGCCTGCACCAGCTTCGAGTCGCGGGTCGAGAGCCTGAGCCCCTTCCAGGCGTGGGGCGGCGCCGGGACGAGCCCGAAGCGCTGGTCGTCGGTGAAGGCGAGCCCCTGGGCGACGACGTCGAAGCTGAGGACGCCGGTCACGCCGGTGAGCACGAGCTGCGCCGGGTTGACCCGCAGCGCCAGCTCGGCCGGCGCCGTCTCCTCCGCCAACCGGAACGTCGCGTCGTGCCACCGGAAGGCGTCGAGGATCTTCAGCGCGAGGTTCGCCTGCATGACCTTGTAGAGGTCGAACGCGCTGATCAGCTTCTGCGAGACCAGCAGCTCACCCATCCGCTGGCCGGTCTGGACGCTCTCGCCGAGCGCCCGCTGGTACTGCTCCTCGGTCAGCTTCCCCTTGTTGACGAGGGTCTTGCCGAGCGTCTCGTGCAGCAGGTTGGACCGGCAGGCGACCGGCGACCCGTCCTCGAACTGGAGCCTCTTCTCCAGCCCGCGGAGCTTCAGCTCGAGCGCGACGGTCCGCTGCTCGGAGAAGATCGCCTGGACGAGGAGCGGCAGCGGGGTCTCGGCGATCGTCCCCTCTGGCCTGGAGAGGATCTCGGCGGGGGAGGGGTGCATGCGCCCACGAGCATAGCGAACGGACCGGCCGCCGGTCAGGCCAAACGGGGGCCGCCGTCGAACCGCTCCAGCTCGACGCCGCAGTCGTCGCAGCGCGCGAAGCCGTCGCGCCACTGAACGCGGCAGAGCGGGCACCACGCGGCCGAGCCGGCGTAGCGGGGCGGCGGCGCCAGCGCGGCCGCGCGCGAGAGCCCTGCCCCGGCGAGGAGCCGCTCGATGAGCCCGATCCGCTCCGCCCACGCGGCGGCGAGGCCGGGCCGGGTCGCCGCGCGCGAGAGCTCTGCGCGGCGCAGCTCCCGGCCGGCGAGCGGCGCGAAGTCCTCCGGGGGGAGGAGGGCCGCGGCGACGGCGAGCGGGTGGAAGCGACCGTAGAGCGGGCGCGACGCGTGCCAGAGCGGGTGGATGGCGGCCACGGGGAAGGTGAGCAGGTGGAGCGCCGAGGCCGCGCTCGCAGCGCGCGGCTCGCCGCAGGCTCGCCACATCGCGTAGGCGAGCCCGGCGACCACCAGGAGGAGCGCTGCCACCGCCGCGAGCAGCGCGCCGGCGAGCCCAGCGAGCCCCGGGGGGCCGTAGGCGACGAGCGGCCAGGCGGCGCCGGTCGCGAGCGCCAGCAGGCACGCCGCGACGCGGAGCGCCGCGGCCCACGGTCCCTGCGCGGCACGAAGGGAGCGGATCGGCACCAGGTCCGCCTCGCCGCGCGACGGCGCAGGGGACGCGGCTCCAGCCGAGAGCGCGCCGATCCGCGCTCGCGCGAGCTCGGCCTGCCCCGGCGTGGGCGCGACGAGGAGGAGGCGGCCGCCCGCGGAGACCTTGCGCCCTTCGCGGGTCAGCGGCCCCAGGGACGCGAGCGGCATGGCCTGCAGGTCGAGCTCCTCCACCACGGCGGGATCGGCCTTGCTCCTCGGATCGAAGATCAGGAGCGCGTCGCCGGCGACCAGGAACGGGAGGTCGTGCAGGGCGATCCCCTCGGCGAGCGGCGAGAGCCCGCGCAGGTGGAGCCCCGCTCCGACCGCGGCGAAGCGGAGCCCCGAGGACGCCAGCAGCAGGTGGCCGCGCTGGAGCTGCGCGAGCCCGTCGACGAGGTAGAAGGCGATCAGCCAGGGCCAGAGATCGACGAGCAGCGCGTGCATCTGGCGTGCGAGCTACCCCTGGGGCGGCTGCGGCGCGTCCGGCCGCGAGGCGACCGGCGCGTCCCGCTTCCCGCGCAGCGCATTGAACGCCTTGCCGATGACGCCGAAGAAGCCGATCACCGCGACGACGATGAGCTTGCCGCCCTTGGCGAGGATCTTCCAGAGCGCCGCCAGGAGACCGGTCTTCACCGCGGCGGCGCCGGCGCCGGCGGCGACCAGCGCCGTGAGGCCGTACTCGGCCACCTTGTCCCCCGGGCGCCACTCCGCGTACGTCTTGCCCGGCTTGTAGGCGAAGGCCGCGAGCACCGCGTCCACCGCCGGCTTCGCCGCCGCGAACTTCTCGGCGTCGTCGATCAGCTTCAGCTCCATCACTCCGGCCCGTCCGAGGACGCGGACGTTGTAGTTGACGATCTCCTGGCCCCCCTCGTTCCTCCCGCGGATCGCCCAGGTGAGGTTGTGGCTCACGGGATCGTAGTGCGGCGCCTCGGCCCAGCCGACCACGTCGACCGTGGACATCCCCCGCTTCTTCCGCTCCTCGTTGGCGGCCTTCGTCCCCTCCTTGATCGACTCGAGGATCGCGTCGGCGTCGATGGACCCGGCCTCGTCGTCCTTGACGAAGCCGATGCCGTCGAAGCGGAAGACGATGAACCAGTCCTCTTCCTCGGCCTTGGGGATGATCAGGCCGAGCTCGGAGCCCTGGGGGACGTTCCCCATCAGCTCGAGCAGCTTCTTCGCGTCGGCGGGGCCCGCGAAGGCGAGCGACTCCGGCAGCTTCACCTCGGCGATCTCCGAGCCGAGCTCCACGGTCGTCGGACCGGCGACCCACGCGATCCTGGGGGGCTCGGGGGGGGCATCCTCTGCGGCGGCGGCAGGGTGCGGCCCGAGCCAGAGCGCAGCGGCGATCATGGCCGAAGCCAGGTGACGATGAGTCATCGGATTCTCCCCCAGGGCGGCGTGAGTGCGCGCGGATTCCTTATGCATGGGCGCGCGCGGCTCGACAAGGTGTGCGATCGCCCACACCGTGCGATCGGCCACACCGACGGTCACCTACGCCGACGGTCACCCGCACGACTCGTCAACCCTTTATGACCCCCATCGGCTCGAGCCGGGCGACGAGGCGCGAGAGGCCGGCACCGGCCATGACGTTCACGACCTGCGCCACGTCCTTGTAGGCCTCGCTCATCTCCTCGGCGAGCGTCCCCCTGCCGCGCGCCATGATCTCGATCCCCTTCGCCTGCAGCTCCCTGGCGATCGAGCGCCCCTTGGCGCGGCGCAGCGCCTCGCCGCGGGAGAGGAGCCGGCCCGCGCCGTGGCAGGAGCTGCCGAAGGTGTCGGTCATCGCCTTCGCCGTGCCGGCCAGGACGTAGGAGTAGCGCCCCATGTCGCCGGGGATCAGGACCGGCTGGCCGACGCCGCGGTACGGCTCCGGGACGCGGGGGTCGCCCGGGCCGAAGGCGCGCGTCGCCCCCTTGCGGTGGACGAGGACCAGCCGCTGCCGGCCGTCGACCTCGTGCTCCTCGAACTTCGCCACGTTGTGACAGACGTCGTAGAGGAGCCGGGCGCCGAGCTCGCGCTCGGAGAGGGAGAGCGCGTGGAGCAGCGCGCGGACGGCGAGCCCGGCCATCACCTGCCTGTTGGCCCAGGCGAAGTTGGCGGCTGCGGCCATCGCGGCGAGGTAGCGCCGGCCTGCGTCGCTCCCGATCGGCGCGCAGGCGAGCTGTCGGTCCGGGAGGTTCGCGTAGTCGGGGCCGAACTGCCCGAGGCGCGGCGCCAGCTCGGCGAGGAAGTCGTCGCAGACCTGGTAGCCGAGGCCGCGCGACCCGGAGTGGATCTGGATCGCCACCGCCCCCTCGCGCAGGCCGAACGCCTCGGCCGCCTCGACGTCGTAGACCTCGGCGACGCGGTCCAGCTCGACGAAGTGGTTCCCGCTCCCGAGCGTGCCCAGCTGATCCTCGCCACGCTGGCGCGCCAGGTCCGAGAGGGCGCCGGGATCGGCGCCCCGCAGCGAGCCACCCTCCTCGCAGTGCTCCGCGTCGTCGGAGGCGGCGCGGAAGCCGCGCTCGACGGCCCAGCGCGCCCCCTCGGTCATCACGTCGCCCAGCTCCCGGGCCGTGAGGCGCGGGATGGCGTGGCTGGAGCCGACGCCAACCGGGATGTCGCGGTAGAGCCGCGCGACCGCCTCGTGGAGCAGCGGGCGCAGGTCGCTCGCGTCGAGGAGGGTGGTCACCACCCTGACGCCGCAGTTGATGTCGTAGCCCACGCCGCCCGGCGAGACCGCGCCCTCGTCGGCGTCCATCGCCGCCACGCCGCCGATGGGGAAGCCGTAGCCCCAGTGGTAGTCGGGCATGGCGAGCGAGAAGCGGAGGATCCCCGGAAGGTGGGCCATGTTGGCCACCTGCCCGAGCGCGGCGTCGTCGGGCGCCGGCGGCCCCGGGCTGTAGACGCGGCCGGGGACCCTCATCCGCCCCTCGCGCGGGATCTCCCAGAGGTCGCCCTCGATATGTCGCAGCTTCATCGCACCGCGCCAGGCGCGACCTCAGTGCAGCGTCGCGCCGATCACTTCCTCGACAGCCAGCAGGATAGGACCGATCAGCCCCAGGAACACGCCGCGCAGGCACTGCCGCCCGTGGGCGAGGGTCGGGTAGTCCCTGCAGATGTCGGGCTTCACGTCGTGGATGGCGCAGGCCTGGGTCTCCGGCCCGGTCCTGCGGAGGAAGGGGCAGCGGTCTTCCAGCGTCCCCGTGTCCGGGTTGATCCAGATCCAGCCGATGCTGCTGACGCGGCGGAGGAGGTCCTCCCGTCCCAGCTCGCGCCACCGCTCCAGGTCGCGCTGCGAGGCCTGCAGGTGCCCCCCGAAGGACTCGCAGCACTGTCCGCAGCAGAGACACACCCGCTGGGGCTGCGCCTCCGGCAGCGCGTTCTCGCGCAGCCAACTCGACATCATGAGCATCATCCACCTCGCCAGGAACGAGGGGGCGAAGGCCCCGGTGCGTCGCCTCGAATCGTCGAGATCCTACCGGGATGTTGCCAAATCGGGAGGTGGGATGGGAAGGGGGTGCCGGCATGGAGCGCCGGTCCGTCGCGGGGTAGCCTGCCCTCGCGCATGCGCTTCCCCGACTCCCTCCGCTCCCTCCGGAACCCGAACCTCCGGCTCTTCTTCGCCGGGCAGGCCATCTCCCTCGCCGGGACCTGGGCGCAGTCGGTGGCGCAGGGCTGGCTCGTCTGGCGGCTCACCGGCTCGAAGGAGATGCTGGGGCTCGTCGGCTTCCTCTCGCAGGTGCCGACCACCTTCCTCGGCGTCTACGCCGGATCGCTCGCCGACCGCTTCCCGCGGCGCAGGCTCGTCCTGACGACGCAGGTCAACGCGGTGATCCAGGCGACGCTGCTCGCGGCCGTGACGTTGACCGGCGTCGTGCGCCCCTGGCACGTGCTGGTGCTCGCGGCGATGCTCGGCCTGACGCAGGCGTTCGAGATCCCGGCGCGCCAGGCGCTCCTCGCCGACGTGGCCGGCGAGGACATGACCAACGCGATCGCGCTCAACTCCTCCATCGTGAACGCCTCGCGGGCGGTCGGGCCGGCCATCGCCGGCTGGCTGGTCGCCACGGTCGGCGAGGGGGTCTGCTTCGCCTTCAACGCGCTCTCGTTCAGCGGGACCCTCTACGCGCTCTGGGTGATGAAGGTGCCCCGGCGCCCGCCGCCCCCCCAGGAGCAGGGGCGCCGCGCCCACCTCGCCGAGGGGATCGTCTGGGCGTGGCGGGCCAGGCACGTCCGCGCGATGCTCGCGCTCGTCGCCGTCTCGGCGCTCCTCGCGCTCCCCTACACGATCCTCCTCCCGGCGCTCGCGGCGGAGGTGCTGCACGGCGGCCCGGGGCTCTTCGGCCTCCTGCAGGCGCTCGCCGGCGTGGGCGCCTTCGTCGGCGCCGCGTCGCTCCTCGGACGGCGCGGGCTCGAGGGGCTCGCGCGCCGGGTCGGGATCGGCGCGACCTCCCTGGGCGCGGCCGTGGTGCTGCTCGGGATCTCCCGGAGCCCGGTGATCTCCGGCGTCGCGATGGTCCTCGCCGGGGCCGGCATGATCAGCCAGATGGCGGGGACGATGACGCTCCTGCAGGGGCTCGCGGGCCAGGAGTTGCGGGGGCGGCTGATCGGGATCTTCTCGACGCTCTTCATCGGTGTCGGACCGTTCGGCGCGCTCGCCGCCGGGTGGACCGCCCACCGGATCGGCGTGCCGGCGACGCTCGTCATCGGCGGCTCGGTGGCGGTCGCCGCCAGCGTCGCCTACCACCTCGCGCTGCCGCGGCTGCGCGAGGCGCTGCGGGACGCCCACCCCGAGGTGCCGGATGCGGGCTTTCCCTGACCGGCTTCGAGTAGGCTCTGCCCGGATGTCACCAGCCGCCAGCCGCTCGCCATGGATCGCCTTCTCCGCCGTCTCCATCGGGACGTTCATGTCCACGCTCGACGGGAGCATCGTCAACGTGGCCCTGCCCACGCTGGGGCTCGAGCTGGGCGCGCCCATCGATCGGCTGGAGTGGATCGTCGCGGCCTACCTGCTGACGCTCAGCGCGACCCTGCTCGTCGCCGGGCGGCTCGGGGACCTCTTCGGGCACCGGGCGGTCTATGCCGTCGGGCTCGTGCTCTTCACGATCGGGTCGGGGCTCTGCGGGGCGGCGCCGTCACTCCCCTTCCTCGTCGCGGCGAGGGCGCTCCAGGCGCTCGGCGCGAGCCTCATGATGGCGGTCGGCCCCGCCGTCATCACGGCGGTCTTCCCGCCCGAGATGCGCGGCCGCGCGCTCGGGGCGATCGGGAGCGTCGTCTCGATCGGACTCACCATCGGCCCGCCGCTGGGCGGCGTCATCATCCAGGCGCTCTCCTGGCGCTGGATCTTCCTGGTGAACCTCCCGGTCGGCTTGCTCGGGACGCTCTGGGCGCTCCGCGTCCTCCCCGCCCCGCAGCGGGGGAGGGGCGCGCGCTTCGACGGGCTCGGCGGGATCCTCCTGGGCGCCGCGCTCGGACTCGGGATCTACACGCTCGACACGCTCCCCGATCGCGCCGTCAGGTCGCTCCCACTGGGGCTCCTCGCCGGGCTCGCGGCGATAATGCTCGCGGTGCGGCTGCGCCGCGCGCCCGAGCCGATCCTCGACGCCGCGATCCTCCGCGTGCCCGGGGTGGGGAGCGGGCTGCTCGCCGGCCTCCTGTCCTACGCGGCGATGTTCACCTCGACGCTCCTGACGCCGTTCCTGCTGACGCGCGTCTTCAGGCTCCCGCCGGGCGGCGTCGGCGCGTTCCTCGTGGCGGTTCCGGTCGCCATGGCCGTGGCCGCCCCGTTCTCCGGCTGGCTCGCGGATCGCTTCGGCGGCCGGGCCCTTCCGGCCGTCGGGATGGCCTGCCTCGCGGCGGCGCTCTACGGTCTCTCGCTCGCCGGGCCGGGCAGCGGGCTCCCCTCGGTCGCCGCGCGGCTGGCCCTCTGCGGCGTGGGGATGGGACTCTTCCAGTCCCCCAACAGCAGCGCCGTAATGGGAGCGATCCCGCGGCCCAAGCTCGGCGCCGGCGGCGGGCTGCTCGCGACCGCGCGCAACGTGGGCATGGCGATCGGGGTCGCGGTCGCCGGGAGCCTCTTCGCCATGCGCGCGGCCGACGGCACCGACCCGGCCACCTTCATGCTCGGGTACTCGCTGGCGCTTCGCGTGGGCGCCGCGGTGGCGATCGCGGCGGGGCTCCTCTCGCTCTTCGCGCGCAACGCCAGCGCCGGGCGGGTCGTCGCCGGAGTCGGACGGCCTTGACTGGACACCGGTTCAGCGCCTGTTACGATGCCCCGGATGATCGTCCTCGGCATCGACCCCGGCTCCCACCACTGCGGCTACGGCGTCGTGGCGCGTGAGGGCACGCGGCTGCTCGTCGTCGAGTCGGGGGTGATCGAGCCGGGCGACCTGCCGCTTGCAGCCAGGCTCTCGGTGATCCTCTGCCAGCTGGAGGCGGTCGTGGCGCGCACCCGCCCCGTCGAGGCGGCGGTGGAGCAGGTCCACTCGGGGCCCTCCCCGCGCTCGGCGCTCGTCCTCGGACAGGCGCGCGGCGTGGCGCTGGCCGCGGCGGCGAGGGCTGGCCTGCCGGTCTTCGAGTACCAGCCGTCCGAGGTGAAGCTCTCCTTCACGGGCAGCGGCCGCGCCGGCAAGGAGCAGATGGTCCGGACGGCCCGCCAGCTCCTGGGCGTGGAGGCCGAGCTCTCCGACGAGGCCGACGCCCTGGCTGTCGCCGTCTGCCACCTGGCGCGGCGCGTCGCCAGGATCGCCGCGGACCCCAGGCGCGCCGCGGACGCGCTGGCGCGGATGCGCCCGGCGCGGCGCGACCATCGGAGGGACACGTGATCGCCCGCCTCACCGGCGTCCTGGAGGAGAAGCGGGAGGCGGCCGCGGTCATCGACGTGAACGGCGTCGGCTACCTGGTCCACCTCTCGGCCGCCTCGCTCGCCGCGCTGCCGCCGCGGGGCGAGCGTGCGACGCTGCGGATCCACACGCACGTGCGCGAGGACTCGCTCGACCTCTTCGGCTTCGCCACCGAGGAGGAGCAGGAGGTCTTCCGTGCCCTCGTCGGCGTGAAGGGGGTCGGCCCGCGTGCCGCGCAGAACATCCTCTCCGGCATCGAGGCGAAGGAGCTGGCGCAGGCGGTCGCCCACGGCGACGTCGCGCGGCTCACGCGGGTGCCCGGCGTGGGGAAGAAGACGGCCGAGCGGCTCGTCGTCGAGCTGAAGGACCAACTCCTGGCGCTGGCCCGCGCCGCCGGCCCCGCGAAGGGGAAGGCCGCCGGCGGGATCCTCGATCAGCTCGCGCAGGCTCTGGTCGGCCTCGGCTACAAGCCGGCGCAGGCGGAGGAGGCCGCGCAGGCGCTGCGTGACGCCGTCGAGGGGAAGACGCTCGACGAGCTGCTGCGCGAGGCGTTGAAGCGGATGAGGGGGTAGCGTGAAGGTCGCTGCTGCCGTCATCGCCCCCATGCTGCTCGCTGCATGCGCGACCGCCCGGCCCGCCGCGGTGGTCCCGCCGCTCGCCGAGCGCCGGGGCGTGGTCTCGGGCCCCGGCGCGGTGGCGTGGTCGCCGGACGGTACGACGCTCGCGGTGGTGCAGCGCGACGGCCTCGCGCTGGTCGACCTTCGCGGCACCGAGCGCAGGCTCTCGGGACCGGGGGTCATCGCGGTCGACTGGTCGCCCGCGGACTCGCTGCTCGTCGTGGAGCGCACCCCGCAGGGCGGTCGCGAGGTGGTGGCGATCGAGCCGCGCACGGGCGAGCGCCGCCAGCTCCACTCCGACCCGTCCCTCGTCGCCGCGAGGTGGCTCCACGAGGGGCGGGGATGGCTGGCGGTCGCGGCGACGATGGAGGTCCGATCCTACGGCACGGAAGCGACCCAGACGCTGACGATCGCCGCCGGGCGTGATCCCGTCGAGGCGCACCGCTGGTCCGCCGTGCTGCCGATCCGGGCTCCCGCCGCCGATCTGGCGCTCGGCTGGGCGGCTGCACGCCCCAGCCCCTTCGACCACTCGATCCTCCTGCCGGAGTATCGAAAGCCGCCGCTCCGCGACCCGTACCTGCTGCTGCTGGCGATCGACCCATTCGACCCCGTGCCGGAGGTGGTGGCGCGAGTCGAGCCCGTCCGCCTGGACGCGACGGTGACCTGGTCAGGCGACGGGGTGCGAGGCGCCGTCGCGGCCCTCGACGGCACCTTGCGGATCGTCGAGCGTGGCCAGGTGGCGGTGGCCTCCGGTCCGGTCCAGGGGCTCCATCCGAGCTGGAGTCCGAACGGCGACCTCCTGTTCCTCGGAGGTTGGCTGGCGACCCCCTCCGCAGGGCCGGTCAGGCAGCTCGTCGATCGCGCCGCCGACGCAACGGGCTTCTGGTCCCCTGCCGGCGATCGGCTCGCGGTCGTCGTGGGCGGTCGGCTCTTCGTCTTCGGCGACCTCCCTGTGCCGCCGCCGGACGTCGAGGCGTCGCGCCGGCTGGCGTCGGCGCGCGCGGCCGCGTGGGAGCTCGGATCCCTGCGGTCGAGCGGGCTCCTGGCGCCGGTAGTCTATCGAGAGCGGCGCGATCACCTGCGCGAGAGCGCAACGGAGAAGCCATGATCCTGGAGCTCGGTCTCGCAGCGGCGCTCGCGGCGGCAGCTCCGTCGGCGTCGCGCGGTGGCGCGGAGTCCTGCCAGCCGTGCCACGCGAAGGAGACACCCGGGATCACACGGGTATGGGCCGAGTCGGCGCACGGGCGCGCCAAGGTGGGCTGCGCGGAGTGCCACGGCGCGGACGGACCGCGCAACCACCCGGCCTCCGGCGCGCGCGCCGCGGTGGAGGCGGCGGCGTGCCGGCGTTGCCACCCGAAGGCGGCGGCGCAGCACGCGGCGAGCAAGCACGGGATCGGCGTTCGCGCCGGCAAGGGGTGCACGCGGGGCGCGGCGCCCACGGCCCAGTCCAGCGCAGAGTGCTTGTCATGCCACGAGCCCGGAAGCTCCCAGCCGCGCGAGCAGGCGGAGTGCGCGCGCTTCCTGACGCAGTCCCCTGCGATGCAGCGCCAGGGCTGCACGGCCTGCCACGCGGTGGAGAGCCGCTGCGACACCTGCCACGGCGCACACCGCACCGAGCGGGCGCTCGCGCGGGATCCGAACACCTGCGCCACCTGCCACATGGGGCCGGACCACGCGCAGTACGAGATGTGGCAGACCTCGCGGCACGGCGCCGTCTTCGCCTCGAAGGGGCTCGCCGAGGCGCCAGACTGCGCCACGTGCCACATGCCGGGCGGCACGCACGACGTAAGCCAGGGCATCTCGATGGATCTCGCCGGGAAGGCCTATCCTGCGGAGCGGCGGGACCGCGAGCGCGCCCGGATGATCGACGTATGCGCGCGCTGCCACACCCGCGCGTTCTCCGGACGCAACCTCGCCGACGGCGACGCGATCCAGAAGGAGAGCAAGGCGCTCGTCGACGAGGCGCTGGCGATCATCCGCGACCTCGATCGCCTCGGCCTCCTGGACCCCGCGCCGGCGTCGCGGCCGCCCCACCCGCTCTCCGGCGCGGTGCTCGAGCTGGGGCCCCAGATGCTCTACGAGAACCTCTCCCGCCCGGAGGCGATCTTCTTCCGGATGAGGAAGTTCAGCTACGCGACCGCGTTCAGGGGGGCCTTCCACCAGAACCCGGACTACGCCCACTGGCTGGGCAACGCGCCGCTGAAGCTCGCCCTGTCCGAGCTCCGGAGCGAGGCAGCGCTGCTGCGCAAGCTCCGCATCCTCGAGGAGCGGCTCGCCGCCAGCTCGCCCGGCGACGGCGCAGCGGGCGGGGCGGCAGCCCTGCGGAAGGAGCTGCAGCAGCTGCGCGAGCGGCGACTCCGAGGGGAGCTCGACGACGCCGCCCTCGAGCGGGCGCAGCGCGACGCCCTCGAGCGCGCCGGGCGGTGATCGAAGATCGGCGGTCCCTGCCGACGCGCTGACCGGCGCGGTCAAGGCACGCGTGCAGGGCAGGGACATCGCCGAGCGGCGCGTCGTCGTCCTCTGGGACGCCGAGAATCCGGAGAACGTCATCGTCGGCGGGAACCGCTTCAGCTCGCTGCACGCGCAGCTCATGGAGGATGGGGAGGGCGGGACCCTCGTCGTCTGGAACGACTACCGGAGCTACGTCCCGTCCCCAGCCGGTCCGCAGCAGATCAACATCCATGCGCAGCGGCTGAACGGCCGCGGCAAGGTGCTCTGGCACACCGCCAGCGTGCCCCTCTCCGTCGCGACGGGGGGGCAGTACTTCCCCCAGCTGATCTCCGACGGCAGCGGAGGGGCCATCGTCGTCTGGCAGGACCATCGGAGCGGCAGTCACTACGACATCTACGCCCAGAGAATCAGCCGAACCGGGGCCCTGCTGTGGGCCTCGGAGGTCGCGGTCTGCGCCGCCTCGGGTGACCAGGAGCACCCGAAGGTCGTCTCCGACGGCAACGGAGGGGCCATCGTCGCCTGGAACGATCACCGGAGCGGCAGCCGGTACGAGGTATACGCCCAGCGGATCGACGGGAGCGGCGCGCCGCGGTGGACCGCGAACGGAGTCCCCGTCGCCACCGCCTCCAACAACCCCCAGCCCCTCTTCCCCGAGCCCGTCCCGGACGGCGCAGGCGGCGCCATCGTCGTCTGGCAGGACTACCGCAGCGGCGCCTGGTTCCTCTACGCGCAGCGGGTCGACGGCGCTGGTGCCACCGGGTGGACGGCCGGCGGCGTCCCCCTCTCCACGACCGCTGCGACCTACCAGTTCGCCGGCTTCGCTCGCCCCGTGCCGGACGGCGCAGGCGGCGCCATCGTCGCCTGGGAGAGCAGCGGCGCCTGGACCTCCCCCGGCAGCGACCTCCTCGCGCAGCGAATCGACGGACAGGGTGCGCTGCAGTGGGGCGCCTCGGGCGGTGGTCTCCGCCGCGGCGGGTGACCAGACCGCCCCCCGGATGACCACGGACGGTGACGGCGGCGCCATCATCGCGTGGGAAGACTGCCGGGTGGGCTCGGCCGTCCGGGACATCTACGCCCAGCGTGTGAGCGGGTCGGGGGCCGCCGCGTGGACCGCCGACGGCGTCCCCGTTGCCGCTGCCGCGGCGAGCCAGTACGAACCGCGGATCGTCCCGGACGGCAGGGGCGGCGCGATCGCCACCTGGTACGACTACCGGGACTACGACGTCCTGGACGACGGCGTCCTCCACGGCGTGGACACCTTCGCCCAGCGACTGAACGACCTCGGGGTCGCGCAGTGGACGGCGAACGGCACGCCGATCTCGACGGCTGTCCTCCACCAGATGTACCCGGAGATCGTCGTCGACCACTCGGGTGGCGCGATCATCGTCTGGGAGGACTCGCGCACCGGGAGCGCCGTCGACCTCCGCTCGCAAGGCATCAGCTTCGGCGGGAAGCAGTGACGGCCTGAGGGGATTCCCTCACGGGCCGCACGCGGCCGGTAGCCGGCTCAGGGCGTCGTCGCGACGGCCTCCTCGCCGGGCGGCTGGGCGGGGGGCGCGCCCTCGAGGGGCTCCTCGTCGATCCCGAGCAGCCGGTCGAAGACGAGGAGGATCACGAACGGCGTGATGAAGAGGGCGATGGCCGCCAGGATCCCCTCCCGGCCGTAGATCTCCGGGTCGTAGGGTGAGCGGAGGCCGCGGAGCGACTTGGACATCAGCTGCCCGCCGATGACGATGTTCCAGCGCATCGCGAAGACCTGGACCAGGCAGAGGAGCGCCGCGCTCGTCGTGAGGACGTTGCGCACCCGCTCGTGCAGGTACCGGTTCAGCAGCACGACGATGGCGAGGAGGATGAGTGGGATGAGGCCGCCGACGATCATCTGCAGGGTCATGTACGAGAACTGCAGGCGGGTGCTCAGCAGGTCGGAGACGATCAGCCACTCCTCCGAGCGCTCGTAGGCCATCATGACGATCTCCAGGAGCTCGAGCGTGATGGTCAGGATGAGGAAGAACCAGAGCTGGCGCGCGAGCGCCGCCACGCAGAGGGGATCGGCCTGCTTCCCCTTGAGCTTCGAGCGCGCCTGGTAGAGCACCATGAGCAGCGCGATGCCCGAGACGGCCGCCGAGAGGAGGAAGATGACCGGCATGAGCGGCGTCGACCACCACGGGTTGGCCTTGATCGCGCCGAAGATGAAGCCGACGTAGCCGTGGAGCATGCAGGCCATCGGGAGGCCGATCCCGGCCAGGATCTTGATGGCCCGGTGGTCGATGGCGATCGCCTCGCCGGAGGTGTCGTAGGTGTAGAGCGCGAGCGCCTTGTAGAGCGCGCGCATCGCACCGCGGCTGCGGCGGGCACGCTCGATGATGGCGCCGCGCCAGACGAACCAGACCTCCAGGATCAGGACGGCGAGGTAGCCGCTGTAGAGGATCCCGAAGCCGGCCATCGCGGAGGTGAAGTGGGGCGTCACGATCACGAACGCGCCGCGCTCGGGGTGCCCGAGGTGAAGCTGCAGCGGCAGCGACGCGACCAGCAGGAACGCGAAGGAGGCCGCCATCGCGAGCCGCGCGACTGGCTTGAGCTCCTGGCGGCCGAAGAGGTGGTAGAGCGAGGTGACGATGAAGGACCCGGCCACGAAGCCCGTGACGTACGGGTACATCACGATCATCAGGCTCCAGTGGATGTGGGTGTCGTTGGGGAACGCGAACCCCGTGATCTCCGGCATCACCGCACCTCGCGATCGAGGTTGAGGTAGAAGCACTGCGGCTCGGTGAGGAGGTGGCCCTGCAGGATGGCCACGCGGTCGTGCTCGATCGCCTGGCGCACCGGGTCCTCCTCGCGCTTCATGTCGCCGAACATGCGCGTCCCCGTCGGGCAGACCTCGACGCAGGCCGGCTTCAGCCCCTTGGTGATCCGGTGGTAGCACCAGGTGCACTTCTCGGCCGTGTGCGAGACGGGGTTGATGAAGCGGCTGCCGTACGGGCAGGCCTGGACGCAGTAGGCGCAGCCGATGCAGCGCTCGCCGTCGACCATCACGACGCCGTCCTTCGTGCGGTAGCTCGCCCCGACCGGGCAGACCTGGATGCAGGGGGTCTCCTTGCAGTGGTTGCACATCTTCGGGACGAAGAAGTGCTTGGTCGCGACGAAGCCGACCTGCATCGGGGGGAAGCCGTCCTTCCCGCCGTTGGGCGAGTCGACGTGCGAGTCCTCGAGGCCGACGACGTAACGCTCTATCCAGGTCCGGAAGAAGCCGTCGGGCACCTTGTTCTCGGCGGCGCAGGCGCGGACGCAGGAGCCGCAGCCGATGCACTTCTGGGTGTCGATCAGGTACGCGTACCGGTGCTCGTTCCAGTCGTACCCTTCGCCCGGTGGCCTGCCGGGGGCGGCGCCCGTGGAGCCCTCGGCGCCCGGGACCCCGGCGAGGAGCACGATCGCGCCACCGGAGAGCCGGAGAACGCTGGCGAGGAACTGCCGGCGGGCCAGCTCGGACGGCCCGCCCGCGGTGGAGGCTTCGGCGGGAGCGGTCCTGGCCGGGGTGCCGGGGACGCTCTCTTCGCGCTTCTCCATGGCGTCGGCTCCTTCCTAGAGCTTCGGAGAGTGCGGGTCGTGGCAGTCCAGGCAGACGCGCCCCTGGACCGGACCTTGCGCGCCCTGCTCGTGGACGTGCTGATCGAGGACCACCTGCGGGAACTTCTCCGGGCCGCCCCAGGATCTTGCGGTGGCAGCGGGCGCAGAGCGTGAAGGAGGTGTCGATCGCCATCGCCGCCGACCGCTTCCCGCCGCTGACGTGCAGGACGAGCGGCCCGTGGCAGACCTCGCAGCTCACCGTCTTGTGGCTGCCCGCCTGCCGCTTCTCCACGTTGGCGGGGTGGCACTCGGCGCAGGACTGGACGCCGCCGTGCTGCGGCGGCCTGACGGCCATCTGCTCGGCGACGTTGTCCGCGCGGTACGGGCCGTAGAGCCCGAAGGAGCTGAGGGATCAGGAAGCCGCGACCGAGCGAGATCGCGACCACGATCACGACGAGCACCAGCAGGGCGCGGAAGACGTGACGTGCGTGCTCCATCCGGCCATCTCCTCTCGCGGCGGTCAGTCGTCGAGCCGCTCCGGTGCGAAGAACCAGGCCAGCCAGCGGCCGCGCTCGGGCGCGGTCGCGGAGGGTCTTCGGGGAGCGCCTCGGGCGCGAGGAGCAGCCACAGCGCGCCGCGTCGTTCCTCCGGCGCGCTCGCGATGCGGGGCGTGGGGAAGGCTCTCCCGTGCGAAAATTACGCGCAAGAAGGCTCCGACCTGCTTCGCCCACGCTGGCCATCGAAACTCCTTCGCCGCCAATTCACCGTGGCATATCGCCCGTGTCAGTCCACAATCCCAGCCCCCATTGGCGGGGCTGATGCGAGCCCCTGTGAGGGCCACCCGTTGGCGCGTGTCTGCATGACGCAGAGCTGTGCTCAAGTCTCCGATGACGGGCGTCCGATGCGTTCCCCTGCGGTCGACGAGGGAGGGCCCGATGCACGACCGGACCAGCCGAGCTCGAGGTGCAGGTCACCGACCTGGCCGACGCGATGCGCAGGCTGGAGGGGAGGGTGGCGGCGCTCGAGAGCGGGGCGACGGCGGCGTCGGCGGAGGCGCGCGCGCGAGGCGGCGCTCGCCGCGGCCGTCGCGGAGGCGGCGCGCAGCGCGCCGGTCGGCGAGGCGGCGGTCACGACGATGCTCTCCCTCGTCGGGCGGACGCTGCTCGTCCTCGCCGGGCGCGTTCGTGCTCCGCGCCCTCACCGACAACGGCCGGCTCCCGACGGCGGCCGGCGCCGGGCTCGGCTTCCTCTACGCGGGCGTCTGGATCGCGCTCGCGGATCGCGCCGGGCGCGCCGGGGCCAGTCGGTGAGCGCCGGCTTCCACGGTCTCTCCGCGGTCCTCATCGGCTTCCCGCTCCTCTTCGAGGCGGCGACGCGGTTCCAGCTCCTCTCGCCGGCCGTGGCGACGCTCCTGCTCGCGCTCCTCACGGGCGTCGCGCTCGGCGTCGCCGCGTGGCGCGGCCTCTCCGGCCTCGCCTGGGCGATCGGCGCTCGGCGGCATCGCCACCGCGGTCGCCCTGATGGTCGTCGGCGGCCACTTCCTCGCCCCCGCGATCTACCTCGATCCTGCTCGGCGTCGCGGCGCTCTGGATCGGCTACGTCGCGCGACTGGTTCGGGCTGCGCTGGCCGCTCGCGCTCGCGGCCGACCTGGTCGCTCGTGGCCGTCGCGATGCGCGCCGTGGCGCCGACCGTCGTCGAGGGGCCGCGGGTCGCCTTCGTGCTCCAGGCGCTCCTGATCGCTGCGTACCTGGGCAGCATCGCGGCCCGGACCCTGCTGCTCGGGCGGGACGGTCGTCCCGTTCGAGATCGCGCAGACCGCGGCGTCGCTCGTCGTCGGGCTCGGCGGCGCGACCTTCGTCGCGGTCCGGACCGGCATGGCTCGGCCGGCTTCGGCGCGGCGGCGATCGCGCTCGGCGT
>CAWJSR010000004.1:0-8070 GCA_963845515.1 uncultured delta proteobacterium
GACTACTGCTTCGTGAAGAACTGGCTGTCGTCCAGGGAGACCGGACGAGGTCCGGGGTCGAGCCGTCATTGGCCCCGCCTGGTGTCCGATGTACATCCGGTCCGGGGTCGCCGCGGTGTCGATGTACGCGAGGTTGTACTCGTCGGCCCCTCGATCGTGATGTCGAGCCTGGTCGCGGTCACGGAGGCGCTACCGAGGGTGGCGGTCACCGAAGCGCCGATGACGATCGCGCCGCTCCTCGGCGTCTGCGGCGTCCCGGTCCCCGTGCACGTCTCCTTCGGGCAGGCGTTCGACGTGACGGTGACGTTCAAGCCGCTGAAGGTGAGGATGTCGAAGTGGGACGTCCCGTGCTGGCCTTGCACATGGACCAGGCGCCCTGTAGCTGCTCTTGGAAGGTCGGAGCGGGCGTGGGTTCATCCGACGAGTCTCCGCAGCTCCAAGCCATCGCCAGCGCCGCGGATGCCAACAGTGCTCTTGCGATCGATCGCATCGCGTTCCCCCTCGGTTCGAGAGTCCCTTTCAGTCTGCGCGAGGCACACGGGCTCGATAAGCCGATTCCGGGTGAATCCGTCCGAGCCCCTCGACGCCGCCAGATACGTCCGCGACGCCGCGCGCATCCTGCGCAGGGAGCATGCGCTGTCGAGCGGTGAGCCGCCGGCCCATGGCGCGGGCACGCCACCTCGGGCCGCACCGTTCGGAGCCGCGACCTGAGAGGGGGCAGACCCGGGGCTTTCCCGCGCTTAAGGAGACGGGGTCGGCGCTCCTCGCGCCTCAAGGAGTCACGAGTCATGTCGAGGCTTCGAGTGGCCGCGTTCGGCATCTCCATCGACGGCTATGGCGCAGGTATCGACCAGAGCCTGGACAATCCGATGGGCGTCGGGGGCATGGCGCTGCACAAGTGGGTTCTCGGCACGAAGACGTTCCAGAAGATGAGCGCCGACTTCGCCGGCTCGCTGATCGGAGACGTGGTTGGCCGAGAAGGGATCGACGACTCCTTCGCCTCGCGCGGCTTCGAGAACCTCGGCGCCTGGATCCTCGGCCGCAACATGTTCGCGCCGAGCCGGGGCCCCTGGACCGACGACGGCTGGAAGGGATGGTGGGGCAAGAACCCGCCTTACCACGTGCCGGTCTTCGTGCTCACGCACCATGCCCGCGCGCCCATCACGATGGAGGGCGGCACGACGTTCCACTTCGTGACCGATGGCATCCACGCCGCCCTGGAGCGGGCGAAGGAGGCGGCCCGGGGCAAGGACATCCGCCTCGGCGGTGGAGTTGCCACCGTTCGCCAGTACCTCACCGCGGGGCTGATCGACGAGATCGCACCTGGCGATCTCCTCCGTGCTCCTCGGCAGGGGCGAAAGCCTCCTGGCCGGGATCGATGCGGTGAGCGTCGGCTACAGGTGCACGGAGCACGCCTCCACGGACGACGCGACGCATGTGGTGCTGACGAGGTGACTCGGGCCACACGTCCGTGAAGTATCCGCGCCTCCTGCCCAGGTTCGCCGAGCGCCATCCCCGGGTGCAGGTCGAGGTCCAGGTCGAGAATCGGTTCGTCAACATCGTCGCGGAGGGCGCGGACGCCGGGATCCGCCTCTCCGAGGCCATCGAACGGGACATGGTGCAGGTCCGCCTCACGCCGCCAGCCCGGTTCGTGGTTGCCGCCGCTCCCTCCTACCTGGCGTGCCGGGGTTCTTCCTGTACTTCCCGAGCCGCGCCCAGGTCTCGCCGGCGCTCAGGGCGTTCGTGGACATGGCCCGCGAGCTGGCCGGAAGCTCGAAGGTGCGCGCGCGCTGAGCGGGGTTCGACCCCGCCGTCGAGGCCCCCCTGCCGGGCCGTCCGTCTTGGGCTGCGAAGCGCGGGACCAAACGACAGATAACACCAGCAGGGAGGATTCCGCCTTCGAGCGGAAGCTCGACGAGTTCTTCGCGAAGGAGGAGGGCGAACCATGAGCGACCCCCTCACCTCGATCCAGCCTGAGCGGAAGAAGTCGGTGGCCCTGTCGGGCACCGTCGCGGGCGACACCGCGATCTGCACGGTCGGGCGCAGCGGCAACGACCTCCACTACCGCGGCTACGACATCCACGAGCTCGCGCAGGAGGCCACGTACGAGGAGGTGGCCCACCTCCTCGTCCACGGCGCCCTCCCCACTGCCCCGCAGCTCGCTGCCTACCGCACGCGGCTGCAGCGGCTCCGCGGCTTGCCCGGCGCCGTCCGGAGCGCCCTAGAGCACATCCCGGCCGCAGCGCACCCGATGGACGTGCTCAGGACCGGCTGCTCGGTGCTCGGCACCGTCCTGCCGGAGAAGGAGGGGCACCCGGAGGCCGGCGCGCGCGACATCGCCGACCGGCTCCTCGCCAGCCTCGGGGCGATGCTCCTCTACTGGCACCGCTTCGCCCAGACGGGACGGCGGATCGAGGTGGAGACGGAGAACGTTCGATCGCCGCCCACTTCCTCCACTTGCTCCACGGCCGCGCCCCCCTCCGCCGCGCACGCCCGCGCCCTCGACCGGTCGCTGATCCTCTACGCGGAGCACGAGTTCAACGCCTCGACCTTCGCGAGCCGCGTCGTCGCCGGCACTGGCTCGGACCTCTACTCCGCCGTCACCGCCGGGATCGGTGCGCTCCGGGGGCCGAAGCACGGGGGCGCGAACGAGGTGGCGATGGAGATCCTCGAGCGCTACGCCAGCCCCGACGAGGCGGAGGCCGACGTCCGGGCGAGGCTGGCGCGCAAGGAGATCGTCATCGGCTTCGGCCACCCGGTCTACACCGTCTCGGATCCGCGCAGCGCGATCATCAAGGAGATCGCGCGCCAGCTCTGCGCCGACGCGGGCGCCCCCACCCTCTTCGCGGTCGCCGAGCGGATCAACGTCGTCATGCGTGAGGTGAAGCGGATGTTCCCGAACCTCGACTGGTTCAGCGCGGCGGCCTACCACGCGCTGGGCGTGCCGACGCCGATGTTCACGCCGCTCTTCGTCATCGCGCGGACGGCCGGCTGGTCCGCTCACGTGCTGGAGCAGCGCCAGGCCGGGAAGATCATCCGGCCGAGCGCCAACTACGTGGGACCGGACGACCGCCCCTACGTCGCCCTCGGGGATCGCTGAGCCGAGGCCCCGACGTGAGCGCCCAGGCCGCCAACGCTCGCCCCGCCCCCGACCCGGGAGCTGGCGGCGGCCCTCCTCGCCCTCTTCGGCGACCCGGCCCGGCTCGAGGCGACGCCGGTCAATGCAGCTCGTGGACCTGACGGTCATCTGAGCCTCACGACCTCTCAAGGCGCCCGGCTCCCGGAGGCCGTGCTCGCGATGACGGACGAGTGAGGGGGTGGGCGCCGGCTCACGCGGCGAAAACCTCAGCGGCCGTGCCTACTTCCATGTCGGGGTGAGTCGAGCCCCCGCTCCCCGTGCGCCAGGGCCAACCCCCGGTTAGAAACCGTTGGTCGCCCCTCGAGCGCGGAGGACCACTTGCTCGAATACCTCGCCAAGCTCGGCGAACGCATGGAGCGCGAGAACCGCGACCGCTTCATGGTCGAGGGAAGCCTGCCTGCCGGCACTCGCCGGGTCTCCGTGGCGGGGACGACCGGCTGGCTCTACCCGGTCGTCAACGAGCAGGGCGACGCGTTCCGCATGTTCCTCTGGTTCGACGGCGCCGCCTACCAGGTGAAGGTCGTCGAGCCGACGCTCGCCTACGCCGACCCCCACTGCTGTCACCTCTTCCCCGACGCGCGGCTCTGCCTCGGCGGCGACGAGGGTGGCGGCATGCCGACGCTCGACGGCGCGTTCGCGCGGAGCGTGCTCTGGGCGAACGGCTACGGCGCCTTCGCGCGCACCGGTCGATTCCCGTTCTGAAGGAGGCACACCATGTCAGACGCCGTCCTCGATCGCGTTCAGTTGCTGCTCCGGGAGAGCCGCGAAAAGGGTGAGGAGCTTCCGCGCGAGCGCGCGCGGAAGGTCTTCGTCGATCCGAGCGGGCGAATCCGCCTCGGAGACGACGTCCCCGACGCGGAGGGGCCCGGCCTCTCCGAGATCCACCACGCGGTCTTCGCCGCGCGTGGCTGATCCGTCATTCGTCCTCGGCGACTGGGTGCTCGCCGAGCTCGAGCGCGAGCTCGCGGCGCAGCCGCCGGAGCGCGGCGGCGCCCTCCTCGGTCCCAGGCTCCGGCCGGCCGTCACCCGCTTCGTCCCCGATCCGGACGCCGTGCGCAGCGGTGTGAGCTGGGCCCCGTCCCGCGCCCTCGACGCCGCGGTGAAGGCGCTGGAGGGATCCGAAGGACTCGAGCTCAAGGGGGTCGTCCACTCGCACCCCCGGGGCTTCGGCGAGCCCTCGAACCAGGACGTTCGCGAGCTGGCGCGCGGCCTCGCGATCAACGGCCACATGCCCTGCTACCTTGCCCCCATCGTGACGCCGGGGGTGGCTGGGTCGCTCGCTGCGCACGAGCTCCCTCTCGCGTCGGGCAGGCTCTCGTGCTTCGCCGCGTGGCGGGGACCGGCGGAGGGCGCCGTCGTCCGACCTCTCCGGCCGCGCCTCCTGCCGCTCTCTCGCGACCTGTCGCGGCTTGCGCGCGACCTCGGCGCGCCGACGCCGGCGCTGCTCGACGTGGACGCGGGCGCCGGGATCGCGCCGGGGGGCCGGCTCTCCCTGCCGGGAGGGGTGGAGCTGCTCGTGATCGCCGGCGACGGCTATCCGGCCCTTCCGCCGCTCCTGTTCCTCACGCTCGACGGAGAGACGGAGCAGCTCCAGACTTCCTGGCGCGTGGACGTGCCGGAGGAGGAACGGCTCGTTCGCGCGGCCCGCGAGGCGTTGGTGCCGCCGGGGCCGTACCGCCGGAGCTACGGGCCGCGCGCAGGCCCCGCGCTCACGCGCGACCCGGCGCGCGCCGCCCTCGCCGGCTGGGAGCCGCGCCTCTCGGGGGAGGACCCGGACGCGACGGCCGCGGCGCTCCGGGACGCGCTGCTCGAGCGCGGCGCGGGGTTGCTGGCGCCCTCGCTCCGCGAGCGGACGGTGCTGGTCGCCGGCCTCGGGTCGGTCGGGTCGTACGTCGCGGAGCAGCTCGCGCGCAGCGGCGTGGGCGGCCTCACGCTCCTCGACCCGGAGCCGGTCGAGGCGGCGAACCTCTCGCGGACGGTCTACGGTGCCGCCGACGTGGACCGCCCGAAGACCGAGGCGCTCGCGCGGCGCCTCCTCTCCGCGGTGCCGTCGCTCCGGCTAGGTCTCCACCCCTCCCGCATCGAGGACCTCGCCCCCGCCGAGCTCGACGCCCTCGTGCGCGGCGTCGACCTGGTGGTGGGCGCCACCGACGATCCCGCCGGACAGCGCGCGCTCGACCGGTTCGCCTACGCGCGAGGTCGGCCCGCGGTCTTCGTCGGGCTCTACGCCGGGGCGCAGGGCGGCGAGGTGATCCTCACCGTCCCCGAGCGCACGCCCTGCTTCCTCTGCGCCACTCGCGCGCGCCACGCGGCGGAGCGGACCGCGGGGCGCGTGGAGCGCGAGACCGACTACGGCTCCGGGAGGCTCGCCGGCGAGCCGGCGCTGGGCGCCGACATCCAGCACGTGGCGAGCGCGGCCGTGAAGCTCGCCCTCTCGCTCCTCCTGCCAGGCGGCAAGGTGGGCGCGCTCGCCGAGGGAGCCGTGGCGGAGGGCACGCCCTACCTCACGCTCTCCACCGTGGCACGCTACTGGTTCTACCCGGGGATCTTCGGGGACGTGCCTGGGCAGGGCGCCTACCAGGCGGTCTGGCTCTCACCGGTGCGCAGCGCCGACTGCCCGGTGTGCGGCGACCCGGCCGGGCGGATTGAGCCCCTGACCGTCCCGCTGCGCGCGCCGACCCGCGAGGAGCTGGCGGCCTCGGTCCGGGGGGAGGAGGGAGGCGGCTGAGGCGGGCCGGGCGTCCAGGACCGGATGCTATAGTCGCGAGGTGGCCGCCTTGAAGGTATCCGCGCCCGACGCTCGCCGCCTTCGGTGCTCCCCTGCCGGTGACCCCGCGCATGGAGATGGCGCTCGAGGAGGCCGTCGCCCGCGCCCTCGTCGCTGCCAGAAGCGACCCCACGTTGGCCCTGGTCGTCCCCGTCGTCCTGCTCGACAACGCCTTCGACGTTGAGCTGCTCCTGAAGGCGGCCCGCGCCCGAAAGGTTCTTCCCGAGCTCGGCATGTTCCTCGCGCTCAGCGCCCGGGTTGGGCGGCGCCCGGCGCTTGCGAAGCTGGCACTGCGGCTGCCGCGGCACACGGGAAGGCCGAAGTACTATCCGAAGCCTTTCGGCGGCCGGTTCGGCCGGGCGCTCGCCGACGCGAACACGCCGCCGGTCGTGGCGGCCTGGGGCTTCCGGATGAACGAGACGGAGGCCGACCTCAAGGGTTTCGTGGAGAAGCACCTTGGCTGAGCTCAAGCCCGCGAGCTTCTGGGCCCGGCTCCTGAAGCTCGTGGACGACGAGCTCACCGAGCCGCACGACCTCATCATCGTCGGCGGTGCCGCCATCGGCCTCCGGTACGCTGCGACGCACCTGACCTCGGATTTCGACAGCGTCACGTCCTCGACGGACCGAACGCTCTGGGCCGCCTTCGAGCGTGCCGGCGTCGTGCTGCAGCAGGAACAGGGGCTGCGGCGGCCTCCAAAGGTCAGCGCCATCGGCGTCTCCTTCGAGCCGCCCGAGGACTGGGAGCGCCGGCTCCGAAAGGTCCCGCTGCTGCTCCGCCGCCTCCGAGTCTACGTTCCCGAGCGCCACGACCTCGCGCTCTCCAAGGTCGCCCGCGGCCTCTCGCGCGACTTTGCTGCGCTGAAAGCGATGCACCAGGCGAGCCCTTTCGACTGCGCACGCTCGTCGAGCGCTACGAGGAAGCCCGCCGCGTCCGCGTCGGCGACAACCGGCGCTTCAAGGCGAACTTCCTGGCGCTGGTCGCGGAGCTCTTCGGCGAGGAGGAGGCCGAGCGAGTCGAGCCGGCGCTTCGGGCGGACTGACGGCGAGTGCACATGCGGACTGCGGCAACCCTCCTCGGACTCCTGCTCGCCATCACTCCGGCCCTGGCTGGCGACACGCCCCGGCGCGACAAGGGCATCTCGATGCACATGCTGCCCAAGCAAGTCGCCGACATGGGCGGCAGGCGCTGGGGCCTGGTCGTGACGTACGCCGACTACCTGATGCCCGAGCCAGCGGAGCCGGTGCTCCAGTCGGCCACCGAAGTCGTCGCATTTGCCAGAAAGCAGGACCCCAAGGTCCAGGCGAACGGCATCTGGATCGTCACAACCCATCCCGACGCATACTCCGACATGGAGAAGAGGGTTCTCGATGACGTCAAGGCGTTCTGCCGCAGGGAGCGCATCGCCCTCTTCATCGCCCGAGGATCCGAGCTGCCCAGTGGCTGGCAACGTTACTAGCCTGCAGGCCGAGTTCGCCATGGCCCTGCCTCTCTGCGTGCTCCTTCCAGGCTTCGACGGCAGCGGCGGCCTCTTCGCGCCCCTCCTCGCCCAGTGGGACCTTCCGTTCAAGCCCCGCGTCGTGGCCCTTCCCGCCGATGTCCCGCGAGGCTACGACGAGCTGGTGGCTTGGCTGGAGCCCCAGCTCCCCACCGAGCCTTTCGGGCTCCTGGCCGAGTCCTTCTCGGGCCCGCTGGCGATCCGCGTGGCGGCGCGGCACCCGGAGCTGGTTACCCACCTCGTCCTCGCCGCGACATTTCTGCGCGCGCCGCTGCATCCGTGGCTCGCGCCCGTCGCGTTTCTGGCTCGACCCTCGCTCTTCGCACGGCCGCCACCGGCCATCGGGATCCGAACGCTTCTCGCAGGGTGGGACGCGCCGGCGGACGTCGTCGAGACGATCCGCGGCGCCATGGCGGTACTGCCAGCGGAAGTTGCGTCGGCGCGAGCACGAGCAGCGCTCGCCGCAGACGAGGCGGCCACCTTCGCGCGCATTACCTTGCCCACACTCTGGATCACGGCGATGGCGGACCGCCTGCTGAGGCCGGGGCACCTGGAAGACCTACGCGCAGCACGCCCCGACGCGAAGGTCGCGCTGATCGAGGGGCCGCACACAATCCTCCAACGGCGGCCGCGAGAGTGCCTGAGAGAGATCGCACGGTTCATCACCT
>CAWJSR010000005.1:0-11595 GCA_963845515.1 uncultured delta proteobacterium
GCTCCTTCCGCCCGCCCAACTTGCCCCCCCCCGAAGGAGCAGCCGTCGCAGGGCCCGCGTCGAGGGCCGAAGCGCAGGCGGCCGCCCCGGAGGACGCCGCCAGATACCTCCGCGACGCCGCGCGCATCCTGCGCAGGGAGCACGCGCTGTTCGAGCGGTGAGCCGCCCGCCCATGGCGCGGGCACGCCGCAGCGTTCACGACCTGAGAGGGGGCAGACCCGGGGCCTTCCCGCGCTTAAGGAGACGGGTCGGCGCTCCTCGCGCCTCAAGGAGTCACGGGTCATGTCGAGGCTTCGAGTGGCCGCGTTCGGCATCTCCATCGACGGCTTTGGCGCCGGTATCAATCAGAGCCTGGACAACCCGATGGGCGTCGGGGGCATGGCGCTGCACAAGTGGGTCCTGGGCACGAAGACCTTCCAGAAGATGAGCGCCGACTTCGCCGGATCGCTGATCGGTGACGTGGTCGGCCGAGAAGGGGTCGACGACTCCTTCGCCTCGCGCGGCTTCGAGAACCTCGGCGCCTGGATCCTCGGCCGCAACATGTTCGGGCCGAGCCGGGGCCCGTGGACCGACGACGGCTGGAAGGGATGGTGGGGCAAGAACCCGCCTTACCACGTGCCGGTCTTCGTGCTCACGCACCATGCTCGCGCGCCCATCACGATGGAGGGCGGCACGACGTTCCACTTCGTGACCGATGGCATCCACGCCGCCCTGGAGCGGGCGAAGGAGGCGGCCCGGGGCAAGGACATCCGCCTCGGCGGTGGAGTCGCCACCATTCGCGAGTACCTCACCGCGGGGCTGATCGACGAGATCCACCTGGCGATCTCCCCCGTGCTCCTCGGCAGGGGCGAAAGCCTCCTGGCCGGGATCGACACGGTGCGCCTCGGCTACAGGTGCACGGAGCACGCCTCCACGGACGACGCGACGCACGTGGTGCTGGCGAGGTGACTCCGTCCATCCGTCCGCGAAGGTTTCCTGCACTGCCCATCCACTTCTCACCTGTTTCCCGGACGCTCGCGGGCGCGTAGGTTCCTCCGGGCGGCCGTCGAGCGCGGTGTCACCTTCTTCGACACCGACCCCGCCGTCGAGCCCCCCTGCCGGGTCCTCCGTCTTGGGATGCGAAGCGCGGGGCCAAACGACAGATAACACCAGCAGGGAGGATTCCTTGAGCGCGGTGACGTCTGCGGGCGCGAGATTTCGGGCGGCGGTCGAGAGCGAGCGACCGCTCCAGATCGCCGGCGCGATCAACGCATACTCGGCCCGGCTCGCGGAGGCCGCAGGGTTCCGCGCGCTCTACGTCTCGGGCGGAGGCGTCGCCGCCGCCTCGTGCGCACTGCCCGACCTGGGGATCACGGGGCTGGAGGACGTCCTCGTGGACGTCCGGCGGATCACCGACGCGAGCTCCCTGCCGGTGCTGGTCGACGTCGACACCGGCTGGGGCGGGGCCTTCAACATCGCGCGGACCGTCCGCTCGATGATCCGGGCGGGAGCCGGCGCCATCCACCTCGAGGACCAGATCCAGCAGAAGCGCTGCGGCCACCGGCCAGGCAAGGCGATCGTCCCGAAGCAGGAGATGGTCGATCGGGTGAAGGCTGCCGTGGACGCGCGGACCGACGCCGCCTTCGTCGTCATGGCTCGCACCGACGCCCTCGCGCTGGAGGGGCTGGAGCGGACCCTCGACCGGGCGCGCGCCTTCGTGGAGGCGGGCGCCGACATGATCTTCCCCGAGGCGGTCGAGACCCTCGACGTCTACCGCCGCTTCGCCGAGGCGCTGCGGGTGCCGATCCTGGCGAACGTCACCGAGTTCGGGCGCACGCCGCTCTTCACCGTCGACGAGCTGAGGAGCGCCGGGGTGGCGATGGCGCTCTACCCGCTCTCCGCCTTCCGCGCGCAGAGCAAGGCGGCGCTAGAGGTCTACCGCGCGCTGCGCCGGGACGGGACGCAGCGGAGCGTCCTGGATCGGATGCAGACGCGCGACGAGCTGTACGCGCAGCTCGACTACCTCGCGTTCGAGCGGAAGCTCGACGAGCTCTTCGCGAAGGAGGAGGGCGAACCATGAGCGACCCCCTCACCTCGACCCAGCCGGAGCGCAAGAAGTCGGTGGCCCTTTCGGGCACCGTCGCGGGCGACACCGCGATCTGCACGGTCGGGCGCAGCGGCAACGACCTCCACTACCGCGGCTACGACATCCACGATCTCGCGCGGGAGGCCACGTACGAGGAGGTGGCCCACCTCCTCGTCCACGGCGCCCTCCCGACGGCCCTACAGCTCGCGGCCTACCGCACGCGGCTGCAGCGGCTCCGTGGGCTGCCCGGCGCCGTCCGGAGCGCCCTCGAGCACATCCCGGCCGCCGCGCACCCGATGGACGTGCTCCGGACCGGCTGCTCGGTGCTCGGCACCGTCCTGCCGGAGAAGGAGGGGCACCCGGAGGCCGGCGCGCGCGACATCGCCGACCGGCTCCTCGCCAGCCTCGGGGCGATGCTCCTCTACTGGCACCGCTTCGCCCAGACGGGACGGCGGATCGAGGTGGAGACGGAGGACGAGTCGATCGCCGCCCACTTCCTCCACCTCCTCCACGGCCGCGCCCCCTCCGCCGCGCACGCCCGCGCCCTCGACCGGTCGCTGATCCTGTACGCGGAGCACGAGTTCAACGCCTCGACCTTCGCGAGCCGCGTCGTCGCCGGGACGGGCTCGGACCTCTACTCCGCCGTCACCGCCGGGATCGGCGCGCTCCGGGGGCCGAAGCACGGTGGCGCGAACGAGGTGGCGATGGAGATCCTCGAGCGCTACGCCAGCCCCGACGAGGCGGAGGCCGACGTCCGGGCGCGGCTGGCGCGCAAGGAGATCGTCATCGGCTTCGGCCACCCGGTCTACACCGTCTCGGATCCGCGCAGCGCGATCATCAAGGAGATCGCGCGCCAGCTCTGCGCCGACGCGGGGGCCCCCACCCTCTTCGCGGTCGCCGAGCGGATCGAGCGCGTCATGCGTGAGGTGAAGCGGATGTTCCCGAACCTCGACTGGTTCAGCGCGGCGGCCTACCACGCGCTGGGCGTGCCGACGCCGATGTTCACGCCGCTCTTCGTCATCGCGCGGACGGCCGGCTGGTCCGCCCACGTGCTGGAGCAGCGCCAGGCCGGGAAGATCATCCGGCCGAGCGCCAACTACGTGGGGCCGGACGACCGCCCCTACGTCGCCCTCGGGGATCGCTGAGCCGAGGCCCCGACGTGAGCGCCCAGGCCGCCGCCAACGCTCGCCCCGCCCCCGACCCTGAGCTGGTGGCGATCGCCGACTACGTCGCTGGCCACCGCGTCGAGAGCCAGGAGGCGTGGCAGACGGCCCGCTACTCCCTGATGGACTCCCTCGGGACCGCCTTCCTGGCGCTCCGCTTCCCGGAGTGCACGAAGCTCCTGGGCCCCGTGGTCCCCGGCACCTTCGTCCCCGGCGGCGCCCGCGTCCCCGGCACGCAGCTCGTGCTCGATCCGATCCTGGCCGCCTTCGACCTCGGCGTCATGATCCGCTGGCTCGACTTCAACGACACCTGGCTCGCCGCGGAGTGGGGCCACCCCTCCGACAACCTGGGCGGGATCCTCGCCGTGGCCGACTGGCTCTCCCGCCGAGACCTCGCCGCCGGCCGCGCGCCGCTCACCGTTCGCGACGTCCTGGGGGCGATGATCAAGGCGCACGAGCTCCAGGGGGTGCTGGCGCTCGAGAACTCGTTCAACGAGCTGGGGCTCGATCACGTCCTGCTCGTGAAGGTCGCGTCCACGGCGGTGGTCTCGCAGCTCCTCGGTGCGACCCGCGACCAGATCGTCGACGCGGTCTCACAGGCCTTCGTGGACGGCCCCAGCCTGCGGACCTACCGGCACGCCCCCAACGCCGGCTCCCGCAAGTCCTGGGCCGCCGGCGACGCGACGAGCCGCGCAGTCCGGCTCGCCCTGATGACGCTCCGGGGCGAGATGGGGATCCCGACGGCGCTCAGCGCGCCGAGGTGGGGCTTCTACGACGCCCTCTTCCGCTCGAGGCGCTTCGCGCTCCAGCGGCCGTACGGCTCCTACGTGATGGAGAACGTCCTCTTCAAGATCTCCTTCCCCGCGGAGTTCCACGCGCAGACGGCGGTCGAGTGCGCGCTGAAGCTGCGGCCGCTCGTCGAGGGGCGCGAGGACCGGATCGCGCGCGTGGAGATCGCCACGCAGGAGCCGGCGATCCGGATCATCAGCAAGGAGGGGCCGCTCCACAACCCCGCGGACCGCGATCACTGCCTCCAGTACATGGTCGCGGTGCCACTCCTCTACGGCGCCCTCACGGCCGAGTCCTACGAGGACGTCTTCGCCGCCGACCCGCGCCTCGACGCCCTGCGGGCGAAGATCCTCGTGACCGAGGAGCCGCGGTTCACGCGCGAGTACTACGACCCGGAGAAGCGCTTCATCGGCAACGCCGTCCAGGTCTTCTTCGACGACGGCTCCAGGACCGAGAAGGTCTCGATCGACTTCCCCGTCGGCCACCGCCGCCGCCGCGCGGAGGGGCTCCCGCTCCTCGTGAAGAAGTTCTCGGACGCGCTCGCCACCCGCTTCCCCCACCACCAGGCGGCGGCCCTCCTCGCCCTCTTCGGCGACCCGGCCCGGCTCGACGCGACGCCGGTCAACGAGCTCGTGGACCTGACGGTCATCTGATCACATCCGGACCGCCCTCGAGAGGTCTGGCAACGGGGGCCCGGCTCACGCGGCGAAAACCTCAGCGGCCGTGCCCACTTCCAGCTCGGGGTGAGTCGAGCCCCCGCTCCCCGTGCGCCAGGGCCAACCCCCGGTTAGAAACCGTTGGTCGCCCCTCGAGCGCGGAGGCCCACTTGCTCGAATACCTCGCCAAGCTCGGCGAACGAATGGAGCGCGAGAACCGCGACCGCTTCATGGTCGAGGGAAGCCTGCCTGCCGGCACTCGCCGGGTCTCCGTCGCGGGGACGACCGGCTGGCTCTACCCGGTCGTCAACGAGCAGGGCGACGCGTTCCGCATGTTCCTCTGGTTCGACGGCGCCGCCTACCAGGTGAAGGTCGTCGAGCCGACGCTCGCCTACGCCGACCCCCACTGCTGTCACCTCTTCCCCGACGCGCGGCTCTGCCTCGGCGGCGACGAGGGTGGCGGCATGCCGACGCTCGACGGCGCGTTCGCGCGGAGCGTGCTCTGGGCCAACGGCTACGGCGCCTTCGCGCGCACCGGTCGATTCCCGTTCTGAAGGAGGCACCCCATGTCCGACACCGTCCTCGATCGCGTTCAGTTGCTGCTCCGGGAGAGCCGCGAAAAGGGTGAGGAGCTTCCGCGCGAGCGCGCGCGGAAGGTCTTCGTCGAATCCGAGCGGGCGAATCCGCCTCGGAGACGACGTCCCCGACGCGGAGGGGCCCGGCCTCTCCGAGATCCACCACGCGGTCTTCGCCGCGCGTGGCTGATCCGTCATTCGTCCTCGGCGACTGGGTGCTCGCCGAGCTCGAGCGCGAGCTCGCGGCGCAGCCGCCTGAGCGCGGCGGCGCCCTCCTCGGCCCCAGGCTCCGGCCGGTCGTCACCCGCTTCGTCCCCGATCCGGACGCCGTGCGCAGCGGTGTGAGCTGGGCCCCGTCCCGCGCCCTCGACGCCGCGGTGAAGGCGCTGGAAGGATCCGAAGGGCTCGAGCTCAAGGGGGTCGTCCACTCGCACCCCCGGGGCTTCGGCGAACCCTCGAACCAGGACGTTCGCGAGCTGGCGCGCGGCCTCGCGATCAACGGCCACATGCCCTGCTACCTTGCCCCCATCGTGACGCCGGGGGTGGCTGGGTCGCTCGCTGCGCACGAGCTCCCCCTCGCGTCGGGCAGGCTCTCGTGCTTCGCCGCGTGGCGGGGACCGGCGGAGGGCGCCGTCGTCCGACCTCTCCGCCTTCGCCTACTGCCGCTCGCTCGCGACCTGTCGCGGCTCGCGCGCGAACTGGGCGCGCCGACACCGGCGCTCCTCGACGTGGACGCTGGCGCCGGGATCGCGCCGGGGGGTCGGCTCTCCCTGCCGGGCGAGGTGGAGCTGCTCGTGATCGCCGGCGACGGCTATCCGGCCCTCCCGCCGCTCCTGTTCCTCACGCTCGGCGGAGAGACGGAGCAGCTCCAGCCTTCCTGGCGCATCGACGTGCCTGAGGAGGAGCGGCTCCTTCGTGCGGCCCGCGAGGCGTTGGTGCCGCCGGGGCCGTACCGCCGGAGCTACGGGCCGCGCGCAGGCCCCGCGCTCACGCGCGACCCGGCGCGCGCCGCCCTCGCCGGCTGGGAGCCGCGCCTCTCGGGGGAGGACCCGGACGCGACGGCCGCGGCGCTCCGGGACGCGCTGCTCGAGCGCGGCGCGGGGTTGCTGGCGCCCTCGCTCCGCGAGCGGACGGTGCTGGTCGCCGGCCTCGGGTCGGTCGGGTCGTACGTCGCGGAGCAGCTCGCGCGCAGCGGCGTGGGCGGCCTCACGCTCCTCGACCCGGAGCCGGTCGAGGCGGCGAACCTCTCGCGGACGGTCTACGGTGCCGCCGACGTGGACCGCCCGAAGACCGAGGCGCTCGCGCGGCGCCTCCTCTCCGCGGTGCCGTCGCTCCGGCTAGGTCTCCACCCCTCCCGCATCGAGGACCTCGCCCCCGCCGAGCTCGACGCCCTCGTGCGCGGCGTCGACCTGGTGGTGGGCGCCACCGACAATCCCGCCGGACAGCGCGCGCTCGACCGGTTCGCCTACGCGCGAGGTCGGCCCGCGGTCTTCGTCGGGCTCTACGCCGGGGCGCAGGGCGGCGAGGTGATCCTCACCGTCCCCGAGCGCACGCCCTGCTTCCTCTGCGCCACTCGCGCGCGCCACGCGGCGGAGCGGACCGCGGGGCGCGTGGAGCGCGCGACCGACTACGGCTCCGGGAGGCTCGCTGGCGAGCCGGCGTTGGGCGCCGACATCCAGCACGTGGCGAGCGCGGCCGTGAAGCTCGCCCTCTCGCTCCTCCTGCCCGGCGGCAAGGTGGGCGCGCTCGCCGAGGGAGCCGTGGCGGAGGGCACGCCCTACCTCACGCTCTCCACCGTGCCACGCTACTGGTTCTACCCGGGGATCTTCGGGGACGTGCCTGGGCAGGGCGCCTACCAGGCGGTCTGGCTCTCACCGGTGCGCAGCGACGACTGTCCGGTGTGCGGCGACCCGGGCGGGCGGATCGAGCCCCTGACCGTCCCGCTGCGCGCGCCGACCCGCGAGGAGCTGGCGGCGTCGCTCCGGGAAGGGCTATCGGCTAGCCCCGATAAGAGGGGGAGCCAACGATGATCGCGGCCTCCTCGCCCTGACGCCCGCCGCGCAGCCTGGGTCAGCGCTGCGAGAGAGCAACCCACACCCAGCCATCCTCGACCTTCGCCGGATGGGTCTGGATCCGCTCGGTCCGGATGTCGCGCATGAGCCTCGCCACGTTCCCGAGCATGGCGGCGGTCAGCGGGGGTGAGACCTCGCCCCCCAGGTGCGTCGGAACGGGGCCCGAGAGCGCCTCCCCCGTGGCGACGTCGAACTGGGCGCAATGCATGGCGCAAGTCAGGAGCGTCCCTTCGAGCGTCCCCTGCTCGAGCGGCGAGCTCATGTGCCCGCACCGTCGGTCGATCGCGTAGAAGACGCCGGCGCAGTTGCAGACGACGACCTCGCGGCCGTCGAGCTCGACCGCCTTCATGCCGCCCGGCGCCACCTCTGCCGCTGGGATCGCCTTCAGGTAGGGCTCACTCAAGGTCCTTCTCCGGGAGCTGGGGCAGGCTGTCGGGATCGGTGACGTCCTGGTGCACGAAGAGCCCGCACCAGCAGCGCCTCATCGCGTCGAAGTGACGCCGGTGGAACGGGATGCACGGACAGACGACCTGCATGTCGCGCCCGCGGTCCCCGCGGATGGGTTGGCAGGGGCAGTACGGGACGCCGTGCTTCTGCTCGAGCGAGACCTCCTGCTCCAGGAGGAAGTCCGCGAGGTCCTCGTCGGGGGTGAACTTGAAGCCGAGCGGCTCGACCACCCTGGTGAAGAGCTGGCGCAGCGCCCGCTTCCTCGCGTCGAGGTTCATGGGGGGGCGTCCGTGAGCCCGAGCAGCGCACTGTAACGCGCTGGCTGGTACCCCTCCACGCTCTCGCCGCCGATCCGGACGAACGGGAATCCCTTCACGCCCTCGGCGTCCAGCTCCTGCATGATCCTGGCCTGGGAAGCCGCGTCCGCCAGGTCGTAGTCCGTGTACTGGAACTGGACCCCGTGGTCGGCGAAGAACTTCTTCGCCTTTCGGCACCAGGGGCAGGTGGAGAGCGTGTACATCGTGACCGTCTTCATCTCGGGCTCCCTTCAGTCGAGGCCGACGAACAGCTTCCCTTCCTCGGACCTCACCGGGTAGACGGCGAGCCCCAGCTCCGGCGCGTCCAGGAAGCGTCCGCTCCGGACGTCGTATCGCCAGTCGTGACACGGGCAGGTGAGGACGTGCCCCTGGAGCAGCGCGCCGGAGAGCGGGCAAGCCATGTGGGCGCACTTGCCGGAGAGCGCGTACAGGGCGCCGGCGACACGCGCGACGATGACGTGGACTCCTAGCGGGTAGACCGGCGCGAGGGCGCCCTCGGGCAACGCCGCGTCCTCCAGCACGTACGTCCACCTCACCGGAACCTCCGCTTCCTCCACGCCGCATGGCGCCGCTGTGAGAGCATCGACGTATCGCCCCGGAGAATCGACTACCCCTGGGGGGCGACCCATTCGCCGGCGGAGTCGCGAGCGGCATGCGCCGCACCTGCCCGACTCGCCCGGAGCGTGGCGTAGAGCGCGCCGAGCCCGACGAGCAGCGCGAGGAACCGGACCGCCGCGCCGAGGACCGGCACGAGCCCGACGGCGAAGAGGGCGAGCCAGCCGAGGGCCGTCGCGCCCAGGAAGCGCCCCGCCCCCGCGCCCGGGCGGAGGATCCTGCGCCCGAGCAGGACGGCCACGGCGATGGAGGCCAGGTAGCAGGCGGCCAGGTAGGCGCCGAAGGTCATGAGCGCCAGCGGGATGCCGAAGAGGGTGAGCGCCACGAAGAGGCAGGCGGCCGGCACCGTCACCAGCAGGACGAAGCCGACGCCCATCCAGCGCCCCACCTCCGCGGCGTCGCGCGGCGAAGCCGGGACGGCGCCGGGGGCGAGCCGGCGCGCGAGGAGCGCGACGAGGAGCGCCGCGAGCAGCCCGAAGACGCCCCGGAAGACGTTCCACCCCGCCCGCCCCTCGTGATGGTCCGCGGCCATCTCCGGGTGGACCGTCACGTCCCGGGCGCCCGCGATCGCGGCCCCCTCTGCGATCCGGAGCGCCCCGTCGCGCGGGACGCGGCCGTGCAGGTCACCGCCGACCCGCGCCGTCCGGTCGACGAGGCCACCCTCGGTCCAGGCGGCGAGGTGGCGGCCGACCGACCCAGACACGTAGAGCTCGCGCCCGCCCAGGTCGACGTCGCGCCCCACCGTCCCCTCGATCCGGAGCTGCTCCGCGCCGCCGGCGAGATCCTCGGCGACCGTCGCCTCCGGCGTCAGCGTCACCTGCCGGCCGGCGAGCCAGGCGCTCCGGCCCACCCGCGACTCGAGCCGCAGCGTGCCGCCGGCAGCGTGGACGTTCCCCTCCACCGCGCCCAGGATCTCCACGTCCTCGCCGGCGACGTAGAGGTCCCCCGAGACCGTCCCGCGGATCACGACGTGGCGGCCGGCCGCGACGGCATCGCCGCGGACCTTCCCGGCCAGCGTGACGCGCTGGCCGGTGAGCACCACCCGCCCCTCGACGGTCTCCTCGGGCCCCAGCGTGACGACGTCCCCGTGACGGGCTTCGAAGGCGCGCGCCGGGGCCGGGCCGCCGGCGACCGCCGCGAGAAGCGCGAGCAGCGACAGGGAGCGCGCGGCGCCCCCCCCGCGCAGGCCGCGGGTCGCGACGAGCAGGGCCAGCAGCGTCGCGGCCGCAGTGGTGGCGATGCCGAGTGCGTAGGTGATCATGACCGTTCCTCCATCCTCGAGTGAGAAGAGCCCGTCGAAGGCGAGCGAGACCAGCGTCCCGGCCCCGAGCGACCGGAGCCAGTACGGCGCCCGCGCGGCCTCGCCGAGCAGGGCCGACGACAGGAGCGCGGCGGCCGAGCCGAGCAGCAGGATGAGGAGCCCTTCCCGCGGCGCGGGGCGCGCCGGCACCACCGCGTCCGCAGGGACTCGTCGCACGGCGTCCGCGAGCAGCGCGTCCTCCGCCCGCGCGGGCTGAGAGGGCCGTTCGGCAGGCGGCGCAGGTGCCGAGGTGGCGCTCGACCACGGCGGCGCCCACGGGGTCCAGCTCCCCGTCGGCGAAGGTGAGCAGCGTCAGCTCGTCCAGGCAGCTCATGGCTCGTCCTCCAGCGGCGGGCCGGCGGCGCCCATGGCGACGCGCAGCGCGCGCTTGGCCCGGTGCAGGAGCACCGCGGCGTTCTGCTTCGTGACGCCGAGCTCGTCGGCGATCTGCTGGTAGCTCAGCTCGCGCTGGTAGCGGAGCACGAGGACCACCCGGTGCCGGTCCGCCAACGCGTCCATCGCCCGCTCGAGCTGCGCCACCTGCTCGCGCCCCTCCACGCGCGCGAGCGGCGCCGGCTCGGCGGCGGCGCCGTCGCCCTCTGGGGGCGCCTCCGCGAAGTGGGCCCGCTCCAGCCCGCGGCGCCGAAGGAGGTTGAGGCAGTGGTGGCTCGCGGTGGCGAGCAGCCAGGGGGCGACGGGACGGCCGGCATCCAGGCGTGGGAGCGAGCGGCTCATCTTGAGGAAGATCTCGTTCACCGCCTCCTCGACCTCCGGGCACGGCCCCAGGAGCCGCCGGCAGAGCCCGGCCACGCGCCGAGCGTGGCGCGCATAGAGCGCCTCGAAGGCGCGGGAGTCCCCGGCCAGCGCACTTCGGACCAGCTCCGGCTCGTCGCCTTCGTCCATCGTGGACACGCTCCACCCGGTGAATACACGCGGCCCGGGGGAAGATTACGGCTCCCGGCAGAGTCCGCTTCCACGCCCCGTCTGGGCGCTTCGATCCCGTGGGGGCATGGAGAGGGCCATCAGGGAGCTCTCCGGACAGGGCGGCCAAGGCCGGATAGTCGCGAAGTGGCCGCCTTGAAGGATCCGCGCCCGACGCTCTCCGGGACCCCGTGACCACATCCGCCGATTCAGCACTCCTCCCCGAGGCGCGCACTGCGCCGTTCCATCCCGTCAGAGGGTGATGACCTGGTCGATCCGGACCCCAGCCAGCGCGCCGTAGAGATCCGGGAAGCATCCGATCGGGATCCCGTCGATCAGCTTGTCGGCGATCTGGCGCTGGCAGCAGCACTGGTCGCAACCCATGAGCAGCATCCCACTCTTCCTGGCGACCGCCGCGAGGCGCTCGCCGGTCGGGTTGCCGCGCACCAGCAGGTAGTTGTTGTCCACGAAGAAGAACATGCCGGCGACGGTCGCGCCGTGGCGGCCCTCCTCCAGCTGCGGGACGATCATCTTCTCGAGGATGAAGGAGGCGTTTGGCGTGGCGAAGACGTAGGCGACCTTCACGAGATGGCTCCCTTGGGTGAAGCGCCCGCGGGACGCGGTACCGCAGCCGCGACGAGCGACGCGCGATCCAGGTGAACGGGGTGCACCCCC
>CAWJSR010000006.1:0-196680 GCA_963845515.1 uncultured delta proteobacterium
CCGATGGCGAAGTCGCCACGGCGTCCCTCGTCGTCGCGCCCGCGAAGAAGGAGGCAGGCGGGCGCGCCGAGCTCGCCCTCGCCGCGCGCCCGCCGCCCGGGCCGCGGGCGTGGGGTGTGACGGCGGACGTCGACCGGCTCGATCCGTCGCGCCTCTCGCTCCTCGCCCCGCCAGGGAGGGTGACGCTGCACGGGCGCGGCGCCTGGAGGGGATCGAAGCTCTCCGAGCTGGCCGGGCAGCTCGACCTGAAGGTGGAGCGCTCGCGGCTCCGCGGCGGCGAGGTCGGCCCGATCGAGATCGCGGCGACGGCCGGTGGCGGCAGGCTCGAGGTGGCGCGGCTGGATGCGAGGGCGCCCGGTGGTTCCGTCAGCGGCAGGCTCCGGTGGGGCGCGCGGAGCGAGGTGTCCGGGGCGCTCTCGGTCACCGCCGGCGACCTGGGCCTGTTGGAGCGCAACCTGGCGGCGGTCATCGGCCGCAAGGTTCCGCACCTGGAGGGCTCGGGACGCGCGTCGGTCGCGCTCTCCGGGACCACGAAGGCTCCGCAACTCGTCGCGAACGTCGACGCCGGCCGGATCGCCGTCGGGAGCGCGGTCGCCGAGGGGGCGCACCTGCGCGTCTCGGTGGCGGGGCCGCTCGCCACGATCTCGGGCGAGGTGCAGGGGCGGTTGGCGCGCGCGCGCGTCGGCCCGCTCGCCTTCCGGGCCGTGGAGCTCGACGCAGCGCTCGGCAAGGAGGAGGCGTCCTTGTCCTTCACCGCGAACGCGCCCCAGCTCGGCACCGACCTCGTGCGCGCGACGCTGCGGGGCCGGTTCGGGCCGGAGCGGCGGTTCATCGACCTGGGCGAGGCGTTGGTCGCCTGGCCGGGCACGCGCCTCACGCTGGAGCGCCCAGCGAGGATCGACCTCGCCACGCCCGCCGTGAGCCGGCTCGCGCTCGCGGCAGGGGCGCAGCGGGTCGAGGTCGACGGGGGGCTTCGTCGAGGCGGGAAGCTGGAGGGAAGGCTCCGACTCGTCGGCATCGACCTGGCGCGCCTCCCGCGCGGCCTGCTCCCGGCCGACGCCGCGCCCGAGGGGATCCTGACCCTCGACGCGCTGGCCAGCGGGACGGCGGAGGCGCCGCGCATCGACGCCACCGTCGGAGTGACCGGCGCCTCGATCTTCCAGGTCGGGGGGCTGCGGCTCCGCGGGAAGATCGCCTGGGACGGCGAGGCGGAGCGCGTCGGGGCCGACCTGGGGCTGGTCCGGGAGGCAGGCGGTTCGATCGACGTCTCGCTCGACCTGCCGATCGCCCTCGCGCGCGCCCGTGCACACGAGGTGCTGCGCGTGGAGGTGCGCGGCAAGGACGTACCCCTCGACGAGCTCGTCTGGCTCGCCGGCTCCTACGCCCTCGTCTCCGGCGACGTCGACGTGACGATCGGGATCACCGGCAGCGTCGGCGCGCCGGTCCTCCACGCCAGCGCCGAGGCGCGGAACGGAACGTGGGACGACCTGGAGAAGCTGGGGCTCGCCGTGACGCTCGACGCGTCTGGCGGGCGGCTGAAGGCCAGCGGGAGCGGGACGCTCGGCGGGGCCGCCGCCGCTGCGCTGGAGGCAGAGCTGGCGCTGGAGCTCGCGAAGCTCCCCTCGCGGCCGCGCGAGACGATCGCGGCCGCGCGCAGGGGACCGCTCACGCTCGCGCTGCGCGCGCCGGGGATCGCGCTGGAGCGGCTCGCGGGGAAGCTTGGGCTCCCGACGGATCTGGACGGCCGGCTCGCAGTCGAGGCGAGCCTGGGCGGGAGCGTCGCGGTGCCGCGCGGAACGGCGAGGTTCTCGATCGACGACGGCGCCGGCTGGGGGGCGCGCCGGGTCGGCGTCCGGCTCGACGCCGCGCTGGCACCGGAGCGGACCGGCGGGACGATGGAGCTGCGGTTCGCCGGGAGTCCCGCGGTCAGGCTCGTCGGCGCGATCGAGCTCCCGCTGGAGCGGATGCTCGACAGGCGGGCGCTCGCGGCGGCGCCGGTCCGGCTGGACGCGACGGTGTCGCGGAGCGAGCTCGCCGCCTGGGGGGGAGCGCTCATCGCGCTGCGCGGGGTGGTGCAGGGGGCGGGCTCCCTCCGCGGGACCCCGGGTGCACCGCAGGGCGAGCTCGCGATCTCGGCGGCCGGCGTCGTGGTGGAGGGGCGTCCGCTCGGTGACGTCTCCCTGAAGGCGCGGCACGAGGCGCGCCGCTCCACGGTGGGGCTCGAGCTGCGGCCGCCGGCCGGCGGCTCTCTCAGGGCCGACCTGGTCGTCGAGCAGCCGCTAGGCGTCGGGGCGGCCGCCGGGCCGCTCCTCTCGGCACCCTCGGAGCTGCGAGTCCGTGCGGAGAAGCTCGACCTGGCCTTCCTGCCGGCGCTGGCACCAGGGGTCGTGCGCTCGGCGGCCGGTGCGGCCAACGCAGACCTGGCGGCTGCCGGGCCGCTCGGCGAGCTCAGGCCGCGCGGCTCCTTCCGCGTCGCGAAGGGGCGGCTCGCGCTCGCCGAGCTCGGAGAGTGGACGGACGTGACCATCGAGGCCGAGCTGGGCGCCGAGAGCGCCGCGCTCCGGCGCTTCGACGTCCGCAAGGGAGTCGGGAAGGCTCTCGTTGCGCGGCTCGCTCGAGGGGCTCGGTCGCGCCGAGCCGGCGGAGCTGGAGGCGAGGCTCGAGACGAAGGACTTCGGCGTGGAGCGCGCCGGGATGGAGCTCGCGCGCTTCGATCTCGTCGCGGAGGGACGGGGACAGCTCACCCGCGAGGGGCTGACGCTGGGCGTCGTCATCCCGCAAGCGGAGATGAAGCTCCCCAAGCGGATCCCGCGAACCCTGCAGGAGACAGGCACGCGCAAGGACATCACGGTGGGACGCCCCAGGCCGCAGCGGCTCCGCAGGGCGCCCGCGCCGCCCCCGCGGGGGAGACCGAGGCCGGCCCCGCCGCGCCCGCCGAGCCGTTCCGCACCGTGATCCACGTGGTCGCGCCACGGCGCCTCCGCGTCCGGGCGGACCAGCCGCGGATCGACGTGGAGCTGAAGGCGGACGCCATCTTCGCCTTCGCCGGGGCGCGCGAGGAGGCGACCGGGTCCATCGAGGCGATCCGGGGCCAGGCGGAGCCGATCGGCGGCAGGGTCTTCGTGCTGGAGCGTGGCAAGGTCACCTTCAACGGCGGACCGATGGCGACCGGTGGGATCGACCTGGTGGCGCGCTACGACAACCCGACGGCGGTGGTGCGCGCGACCGTGGGCGGCACGCTCCGCAAGCCGGTGCTCCACCTGAGCTCCGAGCCGCCGATGGAGGAGGCGCGGATCGCCATGCTGGTCGCCACCGGGCGCACCGAGGTGAAGGCTGGCGCCGGCGGGGTCAACTCGCTCGCGGCCGGCGAGGCGGGGCTCGCGGCGGCCGGCGCCGTCGCCATGGGCGTCTTCAAGGACCTGCTCTCGAACAAGCTGCCGGTGGACTCGGTCTCACTCGACTCCACCGCGGTGAGCGCCGGGAAGTACCTCACCGATCGGGTCTACGTCGGCTACATCCGCCGCTTCGACGCCAAGCCCGAGAAGGGGGAGAACCCCGACGAGGTCCGGGTCGAGTACCAGCTCGCGCCCGGCTGGCAGGTCGAGACGCGGTACGGCACTGGGCAGTCCGGCGGGGCCAGCCTGGTCTGGACCCGGAACTATTAGCTGGTGGTCGAGTGCCAGCTTCACCCTCTCGCCCGGCAGTCCTCACGCCCGGGTGGCTCTCGCGGTAATCTCGGCCCGGTGAACTTCGTGGAAGAGGCGGCCAGGGGCTTGACCCACGCGGCGGCGCTGACCGGCGCTTACGCGCCGCTCATCCTCTTCTTCGCCTCGTGCATCGAGTACGTCTTCCCGCCCTTCCCCGGCGACCTCGTGGTGCTCTTCGGCGCCTGGTACGCGGCGCACGGCGAGCTCTCCTGGCCGGCGACCTTCCTCTGGGTGACGGCAGGCGCGATCGCCGGCGCCGCGGTCGACTACAAGATCGGCGCCTGGATCGCGCCGCGGGTGGCCCGGCGCGCCGCCGAGGGCGGCCACCCCTTCGCCGAGAAGCTCGCGCGCTTCGAGGTGAGCTACCGGCGCTGGGGAGCGTGGCTCCTCGTCTTCAACCGCTTCCTGCCCGGCATACGCGCCTTCCTGTTCGTCGCCGCTGGCGCGTCCGGCATCCCGCTGCGCCGGGTCCTCCTGCTCGGCGGGCTCTCAGCGTGCGCGTGGAACGCGCTGCTCCTCGCCGCGGGTGCCTTCGCGGCCCGGAACGTGGACGAGCTGGTGCTGCTCTTCCGGAACTACACCAACGCGGTCTGGTACCTGCTCGCCGCTGCGGGGCTCCTCCTGCTCGCCGCGCTCGCTGGTCCGCCGCGTGATGCCGCCGAAGGTGAAGCCGTGATCGGCGTGCTCCTCGCGGCCCTCGTGGGCGGCGCACTCCCGCAGGGCAAGGCGCACTACCGCTTCGAGCTCGGCGGCGAGCCGATCGGCACCGCCGAGCTGCACGTCGGCTGCGCGGACGGACGCTGCGACGTCCGCTGGTCAGCCCGGACGCGGGCGCCGGAGGAGGCCGGCGGAGCCATCCACGCCCGGCGGGTGGAGTTCGAGTCGGACGCGGACGGCCGCTGGATCGGCGGCCGGCTCGAGGTCTTCGAGGACGGCGAGCCCTTCGACGGCAAGGGCACGTGGGGGGCCGTGCCCGTCTCCATCGCCGAGCTGGTCCTGGCGCGCGCACGCACCGACGAGCCTCCGTGCCTGGAGGTCTTCGACGAGTGGAGCGGCGAGCGGGGGAAGGCGTGCGCCCGCCGCGCGGGCGGCGCCACCTGGGAGATCGACGTCCGCGGGGAGCGCGAGCGGGTTCGGATGGGGGCCGACGGCCTCCCCGCCGAGGTCGTCATCCCGGGACAGCGGGTCCGGTTCGTCGCAGATCGTCGAGCCGACGTCCCGGCCAGGGCGCCGGTCCTCTTCGGCGTGACGGTCCCCGGCGAGGCCGGCGACGGCGAGGAGCGCCGCTTCTGCGGAGCGCCGCTCGATCCAGCGCCGCGCCCGGCGCGGCTCCAGCGTATCCCGTCGCCGGCGGCCGAAGGCGCGACGTGCCGCGAGAAGACCGCCCGCTGGCTGGCGCTCGCGACGCGGGCGGGGCTCACCGGAAGGACGGTGGTGGGGGTCGCGTGGGACGGAGCGGCGTTCGCCTGGCACGCGTGGGCCGAGGTGCAGGTGGACGGCGTGTGGGTCGCGGTCGATCCCACGTTCGGCCAGCTCCCGGCGCGGGGGCCCCGGTTCACGCTCGCCCGGTGGGCCGGCGGAGACTCGGCGGCGCGCGCCGCGGCGGGGCGGCGGGTCCTGGAGTGTTGGGGCCGGGCGCGAATCGAGTAGAGCGGGCCCCACGAAGGCGGCTCCGGCGCTATCATCCCGGCCGTGGCGACGGTGAAGAGGAAGAGGAAGAAGAGGCTGGACCGGACCGAGCTGCTCACGCAGGCGGATCGGTTCCGGTCACAGGGGAGGCGCAAGCGCGCCATCACGCTCTACCAGCTCCTCCTGAAGCAGGATCCGAGCGACCTCACCGTGCACGGAAAGGTGGCGCCGCTCCTCGTCGCCGAGGGGAAGCAGGCGGAGGCGATGGTGAGCTTCCGCGCGGCGGCGTCCGGCCACGCGGCGGCAGGCTTCGCCGACCGCGGGATCGCCGTGCTCAAGCAGGCCGCGGAGGTCCTCCCGGAGGACGAGTCGCTGTGGACCGAGGTCGCGAACCTGCACGTGCAGCGCGGCCGGCGGGCGGACGCCGTGAACGTGCTGACCGAGGGGGGCGAGCGGCTCCTGCGCAGCCGCTTCCGGCCCATCGGCGCCAAGCTCCTTCGCCGCGCGCTCGAGCTGGAGCCGTGGAACGTGAAGGCGACGCTGCTCCTCGCCAGGACGCTGACCCGCGAGCGGCGCAGGGAGGAGGCCGTCGCGCTGCTGGAGGGGCTCGCCCGGCGCGTCGGAGGAAAGGCTCGGCGCCAGGCGCGCTGGCTGAGCTTCCGGCTGAGCCCCTCCCCTGGTCGCTTCGTGCGCTGGCTGACCGCCCGGTTCGAGAGCTGAGAGCCACCATGAGATCCATCGTCATCAAGCTGGGCGGCGAGATCGTCCAGAGCCCGGAGCTGGACCTCGTCGCCGAGGACGTCCGCGAGCTCGTCGCGGCAGGAGACCGGGTCACCCTGGTCCACGGCGGCGGCCCGCAGGCGAGCTCGCTCCAGAAGCGGCTCGGCCTCGAGCCGAGGATGATCGCCGGCCAGCGGCAGACGGACGCCGCGACGCTGGAGGTGATGAAGTACGTCGTCGCAGGGCAGCTCAACGTCGATCTCTGCGGCCGCCTGCTGGGGCGAGGCGTGCTGCCGGTCGGCCTGCACGGTGCGTCCGGCCACGCGATCCGCGCCACGAGGCGTCCGCCGCGAGTCATGGCCGGCGCCGGCCCGGAGCCGGTGGACCTGGGGCTGGTCGGGGACGTCACCGGCTTCAACCTCGCGCTGATCGGCGACCTGCACGCCCGAGGCTACGTCCCGGTCCTCGCCTGTCTCGGCTGTGACGACTCCGGCCAGGCGCTGAACATCAACGGCGACACCGTCGCGAGCCAGCTCGCCGGTGCGCTGAAGGCGGACGCCCTCGTCCTGGTGACCTCCGCCCCCGGCGTGCTCCGCGACCTCCGGGATCCCGGCTCCCGCGTCCCCCGGATCGCCCGCGCCGACTTCGAGCGGATGGTGGCGGACGGGACCGTCTCCGGTGGAATGATCCCCAAGCTCCAGGAGTCGTTCGACGTGCTGAGGGGCGGGGCCCGCTCGGTGGTGATCATCGGGCGGCTACAGCGCGGCGATCTGCGCCGCGCCGTGACCGATCCGGGGAGCGCCGGGACGGTGCTGGTGGACTGACGCCGCGCGGGCGCGCGGGATCAGTACAGGTCCAGCGAGAGGGTCGCGAGGACGTAGCTGACGGCGTCGAACCCCGTCTCGTTCGCGTCGTACACCTGCCGGAAGAAGTCGATCCCCACGCCCATGCCGCCCATCGTGAAGCCGCCGCCGAGCATCAGCTCCATTCCGTTGTAGGTCCTCCCGCTGCTGTCGCCTGCGAAGGTGTTGAACTGCGCGGGGCCGACGCCGAGGCGCGTGTAGACCCCCGCCTCCTGGGACCACCACGTGGTCACGAGGTCGAGGGCGAAGAACTGCAGGCCGTAGGAGGAGCCGCCGATGTCCACCCAGCTGCGGGTGAGGTTCATCTGCGTGCCGAAGAGGAGATCGCCGGTGCCCCAGCCGAAGCGGAGCTGCATGTTCAGCGTCGTGGGGGGCTGGCCCGAGTAGCCGAGGAACTCGTCGATGTCCAGGGAGGAGCTGCCGCTGTAGAGCGTCCCCTTGCCGGTGCCGAAGGAGAAGCCCATGTAGGCCCCATTCTTCGCCGCCGGCCGCTCGATGGCCGGACCCGCCGTCGTCGGCGCGGTCGGCGTCAGCGAAGTCGGCGGCAGCGTCGACGAGGGCGGCGGCAGCGGCGCGACGGGGACGTCCGCCCCCTGGGCGCTCGCGCCAGCCGGGACGGAGACGAAGATGGATGCGACGATCAGCGAAGTGATTCTCATGGCCAGGCTCCCTGCGCGTCGTGCGCATACGGCATGGCCCCATCGCTAACGCAGTGACGGCCCGCTCAGTAGCCCACGGACTCGTGACGCCCGGCAGGTGACACCCGAGCGTGGTGGTGGGCGCGGCCCACACACACGCGCGCCACCCGGAGCGCTCGCCTCAGCGCCCGAGCGCCTTCAGGATCTTCCCGGCGCTGGCGGCGAAGCGCGACTGCGCGTCGGGGAGCTCCTGATCCTCGGGGCCCGTGACGTGGGCGTCGCCGAAGCCGGCGTACATGGTCACCTTGAGGTCCTTGCCGATCACCGCGTAGTGCGGCTCCCAGCCGACGGTCGTGAGGATGAAGCGGTCGGCGGGGGCCTCGAACATCGAGAGGCCATCCGAGTAGAGCGAGGGTGGGTGGGTGTCGCCCAGGAGCGCGAGCAGGGTCGGGACGACGTCGACGTGGCCGGTGGGCACGTCGCGGACGCCCGCTGGCACCCCTTCACCCACGATGAGCATCGGGACGTGGACCTGCTCGTCGGTGACGGCTGAGCCGTGGCCGATGTGCCCCTTCTGCCGGAACTCCTCGCCGTGGTCCGCGGTGTAGACGAGGAGCGGCTTGCGGCCCCGCTTCGCCTCCCAGCGCGCGAGGAAGTCGTCGAGCTTCCAGTCGAGCTCGAAGGCAGCGTTTCGTGCGCGGCGCTCGATCTGGTCCGCCGGGGCGGTGGTCGCCCTGAGCCCGCCGCCCGCGCCGTCCCACGCCGGCGCGAAGCGCGCGGAGCGCTCCGGGTAGAAGTAGTTGAAGTGGGTCCCGAAGAAGAAGAGGAAGACGAAGGCCGGGCGATCGTCCGCCTTCGCGAGCCACTGCTCGGCGCTCCGGAGCATCAGCTCGTCGCGGTCGATCGACTCCTTGGGGCACCAGGTCTCGAGGTCGTCCCCGACGCCCGCGAAGACCGTCTCCTTGAGCCCCATCCAGTCGACGCACGAGGCCGCGAGGACTCGGAGCTGGTAGCCGTTGGCACGCAGCGCGGGGAAGAGGACGGGCCGGAGCCCCGCGCCGACGCTCGCCTCGAGCTGGTGGGCGTTCAGGCCGTAGAGGAGCGAGAAGAGCGTGTAGTTGGTGGCGGAGGAGCCGGCGTAGTGGCGGGGGAAGACGGTCCCGGCCGTCCCGCGCTGCCAGAGGCGGGGCATCGTCTCGGCGTCGAAGTGGGTCGACGGCATGCTCTCCGCGACGACGAAGACGACGTCCTGCGGGCGCGCCACCTTCACCGAGGTGGGGTCGACGCCGCTCGGGAGCCTCACGGCGGCGGTCCCGGCGCGGGCGAAGGGATCCCCGGTCTTGCCGCCGAAGATCCGTCGCGCGATCTTCTCCATCCGGAGCGGCGGCTGCAGCGGGAGGACGGTGGACGCGGCGAAGATGGCCGGGCCGGCGAAGTGCGTGAGCATCGCCCCGTAGACGCGCTCGCCGGCGGCCAGCAGGACGATCGCGGCCAGGAAGCGCCAGGCGCGGCGCGGCGCAGCGAAGCGGCGGATGAACCAGGCGCCGGCGGCCACGTCGGCGACGGCGAAGAGCGCGCCCACGCCGAGGAAGATCGCGACGTCGGAGAGCGGGATGCCCGTCTCCTGCAGCGCCGTCGGCTGGAAGAGGATCCGGAAGAAGAAGCCGTTGAGGTGGAAGCCGACCGCGGCGTACACGCGGCTGTCGATGGCGAGGACGATCGAGCCGAGCGCCGCGACCGACGGGGCGCCCCACCGATAGGCGCGCGTCCAGCGCGAGAGCGGGAGCGCGACCACGAAGAGGATCGCGCAGAGGAGCGCGGCCTGGGGGACGAAGGTCGGCCAGAGCGCCGCCCGGTACGGCGAGGGCGTGGCACGCACCGCGATCGCCACCGACGACGAGTAGAGGAAGAGGAAGAGCGGAAGGTGGAGCAGCGCCCAGAGGAGGGCGGAGTAGCGGAGCGCGGCGGGCGAGGAGTCCCCGCCATCGGGCGGGGCGAGGAGCTGGGAGGACATCGAGCGGCGGAACCTAGCAGGGGCAGGGGGCCGGGCCAAGCCGCTCCCGTCCTACGCTGCAAGCGGCCCCTTGCGGGCCCGCCGCGCGACCTCGCGCGACGGGCTCGACGGGGTAGAGGAAGCTACTTCAGCGAGCTGACGTACGTCGCGACCGCCTGCGCGTCGGCGTCGGGCAGGGCGACCGGCTTCATCTTGCCGCCGCCCTTCTTCACCATCTCGAGCACCTTCGCGACGGGGGTGCCCTTGATGGACTTCGGGACGATCCGCCCGCCTGCGCCGTCGGGGCCATGGCAGATGGAGCACTTGGCCTTGAAGGTCGCGGCGCCGTCCGCGAGGGTGGCGGTGGCGAAGGCGAGGAGGAAGAGCCCGGTGACGATGCGCTTCATCGGTGTGTCCTTTCCGTTGGGTGATTCATTCGGAGGCGTGAGCAGTATGGCCCGGGTAGGCGGCTGATTCACGAGACGTGCCCCTAAGGGTGCCTATTCAAGCTCCCCCCAACGGACGCCAACAGAAGAAAGAATGGGCGTTGGCTCGACTTCTCGATGCGATCCGACTACACCAGCGCATCCCCTCCCGCTCTGGGAAGGAAGAAGTCCTGCGCGGCACTCACTGCCGCGCAATCACCGAGAAGAAACGAGAACAAACAGCAAATGGCTAACGGTACGGTCAAGTGGTTCAACGACGCGAAGGGCTTCGGCTTCATCACGCAGACGGACGGTGGCGAGGATGTCTTCTGCCACCACTCTGCCATTCAGGCCGATGGCTTCCGGTCCCTCGCCGAGGGGCAGAAGGTTGAGTTCGACGTGACCCGCGGCCCCAAGGGGCTGCAGGCGGCGAACGTTCGCCCGGTCTAGTCGAACGCGCGCGTCGCACTGACGTGCAGGGGAAGCCCGGCTCCGGCCGGGCTTTTCTCGTTTTTGGAGTGCTATTCTCGCGGCCTCGATCCGCTCCAGCGGGTCCCGGAGGGGATTCGATGATCGAACGTCAGCCCAGCTCGCGATCCTGCTTCATCTGCGGACGCGAGAACCCGCTCGGCCTCAAGGCCCGCTGGGAGAGCGACCGCAGGACGAACGAGGTGCGGAGCAGGCTCGTGATCCCCGAGCACTTCAACGGCTACCCGGGTGTCGTCCACGGCGGGATCATCACCGCCATCCTCGACGAGGCGATGGCACGCAGCGTGCTGGTCGAGGGCGGCTTCGACGACCTGCTCGTCACCGCCAAGCTGGAGGTGACCTTCCGGCGCCCCACACCGACCGACACGCCGGTCACCGCGGTCGCGCGGCTCCTCCGCCGCGCCGGCACCCGCGCCATCGCCGAGGCGGAGCTTCGGCTCGCGGACGGCACGGTCACAGCGCGCGCCGAGGCCACGATGGCGAGGCCGCCGCCGGAGGTGGCGGCGGGCTGGGAGAAGGAACGGACGCACTGGAAGATCGATCAGGACTGAAGGACCAACCACCGAGGGGAACCCGATGAAGCCCAAGCTCTCTGCCGCGATCCTCGCCGTCATCGCGCTCGCCGCCTGCTCGAAGGAGGCTCCGCCTCCGCCCCCGGTGGCAGAGCCCGCCACCCCGCCGGCCGCGGCCGCCTCCCCGCGCCCGCCCCTGCGCCCGAGCCGCAGGCCGCGCCCGTCGCTGCTCCGGAGGCGAAGCCCGCGCCGGTCGCCGCGGCGAAGCCGCCCGCCGCCGCTCAGCCCACTCCCGCCGCCCGGCCGGCGGCCCCCGCGCCGACGCTCGCCAGCGTCCACGGCAAGGTCGGCGACGCGAAGTGCAGGATGTGCCACAAGCTCCAGCACGACTCCTGGAGCGAATCTCCCCACAAGGCGAAGGGGCTCGACTGCGAGGGCTGCCACGGCGGCGGCGCCGACTTCATGAAGGTCATGCGCGACCGCACCTCGGCCATAGCGGCCGGCCTGGTGCTCCCGAAGAAGGAGTTCTGCAGGACGTGTCACAAGGCCGACTGGCAGGACGGCATGTTCCAGCGGGTCCACGCGCACAAGGTCAAGTAGATCGGCGGAGGGCGAAGCCCGACCCGCGGGACGAGAGCCGAGCGTAGCAGCGCGAAGCGAGAGCGAGCCGGGCCCCGCGCAGCAGGGGTGGGGACCCAGCGGGCTCTGCCCGCGGGGCGGGGCGGCACGCCCCGTGGTATTGGAACACCCGTGCGAGCGGTCGTGCAGCGGGTCTCGCGCGCCTCGGTGCGCGTGGAGGGGGCGGTCACCGGCGAGGTGGCGCGTGGCCTCCTCGTCCTGCTGGGCGTCGGGCGCGACGACTCCGAGGAAGACGCCCGCTGGATGGCGGACAAGCTGGCGCAGCTGCGCGTCTTCGAGGACGGCGAGGGGAAGATGAACCGCTCGGTCGCGGACGTGGGGGGCGGGCTGGTCGTCGTCTCGCAGTTCACGCTCTTCGGCGACGCCCGGAAGGGGAACCGGCCCGGGTTCACTGACGCCGCCGCCTCCCGAGCTCGCCAACCCGCTCTACGAGCGGACCTGCGCGCTGCTGCGCGAGAAGGGGCTGCCGGTGGGGACCGGGGTCTTCCGCGCCCACATGGACGTCGAGCTGGTGAACGACGGCCCGATCACCATCCTTGTCGACTCGAAGAAGCTCTTCTGAACGACCCGAGGAACGCCATGTCCGACTGCCTCTTCTGCAAGATCATCGATCGCAAGATCCCCTCCAAGGTCGTCCACGAGGACGAGGACACCTTCGCCTTCGAGGACATAAACCCGCAGGCGCCGACCCACGTCCTGGTCATCCCCAGGCGCCACGTCCCGACCGCGAACGACCTGACGCCCGGGGACGACGCGCTCGTCGGGAAGCTCCACCGCGTCGCCGCGAAGATCGCCGCCGACCGTGGCTTCGCGCAGGAGGGCTACCGGACGGTGGTGAACACCAACCGGGGCGCGGGCCAGACCGTCTTCCACGTCCACCTCCACCTGCTCGGCGGCCGTCCAATGACGTGGCCGCCGGGCTAGCTGGCCGGTAAGTGCTTCCGCGAGGAGATCAAGCGATGACTGCCCACCCGCGGCCCCGCCGCAGCGTCCTGTACATGCCCGGCTCCAACGGCCGGGCGCTCGAGAAGGCACGCTCCCTCCCGGCCGACGGACTGATCTTCGATCTGGAGGACGCGGTCGCGCCCGGCGCGAAGGAGGAGGCGCGCGCGCTCGTCCTGGCCGAGCTGAAGAAGGGTGGCTACGGGCCGCGCGAGACGATCCTGCGCTGCAACGCCCTCGACACGTCCTGGGGGAGGGACGACCTGCGCGCGGCGGCCGGCTCCGGCGCCGACGCGGTCCTGCTGCCGAAGGTGGAGAGCGCCGCCGGAGTGCGCGAGGCGGAGCGGATCCTGCTCGTGGCCGGCGCGCCGCCGACGCTGGCGCTCTGGTGCACGATCGAGACGCCTCGCGGCGTGCTGATGGCCGCCGAGATCGCCAGCGCCTCCTCGCGCCTCGCGTGCCTCGTGATGGGGACGAGCGACCTCGTCAAGGATCTGCGCGCGCGCCACACCGCGTCGCGCCACGAGGTGGCCGTCGCGCTCGGCTTCACCCTCCTCGCCGCCCGCGCGCACGGCCTCGCGGCGCTCGACGGCGTCCACCTGGACCTGGAGGACGCCGAGGGCTTCGAGGCCTCCTGCCGGCAGGGGCAGGAGATGGGCTTCGACGGGAAGACGCTGATCCACCCGAAGACGATCGACGTCGCGAACAGGATCTTCGCCCCCGCGCCCGCCGACGTGGAGCGCGCCCGCCGGGTCATCGCCGCTCACGCCGAGGCGCTCGCGGAGAAGAAGGGCATCGTCGTGGTGGACGGCCAGCTGGTCGAGGCGCTCCACGTCGAGGAGGCGAAGCGGACCGTCGCCCTCGCCGAGGCCATCGCGGCGAGGGTGTGACGCTGACGCGCTCCGTCCGGTGAGGGCTCGTCAGCTCGCCGCCGGCACCGGCGCGAGCGTCGCGAGCGCCCGGTCGAGGCGCGGCAGGACCTCCTCCTCGGTGTACCGGATGAGGTGCTCGCCGAGGATGGCCAGCGTGACGGCCCTGGGGATGGCCAGGAGCCCGGCCCGGCGGAGCCCAGTCGCCAGCAGCCGCCAGAAGTACCAGCGCCTGGAGCTGACGACGCCCAGTCGCCACAGCGCCCGCAGGAAGGTCGGGAGCGCTCCTGGGCGCAGCGGCACCGCCGTCAGCGGCGCCTCCTCCAGGTGGCGCGCGCAGCGGCGGAAGTAGGCGTCGGCCGTGAAGAGCGCGGCGAGCAGCCGCCGGTACCCTGCCACGAGGGCCCGCTCGCCCATCGCCGGCGCGAAGTTCGGGAGGTCGAACTGATCGCCGGCGGCGCCCCCGCTCAGCCGGTGCTCCCGGTCGAGCCGGCGCCAGAGCGCCGTCCCCGGGAGCGCGGTGAGCATGCCCACCATCGCGCGCGGGATGGGGAGCGAGGAGATGAAGGCGATCTGGCGATCGAAGATGTCCGGTCCGTCGCCGTCGAAGCCGACGATGAACCCGGCGAAGACCTCGAGCCCGGCGCGGGTCAGGACGCTCACGGCCTCGCCGGGGTCCAGCCGGAGGTTCTGCGTCTTGCCCGTCTCCTTGAGCGAGGCGGAGTTCGGAGTCTCGATCCCGACGAAGACCGCCGTGAAGCCCGCGTCGACCATCGACGCGAGCAGGGCCGGCTCGGAGGCGAGGTCGAGGCTCGCCTCGGTCAACAACTCGAAGGGGTGAAGGTGCTCACGCTGCCAGCGCGCGATCTCCGGCAGGATCGCGGCCGCTGCCCGCCGGTTGCCGATGAAGTTGTCGTCGACGACGAAGAGCGGGCCGCGCGCGCCGAGCCCGCGCAGCGCCTCCAGCTCGGCGAGCACCTGCGCGGGTGACTTCACCCGCGGCGCACGCCCGAAGATCTCGATGATGTCGCAGAACTCGCAGCTGAAGGGGCAGCCGCGGGACACCTGGATGGCGTAGGTCGCGTACCGGTCGAGCGCGCAGAGATCGAAGCGCGGGACGCGCGCGATGGCCAGGTCGGGCCGGTCGAGCCCCGGCGGCGAGACGATGCGATCGGTCACGCTCCCCGGGCGCTCGAGCGCGCTGACGAGCCGATCGAGCCTCCCCTCGGCCTCGCCCACGAACACGTGCGTCGCCTCCGGGAAGGCGTCCGGACTCGTCGTGGGCGCCGGCCCGCCCACGACCGTGACCTTCCCGAGCCGACCAGCGCGGACGAGCACCTCCCGCATCGAGCCGGCCTGCACGAGCATGCCCGAGACGAGCACCGCGTCCGCCCAGCGGAGATCCTCGTCGTCCAGCGGGGCGAGGTGGAGGTCCCGTATGCGGAGCTCCCAGGACGCGGGGAGGTGTGCCGCGAGCGTCGCGAGCCCGAGGGGAGGGAGCGTCGCCCCCTTCTTGATGAACGGAAGGCTGTGCTGGTAGCCCCAGTAGGAGATCGGTGTCGCTGCCTGAACCAGGAGTGCGCGCATGAGTAGCCGGTGTAGGCGCCGCACGTCACGGAACCATCACGGGCGAGCTCGCCCGATCGGGATGCCTCCAAGGAGTTCCCCTAGCGCGCCGGCCCCGTCCCGGGATCCCGGGCGGGCTCCTCCGTGGCGAGGGGCAGGACGATCCGGAACGTCGAGCCGCTGCCGAGCCTCGTGCGGACCTCGATCCGCCCGCCGTGGCTCTGCACGATGCCGTGGGCGATGGAGAGGCCGAGCCCCGTGCCGACGCCGGCCTCCCTGGTGGTGAAGAAGGGGTCGAAGAGCCGGTTCAGGTGATCGGTCGGGATCCCCTCCCCGTTGTCCTCGATCTCGACCCACGCCTCGGGTCCGCTCCGGCCGGTGCGAACCGTGATGGTGCCGCTCGGCCCCGTGGCCTGCGACGCGTTGACCAGCACGTTCATCAGGACCTGGCCGAGCTGCATCGGCCGGCAGCGCAGCCGCAGGGTGCCCTCGCCGTAGTCCCTGACGACCCGCGCGCTCTCGCCAAGCGAGGCCCCGAGGATGCGGAGCGCAGCCTCGACGATCTCGTGCAGGTCCACCACCTGCCAGTGCCCGGGGTCCGGGTTCGCGAAGGCCTTGAGATCCTTCACGACCCGGCTGACCCGCTCCAACCCGTCGCGCGACTCTGCGAGGCACTGCATCAGGTCGCGCTGGACCGCGGTCAGGTCGGGCGTCGCCGGATCACGGCGCGCCGGCGGGAGGTCCGGCCCGCCCGCGCCGCCACGCCTCGCCTCGAGGATCTCCCGGACGTACTCCTCGATGAGGAAGAGGTTGGACATGGCATACGACAGGGGGTTGTTGATCTCGTGCGCGACGCCGGCGGCGAGCTGGCCAAGCGCCGCCAGCTTGTCGGCCTGGAGCAGCTGGAGGTGCGCCCGCTCGAGCTGTTTGTTGAGGTCCACCAGCTCGGCCATCCGGCGCTCGCGCTCCTCCTCGGACCGGCGGCGGTCGGTGATGTCGACCAGCGTGCAGCGGACGCCGACGCGGCCGTCGGCGGCCGGCGCCGACCGCGACGCTGGTGAGCTGGACCGGGAACGGAGCCCGGCGGGCGGGCCGCAGCAGGAGCTCGCAGCCCTGTGGCGCGTCGCTCGCGCGCACCGCGCTCCAGGTGGCTCACCCAGCGCGGGCGATCCTGGGGCGCGACGAAGCGGTCGAAGGCGGGGGACCGCAGCTCCGCCCGGTCGACCCCGAGCAGGGCGGCCCCGGACAGGTTGACGCCGCCGATCCGGCCGGCGGCGTCGAGCGTGAGGTAGCCGACGGGCGCGAAGTCGTAGAGCTCGAGGTACCGGTCCCGGGCCTCCTCCAGCGCCGCCCGGGAGCGACGGCAGCTCCTCGTTCTGCAGCTCCAGCTCGACCTGGTGGACGCGAAGCTCGTGGAGCGGCTCCACCCGCGAGGCCAACGAGGGCGCCGGCCGCGTGGACGGGGCTGCCAGCCGCGCCTCGGCGGTCCGCCGCAGCTTCGTCCCTGGCCGAGGGGCCGCCTTCCTGCTCATGGACGCTCCACCAGCTCACGCATGCTCAGCGCCGCCGCCTCCGCCTCCACCCGCTTCGTGATGTCTGTGAAGGTCAGCACGTCGAGCAGGTTCCTCATGTCGTCCTGCATCCCGGAGAGCTGCTCCACCTTGGCCTGGAGCTCGGCGTTGACGGTGGTTAGCTCCTCGTTGACCGACAGGAGCTCCTCGTTGGCCGTCTCCAGCTCCTCGTTGCTCGCCTGGACCTCCTCGTTGGTCGACTGCAGCTCCTCGTGCGAGGTCTGCTGCTCCTCGATGGTCGCCTGGAGGCTCTCTCGCGTGTCGGTGAGCGCGCGAGTCAGCTCCTGGATGCGGCGGGAGTCCGTCGTGCGCGCTCCGCCCTTCCCACGGGCCGCCTTGAGGGGCGGTAGGACGCGCCGGGTGACGTCGGCGAAGTCGCTCGGCGGTGGCTGCCCCACGGCGTCGCCCCCGGCGGCGCTCCTCACCCAGGACAGGCCGCTGGTCAGCACGGCGCGGGCCGAGGCCGCGTTGCGCTGTGCCCGGAAGAGCCGCCACTTGCGGTCGATGGGGGTGAAGAGGCGCGCGTGGTCGCCTATCCCCTCGGCCGGAGACAGGAACAGGACGCCGCCCGGCCGGAGCGCGTAGTGGAACAGCGTGAGGATCCGCTCCTGGAGCCCCGCCTCCATGTAGATGAAGACGTTGCGGCAGCTGATCAGGTCGAGCCGCGTGAAGGGCGGATCCTTGATGAGGTCCTGGACCGCGAAGACCACCTGATCGCGGATCTCCTTCCTCACCCGGTAGCCCGCCTCCTCGCGGATGAAGTGACGCTTGAGCCGCTCGGGCGAGATGTCTGCGGCGACGGTCAGCGGGTAGACGCCGGCCCGCGCCGCGGAGATGGCGGACTCGTCGAGATCGGTGCCGTAGATCTGGACCTTCACCTCGCGGCGGCTCTGCTCCATCAGCTCGCGGAGCAGGATGGCGATCGAGTAGGCCTCCTCCCCCGTCGCGCAGCCCCCCACCCAGACCCGCAAGTCCTCCCCCTCCTCCTTCGCGTCGACGATCCTTCTCAGGACCTGCGACTGCAGCGCCTCGAACGCCTCCGGATCGCGGAAGAAGCTCGTGACGTTGATGAGCAGTTCCTGGAAGAGGGTCTTCACCTCGGCCGGGTGCTCGCGGAGGTGGCGGGCGTAGACCTCGACGTCCTCGACGCCGTTGGCGGCCATCCGCCGCTCGACGCGCCTGACGACCGAGGACCGCTTGTACTGCGAGAAGTCGCGCCCCGTGGCCGAGCGCAGGAAGGCCAGGACTCGGCCGAGCCCAGCGGAGACGGCTCGAGAGGGGGGCGGGCGGCGTGGCCGGGCGGCCAGCGTCCCCAGGGCGCTGGCCAGGAGGGCGGGGAGCTGCTCTGCGGGGGCGACCTTGCTCTCGGCGACGGCGGCTATCGCGGCCGCCGGCATGCCCTCGAACCTGGCCGTGGCCGGCGCCTGCGCGAAGCAGAGGCCGCCGGCGTCCCGGATGGCGCGGAGGCCGAGCGCCCCGTCGGAGCCGGTCCCGGAGAGCACCACGCCGACGGCGTCGGAGCCTCGCTCTCCGGCCAGCGATCGGAAGAAGCCGTCCACCGCCATCCGCTTGCCGCGGGGAGCGCTCGGGACCGTGAGCAGCAGCGTGCCGTCGAAGACCTCCATCTCGCGGTTGGGCGGGATGACGTGGACGGTGTCGGCGCGCACCTCCATCCCGTCGGTCACCTCGACGACGGGAAGGCTGGTGACGCGCTGAAGGAGCTCGACGAGCACGCTGGCGTGCTCGGGGTCGAGGTGCTGGACCACGACGAAGGCTGCGCCGAGGCCGGGCGGGACGTTCCGGAAGAACTGCTCGAGCGCCGCGAGCCCTCCCGCCGACGCGCCGAGGCCGACGATGACCGCGCCGGCCCGGCGGGCCTCGCGGACCGGCCGTGACCTCTTGCCGGGCCTCGGCGCCTTCTGGCGGGACTTCCTGGCTGGCATCGTCGCCTCGTTGCCGTTGGCGGGCCTCATGGCTGCGCCGTGGTCCGACGCCGCGGAGTCTAGCCCCTGTCGCGCGTCCGGGCGCGCCGCATGGTCGGGTCGGAATCACGCCGCGTCGGGTCGTGCTTCTTCCAGGAACGCGGCGAGGAGCCGCTTCGTCTGCAGCTCCACCTGCCGGACGCGCTCGCGGGAGAGTCCCCAGCGCGCGCCGACCTCCTCGAGCGTGTGCGGAGTGTCGTGCTGGATGCGGCTGTGGATGATGTCCCACCCGAGCTCGCCGACCCGGCTTCGGTGGAGGGCAAGGACGCCCCGCACTTCCCGGGCCGACTCGCTCGTCAGGAACGCGTCCTCCGGCCCCGGCCGGACGTCCTCGACCCGGTCGAGGTGGGTGGTGTCGTCCTCCTCGTCGACGCTGGCGTCCAGCGAGAGGTCTGCCAACGCGATCTTTCCGCCGCGGGGGCGGACGATGCTCCGCGCCTCCTTCACGTACCTGCCTATGTAGGCGCGGATCCACCAGATCGCGTAGGTGGAGAAGCGCGTCCCCGCGTAAGGATCGAACGTCTCCAGCGCGCGGATGAGTCCGAGGTTGCCCTCCTGGATGACGTCGTCCAGCCGCACGGCGCCCAGGCGGAGCTTCCGGACGAAGGCGACGACCAGGCCGAGGCTGTGCTGGATGAGCCGGTGACGGGCGTACACGTCCCCTGCGCGCGCTTCGACCGCCATGCGATGCTCCTCCTCGCGTGGGAGCCTGGGGGCCCTGCGGACGGCGTCGAGGTAGAGGGCAAGCTCGTCGTCCCTGCGATGCGTCGGCGTCTTCATCCTGCCGCTCCTCCGGAGCGCGAGCCGGGTGGTTCCGCTCGTCTCCTCTGTGTGGGACAGGAAAGCACCCGACGTGCCATGCGCCGGAGCGTAACGTTCACGGGATCTTGCGCGGTTCTCCCGGGCCGGTGCCCAGGGGAGAGCAATCGAAATGATGCGCGCAGGTTCCTTTCGGGGAGCGAGACGGGGCTTCGCGCCCCAAAACCCAAGAACGAGGGTCCGAATGGGGGGCGCGGCCTCTTCAGGTGCCCATAAGGGCACGCTGGAAGAGCTGAAGTCTCGGGGATGGACTGGCCGCCTCAATCAAGATGATTAGGTTATCCGTCCATTTCGAAGGATGGTGAGCACCGGTGCGAGTAGACGACCTGGATCACAAGGAGCTCCTCGAGCTGGATCCGGACGGGGGAGCCATCCGCTTCGCGGGTCACCGCGCGCTCCTGTGGGATGCGGTGGGGCTGGGGCTCCTGCGAAAGCAGCTCGTCGGGAGCATCGGGCTCACGGCCGCGCGTTCCCTGCTCACCCAGGTTGGCTTCGCCCAGGGCTGGCGCATGGCCGAAGCCCTGGAGACGGAGTTCAAGTGGGACAGCGACGACGATCGACGGTCCGGCGGCACGAGGCTCCTCGCGCTGGAGGGGCTCTTTCGAGTGGCGGGGGAAGGCGGGGGGCCCCTCTCCAGGGAGGGCGTCGTCCTCGAATCCTCCTACGAGGCGGAGCAGCACCTCTTGCACCTCGGTCGCTCCGAGGCGGCCGTCTGCTGGACCGTCTGCGGCCTCTCGAGCGGCTACGTCAGCCGCGCCGAGGGCAGGAGATCTACGTCCTCGAGAGCCGCTGCCTGGGGAAGGGCGACGCGGCCTGCCACCTTCACGGGCGCACGCCGCGAGGAGTGGGGCGAGGAGCGAGCCGAGGAGCTGCGCTGCTTCGAGCCGGGCCGCCTCGAAGACTCGTTCGACGCCTCGCTCCAGCAGGTGACGGAGACGCTGAAGGCGGCCGAGCGGAAGCTCCGCAAGCACCGGCGGGCGCTCGTCCGTGTGGCGGCACGACGTGGAGGAGCCGCTGGGGATCGTCGCCCGGAGCACCACGATGAGGAAGCTCGTGGAGCTGGCGCGGCGGGTGGCGAGGGTCGACTCCACCGTCCTCGTCACCGGGGAGAGCGGGTCCGGCAAGGAGCGGATCGCGCGGTTCATCCACGACGAGTCCACGCGCGCCGCGGGACCGTTCGTCGCCGTCAACTGCGGCGCGATCACCGAGACGCTGCTCGAGAGCGAGCTGTTCGGCCACACGCGCGGTGCGTTCACCGGCGCGATGCAGGACCGGCCGGGGCTGTTCGAGGCCGCCAACGGCGGCACCCTCCTGCTCGACGAGGTCGGCGAGGTCTCGCCCGGCATGCAGGTCAAGCTGCTGCGGGCGCTCCAGGAGCGCGAGATCCGCCGCGTCGGGGAGAACCGGTCCAGATCGGTGGACGTGCGGGTGCTGGCCGCCACCAACCGCGACCTCTCCGGCGAGGTCGCGAAGGGCGCCTTCCGGCAGGACCTCTACTACCGCCTGAAGGTCGTGGAGCTGCCGGTCCCGGCGCTCCGGGAGCGCCGCGAGGACGTCCTCCCGCTCGCGAGGGTGCTGCTGGCGGCCGCCGCGCTGCGCATGAAGAGCAAGGTCGCGGGGCTCTCACCGAGCACCGCCGATCAGCTCCTGCGCCACGACTGGCCGGGGAACGTCCGGGAGCTCGAGAACGCCATGGAGCGCGCCGTCGCGCTCGCGCGCGGAAGCCGCGTCGAGCTCGATGACCTGCCCGAGGAGGTCCGCAGGGCCGCTCCCCTGCCGGCGCCCGCGACGGCGGGGAGCGTGCGGCCGCTCGACGACGTCGAGAAGGAGTACATCCTCGCGGCGCTGGAGCGGAACGGCGGGAACCAGACGCGGACGGCGAAGCAGCTCGAGATCGGAACGGCGACGCTGTACCGCAAGCTGAAGAGCTACGGCCTCATCGACGGGCGCGGGCCGGGCAGGGCGGCCGCTCCCGGACCTTCGGGCAAGTAGCATCAAGCCGCGACTGGAAGGATGCGCCCTCGTTCCGCTAGCATCGCCACTCTGTCCGCCAGGACCGACGGAAAGGCTATTCCACGATGGGGAACGTGGTCGCAGCAGGAGGGGAGGGCGCCCGGGGGATCGGCAGCCCCGTGGGGCGGGGCGCCATGGTCACGCTCGCGCTCCATGCGCTCCCGTTCGCGGTCGCGGCGGCGCTCTTCCGGCCGGCGATGCAGCACGGCTGGCCGGAGCGGGCCTACCTGGGAGTCCACGCCGCGATCGAGATCCTGGCCGCCGTCGCCTCCTTCGCCACCTTCGCGGTGCAGTGGTATGCGGCCGGTGCGCGGCTGAACGACGCGCGCGCCCGGTTCATCGGCGCGGCCTTCCTCGTGGTCGGGATCTTCGAGGTGACGCACCTGCTCTCCTTCCCCGGGATGCCCGGGCTCCCGTGGCTGCAGAGCTCGACCGAGAGGGGGATCGTCTACTGGCTGTCTGCGCGGTTCTGCGCCGTCGGCGCCCTGCTGGGCGCGCTGGCCATACCGCCGTCCAGCCAGTCGCGCGCGCTCCGCAGGGGTCCGCTCCTGGCGATCGCGGCCGGGTGCGTCGCTGCCGTGCTGTGGGCCGACTACCTGTGGATCTCGGCCCGCCCGCTCTTCTACGTCGAGGGCGTCGGGCTCACGCCGCTGAAGCGGACGCTGGAGCTCCTGGTCGCCGCCGCGGCCGCTCTAGGCGTGGTCGCGTACCGCCGCGCCCACCGGCATCGCACCGACCCGTACGCAGATGACCTGGCGCTCGCGCTGGGGCTCACCGTCCTCTCGGAGCTCAGCTTCGCGCTCTACGCCCGCGCGTACGACAGCTTCAACCTCCTCGGGCACCTCTACCTGCTGGCGGCCACGGTCTGGGTGTTCCACGCGCTCTTCGCCGAGGCGGTGCTCCGCCCATACGAGCGGCTCGACTCGTCGACCAGCGCGCTCGCGGCCAGCAACGCCGAGCTGCAGCGGCTGCGCGAGCACGTCGAGAACGAGCTGGCCGTCACCATCAGGAACCTCCAGGCGCTCCAGGAGCAGCGCGAGGACCTCATGCGGGCGGTCTCGCACGACCTGCGGACGCCGCTGCAGGTCGTCATGCTCCAGGCGGATCGCCTCGCGCGGATGGCGCCGGAGGGGACCCGCGAGCGTGGCGCCGCGGAGGCGATGGCCCGCGCGGCCCGCCAGATGAACGGGCTGATCAGCGACCTCGTCGACTCGATCTACCTCGAGAGCGGCGCGCTGCACCTCTCCAAGGAGCCCCTGGCCCTGAGGGAGTTCATCACAGACGTGCTCGGCGCCGGCGCCGGGGCGCTCGCCCCCGAGCGCTTCCGGGTCGAGATCCCGGCCGACCTGCCGGCGGTGCCCGCCGACGCCGCGAGGCTCACCCGCGTCGTGCAGAACCTCGCCGGAAATGCGCTCAAGTACTCGGCGCCGGGCTCCGCCATCCTGGTGGACGCGGCGTGCCGCGCGAACGAGGTGGTGGTGTCCATCGCCGATCGCGGCGCCGGGATCGCGCCCGAGGAGCTCCCCCGGATCTTCGAGCGGTTCTACCGCGGGGGAGCGCGCGGCAGGATCGAGGGGCTCGGCCTCGGCCTCTACATCTCGCGCCTGATCGTCGCGGCGCACGGCGGCCGGATCTGGTGCGAGAGCACCGTCGGCGAGGGGAGCACCTTCTGCTTCGCGCTGCCCACCGGCGAGGGTCCGCGCGCGGACGCCGGAGCCGCAGGAGGACGGGTCGGTCCCTAGGCCGGGTGCTCGCCCGAGCGGGAGGCCTCGTCGGTCGAAGGCGTGGGCTGGCGGACCACGCCGGCCAGGATCGCGTCGAGCTCCGGGCCGGCCAGCGTCTCGGTCTCGAGGAGCGTCACCGCCGACCTCTCCAGCAGCGGCCGGTTGGCCAGGAGGATGGCCCGCGCGCGGGCGAACTGGGCCTCGACGAGCACGCGCACCGCGACGTCGATGTCCCGCGCGGTCGCCTCGCCGTAGAGCCTGCGTCCCCCCATCGACTGCCCGAGGAAGGAGCTGGGCTCGCTCTCGTAGGTGACCGGACCGAGCTCGGCGGGAGCCATGCCGTAGCGGGTGACCATGTTCCGCGCGATGTCCGTCACCTTCGAGAGATCGTCGGAGGCGCCGGTGGAGAGGTGGCCGAACACGACCTGCTCGGCGGCGCGCCCGCCCAGGAGCACGGCCATCTTGTTCTCCAGCTCCGTGCGGGTCATGAGGTACCGGTCCTCGGTGGGGCGCTGGATGGTGTAGCCGAGCGCGCCGATGCCCCGCGGAATGATCGAGATCTTGTGGACGGGGTCGCAGCCGGGGAGGGCGGCGGCGACGATGGCGTGCCCGAGCTCGTGGTGCGCCACGATCTCCCGCTCGCGCGGGTTGAGCAGCCGGTTCTTGCGCTCCAGCCCCGCGACGATCCGCTCCATGGCTGCGGTGAAGTCGGCGGTGGTGATCGTGTCGCCCTTTCGCCGCGTCGCCACCAGGGCGGCCTCGTTCACCAGGTTCGCGAGGTCGGCGCCGGTGAAGCCCGGTGTGAGGGCCGCGATCTCCCCGAGCTTCAGGTCGGGCGCGAGCGTGACCTTCGGGGTGTGGACCTTGAGGATCTGCTCGCGCCCGAGCCGGTCGGGGCGGTCGACCAGCACCTGCCGGTCGAAGCGCCCGGCGCGGAGCAGCGCGGCGTCCAGGATCTCGGGCCGGTTGGTGGCCCCCACGAGCACGATCCCCGAGGTCGGGTCGAAGCCGTCCAGCTCGGCGAGGAGCTGGTTGAGCGTCTGCTCCTTCTCGTCGTGGCCGCCGGTCATGCCCGGCGAGGAGGCGCGGGCGCGGCCGAGCGCGTCCAGCTCGTCGATGAAGATGATGCAGGGCGCCTTGCGGCGCGCCTGCTCGAAGAGGTCGCGCACGCGCGCCGCGCCGACCCCCACGAACATCTCGACGAACTCCGATCCCGAGATGGAGAAGAAGGGCACGCCCGCCTCGCCCGCCACCGCCTTCGCGAGGAGCGTCTTGCCCGTGCCCGGCGGGCCGACGAGGAGGACGCCCTTCGGCATGCGCGCGCCGAGCCGGCCGTAGGCCTTGGGGTCCTTGAGGAACCCGACGATCTCCTGCAGCTCCGCCTTGGCCTCGTCCACGCCCGCGACGTCGGCGAAGGTCACCTTGGTGTCGGTCTCGACGTAGACCTTGGCCTTTGACTTCCCGATCGACATCAGCCCGCCGCCCGGGCCGCCCTGGCTCGCCATGCGGCGCGAGATGAAGAACCAGAGCCCGCCGAAGAGCGCGACCGGGACGACCCAGGAGAGGATCATCGGGACGAGGCTGGACTCGATCTCGCCGGAGTAGGGGACGCCCGCGGCGTCGAGCTCCTTCGCCACGTCGGGCTCGACGCGGACGGCGACGAACCGCTTCTTGCCGCCCCTGACCTCCTTGAACTCGCCCGTGACGCGGTCCCGTCCGACCACGACCGAGGCGAGCAGCTTCTCCCGGGCCAGCTTCTGGAACTCTCCGTAGCCGATCGTCGCGACCGCCTGGGAGCGGACCCACCAGTCCTGGGCGAGGAGCAGGCCGAAGACCAACGCGATGAGCGCGTAGCCGAGGTTGGCGCGGGTCAGGAGCCGTTTCATGGATGGATCACTACTCGCGAAGCGAGCCGGCGACAAAGTGTACCCACACGGGTGCGGTCTGGGTCGACCCCGTGGGGGCCAGGTGAGGAGTGACAGCCGCTCCATCGAAACGATGGAGCGGCTCCATGTGCCGGCGCGCGCCTCGACGCAAGCACTTGACCTTGCTGGACCTCGGCGGTGGCCCGGAAACTGCTCTACCCGGGTGCAGGGTGGAGCTCGACTTCGCCCTTCAACTGGCAACGAGAGGATCAGATCATGCGTATTCCGCGAGAGCTCTCCGCATTCCTCATCACGGCGGCCCTTACGATGTCGCCGTCCATCGCCGCGTCCGCGGAGTCGCCTGGCTCGGCGCCCCCTTCGTCCGCGACCTCGTCCAGCGAGCCGGCCCCGTCGACTGAGCCCACGCCCTCGGACGCCGATCAGTATGCCGCGCGCGAGGCCGCTGACGGGTCCGCGGCGAACTTCAAGGGCGGCAACACCAGCCTCTACATCAGCGGTGGCGCCGTCACGCTCGTCCTGATCATCGTCGTACTGGTGATCCTGCTGTGACGAGGTGCGCCGCCGCGATGGTGGCGACGCTCGTCGGCGCCTCCGGGTGCGTCTCCCTGGGCGGAAGCTCGCGACCGCTCGACGCGAGTCGGCTCGCCAGCGAGCCCGGGTGGATCGTCGCGGCGCACACCCCTGAGGTCCGTCAGCGTGGGGCCGAGGACTGCGGGGCGGCCGCGCTCGCGATGCTCGCGGGACGCTGGCGCGTTCCGCTCTCCATCGATGCGGTCGCCGCGGCGCTCCCCGCGCAGGCGGAGGGGGCTGCCCGGCTCGGCGATCTGAGGGATGTCGCGCGCGCGAACGGGCTCACGGCCTTCGCGATCACGGGCGACCGCGACACGATCCTCCGCGAGCTTCGCGCGGGGCGTTCGGCGATCCTCGGGCTCCTCATCCCGGCCGGACGCTCCCGACGGAGCCACTTCGAGGTGATCGTCGCGGCGCACGAGGCCGACGAGCAGTACGTGACGATCGATCCCGCAGCCGGGTGGCGAGTACGGAGCTGGGTCGATCTCGACGCGGAGTGGAGCGCGGCGGGACGGCCGATGCTGGTCGTCGTCGGAGCGAGCGCCGGTGGCTCCTAGCTCCGCCGCCTGGGTACGAGGAGGATCACGCCTGCCACCACTGCCCCGAGCCCCATCCAGACGGGGATGTTGACCGACTTGCGCTCCTTCAGCGTCAGCTCCATCGAGCCGATCTGCGCTTCATGGGTGTCCTTCGTGTAGCTGAACGATCCGTAGATCAGGCTCAGCGCGCCGGCCGCGATCAGCACGATGGCCGCAATCTTGGTTCCGCTCATGGTCGCACTCCTCGGTAGGTGAACCTGAAGGTGCTGCACCCCGCGGGCCACGGCCTGCGACGGCCTGCACGGGGGGTGGTGGAGCGCCGGCACGCGGAGAGCAGCCCATTGGCCGGAAAGGAAGCGCTCCATTTCGAAGCTCACGGTCCTTCGAAATGAAGGAACGCTTGCTCCATATTGATGGAGCGCGCCCGCCAAGCCGGGGGTCGGGAGGGCGCAATCGGCTCGAATGATTGCGCCCCGTCCCTGGCCCGGAAGATGCCTTGAGAATCCCTTGCAGCCCGGTGCGGGCCAACCCGCCAGCCACTGCCGCGTTCGCAGAGTTCGTGTGTTCGCGGCCCGGAGGATCGTGATGAAGACGAGATTCGAACGTGCCACACGGGGCCTGGGTATCTCCATGGCCCTCCTGTCGACGGCGGCGCTGCTGGGGGTCGCCGGTCCGACGACCACGCTGGGGCAAGTCCAGGTGGGCATCCAGCTGAACCTTCCTGCGGTGCTCCCTCCGCTCGTGCAGGTGCGGCCGGGCGTGCGCGTCGTTCGTGACCTGGACGATGAGGTCTTCTTCGTCGACGGACGCTACTGGGTGCGCCGGGACGACACCTGGTACCACTCCCGGAATCCGCGCGGCCGCTGGGTCCAGGCCGATCGGCGTCGCGTCCCGGCCGGGCTCACGGTGCTTCCGCCCGGCCTGTTCCGTCACTGGCAGGGGCGACCCGTGACTCTCCCCGAGCGGCTGCCGCCGCTCGTCGTGGTTCGGCCAGGCGTCCGAGTCGTCCAGGACTTCGACGACGAGATCTTCTTCGTCGGGGGCTACTACTGGCTGCGGCGCGACGATCACTGGTTCCGGACTCGCGACCACCGCGGGCGGTGGGAGTACGTCCCGCCGGGCCGTGCTCCCGGCGACCTCGCCCGGTTCCAGCCTGGACAGTACCGCCGCTGGCGTGGGGGCGAAGGGGAGCACTCCGGGAGGCACGAGGAGAAGGGGCACGGTCGGGGTGAGGGACGCGAGGAGGGGCGCGACCGCCATTGAGCCGCGCGGTCGGGCCGTTGACGGAGGAACGCAATCGGGCGGGCGGCGGAAGAGGGACCCCTCACGGCAGGACCGGTGTCGGGCCCGCTCCGCAGCCCATCACGCAGGCGACGCCGCCTGGGAAAGGTAGCTGATGCTCTGGACCATCGCTGTCGTGCTGTTGGTGCTCTGGCTGCTGGGGTTGGTCTCGTCCTACACGATGGGCGGCTTCATCCACATCCTGATCGTCGTCGCGGTCGTGATGATCCTGGTGCGGCTCATCAAGGGCCGCTGACGCGGCGAGGAGGAGGTGCGGCCGCCACCACCCGTCCAGGGGGGTCCGCCGATGGCTGAACGGAGCGAGCTCCTCGGCGCCACGCGCCTCCTCTTCATCGCTGCGGCGCTGGTGATCGTCGTCGGCGGGATCAACCAGGCGCAGACGGTCCTCGAGTCCGTCCTCGTCGCCGTCTTCCTCTCCACCCTCGCGACGCCGCCGGTGCTCTGGCTCCAGCGGAAGCGCGTCCCCAACTTCATCGCGGTGCTCGTCGTCGTGACGGCCACGGTCACCGTGCTGCTGGGCGTCGGCGCCATCGTCGGCGCCTCCATCAGCAGCTTCTACGAGGCGCTCCCATCCTACCAGGCTCGCATCGGCGAGCAGGTCTCGGCGCTCCACGCCTCCCTCTCCGCCAGAGGCGTCCCGGGCACGGAGAAGATCCTGCGCGGCTACCTGAACCCGGCGGCGGTGATGACCATGACGGCGCACCTGTTCTCGGCGCTGGGCGTCGCGCTCTCGAACGCGGTCCTGATCGTCCTGACCATGACCTTCATCCTGCTCGAGGCCTCGAGCTTCCCCGTCAAGCTCCGCGCCGTGCTGGGCCACCCGCGGCAGCGCTTCCCCGAGGTCACGAAGTTCGTGGGTGACATGGAGCGCTACATGGTCATCAAGACGCTCGTCAGCCTGGCGACGGGGGTCCTGATCGGAGCCTGGCTCGCGGTCCTCGGCGTGGACTACCCGGTGCTCTGGGGCTTCCTGGCGTTCCTCCTCAATTACGTGCCGAGCGTCGGCTCCACGATCGCGGGAATCCCCGCGGTGATCCTGGCCCTCATGCAGTTCGGGGTGGGGCGCGCCGCGCTCGCGAGCGTCGGGTACATGGCCGTCAACTTCATCCTCGACAACGTCGTCGAGACGAGGCTCATGGGGCGCAGGCTCGGCCTCTCGACGCTGGTCGTCTTCCTCTCCCTGATGTTCTGGGGGAGCCTGCTCGGGCCGGTCGGAATGGTGCTCTGCATCCCGCTCACGATGACCCTGAAGTTCGCGTGCGAGAGCAGCGAGGACACCGCGTGGATCGCGCTCCTGCTCGGGTCGGAGGACGGCGCCTCCGCCCGTCCGGCGGTCGCCGCCGCGGCCACCGGGCCCGGGAAGCCGGCGCGGAGCGGTGCCAGGTCCTCCGACCAGTAGCCGCCCGCCGTCCGCCACCGTGGACAGCCCGCCCCACGATCCCTAGACTGTCGGGTCCCTATGCGAGGCCTACGCGGCGCCACACAGATCTCAGCCAACACCGTCGAGGCGATGGAGGACGCCGTCGTCGAGCTCTGCAAGGAGATCGAGCGGCGGAACGCCATCGGCCCCGCCGACATCGTCTGGGGCATCTTCACGGTGACCCACGACATCGACGCGGACTTCCCCGCCCGCGCCGCCCGCGTCGCCGGCTGGGGGACGGTCCCGATGATCTGCTCGCGCGAGATCCCCGTCCCCGGCTCACTGCCGCTCTGCGTCCGGCTGCTGATCCACGTCGACTCGGAGGGGCCCCGCCACCACGTCTACCTGCGCGGCGCGCAGGTGCTCCGGCCCGACCTTCACGTGACGCCGGACAACCCGGCCGCGAAGCCAAAGCCGTGACGGCCGCCCGCGCACCGGAGAGGAGGACCGCCCTGAGCTCCGATCACCGCATGCCCCGCCAGCTCGGGCTCGTGGGGCTCGGCCTGATGGGCGCGTCGCTCGCCCGCGCAGTCCGCGCCCTCTCGCCGGGCGTCCGGATCGTGGCTGTCGAGCCGCGCGACGAGGTCCGCGAGCGGGCGCTCGCCGACGGCGTGGTCGACGAGGCCGTCGCGGCGCCCGACGCCGCGCTCTCGGCGTGCGACCTGACCGTCATCTGCACCCCGGTGGCCACCATCGAGGCGATGCTCGGCCCGGTCTCCAGGCTGCTCGCGGACGGCGCGATCCTCACCGACGTCGGCGGCGCCAAGGAGCGGCTGGTCCAGCTCGCGCGGAGCGAGGTGCGCCCCGGCGTCCGCTTCGTCGCCGCGCACCCGATGTTCGGTGGCCACGGCGGCTACGAGGGCGCGCGCGCCGACCTCTGGAAGGGGGGCTCGGTGGCGATCTGCACCGACGGCGAGCCAGGCGCGGTGGAGCGGGTCGCGGAGTTCCACGGGGCCCTCGGCGCCTCGCCGGTCCACTGCACCGCCGCGGAGCACGACGCCGCCGTGGCGATGGTCTCGCACCTGCCCTACCTGCTCGCGAGCGCGCTCGCGGCGGCGACCGAAGCCGCCGGCCCCCTCGCCCGGCGCCTCGCGGGCCCGGGGCTGCGCGACACGACGCGGCTCGCAGCCTTCCCGTTCGACATCCAGGGAGAGGTGGCGCGACGCAACGCGCACATCCCCGCCGCGGCGGTGAAGCTGGAGATCCAGCTCCAGCGGATCCTGGCCGCGGTCACCGCCTCGCCCGAGGCCGCCCGCCAGGCGCTGGAGGCGGCGCGCCTGGCGCGCGAGTCCATCTTCCCGGCGCCGGCCCCAGGAGAGAAGCGATGAACGGTCCGATGATCTGCAGGCGCCGCGGCCCGGTCCTCGGCGCCATCACCGTCCCCGGGGACAAGTCGATCTCCCACCGGTCGCTCCTCTTCGGCGCGCTCGCAGTCGGCGAGACGCGCGTCACCGGCCTCCTCGACGCCGAGGACGTCCACTCCACGCGCAAGGCGGTGGAGCGGATGGGGGCGATCGTCCGCGTCGACGGGGACGAGATCGTCGTCACGCCGCCGGAGACGCTCGGCGAGCCTGACGACGTCATCGACTGCGGCAACTCCGGGACGAGCCTCCGGCTCCTCACCGGCGTCCTCTCCGGCCTCCCCGGCCTCGCCGTCCTGACGGGCGACGCCTCGCTCCGCCGCCGGCCGGTCCGGAGGGTCGTCGAGCCGCTCCGCAAGATGGGGGCCGACCTCTCCGCGCGCGCCGGCGATCGCCTGCCGCCCGTCGTGGTGAAGGGGAAGCAGCTGAAGGGCTTCCACCACCGGCTCGAGGTGGCGAGCGCGCAGGTGAAGAGCGCCTGCCTCCTCGCCGGCCTCTTCGCCGAAGGGGAGACGACCGTGGTCGAGCCGGCCCTCTCGCGAGACCACACCGAGCGGATGCTGCGCGGGATGGGGGTGTCCCTGCGCGTGGAGGGGCTCTCCGTCACCGTCGTTCCCGGCCGCCCGAAGGGGACGCGCGTCGACGTGCCGGGCGACATCTCGTCGGGCGCCTTCTTCCTCTGCGCCGCCGCCGCGTTGCCGGGCTCTAAGGTGACGGTGACGAACCTGGGCGTGAACCCGACCCGCACCGGCCTGCTCGACGTCCTCGAGGCGATGGGGGCGAAGGTGACGCGCGCGAACGAGCGCGTCGTCGCCGGGGAGCCGCGCGCCGACGTGACGGTCGAAGCGACGGAGCTCCGCGCCACCGAGATCCGGGGCGACATCATCCCGCGGCTGATCGACGAGCTGCCGGTGATCATGGTGATGGCGACCCAGGCGCGAGGGAGGACCGTCATCCGCGACGCGAAGGAGCTGCGGGTGAAGGAGTCCGACCGGCTCGCGGCGATGGGGGAGACGCTCGCGGCGGCTGGCGCGAAGATCGAGCTCTTCGATGACGGCTGCGCGATCGAGGGTCCGACGCCGCTCCGGGGCGTGCAGGTCAAGACGCGGCTCGACCACCGGATCGCGATGTCGATGGCGGTGGCGCAGCTCCTCGCCGGCGGCGAGGCCGTCGAGCTCGACGACGTCTCCTGCGTCGCCACCAGCTTCCCCAGCTTCTTCCGCCTCCTCGACGAAGTGACGGGCGGTGCGGCGGAGGGGACCCGGTGATCTCGGGTAAGACCGCCCTCTACGGCGTCGTCGGCCACCCGATCGGCCACTCGCGGTCGCCGGCGATGCAGAACGCCGCCTTCGCGCAGCTCGGCGTCGACGCCGTCTTCGTCGCGCTCCCAGTCGAGCCCGGCAGGCTCGCCGAGGCGCTTCGTGGCGCCCACGCCCTCGGGTTCCGGGGGCTCAACGTTACCGTGCCGCACAAGCAGGAGGCGGTCGGCCTGTGCAGGGAGCTCGACCCGGTCGCGCGCGCGGTGGGGGCGGTCAACACGCTCAGGCGGGCCGGCGAGGGCTGGGAGGGCTTCAACACCGACGCCCCGGCGACGCTCCAGCTCCTCGACGGTGCTGGGCTCGTCCGCGGGGGGAGGGTCCTCCTCCTGGGCGCCGGCGGCGTCGCGCGCGCGGCGGCCTGGGCGGCGCTCTCGATGGGTGCCGAGCTGCTGGTCGCAGCGCGGCGCGCCGAGGCCGCGGCGGCGCTCTGCAGCGAGGCGCTCGCCGCCCGGCGAGGGGAAGGGCGCGCGACGCCGATCCGCTGGGACCAGGCGGCGGCCGAGTCGGCGCGCTGCGACGCCATCGTCAACGCCACCACCATCGGCCTCGCCCAGCACCACTCGGGCGAGCTGCCCCCCTCTCGCTCGCCGAGGGGGTGGTGGTGGTCGACTACGTCTACGGCGACACAGCCTTCGTCCGCGCCGCGCGCGCCGCGAAGGCGCGTGTCGTCACGGGCGAGGAGCTCCTGGTGCGCCAGGGGGCCCTCGCCTTCAGCCTGTGGCTCGGCCAGCCCGCGCCCGAGGCGGTGATGTCCGCCGCTGCTGGAGGAAAGTGATGACGCTCCGCTACCTCACCGCCGGCGAGTCGCACGGTCCGGCCCTCTCGGCCATCGCCGAGGGCTTCCCCGCCGGTCTCACCATCGACTTCGAGCAGGTGAACCACGACCTGCGCCGCCGCCAGAAGGGGTACGGCCGCGGCGGACGCATGAAGATCGAGACCGACTCCGCCCAGTTCCTCTCCGGCATCCGCGGCGGGACCACGCTCGGCTCCCCCATCGCGCTCGTCGTCTGGAACAAGGACCACGAGAACTGGAAGGAGCTGGTCTCGCCGTACGCGCGTGGAGGAAAGAAGCTGACCGAGGTCCGGCCCGGCCACGCCGACCTCGCCGGCGCGCTCAAGTACGGGCTCGGTGACGCGCGCGACGTGCTGGAGCGGGCGAGCGCGCGCTCCACCGCCGCGACCGTCGCGCTCGGATCGCTCGCCAAGCAGCTCCTCACCCACTTCCGGGTGCGGATCACCTCGCGCGTCGTCCAGGTGGGCGAGCGCGCGCTCGCCTTCGCGGGGCCGCCGACCAGCGCCGAGCTGGGCAGGATCGAGGCCAGCGAGCTCCACATCGAGGATCCGCTGGCCGAGGCCGAGTGGAAGGCGATCGTGGACCGGGAGCGGGAGCGCGGAGGCTCCGTCGGCGGCGCCTTCGAGGTCTACGCCGAGGGGCTCCCGATCGGGCTCGGCAGCCACGTGCACCCGGATCGCCGGCTCGACGCCAGGCTGGGCGCGGCGCTGCTCGGGGTCCAGGCGATCCGCGCCGTCGAGGTCGGGTCCGGCACGCGGGTCGACCTGCCGGGCGACCAGTTCCACGACGCGATCCTGTTCGACCCGGTCCGCGGCTTCTACCGCGAGACCAACCGCGCCGGCGGCCTCGAGGGCGGCATGACCGACGGGATGCCGGTCTGCCTCCGGGCCTACATGAAGCCGATCCCCACGATGCTCAAGCCGCTCCCGACCGTGGATCTCGAGACGCGCGAGGCGCGCCAGGCACGGTACGAGCGGAGCGACGTCTGCGCAGTCCCCGCCGCGGCCGTCGTCTGCGAGGCGGTGGTCGCCTGGACCCTGGCCGACGCGTTCCTCGAGAAGTTCGGCGGCGACTGCATCGCCGACGTGGAGAAGGCAGTCGAAGCCTATGCCGCTCGGATCGCGTGAGCTGCTGGCCCTGGCCGGGATGATGGGCTCGGGGAAGTCGACCGTCGCCCGCCACCTCGGCCGGCTCCTCGGGCGGCGCGTCGTCGCGCTGGACGAGCGGATCTCGGCGCGAGCCGGGAAGCCCATCCCCGCGATCTTCGCCGAGGACGGCGAGCCGGCGTTTCGCGCGCTGGAGCGCGCCGAGGTCGCGGCGCTTCGCGGCCCGCTCGTCGCCGACCTCGGTGGCGGCGCCTTCTGCTCCCCGGCGAACGCCGAGCACCTCCTGGGGGTCGGGCGCGTGATCTTCCTCGACGTCTCCGCCGCCGAGGCCGCGCGCCGCATCGGCGCCGGCGCCGGCCGCCCGCTCGCGGCGAGCTGGGAGCCGCTGCTCGCTCGCCGCCGATCGCTCTACGCGCGCGCGTGGCGGCGGGTCGAGGTCGACGGGCTCACCGCCGAGGCGGTGGCGCAGCGGATCCTGGGGATGCTGTAGCCCCCGCTCACCCGGTGGGGGAGCGGGAGACCGCTGGAGGGCCGGTTGTGGTCTATTGGCCCCGGAGGAAGGTCACGGCATGGAGATCATCGAGGCGCGCCAGGGCGAGCACGAGTACGAGGTCCACGTCGGCGAAGGTGCGCCCGACGGGCTCGCGGCGCTCGCGGCGGGGTACGACAAGGTCGCGATCGTCTCCTGCGCGCGCGTCCTGCGGACGCCCATCGCCAGGCGGCTGCTGAAGAAGCTCCAGCGCGAGGCGCCGGTGGTGCTCGTCCACGCGCTGCCCGACGGGGAGCGGGGCAAGACGCTCGCAGAGCTGGAGCGCGCCTCGGTGAAGCTGCTGCGCGCCGGCGCGACGCGGCGCAGCCTCGTGGTGTCGCTCGGCGGCGGCGCGGTCTCGGACGCCGCCGGGTTCCTCGCGGCGACCTTCATGCGCGGCATCTCCTGGGCGGCCGCGCCGACGACGCTCCTCTCGATGGTGGACGCAGCGATCGGCGGGAAGACGGGCGTCAACCTGCCCGTCGCCAAGAACGCCGTCGGCGCGTTCCACCCGCCGGTGGCCGTCCTCGCCGACCCGCGGGCCCTCTCCACGCTGCCGGCGCGCGAGCTGCGCTCGGGGATGGGGGAGGTGCTCAAGTACGCGGCGCTGGAGCCGGCGATGATGGGGAAGGTCGCCGCCGTCCGGAAGGGATCGATCCCCTCCGCGGAGCTGATCGCCGCCTGCGCGCGCGCGAAGGTCGCGGTGGTGCAGGCCGACCCTCGCGAGAAGGGGGCGCGAAAGCTCCTGAACCTCGGCCACACCTTCGGCCACGGCGTCGAGGCCGCCGGCGCCTTCGAGCGGTACACGCACGGCGAGGCGGTCGCGGTCGGCCTCGCCTTCGCGTTCAGGCTGTCGGCCATCCTCGGCCGGATCGGCCCGCTCGCGATCGCCGAGGTGGAGCAGGCGGTCGCCGGGACGGGGCTGCCGATCCGCGTCCCGGGAGCGGTGGCGAAGCGGGCCGCAGCGCTGATGGGGTTCGACAAGAAGCGGACGGCGGCCGGCCTGCGCTGGGTCCTCCCGGTCCAGGACGGGGCCACGTGGAAGGTGCTCTGGGACGTCGCCGCGCCGGACGAGGCGGTGGCGGAGGCTGTGCGCGAGATCTCGGAGCCCGCTGAGCGGCGCTCCGCAAAGGGGAGACGACGATGATCCTGCTGGTCAACGGTCCCAACCTGAACCTGCTGGGCGAGCGCGAGCCGGAGATCTACGGCCGCACGACGCTGGCGGAGATCGAGGCGATGGTCCGGAAGGCGGCGGAGGGGTGGAAGGTCAAGATCGAGCCCTTCCAGTCGAACTCGGAGGGCGCCCTCATCGACTTCATCCAGTCGAAGCGGAAGGAGGCGAAGGGGATCATCATCAACCCCGGCGCCCTGACCCACACGAGCGCCGCCCTCCACGACTGCCTGAAGTCGGTGCCCTGCCCGGCGGTCGAGGTCCACCTCTCGAACCTGCACACGCGCGAGGAGTGGCGGCGAACGAGCGTCACGGCCGCCGCCTGCCGTGGCCAGATCACCGGGCTCGGGCCGCGCGGGTACCTCCTCGCTGCCGAGTGGCTCTGCGCCGAGATGGTGACGAAGCGCTGACCCTGCCGGGGTCGGAGGGCTGATGGCGCGGGTCGCGGTCCTGATGCCCGCGCGAGACGCGGCGCGCACGGTGCGTGCGGCCGCGTCCTCGATCCTGCGCCAGACCTTCTCCGACCTCTCGCTGATCGCGGTGGACGACGGCTCGACCGACGCCACGCCGGAGGTGCTCCACGGGCTCGCGGAGCGCGACGGCCGGGTGACGATCGTGCGGGCGCCTGGCGAGGGGATCGCCAGGGCGCTCAACCGCGGCCTGGCCCTCTGCGACGCGCCGTTCGTCGCGCGGATGGACGCGGACGACCTCGCCCACCCTCAGCGCCTGGCCATCCAGCTCGAGGCGCTGGCGGCAGATCCCGCCCTGGCCGCTGCCGGCTCGCAGGTGAAGCTCTTCCCCCGCCGGGTCCTGCGGCCGGGGATGATCCGGTACGCCGGCTGGCTCAACGGGCTCACCTCCAGCGCGCTGGTCGAGCGCGACCTCTTCGTCGAGGCGCCGCTCGTCCACCCGGCGTCGGTGATTCGGCGCGAGGCCCTGGAGAAGGCTGGAGGGTGGCGCGACGGCCCGTTCCCCGAGGACTACGACCTCTGGCTGAGGCTCGCCGAGGCGGGCGGCTCGCTGACCAACGTCCCGCGGGTGCTGCTGGGCTGGCGCGAGTCGGGCGCACGCCTGACCAGGACCGACGGACGCTACTCGCTCCCCTGCCACCGCGCGCTCAAGGCGGCGGCGCTCGCGCGCACCTGGCTCTGCGGCAAGCGGGAGGTCGCCGTCTGGGGCGCAGGGGAGACGGGGAAGGCGATCGCCGACGCGCTCGCCGCCGAGGGGGTGCGGGCCGTCCTCTTCGTGGAGGTGGACCGGAAGAAGATTGGCAGGACCGCGCGCGGCGCGCCGGTCGTCGGGATCGATCGGCTCGACCGGGCCCGCGGCCTGCCGCTCCTCGTGGCGGTCGGCGCCCCGGGCGCCCGCGACCTCATCCGGGCCGAGCTCCTCCGGGCCGGCTGGTTGGAGGTCCGCGACTTCCGCTGCGTGGCGTGAGGCCCAGGAGGCACGGGGCGCGAGGGGCTCCCTCCTGGATTCATCCCCTCTCCCCCACCGGGGGAGAGGGAAGGGGAGCGGGGGCAACTCGGCGCCTTGCCCCGGCGGGCACGCTGCTCCAACATCCGGGCGGTGCCACCCCCGTTCGACGCCGGTGCCTTCCGCCACGAGCTGACCCAGCGGGTCGGCGTCGGCGGTGGAGCGGCTCCGTGCCGAGATCGGGACCGAGCACCTCTACTCGGTCGCCCTCGTCCTCAGTGGGGAGGAGCGCTTCACCTGGGTGGCCGTCTCGGCCAACACCGAGGAGGGGCTGGCGCGGCGCGCGGCGGTGCTCGCGGCGGAGGATCCCCGCTACAACGGCGACTCCGGCAAGCGGCTCCTGCGCTGGTACACGCCACGGTGGGCGTGGCACGACTTCGCCCCCGAGGTGCGCGCGCTCGCGCTCCCCGACCTCGCGACGCGGACGCCGGCGCAGGACAAGGCGATCTACGACGCCCTGGTCGGCGCGCTCCGGTCGCTCGACCGCGCCGACTACTTCGGACGTGGCGCAGATCGGTGCTTCCTCGCGCTCGCGGTCACGTGCCCGCACGCCAGCAAGGAGTTCTTCCTGAAGGGGCTGCGGCTGCTCAACCCGCGTCCCGTCCTGGATCGCCACCTCCACGAGTCGTCCCCGGAGCCGCTCGTCCGCTGCGTCAACCGGGCGCTGCGGCGCGAGCGGCTGCGCATCTGGCTGGCGCTCTACGAGGACCTCTACATGGAGTGGAACACGCCGATCTCCGAGGAGGCGCGCTCGCGCGGGATCTCGCCGTGGGAGGTGGAGGAGCAGCTCGTGAAGTTCGGGGCGAAGGCGGTCCCGCACCTCATCGATCTCGTCTCGCACTACGGCTTCGCGAGCGCCTTCGACAAGAGCCGGGAGCTGGAGACGCGCGAGGTCTGGCTCGCCGGGAGCGCCCTCTTCCTGGTGCGCAGGATCGGGCTGGTCACGGACCGCGACCTCCTGCGCCTCCAGCGGCTCGTCGGGGAGTTCGTGGAGCGCGACCGGCGGCTGCGCGTCGCCTCGACGCTGGCCGAGAACACGGCGCGCGTGCTCCACGCCCTGCGCCCCCGCCGCTTTCCGCCCACCGAGATGCACCCAAACACCTTCAAGCTGCTCAACCCGGAGCCGTTCCTGCCGGGCGCTAGTCCCTGACCCAGTGGCACGTGTAGCCGCCCGGGTTCTTCACCAGGTAGTCCTGGTGGTACTCCTCGGCCCGGTACCAGGGGCCGGCCGGCGCGATCTGCGTCACGACGGGCCGCTTCCACTTGCCGCTCGCGTCCACCTCGGCCTTCACCTTCTCGGCGACCAGGCGCTGCTCCTCGGAGGAGTAGAAGATCGCGCTCCGGTACTGGGAGCCGACGTCGTTCCCCTGCCGGTTGAGCGTCGTGGGATCGTGGATCCGGAAGAAGAACCGCAGCAGCGCCTCGTAGCTGGTCTTGCTGGCGTCGAAGACGATCCGGACCGCCTCGGCGTGGCCGCTCTTGCCGTCGTGGGTGTCCTCGTACCTCGGGTTCGCAAGGGTGCCGCCCGTGTAGCCGACCTCGACGCGGGTCACGCCGGGCTGCTTGCGCAGCAGGTCCTCCATCCCCCAGAAGCAGCCGCCGGCGAGCGTGGCGATCTCCTCCGTCGCGCCCTTCTGCGCGATCCCGAAGAGCGGCAGGAAGCGGCCGTACCCCTCCTTCTCCAGGTCGGCGACCGGGACGAAGCGGAGGCTCGCCGAGTTGATGCAGTAGCGGAGCCCCGTCGGGCGCGGGCCGTCGTCGAAGACGTGGCCGAGGTGTGAGTCGCCGAGCTTCGAGCGGACCTCGGTCCGGACCATCCCGAGCCCTGCGTCGCGCTTCTCGACGACCTTCGTCCCCTCGATCGGACGGGTGAAGCTGGGCCAGCCGGTGCCTGAGTCGAACTTGTCCTTCGAGCTGAAGAGCGGCTCGCCGCTCACGACGTCGACGTAGATGCCATCGCCGTGCTCGTTCCAGTAGGCGTTCTGGAACGGCGGCTCCGTCCCGCACTCCTGGGTCACGTGGAACTGCATCGGCGTGAGCTTCGACTTGAGCTCCGCCTTCCCTGGTGTGGGGGTCTTCACGTTGGCCTCGGCCGGGGCGGGCGTCGCGCCTGGTGCCGTGCGGGACGCGGCGACGGCGATCGTCGCGACCGCCGCAGCTCCGGCGAGGATTCCCACAAGCGACCGACTCCAGCGCACCCAGTCCTCCGGTCCGGATGGCATAACGCCGGCCGGGCGGCGACGCAGCGCCCGCGGCGGGGCGCGCTCCCCGCTCACGGGCTGGTCGAGGACGTCTGGCGCAGCCGGCAGGAAGGCGCGCTAGACTGCCCGCACTATCAGGAAAAAGACTACACTCCAGCCTCACTTCAGCATGGAGCCCGCAAGATGAATCGTTGCGCAAGCCTCTTCCTGGCGCTGTTGACGATCACCTCGTGCTCGCGGTCTCCGCCGCAGCGCTCAGCCGCCAACGCCGTCCGGATTTCTGGGACGGTCCTCGAGCGGCTCGATGCGCCACCGCACACCTTCGTCCGGCTCGAGACCGCAGAGGGAGCGTTGTGGGCCGCGGTCCCCGTCACGGACGCCAGGATGGGGAAGGAGATTACGATCGTCAACGCGATGCCCTTGAAGGGCTTCGAGGCGAAGTCCCTCGGTAGGAGGTTCGAGCTGGTCTACTTCGGCACGCAGGTCGGGAACTGAACCTGGGCAACCGGTGGTCGGCTCGGACGTTCGACCGACCGCCCCAGTAGGGGCCCAGTCACGACAGCCTTGACAGTCTCACTGCGAGTAAGTTCTCTACGCGTCACACGGCTGCAAGAGGACTTGCCGAGGGGGGGGACGAAACCAACGCGAACGGCCAGATTGTGTGGACGGCGCAGACTCGGCCGTACGGGGAAGTCTTCGAGACCACGACGCCCGACCCTCTCTCAGGGCGGACGGTCGTGACGAACCTGCGGCTGCCGGGGCAGTACGACGAGAGGCTGCTGGGGACGCTCGGGTTGCAGGGGCCGTACTACAACTGGAACCGGTGGTACTTGCCGTCCGTGGGGAGGTATCTGGAGCTGGACCCGATCGCGAGGGCGGGTGGGTTCAACGGGTTCTACGGGCCGAACTGGTACGGGTATGCGGAGGGGAATCCGCTCAAGTACTCTGACCGGACCGGTCTCTATCCGGGGCAGATGCCGCCGCCGCCGCCACTCTACGATCCCAATTTCTGGCACGTGGGGCAGTTCGACGATGGCACCTGGTACCTGAGGGATCCCAACGGGCGATCTTACACGCCCCACGCAGAGGACAAGGGCCACTGGCGGCACTGGGATTGGCGAGATCCACCTGGCGGCGGCGGGAGTGGCCGGTGGCCCAACAACTCAAAGAAGCCGCACGAGACCCAGAAGAGGAAGCCTTACGGCGACCAGTGCGCCGCCGATCCGAGTGGTGACGCACCGGAGTGGACTCCGCCCGAAGGTGGTCCCACGGAGCCATTTAGCCCCCTGTTCTGGGTCCCGGAGCTGCCAATGCTGATCGAGATCCCAGTCTGGGTGCCGGTCTTTCCGTGACGGAGGGCCAGATGGGCGTGAACGAGAAGATCCGGCTGCGTCGCGAAGAGCTTGGTCTGACCGAAGCCGAGGTGGCTCGGCACGCCGGGCTTTCGCGGAGCGAATACTACGACGTGGAAGCCTACGCCGACGAGGCGTTCAGCGTAGTCGAGCTTGGCAATCTCCGAGCGCTTTGCGAGGCGCTCCAGATGGATCCGCTCGCTCTATTCGACCTCGGGAACTCTGCGGGAGTAGTGGGAGACGAGGCCCCCGGAATGAAGCCGCTGGAACGCAACGACCTGGTTCGCGCCAGGCGAGGTGCGCTGGGGATGTCAGAAGAGCAGCTCGCGGACCGCATCGGATTCGAGGTCGTAGCGGTCAATGAGATGGAGAGGAATCCAGCCTTCCTGGATGGGTGGCCGATGCAGTTGATCGTGGAGTTGGCCGCGATCCTCGGAGTTCCCCCTCGATTGCTAGTGAATGCGCAGCCGAGTACACGCTCGACTTCGGTGGAAGCGATGCCGTAGTGCGTGCTTCAAAGCGGTCGCGTGGCGGATGGCCGAAACCGCACGTTACCGGCCATGGCCCGGAGGGCGTCGGCCACCGGCGTCATCCCGATCCTTTCCTGCCCGATCTCGATGGCCCCTTTCGGCCATCCACCTCCGCAAGCTGGCCCTGCTGACGCCCTTCTTCCTCGCGGCCTCCGACACCGGCATCCCGTGGGCCACGAGTTCGGCGGCGGCGTGGAGCATGACGGTCGAGGTCCGGGGCCGGCCGATCTTCTTCCCCTCCTTGCGGGCCCTCGCCATGCCGGCCTTGGTCCTCTCGATGAGCCTGGTCCGCTCCTGCTCCGCCACCCAGCCGAAGATGGCGACGAGGAGGGGCCGGACAGGGCTGTCGGTGTCGAGCCAGGGCTCCCGGACGGACATGACCCGGACGCCGAGCCGGTCGAAGCTCCAGGACGGTCTGGATGGCGCCCACCATGGAGCGATGGAGCCGGTCGAGGGCCCACACGGCGACGGATTGGACCCGGCCGGATCGGGCGTCGGAGAGTAGGCGGTCCAGGACGGGCCTGGCCTTGGCGGCACTCTCGATCTCCTCGTAGATGACGGGTTCGTACCCTCGCGCCTCCACGAGGCGCTGGAGGTCCGCGAGCTGGTTCTGGACGGTCTGCCGGTCGGTGCTGACGCGGACGTAGACGGCGGCCTTCATGATGGTGATCTCCCCGGTGACGAGCGCGGGGATCGCGCTCTCCGGGCTTATCCCGAGGACCGTCACCTCCTTGGCTCGCGCCTTCGCCCTTCCCACAGGTCGATCACCGCTCATGATCCCGCACATCTAGACGGGACCCATGCCGGCGTGATCTACCGCCGGCATGGGCAAAAAGCCGAGCCGTCGCGAGGTGGTACGTAACGAGTTCGCTGACGTCGACTTGGGGGACAAGCGGCGGGAGCGCCGGTCGGTGTTCGTCGCCGACAGGCTTGCCGCTCTTCCGGAGGCGAGCCTTCCGGACGCGATGCGGGGTGAGGCCAACCTCGAGGCCCTGTATCGGCACCTCGGCAACGAGGATGTGACGATGGAAGGGCTGCTCGCCCCGCATCGGGCGCGCACGGCAAAGCGCGCTCGCGCTCTTCGCGTCGTCTTCGCTCCCACGGACACGACCTCCTACAAGTTCAGTGGCGAGGCGGAACGCGATGGGCTCGGCCCCGTCAACGCGAAGGACCAAGGCTTTCTCGCGCACGTCACGCTTCTGGTAGCCGCCGACGGGACTCGCACGCCGCTTGGCGTCATCGAGGCCGAGACATGGGTGCGCCAAGAGGTGAAGAAGTCCGAGAAGGAGTCGGCTCGCTGGGGGCGCTCGATGTTGCGCGCCGCGCAGACTGCGGAGGGGGTGTCCCTCATCCACGTCGCCGATCGCGAGAGCGACATCTACGACCTGCTGGTGGAGCTGACGGCCAAGAAGCAGCGCTTCATCTTGCGCGCGGCCCAGGACCGGAGCCTCGTCCCCCTGAAACCGGAAGACGAGACGCGCCTGTTCGAAGCTGCGCGAACGAGCCCTCCCGCCTTCGCGATCGACGTGCCGATCTCGGCGCGCAAGAGCAAGGGCAACGCGAACCAGGACAAGACGTTTCCCGTGCGCAGGTCACGCACCGCCCACCTGAGCTTTGCCTCCCTGACTGTACAGTTGAAGCGCCCGCGGCACGCGTCGAGGACGAAGGTGCAGGAGGCGTTGAAGGTGAACGTCGTCCACGTGTTCGAGCTGGGCCCGCCTCCCGGTGAGCCCCCCGTCGAGTGGCTCCTCCTCACGAGCGAGCCGGTGGGCACGCAGGACGAGATCGCCTTCGTCGTGGACGGCTACCGGACGCGCTGGGTCATCGAGGAGTACTTCAAGGCGACGAAGACGGGCTGCGCGTTCGAGACGAGAGCAGCTCGAGTCGTTCGGGACGCTCTCGAACCTGCTCGCCTACGTGCTCGTCATCGCGTACGCGCTCATCCTGATGCGTGCGCTCTCTCGGACGGGGCGAGACGAACCGGCCAGCGCCGTCCTCGCGCCCACGCAGATCAAGATCCTGCGGGCCCTGAACAAGAAGCTCCCGCCGAAGCTCACCGTGCGAACGGCGCTCCTCGCCATCGCCAGCCTGGGCGGCCACCTCAAGAACAACGGCGACCCAGGCTGGCGAACCCTCAGCAAGGGCTGGCGAAAGCTCATCGACTACGAGGCCGGCTACGAACTCGCCGTGGCCCTCGGCGCCCTGAAGTGATCAATCATGAGCGATCACCGGGGGGATCCTCGTGAGCATGGACACGCCCACCACGGCGCCCCGCACCCCCGCCCAGACCGCCGCCTCGATGACGAACGGAGCCACCAGCACCGGCCCGGTGACGCCCACCGGGAAGGCGATCAGCTCCGCCAACGGCACCATCCACGGTCTCGCTTCACGCGGCGTCCTGCTCCCGTCCGAGAGGGCCGAGGAGTACGAGGGGAACCAAGAGGCCCCGACGGAACCAAGAGGCCCAAGAGGCCCCGACCGAGAGTAACCGTCGACGCAGGGCGAATACCGCCGTGACGAGGGACCAGAGTTGGACGGCGGAAGAGGAGAAGCCTCGGCCGACTGCGGCGACGGGACGCAACGAGCGTAACGACGTTCCAGACCACGCTCCAGGTTGGCGACCACCCCATCGCAAGGGCGTCATGGAGGCATGGCTCGGCCCTTGGCGTCTCGCATCGAGACGCCGTCGATCGGTCAGGGTGCTGAGATCGGGCAGGCGCTACCCGTAATCGACGCAACACGCAGCGTGCACGACGCGCATGTGCCAGGTGCCCGGCGGGAAGAGGGCGTCGCGGGCGCCGCTTCTCCACTTGGCGAGCGCCGCCTTGTACGCGATCACGAACTCCTTCAGCCGCTGGAGCGTCTCGATCCGCTTCCACTTGCTCCGGCACGCGACGCGGGGCTTCAACTGGCGCCGCGGCTCGCCCGACGCCGGGCGGGCGTCGACGTCCTGACAGAGCACGCCGGCGACGCCGAGGAACGGGCGCCCCTCGCTATCGATCCTCGAGATGGCCACCTGCTCCGCCTCGGCGAGGGACTCGAGGAGGAGATTCACGAACGACGCATGATCCTTGAAGGCCGGCGGCGGGACGAGCTGAAGCTCGACGACGTCCGGCAGGTCTCCCTTCTCGTCGAAGAAGCCCTTGGGCTTCCGGATCTTGAGTGGCTCGCCGCCGATCAGGCGCGGGTCGGACCAGGGCCCCGGCCAGTCCGATGCCCGGCGCACGAGCCCTGCGGCGACGGGGTTCGCGAGGATGTAGACCAGCTTGTCGAGCACGTCGACGGCGCCGACGAGCCTGACGGCGCTGTAGCTCTCGCGGTCCCAGAAGCCCTCCCAGCGCCCGAGGGAGCAGTTCGTGGCCCTCGCTACGAGCGCGTGGAAGTCGCGCGCGAAGTCGGGGAGGAGCCCGATGGTGTCGGTGATCCCCAGGTGATGGTGGTTCGACATGACGCAGAAGGCGTGGACCTGCATCCGGTAGCGCTGCGCATAGAGCGCGAGGGCATACAGGAAGATGTCCCGGGTCTTCTTGCAGGGCTTGAGGAAGAAGCGGCGCTCCGAGCAACGGCGCGAGAGCATCCAGGTCGTCCCTGCGAAGATCTGGCGAGGAGCAGTCACGCCGCGCCGTAGGGCAACGGGCATGCCGAGCGGCCCCGTCAGTGCTTTCGCTGGGGATGCGAGAATGGTACCGTCCGCGGGCAGGACGCACGGTCCGCGGATGATTACTCTCGGTCGGGGCTTACGGTCGGGGCTAGTGATTACTCTCGGTCGGGGCTTAGATTACGCTCGGAACGGCTGGCGCAGGGTCCCGCGTCAGGCCGTCGGTGGCGGACTCTCGGGGGGGCCTTCTTCGCGAGGGCCCCCGAGATGGCCTGGGTGAGGTCGGCGACGGTGTATGGCTTGGCGACCGTCCCCGCGAAGCCGTAGTCGCCGAAGGAGGCCATCACCGGATCGTTCGAGTAGCCGCTCGTCGCGACGCCGACGACGCCCGGATCGATCGCCCGGATCTGCTTCATCGCCTCGGCTCCACCCATTCCTCCCGGGACGGTGAGGTCCATGAGCAGCAGATCGAAGCGCTGCCCGCGCTCGGAGGCGGCGCGGACCCGCGCCACGGCCTCGCCACCGTCTGCCGCCCCCTCCACCTCGAAGCCGAGCCGCGCCAGGATGACCATCGCGACCTTGCGGACCGCAGGCTCGTCGTCCATGACCAGCACGTGCCCGCGCTCGCGCGCGGCGGGAGCGGCCCGGGCGGCGCGCGGCTCCGGGGCCGCCGCCCTCGTCGCCGCCGGGAGGTAGACGTCGAAGGTGGTCCCCTCGCCCTGCCTGGAGGTGACGGTCACGTGGCCACCGTGCTTGTGCGTGATCGAGTAGACCGAGGCGAGCCCCAGGCCGTGTCCGCCGGCCCTGGTGGTGAAGTAGGGGTCGAAGATCCGCGGCAGGTGCTCGGGCGGGATCCCCGAGCCCTGGTCAGTCACCTCGAGCCGCACGTACGGACCCGCGGGCAGCGACGGGACCTGGCCGTCCGCGAGCTCCACGTTGGCGCAGGAGATCCTGATCAGCCCACCCCGAGGCATCGCCTGGACGGCGTTGATGACGAGGTTGTGGACCACCTGGCCGAGCTGGCCTCCGTCGGCCTCGACCGCCCAGAGATCCGGGGCGAAGTCGTGCTCGGCTCGGACGGACGAGCCGCTGAGCGCGAAGCGGGAGGACTCCTCGACGATGGCTCGGACCGTGATCACCTTCTTCACGGGGGTGCCTCCCCTGGAGAAGGTTAGCAGCTGCTGGGTCAGGGAGCGGGTCCGAAGGGTGGCCTGCTCCGCCTCGCCCAGCAGCTCGGTCGCCTCGACGGGATCGTGGATCACCTCGCGCGCGAGCGAGATGTTCCCGAGGATGCCCATCAGCAGATTGTTGAAGTCGTGTGCGATGCCGCCCGCCAGCACGCCGAGCGACTCGAGCTTCCTCATCGTGAGGAGCTCGCCCTCCAGCCGCCTGCGCTCGGTCAGGTCGACGAAGGTGACCACCGCGCCGGCTCCCTGCCCGTCGCGGAACATCGGGTAGGACCAGATCTCCACCGGGAAGCGGGTGCCGTCGGCCCTCCAGAGCAGCTCGTCGTCGGAGTGGTATCCCTTCCGGTCACGCAGCGTCCGGTAGATCCGGCAGTCCTCCTCCAGGACCTTCCCGCCGTCCGCCGCCGAGTGGTGGACGAGCGCGTGCATGTTCCGGCCGATCAGCTCCTCGGGAGCCGAGTAGCCGAGCATCCGGGCGCACGCCGGGTTGCAGAAGGTGCAGAGCCCGTCCGGGGAGATGCCGTAGATCGCCTCGGCCGTCGACTCCAAGAGGAGCCGAACGTGGGCCTCGCGCTCGGCAACCGCCTCCTGCGCCCGCGTCCTGGCGGCGAGCGCCTCGGTCAGCTGCTCGGTGCGGTGCGCGACGGTGGACTCGAGGTCGGTCTGGGACACCAGCGTCGTCGCCAGCCGCTCCGCCATGTCGTTGAAGGCGCGGCCGATCTCCCCGATCTCGTCCTGTCGTCTCGCGATGGCCAGGCGGCGGCGCAGATCTCCAGCCCCGACTCCGCGGATCCCCTCCAGCAGCGGAGTGATCGAGCTCCTGAGGAGCAGCCGCACGAAGCCGGCGCCGACGAGCGCGGCGATGAGCGCCGCGCCGACCACGCCCGAGGCGGTCCGGGCGAGCAGCCCGAGCCGGCGGACCTCCAGCTGCGAGAGGTCGACGCCGAGCGCGATCGAGCCCACCACGCGCCCCTCCCGCGCCTCATCCACCTCGCCGAAGCGCACGCCCGCCCCGCGGTGGCGCGCGCCGTCCGGGTACTCCCGGACGGGGTGGTCGAACTCCACGACGCTGCCGCGCGCCGCAGCGACCCAGCGGCCGGCGCGGACCTCGCCGTCGGCCGACTTCACGAAGACGTACGCGATCTCGCGGTCGACGATCGAGCCGATGAGCGCGGCGTCCACCGCGTCGTAGTCCCCCGCCACGACGTCGGCGCTGATGTGGGCAGCGAGGTGTTCGCCGAGCAGCTCGATCCGGCGGTCCAGCTCGCTCCGGAGGGTGCGCTCCTCCTCGACGACGAAGAACCACCCGAGCGTGCCGCCGAGCAAGAGGACGGTCGCGAGGACGATGAGGTTGATCTTGAAGGCGATCCCTACGCGCACGGAGCCCCCCGCCGCCCGGCGGCCGGTCAGCCCTCCTTGAAGCCGATGGTGTAGCGGAACGATCCCGGCAGGCAGTAGTCGAGCGGGCGGCCGTCCACCTCGCAGTACGGGTACATGAAGTAGTTCACCTTCGCGGAGTTCCCCTCCGGGAAGTCGAGGCCACGTCCGCCCTTCTGGAGCTGGATCCGGAACTCGTCCACGCCGCCGAAGTAGTACTCGCGGTAGGGCTTCGCGGCCGCGAGGTCGAGCTTCTTCGCCAGCATCACCGTCCGCACGTCTGCCGGATCCACGGGCACCCAGCCGGTGCCGGGCAGGTAGAACTCGGCCCAGCAGTGATGGCCGTCGGTGATGTCGGTCTGCCCCGGCTGTCCGAGCCGCAGACCGAAGACCTCGCGGGCGGGGACGCCTGCGGCCCGCGCGACGGCGACGAAGACCGAGCTGATGTCCGCGCACTTCCCGGTCCGCTGCGCGATGGTCACCTCCACCTTGCCGAGGCCGCAGCCCTGGCACGGCGGGATCGCGCTTCGTGTTCTCGACGACCCAGTCGTAGACCGCGCGGGCCCTGGCGAGGGTCCCCTTCTTCCCCGCCGTCACCTGCGCGGCCACCGCCTTGACGCGCGGATCCTCGACGGGGACGAAGAACTCGGACTCCAGGAACTTGCGGACCTCGACAGGGAAGGGCCCGTCGCCGTTCACGAGCGTCTTGACGCGCTGCGCCCTCGACCTCGCGTGGAACGAGACGGTGAGCCTGCGCTCCTCCATTGGCGCCTTCCACTCGGTGTAGAGGTAGAGGGCGCCGCTGTTGGGCTCGCGCGAGAAGCTGAAGGTCGAGTAGTTGCCCTCGAAGCGAAGGTTGGAGATCGACTGGTCCAGATCGGACGTCGGGTAGGGGAACCAGAGCTTCACGTTCCTGGCGCCACTGGGCGCTGCGACCTCGATCGAGAAGGTGACCGTGCCCGCGCGCTCAGCAGCGAGCGCCGGACCCGCGGCGAGCGAGAGCGCCGTGCAGAGAAGACCGCCGATGTTCGTTGGCCGCATTTCACCCCCGCGCGCGACGTCGCAGCCTCGCGACGGCGAGTGAGAACGTTACCTCGCTACGCGCGGCCAGATCGACCGGCGGTGGCCGAAAACGAACGCTTTTCTCACCGAGCGCGTCAGTCCGAAGGGGGCTGCGCGTGTGGCGCGCGCGCTATCCGCGCCCGGCGCGCGTGAGCTTCATCGGGTCGAGCAGCCGCCTGGCGTCAGCGAGGGTGAGCCCGCCCATCTCCACCGCCAGCTCCACGATCGAGCGGCCCGTCCGCGTCGACTCCTTCACGATCCGGGCTGCCTCGGCGTAGCCGAGACGTGGGGCCAGCGCGGTCGCGAGGCTGACGGTCCGCTCGGCGTTGAGCCGGCAGCGGGCAGCGTCGGGCTCGAGGCCACGGGCGCAGCGCCGGTCGAAGGCGCGGACCGCCGCCGCGAGGATCTCGAGGGCGTGACACAGATCCCACGCCACCAGCGGCATCATCACGTTCAGCTCCTGCTGGCCGCCGGCGGCGGCCCACGCGATCGCCCCGTCCATGCCGATCACCTGGTAGCCGACCATGGCCAGCATCTCCGCCATCGACGGGTTCACCTTCCCCGGCATGATCGAGGAGCCTGGCTGGACCGGGGGGAGGCGAAGCTCGGCGAGGCCGGTGTTGGGGCCGCTGCCGAGGAGCCGGATGTCGCCGCCGATCCGCACGAGCTCCAGCGCGGAGGTTCGGAGCGTGCCGGAGAGCGCCACGAACGGTGCGAGCGACTGCATCGCGTAGAACGGGTTGGGGGCCGGTGTCAGCGGCACCCCGGTGAGCCTCTCCAGCTCCCTGACGACGAGGGGACGGTAGCGCGGGTGGGCGTTGAGCCCGGTGCCGACCGCGGTGCCGCCGAGCCCGAGGAGGGAGAGCTCGGGGAGCGCGTCGCGGATCCGCCCGGCCGCCGCTCGGAGCGCCGCCGCCCAACCGGACACCTCCTGGCCGAGCAGGATCGGCGTCGCGTCCATCAGGTGCGTCCGCCCCGACTTCACGATCCCCTCCCATCGGCGCGCCTTCCCCTCGAAGGTCGCGGCGAGCGCCTGGATGGCGTCGGCGGTCTCGGGCGCGAGCTCCAGCGCGGCGAGGCGCATTGCGGTCGGCACCACGTCGTTGGTCGACTGCGCCATGTTCACGTCGTCGTTGGGATCGACCAGCCGCTCGGATCCGCGGCGGCCGCCCAGGAGCTCCGTCGCGCGGTTGGCCAGGACCTCGTTGACGTTCATGTGGTGCGACGTCCCGGCGCCCGCCTGGTAGGCATCGACCACGAACTGGTCGCGCCAGCGCCCGGCGAGGACCTCCTTCGCCGCGGCCTCGATGGCGCGCGCCTTCTTCAGGGGGAGGAGCCGCAGCCGGCCGTTCACCCGGGCGGCCGCGATCTTGATCTTGATGGTCGCGTCGACGAAGGCGGGGTGGGCGCGCAGCGAGGAGATGGGGAAGTTCTCCACCGCGCGCGCCGTCTGGGCGCCGTAGAGGGCGCTGGCGGGGACGCGCATCTCCCCCATCGTGTCCTTCTCGATCCTCGTGCGCTGCCTCGTGCGGGTCGCCATGGCGGGCTCCAGTCCCAGTAGATGTGGGATTGGTACCGGAGTATGCCGCAGCGAGGGGAGCCCAAATTGGAAGAGGCCCGCATGAGCGGGCCCCTTCGTAGCTAACTCAACGCTCTCTTCGGTTCGAGCGTGACCCCGGTCTTCAATCCGGGCTGGACTGCAAGTCGATGTGGGACTGCGACGGCTCTACGATGCCTGCCTCCCTTGTTGTTTCGTTCGACTTCAAAAGGATCATAAGCACAGTTCGGGGCGGCGCACGAAGGATCGATCGAAGATTTTCAGCCGCCGAGATCTCGCGGGGAAATTGCGTCGACAATCTGCGGAGATGGCCCCGAGGACTGTCGGGGGTGCCACGAACAGGGCTTGCGCCTGCCCTAGCCCTTTCGAACGAGGCGGAGGATCGCGTCGCCGAAGGTCTCCAGCTTCTTCGCGCCGACCCCGTTGACCGCGAGCAGCGCGTCGTCGGTGCGAGGGCGCGCGAGCGCGATCTCGGCGAGCGTCGCGTCGGAGAAGACGACGAACGCCGGCACCTCCGCCTCGCGCGCGACGGCCGCGCGCCACTCGCGCAGCTGCTCGAAGAGCGCCTGATCGGCCGCGGACTCCAGCGTCACGGCGACGCTCCGCCGCTCCCGCCCGCCCGCTCGCGCCTTCCGCTCACGGCGAGCGCGGGGCGCTGCCGGCAGGCGGGCCAGCGGGTCCGCGCCCGTGCAGCCGTCGCAGGCGTCGCCGCACGGCTCGACCGCCTCGCCGAAGTGGCGGCAGATCCGCTCGTGCCGGCAGCCCGCCCCGTCGGCGAAGTCGAACATCGCCCGGACCTGGCGTCGCTGCGCGGCGGCCTGGTCGTCGTCGTCGGCGCCGAGCCGGTCCCAGGCCATGACGTCGGCCCACGAGTAGAAGAGGACGCAGTCGGCGGGGCGCCCGTCGCGGCCGGCGCGCCCGATCTCCTGGTAGTAGGCCTCGGGAGAGCGCGGCAGGTCTCGGTGGAAGACGAAGCGGATGTCCGGCTTGTCGATCCCCATCCCGAAGGCGACCGTCGCGACCACGACGTCCACGCTGCCAGCCCTGAAGGCGTCCTGGACGCGCTCGCGCTTCTCGGGCGCCAGCCCCGCGTGGTAGGCGGCCGCGCGCACGCCATGGCCGGACAGGTGCTCGGCCAGCTCCTCCACGCTCCGCCGCGAGAGCGCGTAGACGATCCCGCTCTCTCCCTCATGCGCGTGGACCAGCCGCATGATCGCGTCGCGCGCGCTCGGTCCGTCGCCGCCCTTCTTCACCGCGTGGAGCCGCAGGTTCCGGCGCAGGAAGGAGCCCTTCACGAGCAGCGGCCGCACCATCCCGAGCTGCACCGCGATGTCCTTCGTGACCGCCGGCGTGGCCGTCGCGGTGAGGGCGAGCACCGGCGCGCCGAAGCGATCGCGGAGCCCGGCGAGGTTCCGGTAGGCCGGGCGGAAGTCGTGGCCCCAGTGGCTGATGCAGTGGGCCTCGTCGACGGCGATGAGCGAGAGCGGGACCCCCTCCAGCGCGCTCCCCACCGAGGCCTCGAGCCCCTCCGGCGCCGCATAGAGCAGCTCGACCTCGCCGCGACGGAGCGCGCGGACGCGGGTCTGCCGCTCCTCCGAGGAGAGCGTGGAGTTGAGGAAGGTCGCGCGCAGCCCGGCCCGGCCCATCGCGTCCACCTGGTCCTTCATCAGCGCGATGAGCGGCGAGACGACGAGCGTGGTCCCGCCGAGCAGCCGCGCCGGGAGCTGGTAGGTGAGCGACTTCCCGGCGCCGGTCGGCATCACCCCCAGGCAGTCGCGCCCGCCGAGCGCCGCGGTCACGATCGCCTCCTGGCCGGGCCGGAAGTCGGCGTGGCCGAAGACGTCGCGCAGGGTCCGGCGCGCGTCCTCGAGCGTGGCGCGGCCCGACGTCTCCAGCCGCTGCGGGGGAAACTCGCTGAGCGCCGCCGCCAGGCGCTTCAGCCGCTCCACGGTCTCCCCGTCGAACCGCTCCGGCGACTCCTTCCAGCGGGCGCGCAGCCCCTCGAGCCGTGCGGCCGCCTCGACGCGCGCGGCGGGATCGGTCCCCTCGACGGCCAGCCCGATGGCCGCCACCTCGGCCGCGATGGCCCGCGCCGCTCTCGAGTCGTCCCCTTGCACGCGGCGCACTCTACACCGGCGGCCCCACGTGGGCCGAAGGGGGGCTAGACGGCTGGCGCGAGAGAAGGCTCGACTTCACGGGAAGGACGGGTCGGCGCGCGCTGCAGGTCGCGGCGTGCCCGGAGCCCGGCGCCCAGTCGGGGCTCGTGAACCACCGAACCCAGGAGCGTGAAGCGATGGCAATGGGAATGAAGGATGCCGAGGCTGCCCTCGATCACATCGACAGCGCCGTCACCCGGCTCTTCCGCCGGATGGCCGACTGGACCGTGAAGGTGCTGGTCCCGGTCGCGATCCTGGCGCTGATGATGGGGGTGGCCAGGGTCCTTCTGGACCTCTGGCACGTCTGGAAGAGCCCCACGATCGGGGAGGGCTTCGACCTCCTCGTCGCCGACATCCTCTCGGCCTTCGTGGTGATCGAGCTGCTGAAGAGCATCGTCGAGTACTTCGACGCGCACCACCTGAAGATCGTCCTGATCCTGGACGCGGCGGTCGTCTTCCTGCTCCGCGAGTCGATGATCGGGGTCTTTCAGCACAAGCTCTCGGCCGCCGAGGTCGCCGCGCTCGCGGCGTTGCTCGCGGTCGTCGGGGCGTTCCGCGTGGCAGCGGCTCGCCTGCTACCAGAGGAAGGAGGAGTCAGATGAACACAGATCGGATCTTCGTGGTCGAGCGGCCGTTCCCGCGCTTCGTCGGCTTCCGCGCCCTCCGCGTCTTCGTGAGGGCGCGGCGCAACAGCCAGCGGCTGCTCGCCGTGGGCGTCGCGCTGGGGATCATCTTCATGCTGATCCACTGGAGCTAGGCATCTGGTTCACCGGGCCGGGGCGTCGCCGCCCCGGCCCGGTCGTGCGCCGATCCCCGCCAGCATGACGATCACGGCGACGGCCTGCACCACGTGGAAGAGGCCGTTGTGGTCGAGCGGGACGCCGACGTCCATCGAGAGGTTGCTCGCCTGCACGCCGGCGGCCACGAGGTTCAGCAGGATCCCGGCGGCGATGACGCCCGCGCCGGGGAGCCGCCTGCGGGCGGCGAGCAGCAGGTAGATCGCGAGGGCAGAGAGCATCGCTGCCGCCTCGTAGGCCACGAAGACGATGAAGGCGCCGCCCAGCAGCTGGGCGGACGCGTAGAAGGCCACCCCCGCCGAGAGGAGCGGCCAGCGCGCGCGCCGGGCGGCGCGCTCGCCGCCGAGGTCGTGGATGGCCGCGACGAGGAAGGCGGCCACGAGCAGTCCCAGGAGCAGGTAGAGCGGGTGCCACAGGAGCGCGCGCGTCCGCGCGGGCAGGTCCAGGCCGTGGGCGATCGCGCCGAGCGCCGAGGCGCCGGCGAGCAGCAGGAAGACCAGCGACCAGGCGCGTGCGCGCGCGGGCTCGATGCGGGGGCGCGTGCGGATCCAGCGGGCTCCAGCGGCAGCCAGGAGTGCGAGCAGCGCGTCGGTCGCGCCGGTCGTGAGCTCGGTGGTGACGGGGTTCAGGTGCACGCGGCGTGAGGATAAAACCGCGAGGGCTCGTGCGTCGATGGCCGTCAGTCCGGCAGGAGCGCGCGCTGGACGTCGGCGAAGTCGGCGGGCGGCGAAGCCTCGAAGACCAGCGTCGCTCCGGTGACGGGGTGCGGGATCTCGAGGCGCGCGGCGTGGAGCATGACGCGCGGGATCGCCACCTCGCCGACCCGCCGCGCGCCGCCGTAGCGTGGGTCGCCCAGGAGCGACGCGCCGAGGTGGGCGAGGTGGACGCGGACCTGGTGCGTGCGCCCGGTCTCGGGGCGAGCCTCGACCAGCGCCGCCAGCGGCCCCTCGCGCAGCGTGCGGTACCGGGTCGCCGCGGCCTCGCCGCGCGGATCGACGAGCCGGAGGCCGGCGCGCTTCGGGTCCTTGCCCAGCGGCTCTGCGATCCGGCCGGCGGGCGGCGACGGCGCCCTTCCGCAGAGCGCGAGGTAGGTCTTCTCGGGGACCCCCGAGCGGAAGGCCTCTGCGAGGGCGGCTGCAGCCGCCTTGGACCTCGCGAAGACGGTGACGCCGCTCGTCTCGCGATCGAGCCGGTGGACGAGGATCGCCGGACCGCCGAGCAGGGCGGCGACCAGGTCCGGGAGCGTCCCTCGATCGCTCGTGAGCGTCGCCTGCGCCGCGATGCCGGCCGGCTTGTCCACCGCGGCGATGTCGGCGTCGGAGTAGAGGAGGCGCGAGCGCTCGAGCGGGCCGGGTGCGGCCGCCTCGCGGCCACCCTCCTCGAGGTTCGCGATGACCTGCTGGCCGGGCCACACCTTCCTCGCCGCGATCTTGCAGCGGTGGCCGTCGACGAAGACGCCGCCCGTGTCGATCGCCCGCCGGGCGAGACCGCGGGCCATCCCGCCGCGCGCCGCGAGGAAGCGGTCGAGCCGCTCGGCCTTCTCGGCTTCGCCGACTACCAGCGAGATCCGCTTCAAGGAGTGGTGGTCGGCGCGGTCAGGTGTTGGCCGGGTTGGACGGGCAGGAGGCGCAGGCGCCGCCAGCGGCCGGCGAGCAGCTGGGCTCGGCGGCCTTCGGCTCGGCCTTCTCGCCGGGGGTGACGTGACCGGGGCTCTTGCCGCCGTAGTCGGTGATGTAGAAGCCCGAGCCCTTGAACGAGAAGGCGCTCGCGGACATGAGCTTCCTCACCGCGGAGCCGCAGGCGTCGTGGCTCTCCAGCGGCGCGTCCGACATCTTCTGGATGACGTCGAACTTCCCGCACTTCGGACACTCGTACTCGTAGATCGGCATCGCTGCACATCTCCGCCCTTGAACGTAGTCACGCTGGGCATGCTGTCAAACCGGACCGCTCGCGCGGGCGCTCGCCCTGGAATGAGAGCGCATGAAAAGCCTTTCCGGTTCGGCCGGGGAGGGGGAAGCTTTTACCATGGATGAGCTAGAGCGGATCCAGATCGAGCGCGAGGCGGACCGGCTGATCGATGCGCTCGACGCGGAGCGGTTCCGCCACGTCGCTGGGATGGAGTCGGCTCCCTCGTTGGCCCCCCTCTTCCTGGGTAGCCTGGGCAGGCCGGGCGTGGCCCATCGCGAGACGGTGACCCGCCTGCGGGAGGCCGGTCTCCATCCGCTGGCGGACCGGGCGGCGGCGCTCCGTGCGGAGCGGGCGGCGGCCGAGGCGGAGGAGCGCTGGCGCGCGGCGGAGGCGGCCGCCGTGGGCGAGGGGCCGGATGGCCGCGTCGGCCTGCAGGACGCCGAGCGGGCGCTCGCGCAGGAGCGTGATCAGGAGCGGCGCGGCGCCTTCGCACGGGCCGCGGCGCAGGGGTGCGAGGCGTCGGCGCCGTCGCGCGAGGCGGCGGTCGAGGCGCGGGCGCGTGCCCGCGCCGAGGTCGGCCTGGCCCCCGACTGGCAGGCGGTGGTCGAGGCGGACGCCGCCCTCGCGGCGTCGGACGACGCGTGGAGCGACGTGCTCGCGTGGACCGCGCGCCGGGAGCTGGGGCTTCAGCCCGCGCCGCGCGGTAACCTGGCGCGCGCCGACCTCATCCGTCTCCTCGCGCTGCGGCGATGGTCCGACCTCTTCAGGGTCGGGATGGTCCCGATCGTCCTGCGCTGGCTCTCCGAGCAGCTGCGGCTCGACCTCGGTCCGGTCCGCGTCGACGCCGAGGCGCGGCCGGGCAAGTGGCCGGGCGTCCACGTCTTCGGGGCGCGGATCTCCTTCCTGCCGGTGAGCGGCGCCGCCGACTGGCAGGACCTCTTCGACGGGACGGGGAGGGCGCTGGCGGCGTCGCGCCAGCCAGCGCACCGGCGCGACGCGCCCTTCGGCCACGCGCTCGGCTGGCTCCTCTCGTCGGTCCTGCGCGAGCCGCGCTTCCTCGTGGAGCGCTGCGACGCCGACCGGCGCGACGTGCCCGACCTTCGCCGCGGGCTGGCGCTCCGAGCGCTGTTCGCGCTGCGCGCCAGGGCGGCGGCCTTCCGGATCGCCTCGGAGGTCGAGCGCGGCATGAGCGGCCACGCGTGGAGAGAGGGCTATCGCGAGGCGATGACCGCCGCGCTCGGCGCGACGTGGGACGGGGTCCGTGCGGCTCGCGACGCGGACGGCCCGGTGCACGCCGCGGCGCTCACCGGCGCGGGGGAGGGCGAGGCGCTCCGCAGATCGCTCGTCGAGCGGTTCGACGAGGACTGGTGGCGCAACCCGCGGACGGCGGAGCACCTGGCTGGCCTGATCGCGGCGGGGAAGACTTTGGCGGACGAGGCGACGACCCCTTCGCTCGCCGCGGGCGCCCTGGCGGGTGAGCTCGCGAGCGGCTAGGGAGCCCATGCAGCGCGACGAGACAGCCGAAAGACGAACGGCGCCGCGTCCAGGATGGACGCGGCGCCGCTCCTAGAGGAGGGACAGGCCCCTAGTTGAGCTTTCGCAGCGCGCGGACGATCTTCTCCTTGGTCCGCGAGTGGGCCGGCTTCGCGTCCGGCGCGGCCCGCGTCGCAGTCCGCGGCGCGGCGCGGCTGGCGAGGTGGGCCTTCCACTTCATGAAGGCTTCGATCTCCATGGCGCGGAGCTCTATCTCCAGCTCCGCGTCCGCCTCGACGGTCCGCTCCAGCCGGGCGGCGCGCGGCGGTGCCGCGCCGAGCCGCATCCGGATCACCTTCTCCTCTTCGGAGGAGAGCTCTGGGGCAGCGGTCTTGCGGAGCACGGCCTGAGCCGCGCCCTCGGTGACCTGCGTCGTTGTGGACCTTCTCTTCTCCGCCATCGAGACCTCGTCGGATTTGCGGTGCGGCCCGAGCCGCTTTGCGTCTCTCATCGTAGGGCCCGTCCGCCCGGTGTCCATTTTTCTATGTAGATCCGACACTCGCCCCGGATTGGCGGCGCAAGCGGCCGAAATCACATTACAAACATAGGTGTGTGGGCGTCGCACCGGAATCGCGCGGCGAGGCTCCTACCGGAAACCCCTGCGAGGTGAACGATGGCGGACTGGCGAGAAAACCTCATCACGGACGACGCGAGGATCGGCGAGCTGGTGCGGTCGGCGAAGCGCGTGGCGGTCATCGGGATCAAGACGGCTGACAAGCCGGAGCAACCGGCCTACGAGGTCCCCGAGTACCTCTCGAAGCACGGCGTCCAGATCGTCCCGGTCCCCGTCTACTACCCGGACGCCACCGAGATCCTCGGCGAGAAGGTCTACCGGAAGGTGGCCGACGTCCCGGGTCCCATCGACGTGGTCGACGTCTTCCGCCGGCCGATCGACATCCCCGCCCACGTGGACGACATCCTCGCGAAGAAGCCGCGGGCGGTCTGGTTCCAGCTCGGGATCCGGAACGACGCCGCTGCGGAGACCCTGGCGAAGGCGGGCATCCTGGTCGTCCAGGACCGGTGCATGCTGGTCGAGCACAAGCGCCACGCCCGGAAGTGACCCGGCGGTCGCCCCCTCTCCCCGACCTCTCGGTGGGGGAGAGGGGATGATCGAAAGGATCCTACCGGTACTCGGGGCGCGGCTCCGGGCGGTACACGCTCTCCTCCGAGTTGACCGGGTTGTTGGTCAGGTAGACCGACAGGCCGATCCCAAGCGAGAGGTCCGACCTGATCCGGTCGCCCGCGGCGGGGAAGTTGAGCCGCACCTGCTCGAAGGCGCCGAAGAAGTCGAGCGAGACGTTCCGGTTGAGGAAGAGCCTGGCGCCGCCGGCGACCTCGTAGCCGAAGCCATCCGCGGTGTCGATCACGCCGGCCACCTTGGTCTCGCCCCGGGCGATCCCCACGGTCAGGTCGGCGAAGACCGAGAAGTGCTTCATCAGCTCCCAGTCGAGCCCCGCCTTCGGGCCGAAGAGGAACTCGCTGTCGTAGTCCTGACCCTGCTTGACGTGGTCGTAGCCGACGTCGAGGCCGAACGCGAGGAAGTGGCTCACGAAGTACATCGCGCTCAGGCCGGTGTCGAACTGCGTCGTCTTGGTCTCGACGCCGTTGTCGTCCGTGGTCGTCGTTCCCCAGTTGAGCCCAGACGTCCCGGAGAGCTGGAGCGCGCCGGGGTTGATGTCGCTGGCCGAGGCGAGCACGGGGAGCGCGAGCGCGAGCGCGAGTGCCGCAAGCTTCTTGGTCATTGGGATCCCTCCGGGAATGCCGCGGAACCGGTCACGCGGACCTCTCGCGGGCGCACGATTGCGCGCGGACAGTCTGCCACGGCCGGGTGAGGCGGCAAGCCCGGAGAGCGCGGGACGCGCCCTCAGCGCCCGAAGATGTAGGTGTTGAGCTGGCTGATGAGGAACTGCTTCTCGTCGAGCATGAGCTGGATGACGTCCCGCATCGAGACGACGCCGATCACCTTGCCCTCGTCCTCGACCAGCAGGTGGCGGGTGAAGTTGTCGCGCATCAGGTCCGCGGCCTCACCCTCGGTGGCGTCCGCGGAGACCCTCGGGATCCCGTCGCGCATCGACCTTCGGATCGGGGCGGAGCCGTCCCCACCGCTCGCGACGACCGAGGCGACGAGGTCGCGCTCGGTGACGAGCCCGGTGATCTTGCCGCCCTCCTTCACGGCGATGGATCCGATCTTCTTCTCGGACATGATCCGCGCCGCCTCGCGGCTCGGAGTGCTCCCGTCGAGCGCCACCACCTCCATCGACACGTGCTTCCGAATGCTCGCCATCGCCGGCTCCTCGGTGTGGACAACGATCACTCACTTAACGTGCGTACGGGGGGACGACCCGTTCCACTCCGGGCCACTCCAAAGGGCCCAGGGGCGCCGTGACCGGTCAGGTCCGCGACCGAGGTCCCCGATGGGTCGGCACGGCCGCTGGGCTCGATAGAGCTGTGCGCGAACGCTTACCGTGAACCATCGAGGTAGTGGAGGACCGAATGCGGATCCGATCGGCGCGCGACCTGCTCGCGGGGAGTTGCCTCGTCGCGCTGTCCGCCTTCGCGCTCTGGTCGAGCCGCCACCTCGACCAGGGGACCCTGCGCGCGATGGGGCCGGGGATGCTGCCGCGGTACGTGGCCGCGGGGATCGGCCTCGCCGGGCTGGTCATCGCCGCCCTCGCGCTGCTGAAGGACGGCCCTGCGCTCGACCGCTGGCCGCTCCGCGGGCCGATCGTCATAACGCTGGCGGTGGTCGCCTTCGCGCTCACCATCCGGACGGTCGGCCTCGCGCTGGCAGGGCCGCTGGTCGTGATCATCGGCGGCTCGGCGTCGCCCGAGACCCGGCCTCGGGAGCTGCTGATCTTCGGCGTCGTGATGACGGCGCTCTGCGTGGGGCTGTTCCGCTACGTGCTCTCGCTCCCCATCCCCGTGCTGATCATCCCCGGGGTCATCACGCTGTAGGAGACGAGATGGAAGGCCTGCTGCAGCACCTCGCGCTCGGCTTCTCGGTGGCCTTCACGGCGCAGAACCTGGGGCTCGCCTTCATCGGCTGCCTCATCGGCACGCTCGTGGGCGTCCTCCCCGGCGTCGGCCCCATCGCGACCATCACGATGCTCCTCCCGGTCACCTTCGGGCTGGAGCCGACCGGCGCCATCATCATGCTCGCCGGCATCTACTATGGGGCCCAGTACGGCGGCTCGACCACGGCCATCCTGGTGAACATCCCCGGCGAGGTGACCTCGGTGGTGACGACGCTCGACGGCCACGCCATGGCGAAGCAGGGACGCGGCGGCGTGGCGCTCGGGGTCGCGGCGATCGGCTCCTTCTTCGCCGGCTCGGTGGGCACGCTCGTGGTGGCCGCGCTGGCGGTCCCGCTCACGAAGCTCGCGCTCCTCTTCGGCGCGGCCGAGTACACGGCGCTCATGACGGCGGGGCTGGCCTTCGCCGTGGTGCTCGCGCGCGGCTCCATCCTGAAGGCCTTCGCGATGATCGCGATCGGCGTGCTCCTCTCCACCGTCGGCACCGACCTGGACACCGGCGTGGACAGGATGACCTTCGGCTTCCCGCCGCTCGCCGACGGGCTCGACTTCGCCGTGCTGGCGATGGGCATCTTCGGGATCGCCGAGGTGCTGCGGAACCTCGAGGCGGCGGAGAGGCGCGACGTGGTGCACGCCCCGATCGGCCGGATCTTCCCGTCCCGCGCCGACCTGGCGCGCGCCGTCGCCCCGATCCTCAGGGGCAGCGCCCTCGGGGCGCTCCTCGGCATCCTCCCCGGCAACGGCGCGGTGCTGGGCCCCTTCGCCTCGTACACGGTGGAGAAGCGGCTGTCCCGCCAGCCACACCTCTTCGGCACGGGGATGATCGAGGGGGTGGCGGGGCCGGAGGCTGCCAACAACGCCGGCGCCCAGACCTCCTTCGTCCCGCTCCTGGCGCTCGGGATCCCGCCGAACGCGGTGATGGCGCTGATGGTCGGGGCCATGACCATCCACGGGGTGGTCCCGGGGCCGCTGGTGATGACGCGGAACCCGGGGCTGTTCTGGGGCGTCATCGCGAGCATGTGGATCGGGAACCTGATGCTCCTCGTGATCAACCTGCCGCTCGTGGGGCTGTGGGTCCGGTTCCTCGCGGTCCCGTACCGGCTCATGTTCCCGGCGATCCTGCTCTTCTGCTGCATCGGGATCTACTCGGTGAACAACTCGCCCGGCGACGTGATGATGACGGCGGGGCTGGGGCTGCTCGGGTGGGCCGCCTCGAAGCTCGAGTTCGAGGGCGCCCCGCTCCTGCTCGGCTTCGTGCTGGGGCGCCTGCTCGAGGAGAACCTGCGGCGCGCCCTCGTCCTGTCGCGCGGCGATCCCGCCGCCTTCATCGAGCGCCCCATCAGCGCGGGGCTGCTCGCCGTGGCCTTCGTCGTCCTCGCCGTCGCGGTGATCCCCGCAGTCCGTCGCGGCCGCGAGGAGGTCTTCACCAGCTGAACCAGTGGAAGTCGGAAAGGAGAATCACATGAAGAGCCTGCTCACCCTCCTCAGCATCCTCGCCGCAGCAGTCCCCGCAGCGCCCGCCGAGGCGGCCTGGCCGGAGCGTCCGATCACCATGATCGTGCCCTTCGCGGCCGGCGGCCCCACCGACGTCGTCGCCCGGATCGTCGCCGACAACATGTCCCGCACGCTCGGCCAGCAGGTCATCATCGAGAACGTGGCGGGCGCCGGCGGAACGACCGGCATCACGCGGGCCGCCCAGGCGGCCCCCGACGGCTACACCATCTGCATGGGCCACATGGGGACGCACGGGGCCGCGCCCGCCGTCTACCCCGATCTCAAGTACGACCCGGTGAAGGACTTCGCGCCGATAGGGCTCGCCGCAGGGACACCGATCCTCGTCGTGGCGAGGAAGGACTTCCCGGCGAAGGACCTCAAGGAGTTCGTCGCGGCGATCAAGGCGGGGGGCGACAAGCTGAACGAGGCGCACGCCGGGGTGGGCTCCGTCTCCTTCACCACCTGCAGCCTCTTCAACGCGCTCGCCGGTGCGGCGCCCACCCGCGTCGTCTACCGGGGCACCGGCCCCGCGCTGAACGACCTCGTCGGCGGCCAGGTCGACTACATGTGCGACCAGATCGTGAACCTCGTGCCACAGATCCAGGCGGGCACGATCAGGGCCTACGCGGTCGCGCTCCCGGAGCGGTCGCCGGCGCTCCCCGACGTCCCGACCACGAAGGAGGGCGGCATGCCGGAGTTCCAGGTCAGCGCCTGGAACGCCGTCTTCGCGCCGAAGGGGACCCCCCCCGCGATCGTCAAGAAGCTCTCCGACGCGCTCCGGAAGGCGCTCGCCGACGCCGGGACGCGGAAGCGGCTCCTCGACCTGGGCGGCGACCTGACCAACGAGGCGGCGATGACCCCCGACGGCCTGCGCAAGCACGTCGAGGCGGAGGTCGCTCGCTGGAAGAAGGTGCTGAAGGCGACGCCGCAGGCCAGGTGATCTATCCGACCCTGGCGAACAGCCGCCGCAGCTCCCGCACCAGCTCCCGCGGCCGCTCCTCGGGGATGAAGTGACCGCCCGGGAGCGCGCGGCCGGAGACGTCGCGTGCCACGGCCCTCCAGTCGGCGAGGCAGTCGAACTGCGCCTGGACGATCCCTTCGCGGCTCCAGAGCGCGAGCAGCGGCACCCCGAGCCTGCGGCGCCGGTCGGCCCGATCGTGGACGAGGTCGATGCTCGCTGCGGCGCGGTAGTCCTCGCAGAGCGCGTGGACGGCGCGGGGATTCGAGAGGGCCCGGACGTACTCCCTCCGGATGGCTCCCGGGAACGGGGCGAGCCCCGCGCGCCCGCGCCCGAGCCGCGCGAGCACCCACTCGCGCGCCCGTCCCGCGAGGAGCCGCTCCGGGAGGGGGGCAGGCTGGATGAGGAAGAACCAGTGGAAGTACGCGCGGGCGAACGCCTGCGTGGTCCCCTCGTACATCCTGAGCGTGGGCGAGACGTCCAGCACCGTCGCCAATCGCACCCGATCGGCGTGGTCGAGCGCGAGGCGGTGCGCGACGCGCGCGCCGCGGTCGTGACCGACGACGTGGAAGCGCGCGTGGCCCAGCCGCTCCATCACCTCGGCCATGTCCTGCGCCATCGCCCGCTTCGAGTACGTGGAGTGGTCGGGCTGGCCACGAGGTGCCGACGAGCCCCCCTGGCCGCGCAGGTCGGCGCACACGACCGCGTGGTCGCGCGCGAGCTCCGGCGCGACCCGATGCCAGCAGGCGAGCGTCTCGGGATGGCCGTGGAGGAGGAGGACGGCGGGACCGTCGCCGCGCGTGACGCACTGGATCGTCGCCCCGAACGTCCGGATGCGGCGACGCGCGAAGCCGGGGAAGAGCGCCATCGCGCCCGATTCTGCCCTATCCCGCGCCCAGCCGGATCACCCGGGCGCGCGCCGTGACGAGATCGCCGAGCGCCCCGATCACGGCTGCGTCGGCTCGCTGGAGGTCGGCCTCCGCGGCGAGGACGTCGACCGACGTCGCGCGGCCGCTGCGGAAGAGCGCGGTCGCCGTGTCGCGGGCCTCGGTCGCGGCGATGGCACCCTGGCGGGCGGCCTCGAGCCCTGCGGCCGCCGTCCGCCAGGCGGCGAGGGCCTCCTGCACGTCGCCCTCGAGCTGGAGCTGAAGTCCACGTCGGGCGGCCTCCAGCTCCGCCAGCCGCGCGTCGGCCCGCGCCGTCGCCGCCCTGCCTGCGCCCCCTTCGAAGAGGGTCCAGTCCAGGGTGACGCCGGCCGTCCACTCGTCCGCGCCGCCTCCGACGTCGCGCTCCCGCCAGCCGTAAGTCCCCACGGCGGCTAGCTCGGGGAGCCAGGTTCCTCGTGCAGCCGAGCGGCTGGCGCGCGCGGCTGAGACGAGGGCATCGAGCCTGGCCAGGTCGGGGCTCGCCCGCTGCGCGCGGACCAGGAGCTCGCCGTCGGCGGACGGGGGGGCGACCGGCTCGGGCCAGCGACCGTCGGTGCGGAGCGCGGCACCCTCGCCGCGCCCGATCACCTGTCCCAGCCGCGCCCCGGCGACGGGGACCGCCTCGCGCGCGGCCAACGCCGCCCGCTCCGCCTCGAGCCGGCCCGACCTGGCGCGCAGCGGATCGAGGCTGGAGCCCCGTCCCGCCGTCGCGAAGGCGGCCGACGTCTCCTCGAAGGCGCGAGCCCTCGCCAGCGCCGCCGACGTGACCCGCGCCAGCTCCTCGGCCTGCGCGAGCCTCACCCAGCCGATCGTCGCAACCAGGATCGAGTCGGCCTCGGCGCCTCCGGCAGCTGCCTCGGCGGCGTCCACGGCGCGGCCCGCGGCGACCCGTCCGGCGAAGGCGCGCCAATCGAAGAGGACCTGCCGCCCACGCAGCGTCGCGACCCGCTCCTCGGCGAAGAGGGGGACGGGCCCCGCCGCGCCCACGCGCTCCTCGTCCAGCCAGGTGAGGGAGCCGCTCGCCTGGACGCGCGGGAGCAGGGCGCCCGTGGCGGCCGAGCGGTCGGCCTCGGCCGCAACCAGCCGCTGACGCTCGGCGAGGAGCGCCGGCGCCGCGGCGCGCGCCGCGGCGACCGCAGCGTCGAGCCCGATCGTCGTCGAGCCTTCGTCCCCGCTCGCCGCCGTCGCCACGCCCAGCAGCAGCGCCGCCACGATCGCCATGCACCGATCGGGGCGCGGCAGGCTCAAAGGCTCGGAATGCCGGTTCAGCTCGCTCATCGTGTCGTCTCCTCGCAGGCGCGCCATCGGACTCGGGTCTGCGGTGGAAACCGGCGTCCCGGCGAAAACTTGCGCGCTGGGGCCGCGTGACCGGCGAACACGATCCGGGCGACGAGGCCCGGCTGGCCGCACGGGCTGCAGCAGGCGACCGGGCGGCGCTCCGCGACCTCTACCTCCTCCATCGCGACGCCGCTCAGCGCCTCGCCTCGCGCTATCTCGGCGACGAGGCGGAGGCCCGGGACGTGGTCCAGGACGTCTTCGTCACGCTCCTCACGCAGCCGGCGGCCTTCGCCCCGACGGCGCGGTTCTCGACGTGGCTCTGGCGCGTGGTGGTCAACCGGTGCCTCAACCGCAAGGCGAAGGTCGCCTGGCGGCACGGCGGCCGCGAGGCGGGCGAGGCGGGGCTCGAAGCCCTGCAGGAGGATCCGGACCGCGTCCCGGAGGCGGCGCTCCTGCGCGAGGAGGAGGCGGCGCGGGTGCGGGCGGCCGTCGACGCGCTGCCGGAGCGGCAGCGGATGGCGGTCCTGCTCTCCCGGTTCGAAGGGCTCTCCTACGAGGAGATCGCAGCCGCCCTGGAGACCTCGGTTTCCTCAGTGGAATCGCTGCTGTTCCGCGCCCGGCGGGCGCTCACCGCGGCCCTCGCGGAGCGGTAGCGCAAGTTTCCGCCCTGCAGGCGGTTCAAACCCCACGACGAGCGCCGCTGCGCTCCGGAGCCACCATGCGCTGCGAAAGATCCCGAAGACTGCTCGGACTGGAGCTGGACGGCCGCCTCGAGGCGCCCGACGCCGCGCGGCTCGCCGCCCACCTGGCGGCCTGCGAGTCCTGCGCGGCCGCGAGGATCTCGCTGGCTCACGCGTGGGAGCGGCTCGGCGTGCTGCCAGCAGGCCCGCCGCCCGCCGAGGACTGGCCCACCATCTCCACGAGGATCGCCCAGCGCGCCGAGCGCCGCCCGTGGCTCCGCTGGCCGCTCGCCGCGCAGCGTGCGATCCGGGTGGCGGCCGTCGCTGGCCTGGCCGCCGTCGGGCTGCTCCTCGGCGACGCCGCCGCCCGCGCGGCCCTCCAGCCGGTTCGCGTCGCCTCTCCCGAGGCGGTCGCCATCGCCGAGGGCTTCGGCGACCTCCCCTTCGGCGCGCCGTCTCCCGGGCTGCTCCTGGGTGACGGCTACGGGGCGCGGCGATGAAGCGCGCCATCCTCCTCGGGCTCCTGGTCGTCTCGCTCGCCGCGAACGCCGCCGTCGCCTGGCACGCGCTCCGGCGCGCCCACGCGTGCGGGCCCGGCGGGATGCCGGCGGAGCCGCTCCTCTTCCAGCGGCTGAGGCTGGGCGAGGCGCAGCGGAGCGCGATCCTGGCCAGGCGCGCCAGCCTCATGGAGAAGCGCGCGGCGACCGCGGCGCGGCTCGGCGAGCTGCGCGGAGACCTCGCGACCGCCCTCTCGCAGGGGGAGGCGGGAAGGGGCCGGATCGACGCGATCCTCGCGGACCTCGAGCGCGCCCAGCACGACTACCAGCGGACCGTCGTGGAGCACCTGCTCGCGGTCCGCGAGACGCTCACGCCGGAGCAGCGGCCGGTCTTCGAGGGGCTCCTCGGGGAGCGGCTGCGCGCCGGCTGGATGATGCAGCCCGACGGAGTGGCCCCGGGCGACCTGGGCGGAGGTTCCAAGTGATCGAGAAGCTGAGGCAGCACCCCGTGCAGGTGGGGCGGCGTCGCCGCGCTCGCCGTGGCCGTGGTCGTAGCCGTGCTCGCCTCGCGCGACACGTCGGCGGCGACCGGGGCCGCGGCGCAGCTGGTGCCGGTCGGCCGGCGGACGCTGTCGTCCAACGTGCAGGCCACGGGGCTGGTCCGCGCCCGGACCGGGGCCGAGGTGAAGGTCGGCGCCCGCATCTCCGGCCGGGTGGAGCGGCTCTTCGCGAACGTCGGGGACCGCGTGAAGAAGGGGGCGCCGATCGCGAAGCTCGACGATCGCGACCTGCGCGCCCGCGCGGCGCGCGCCGCGGCCGACGTCGCGGCCGCACGCGCCCAGCTCGCCGTGGTGAGGCGCGGCGCGCGCCCCGAGGAGATCTCCGAGGTCGAGGCCGGGCTCGCGCAGGTCGAGGCCGAGGAGCGGCTCGCGGCCTCGCAGGCGCAGCGGACCGGTGGGCTCGTGGCGAAGGGCCATGTCGGCCAGGAAGAAGGGGATCGGGCGCAGCGGGACCTCGCCGTGGCGCAGGCGAAGAGCGCCGCGGCGCGGAGCCGGCTGCAGCTGGCGCGGAGGCGCTACGTGGACGAGGACGTCCTCCTCGCGGACGCGCGGGTGAAGCAGGCCGAGGCCTCGCTGGCCGAGGCGCAGGCGATGGTCTCCTTCGCGACGCTCACGGCCCCGATCGACGGCGTGATCGCCCAGGTCTCGACGCAGGAGGGCGAGACGGTCTCCGCCGGCATGAGCGCGCCGACCTTCGTCACCCTCATCGATCTCGAGCGGCTCGAGGTGGCGGCCTACGTCGACGAGGTGGACGTCGGCCGCATCCGCGTCGGCCAGCGGGCGGCCTTCAGCGTCGACGCGTTCCCGGGCGAGGAGTTCACCGGCACCGTCACGGCGATCTACCCCCGCGCCGTGATCCAGTCGAACGTCGTCAACTACATCACCACCGTCGCCATCGAGAACCCGGACGGGAAGCTCAAGCCGGACATGACGGCGAACGTCACGGTGTCGCTCGACGAGCGCAAGGGCGTCCTGGCCGTGCCGGACAGGGCGCTGCGGCGCGAGCGCGGGCGGACGGTCGTGTACGTGGCCGCCGGCGCCGGGCGCCGAGCCGCGCGAGGTGAAGGTCGGGCTGCGCGGAGGAGGGATGGCGGAGATCGTCTCCGGCCTCGCCGAGGGCGAGCGTGTGCAGATCCTCGAAGGAGAGAAGCGATGATCGAGCTGAAGGACGTGCAGAAGACCTACCGGAACGACGCCGGGCTCGAGGTCCGCGCGCTGCGCGGGATCTCGCTCTCCGTCGGCGCGGGCGACTTCGTCGCCATCATGGGGCCGTCGGGCTGCGGGAAGAGCACGCTGATGAACGTGATCGGCACGCTCGACCGGCCGACCGGCGGCACCTACCGGATCGGCGGCGACGAGGTCGGGGCGCTCACCGACGAGCAGCTCTCCAGGCTCAGGAACCGCGCGCATCGGCTTCGTCTTCCAGGCGTTCCACCTCCTCCCCCTGCTCACCGCCGAGGAGAACGTGGAGCTGCCGCTCGTCTACGCCGACGCCGAGCCGGCGGACGGGCGGGAGCGCGCCCGCGCGGCCCTGGCGCGGCTCGGGCTCGGCGACCGGGGACACCACCGGCCCGGCGAGCTCTCGGGCGGGCAGCAGCAGCGCGTCGCCATCGCGCGCGCGCTCGTGACCGACCCGGACGTCATCGTCGCCGACGAGCCGACCGGCAACCTGGACAGCAGGGCGAGCCTCGAGGTGATGGCAGTGCTCCAGGAGCTCTGGCGGCAGGGGAAGACCATCGTCCTCGTCACGCACGAGCCGGACGTGGCGCGCTACGCGCCGCGCCTCGTCACCCTGCGCGACGGCGTGGTGGTGTCCGACGCGACGGTCCCGCAGCCCGCTGACGCGGCCGCGGAGCTCACCCGGACGGCGAAGGAGGCTGCCTAGCCATGAAGGCCATCGGACTCGCGGCACGCGTCGGCCTCCGCGGCCTCGCCCTCCGCAAGGGGCGCGCGGCGCTCATGATGCTCGGCGTCGCCATCGGGATCGTCACCCTCACCGTGGTCGTCTCGGTCGCCAAGGGAGCCAAGGTGAAGGTCGAGGGCGGCATCCAGAACTTCGGCCCCGACGCCCTCGTCGTCGCGGCGGGGAGCCCCCAGTTCCGCGGCCCCGGCGACGAGCGCGTCACCACGCTCGTCGACGAGGACGTCGCCGCCATCCGGGCGCTCCCCGGCGTCCGCGTGGCCATGCCGATGGTGGTGCGCGTGGGGCAGGACGTCAGCGCGCGCGGCCGGGAGCACATGGCTGCCGTCATGGGCGCCACGCCGGACTACGAGGAGGCGTGGGACTGGCGCGTCGCGGCGGGGGAGCACGTGTCCGAGGCGCACGAGGCCTCGGCGGCGCGGGTCGCCGTCCTGGGCGCGACCGTGGCGAAGGAGCTCTTCGGGCAGGACGATCCCGTGGGCGACTCCATCCGCGTCGGCGACCAGTCCTTCAAGGTGGTGGGGGTCCTCGCCCGGCGTGGCGCGAGCCCGATGGGCATGGACATGGACAACCGCGTGGTGGTGCCGCTCTCGACCGCGACGCGCCGGCTCTTCAACGTGAGCTGGTACAGCCTCGTCCGCGTGCGCGCCACCTCCATGGGTGAGGGGGACGCCGTCGCCGCCCGCGTCACCGCGCTGCTGCGGGAGCGCCACCGGATCGGCGCCGGCGACGCGGACGACTTCGCCGTCCGCTCGCCGACCGCCATCCGGACGATGGCGGCGGCGATGACGAGGAAGCTCACCACGATGCTGGGCCTCGTCTCGATCATCGCCCTCGTGGCCGGCGCGGTGGTCCTCGCCAACATCCTGCTGGCCGCCGTGTCGGAGCGGCGCGCGGAGATCGGGCTCACCAGGGCCCTGGGGGCGACGCGCCGCCAGGTGGTGCAGCAGTTCCTCGTCGAGGGGGTGACCGTCACCCTCGCCGGCGGTGCAGTGGGAGTGCTCGTCGGCGCGCTGGTGGCCACGATCATGGGGCGGATGAAGATGCCGGTCGCGGTGAGCTGGGAGCCGTTCGCCCTGGCGGTCGTCGCCAGCGTCGTGGTCGGCCTCGCGGCCGCGGCGGTGCCCGCGCGGCGGGCGGCCGCCATCGACCCGGCGACCGCGCTCAGGCCGTAGCGCCCCCCACCGGACGCGAGGCAAGGCATGGAGCCCGGTCGCATCGCCAGCCTCGCGTTCCGCTCCGCCTGGCGGGAGCGCAGGCGCACCTGGCCCGCGGCGCTCGGGATCGCCGTCGGCGTGGCCGCGCTGGTGGCCATGGTCGGCGTCGGGCAGGGGGCCGAGCGCGCGGTGGTGGACCGGATCCGGGCGATGGGCTCGGACCTGGTCACGGTCAGCTCCGGCCAGGTCCGCGTCGTCGCGGGGCGGGCGCGGCAGGTTGGCAACGTGACGACGCTCTCCGCCGCGGACGCCGAGGCGCTCCACGCCATCGACGCGATCGCGCAGGTCGCCCCTGCGCAGAGCCAGAAGCTCCCCGTGCAGTGGGGCGACCTGAAGAGCGCGACCACGGTCCTCGGGGCGGGCGAGGGGGTCTTCCCCGTCCGCAACCTGGAGGTGGCCAGCGGGCGCCGGTTCGACGCGGAGGAGGACCGCGCTGCGCGCAGGGTCGCGCTGATCGGCGAGACGGTGCGGCAGAGCCTCTTCGGGGACCGGAGTCCGGTGGGCGAGCTCCTGCGCATCAACCGGGTCCCCTTCGAGGTGATCGGGACGCTGGCGCCCAGGGGCGTGGACGCTGGCGGGACCGACCAGGACGACGTGGTCGTGGTGCCGCTCGGCGCCGCGCTGCGGCGCCTCATGAACGTCGATCACCTCTCCAACATCTACGTGCAGGCGCACCGGGGACGCACGGGCGAGGCCGCGATGGAGATCGCGGCGCTGCTCCGGGAGCGCCACCGGCTGAGGGCCGGGAAGGGCGACGACTTCACCGTGCAGGACCAGGCCGACGCGCTGGCGGTCGAGGCCTCCGCCGCGGAGAGCTTCACCGCGCTGCTCGCGGTGGTCTCGGCCGTCGCGCTGCTCATCGGCGGCGTGGGCGTCCTCGCGGTGATGCTCATCGCAGTCCGCGAGCGCGTGCGCGAGGTGGGGCTCCGGCGCGCGCTCGGCGCGACCCGGCGCGACGTCCTGCTCCAGTTCGGCGGCGAGGCGCTCGCGATCGGGGTGGTCGGGGGCGCCGTCGGGGTCGCCGGAGGCGCGGCGGCCGCGCTCGCCGCGTCGGCGCTCGGCGGCTGGCCGATCGAGATCTCGCTCGGCGCGGCCGGAGGTGCGGCGGCCCTGTCGACCCTCGTCGCTGCGGGGTTCGGCGCGATCCCCGCGCGCCGCGCGGCTGCGGTCGACCCGGCGACGTCGCTGCGGGGGGCCTAGGACCTACTCGGGATCCCCCGGCTCGTCCTTCTTCTCGTCCCCCGCCTTCTTCTTGAGCCCCGCGCGCTCCAGGGCGTCCGCGACGCCGCGCGGCTTCCGCTCGTCTGGGAGCGCGTCCGTCGGCGCGGAGACCGACGGCACGCCCTGGCCGAGCGTCTTCACCTGCGCTCGCAGCGCGACCTGCACGCGCGCGCGGGGGTCGGCCTTCACGCCGTAGGCCGCGTCGAGCGAGATGCTGAGCGGGACGCCGGTCTGCGCGTCGAGGATGAGCTCACCCGTCGCCGAGACGGGCTGCGCCCCGTCGAGGAGGGCGAGCCGCGCCTTCGTGTCGGGGTCGGGTCCGCCCTGCGGGAAGACGCGCGTGTCGGACGGCGGCGCGGCCTCCGCGACGTCGGTCGCGAGGGAGAGGGCATAGCGGATGGCCGCGCGGCCGAGGAGGTTCGTCTCGCCTGCGTTGCCGAGCGCGAGCCGGGGGCCGAAGAGGCTCGCCAGATCGCCAGCCAGTCCGAAGCTCTCGCCCCGGTATCGCCGCGCGTCGTGGCCGTGGTCGCCGGGCCGCTCGCGCCATGGCGCCCATCGCCCCCGCGCGTAGGTCATGCTGCCGGCCCAGATCACGTCACGCCCCGTCTCGGCGCCCTCCCCGAGGCCGGGATCGATCCCGTTCTCGACGAGGAACTCGCCGGTGGCGGCCTGCACCAGCCGGTGTCGCTCCACCGCGCGCACGCTCTCGGCGCTCCCCTGCCGGCTGACCGTCCACTCGACGCCGGCGGTCCACTCGAAGCTGCCGATCCGGCGAGCCGCCTCGTCGGCGTCGAGGAGGAGCGAGCGCTCCGGCCGCTCCGGGTCGAAGCGGGGCGCGCCGGCGCCCTGCTGCCCGGCGCCCTGCGCGGCGAGAGGATCCCGCGCCCTTGCGGCCGCAGCCGGATGCCACGGCGAGCGTCAGGGCGGCGGTGATGAGGAGGCGAAGGGTCATTTTGGGGTTCGGGGTCGGGCTCCGGGGTCGGGGCAATCTAGCGGGCCGCGGGGCCGGTGCCAACGGGCGGCCGATCGCGCCCGACGGTCAGTCCTCCACGGCGCCCGCCGGCGCGCTCGCCTCGACGTCGGCGACCGAGACGCGGCCGTCGCTGAAGAGGATCCGGTCGCACCGGTGGAGCAGCTCTGGGAGCCCGTCGCGCGTCGCCGCCGAGACGGCCACGCCGTCGCGGTGATGTGCGAGCGCGGCGGCGTCGCCGCTGGGGAGCCGATCCGCCTTGTTGAAGACCAGGAGCCGCCGCTTGCCGTCCAGCTCCAGCTCCCGGAGGATCGTCTCGACCGCGCGGATCTGCTGATCGTGGCGCGGATCGGCGGCGTCCACCACGTGCAGCAGCAGGTCGGCGTCGTAGAGCTCCTCCAGCGTCGCGCTGAAGGCCGTGACGAGGTCCTCCGGCAGGTCGCGGATGAAGCCCACCGTGTCGGTGATGATCACCTCGCGGTCGCGCGGGAAGCGGAGCCGCCGGCTCGTCGGGTCCAGGGTCGCGAAGAGCTTGTCCTCGACGAGGACCTCGGACGCGGTGAGCGCGTTGAGGAGGGTCGACTTCCCGGCGTTGGTGTAGCCGACGATCGAGAGGACCGGCAGCGATCGCTCGTTCCGCTGCTTGCGCCGCAGCCCGCGGTTCTGGGACAGGGACGCGATCCGGCGCTCCAGCGCGGTGATCCGGTCGCGCACGCGGCGGCGATCGATCTCCAGCTTCGTCTCGCCCGGCCCGCGGCCGCCGATGCCGCCTGCCAGGCGGGAGAGCGAGTCGTCGCGCCCCACGAGGCGCGGGTAGAGGTACTTGAGCTGCGCCAGCTCGACCTGGAGCTTGCCGTCCGCCGACTGGGCGCGCTGCGCGAAGATGTCGAGGATGAGCTGCGTCCGGTCGAGGATCTTGAGGCTGGTGACCTCGGCGATGTGGCGCGCCTGCGACGGCGACAGGTCGGCGTCGAAGACGATCATGCTCGCCATGAGCTGCATCGAGTGGAGCACCAGCTCCTGGAGCTTCCCCTCGCCGATGAAGTAGCGCGGGTCGGGATCGCGCCGCATCTGCAGCGTCGCGTCGAGCACCTCGACGCCGGCGGTGCGCGCCAGCTCCTTCAGCTCCTCCAGCGATCCCTCGGCGTCGGCGCGGGTCCGCCGCTTCCCGCCCCAGCCGACGAGGATGGCCCGCTCGCGCCCGCCGGTCCGGCGCACCGCCCGCGCGCGCGCGAACTCCTCCTCCAGGGCGAGGGCCTGGGAGAGGGCGGGCCAGTCGAGGTCGTGGACCGACGGCGCCACCTCGTCCTTCCAGAGGGCGCCGCGCTCGTTCTCCGGCACGAGGTGGGCGAAGTGCACGCGTCCCGGGAGGCCGTCGTCCTTCACCTCCAGCGCCGCGACCAGGTCGAGCCGGAGCAGCGCGAGGTCGGTGTGATCGTCGCGGGTGACCGGCTCCCCGTGCAGGTGCGTGTGGACGAGCCGCAGCCCGCGGAGGCGGCTCTCGCCGGCGCGCGCGCGCCCCACGTCCGGGAGGTCGAGCTTCCTCGCGTCGCCGACGATGACCGCCTCGACGTCCCCCTTCCGGTCGAGGAAGACGCCGACCTGCCGGTTGGTCTCCAGCGAGAGCTCGGTGAGGTGGCGCGCGAGCTCCGGCGAGACGATCGCCTCGGCGTCGACCCGGCGGCGATAGGTGCGGCGGAGCGCTTCGAGCTGGGAGGGCTTGAGGCCGAGGGTGTTGCCGAAGACGTCCTTCATCTGTCCTGAGGTGCACTCTAGCCGCCGGACGCCCCGCGCGCGAGCCCCGTCGGAGGACGGTCCAGAGCGCGGCGGAGGCGCCCCGCCGACTATCTCCCGGGCTGACCAGCAGGGGGAGGTTCCAATGGCCGACGTCGCGACGAAGTATCTCGGGCTGGAGCTGGCGAGCCCGCTGGTCCTCGCCTCCTCCTCGATCTCAAACAGGGTGGACGCGCTCGAGGCCGCAGAGGGGCACGGCGCCGGCGCCGTGGTGCTCCGATCGCTCTTCGAGGAGCAGCTCGAGAGCGCCCAGACCGCGCTCGACGAGGAGCTGACCCGCGGGCAGGACACCAACCCCGAGGGGCGCACCTACTTCACGCCGCAGCGGGTCGGGCCGCACGAGTACCTCTCGCTCATCGAGCGGGCGAAGAAGGCGCTCCGGATCCCGGTGATCGCGAGCCTCAACTGCGCCGCCCCCGGGAGCTGGGCCGGGTACGCACGTGACATCGAGGGGGCCGGGGCCGACGCGCTGGAGATCAACATCTACACGGTGGAGGCCGATCCCTCGGTGACCGGCGCCGAGATCGAGCGGCGCCACGTCGAGGTGGTCGAGTCGGTCCGCGCGGCGGTCAAGCTCCCGATCGCCGTGAAGCTGTCGCCGTACTACACCTCCGTCGCCAACATGGCTGCCCGGATGGAGGCGGCCGGGGCGCAGGGGCTCGTCCTGTTCAACCGCTTCCTCCAGCCGGACATCAACCTGGAGAAGCTGGCGCCACAGGTCGGCATGAACCTCTCGGCGCCGTCCGAGACGCTCGTGCCGCTCCGCTGGATCGCGCTCCTCCACGGCCGCACGAAGGGAGACCTCGCCTCGTCGACTGGGATCCACGACGCGCAGGGGGCGGCGAAGCACCTCCTCGCCGGCGCGACGGTGGTGCAGCTCGCGTCGACGCTGGTGAGGAACGGCGTCACCCACGTCGGCAGGATCCGCGCAGATCTGGAGGCCTGGATGGACAAGCGCGGCTACTCCACGCTCGACGACGTGCGCGGGACGCTCTCGCAGCGCCACGTGCTCGACCCGGCCGCGTTCGAGCGGGCGCAGTACGTGCAGCTCATCCTGTCGCAGAACGGGTAGCGTCCGAACCCGACGACCCGATCGGAGACTGTCTCCCGCCGGAGCTCAGCCCTCCGCGAGCGGCAGCCCCAGGAACCGTGCGTAGCGCCGCGCCGCGGCGGCGAGGGCGCGGCGTCGCCTCGCGGAGAGCGGGGCGAAGGGGAGGAGCTCGACGGCGAGATCCCGCGCTGTCCGGCGGTCGAGATCCGGGCCGCCTCCAGCGCCCGCACCACGTCCGGGCGCGCGAGCGCGCGGCCCCCTTCCAGCGCCCGGCGGAGCACCTTCCGGCTCCGCGCGAAGGTGGCCGCGTCGAGCTCCAGCTGGCGGAACCGGGCGGCGGCCGACGCGATGACCCGCGGCGCGACGAGCGCGAGCATCCAGCGCACGTCCTCCGCGGCGACCAGGTGGAGGGTTCCCCGCAGGGGCCACGTCCGCACGAGGGTCCGGTCGGCGAGCGCCTGCTCCACCCGGCGCTCGGTCGCCCCCTTCGTGCGGAGGCCGACGGCCCAGAGCGACCCGAGGTAGTCCTGCGCCTGCACCGCGCCGAGCCGCGCCACCACCTCACGCGGCTCGGCGGGCGGGGTGCCTGCGATCCCCTGGGCGCGCAGGCGCAAGGCGGCGACCTCGGTGGGCGTCACGAGGGGAGCGTAGTCGCGGCGTGGGGTAGCCGCAAAACCCACTGGCCCGCGCCCTGCGGGTTTCCGGTACCGTCGTCGCGGAGGCCGGGATGGTGGCGAGAAAGAAGCGCGCCGGCAAGGCGCGCGGTGGCTGGAGGGTCTACTTCCTGCGCTGCGGGGACGGCTCGCTCTACGCCGGCGCGACCAACGACATGGCCCGGCGCCTCGCCCGCCACGCCTCCGGCAAAGGCGGGCGCTACACCCGCTCGCGCCTCCCGGTCGAGCTCGTCTACGAGGAGCCCGTCCGCGGCCGCGGCGCGGCGCTCAGACGCGAGGCGGCGCTGAAGCGGCTCTCAAGGAAGGAGAAGCTGGCGCTGGCGGGGACTTGGCGTCACTCCGCCGGCCGGAGCCCGAGGTAGAGCACGTCGGGATCGAGGTCGGCGCCGTTGGGCCAGGCGAGCGTCCTGCCGACGGGATCGACGTAGACCGCGCGAAAGAGCATCGGGTCGTCGATCAGCGGCTGGAAGACCGGGCCGTGCAGGAATGGGGCGAGGTCGATCCGGCGGAGCGAGCCGTCGGTGAACGTGACCTCCACGTCGAAGCCGGTCAACGGCCTGACCTCGCGAACGCGCACCATGACGCCATTATGGATCGAGCGGTTCGATAGAGGCGAGCGGCTCCCCCTTTCGCGCACGTTCCCAGTCGTCGGCCAGTTCCGCGCGCCACGGAACATCTTCCCGGCCATCCTGCCGGAGGCCTCCGTCGTGCGTTGCGCCCCCTCCACGAGGATCGCTTGCGCGCGAGAAGCGGCTCATCACGCGGGGCCCTCCCCCGCGCGTCCGCTGAGTCGTCCACCGGTCTCGCCCGCCGCCGCGCTGCGCCGCGGTTGCCGGTCCCTGATGGGTTTCACTCAGAGAGGACTTGACACGAGCCTCGCCGAATCGCGCGCTCAGTGGAGGCCGCCATCGGAAACGCGCGCCAGAACGCGCCTGGTGACCTACAGGCTTCGCGGAGAGGTTGCGTGCGGAGGCAGAAGGCCCCGCCACGGAAGACGCGCCAGCGGCTGAATGCGTGCGTTTACGGAGGGTGTGAGTTCGCATGAGACACTTCATGCATGGACACCTCACGTGAGCTCGCCTCTCGACTCGCCTTCCTGCTCCGCCGCGAGCAGGGGGCGATGGCCGACTTCCTCATCGCCCTCGCCGACTTCGATCGCCGCCGGCTGTGGCTCGGGCTGGGCTACACCAGCCTCTTCTACTTCCTCCACCGCGAGCTGAAGCTCTCCGCCGGCGCGGCGTTCCACCGCAAGAGCGCGGCCGAGCTCCTTCAACGCTTCCCGGAGGTGGTCGAGCCGCTCAGGGACGGGCGGCTCTGCCTTTCGAGTGTGGTCGAGCTTCTCCAGGGTGATCACGCCGGAGAACGTGGCGGAGGTCCTGCCCCGGTTCTTCCACGCGTCGAAGCAGGAAGCGAAGGCCGTGGCGGCCGAGCTTGCGCCGCGAGAGCTCCTCCCGCAGCGAGTGGTGGTGACCGCAGTGGCGCAGGCGCAGGCACAGGCAGCGGCGAGCCTTCCGACGGCGCTACCGCCGGCGCCAAGTGCGGCGGCGCTCAGCAGGTCGTTTCACCTGGATGAAACGCGCGCGCTTCCCGCCTCCGAGGCCGCGCCGGCGATGCCGCCCGCCCCAAGTCCGTCTACCCCTCGCTCCACCATGGAGCCCCTGACGGCCGACCTTCGCCGGCTGCACGTCACGGTGTCGAAGAAGTTCCTCGAGAAGGTGGAGGCGGCGGGGGACGCGCTCTCGCACTCACATCCGGGGGCTGACCTGGAGGCCATCCTGGAGGAGGGGCTCGACCTCGTCATCGAACGGGCGGCCAAGCGGAGGGGGATGGTGAAGCGGCCCCGCCCTCAGCGGCTCCCCGCCACGGTGGTCGAGAAGGGAACGGAGAATCCGCGGGGCATTCCGGCGGCCGTGAAGCGGGAGGTCTGGCTCCGCGACGGCGGGCGCTGCCAGTGGCCGACGTCTGATGGGAGCGTCTGCGGCTCGACCCACCGCGTCCAATTCGACCACGTCGTCCCGGTGGCGCACGGAGGGAGGTCCACCGTCGGTAATCTCCGCCTCGCATGTTCCCAGCACAATGATCTCGCCGCGCGCCAGGTGTTCGGCGACGCGTGGATGGACCAGTTCACCCGCGGCGCCCGGCTAGCGCCGCTCCCCGGCGCTCCGGAATGAAGGAGGGGCGCTTCGACGACGCGACCGGTGAGGGCGGGGCGATCGTCGAGCTGCTGTGCGGGCTCGTGACGGCGCCGCACCGACGAGCCCTCCCCGTGATGAGCCGCTTCTGGCGCGGTGACGATCCTCGCGCGGCCGCGCGACGCGTGACGGAGGCCGACGGTCCGCCGGCCGTCCGCCCCTCACACCAGCGCCAGCAGCACCTGCACCAGCAGGATCTTGGCGATCGTCGCGACCGGGTAGACCGCCGCGTAGCCGAGGTGCGGGATCTCGTTCTTCGTCTGCTCCACGGCGAAGCCGAGGACGGCGGGCTGCGTGTGGATGCCGGCGACCATGCCGATGGCGAGGCTCAGCGGGATGCCGAGCAGCCGGTGGGCCGCCCAGAGCCCCACGAAGGCGGTCGTGAAGGTGATGGCCGCGCCGGCGGCGAAGAGGAGCGCGCCTCCTCCGCTCGCGAAGGTCTGCAGGAAGCCCTGCCCCGCGCGCGTGCCGATGCCGGCGAGGAAGAGGACGAGCCCGATCTGGCGCAGCGTCGTGTTGGCGCCCCACGGGAGGTTCCACAGCAGCGGCCCGGTCCGCTCGATGGTCCCGAGGACGAGCGCCACCATGAGCGGTCCGCCGGCGAAGCCGAGCGACACGTGCGCGCCGCCCGGGAGGGGGATGGGGAGGGCGCCGAGCAGGAGGCCGAGCGCGAGCCCGAGCCCGAAGGTGAGCACGTCCACCTCGCTCGCGGCGCGGTACGAGTCGCCGAAGAAGGCGCCCACCTCGGCGAGGCGGCGCACCGGCGCGAGGATCCGGACGCGGTCCCCCATCTCCAGCTTCATGTCGTCGGACGGGAGCAGCTCCACGTCCCCGCGCCGCACCCGCGTGACCACCGCGTCGAAGCGGCGTTCGAGGTCGAGCTCGCGCAGCGGCCGCGCCGCCACCTCCGCGTTCGAGACGAAGACCCGCCGCAGGTCGAACTCGCTCCGATCGAGGTCGATCCCCTCGTCGATGGTCTCGCCCAGCCGCGCGGCGACGCGCGCCAGCTCGCTCGCGGTGCCGACGACGGTCACGAGGTCCGCCTCGGCGCAGCCTGGTCTCGTGCGTCACGAGCCCCGTGACCCCGTCGCGCTGGAGCCTCCCGAAGATGACGCGCCAGCGCAGCCCCCTGACCAGCTCCTCCACCGCGAGCGCCCCGACGTCCTGCGTTGACGCGGATGGTGATGTTGGCGAGCGGCTCGTTCGCCGCCCCCAGCTCGGCGAGCTGCGCCCCCTCGCCCGAGAGGTCGGCCCGGAAGACCCGCAGCCCGAGGAGGACGGCCAGGATCACGCCGACGACCCCCATCGGGTAGGCGACGGAGTAGGCGACGACCGGCGACGACAGCATGGCGCCGAAGCCCATCTGCTTGAGGGTCTCGATGGCCGCCGCGAGCGCCGGCGTGTTGGTCAGGCTCCCGGCGAAGAGGCCGGAGGCGACGGAGGCGTCGAGCCCGAGCACCTTCGCGAGCGCGAACGTGAGCGCGGTGGCGAAGACGAGCACCCCCACCGCCATCGCCCCCTGCCGAAGCCCATCCCGCCGCAGCGCGGCGACGAAGGCCCGGCCGTTCGCGAGCCCCACCGTGTAGACGAAGATGGCGAGGCCGAGCATGTAGACGATCTCGGGGAGGGCCAGCCGGGGGTCGAGCGCGCCCGCACCCAGCCCGACGAACAGTACGGCCGCGACGCCCAGGCTGGAGCCGCGCACCCGTAGCTGGCCTATCGGGTAGCCGATGGCGGCGACCAGGAAGAGCAGGACGAGCGGGTTGGCCGCGAGGAAGCCGAGGATGGAGGAGCCCATTACGGCCCGCGTCGCGCGGGCCGGACCATCGTAGACCCCCGTCACCGGCGCTGCGACCGGGTGCACCGCACGGCCCCTCCTGAGTCGCGACCACCCAGGGTCGGGCGCGACGCCGGGACGCGCCTTGTCCACGGGCGAAAGAATGACGATCTTCGTGCGAAGTACAGTGGCGCAACCTATGCAGAACCGCATGACGATGGCACCCGACACCTACCGGCCGAACGTTCGCCGTCGCTCCGACGGCATCGTGCAGATCCACGTGCTCCGCGCCCCGGCCTTCTCGCTCGGGGCGCTTCGGACGCTCGGGCTCGGGGCGGTGGGCGTGTCGCTCCTCGCGGCTACGCTCCTGGCGACCCCGTTCTGGCTCGCCTGGAACGCGCGTCACACGGCTCAGGGACGCGGCGTTGCATCGCATATGCTGGGTAAGTGACCGGCGGCGTTCCAGAAGAGCTGAGGCACCTCCCCGCTTTCCACTACGCCCTCGCCGCGTTCACCGCGGTCGTGACGGCGCTGGGAGCCCTCCCCATCGCGGCCGGGTGGCAGGCGCTCGGCCGCTCGGCCCTCTTCGCAGAGGCGAACGCGGAGGCCGGGCTCGCTCCACCATCCTTCGGTGGCTGGCTCTTCCTGGTCGGCGGTGCGCTCGCCATCCTGCTCGGGACGTCCCTGGCCGCTGGTTTGTTCGTGGCCGGTCGGTCAATCGCGCGACGCCGGCGTCATACCCTGTGCGTGACCGTCGCGATGGCGGCGACCTTCTTCTTCCCGCTCGGGACCCTCCTCGGGTTCCACACCATCAACTGCCTGTCCACGCCGGCGGCGCTGAGGGCGTTCGGGCTGGAACCGGGCCCCCCGGCTCGCTAGCATGCCCCGCCCATGGCCAACACCCTCCCCGCCGAGGCGCCCGCGAAGGGCGCCGGCTCCGTCCTCAGCGCCGCCGTCATCGTCGCGGCGCTCGGCTACTTCGTCGACATCTACGACCTGATCCTCGTCTCCATCGTGAGGAAGCCCAGCCTCGCCGCGCTGGGCGTGCCGGCGGACCAGCTCCTCACCGAGGGCTTCTCGATCCTCAACTGGCAGATGGGCGGGATGCTCATGGGCGGGATCCTCTTCGGGATCCTCGGAGACAAGAAGGGGCGGCTCCAGATCCTCTTCGGCTCCATCACGCTCTACTCGCTCGCCACGATCGCCAACGGCTTCGTCCAGGACCTGACGACGTACAAGCTCCTGCGCGTCGTCGCCGGGTTCGGCCTCGCCGGAGAGCTCGGCGCCGGCATAACGCTCGTCTCGGAGCTGCTGCCGGCGAAGCTGCGCGGCTACGGGACCATGATCGTGGCGTCGGTCGGCGTCTCCGGGGCCGTGGTCGGGAACCTCGTGGCGAAGCTCCTGGACTGGCGCTGGGCCTTCTGGGTCGGCGGGATCATGGGGCTCATGCTCCTCGTCCTGCGGATCCGGGTCCACGAGTCGGGGATGTTCGCCAACGTGAAGGCGTCGGGGGTCAAGCGGGGTGACTTCTTCTCCCTCTTCACCAGATGGGAGCGCTTCACCCGCTTCCTGGCCTCGATCCTGATCGCGGTGCCGATCTGGGTCGCCAACGCCATCCTCGTCCTGGGGTCGCCGGAGTTCGCCCAGATGCTCGGCGTCACCGGCCCGATCTCCGCGGGCGACGCCGTGATGCTCTTCTACGGCGGCCTCGTCGTGGGCGACGTGTCGAGCGGCGTCCTCTCGCAGGTGATCGGGAGCCGCAAGAAGGTGGTGGTGTCCTTCCTCTCGATGCTGGTCGTCTCCTACGGGCTCTACTTCCTGCTCGGCCGCGGGGCGTCGCCGGCGCGCTTCCTCGGCGCTCGTGGGGCTGCTCGGCGTGACGAGCGGCTACTGGGCGATCTTCGCGACCGTCGCCGCCGAGCAGTTCGGCACCAACATCCGCGCCACGGTCGCGACGACGGTCCCCAACTTCGTGCGGGGGCTGGTGGTGGCGGTGACGCTCAGCTTCGCGTGGCTCAAGCCCAGCCTCGGCCTCGCCGGCGCCGCGCTGGCCGTCGGGGCCTTCTGGTTCGTGCTCGCCTTCTGGGGCGCGCTGCGGCTGCGCGAGACCTTCGGCGTGAACCTCGACTACGTCGAGGCGGACTGACCGATGTCCATGTACGTGGTCGACGTCGAGTCGGACGGCCCGTGCCCGGGCAAGCACTCGATGGTCTCCTTCGGCGCGGTGCGCGTCGATCCGTCGCTCTCCGTCACGTTCCGCGGCCGCGTGCGCCCCGTCTCGGAGGTCTGGGTGCCGGAGGCGCTCGCCATCTCCGGCGTCACCCGCGCCGAGCACCTGGGCTACGACGAGCCGGCGGCGGTGATGGAGGCCTTCGAGCGCTGGGTGCTCGAGACGTCGAAGGGGAAGCCGGTCTTCTTCTCCGACAACCTCGCCTTCGACTGGCAGTTCATCAACTACTACTTCCACCAGCAGCTCGGCCGGAACCCGTTCGGCTGGAGCGGCCGGCGAATCGGCGACCTCTACTGCGGCATGGTGAAGGACGGCTTCGCGACCTGGAAGCACCTCCGGAAGACGGCCCACGACCACGATCCGGTCAACGACGCGAAGGGGAACGCCGAGGCGATCCTCGCGCTGGTCGAGATGGGGCTGAAGCTCCCGCTGCGGTAGAGTCCGCGCCGCGATGATCCCGTTCACGCAGGGCGCGGCCCTCGGCCTCTCAGGAGCGCTGTCTCCCGGGCCGCTGCAGGCCTACATGCTCGCGCAGGCGGCGAGGCGCGGCCCGTGGCGGACGCTCCCGATCGCGCTCGTCCCGCTGGTCACCGACCCGATCATCATCGCGACCGTGCTCGCCGTCCTCTCGCGGGTTCCGGCGTCCTTCCTGCGGGCGCTGCACGTCGGGGGTGGGCTCTTCGTGATCTGGCTCGGGATCAGCGGCCTGCTGGCGCTGCGCCGCCCCGCCGGCGCCCCCCCGGCGCACGAGCCGCCGGTCGGCTTCGTCCGGGCAGCCTTCGTCAACCTCACCAACCCGAACGCCTGGATCTGGTGGAGCGTCGCCGGCGGAGCGTCGCTCACCACCGCGTGGAGGGCGTCGCCCGCGCAGGGGTTGGCCTACCTGGGTGGCTTCTACTCATGCCTGGTCGGAGGCAACGCACTCCTCATCGTCCTCTTCGGCGAGGTCGGGAGGCTCGGCCCGCGGGCCGCGCGCGTCCTGACCGCCGTCTCGGCCGGCCTGCTCCTCCTCTTCGGCACCTTCCAGCTCGTGAAGGGGATCGCCGGCTAGCCATGGCTCCGACCCTCACCGTCGTCACCGTCTGCCGCAACGACCGCCCGGGGCTGGAGCGGACGCTCGCGTCCATCCGCGCGCAGACCTGGCGCGACTTCGAGGTGGAGCTGGTCGACGGCGCCTCCACCGACGGCACCGCCGACTACGTCCGGGGGCTCTCCGAGCCGTGGCTGCGGGCGACCTCCGAGCCGGACGCCGGGATCTTCGACGCGCAGAACAGGGGCTGGCGCCGGGCGCGCGGGACCTGGTGCCTCTTCCTGAACGCCGGCGACGCGCTCGCCGCACCCGACGCGCTCTCGCGGGTGTTCCAGGCGAGCCCCACCGAGGACCTCGTCGTCTGCGACCTGCTGCGCGAGTGGCCGACGCGCACGCGGCTGCTGCGCTTCCCCGATCGGATCGGGCTCGCCTACCTCCTGAAGGGCGCGCTCCCGCACCCGTCGACGCTGATCCGGCGCGACCTCATCGACCGGGTGGGACCCTACGACGCGTCCCTCCGGATCGCGGCCGACCACGACTTCTTCTTCCGGGCGCTCGTCGTCGCGGGCGTCAGCGTTCGCCACCTGGCGATCCCGCTCTCCATCTACGCGATGGGCGGGATCTCCTCGAACCCGAAGACGGACGCCGTCAAGCGGGTGGAGCGCGAAGGCATCCTGAGGCGCTACCTTCCTCCGCTCGTCGTGGAGTACGTGGAGGAGCAGCGTGCGCTACGGGAGCGGCGGCTCTCCCGCCGGGCACGCGCCCTCCTCCGCCCCTTCGGGCGGGCGCTGCGCGGTCTCTCGCGGAGGCTGCGCGGGCTCCCCGTCGAGGGCTAGGGCGCCGGCCGCCACCTTCCGGTGTGCGCCGTACCGCGGTAGAACCCCGGCGTCATGGCTCGCACCACCCTCCGCCGCGTGAAGCGGCTCGTCGTCAAGGTCGGCACCGGCACCCTCACCGACGCCACGGGCCACTTCGATCGCGAGAACTGCGCCCGGCTGGGCCGGGAGCTGGCCGAGGCGTCCCGAGGCCGGAAGCTCGTCCTCGTCACCTCCGGCGCCATCGCGCTAGGAGCGGAGCAGCTCGGGCTGGTCCGGTCGAAGGGTCGGCCGTGGGACATCCCCACCAAGCAGGCCTGCGCCGCGGTCGGCCAGCCCCACCTCATGGCCGCCTGGGGCGAGGCCTTCGCGCCACACGGGCTCAAGGTCGCGCAGCTCCTCCTCACCGCCGACGACGTGGCCAACCGGAAGCGCTTCCTGAACGCCCGCAGGACGTTCGAGCGGCTGTTCGAGGCGGGCGTCGTCCCGGTCGTGAACGAGAACGACACGGTGGTGGTCGACGAGATCAAGGTCGGGGAGAACGACACGCTGGCCGCGCTCGTCGCGGGCTGCGTCGAGGCGAGCCTCGTCGCGATGCTCACCGACGTGGAGGGGCTTTACGACCGGGACCCATCCAGGCCGGGCGCGCGGCTCCTGGCCGACGTCGCGAAGGTCACCGCCGAGGTCGAGCGGGTCGCCGGCGGCGCAGGCTCGCTCCAGTCGACGGGCGGAATGGCCACGAAGGTGCGCGCGGCGAAGCGGCTCGCCGCCCAGGGGGTGGTGACGGCGCTCCTCTCGGGACGGCGCAAGGGGGCGCTCGCGGCGCTCCTCGCGGGGGAGAACGTCGGGACGGTCTTCGCCGGCGAGGCGGAGCGGCTCACCTCGCGCAAGGGCTGGCTCGCCGCCGCCGCCAGGGGGAAGGGGATCATCCTCGTCGACGCCGGCGCGAAGCGCGCGCTGGTCGAGGGCGGGAAGAGCCTGCTCCCCTCTGGCGTGAAGGCGGTCGAGGGGGCGTTCGGCGTCGGCGACCCGGTGGACGTCGCCGTCGACCCCGCCCGCCCGTTCGCCCGCGGCCTGGCCGGGTACGGTGCCGACGAGGTCAGGAGGATCGCGGGGCTCAAGACGAGCGAGATCGAGCGCGCGCTCGGGTATAAGTACCTCGACGAGGTCGTCCACCGGGACGACATGGTCCTGCTGGACTGAGAGCGGAGCCCTCCCCGAATGGCGACAGCGAAGACGGAAGCGGCGAGCCTGGGCGAGCGGATGCGTGCGCTCGCGCAGGCGGCGAGGGGGGCGGCGCGCCTCCTCTCCCACGCCGACACCCGGACGAAGGACGCGGCGCTGCTCGCGGCCGCCGACGCCCTCAGGGTGCACCAGAGGGCGATCCTCGCCGCGAACGCCAAGGACGTGGCGGCTGCCAGGAAGGCCGGGCAGAACGCGGCCTTCCTGGATCGGCTCTCGCTCGATCCGAAGCGGCTCGACGGGATCGCGAAGTCGCTGCGCGACGTCGCGGCGCTCGCCGACCCCGTCGGCGAGGTGACGAGCAGCTGGCGGCGCCCCAACGGGCTCTCGGTCAAGAAGGTCCGGATCCCGCTGGGCGTCATCCTGATGGTCTACGAGGCGCGCCCCAACGTGACGATCGAGGCCGCCGCCCTCTGCGTGAAGAGCGGCAACGCGGCGATCCTCCGGCCGGGCTCCGACGCGCTGCAGTCCTCGCTCGCGCTCGCGGCGGCGTTCGGGGACGGGCTCGCGAAGGCGGGGCTCCCGGCCGAGAGCGTCCAGGTGGTCCCGACGTCGGAGCGCGAGGCGACCTTCGAGCTGCTCGCGCTCGACGACCTCATCGACCTCGCCATCCCCCGCGGCGGCCCCGGGCTGATCCGGGCGGTGGCCGAGCGGTCGCGCGTCCCGGTCGTGAAGCACTACATGGGCGTCTGCCACCTCTTCCTCGACGCGACCGCGAAGCCGGAAGACGCGATCCGGCTCGCGCTCAACGGCAAGGTGCAGCGCCCGGGCGTCTGCAACGCGCTCGAGTGCCTCCTCGTCCACCGCAGCGCGGCGGGCAAGCTGCTGCCCCCGGTCGGCAAGGCGCTCGCCGACGCCGGCGTGGAGCTGCGCTGCGATCCGACGTCGCTGACCATCCTGAAGCGGGCCGGCGTGAAGGCGATCCAGGCGAGGCCGGAGGACTTCGGCTTCGAGTTCCTGGACAAGATCCTGGCCGTGCGGGTGGTCCCCGACCTCGACGGCGCGCTGGATCACATCGCGCGCTTCGGCTCGCTCCACACCGAGGCGATCCTCACGCGGGATCTCCACAACGCCCGCCGCTTCGAGCGCGAGGTGACGGCGAGCGCAGTGATGATCAACGCATCGACGAGGTTCAATGACGGCGGCGAGCTCGGGCTCGGCGCCGAGATAGGCATTTCCACCACCAAGCTCCACGCCTTCGGGCCGATGGGGCTCGCCGAGCTCACGACCCAGAAGTTCGTGGTCGAGGGCGAAGGCCACATCCGGTAGGGCGAGGAGAACGATGGCGACGAAGAAGAAGGCACCGACGAGGAAGTCGTTCGTTAAGAAGGGGCCTGCCAAGGGGCCGTTCGTGAAGAAGGGGCCGGCCAAGAAGGGGCCGGCGAAGAAGGGGCCGAGGAGCGGGAGCCCCAAGGGCGTCTTCAAGGGCGGCTACAAGAAGGGGCCCGCCAAGGGAATCCCTGCCGGGCGCAAGACGCCGGGCGGGAAGGGGCCGGTCCGCAAGGCAACCGCGCCCAGGGCGGCGCCGCGTCCGGCGCCCGCGGCGGACCGTCCGGATGCGAGCCGCCCGCTGGCGCTCGCCATCGCGAAGGCCGGCCTGGACAAGAAGGCCGAGGACGTCCTGCTGCTCGACGTCCGCGGGCTCACGAGCTACGCCGACTACTTCGTGGTGATGACCGCCGACAGCGACCGGCAGGCCGGCGCCATCGCCGACCACGTCGAGAGCGAGATGAAGGACGCGGGCGTCACCAAGGTCGGCGTCGAGGGGTACGAGACCGGCCGCTGGATCCTCGTCGACTACGGGGACGTGGTCGCGCACGTCATGAACAAGGAGGCCCGCGAGTTCTACGACATCGAGGGGCTCTGGGCCGACGCGCCGCGCACGAAGATCGCGGATTGAACGCAGGCGCGCGCGTTACAGCGTGTGGCACGCCGAGCAGGCGGAGGTGCTCTCTCCCCCTTCGCCGCCCCACTGAACGCTGGTCTGGTTGAAGTGGCAGGCCACCGTCGAGCAGGTCTTCGTGCCAGGGTTCCACGCCGCGGACTGCAGGTGCATGGAGAGCGTGGAGCCGTCGTTCACGGCGTCCTGCGGCATGGGCTGGATCCCAGCGACCAGCGGGTATCCGTTCGAGAACCAGTAGGGACGGGTCGGCGTGTTCGGGCCGGCGGGGAGGGCAGCGGCCGCCCAGGCAGCGTCCATCCCCGACAGGTCTCCACGGGTGTCGAAGGCCACGTCGCGTGCGCCGTTGACGTGGAAGTGCGGCATCACCTTGCCTGAGCCCGCGGGCGCCCTCGTCCCGTCGTGGCAGCCGAGGCACGAGTACGTGTAGGTGATCAGCGCGTCGCTCAGCTCGTAGCTCCCCAGCGTGTCGAGATAGTAGAACGCAGACGGCCCTGCGTTGTCCGGAGCCGCCGTGAGGTAGTGGCACGTCTGGCAGGTGATCGGCGCCGAGGACTGACCGGACCAGTAGCCCGCGCCGCCGTGCTTGGAGTTCTCGTGCGTCACGCCGGGGAACCCTGCGTAGTGGCCCCACTCGTAGCCCAGGGTGGTGTCCAGGGCGACGTGGCTGTTGGCCGTGGCCGCGCCGGCGCCGCCGTTCGCGTAGTTGGGCGGGTTGGCGTGGCAGCCATCGCAGCCGAGCGTGACGCCAGAGCGCCATCCCGGGGAGGTGAGGAAGGATGGGGTGGCCTGGCCGGTCGAGTGGCAGTAGACGCCGCTGCAGGTGCCGGCGAGCTGGTCGTAGGAGGCCGCCGCGGAGTTGCGTTCCTTGAGGCTCCCCGCGGGGGCGCCAGCCGGCGACAGGTCGACCATCCCCGTCGTGTGGTTCGCGACGTCCAGTGAGTGGCAGCTACCGCAGCCGAAGTCGTAGGCCGTCGCCGTGGCCGGGGTCAGGCTGGCCGCGCCGTAGACCGTGGGTTCGGCCCTGACGTGGGCCGCGTGCGCGCCGGTCGCGGGAGGTGCGCCGTGGCAGCAGGTGCAGGCGCCGCCCGTGCACGTACCCGAAGAGACGGTGGGGCGGCCGTCGATGTGCTTGCCACCCGCGACGTCAATCGTCGGGAGCCCACCGGCGTCGATCACGCCGGTCAGGGTCTGAGGGTGGCAGCCAGCGCACGGGTCCGAGGTGAGCGGGATGGTGACGGAGACCGCCGGGTGGCCGGAGTTCACCGGCGGGAACCCGTGGCAGGTGCCGCAGGCGGCCTGGCTGCCGTCCACGGTCGTCCACGTAGGCAGCTGATTGGAGCCGCCGTGGTCGAGGGTCGCTCCGTGGCAGTAGGTGTTGGCGCACTGCGCGGTCCGGGGGTCCCACGCGGCGGTCGGCGCGCTGCCGCTGGCCAGCTGCCCGAACGTCACGCGGGACGCGGTCCCCGCCGCCACGGCCGCGATGCCGGCCTCGTGCGCCTGCATGTCCGCGGGGACGACGTGGCACTCGGCGCACGGGATGGGGCCGCGAAGCCGGCCGGCGACCAGGTGCGCCTGGTGCGCCCCGACCTTCGGGTCCGTCGTCTCCGTCGCGCCGGCGACGCTCCTCGGCGGGGCCGCGTTGCCGTTGGCGCCGCCGTGGCATCGAACGCAGAGTTGCAGGGTGCCAGCGTCAGCGATGTCCCGCGACGAACCGCACGCCGCAAGGGCCGCGACGGCCGCCAGGCCGAGGGCGGCGAGTGTCTTGTGTGAGCCGTCGTGGAGCACCGGTACCCCCTGTATGAGGATTGCCACCACGATAGACCCGGCTGGTCCTTCGTCGGTCACGGGTCAAGCGTGGAGCTCTCGGCCGACGGGACCCGCCTAGAACCTGAACGGCAGCGGCATCAGCCAGATGCCCAGCACGACCGCGGCGACGGCGACCAGCAGCGCGGCCGTCATCGCACGCCGCCGCTGCCGTCGGAGGACGAACGGGCTCGTGGGCCCCTCCTCCTCGCCGGGATGGTCGACGGCGCGCGTGGCGAGGAGCGAGGCGGCGTCGATCCTCGTGAGCGCCTCCTCCTCCTTCGCGAAGCCACGGTGGGTCATGAGGGCGACGAGGCGCGCCTGCGGGTGCATCCCCCCCAGGATCTTCGCGGCGCAGGTGTCGAGCTCGCGCGCGAGGGCGCCGGCGGTCTTCCAGCGGGACCTGGGCTTGCTCTCCAGGCAGCGCTCGACGGCGCGGGCCAGCCGGCGCGGGCAGTCCGGGATGATCGATCTGATGCGGCGGAAGGAGCCCCTCCGGATCGCGCCGAAGAGCTCGTCGGCGTCGCGCCCCTTGAACGGCTTCTCCCCGGCCATCAGCTCGTAGAGCGTGACGCCGAGCGCCCAGACGTCGGCCTTGGCGTCGGCAGGGTCACCGCCGAGCACCTCGGGGGCCAGGTAGGAGGGGCTGCCGACCAGCATCCCGGCGCGCGTGAGGTCGGTCTCGCGCTGGTCCTTCGCGATGCCGAAGTCCATCAGCTTCACCTCGCCGTCGCGCGAGAGCATGACGTTGGCGGGCTTCACGTCGCGGTGGAGGAGGTGGTTGAAGTGGACGTAGTCGAGCGCCTCGGCGACCCGCGCGCCGACGATGGCGGCGCACTCGGGCGGCAGCGTGCCCCCCTTCGCCAGCACGCGCGTGAGGTCCGCGCCGTCGACGAAGTCGGTGACGAGGTAGAGCGTGTCCTCCTTCTCCACCAGGTCGTGCACCGCGACGATGGCCTGGTGGCGAAGCTGGGCGTAGGCCCGCCCCTCGCGCCGGAAGCGCTCGACCAGCTCCTTGGAGCGCGCGAGCTTCGCGTCGAGCGCCTTGATCGCGACGGTGCGCTCGAGCGACTCCTGGCGGGCCTCGTAGACGATCCCCATGCCGCCGCGACCGATCTCGCGCTTGACCTCGCAGGTCCCGACTTTCCGGATTGCCATTGCGGATTCGGAGCTTGCGACGGTTCACCAACCGCTTGCAAGGGATAGGGCAACCGGGGGCTGGGCCTACATGCGACCGATCTGCTAGGCTGCCTGTCCCAGCACGAGACCCGCAAGCTTTGCGCCAGCTAGTGCGCGGGCTCGAACTGCCCCTTCGAACATCCGAACCCTCTCCCTTTTTTGCGCAGGAGTCCGAATGGCAAGCAGGCGAATGGTGACAATGGACGGCAACGAGGCGGTCGCCTCGGTCGCCCACCGTATCAACGAGGTCATCGCCATCTACCCGATCACCCCGTCCTCCAACATGGGCGAGTGGGCGGACGAGTGGGCGGCGAAGGGCAGGAAGAACATCTGGGGCAGCGTCCCGAACGTGACCGAGATGCAGTCGGAGGGCGGCGCCTCCGGCGCGGTCCACGGGGCCCTTCAGGCGGGTGCGCTGACGACGACCTTCACGGCGTCGCAGGGGCTCCTGCTGATGATCCCCAACCTCTACAAGATCGCCGGTGAGCTGACGTCGATGGCGATGCACGTCACGGCCCGCACGCTGGCGACGCACGCCCTGTCGATCTTCGGCGATCACTCGGACGTCATGGCGTGCCGGCAGACCGGCATGGGGCTGCTCTCCTCCGTCTCCGTCCAGGAGGCGCACGACTTCGCCGTGATCGCGCAGCGCGCGTCCCTGCTCTCGCGCGTCCCGATGCTCCACTTCTTCGACGGCTTCCGCACCTCCCACGAGGTCGCGAAGATGGAGGAGCTGAACGACGAAGATCTGCGCGAGATGATCACGGACGATCTCGTCGCCGCCCACCGCGACCGCGCGCTGACGCCGGATCGGCCCGTGCTCCGCGGCTCGGCGCAGAACCCCGACGTCTTCTTCCAGGCGCGCGAAGCCATCAACCCGTACTACACGGCCGCCGCGTCCCACGTGCAGGCGTCGATGGACCTGTTCGCGAAGATCGCCGGGCGCAAGTACAAGCTCTTCGACTACGTCGGCCACCCGGAGGCCGAGCGCGTCATCGTGGCGATGGGCTCGGCGTGTGACACCACGCAGGAGACCATCGAGCACCTCGTCGCCAAGGGCGAGAAGGTGGGGCTCGTCAAGGTCCGGCTCTACCGCCCCTTCGACCTCGGCGCGTTCATGACGTCGCTGCCTCGCTCGGTGCGCCAGATCGCCGTGCTCGACCGGACGAAGGAGCCCGGCAGCCTCGGCGAGCCGCTCTACATGGACGTCGTCACGGCGCTCCGTGAGGCGGAGCAGGCGCACATCGACCGCTTCCACCACGAGATCAAGGTGATCGGCGGCCGGTACGGCCTCTCGTCGAAGGAGTTCACGCCCGCGCAGGTCAAGGCGGTGTACGACGAGCTCGGGAAGGAGCGCCCCAAGCGCCACTTCACGGTCGGCATCCACGACGACGTGACCCACACGTCGCTCAAGGTGGACCCGACGTTCGACATCGAGCAGGACGACGTCGTGCGCGGCCTCTTCTACGGCCTGGGCGCGGACGGCACCGTCGGCGCGAACAAGAACTCCATCAAGATCATCGGCGAGGACACGCCCAACTTCGCGCAGGGCTACTTCGTCTACGACTCGAAGAAGTCGGGCACGCTGACCACCAGCCACCTCCGCTTCGGGCCGCGGCCGATCCGCTCGGCCTACCTGATCACGAAGGCCAACTTCATCGCCTGCCACCAGTTCGGCTTCCTCGAGAAGTACGAGATGGTGGAGAACGCCGGGCCGGGCGCGACCTTCCTGCTCAACTCGATCTACGGCGTCGACCAGGTCTGGGAGCACCTGCCGCGCGAGGTCCAGGAGCAGATCCTCGCCAAGAAGCTCAAGTTCTTCGTGATCGACGCCTACAAGGTCGCGAAGGACACCGGCATGGGGCTGCGCATCAACACCATCATGCAGACCTGCTTCTTCGCGGTCTCCGGCGTGCTCCCGCGCGACGAGGCGATCGGCCACATCAAGAAGACGATCGAGAAGACGTACTCCCGCAAGGGCGCCGACGTCGTGAAGAAGAACTTCGACGCGGTGGACCACACGCTGGCCCACCTCTACGAGGTGAACCTCGACGGCAAGAAGATCACCGGCCAGCCGCGCCCGCCGACCGTCGCGGAGATCGCGCCGGACTTCGTGAAGCGCGTCACCGGCCTGATGCTCGCCGGCAAGGGCGACATGCTGCCGGTCTCGGCCTTCCCGGTCGACGGCACGTGGCCCACTGGCACGGCGAAGTGGGAGAAGCGCTCCATCGCCCTCGAGATCCCGGTGTGGGAGCCGTCGCTCTGCATCCAGTGCAACAAGTGCGCGCTCATCTGCCCGCACGCGGCGATCCGGCCGAAGTTCTACGCGCCCGAGCAGCTCGAGAAGGCGCCGGCCGGGTTCCTCTCGACGGACTACAAGTCGGCCGACGAGAAGGGGAAGAAGTACACCCTCCAGGTCGCGCCTGACGACTGCACCGGCTGCACCGTCTGCGTGGAGATGTGCCCGGCGGAGTCCAAGACCGAGAAGGGCAAGAAGGCCATCAACATGGTCGACGCCCTCGCCCTCAAGGAGAAGGAGCGCAAGAACTGGGACTTCTTCCTCTCGATCCCGGATCCGGATCGGACCAGGCTGAAGCTCGACGTCAAGGGGACGCAGTTCCTCGAGCCGCTCTTCGAGTTCTCGGGCGCGTGCTCCGGCTGCGGTGAGACGCCCTACATCAAGCTCCTCACCCAGCTCTACGGCGACCGCGCGATCATCGCCAACGCCACCGGCTGCTCGTCGATCTTCAGCGGCAACCTGCCGACGACGCCGTACACGCACAGCGCGAGCGGCCGCGGCCCGGCCTGGTCCAACTCGCTCTTCGAGGACAACGCCGAGTTCGGCCTCGGGATGCGGCTCGCGATCGACAAGCAGACCGAGCTGGCCCGCGACTTCCTCGGGCGGCTCGGGGCGCAGCTCGGCGACGCGTCGGTGAAGGAGCTCCTCGAGGCCGACCAGACGACCGAGGACGGGATCGCGAAGCAGCGTGAGCGCGTGCAGGCGGTCAAGGCCAGGCTGGCCAAGATCGACAACACCGACGCGCGCTACCTGCTCAAGGTCGTCGACTACCTGGTCCGGAAGTCGGTCTGGATCGTCGGCGGCGACGGCTGGGCGTACGACATCGGGTACGGCGGCCTCGATCACGTCATCGCGTCGGGCAAGGACGTGAACATCCTCGTCCTGGACACCGAGGTCTACTCCAACACCGGCGGGCAGGCCTCCAAGGCGACGCCGATGGGGGCCTCGGCCAAGTTCGCGATGGCCGGCAAGAACATGCCGAAGAAGGACCTCGCGATGCTGGCGATGAGCTACGGGCACCCGTACGTCGCCCGGGTCGCGGTCGCCGCGAAGGACGCGCAGACGGTCAACGCGTTCAAGGAGGCCGACAGCTACTCCGGCGTCTCCGTGATCGTCGCCTACGCGCACTGCATCGCGCACGGCTACGACCTCGCCAACTCGATCCAGCAGCAGGAGCGCGCGGTCGACTCGGCCTACTGGCCGCTCTTCCGGTACGACCCGCGCCGGGTCGCCGCCGGCGAGAGCCCGCTCAAGATGGACAGCCCCGCGCCGAAGATCGACCTCGCGCAGTTCGTCGAGGGCGAGACCCGGTTCAAGACGGTGCAGACGTCCAACCCCGAGGGCTACAAGAGGATGATGGGGCAGGCGCAGAAGGACATCCGCGAGAAGTACGCGCTCTACGAGCAGCTCGCGAAGGCGATGAACCCGGCCAACCTGGTGCCGGGCGGCGGCAACAAGCCGTAGCCTGAAGGGACGAAGCGTCACTGGAGCCCGGATCGCCTCGCGGTCCGGGCTCCTTCAATTCTGAGCGCGGCGCGCAGCTCCCTCTCCCTGGAGGGTCCGGGGTGAGGGCGGCTCCACCTGGGACCCCCGGTGCGGCGCGACCCGTCCCGCACTCCCAGCGCACCTGCCCAACTGCCTGGATCAACAGCAGAAAAGACGTTGACTGGCGCGGCCCCCCCTTTGCATTTCGGCCGCGCGTGCCCTGTCCGCGCATCTCCACCTGCAAACTCGCCAGCGGGATCTCCATGCGCGAGGCCCTGCGGGTCTGGCAGAGCTTCTACTGCGAGGGGATGTACGGGCGCTGCGAGCGTTACAAGCTTGCCGAGAACGGCGTGGAGGTGCCGCTTCGCCTCCTCCCCAACGGCCGGCTGCAGGACGAGCCCCAGGTTTCGCTGCCCGAGCTGGATCTCCGGCGCGGCGTCCCCCGCTGACCTCGGGGCCGGCGCGCGAGCGCATCCCGGTTCCACGCCGGGCCGCGGCCGAATAGACTCCCCGGACAGATCGAAGGGCGGCCCCGCGCGTTGAATCAATGGGGCCCAACGCGAGGCCACCGGACACGTGCCGCACGAGGAGAGCGACGAGAAGCTCATGCGGCGCTTCCAGGCCGGGGACGCCCGGGCCTTCGAGACGCTCGTGCGCAGACACCGGACCGCCCTCTGGAGCTTCCTCCTCCGCCACGTCGGCGAGCGCACGCGCGCCGAGGACCTGCTCCAGGAGACGCTCCTGCGCGCCGTGAAGGCGAGCGCGGAGTGGGAGGAGCGCGCGAAGGTCACCACCTGGCTCTTCACCATCGCGCGCAACCTGACACTCGACGACGCCCGGCGCGCGTTCCACAGGCGGACCGAGCCGCTGGAGGGGGCCGACGGCGACGGCCTCGCGCCGATCGACCGGACGGCCAGCGATGACCCGCCGCCCGACGCCTCCGCCGAGGGGGCGCTGCTGCGCCCCCGGCTCGAGGCTGCGCTCGCCGCGCTCCCGGTGGAGCAGCGCGAGGTCTTCCTCCTGCGCGAGCAGGGCGGCCTCGGCTTCAGGGAGATCGCCGAGGTGACCGGCGTCCCGGAGAACACGGTGAAGAGCCGGATGCGCTACGCGCTCGAGGGGCTGCGCAGGGCGCTGGCGACGCTGGGGATCACTCCCGAGGCGATGGGGAGCGCGACGCGATGAACCACGAAGCCGCGAGCGAGAAGCTCCTCGAGCTGGCGTACGGCGAGCTGCCGCAGGGCGAGGCGCGCGCCGTCGAGGCGCACGCCGCCGCCTGCGACGCCTGCCGCGGGGAGCTTGCGAGCATCCGCGGAACGCGCGCCATGATGGCCCGGCTCCCGGTCGAGCCACCGCCGGAGCGCGGACTGGGGATCGTGCTCGCGGCAGCGCGCGAGGCCGCCGCCGCGCGCACCCGGAAGGGCTCGCTCCTGCCTCGCTGGCTCTGGGCAGGAGGCCTCGGAGCGGTGGCTGCGGCAGCGGTGGCCGTCGTCTCGTGGCAGCTCGCAAGGACCTCGCCAGAGGGCGGGCTCCAGGAGCGTGAGTCCGACCTGATGGGGCGCCCGCCCGCCATGGCCGCCGCGCCGGCCCCCGACCGTCGCGAAGCGGCAGAGCCGGCGGCCGAGCGCGCGAAGGAGGCGCCTGCCCTCGCCGCGGCGCCCGCCCCGAGCCCGCCGGCGAAGCCCGCGCCGGCTCCGAGGATGACCGGGCGGGCGGTGGAGCGCTCCCCGAAGCGCGGGGAGGCAGCCAGGATGATGGCCGAGGCCGAGACGGCCGCAGCCGGCGCGCCTGCCATGGACGAAGGAGCGGCGCCGGCTGGCGGGGCGAAGTGGGAGCGCGCCGAGGCTGCGGCGCCGCCACCCGCCGCCGAGCCCGCACCGCGCGCCGCGGCACGGCCGGCGTTCGCCGATGCCGAGCGCGTGGCCCCCGCGCCGGCACCGGAGCCGGCGCCGAAGGTCGCGCAGAGGTCAGCGCAGAAGGCGAGGTCGATGGCGCCTACCGAGCGGAAGTCCGCGGCGCCCTCGGCCGCCATGACGATGGCGGAGGACCGGGCGGAGCCGCAGGGGGTCGAGACGAGGGACTTCGCGGGCTGTCCCGGCGAGCGCCGGCGCGTCGTCGAGCGCGACGGGGACGGGCGCGTGGTCCGGTACGTTCGCGTCGGCGATCGGCGGACCGTCGAGCAGCGCTACGGCGCCGACGGGCGGCTGCGGTCGGCCTTCGAGACGGAGGACGGGGTGAAGCGCGCCCTGCCGCCCGACGCCCCGGGGCTCGTCCGGGACGCCCGCGACGCCGGGATCGACGCGCCGGCGCGGTGCTCGCTGCCATGAAGCTGCGCGTCGTCGCGGTGGGGCGCGATCGCTCCGGGCTCTTCGCGCCGGCGGTCGACGAGTACGCGAAGCGGCTCGCGCGCTACGCGAAGTTCGAGCTGGTCGAGGTCTCGGAGGCGAAGCGCCACGCGGGCACGCCGCGCGCGAAGGAGGAGGAGGGGGAGACGCTCCTCGCCCGGATCGGCGCGGCGGAGCGCGTGGTGCTGCTCGACGAGCGGGGCGCCGAGCCGACCAGCGTGGAGCTCGCCACCCGGCTCGCGAGGTGGCTCCAGCGCGGGCAGGACCTCGTCTTCGTGATCGGCGGCTCCGACGGCCACTCCGACGCGATCCGGGCCCGGGCGCAGGAGACGCTCTCGCTCTCGCGGATGACGCTCGCCCACCGGCTGGCCCGCGTCGTGCTGCTGGAGCAGCTCTACCGGGCCTTCACGATCCTGAAGGGCGAGCCGTACCATAAGTAGGGGACGCGCCGCGTCACGCCGAATCACCCTTGCGCGGCAGCGGAGTTGGGCCGGCAAACTGTATGATGCGCGCAGCCCCCGTCCTGGGCGCCCCTTGGAGGCACACATGCGTCGGCTCGTAGCCCTGACAATCCTCATGCTTGCGAGCGCGGCCGGTGCGGCGCCCAGGACCAAGGTCGCGGTCATGGACGTCAAGAACGTCCAGGGGGTGCCCGAGGGGACGGCGGCCATCCTCACCGACATCGTCGTGAGCGAGGTCGCGCGCTACGGCGCGGACGTGATCTCCAAGTCGGACATCGCGGCGATCGTGGGGTTCGAGAAGCAGAAGGCGCTGATGGGCTGCTCCGACGACTCCTCGTGCCTCGCCGAGATCGGCGGAGCGCTCGGCGTCGACTTCATGCTGACCGGTCAGGTCGGCCAGATCGGCTCGCGCTTCCGGATCTCGCTCATCCTCGTCGACGTGAAGAAGGGGAAGGTGGCTGGACGCGCAGCCGACTTCTGCGACCGGAACGAGGACGCGCTCGCGAACGCCGCCATCACGCGCGTGCGGGAGATCGTCGCCATCATCCAGGCGGCCACCGCCGCGGACAGGGCGAAGGTCGCCGCCGCCACGAAGCCGCCGCCGGGTCTCGCAGCGGCGCCGCCGCCGCCCGAGCCGGAGGCGGTGCCGCTGCCGCCGCAGCCCGACGAGCCGTCGAGGCCGTCCACGCCATGGAGCCGCAAGAAGATCCTCGGGGTCTCGCTGACCGGCAGCGGCGGGCTGATGCTGGTCGGCGGCGCCTTCATGGGGCTGAAGGCGAAGCGGCTGGACCGCGACCTGGAGGCCGCCTCGAACGACCTCGGCTTCTACTACGACTACCCGGCGCAGCGGGACAAGGTGAAGCGGACCGCGCTGATCGCCGACGTCCTCTACGGACTCGGCGCCGCCACGGCGGGGGCGGGCGTCTTCTTCTGGCTGACCGACAAGCCGGCGCAGGTGGTCGTGGTGCCGGCGCTCGGTGACGGGCAGGCCGGCGTCGTCGCGATGGGCCGTTTCTAGGAGAGGGCACCATGACCAGGAACTTCCGAAGCCTCGCCGTCGCCGCCATCGTCCTCTCAGCAGGCTGCAGCGCGGTGGTCGATCCCGAGAAGAACGATCCGCTCAAGACCGCCGAGGGGTTCTGCAACTCGGTCCAGGACACGCTCGACCGGCTCGGCTGCAATCTCTACGACTCCTGGGCCCCGGGCATCGCCCCGGCGGCGCTCGACCTGCAGCTCACCTCGCTCCGCGGGAGCTGCGACAACCTCCAGGCCTTGGTCGACGCGGGGCACTTCGCCTACGACGAGGGCATCGCCGAGGACTGCCTCTCGGCGCTGGAGGCGAGGGGGTGCCGTTCCATCCACCTCGCGTACTACGGCGCGTGGCCGCTCGCCTGCACCAACGCGCTGAAAGGCAACGTCGCGCCGGGCGGAAGCTGCACGTACGCGGACACCGGCCCGGTGCAGCAGGGGTCCTACAACGTCACGCTCAACGAGTGCACGCAGGGGAGCACCTGCCTCACGAACGACCTGGCGACCTGCGGCGGTGGCGTCTGCGGCTTCCGGTCGAACGTCCTCGAGAGCTGCGCGGGCAATCACGAATGCCAGCCGTACCTATACTGCGACTACAATGGCGGCTACGTCTGCCGGCAGTACGTGGGCAGCGGCACAGCGTGCACCAGCTCGACACTCTGCGACCCCGACTACTTCTACTGCAGCGGGGGCTCATGCGCTGCGCTGCCCTCCGCTGGCCAGACCTGTGCCCCTGGCTCCAAGTGCCGCGTGGGCAACTGGTGCAGCTACAGCACCAACGTGTGCACGGCCTATGTCGGCTACAACGCCACCTGCAGCTACTCCTCGGGGCTCATCTGCGCCACGGGGCTCTTCTGTGCCACCGACTCGAAATGCCGCTACTACAACGGCGAAGGCGGCTCCTGTGCTTCGCCCGACCAGTGTGGTTCCTCCGGCAGTATCTCGCTCTACTGCGACGAGACGTCGACCTGTCGCCGATACCCGAGCGCGCCGATGCCTCAGGGAGCGAGCTGCTACAACCTGGGCACCTCATTCTGCGGGGACGGCCTCTTCTGCGACACCACCGGCGCCGTGGGCGCGGCCAACACCTGCCAGCCGAAGGTCGGCGGCGGCGCCCTCTGTCCAACCTACGAGATGTGCGCTGACGGGTACACCTGTCAGTACGACCCCACGATCGCGGGCAACGCGTGCAGGCGGTTGAAGGGGCTAGGCGAGAGCTGCGCTTCGATCAACTACGACTACTGCCAGCCCGGACTCTGGTGCGACGAGATGGGGAGCGACACCTGCAAGCTGCCCGGGGGTGCGGGGCAGCCCTGCGCCAACGGAGGCATGCAGGCCTGCGGCCCCGGCACCTACCCGGACTATGCGACGACCTGCACCTGCAGGGCGTTCCTCGGGGAAGGGGCCGCCTGCACCTCGAGCTACGAGTGCGGTGAATTCCAGACCGGCCGCAGGTGCCTAACGAGTGGCGGCCCGACCAGCACCTGCCAGACCCTGAGCTGCCGGGTGCCCGCCGGCTGGCTCGCCGGTGGCAGCGGCGGCGGCTACTAGAACACCGAACAGTTTGAAAGGGATCTCATCACGCCACCTTGCGCTGGATGGCTTCCAGATTCTGGATGGCCGAAGCGCGTCGTAGGTCGAAGAGGTTCTTCCGCACGCCGCGGTAGCGCGCGCGGCGGCCCTGCCGCCGGACGAGGTGCGCGAGCTTGTGCTCGACGCCGACCCGCTCGCGCAGGCGCTCTCGCCCGCGCGGGGTGGCGAGGTGCTTGCGGAGGCGGTGCTGGAGTCGCTCGTCCTCGGCGATGTTGACGGAGCGCCCCGTGCCGGGTGCAGCGGCCGTGCACTTGGCGCGCTGGGGGCAGTGGTCGCAGGCTTCGGGGTCGAACTCCGTCACGGAGCCGAACTCGATCGGCTCCACCTCGCCTGCTGGGCAGGTGATGGTGAGGTCGCGCATGTTGATCTTGAACGCGGCCTTGGTGAAAGCCCTCTTGCTCCTCGGGATCCAGGGACGTGCAGACGATCTCGCCGCCGCGGCCCAGCACTTCGTCGACGAGCGCCGCCTTCACGTAGCCGCGGTCGATGAAGAGGGCGTCGATCTTGAGCCCCTGCTTCTCGATGTCGCCGGCCAGGTCGGGAGCGGCCTCGTCCTCGGGTCGGTTCGCCGGCGTGATCGCCCCGGAGAGAATGAGGCCGGAGTCCAGGTCGGTCGCGATGTGCCGCTTGTACCCGTTGAACCGCTTCGACTTGCTCTTGCGGCCGTGCCGCATCTCCCTGTCCTCGACGGAGACGCGGCGGTCCGGAGCGACGCCGTCCCGAATCTTCATCGCCGCCGCCGTCGGGATCCGGCTCGAGGTCCTGGTCGATGAGCTGCGCGAGGCTCTCGATCTCGTCTTTGAGCGGCGGCTTCTTCAACTCCTGCTTGAGATTCGTGGCGATCCAATCCTGAAGGTTCGCCAGTTGCATCGCGAGCACCCGGGCAGCCGACGCCTTCTGTGCCGGGTCGCTCCAGTCGAGGTCGAGCGCCTTCTTCACGCTCGACTCCGCGAGCAGCGGGGCGCCTGCCTCCAGGCACACCCGCTCCATCGACCAGTCCAGCATCCCTGCCGCGCACTCGACCACCTTCCGGCCGGCGTGCCCGAGCAGGTTGATGGTGTCCTCCACCCGACCGGCTCCTTCGAGCGGTGCCGAGTCGATGGCCACGCGGAGCGTCTTCGGCAGCTTCTTCCAGTCGAACTCCTCCGTGCGCTTCGCCAACTCGACCGTGCGCTCCAGCAGTCGCCGGTCCATGTCGTGCGCGATGAGCCGCTCGCGGAAGCCCTGCAGCGCGCCCTGCGAGAACGGTGGCTCAGTCGCGCCCAGGCAGTCGAGGACCATCTGCCACCGTAGGTCGAGAACCGTCGCCTCGACGGCGTCGAAGTCCGACAACCCGACGTAGCCCTGGAGCAAGAGCGCCATGGCGAGCTGCGCGGGCGGAACCGGGTCCTTGCCGGCCCCCGTGTCGCGGTACATCGACTCCAGCTCCGCCTGGAACTTGTCGTCGAAGATCTCGTGCCGGTGCCTGCGCAGGAAGCCGAACAGCTTCCTCCTCTTCTCCAGCCGCTTCAGGATGAACTGCTCCTGCCGCGTCACCGCCTGCTCCGGCTCCCAACGCTCCATCGCCACCTCCGCGCGGGCGAGGGCCCGCTCGAAGGCAAAGAGGATCACGGCCGGATGGGACCTGTCGATCCTCCCTGCGTAAGCGATGGGAATCATGGGGACTTCAACCCGATCGGTGCTCTAGCGGGGTCCGCTAGGGCAGGACCCGCTCCACCCAGGTCTTCATGATCGGCCGCCCCTCGACGCCCGCCACCGCGGGGGCGTCGTACTCGGCGACCGCCTCGAGCCCCGCGCGCGGCGTGTAGTGGCGCCCGGGATCTCCGGCGAGGACGAGCGCTCCACGCGCGGCCAGGCTCTGCAGCCACGGGAGGGCGCGCTCGGCCATCCTGCGCTCGTAGAAGATGTCGCCGGCGAGCACGACGTCGAACCCGACCAGCGGATCGCCGATCGCGTCGCCCAGCCGGAACTCGACCACGACGCCGTTGGCCGCGGCGTTGTGACGGACCGCGGCCTCGCAGTGTGGATCCAGGTCGAGCGCCAGCACCCGCGCAGCGCCAGCGCGCGCGGCGGCGATCGCGACGAGGCCGCTGCCGGTCGCGAAGTCCGCGACGGCGCGCCCCGCGACGACCTCCGGGTGATCGAGGACGTGGCGCGCGAGCGCCTGCCCGCCTGCCCACGGCACGGACCAGTAGGGCAGGTCGGGCCAGCCGGCCGGATCCTTGATCGACGTCTCCCACAGTGCCGCGGCGTCTTCCGCCTGGAGGAGCACGATCTCGGGGACGAGCGGCACGGGGGCCGGCGACGTCAGCCGACGGATGAACTCCCCCATTGGGTCGCACTCGTCTGTATTGTCTGCCGCGCTCGTCACCGAAGGCCTCTCATGGGACCGCGGAACCTACACCGCGCCGGTGCTCCCATGGTATCTGCAATGACGATTCCGAACCCGCCCAGGGAGCGTCTCCATGCGCAATATCGTCCTTGCAGCCGCGGTCGCGCTGACCATCGCAGCAGCTGGCTGCGGCTCCTCCCGGCCCGCCGAGGGCCGTGACGCCGGGTGCGGCTCCTGCCACGGCTTCCCGCCGGCGACAGCGACGCACGCGTCGGCGCCAGGCGGCACCTGGGAGGCCACGGAGTGCGCGGTCTGCCACGTGACGAGCGTGAACGCGACCACCGGCGAGGTCATCCCTGTCTCCGCTGGCGGGACGCACGCCAACGGGACCGTCGAGGGCCGCCATCCGGTCCCCTATCCCTCCGAGCAACATGGCCCCGCCGCCATCGCGAACCTCGGTTCGTGCAAGGCGTGCCACGGCGCGGACCTGCTCGGCGGCACCGCCGGTGTCTCCTGCAACCAGTGCCACAACGGCTGGCAGACCAACTGCACCTTCTGTCATGACGCGGTCGCCGATGCGCCCAACTTCCACACGCGCATCTCTGCCTCCGCTGTCAGCCCGCCGGAGTGCTCCGCTTGCCACGGCACCGGCTACTCCGCCTCGGCGCAGACCGTCAACGAGACCACCCACATGAACGGCACGCGCGACATCCCTGGCGTCACGTGCACGAGCTGCCACGGCACGGGGGATGGCTCGGTTCTCGCCGGAACGCGGCGCCGCCACTCGACGTGTACGGGGGGACGAACGTTGCGAAGGTCGGCGCCCATGCAGCGCACCTGGATGGACTGACCTACTCGAACGGCATCGCGTGCGCCAGCTGCCACGCCACGGCGGGAACCTACGCCGTCAAGCACGCCGACGGTGTCGCCAACGTGGCCTTCACGGCGGCGATCGTGGCGGGCGGGACGTACGCGAGCGGGACCTGCAGCTCGACGTACTGCCACGGGACGTTCACCGGCGGCACCAGCGCCGCCCCGACGTGGGACGGCTCCGTGACCTGCACCTCCTGCCACGCCAACCCGCCCGCGACCGGCAGGCACGCCCTGCACATGGCCCGGACCTTCATCAGCGTGCTCCTCGTGCCACGAGGGGTATGCGACGACGCAGGCCAACAGCGCCGTCACCGTCAACAAGGCCGTCCACGTCAACGGCACGGAGGACGTCGCCGCGTTCTTCGACACGACCACGCGGACCTGTGGCGGTTGCCACGCCGTAGGCAGCGAGAGCTGGTAGCCGTCAAGGCGCGCTGTTGAAGGGCTCCGCGGGAGGCCCGGACGTCCGTCCGGCGCCTCCCGCGCCATTTCGTGCCTCGGACCCCTCCTGCCGTCGGTTCGGCTTGAGGCCCGCGCGCGCGGAACCTAGAATCCCGCACCCCCTGGATCCAGCGCTCCCCAATTGGAGGGACTCGTGTCAAAAGTGAAGCCCGTCCTGCTCGTCGTCCTCGACGGCTGGGGCAACCGCGCCGAGCGCGAAGCCAACGCCATCGCCATCGCGGGGACGCCGAACTTCGACGCGCTCGCCAACGCGTTTCCCACCACGCAGGTCGAGACCTCCGGCAACGCCGTCGGCCTCCCCGACGGGCAGATGGGCAACTCCGAGGTGGGCCACATGAACCTCGGCGCCGGGCGCGTCGTCTACCAGGATCTCGTCCGGATCAACCGGGCCGTGGCCGACGGGGAGCTCTTCGAGAACGAGGCGCTCGTGGCCGCCTGCCGCAAGGCGAAGGCCGCTGGCGGCGCGGTCCACTTCATGGGGCTCCTCTCCGACGGCGGCGTACACAGCCAGCAGGAGCACCTCTACGCGCTGCTGGAGCTCGCGCGGCGCGAGGGGGTGGCGCGCGCCTGCGTGCACGCCTTCATGGACGGGCGCGACACGCCGCCGAAGTCGGGCATCGAGTACATGCGGCAGCTCAAGGCGCGGATCGCGAAGACCGGCTACGGCACGCTCGCCACCGTGATGGGGCGCTTCTTCGCGATGGACCGCGACAAGCGGTGGGACCGGGTCGAGCAGGCGTACGCCGCGATGGTGCGCGGCGAGGGGGTGAAGGCCAAGGGCGGCGTCGCCGCCCTGGAGCACGCCTACGCGGCGAACGAGACGGACGAGTTCGTCCGCCCGACCGTGGTCGTCGACGCCGACGGCAAGCCCAACGGGACCATCCGGGACGGCGACGCGATCGTCTTCTTCAACTTCCGCGCCGACCGCGCCCGGGAGATCACCCGCGCCTTCACCGACCCGGCGTTCAAGGACTTCGAGCGCGACGACGCGCCGAAGCTGTCGGCCTACGTCTGCCTGACGGAGTACGACAGGTCGTTCGGCCTGCCCGTGGCCTTCACCGCGCAGAGCCTGGACAGGATCTTCCCGCAGCTCGTCTCGGATGCCGGGCTCGCGCAGCTCCGCTGCGCGGAGACCGAGAAGTACGCGCACGTCACCTTCTTCTTCAACGGAGGGCGTGAGCTGGTCTTCCCCGGTGAGGACCGGATCCTCGTCCCGAGCCCGCGCGACGTGAAGACGTACGACCAGAAGCCGGAGATGAGCGCGCGCGAGGTGGCGGACAAGCTGGTCGGCGCGATCGGCTCCGGCAAGTACGGGCTCATCGTCGCCAACTTCGCGAACCCCGACATGGTCGGCCACACCGGCGTCCTCGAGGCGGCCGTGAAGGCCGTGAAGGTCGTCGACGAGTGCGTCGGGCGGCTCTGCGGCGGCGGCGAAGAAGGCGGAGATGGCCATGATCGTGACCGCCGATCACGGCAACTGCGAGATGATGGTCGACCCGGTGACGGGTGAGCCGCACACCGCCCACACGCTCAACCCCGTCCCGTTCATCCTCGGCCTGCGCCGACTTCAAGGGGGCGAAGCTCCGCTCCACCGGCGTCCTCGCCGATGTCGGCTCCGACCGCGCCTGCAGATCATGGGGCTGCCGCAGCCTGCCGAGATGAAGGGGCTGGGGCTGCTGCTCAGGTAGCGCCGTCCGTCGTCCCGGCGCGGGTTCGCTGCCGCTCGAAGTGTCGCTCACGACCTGCCGCGAGGCGGGGCGCGGTCGCGAGGTGCGACTCGCGCCTACGCCGGCCCCGCCCATCGGCGGCTATTCACCGGGAGCGCCGGCGTCCTATACGCGTACGTGTCGTTCGGATCGTGTGGACACGGCCGCGAGGAACGTCCCACCTCGCGCTGCACGGGACGCGCGCTGGGACCACGAGAGAGGCGCCACAGGATCGATCACGCATCGCGAACACCGCACCACCTTCGCATCGCTCCCGCTGCTCCTGGCGCTCGCCGCGTGCGGCCCCGCCGCAGTGACCCGCGTCGAGGTCGCCGTCGCGCCATCGGTGCGCAGGCCGTGCCCGGCGGAACGGTGACCTTCGCGGCGTCGGTCACCGGCGCCGTCGACGCGCTCCGTCGACTGGGTCGTGCTCGAGGCTGGCGGCGGCTCCGTCGACGCGTCCGGCGCCTACACCCGCCCACGGAGCCAGGCACCTACCACGTGCGCGCGAGCAGCAAGACCAAGCCGGCAGCCCAGGGGCAGGCGACGGTCTCGGTCGGCCCGGTGGCCGTCGCCGTCGCGCCTGCCACCGCGTCGATCGTCGCCGGCGGCCAGGTCACCTTCGGCGCGGTCGTGACCGGCGCCAGCAATCCGGCGGTGACCTGGTCGGTCCTCGAGCCCGGCTGCGGTGCGGTCACCGCGGCCGGCGTCTACACTGCGCCGGCGGCGGCGGGCACCTGCCACGTGATCGCCGCGAGCGCCGCGGTCCCCGGCAAGAGCGGCTCCGCCACCGTCACCGTCGCCGCGCCGCCGGTCGTCCCGGTCGTCTCGGTCGCGGTCGAGCCCGCCAGCGCCGCCCTCGACGCCTGCCGCGCCGTGAGCCTCTCCGCCACCGTGACCGGCACCTCCAACGGCGCGGTGACGTGGAGCGTCGCCGAGCGGGCGGCTGGCGGTGCGATCACGAGCGCCGGCGTCTACACGGCCCCAGCGACCGCCGGCACCTACCACGCCGTCGCGGCGAGCCAGGCCGATCCGGCCAGGACCGCCACGGCCACGATCGTGGTCTCGAGCGGGTGCTCGCGGTGGCGCTGAGCCCCGCGACCGTCTCGGTCCCGCAGGGCGGCACGGCGCAGTTCACGGCGACGGTGACGACCAGCTGCGGCACGACCACCGCGATCCGGACCGTGACGGCGGCCGGCACGCTCTAGTTTGTTGGCGACGTCCCCTCTCCCTCATCGAGGGAGAGGGCGGGGGTGAGGGCAGCGCGTGGCGAGGCGTCGCGGCGTGCGTGTCGGCGCCACCTCGGTCGGCATGTTCGCGGCGGATCGCGTGACCTGAGGCGGCGCCACCCGCGTCGACGGATCGCGATTGTCGACGCCGCCCCAGGTCGGGCGCGGGCGGACCGAGCGACGGCGTAACGGCAGGGAGCCTTCCGGGCCAACGGCGCCGTCGAGGGGCGGGAGGTGGTGATCGTGGACGACGTCGTGACGACCGGCGCGACGGCGGACGCCGCGGCGAGGGCGCTCCTGGACGCGGGAGCCACGCGCGTCCGGTGGCCGCGCTGGCCGGTCGCAGTGACCCTCCGCGCGGCGCTCCTGCCGCACGGAGGTTCCGCATGTTCGACTCGCTCCGCGTCTCCGCCTCGTCCGCGGCGGCCGCGCTTCGTCCGCTCGCCCGCTCCCTGGCCGAGCTGGCCTGGCCACCGCGCTGCGCGGGGTGCCGCGCCACGTGCGACCAGGAGCCCTTCTGCCCGGCCTGCGAGGACGCGCTCCTGGAGGTCCAGTCGGGCTGCGGACGCTGCGGCCTGCCGGGCCCCGGCGCCGTCTGCGGCGCCTGCTTCGCCTCGCCGCCCGCCTTCTCCTCGGTGCGCGCCGGCGGGCTCTTCGGCGGGCCGCTCGCGGACGCCGTGCACGCGCTCAAGTACGGTGACCGGCCTGCACTGGCACGACCGCTCGGGGCGTGGCTCGCCCGGCGAGTGGCCCTCCCGCGCGGGGCGGCGATCGTCTCCGTGCCCCTCGGCCGGCGCCGCCGGCTCGAGCGGGGCTACGATCAGGCGTCGCTCCTGGCCGACGAGCTCGCGTCGGCCGCAGGGAGGGCGGAGGGGCGGCTGCACGGGGTCCTTCTGAGGATCCGGGAGACGGCGCCGCAGGTGGGGCGGGGGAGGAGCGAGCGGCAGCGGAACGTGCGCGGAGCCTTCTGGGCGAACGGCTCGGTCGAGGGGCGCGAGCTGGTGCTGGTCGACGACGTCGTGACGACGGGCGCCACCGCCGATGCAGCGGCGAGGGCGTTGCTCGACGCCGGCGCTGCGCGCGTCACGGTCGTGGCGCTCGCCAGGGCCGAGTAGCCGCTGGGCCCGGGGTGGCGGGGCCCTCCCCACGGTCCCGGCGAGAAAGGTGTGCGCTCGGAGGAAGTGCAAAGGGAGCCCGCGCGTTATCCTCTCGGCTCCATGCGCCAGGTCATCGCTGCACTGCTCTGCTGCGCCTCGGCGCTCCCCGCCGCGTCGGCCGACGCGCCTCGCGACCCCATCGCCGAGCGGATCGGCGCGGTCACACGGGCGCTGCACGAGGATCGCCGGTCGCCGCGGGCAGCCGCCCACCTCGCCGAGCTGGCGGGGCTCGAGGCGGAGTCGGGCGACCTCTCCCGCCTCGCGACGGCCTGCGCGGTGATCTCAGGGGAGCCGCAGGCGCTCCCCGAGGTCAGGGCCATGGCGCGGCTGCAGCTCGCCGGGATCGAGCGGGCGCGAGGGAATCTGCAGCGCCACGTCAACCACCTTCGACGGCTCGGCTTCGTCACGCAGTGGCGCGTGGTGGGCCCCTTCGACGACGAGGGGAAGCGTGGCTTCGAGACAGTCCACCCGCCGGAGCGCGCGCTGGAGCTGGAGGCCAGCTACCCGGGGAAGGGGGGCGACGCGGTGTGGCGCGAGGTCGCCACCGAGGTCGTGGAGGCCGGCTTCGTACACCTGGGTGCCGCCCTCCCGCGCGAGCAGGAGGTCTGCGCCCACGCCGTGGCGCTGGTCGACTTCCGCCACGACCAGCGGGTCGGGCTCTGGTTCGGGGCGAGCGGCGCGGCCCGCGTCCTCGTCAACGGCGCCGTCGCGATCGAGGATCCGGGCTACCACCCTGCTCGCCCGGACCAGCGCGGCGCAGAGGTGTCGCTGCGGCGCGGCGTCAACCGGCTCCAGGTGAAGCTCTGCGGCCAGGACGGCCGGATGGGGATCTACCTCCGGCTCGTCGATGGGCGCGGGGGGGCGCTGGCGTTCACGCAGCCCGCGGCGGCGGTCCCCCTGCCGCCCCAGCCGGCTCCAGGTGCGCGGCCCGTCGCGATCCCGGGCGTCGTCGCGCGGCTCGAGGCGCGCGCGCAAGCGGCTGCGCGTCGACGAGGGGCCGGTGCGCGGGTCGCGGAGGCGGAGGCCCGCGTGGATCTGGCCCGGGTGCTGACCGCGCTGCAGCCGTTCGATCCTGCGGAGCGGCGCGCGCTGAACGAGGCACGCAGGGCCGTGGAGCTGGCGCCGGGCTCCGTGGACGCCCGGCTCCTCGCGGCCGGCCTCGAGGTCGACGACAACAGGCGGCGCGATCTCCTGGAGGGGGCGCTCGCGGCCGCGCCGGAGGAGCCCAGGGTGCTCCTCGCCATGGCGCGGGACGCGCTGACGCGCGAGCGGGCGCAGCAGGCGGTGAGGCTCCTGGAGCACGCGGTGCGCGCCGCCCCGGCCTTCGGCGCGGCGCGCGCGCTCCTCTCGGAGGCGCTGGAGCGCGCGGGGCTCGAGGCGCGGGCGGCGCTGGTCGCCGGTGAGGCCGCGGTGCTGCTGCCCACCTCCCCCGACGCGGTGCGTGCGGCGGCCCGCGCCGCGCGCCGCCTGGGGCGCCTCGACGAGGCGGCGTGGCTCCTGCGCAAGGCCGTGTCCCTGAGGTTCGACGACGGGGAGGTCCGCGCGTCGCTCGCGCAGCTGCTGCTCGATCGCGGTGACCTGGACGGCGCCGCGGCGCTCCTCTCGGAGGGGCTGCGCGTCCGCCCCGGTCAGGTGGACGATCTCCTGCGGCTCGCGGACCTCATGGCCGCGAACGGCAGGCTCGACGAGGCTGAGGCCCGCTACGCCGAGGCGCTGCGCGTCTCACCGTCCGCGGCGGAGCCGTGGGAGCGGCGCGGACGGGCGAGGCTCCGCGCCGGGCGCGAGGCCGAGGCGCTGGCGGACCTGAAGCGCGCCCTGGAGCTCGAGCCGCAGCGCCCGACGCTGAAGGACCTGGTGCGGAACCTGGAGCCCAGGCACGAGCCCTTCGAGGCGCCCTACGCGCTCGATGCGCTCGCCCTCGCGCGGGCGCCGGACGACGGCGCGCCCGAGGACGACGCCGTGGTCCTGGGGGAGCTCCAGGTGACGCGCGTCCACCGGAGCGGCCTCGCGTCGACCTTCAACCAGGAGGTGATCCGCGTCCGCACGAAGCTCGGCGCGGAGGCCTTGAGGCGCCGCTCCATCTCCTATGCGCCCGATCGACAGGACGTCGAGGTCGTCCGGATCCGGATCGTGAAGCCGGACGGCACGACCATCGACACCTGGGAAGAGAGCGAGGCGAGCGAGAGCGAGCCCTGGTACCGGCTCTACTACGACACGCGGTCGCGCTCGCTCGCCGTCTCGGGGCTGGCCGCTGGGGATGTGCTCGAGGTCGCCTGGCGCGTCGACGACACCTCCCGGGACAACCTGCTCTCCGACTCCTTCGGCGATCTCGTGGCCGTCGACGGTCCCTGGCCGAAGCGGCGTTTCGAATACGTCCTCATCGCACCCTCCTCCCGCACCATCCACGCCAACGACGCAGTGGGGGTGCGCAGGACGGATCGGCCGCTCGAAGGCGGCTGGGTCGAGCACCGCTGGAGCGCCGAGGGCGTCGACCGGATCGTGCCGGAGCCGATGATGCCGCCCGGGATCGAGGTCGGCCGCTTCCTCCACGTCTCGACGTTCTCGTCCTGGGAGGAGGTCGGGCGCTTCTACTGGGGGCTCGTCCGGGACCAGCTCCAGCCCACCCCCGAGCTCCGCGCCACGGCCGAGCGGCTGGCGACCGAGGCGCTCGCAGGGCGACGGCCCGCGCGGGCGCCGAGTCGGGAGGAGACCGAGGCGCTAGTGCGCGCCGTCTACGCCTTCGTGGTGACGCAGGTGCGGTACGTGGGGCTCGAGTTCGGGATCCACGGCTACAAGCCCTACCGCGTCGACCAGGTGCTCCAGCGACGGTTCGGCGACTGCAAGGACAAGGCGAGCCTCATGCACGCGCTGCTCGCCGCGCTCGGGGTCGACTCGCGCCTCGTCCTCCTGAGGATGCGCCGCCTGGGCAACCTGCCGGAGGCGCCGGCGTCGCTCGCCGCCTTCAACCACGCCATCCTCTACGTCCCTTCGCTCGACCTCTGGCTGGACGGGACCGCCGCATACACCGGGAGCCGTGAGCTGCCGTCGGAGGATCGTGGCGCCACGGTCCTGGTGGTCGAGCCGGACGCCCCGTCCCGCCTGGGCCGCGCGCCGGAGGCGTCGCCGGCCGAGAACGTCGTCGCGTCGGAGTACGCGGTCACGCTGGCCGCCGACGGGAGCGCGGCGATCGAGGGGCGCTCGCGCATCGCGGGCGTGCAGGCGGCCCACTATCGACGCGCGTACGAGGCCGCCTCGAGCCGGCGTGGCTTGCTGGAGCAGGCCTTCGGCCGAACCTGGCCAGCGGTGCGCGTGGAGTCGGTCGAGACGAGCCGGCTCGCGAGGCTGGAGGAGCCGGTGGAGCTGCGCTACCGCCTCCTGGCGCCGGGCTTCGCCCAGCCGGACGGCGACGCGCTCCGCTTCACGCCGTTCGGTGCCCAGCGGAGCTACTCGGAGCGCTGGGCAGGGCTCGCGACGCGGCGCCAGGACCTGATCGTCGGCGACCCCGACGAGACCCGCTTCAGCTACCGGATCGCGCTCCCGCGCGGCTGGGCGGTCACCGAGCTCCCCGAGCCGGCCGCCGTCGACGGGCCTCACGCGGCGTTCGAGCTACGGTATCGCTCGGAGCCCGGCGCAATCGTCGTCGAGGGACGGCTCACCATGAAGGACCGCAGGATCCCGGTGGCGGACTACGCTGGCTTTCGTGCCTTCACCGCCGCGGCCGACGCCGCCTTCGACCGGACCGTCCGGATCGACCGCGCGGCGCGCGGACAGGAGGAGCGATGAGGGCCCGCCACGGCATGCTGCAGCGCTCGCTCGCGCTCGTCGCCCTGCTGCAGCTCGTCGTCGCCTGCGCGACCGGCGGCGTGCGGGCCGGGATGGGGTCCGTGGGCGCGAGCGGAGCCGCGCGCGACGGCTTCGAGGCCTGGCTGGAGCGCGGTGACGTCGCCTCCGCCGAGGGCGGGTTCCGGGCGGCGGTCGAGGACGACGCGGCGGACCCCTGGGGCCGGCTGGGGCTCGCGCTGCTCGCGCGGCGCTCACTCGACTCCTCCGCCGAGCTCTCGCACCTCCTCGCGGTCGTCGGCGCCGTTCCCGATGGCGCGGTCGCCCTCGTGGCGCTCGAGCGGCTCGCCGAGCTCGCACGCACGGGGCCCGACGCGGATCGGGCCATCGAGGCGGGGCTGGCCGAGCTGGCGAGCGCAGGGCGGCTCCGGGGCGTGGCGGCCTTCCGCGCCCGCGTGGCAAGGATCTCCGCGGCCGAGTCGTCCGGCGACGCGGACGCGGTCGCGCGCCTGCGCCAGGAGTACGGGGCGGCGACCGAGTGGACCGTGGTCGGCCCCTTCTCCCCGCTCCCGGTCATCGACTTCGACGCCGAGCTGCCTACCGATCGCGGGCAGCTCCCCGCGGAGGCACCGGTGCTGCCCGGCGCCCCACCCGCCCCCGCGCGGCGCATCCCGACGCCGGACGGGCTCCTGACGCTCCCCGGCGATCCGGGCGACGACGGGCTCACTCTCATGGCGAGCGACGTCCGGCTCTCCAGCGGCGGCCGCTACCTGCTCGTCCTCTGGACGCAGGGCTCGGCGAAGGTCCAGCTCGACGGCGCGCCGGTGGCGGAGCGGCGCGCCTTCCAGCGCGAAGAGGCGCTGACCCAGGTGCGGGAGCTGGAGCTGTCGCCGGGGCTGCACCGGCTCGTCGCCCGCTTCGCCCCGGAGGGGCAGGGGACCTCCATCGCGGTGGGGCTCGCGAGGGCCGACGGCCAGCCGTCCGACGCCGCCTGGACCGCGCCGGCGCCAGGGGCCTTCCCGCCTTCGGTGGCCGGGGAGCTCCCCCCGCAGCCCTGGACAGCTGCGTCCCTCTCGCGCGCGCTCGAGCGGGGCGGTGGCCCCGTCGTCGCACGGTGGCTCGCTGCCCGCGCCATCGTGCGGATGGATTGGGAGGGCGCCAAGGCGCTCCTCGTGGAGGCTGCGGCGCGCGCGCCCGCCGCGGGGCCAGTGCGGACGGCGCTGGCCGACGCGCTCCTGGACGACCCGACGCTCGACCCGCAGGTGGCGCGCTCGCGCGGCGAGGCGGAGCTGCGGCGCGCACTCGCGCGCGATCCGGCTGACGGCGAGGCGAGGCTGACGCTGTCGTCGCTGCTGCGCCAGTCGGACCGTGCCGCCGACGCCGAGGTGCTGCTCGCTGACCTCCCCGCGGTCGTTGCGGATCGACCGGCGGCGCGGGTGGAGCGGGCGGCCGTCGCGAGGGCACGGGGTGCGCCAGAGCTGGCAGACGCGCTGGCGACCCTGGCCTCCGCGGAGGGGAGCTGCGAAGCGCGGGAGCTGGTGTACGAGTCGGCCGTGGCGCGGGATGCAGTGGCGCAGGTCGACGCGCTGGCGCGGGAGCTGCTCACCTGCCCGAACGGGAGGGACCGGCTCGTCCGCCACCTGGAGCGGCACGGAGAGCCTGCGGCCGCGCTCGAGGCGGCTGCGCCGATCGCGAGGGCGCGCCCCTCGTCCATGGAGGCGGCGCTCACGCGCGCGGGGCTCCACCTCGCGTCCAGGGACGTCGCCGGCGCGCTGCGCGAGCTGGAGGGCGTCGCCGCCTTCTGGCCCGGGAGCGCCCGGCTCTGGAAGCGGATCGGGAACGTGCGTGAGCTGGCGGGCGACCTCGCCGGGGCGCGCGCCGCCCGGGAGCGTGCGCTGGCCGCCGACGGCTCCGACCTCGCGCTGAGGCGTGCGCTGGCGCTCGAGGACGGGCGAGAGGTGCTCGACGAGCTCCGGGAGGATGGCGACGCGGCGATCCGGGCCTACGAGGGGGCGGGGGGCTCCGGCGACACCTCGACCGCGCTCGTGCTCGATGCGTCGGCGCAGCTGTTCCATCCCGGTGGCGCGGTCACCGACCGCACGCACCAGATCATCCACGTGCTCGACCAGCACGGGGTGGACAAGTACGGTGACGTCCGGCTGCCGCCTGGCGCCGAGCTCCTCGCGCTCCGGACCCGCAAGCGGGACGGGAAGACCTTCGAGCCCGACGGCGGGCGGGCGAAGGGATCGATCTCGCTCGCGGGGCTGGAGCCGGGCGACTACGTCGAGGTCGAGTACCTGCGCGCGAGCCGCGGCGCCATCGACGGCTACGCGGCCGAGCCCTTCTACTTCCAGGACGAGGGGGAGCGGCTGGTGCGATCGACCTACGTCGTGTCCGCGCCGGCGGCGCTGGGGCTGGTGGTGGACGCCCACCGGATGGACGCGCCGCCGCTCGAGCGCACCGGGGATCGCGTGACGCTCCGCGCGCTCCGGGTGGACGTGCCGGGGCTCGTGGCGGAGCCAGGGGCTCCCAGGCTCGGCGACGTGCTCCCGTTCGTGCAGGTGGGCTACGGCGGGGGGCGAGAGGTCCTGCATCGGCGCATGGCCAACGCGGTGGCCCCGCGGACGCGGCAGACGGTCGAGCTCGCGGCCTTCGCGCGGGAGATCCGGGACGCGGCGGGCAAGGGGGCTGGGCCGGAGGCGATCGCCCGGGCTGCGTGGAGCCAGGTGGCGGCGCGCGTGATGGGGACCTCCGGCTCGCTCGGCACCGACGCGAGCGAGATCCTCTCCCGTGGCCGGGGCAGCCGCCCCCTGCTCCTCAAGGCGGTCCTGGACGCGCTCGGCGTCGAGGCGCACCTGGCGCTCGTGCGCACCTTCGAGGCAGATCCGGCCGTGCACCGGTTCCCCGGGCACGCGCTCTACGGCCAGACGCTGCTGCGGATCCGCGCGGATGGACGCGACCTCTGGGTGGACCCCGACGAGCGCGCCGCGCCGTTCGGATCGCTGCCGCCCTCCGCGCTGGACGCGGAGGCGATGGTGCTCGCTGCCCCCGGAGAGCAGCTCGAGGTGGCGCGCACCCCTGCCCGTGCGGCGGTCCCGTCCCGGCGTGCCACCACGCTCCGCGTGAGTGTCGAGCCGAGCGGCGGCGCCGCGGTCGAGGTGACGGACCGATACTCCGGCTACTCCGCCGGGATGATCCGGGGTGCCCTGGAGCGCTTCGACGCGGCCACGCGGCGGCGGGTCTTCGAGGAGGCGGTCTCCGCTGCCTTCCGCGGCGGCACGCTCGAGGCCCTCGAGCTCGCGGGCGCCGAGGAGCGGGAAGGGGACCTGACCATCTCCTATCGCGCGCACGTCCCCGACTTCGCGAGGCGTGACGGCGGGGGACTCGTGGTGGAGAGCCCAATCATGCCAGCACGGCTCGGCGAGACGTTCATCCGGCTGGCCGAGCGCAAGCTGCCCCTGCTGGTCCCGCCGCAGGATCCGCTGGTGCAGCGGACCGAGATCGTTCCGCCCGATGGGCTGGCCCTGCACGCCGCAGCGGCGTCGACGCTCTCGTCGCGGTGGGGCAGCTTCAAGCGCGCGGAGCGGATGGAGGGGAGGACGCTAGTCAGGGAGGAGGAGGTGGCGCTCCTCCCGGCTCGCGTAGCGCCAGCCGACTACCCGGACTTTGCCCGATTCGTGACCGAGGTCGACCGCGTCCAGTCGGCCCCGCTCCGGATAGGTGGCGGGAAGAACCCGGGGGGTCCGCCTTGACCTTCTGGATGGAGTCGAAAAAAGCCAGCGATCACGGCGGCGCGGTCCGTGGCAGCGTCGGCACGCAGCCTGCATTCTCTCCTTGACGTACGCTCGGCGGGCTCGAAGGCAGGTCCCCCTCCCCCGCCTCCGAGTGGTGGCATTCATCCGTCCCTGTGACGGCCACCACCAGCCGCGCGTGCACTCCCTGGCGTAGCGCCGGGGAGGCATCTTCAGGGCGGTCGCCTCCCCCCCCCGAGGCGGCCGCCCGTTTCTTTCAGCTCCCCCGCGTCTGCGGCGGCTCCGTCACGAACCGGACTTCGCTGAAGCCCGCGGTCAGGAGCAGCGCCCGGATCGAACGCTCCGCCGAGCCTCGCGCACGCTCCTGCAGCGCGGAGTCCGCCATGACCTCCTTCTCGAAGGACTGCTTCGCGAGGTCGAAGAGGCGGGCGGTCTGGGCGCTGTCGAGGTTGGAGCCCATGACCTCCGTCTCGCTCGGCAACAGCTCGACCTGGACCCGGAGCGGCGGGAGCGTGACCGTCGCGATCCGTCCCTCCAGCCTGACGCGCGAGGCGTCGAGCCGGGAGACGTCGAGCCCGAGGTGGGCCTTGGCGAAGACGATTGCCTTCCCCTTCGGTGCGTTGAAGGTGAACCGGAGCCAGCCTCCGATGTCCCCCAGCGCCGAGCCGGCCGCCTCCGGCTCCGGGGCGAAGCTCACCTTCTTGTAGAGCGTGACCTCCAGCGTCTCCAGTCGCGCGACGTCCTTCACCTTCTCCAGCACCGCCGGCGGATCGGGGACGGGCGGCGGGCGGCGAATGGCGAAGGAGACGACGAGGGCGGCGCCGGCGCCGATGGCGACGCCGAGGAGGAGGATCTTGAGCAGTGAGCGCATGCGGCCGATGTTACCTCAGTCGATCAACCGCTCCGCGATCGCGGTGTGCAGGTCGAGCCCCCTGCTCGTCAGGACGAGGCGCCCGGCCCGGACGACCGCCAGCCGACGGCTGACGAGCGGGTCCACCTCGCGGCGCGCGACCTCGCCGAGGGACGAGAGCGGGGCGCCCTCGCGTGTCCGGAGCGCCAGCATCAGCCGCTCGTTCGCGTCGGCACGCAGATCGAACCGATCCGTCTCCGCCGTGGGGAGCCGCCCGTCGTCGAGCGCAGCGATCCACCTCCGCCAATCGCGCGGGTTGGCCTCGCGGACACCGCCGGCCTCCCCACGGAGGCAGCCGACCGCGCCGGCGCCGAGCCCGAGGTAGCTCGCGCCCGACCAGTAGAGGCAGTTGTGGACGGACTCGAGCCCCGGGCGCGCGAAGTTGGAGACCTCGTACCGGCGGAGCCCGGCGCGCCTGAGCGCGGCGCGGATCGCCCGGGCCTGCGCCAGCGTCTCCTCCTCGCCGGGGAAGGCGAGCTTGCCGGTGCGGGCGAGGCGCGCGAACGGAACCTCCTCGGCGAGGACGTCCGCGTCGAGCGTCAGCGCGTAGGCCGAGACGTGGGTCGCGCCGAGCGCCGCGGCGCGCGCGGCGTCGTCGGCCGCGGTCGTCACGGTCGAGTGGCGGCCGCCGTAGATGAGATCGACGCTGACGTTGCCGAAGGCCGCCGCGGCGAGCCGGATGGCCCGCGCCGCGTCTTCGGGACCGTGGCGCCGCCCCAGCTTCCGGAGCACGGCCGGGTCGAACGACTGGACGCCGATCGAGACCCGGTTGACGCCTGCGCCACGCCAGGCGGCGACGAGCGGCTCGTCGATCGAGTCCGGGTTGCCCTCGACGGTCACCTCGGCGCCTGCACCGAGCCCGAGCCGCTCGCGGAGCGCGCCGACGAGCTCGGTCACCTCGGACGGATCCCAGAGGGAGGGCGTGCCGCCCCCGACGTAGAGGCTGACGGGCCGGAGCCCGGTGAAGCCCGGCGCGCGCAGCTCCAGCTCGGCGAGCACGCCGCGGAGGTACCGCCTCTCCCCGGGAGGCGGCTCGGTCGTTACCGCGAAGTCGCAGTACGGGCAGCGGTGCGCGCAGAACGGGAAGTGCACGTAGACGCCGTACGGCAGCGCCTGCGCGCCGGCGGGGATCACGGCGTCCCCACGGCGTGCGCGCGCAGGAGGCCGTGACGCAGGAGGAACGGCAGGACCTCGCCCTTCTCGATGATGGCCATGTGATCGTGCTGCGAGCGCATGTAGAGGACGGGCGCCCTGCGCTCGGACTTGCGCAGGGCGCGCCCCTTCGCCGGCACCCGGGGCAGGAAGACCGCGCCGGGGCGGGAAGGGAGCCACGACTCGCTTCGCGCCGCAGTCTCGAGCCCAACCATCACGAGCCGCCGCTTCCCTCCCGGCGCGCCGTCGAGCCAGTCCGACCAGCTCTGCTCGGCCTGGTAGAAGCCGTCCAGGAGGACCACCTCCTGGATCCGCGGATCCGCGAGCCAGGGGACGATGCCGCGAAACCCACCGGAGTGGCCGGCCACCACGACGGGGCCGCCGGGGATCCTCACCTTCGCGAGCCGCTCCACGGTCGCGAGGAGCTCCTCTAGCGTGGGCCAGCAGGGCTCCTCACCGTTCCACGACGGGGCCTCTACCGCGAGGAAGAGCGCGTTGCGGCCGCTGCTGCGGAACTGCTCGGCGAGGCGGTGGTCGACCCACGCCTGGTCGACGTCGGTGTAGTAGCCGTGCAGGTAGACCACGGTGCCGGCGCCGCGGTGCCGGTAGCGGCGCGGGCGCCAGGCATGGATCGAGCCGCGCTCCGTGCCGAGGCGCAGGTGCTCACCGCGCCCTGTCCGGTCCTTCTGCACGGCCCCGACCGCTATTGGCGGGACGCGTGTCTGCGACCAGGGCGGCTGCGTCCGGTCCGGCTCCGGCAGCGTGCGGGCGGCCGCCGCTGGGCGCGGCGGAGGCTCGGGGACCGGGGACGGCTCCGGTGGGATGGCGACCCGTTGGGCGGCTGGGCGAGCGGCCCGCGTCGCCTTGCGCCCCGTCGCGGCGCAGCCGGCGAGGGCCGCCGCCGTGCATGCCGACAGCGCTGCGGCGAGGAAGGCGGCAGCGCGTCTCGCCTGCGCGCTCGTCACGGCTTCGCGGTGGCTCCCGGTGCCGGCACCGCCGCCTTGCGGGTGACGAGCAGGTGGAACTGCTTCGCCGAGTCGATGTACCCGAACCGGAAGCCGAGCCTGTTCCTGGGGAACTGGCCCCAGAGCTGCCGGAAGTCCTCGTTGATCCGCTCGCTCGCCGGGAGGAAGGAGCCTGCGAAGGTCCCCCAGGTCTCCTGCACGAAGCCGGCGGACTTCGCGAGCCGCGGCGGCACGCCGGTCGAGTCCGAGACCATGAAGACCATGTTCGCGAGGAGATAGCCGCGAATCGCCGAGAACGCATCGTTCCAGAGGAGGTAGCTCGCGGCCTTGGTCATCGCCACGATCGGCCTCTTCGCCTCGAGGAAGGCCAGGACGCCGGGGTTCTTCTTGAGGCCGGCGTCGGAGAGGTCGAACGCGACGTGCCGGTGGACGCGGCGCTCGGCGTCCGCGCCGGCGCCCTTCTTGACGAAGACGATCTCCGAGTTGGAGAAGGCGCGCGAGAAGTCCGGTGCCGTCCAGACCGCGCGCAGGAGCCTCGCGTTCTCCTTCTCCACCGCGGCGATGTCGGCCTGCGTGACGTAGTGGAGCGTTCCGTCGGGGTTGATCCAGAAGTAGCGGAGCGCCACCGGCTCGAAGCCGTGGACTGCCAGCCCCAGCATGAAGAAGGCGAGCTGGCCGGGGAGCTCGCCGCGCTGGCCCTTCATGAGGTTCGCCGTCTTGGAGTCGTTCGCGTTGAGCAGCCCCGAGGAGGTGGTGCGGATCAGCTCCAGGCTCTCGGCGAGCCTCTTAGCGTCGGCCAGGTCGGGGAGCCGGCGCGGGTCGCCCGCGTGCTCCAGCGAGAGGGTCGTCACGTCGCGCGCCTGCGGGTAGACGCTGAGCGCGGTCAGCAGGTCGCCTCCGCCGAAGGGGTAGACGACCGTCGTCGGGAGGTCGGCCGGCTCGAGCTTGCCGATGAAGGCGCTCGCGCCCGCCGCGTGCTTGCGGGCCGTCTCGATCGCCTTCGCCTGGCGCGCGCAGTATCCCGCGACGGTCCTTGCGTCCAGTCCGGGAGGCAGGGCGTCGCCGGTGCAGGCGACGAGGCGGTAGAGGGCCTTCGCCTGCTCGGAGAAGTCCATCGGCGCGTCGGCGACCTGGGGCGCGGGCGGCTGCGCGGACTGTCCGCAGGCGAGCGAGGGGAGCATGGCGACGGAGGCGGCCAGCGAGGCGACGCGCAGGAAGGAACTCGGCATGGAAGCCATGTACCATGCCGCGGTGCCGCCGCCAGCCACCAAGAAGCTAGGAGTCCGCTCCGGGATTGGACTCGTCGCCGCCAACATGATCGGGGCTGGGGTCTTCCTCTCCGCGGGCTTCATGGCCCAGGACATGGCCCCCGGACCGCTCCTCCTCGCGTGGGTGGTCGGGGCGGTCCTCGCGCTCGCCGGCGCGCGCGCCTACGCGGAGATCGCGCGGCTCGTTCCGCGGTCGGGCGGCGAGTACCGCTACCTCTCGGTGCTGCTCCACCCGGCGCTCGGCTACCTCTCCGGATGGGGTTCGCTCCTCGTCGGCTTCTCCGCCCCGGTCGCGGCCGACGCCCTCGCCGCCGGCGGCTTCGCGAAGACCCTCGTCCCCTGGTTGGACCCGCAGTGGACCGCGGCCGGGCTCATCGTGGTCCTAACCGCGCTGCACGTGGCCGGGCTCAAGACGAGCGCGCGGACGCAGAACCTCCTCATCGTCGCGAAGGCGGTGCTCATCGCCGGCTTCGTCTACGTCGGCCTCCGCTACGGCGCGAGCGCCTGGCCGACGTGGAGGCCGCCGAACGACGCGGCGGGCTTCCCCGCGCTGCCGTTCGTCCACTCGCTCTTCTACATAGCGTTCGCCTTCTCGGGCTGGAACGCGGCGGTCTACGCGGCCGAGGAGTTCCGCGACCCGGCGCGGACGGTGCCGCGCGCCATGATGATCGGGACCGCCCTCGTCGCGGTGCTCTACCTGGTCGTGAACTGGATCTTCGTGGCCAACCTGACGCCCGCGCAGGCCTCGGTGGTCTTCCAGTACAAGAGCGCCCGCGTCACGCTGGGCCACGCCGTGGTCGCGGCGCTGGGTGGGCCCGGGTGGGCGTCGGTGATGTCCGCGGTCACCGTCGTGGTCTTCGTGTCTGCGATGAGCGCCATGATCTTCGTCGGCCCCCGCGTGTTCCAGGCGATGGCCCGCGACGGCTTCCTCCCGCGAGCCCTGGCTGGAGCGCCCGGCCGCCCGCCGGTCGTCTCCATCCTGCTGCAGAGCGTGCTCTCCCTGCTCTTCGTGGTCGTGTTCGGCGAGGAGCGACTGGACGACCTGCTGTCGAAGGTGGGCGCGATCCTCACCCTGTTCTCGGGGCTCACCGTGCTCGGGCTGGTGCGCGCCTGGCTCCGGCCGCTGCCGGCGCTGGGGGCGCTGGAGCGTCCCTCGCGGGTCAGCGTCGCGTCGGCGCTCGTCTACGTCGCGCTCGCGGGCTACATGCTCTGGTACGCCTTCCGCGGCGCGGTCAGCGTGCTGCCGTGGCTGGCCGTGATCTCGGCCTGTGCCCTCGGGGCGTGGGCGCTGACGGGCCGGGGGCGGGGTGCTGCAAGCCGGACGGAGGAGTTGCCGCCATGACCGACGAACAGGTTGCGCAGGTCGCGAGGGCTTACCAGGAGAAGCTGTCGCGCGAGGGGTACGAGCCCCACGCGATCGACTTCGACCGGACGACCGCGAGCTTCCCGAGGAGCCGTCAGCTCGAGCACGTCGCCTGGATGTGCAAGGACATCCAGGACCTGCTCAAGGCCGGCGACCGCGAGCGCGCGATGCGCCACCTCGGCTTCGCGCAGGGGGTGCTCTGGGTCCATGGCATCTACGCCGTGTCGGAGCTACGGGAGCAGAACCGGGCCCTGTCGCCATAGGGGTTTCGCTGCCCTCTCCCCCAGCGGGCTCATGTCGAGCGGTTTCGAGACGCGGCGAGGACTCCGTTCGGCGACCGGCGGTGGGGAGAGAGGTGGACGGTCTTCCGAAAGAAGGACCGGACGCCCGCTTCACTCATGGTCCTTATTGGGTGGCCCAGGGGCGAAACGCAGGAAGTGCTTGACGCTGAGTGATGCGAAATGCGCTTCGCCGTTCCGGAGCGCGCGCAAACGCTCCCGTGCGCGCCTCGTCGTGGCCGCTGCTGGCGTCGGGGACGCACTCGTGGAGGCAGAAGGCCCTGCCTCGGAAATCGCGTCAGACCGCGAATACGGGCGTTTCACGGAGGGTCGAAATCACGTGAGACGATGTTCGCATGACCAGCGCACGCGAGCTTCTCCTCCCGCCTCCACGACCTCCTCAGCCGCGAGCAGTCGGCCCTCGCGGATTTCCTGCTCGCCCTCGCCGACTTCGACGCGAACCGGCGGTGGCAGGAGCCTCGGGTACACGAGCCTGTTCCATTATCTGCACCGCGAGCTGGGCATGTCGAAGGGAGCCGCCCACTACCGCAAGACGGCCGCCGAGCTCATCCGGCGCGTCCCCGAGGTGGTCGAGCCCCTCCGGGAGGGGCTCCTCTGCATCACTAGCATCATAGAGCTGGCGAAGGTGCTCACGCCGGAGAACCGGGAGGAGGTCCTGCCGCGGTTCTTTCACCGGTCCCGGCAGGAGGCGAAGGCGGTGTCGGCGGAGCTGCGCCCGGCCGAGGTGGCGCCCCACCGGACCGTGATGACGGCGATGCCGATCCTTGCCTCGGCGGGAGCCCCGGTGGCGGCGGTTCAACCGGTTGAACTCGCGGTGACCCTTCCGGCCGCTCCCGCGGCGCCGATGCTTGCCCTCATGGACCCTCCCGCGTCTGCGCCGATGCCGCGAGTCCCTCCTCGGAGCACCGCCGAGCCGCTGACGGCGGACCTTCGGCGGCTCCACGTCACGGTCTCGAAGCGGTTCACCGAGAAGCTCGAGGCGGCCCGAGATGCGCTCTCGCACTCCCACCCGGGCGCCGACGTCGAGGCCATCCTCGAAGCAGGGCTCGACCTGCTCATCGAGCGGGCGGCGAAGAGGAAGGGGATAGTGGAGCGGCCGAGGAAGTACCCCGCTCCCGGCCGCTCCCCCGCTGGAGCGATGGAGAGGAGTCCCGTGGACGGCGAAGGGAGCCGGTCGCGGCACATCCCGGCTGCCGTGAGGCGGGAGGTCTGGACGCGCGACGGAGGGCGGTGCCAATTCAGGCTGGGGAGCGGCGAGATTTGCGGCTCGACTCACCGGCTCCAGTTCGATCACGTCCACCCGTTCGCCCTGGGTGGCGAGTCCAGCGCTCGGAATCTGACGTTGGCTTGTGCGGCCCATAACCTCCTCGCGGCGAGGCGGATCTTCGGCGACGCGCTCATGGACAGATTCGCGCCGCCGCGCGTTCCGGGGGCGACGCGCGACGCGCGGTGAGGCTCCGAGCCGGAGCGCGGCCGGGTCAGGGACGCTGCCCCGAAGCCTGTGACGCGCCCCGCTCGGTGCCTCCCACGTCGTGAGCCGCTTCTGGTGCGCTGACGGTCCGAGCGGGCGGAGACGCGACGATGGAGTCGCGCGGCGGGGCGGGGGAAGGCCGGTGTAATCAATCATAAGCCCGCCAGGGAGGAGGCGCGCCGGGAGGCGCTGCGGCGGGTGAGGGGGCGGGTGGGGGGCGTGCCGCCCGCTACCAGTAGCGCTCGGCGTGGATCTGGCCGAGCTTGCCCTTCGCGTCGGCCACGAAGCCCTCGGCGACCAGCATCGCCGTCACGTCGTCGATCATGGCCGGCGCGCCGCATAGGAAGACGTCGCTGTTCTCCGGCGTCGGCCGGAAGCCCCAGCGCTCGGCGAGCAGGCCCCGCCGCCAGACGTCCTGCACGTGGCCGGTCAACCCGCCCCACGGCACCGGCTCCTCCGCGGGCCTGCTCACTGTCGGGAGCCAGCTGAAGCGGGGGGAGAGCCGCTGCATCGTCGAGAGCTCTGCCGAGTAGGCGATGTCCCACGAGTGGCGCGCGCCCACTATGGCAGCGAAGCGCCGCTCGCCCGGCGCGGCGAGGTGGGTCCGGAGCATCGACATGTACGGGGCGAGCCCCGTGCCCGTCGCGATCATGACGAGGTGACGATCCGCGGCGACGTCCTTCAGCGTGAACATGCCGGTCGGCTTGTTGCTCAGCCAGAGCCGGTCGCCGGGCTGGAGCGCGAAGAGGCGGGGCGTGAACTCGCCGGAGCGGACGAGCGTCACGTAGAACTCGAGCTCGCCGTCCGACAGCGGCGACGAGGCGATGGAGTAGGCGCGGCGGATCAGCTTCGCGGGATCGGGCGGCTGCGGCTCGGGGTCCGAGAGCGGAACGCGCGGCGCGCCGGACGGGAGGCCGAGGACGACGAACTGGCCGGCCTTGAACTCCGGGAGCTTCCAGCCGTCCGGCGCGACCCGGATGATCACGAGGCCGCTGGCCGCTTCGATGCGATGCGTCACCACTGCGTTCAGGTCGGGCATGGCGCGGGCTCGTCAGTCGGGGACGGCGAGCCACCAGATCGTGTCATGCGACTCCACGCCCGGGCAAGGTATCGGGCGGGGCGTGGAGCCGCAGCCGGCTCGGCCCGGTCACTGCGCGACCCAACCACCATCGACCGGCATCGGGATGCCGGTGACGAACGACGCCTCGTCGGTGCAGAGCCAGACGACCGCCGTCGCGATCTCCTCCGGCTTACCCAGCCGGCCCACCGGCTCGCCGGCGGCGAAGGCCGCCTCGCCCTCGGGCGTGCCGCCGGTGAAGCGGTCGACCATCGGCGTCTTGATGACGCCGGGGCAGACGGCGTTCACGCGGATGTTCTCCTTCGCGTACTCGAGGGCCGCAGTGCGCGTCAGCTGGATCACGCCCCCCTTGCTGGCGTTGTAGGCGGGCAGGCCGACGAAGCCGACGAGGCCGGCCACCGACGCGGTGTTGACGATGGCGCCACCGCCCTGCTTCAGCATCTGCGGGATCTCGTACTTCATGCAGAGCCAGACGCCCTTCAGGTTGATGGCGATCGTCCGGTCCCAGGTCTCCTCGGTGCAGTCGGCCGTCTTGGCCTGCTTGCCCTCGATGCCGGCGTTGTTGTGGGCGCAGTCGAGCCGCCCGAGCGCGGCCACGACGTCCTTGACCAGCTTCTCCACCTCGGCCGCCTTGGAGACGTCGCACCGGAAGAACCTGGCCGTGCCGCCCGCCTTCTGGATCAGCGCCACAGTCTCGTTGCCGGCGGCCTCCGTGACGTCAACCACCGCGACGGTCGCACCCTCCCGGGCGAAGGCGAGCGCGCTCTGCCTCCCGATCCCGGACGCGGCCCCCGTGACGAGCGCTACCTTCTTCTCCAGTCTTCCGGCCATGGCTCGCTCCCTTCCCCCGAGGTCCCTCGGCGGGAAATGAACGTTCCGGGCACCCCGGGGCTACACTGAACGTTACAGCGCCTCCTGCCTCGGCGGCAGCCCCGGATGAGTGCGACCGCCCCAAGCGGAGCCACCAGACGTGAAGAGGCCCCGGTCGCTCGCGCGGCCGGGGCCTCCGTTGATCGAATCGTCCGGCGCTCGAGCTACTTCAGCGTGGCGACGAGGTCCTGCACGGCCTTGACCGACTTGTCCATCATCGCCTGCTCCTCAGCGTTGAGCTTCAGCTGGAGGATCTTCTCGGCGCCGCCGGCGCCGATCACGACCGGCACGCCGACGTACAGCCCCTTCACGCCGAACTCGCCGTTCAGGTAGACGCAGGTCGGGAGGACCCGCTTCGAGTCCTTGAGGAACGCCTCCGCCATCGCGATGGCGGACGACGCAGGCGAGTAGAAGGCGCTGCCCGTCTTGAGGAGGGCGACGACCTCACCGCCAGCGCCGCGGGTCCGCTTGACCATGGCGTCCATGACTTCCTTCGCCTTGGCAGCGTTGCCGTACTTCTGCTCCAGCAGCTCCATGACCGGGACGCCGCAGACCGCCGTGTAGCGGACGAGCGGGACCATGTCGTCGCCGTGGCCGCCCAGGGTGACCGCCGTGACGTCCTTGACGGAGACGCCCAGCTCCCACGCGATGAACGCGGCGAAGCGAGCCGAGTCGAGCACGCCGGCCTGGCCGACGACGCGGGCGTGGGGGAACCCGGTGATGCGCTGGCAGAGGGTCACCATCGCGTCGAGCGGGTTGGAGATCACGATGACGAAGGCGTCGGGGGCGTACTGCTTGATGCCCTCGGCCACGCTCGTCATGATCTTCGAGTTGGTCGCGATGAGGTCGTCACGGCTCATGCCCGGCTTGCGGGGCAGGCCGGCGGTGACGATGACGACGTTCGCGCCCTTGATGTCCTCGTAGGTGTTGGTGCCCTTGAGGTTCACGTCGAAGCCGTCGACCGGCGACGCCTCGGCGATGTCGAGGCACTTGCCCTGGGGCAGCCCCTCGACGATGTCGAAGAGGACCACGTCGCCGAGCTCACGGAGCGCCGCCAGCTGAGCCAGCACGCCACCGATCTGCCCGCCGCCAATCAATGCAATCTTCGGTCTAGCCATCGTTCTCTCCTTGGAGTGTGCCTAGTTCGAGTGCACTGCGGTTACGCGATGGCGTCGATGATCGCGTTCAACGTCGCGCTCGGACGCATCGCCTTCGTCGTCTTCGCATCATCCGGCTGGTAGTAGCCGCCCAGCTCCACCGGCTTGCCCTGAGCAGCGATCAGCTCTGCATCGATCTTCGCCGCGTTCTCACCAAGCTCCTTCGCGACCTTCGCGAACCTTGCCTGGAGATCCTTGTCCGTCGACTGCGCGGCGAGCGCCTCGGCCCAGTAGAGGGCCAGGTAGAAGTGGCTGCCGCGGTTGTCGATCTGGCCGACCTTGCGGGCCGGAGACTTGTTGTTGTCGAGGAACTTGCCGATGGCCGTGTCGAGCGTCTCGGCGAGGATCTTCGCCTTCGCGTTCCCCTTCGTGCTGCCGATGAACTCGAGCGACGCGCCGAGGGCGGAGAACTCACCGAGCGAGTCCCAGCGGAGGTACCCCTCCTTCACGAACTGCTGGACGTGCTTCGGGGCCGAGCCGCCGGCGCCCGTCTCGAAGAGCCCGCCACCGGCGAGGAGCGGCACCACCGAGAGCATCTTCGCCGAGGTGCCGATCTCGAGGATCGGGAACAGGTCGGTGAGGTAGTCGCGGAGGGCGTTGCCGGTGACCGAGATGGTGTCCTTCCCCTCGCGGCAGCGCGTGAGGGTGGCCCGCATCGCCTCGACCGGGGGCAGGATCTTGATGTCGAGCCCCTTGGTGTCGTGGTCCTTGAGGTACTTCTCGACCTTCAGGATCACCTGCGCGTCGTGCGCGCGGGCCTTGTCGAGCCAGAAGATGGCCGGCCAGCCGGTCGCGCGGGCGCGGGTGACGGCGAGCTTGACCCAGTCCTTGATCGCCTCGTCCTTCGCCTGGCACATCCGGAAGATGTCGCCCTCCTCCACCTTCTGCTGGAGGAGCGTCGCGCCGGCGCCGTCGACGACGCGGAACGTCCCGGCCGCGGGGCGATGAAGGTCTTGTCGTGCGACCCGTACTCCTCCGCCTGCTGCGCCATCAGGCCGACGTTGGGCACGCTGCCCATCGTGGCGGGGTTGAGGGCGCCGAACTCCCGGCAGTTGTCCTCGCACTCCCTGTAGATCGTCGCGTAGCAGCGATCCGGGATGACCGCCTTGCACTCGTGGAGCTTGCCGTCGGCGCCCCACATCCCGCCGGACTCACGGACGACGACCGGCATCGAGGCGTCGATGATGATGTCGTTCGGCGCGTGCAGGTTGGTGATGCCCTTGTCCGAGTCGACCATCGCGAGCGCCGGGCGCTTCGCGTAGGTGGCCTTGATGTCGGCCTCGATCTCGGCCTTCTTGTCGGCCGGGAGCGACTCGATCTTCTTGTAGAGCTCGCCGAGCCCGAGGTTCGGGTTGACGCCCGCCTGCTTCAGCGCCGCCCCGTGCTTCTCGAAGACGTCCTTGAAGAAGACCGTCACGAAGTGGCCGAACATGACGGGGTCGGAGACCTTCATCATGGTGGCCTTGAGGTGGACCGAGAAGAGCACGCCCTTGTTCTTGGCGTCCTCGATCTGCTCCTCGATGAACTTGCGGAGCGCCTTCACGCTCATGTGCGTCGAGTCGATGATCTCGCCGTCCTTGAGCGGGGCGTCCTTCTTCATGACCGTCGCCTTGCCGGACGCGTCGACGAACTCGATCCGGTAGGTGGTCGCCTTCGGGATCGTCGTGGACGTCTCGTTGCCGTAGAAGTCGTCGGCGGTCATGTGCGAGACGTGGGCCTTGTTGTCCTTCGTCCAGGCCCCGAGCTTGTGCGGGTTCTTCCTGGAGAAGTTCTTCACGGCAGGCGGCGAGCGGCGGTCGGAGTTGCCCTCGCGGAGGACCGGGTTCACGGCGCTGCCGAGGCACTTCGCGTAGCGCGCCTGGATCGCCTTCTCGGCCTCGTCCTTCGGGCTCTCCGGGTAGTTCGGGACGTCGTACCCGTGCGCCTGCAGCTCGGCGATCGCCTCCTTGAGCTGGGGGAGGGACGCGCTGACGTTCGGGAGCTTGATGATGTTGGCGTCCGGCGTCTTGGCGAGGTCGCCGAGCTGGGCGAGGTAGTCCGCGACCTTCTGCTCCGGCTTCAGCTTCTCCGGGAAGTTCGCGAGGATCCGGCCTGCGACGGAGATGTCGCGCGTCTCGACCTCGACGCCCGTCCCCTTCGTGAAGGCCTGGACGATCGGCAGGAGGGAGTAGGTGGCCAGCGCGGGGGCTTCATCGATCTTGGTCCAGATGATCTTCGACGTCATGTCGTCTCCTTGGGTTTCAAAATGTCCGCGATCGGGAACGTTCAGGTGTTCGAAGGCGATGCTTCTCTCCGTTGCCGGGACGCGGTCTCCGGCGGGGAGATGAAGCTCGGGCAACCGTGGGCTCGGGTTCTTCTGTGCAGGCCGTTCCCTGGAACTTGTGGAAGCTGCCTACAAACCAAATGTTGTCGGTGCTGTCCAGCGGATCACGCGGACGCCCGGGGGGTGCGCGTATTGGGCGCAGGAAAGGCTTCACCGGGAGGCAACGTTGCCGACCGGTGGAGTCCACTACCGCCCCTGACGTGGGCCGTCAGCCCCGCAGCCCCGGGGCCTCGCGCCCGGTCCGAGCCACGTATTCCCGGTAGCCGCCGCCGTAGGGATGGATCCCCTCCGGGGTCAGCTCCAGGACGCGGTTCGAGAGGGCACCCAGGAAGCGGCGGTCGTGGGAGACGAAGAGCATCGTCCCCTGGTAGGTGGCCAGCGCCTGGACCAGCATCTCGCGCGTGGTCGCATCGAGGTGGTTGGTCGGCTCGTCCAGCACCAGGAAGTTGGGCGGGTCGTAGAGGAGCTGGGCCAGCACCAGCCGGGCCTTCTCGCCGCCGGAGAGGACCCGGCAGCGCTTCTCGATCTCGTCGCCGGAGAAGCCGAAGCAGCCGGCCAGCGAGCGCAGCGAGCCGATCGAGGCGCGCGGGAAGGAGTCCGCCAGCGAGTCCCAGACCGTCTTGTCCGGCGAGAGGAGCTCCATCGCGTGCTGGGCGAAGTAGCCCATCTTCACGCTCGCCCCCACCACCACGGAGCCGGTGTCCGGCTGGCTCTCCCCGGCGATCATCTTGAGGAGCGTCGACTTGCCGGCCCCGTTCACGCCCAGGACGCACCAGCGCTCGCCGCGCCGGACGAGGAAGTCGAGCCCGTCGTAGATCCTTCCGGGAGCCGTACGCCTTCTTCACGCCGGTGAGCTTCGCCACGTCCTCGCCGGAGCGGGGGGCGTCCCGGAACTCGAAGACGACCGTCTTGTGTCGCTTTGGCGGCTCCACCTTCTCGATCTTGTCGAGCTTCTTCACGCGCGACTGGACCTGCGCCGCGTGCGACGCGCGGGCCTTGAAGCGCTCGATGAAGGCATGCTCCTTCTTGAGCGTCGCCTGCTGACGGTCGTAGGCCGCCTGCTGGTGCTCGTCGGCGATCGCCCGCTCGCGCTCGTAGAAGTCGTAGTCGCCCGAGTAGCTGGTCAGCTCGCCGCCGTCGATCTCGATGATCTTGGAGACGATCCGGTTCATGAACTCGCGGTCGTGCGAGGTCATGAGGATCGCGCCCGCGTACCCCTGGAGGAAGTGCTCCAGCCAGATGAGCGACTCCAGGTCCAGGTGGTTGGTCGGCTCGTCCAGGAGCATCGCGTCCGGCCGCATGAGGAGGATGCGGGCCAGCGCCACGCGCATCTTCCAGCCGCCCGAGAGCGAGCCGACGTCGCCGTCCATCATCTCGGTGGAGAAGCCGAGGCCGGCGAGGATCTCCCGCGCCCTGGCCTCGAGCGCGTAGCCCCCCAGCTCGTCGAAGCGGGCCTGGACGAGCCCGAACCGCTCGACCAGGTCGTCCATCTCGTCGGCGCGCTCGGGATCGGCGAGCGCGTGCTCCAGCTCGTGCAGCTCCGCCGCCACCACCGAGACCGGCCCGGCGCCGTCCATCGTCTCGGACAGGGCGCTGCGCCCGCTCATCTCGCCGACGTCCTGGCTGAAGTGGCCGACCGTCACGCCGCGATCGACGGAGACCTGCCCCTCGTCCGGCTCCTCCTCGCGCATGACGAGCCGGAAGAGCGTGGACTTGCCGGCGCCGTTGGGGCCGACGAGGCCGACCTTCTCGCCGCGGTTCACGACGGCGGAGGCCTCCACGAAGAGGATCTGGTTCCCGTGCTGCTTTCCAATCGAGTCGAAGCGGATCAAGGCGGGCGCTAACTACCACGCGGCGCCACCGCGACTCCACCCCGTGAGGGCTCCCCTCTCCCCCACCGGGGGAAGGGCAGGGTGAGGGTGAGGGGGGTCCCTCACGCCAGCTCGCACCCCGGATCGGCGAGCGCCGCGCGGTCGTGCAGCTCGCGGACGCGGGCCGCCTCGTCATCCACCCGGCCCGATCCCAGCTCCACGAGGAACCGGCAGGCGCCGTAGCCCCGGCTGCGCTCCCCGTACTCGGCCAGCCACCGGTCGCGAGCGCCCCGCTCCGCAGCCCCGGCAGCTGGCCACTCGTGCGGGATCCGCTTCATGCCGACGCGCCGTGCCTTTGGCGTCAGCCGCGCGCGGAAGCAGCCCTGGACCTGGCAGAGCTTCGTGTAGAGCGGGTCGGAGCCGAGGCCGTGGAGGAGCCGCCGGGCCTCGGGGCCACGGGGATCGAGGAGGCGGTCCATAAGGAGCACCCTCAGGCCGGCGCGGGTCCGGTAGACGCGCGCTCGTGCCCCCGGCTCCTTCCGCACCCAGCGCTCCACGTGAGCGACGGCGCGCTCCTCCTCCGACTCACTCCGCTTGCCGCCGAAGAGCCTCTTCAGCGACGCGACGACGCCCGCTCCCGGCAGGTGGGCGAAGTCGAGATCGAAGAACGGGACGCGCGCGGTGTTGAGCACCTCCGACCCCTGCGCGTTGCGCGTGACGATCGCCCAGGGGTCACGCCCCACCTCCGGGTGGGACGCCAGCCGCTCCTCGCGCATCGGACGGTCCGCGTACTCGCCTCGGTCCGGCCTGCGTCCCGCGACGATCGCCGCGACGAGCTCGCCGACGCGCGCCCGCGCGGCAACCGCTGCCTCTTCCGAGCTCGAGTCGGACCAGCGCCAGGCGGTGACCCGGTGCTCGCCGTCGGGATCGAACCGGTGCTCGGCCTTCGCCCAGTGGAGGGGGACGTGCATCGCCATTCAGTAGCACTGCAGCACGAGCCACGCGCGGTCGAAGCGCCTGGCCTTCAGGTCCTCGTCGCGCGCGAGCAGGTAGAGCCGCCCCGCGTCCCCCCACATGAAGCCGGCCTCGTCGTCGGTGTCGAGCTGCCAGAGCAGGCGCCACTCGGAGGCGGGGGCGGGGGAGAGCCTCTCGCGAGCCTCGCGCGCCTTCTCGGGCGTCCCGGTCGACCCCCCCACGGCAGCGACCGCTGCGTCTCCCCGCCCGTTCCCCTGGATCCAGGCGGGGTGGCCGCCGACGCGGTGGTCGGGCTCCGGGACCAGCGCGGCTGCGTGATCGAAGTAGGCCTCGTCCGCCTCCCCGAAGGCGACGCCGTCGGGGAGATCCTCCGCGTCCGGAAGGACCCGCACAGCCGTCGCCCCGAGGACCCGCTCCTTGAAGGTCGTCGCCCCGGCCGGAGCCGCCCGCGGCTTCCCGGCGGCCGTGAGGTGTACGAGCCTGACGAAGGCGCCGTCGGTCGGCTCGAACCCCCAGCGCATCTCCTCCACGTCGTAGAAGAGGGCTAGCCGGCCTTCGGCGGGCAGCGCGGCGGCCACTTCCGGAGCCGCCCGGCGGAGCGCGGCGAGATCGAGCTCGCCGACGAAGGACATCGGGTGGGCCGGCGAGGCCGGCCAGGGGAAGCCGGCAGGGAGGCTGGGCTGGCCGCCGAGCCGCGCGACCGGATCGCCGCCAGGCCGGAGGCTGGCGGCGGCTGCGAGGACCCTCTCGAGCACGGAGCGGTGCGGCTCGAGCGCCGCGGGAAGCGGCACCTCCGTGCCGGCGAGCGGCGGTCCCGGCGGCGCTGCGGGATCGGCGGCGCGACCTGCGGTGATGGGCGTGCCCGACGGGCGCGACCGGAGCCAGCGCATGAGCCCGATGACCAGGAGCGCGACGACGAAGTAGCCGACGATCGTGACGAGCGACCGGTTCATGGCTCGTGCTCTCCTTGGAGGGCGTCCGGCCCTCGGCGTGCGCCCATCCAGCGGACGGCCGTCCGGCGAGCGCGGAGGATCCAGCCGACCTCGAGGCCGATCGGGCAGAGGTGCGTGCAGTAGGACCGCGGGCCGATGAGCGGCATGCCGACGACGAAGTAGATGAGCTGCGAGCCGGCGAAGAACGCCAGCTTCTGGACTTGCCGCAAGGGCCCGGTGACGGAAGGGAGGAGCAGGATGGAGGCCAGCGCCAGCGTCATGAACAGGAAATAGGCGGGGGGCCCGTACCGCCTCAGTCGCGGGAGCCGTCCGGCGGGAGGCGAGAAGAGCCGGCCGAGGGCCTCCGAGTAGAAGGCGCCGTGTGGGCAGACCCAGCCGCAGAAGCCCTTGGCGCCCCAGGCCAGCGTCAGCGCCGGCACGCCGATGAAGCCGACCGCCAGGCTCAGTGTTGCGACGAGCGTCGTCGTCCTCGGATCGAACGCCAGGAGGGTCTGCGGCCACGGGTAGAGCACGGCCATCCAGGTGAAGTCGCGGAACGCGAGCGGCAGCGCCAGCACCGAGGCGTAGTGGAAGAACGCGACCGACGCCAGCCGCGCACGCCGCTCGGGATGCTTGACCGCGAAGTACGCGATCAGCCCCGCCATGATCAGCTCGAAGAGCCCGAACGTCGACCGCAGGAAGGTCGTGAGGAACTGCTGGTGCATCGACCTCGACACGATCGACACGTCCATCACGATCTTCACGAGGTCCACGGTGAAGATCGCGGTGACGAAGACCCACAAGAGGAGCTTCAGGAGCCGGAAGCCGCGCCTGCCCTCCAGTGGTGGCCGCGCCGTCGGCGTGCCGGCGCTCGCTCCGAGGGGCACGCCGCTACTTCCTGGGGACCTTGGCGGAGAGGTCCTTGTTCTTCTGCGTGTAGCGGGCGACCTCGCCGTTCAGGAAGTCGTTCTCGCCACGGAGATCCTCGACCTCCTCGGCGAGCCGCGCCAGCTCCAGCCGCATCTTGGCCACTTCCTCCGGCGGCGGGCCCTGGTAGGCCGACTTCGCCGGCTGCGCCTCCAGCTCCTGGACCCGCTTCTTGAGCGTCAGCTCCGAGCGCGCGCGCTGCTCGAGGTGGCGCTCCAGCTCCACCATCGCCGCCTTGAGCCGCGCGACCTCGGCCTGCTGCCGGCGCTCCCCCTCGGCCGCGTCCGCCAGGACCGCGCGGCGCCGCTCGTCCGCCTCTGAGCGGACCCGGTCGGCCTCGGCGGTCCGCGCGGCGAGCGCGTTCTCCGTGTCCCCCAGCTTCTTGCGGGCCGCGCCCAGCTCCGACTCCATCCGGGCGAGCTGCGCCTGGAGCTTCCCGGTCTCGACGGCAAGCTGCTCCTGGAGCCGCGCGCGGTCGGCGCCGCCAGCCTGCGCCTGGCGCGAGGCCGCCTCGAGCGCCGCCGTCCGCTGCTGGATGATCTCCCTGGCCTGCGCCACGTCGCGTCGCAGCCGGACCGCCTCCTCCGCGATCGGCTCCAGCTTCCGCAGGCGGTCGATGTCTCCCTGCAGCCGCTCGTTCCGCTCCTGCTCGGACAGCAGCTCGCTGCGGGCGCCCTCGAGGTCGCGCCCCAGCCTGTCGCGCTCGGCCTGGGTCTCCGCGGCGCGGCGCTCGGCGTCGGCGCGCGCGCTCTCGACGTTCTCCAGCTCCCCGCGCGTCCCCTCGATGTCGGCCCGATCGGCCTCCAGCGCCTGGCCCAGCTCCGCGATCCGCTGCTCGGCGGCCTCGTGCTCGGACTGCTTCGCCTGGAGCGCCTGCTCCACGGCGGCGAGCTGCTCGGCCGTGGCCCTCGTCTCCTCTTGCGCTGCGCCGAGCTCGTTCTCCAGGGCCTGGCGCGCCTCGCCGCCGCGCGCGACCTCGGCCCCCAGCTCCTCGATCTTCCCGAGCGCCTCGGCCAGCTCGGCGGCGGCGGTCTGCGCGCGCGCCGAGGCCTCGTCGATCCGCCCCTGCAGCTCGCGCGCGTGCTCGTCCGCGGCGGCCTTCTCCTCCGCGGCCTGGGCTTGCTCGGACTCCAGCAGCGCTCGCAGCTCCTTGCCCTGGGCGATCGCCTCGTCGCGCTCGCCGGTCATCTCCTGGAGCTGCGCCTCGGCCGCCTCCCTCTCCGCGACCACCTCGGCGCGCTCGGCGGCGCGCTGCCCCTCCAGCTCGCCGACTCGCTCCTGGTGGGCCTGCTCCAGCTCGGCCCGCTCCGCCTCGAACCGGGCGCGGTCGTCCGCGCGATCCCCTTCAAGCGCCGCGACGGCGCGCGCGTGGGACTCCCCATCCTCGGAGAGCTGCGCCTCGAGCCGTGCGCGCTGCTCCTCGGACTGCCCGATCCGCTGCGACCAGCTGGCCTCGGCGGCCTCCTGCTGCTGCATCGTCTCGTTCAGGACGTCCGAGAGCGACTGCCGGGTCGACTCGCTCTGCGCGAGCTGCGCCTCGATGTCGCCGATCCGCGCGTCCTTCTGCTCCCCGGCCTGCAGGGACTCCCCGAGCTGAGCCTCGATCGCCGCGAGCTGGTCCCGCGTCTGCTGGAGCTCCTCGCCGAGCCCGTCGATCTCCGCCAGCATCGCGGTGCTCTGCGCCTTGGCTGTGGCGAAGGCGTCGCGCACCTTCGCGAGGAACGTGTCGCGCGCGCGGAGCCGGTCGCGGAAGAACTCGAGCTTCTCCTCCGGGGAGCCCTTCGGCGGCGCCGGATCCCGCGGCCACTCGCTCAGCACCTCGCTCGGATCGCCCCTGGGGATCTGGATCCTGACCCGGCCGGGCGCCTGCGAGGGGCGCGGCGGTGGCGAGCCGCCCGGAGGGAGCCGCGGCGGCATCGGCGGCGGTCCGCCATGCGCGACCCCCGGCATGGGCGGCGGCCCGTCGGCCGACCTGGGTGGGCTGGCCGCCGGCGGGGCGCCGTGGCGGGATCGGCAGGCGCGGCCGACGTCGGCGGCGGGGAGAGCGAGGGCGCGTTCGCGAGCAGGTTCGCGGCGTGGCCGAGCAGGTCGGCGAGATCGAACGGACGGCGCAGGTACTCGTCAGCGCGGGTCCGCGTCGCCTGGTGGGCCGCGACCGCCTGGTCGGTGGCCTCGCTCGTATAGAGGACGAGCGGCACCTGCGGCAGGGCCCGCTTCAGCCTGTTGCAGACCGAGAACCCGCTCATGTCGGGCAGCTCGGCGGCGAGGACCACGAGGCTGAACGGGCTGACGCGGACGCGCTCGACCGCCTCCTCGCCGGAGCCGACGACCTGCACGGAGAAGCCGGCGGGCTCGAAGGCTGCCCGGATCTCGTCGGAGAAGCCCGCGTCGGGCTCCACGAGTAGAACGTTCCACGCCATTCGCAGGATGCTACCGCCGAACCGTCCCGCGCCCCACTCCCTCGAGGAAACGATATCGGGGCTCGGCCTGCATGGGGGGAGTGGCGGCGCGGCTCCGGAAGCGGTAGACGACGCGCGGGAGCCCGCACGATGCCGACCTACTCGCTGACGATCGACGCCCCGAAGGACTTCTCCGAGGAGCTCTCCGCAGAGCTCTTCGACCTGGGGGCGAGCGGCGTCGAGGTCCGCGACGGGGAGGGGACGCCGATGCCGGGTGTCGCCCAGCCGGCGGCCGGCCGGGCCACCGTCCTCGCCTGGTTCGCCGAGAAGGCCGACGCGGAGGCGGCCCGGGTCGAGCATGGCGGCGAGCTCTCCGAGGTGGCCGACGCGGACTGGGGGGAGGAGTGGAAGAAGGGGCTGAAGGCGTTCTCGATCGGACGCGTCTGGGTGCGCCCAACCTGGATCACCGAGCAGGCGCCGCCGGGCGCGGTCGAGGTGGTCCTGGATCCCGGGATGGCCTTCGGGACGGGCACGCACCCGACGACGTCGCTCTGCCTCGCTGCCCTCTCGGACCTCCTCGCGGCCCGCCCGGGCGCGAGCGTGCTCGACGTGGGGACGGGGTCGGGGCTGCTCGCCATCTCCGCGAAGAAGCTCGGGGCCGGACGCGTTGCGAGCAACGACAACGATCCGATCGCGGTGAGGGTCGCGCGCGAGAACGCCGAGGCCAACGGCGCGTCGCTCGAGCTCACGGTCGCGCCGGTCGAGCAGATCGACGGCACCTTCGACGTGGTGGTCGCCAACATCCTGGCCAACACGCTGGTGGAGCTCGCGCCTGCGCTCGCCGCGAAGCTGGCGCCCGGCGGGGTGGTGCTCCTCTCCGGCATCCTCGGTCCGCAGGAGGCGGAGGTCCGCGCCGCCTACCAGGCGCAGCGGCTCACGCCGTTCCCCGGCGGCGATCGCCGAGATGGCGAGTGGTCGCTCCTCGCGCTCTCGAAGCCATGAAGCGCCGGATCCACGTCCCGCCGGAGCGGATCGAGGGGGCGACGGCGCGGCTCGACGAGCCCGGACGTCACTACCTCCACGACGTGCTCCGGCTGGAGGTGGGGGCCGCGGTCGAGGTGTTCGACGGGCGCGGAGGGCTCTACGACGGTCGGGTCGAGCCAGGCTTCGAGAGGCTCGCGCTCGGCGTGCGCCGCGACGCGCCGCCGGGCGGCGCCAACATTCACCTGGCGCTCGCCCTCGCCAAGGGGGAGAAGGTCGAGCTCGTCGTGCAGAAGGCGACCGAGCTCGGCGTCGCCCGGATCGTGCCTTGGGAGGCGGAGCGCTCGGTCGTCCGCCTGGAGAAGGAGCGCGCCGAGGAGCGGGCGAAGCGCTGGCGCCGGATCGCCGAGGAGGCCGCACGTCAGTGCGGCCGCGCCGACGTCCCGGAGGTGCGCGTCCCCGCGTCGTTCCAGGAGCTCGTCGCAGAGATCCCCCCCGGCTTCCTCCCGGTGGTCTTCCACGGCGAGGGGAGCGCGCCGATCGCGCGGCTCCCGGCGGCCGCCGGGGTGCTGGCGGTGGTGGGGCCGGAGGGCGGCCTCACCACGGCCGAGCTGGGGACGCTCTCCCGCGCCGGCGCGGCGCTGGCGTCGCTCGGCCCCCGCACGCTCCGCGCCGAGACCGCCGCCATCGCGGCGGTCGCGCTGCTGCAGGCGCGCTACGGGGACATGTGAGAGTCACCTGCCCTCTCCCCCGGTGGAGGAGAGGGCAGGGTGCAGGTGGGGAGGTCTACCGCGCCGCCTTCGCCGCCGCCTTGATGTCCGGGACGCCGAGGAAGACGGTGCACTTGCGCGCCGGCGCCGTCCCGATCATGACGTGGCTGATGTTGATCCCGGCCGCGCCAAGCTTCGTCGTCGCAGTGGCCAGGGTCCCCGCCTTGTCGGCGAGCTCCAGCTCCAGGACGTCCTTCTCCTCCACCTGGAGCCCCAGCTTCGCGAGGATCTTCTTCGCCGCCGCGGGCTGGTCCGCGACCAGCCGTACGACGCCCTCCATGCCCTCGACCCATGCGTTGATGGCTCGCAGGTTCACCTTCTTCGCCGCCAGCGCCGCGGTGATCTCGCCGAGCTTCCCGGGCGCGTCTGTGACTCGGAACTTGAGCTCTTTCGCCTTCGCCATGTGAGAAACCTCCGTTGAGCCGCGATTGGACCTTGTCCCGCCACGCCGCGGCAAGCTCACGCACGGGGCGCTTCGGTTGATTCCGGTCGCCGGCTGGCGTGCTCACCGGCTCGCCCTTAAGCTTCCGCCCGTGGACCCCTGTCCCCGCTGCGGGCGCCAGAACGCGCCGAACGCCCGGGCCTGCGCAGGCTGCGGGACGCCGCTCGCCTTCGGCGAGGAGCCCGCGCTCCGCTCGCTCGACCTCGAGCTGGATCTCGATAGACGGGGCCGGGAGCGTTCGCAGGCCGAGCCGGCGGAGCCGGCCGAAGCGCCTGCCGACGGGGCGGACGACCTGCGTCCGGCCCCCCCCGAGCGCCGAGCGGTCGCCTGGGCGATCGACGGGGCGCTCGTCGCGCTGGTCGGGGCGGCGCTGCCCATCGCGCTGCTCGCCTCCAGCGGCGCCCTCCGGGCGGAGGGGTCGCTCCAGCGGGCGGTGGCTGGGAACCTTCCGATCGTCCTGCCGAGCCTCGCGTTCGTCGCGGTGGCCGCCTTCGTCTATGCGACCGTCGCCCACGCGCTCGCCGGCGCCACGCTGGGCAAGCGGATCGCCCGGATCCGCGTGGTCGACGCCGCCGGACACCCCCCTGGCATCGCCTGCAGCGCGTCGCGCTCGGCGTGGGCCGTCGCCTCCATCGCCCTCGCCGGCGCCGGCATGCTCCCCGCGATCCTCGGCTCGTCCCGGCGCGCGCTCCACGACCTCCTCGCGGGGACGCGGGTGGTCGAGGCCCCATGACCCGCCGTCCCCCGTGATAGAAAGGAACCTGTGCCCCAGGACCTCGCCGCGCTCCTCATGGAAGAGGGCGCGGTCTCCAAGGCTGACATGGACCGCGCCGTCGCCCGCCAGACCCAGCTTGGCGGCGCGCTCGACACCGCGCTCCTCGAGCTCGGCCTGATCGGCGAGGGGCACCTCCTCTCCTTCCTTTCGCACGCCTCCGGACTCCCGGCGGTGCCGGTGGCCGCGCTCGCGGAGATCGATCCGAGGGCACGCAGGGTCTTCCCTGCCAAGGTCGCGGAGCGCCACAGGCTGGCCCCCTTCGCGCTCGACGGGCGCGAGCTGTCGGTCGTCGCAGTCCACCCGGTGGACGCCGCGTCCATCGACGAGATCGGCTTCATGCTCTCGCTGACGCTGGTGACCCACGTCGGTCCGGAGTGGCGCGTCCAGGAGCTGATCCAGCGGCTCTACGGCGGCCAGCTCTCTGCCAGGCTCTCCAGGCTCGCGGAGGCCCTGCCCGCGGAGCCGCCTGTCCGGGCGCCCGCCTCCACGGAGGACGAGGCGACGCCACCCGCGGCTCCCGCGCCCGCTTCGGTCTCCATCGAGGAGGCCTTCTTCGCCGCTGGGGAGGCGGGGACGTTCAAGGTCACGGGAGGAGACCTCTCCCGCGGCGGGGGAGAAGGGCGGGTCCAGGACGAGACCTCCTTCGGGGACGTCGAGCCCGTGCGCCCGCCGCCGAGCGGCTTCGGGCGGGACGACGCCGAGCCGGCCGAGCCGCTTCTCGCGGCGCTGGAGCAGGCCGTGGATGCCTTCGACGCGGTCTCGATCGACGTCGAGCCCCCTGCGGAGGAACCTGCCGCGCCGCCTGCGGCCACGGAGCCCGAGGGTGGCGTGGCCGGGGGGGCCGTGCCAGTGGCAGGGCAGAGGCAGAGGCAGCGGACGCGGACGCGGAGCCCGCCGCCCGCGGCCGGCGAGCCGCCGCAGGAGGACGTCGAGCCGGAGGAGCCGCCCGTCCTCGATCGCTCTGCGCCGCCGCACTGGTCGCTCGAGGCCGCGTCCGCCGCCCTGTCGGCGGCGCGCCACAGGGACGAGGTGGTCCTCATCGCGCTCAGGTACGCGCGCGACTTCTTCGAGTTCGCCGCGCTCTTCGCCGTGACGCGCGACGCAGTGGTCGGACACGATGGGCTCGGCGTCCAGGAGGACGCTCGCAGCCACAGCCGCGGGACCGCCATCTACGCCTCCGACGCTGGGGTCGTGAGGACCGTGCTGGAGACGCGCGCGCCGTACCTCGGGCCAGCGGACCGCGACGTGGCGGGGACGGCCAACGTCCTCGACGGGCTCTGGCGGGGGACGCCTCGCACCGTCCTGCTCTATCCGATCCTGCTCGGCGAGCGCCCCGTCGCCGTCCTGTACGCCGACAACGGCGAGGCGCCGGTCTCCCCGCGCCGGCTCGGCGACCTGCTCCTCTTCCTCTCGACCGTGGGCAGCAACTTCGAGCGGATCATTCGCGCCCGGAAGAAGCGGAGGCCGCGCGCCGCGCCGCGCCCGCCGCCGCCTTCTCCGCCGCCTGAGGCTCCCCACCAGGAGCCCGTCCCGGAGTGGATGGCGCAGCCGCCGAGCGAGTCGCCCACTCTCCCCGAGGCGCCCGGCGCGTCCACTTCCCCCGGCGCGGGAGAGCGGACTGGTCACGTGGGCGATGCCGGCGAAGCCGTGGAGTCGGCGATGGCCGCGCTCCTGACCGAGGCCAGCGGAGGTTCGACCGATCACTCCGCGGCCATCGTGGATCTGGTCCTCGATCCGAGCGCCGAGGTGGCCGCCGCGGCGCGCGAGGCGCTCGTCTCCCGCCGGAGAGAGCCGGCGGTGCGGCCGCTGCCCGAGCGGCTGCGGCGCGCCCTCCTCTCCGGCGTCGGCAGCAGGCCGGTGCTGGCCGCCAGGGCGCTGGGCGCGCTCCGGGACGTGGAGTCGATCCCGATCCTCATCCAGGCGCTGGAGAGCGGCTCGCCGGAGACCGCGGAGGCGGCGGCCGAAGCCCTGGCGGGGATCACGATGCAGCGGCACGGGCCCAACCCGCAGAAGTGGCTGCGATGGTGGAAGGAGAACCGCGGGCGCTCGCGGGCGGAGTGGCTCTTCGCGGCCCTCACGTCTCCGGACCGCGACCTGCGGCTGGCGGCCTCGGGTGAGCTTCGCTCCGCCGGGGATCCGCCGGTGCGCTACTCCGTCGACATGCCCTCGGCGGAGCTGGATGCCGCCTCCCGCGCGTGGTGGGTCTGGTGGTCGCGGCAGGGCATCACGCTCTGAACGCCCTGACCCGAGGTGGTGCGTAGCGCGCTACGCCGATCGGCAGGGACTGCGAAGCTCGCTACGCAGCAGGCGCAATATCGGCGCGAGGGTGTGCGCGATCGCCCGCTTTCGCTTGCCTCATTGGAAGCGGGCTGGCTATCTTCGCCGCTCACCTGAAGACGGGTAGCCGAGGCCTGACGAATGCACGAGGCATTGGACCCCGATCCGCGGCGTGCGTTGCTCGATCGGCTCGACGATGAGGCCGAGAGGGGAGGCGGCGAGGATCGGATCCGCAGACAGCACGAGTCGGGAAAGCTGACCGCGCGCGAGCGGATCGGGAGGTTCTTCGATCCCGGCACCTTCGTCGAGCTGGACAAGCTCAAGACCCACCGCTGCACCGACTTCGGAATGCAGGACCAGAAGGTGTTCGGCGACGGCGTCGTCTCGGGCTACGGCCTCGTCGACGGCCGCAGGGTTTTCGCCTACGCGCAAGACTTCACCGTGTTCGGCGGGTCGCTCTCCGCCGCCATGGCCGAGAAGATCTGCAAGGTGATGGACCGGGCGATGACGGTCGGCTGCCCGATCGTGGGGCTGCACGACTCGGGCGGGGCCAGGATCCAGGAGGGCGTCGCCGCGCTCGCCGGGTACGCAGACATCTTCCTCCGCAACACGCGCGCCTCCGGGATGGTCCCGCAGATCTCGGTGATCATGGGCCCCTACGCGGGCGCCGCAGGCTTCGGCGCGGCCATCACCGACTTCATCTTCATGGTGAAGGACACCTCGCACATGTTCATCGCGAGCCCCGAGGTGATCCGGGGGGCGACGGGCGAGGAGGTCTCGAAGGAGGACCTCGGCGGCGCGAAGACCCACTCGAGCCGCTCGGGGATCGCCCACTTCGCCATGGACACGGAGGAGGGGACGCTCCAGGCGGTGCGCGAGCTCCTCTCCTTCCTGCCGTCCAACCCCACCGAGCCGCCGCCCGCCCGCGCCTGCGCCGACGACCCTGGCCGTGGCGACGACGTCCTCAAGACCATCGTCCCAGCCGATCCGGACGCTCCCTACGAGATGCGCGACGTCATCCGCGCCGTCGCCGACGACCGCAACTTCATGGAGGTCCACGAGACCTTCGCGCCGAACCTCGTGGTCGGCTTCGCCCGCCTCGGCGGCCGACCGGTGGGGATCGTGGCGAACCAGCCCGCGGCGCAGGACGGGGCGCTCGACGCCGACGCCTCCGTGAAGGGCGGCCGGTTCGTCCGCTTCTGCGACGCCTTCGGGATCCCGCTCCTCACGTTCGTCGACGTCCCCGGGTTCGTCCCCGCGACCGGCCAGGAGTGGGGCGGCGTCCTCCGCCACGGCGCGAAGCTGCTCTACGCGTACGCGGAGTCGACCGTCCCGAAGGTCACGGTCATCACGCGCAAGGCTTACGGCGGCGCGTACGCCCTGATGGCGTCGAAGCACCTGCGGGCCGACGTGAACATGGCCTGGATCACCGCGGAGATCGCCGTGATGGCCCCGGACGGCGCGGTGAACATCATCTTCCGCAAGGAGATCCAGGCGGCCAGGGATCCCACCTCCGAGCGGGCTCGGCTCATCCAGGACTACCGGGACCGGTACGCGAACCCCTACAAGGCCGCCGAGCTCGGCTACGTCGACTCCGTCATCAAGCCCGAGCAGACCCGCCTTCGCGTCATCCGTGCCTTCGAGATGCTGCGAACCAAGCGGCTGGAACGCCCGCCGCGCAAGCACGGCAACATCCCGCTCTAGGGCCCGCCAACTTCCCCCCTTCGAAGCTTTCGTCGCAAGAGTATTCCCAGGAGGAATCGACCGCATGTCCACGAAGCCGATCAAGCCGACGCTGACCAACCCGCTGGATCCCCTCGAGAAGGTCGAGTTCAACATCCCGGGTGAGATCTCCCGCACCACCGGCCGCTACGAGGAGGTGATGAGGGAGGGGCACGATCTCATCCAGCGCCCGATCCGCTCGGTCGCGATCGACCAGATCGAGAAGCAGCACTTCAAGAAGCGGATGACGGTCTGGGAGCGGATCAAGGTCCTGTCGGACAAGGAGCCGAACGTCCTCTACCAGAACTGGGGCAAGAACCTGGACGGCGCCTCGCTCGTGACGGCCATCCTCAACATCGGGGGGCGTGACGTGGCGGTCTACGGCCACGACTTCACCGTCCGCGCGGGCTCCATCGACGCGACGAACGGCAACAAGCTGGCGCGGCTCTTCTACCTGGCGGGCGAGAAGGGGATCCCGCTCATCGGGATGAACGACTCGGCCGGCGCGTTCGTGCCTGCGGGCGTCGGCGGCCTCGACGGCTACGCCGAGGCGTTCACGGCGCTCCGCAAGATCTCCGGCGTCGTCCCGTCGATCATGTGCATGTTCGGCTTCAACGCCGGCGGCGGCTCGTACCTGCCCCGGCAGGGCAGCTTCGTGATCCAGCCCAACGACACCTTCTTCGGCCTCACCGGCCCCGGCGTCGTGAAGAGCGTCCTCGGCGAGGACATCACCCCCGAGGAGCTGGGCGGCCCGAAGGTCCACGGCGGCTCCGGCGTGGCCGACCTCACCGTCATGGACGAGCTGGCCGCGCTCCGCCAGGCGGTCCGCCTGCTCGGCTACATCCCCGACAACAACTCCCAGCTCGCGCCCTTCCAGGAGACGACCGACCCGCTCGACCGGAAGACCTGGGAGATCAACACGCTCCTCAAGAAGGCCTTCAACTCGTCGACCGGGTTCAACACCCCCTTCGACGTGTCGATCGTCATCCAGCAGGTCTGCGACCACGGCGACTACTACGAGCTGCAGCCCGAGCGCGCCCGCGAGGTGGTCACCGCCTTCGGCAGGCTCGGCGGCCACGTCGTCGGCTTCGTCGCCAACAACAGCGCCGTCTCCTCCGGCCAGATCGACTGCGACTCCGCGGTGAAGATCGCGAGGTTCGTCCGCTTCTGCAACATCTACAACATCCCGATCATCTTCATGGAGGACACGACCGGCTTCCTCCCCGGTCGCGAGCAGGAGGCGCGCGGCATCGTCCAGGCCGGCCGCTCGATGCTCGACTCGATCGTCGACGTGCGGACGCCGCGCATCCTGCTCATCCTGCGCAACGCGTTCGGTGGCGCGTACGCGTCCTACAACAACTACCCGACCGGCGCCGACCTGGTGCTCGCGCTCCCGACGACGCGGCTCGCCGTGATGGGGCCCGCGGGCAAGGAGTTCGTCTACAAGGACGAGCTCAGGAAGATGCGCGGCCAGGCTGCCGAGCTGCTCAAGAAGGGGCTCCAGACCCGCACGGCGGCGGGGATGGAGGGCGGCGCCGCGAAGAAGGACGCCGAGAAGGAGGCGGGCGACTGGCTCAAGGCCCAGGAGGCCGCGCTCAACCAGCGCTACGAGAAGGAGCTGATGAACCCGAAGGAAGGGCTCTCGCTCGGCTCCATCTCCTCGATCGTGATGCCGACGGATCTGCGCAAGGTCCTCGGCGAGAACATGCAGTTCCTCCTCCGTCACTACAAGGCGTCGCCGATGGGCGGCCCTCAGCGGGAGTTCCACTAGGCCATGCGGCTTCCCCCTTCCAAGACCCAGGACCAGAGAGAGACCCAAATGGCGCAGCCCATCGACTGGTACAAGGACAACCCGCTCACGCACCGCGATCGCCGCCTGGGAAAGGCGTCGTCCGCGTGGGTGAGATCGTTCGCCTGCGAGGATCTCAAGCCGCTCGTCGTCTGCCGCGGCCCGATCCGCAAGGAGGCGATGGACGTGTTCGACGAGATGGGGATCTCCCACTACGGGATCCTCCTCTCCGAGAAGGACTCGATCGTCTACCCGAACGCGCTCGCCCCCGAGCTGCGCCAGCTCACCGACACCAGCCGCGTCCACCGCGTGCCCGACTACTCCGGCGCGAGCAAGGAGGAGCGGGTCGAGCGGATGAACCAGATCGTCCAGATCGCCAGGGACAATGGCTATGACTCGGTCTTCGCCGGGTACGGCTTCATGGCGGAGGACGAGGAGTTCGTCGCCACCGTCGAGGGCGCTGGGCTCAAGTTCATCGGCCCCAACTCGAAGGTCCAGGCGCGCGCCGGCAAGAAGGACGAGGCGAAGCGGACGGCGCTCGAGGTGAAGGTCAGCGTCACCCCCGGCATCAACAACGTCACGGCCCGCACGCTCGTGCACAAGCACAAGACCCGCGAGGCGCTCGTGGCGCTGTGCAAGGCGAACGGCCTCGCCTGCGACGAGAAGGTCCTCGCCAACGCGAAGGTCCAGCTCGAGGACCTGGCCGACCACATCCTCATGGCGTCCTACGCGAAGGGGATCGACCTCTACTCCATCGACGAGCTCGGCGAGCAGGTCGAGCGCGAGGTCAAGGAGATGTTCAAGAAGCACCCGAACTCCCGGGTGCGCCTGAAGGCGATCGGCGGCGGCGGCGGGAAGGGGCAGCGCATCCTCGGCGCCTCGCTCCTCACCGCGAAGAACGCCGACGACAAGGCGATCGCCGCTGCCGCCGCCGAGGCGCCGGGCCTGACGCGCGAGACGCTGAACGAGGTGAAGGCGACTGGCGTCGGCGACAACAAGAACGTCCTCATCGAGCTCAACATCGAGCAGACGCGCCACAACGAGATCCAGCTCGTCGGCAACGGGAAGTGGTGCGTCGCCCTCGGCGGCCGCGACTGCTCGCTGCAGATGCACGAGCAGAAGCTCCTGGAGGTCTCGGTCACGCAGGAGGGGCTCCTCGCCGCGATCGGCTCGGCGGAGAAGGCGGGCAGGGCGGCGGAGGCGACGTCGCTGCGCACCGACCTCGAGACGCTCAAGCGGATGGAGGACGACGCCGCCCGCTTCGGCGCCGCGGTGGGGCTCGACTCGGCCTCGACGTTCGAGTGCATCGTCGACCGCGACCGGTACTACTTCATGGAGGTCAACACCCGCATCCAGGTGGAGCACCGGGTCACCGAGCTCTGCTACGGCCTCCAGTTCACCAACCCGGAGGACAAGGACGACTCGTTCGTCGTCGAGTCCCTGGTCGAGGCGATGGCGCTCATCGCGCGCCATGGGCCCCGGCTCCCCAAGCCCGCGCGCGTGTCGCGCTTCCCGGCCTCAGTCGAGGCGCGCCTCAACGCCACCGACGCGTCGCTCTCGCCGCACGCCGGCGGCCTCATCCGTCACTGGTCCAGGCCCATCGAGGGCGAGATCCGCGATGACCAGGGGATCAGCCTGCCGAACCCGGACACCGGCATGTTCATGCGGTACCGGGTCGCCGGCGCCTACGACTCCAACATCGCGCTCCTCCTGACCAAGGGGGCCGACCGGCAGGAGAGCTACGAGCACCTCTCCCGCGTGCTGGGCCAGACCAGCCTGCGCGGCATCATGCTGGCCACCAACCTCGAGTTCCACTACGGCCTGGTCAACTGGTTCCTCGGCCACAACGTGATGGCGAAGCCGACCACCCGCTTCGTGGTCCCGTACCTGACGCTGGTCGGGAGGCTCAAGGAGGAGTGCAACAAGATCGACTCGACGTACGCCTTCCTCGAGATGAAGAAGCAGTACGCCAAGCAGGTCGCGGCGATTGCTCCCGACGACGCCTCCCTCGCGAAGGCGATGTCCGAGGTGCTCGACCGCAAGGGCACGCTGCTCACGCGCCCCATCGAGCGGCTGCTCGAGGACCCGCACCTGCTTGCGGGCTGGCTCAGCATCAACCGCAAGAACTACAAGCTCGAGAACGGCAAGCTGGTCTGGATCCGCAACCCGCTCGGCGTGCTCCACGACACGTACGAGTACCTGAACATGCAGTGGGACCCGAAGGCGCCGGCGTCGGACGTGATCTGGCAGCACGACCACGAGCTGCTGCAGAAGTCGATCCGATTCTACGCCGACCTGCGCAAGACCTTCGGCCTGAAGAAGTCCGAGTTCTACAAGCTCAACGACCTCCTCAAGCTCGAGGCGCCGCAGGGTGGGTACTCGGCCGAGCTCTGGGCGCAGATCCGCGCGGCGCACCTCGGCTACGAGGCCGGGAACGAGCTGCTCGGGCTCCTCTTCATGGTCGCGGAGGCGGCGAAGTTCTTCGACTTCAAGGTCGAGGAGAACCTGGACGTCACGATCCCCGACTACCTCAACGATCCGGATCTCCAGGCCCGCATGAAGAAGATCCTGGTCCCGCCGCCCGCCACCAAGGCCGACGAGATCGTCGCGGTGTGCGGAGGCATGTACTACGCCCAGGAGGCGCCCGGTAAGCCGCCCTTCATCGCGGAGGGGATGCACTTCGAGAAGGGGCAGTCGCTCTACATCATCGAGGTGATGAAGATGTTCAACACCGTCCGCGCGGCGTTCTCCGGGACGATCGACAAGATCGTCATCCAGGGGCCCGACGGCACGATCGTCCAGAAGGGGCAGCCACTCTTCAAGATCACCCCCGACGAGCGGTTCGTCGAGGTCGATCCCAAGGAGATCGAGAAGCTGCGCCGCGGGAGGACCAGCGAGTTCCTGAAGGCCGTGCTGGCCTAACCCGGTCATCGAGCAGCCGCAGCACCCCCGCACCCCGCCTCTCCGGAACCTGCCGGGGACGCGGGGTGCAGCCGTTCTGGGGAGGGCGGCAGGCGCACAGAGTCCGACGCCGGCCACGCCCGCCCACGTCCACCTTCGTGACGAAACCCGTCGGTGTCACACGTGAAAAACTGCAGCACGTCCGGCGCGTCCTTCACACCTCGATCACGACGCGCGTGCGGGGTGGCTCGCTGGGCGGCGGCGGCTCGGGGCGGGGTCCTGGCTCGATCTCCAAGCGAGTGCGCCTATCTGGCTCGCGCTCCCGGCGGCGCCGCTCGCTCTCGATCCTCTCGATGATCCATGGAGGCAGCATCTGGACCTCCCGCGGTAGGACCTGCTCCTTCGCTTACACCCATTGACTCTGCAATCAGGACGCCAACCCCCCGCCCGTTGTTCACCCTCACCGGAGAGAGGCCGCCCACGGCCGCCTTGTGACGGCGCGCACAGACCCCTGGGTCCGGCTCGGCACAAACCAGCCCGAGCGTCCCCTCGGCCATGTACACTCCACGTCACCTTGGGGGCTCCATGAATAGGACTCTGGTCGCTGCGATCCTGGTGCTGACGGCGTGCTCCAAGCCCATCGGTTCGGGCGGCGGCGCCGCGAGCTGCACGGTGACGGGCTGTCAGGCGGGCTACACGTGCAACGTCTCCACCGGCGTCTGCGTGGCCGACGGCGGGACCGGCTGCGTCGTGGCGGGCTACTGCCCGGCTGGCTACACGTGCAACGCCACCTCCGGCATCTGCGTGCCCGACGTCGCGTGCGTCCAGGCCGACTGCCCCTCCGGCACCTGGTGCGACAAGTACACCGAGCAGTGCAGCTCGGCGCCGTACTGCGCCGACGCGACCGACTGCCCACCGGCCTGGAGCTGCAACGGCTCACATCAGTGCGAGGATCCGCTAGCGGTCTCCTGCGTCGACCTGCGCGACTGCCCGGTCGGCCGGCTCTGCGAGCCCTCGACCGACAAGTGCGTCCAGGCGATCACCTGCAGCACGAGCTACCCGTGTCCCTACGGGGCCGAGTGCGTCTCCGGCCTCTGCGCGCGGCTCCCCGCAGGCGAGTGCATCCGCCAGGGCGACTGCTTCACGGCGGGGGATCGCTGCGTCTCCGGCCTCTGCGTCGGCTGCGCGACCACCGGCGCCGCGTGCACCGGCGCCCTGGAGGCGTGCGACGCGGCCACCAACACCTGCCGCGCCTGCACCAGCACCGCCGAGTGTCCGGCGGGGCTCGTCTGCACCCCGGACGGCTGCGCCGAGTGCGCGACCAGCGCCGACTGCGCGCCCTATCCCAACCGGCCGACGTGCGTCCTCAAGACCTACGGAGGGCGGACGCGCCCAGGGCTGGGCGCTGCCAGGAGTGCGTCGACGGCGCGCCCAACACCTGCGGCGCCTCGGCTGGCTGCGCCACCTACGGCCAGTTCTGTTCTCCGTGGGGGAGCTGCGCCAGCGACGCCGACTGCTCGGGGGCGACTCCGCGCTGCGCCGCCGTTTCCGAGGGGAACTCCTACTGCGGCCGCTGCGCGGTCGACGCGCACTGCCCCGCGGGGCAGGGTTGCCGCTGGGGAGAGTGCCACGTCTTCCCGCCGGGGGATCGGTGCCAGGAGCCGATCCCGCTCGCGCTCGCCTCGCCGCGCACCGACCTCGCCGTGAGCCTGGCCGGGTTCGGGTGGGAGGATCCGACCGAGTGGGGGTCCTACGACGCCTACTTCCGCTTCACGCTCACCGAGCCGACGAGGCTCGTCATCGACGGGCGAAGCGCCGGCGCCTGGTTCGACGGGTCCCTGCGGCTCTACAGCGACGGCTGCGCCGGGCTGGTCGGCCGGCACACCATCGGCGTGCTCAGCTACAACCCCCCGTACAGCATCTATTACCCTGCGTGGACCGTCTACCTCCCCGCCGGAACCTGGGTGCTGGCCCTCGAGGGCGCCGCCAAGCCGGAGTACGTCCTGTCGATCGAGAAGACCCCGAGCACCCTCGCGGCCGGGCAGGCCTGCTGGAACCCGATCCCCATCGTCCAGAGCCCCACGGGCTCGAGCGTCACCGGCTCGACCGACGGCCTCCTGGCCACCTTCGGCGACGTGTGCAGCGTCGACGCCTGGGACTGGACGGCGCGCACGGCCGTCTACTCGCTCGACCTCGCCGCGCCGTCCTACGTCTCGCTCACGGCGACGCCGCTCGACGCGGCGCTCAACCTCGACCTCGACGTGAAGGACGCCTGCGCCGTGACCGCGCCCAGGACGTGCAACTACACCGCGGGCCAGGCGGTGACGCGGACGTTCGCGCCGATGCCGGCCGGTCTCCACTACGTCGTCGTGGACGCGCAGAAGAACACCAACGGCCAGTACCGGCTCGACGCGACGGTCGTCCCGTGGTCGGCGAACGACCTCTGCGCGGACGCGGTGCCGCTCGACCTCTGACGCGGCGGGACGGCGCTGGAGACAGGGACCGTCGGCCCCAACACCTCGACGCCGAGCGCCCCGAGCGCGTACTGCGGCGTGCTCGGCGGCAACGACGTCTTCTACCGCTTCACCACCGTGGCGGACCAGCGGCTCGACGTCCAGGTGAGCGGGGACGGGACCTGGCAGCCCCGGCGTGTCGGTCCGACCGGCCTGCGACGCGGCGAGCGGCGCTGTCTGCGCGCTCGCGATCGGCGGTGGCGCCACGGCCGCGGCGAGCGTGGACATCCTGCCTCCCGGCGAATGGATCGTGCAGGTCGCGGCGTCGACCAGCCCGTATGGCGGACCCTTCACGCTCCAGGTCGCGCTGTCGGCGCCCAACTACCCGGTCCAGACCAACGATACGTGCGCTACCACGACGGTGCTCACCGAGGGTTATTCGGTCGACGGCGACACGCGCGGCGTGGCGGACGACGTCTCGGGCGCCTGCGGCGCGGAAGCCACCGGGTCCGGCAAGGACCTCGCCTACTCGTTCACCGCGCCGTCGCGGGGCGCCTACCGGGCCACCTTGTCGACCTCGCCGTCCACCCCCGGCTTCAAGCCGGTCGTGAGGGCGCGCGCGGACTGTGGCGCCACGGCGGAGCTGACTTGCGACGTCGCCTCGGCAGCCGGCCTGGGGGCGTGGCTGCCGGCGGTCTACCTGGAGGGGGGCGCCTCGGTCGTCACCTGGGTGGACGGCGCCGACGGCACCGCGGGGGCCTTCACCCTCGTCCCGAGCTTCACCGCGGCCCCCGCCAACGATCTCTGCTCGGCCGCGACGGTGGTCGGGTCCACTTACAACGCCATGACGATCAACGTGCAGGGGACGGTCGAGCCGGCGTTCGCGGACGGGACCTGCCCCGGCGCCGAGGGGCCCGACGTCTTCTTCAAGATGCTCGTGCCGAACGGGCGCTGGGACGTGATGGTGACCGTGGACCCCAGCGGCTACTTCCAGCCGGCCGTCGCCTACTACGGCGGAAGCTGCGGCGCGGCGTGCGCGGCGAGCGCAGTCGCACCTTCCCCGGGGGCCAACGCCGTGCTGGGCCCGGTCTCGCTCAACGGCTCCGGCTACTTCGGGGTCTCGTCGGTCGACGGAGGCCGCGGCTCCCTCAACCTCATCGTCACGTTCCAGTAAACCGGCCCGCCGCCCAGCGCCCGGGAACGAAGAAGCCCGGCTCCCTCGCGAGGGCCGGGCTCTTTCGCCAATCGGCGAGTCGACGCGAGCTAGATCTTGCGGACGTTCTGGGCCTGCAGCCCCTTCGGCCCCTTCACGACCTCGAACTCGACCTTCTGCCCCTCGGCGAGGCTCTTGAAGCCGTCGCCCTGGACGGCGCTGTAGTGGCAGAAGACGTCCTCACCACCGCTGTCCTGGGTGATGAAGCCGAAGCCCTTCGCGTCGTTGAACCACTTCACGGTGCCAGTAGCCATGCACTTCTCTCTTGTCTGTTCGACCCGCCGGATGACGATCGGCCCGCCCAGACGCACCGGCGGGCACCAGAATTCTTATACGAATCGTCATGCCGCTGGAAGTGCCAGCCGAGGGGCCTCAGCGGGGATCGCCGGATCGTGGTGTAGCAAAACCTTGAGGCAGCGAGGGAGGGGGGGATCGAGGACCGGCATCGACCGCGGGGTCGTCTTCCAGGACTACTCGCTGTTCCCTGGCTGGGCGTCGGCCGGCATGAGTCGCGCTCGAGCAGGCGTTTCCGGGCAAGCGAGGCGCCGAGCGACGGGCGTTGGCCGAGGAGTACCTGGAGCTGGTGGGGCTCCCGGGCGTCTACCAGAAGCTGCCCGGTCAGCTCTCTGGCGGGATGCGGCAGCGGGCCGCCATCGCCAGGGCCTTCGCGGTCGACGCGCCGGTCCTGCTGATGGACGAGCCGTTCGGCGCCTCGACGCGATCACCCGGGCGCGGCTCCAGGACCTGCTCCTCGACCTGTGGCATCAGGGCGGCGCAGAGCGGCGGAAGACGATCCTCTTCGTCACGCACGACGTGGAGGAGGCGCTCCTGCTGGCGGGGAGGGTCGTCGTGCTCGGGTCCAGGCCGGGACGGATACGGGAGACGGTCGAGATCGACCTGCCACGACCCCGCGTCAGGGGCCAGCTCTTCACGCACAAGGAGTACCAGGGGCTGCGCGATCGCCTCCTGGCGCTCCTCCACGAGGACGTGCTGCAGGCGCTCGTCCCCAACGTCGGGTCACCGGGAGAATGCATATGAAGCGGAAGCTCACGAAGGTCTACCGTGCAGTCGGCGCCGCGCTGGCGTTCGCCGTCGTCGCGGCGCCCCCCGCGGCGGCGCGGGCGGCGCAGAAGCTGAAGGTCGGGTACTCGGCCGGCGGGGGCAGCCACCTCACGGTCCTCGCGCAGGATCAGAAGCTGTTCGAGCAGGAGGGAATCGAGGTGGAGCTGGTGCCGTTCACCAGCTCCTCCGACGGCCTCAACGCGCTGAACGCGGGGAAGATCGACGTCGGCATCTCCTTCGGGACGGGTGGCCCGCTGACCTTCATCAGCAAGGGCGTCGAGTTCGTCATCATCGGTGGCCACCTCTCCGGTGGCCACCCGATCATCGCGCTGCCGGCCAACGCTGCGAAGTTCAAGTCGATTCAGGACTACAAGGGCAAGATCGTCGCCACGCCGCGCCTGTACACGCCGGACATCGTCTGGCGTGGGGCGATCAAGAGGGCGGGGCTCGACCTCGAGAAGGACGTGCAGGTCTGGAGCTGAAGAGCCCCACCGCGGTGCTGGAGGCGGTCAAGGCGGGCAAGGCGGACGTCGGGATCGGCGCCGCGTCGATCTACGTCAAGGCGAAGGAGTCCGGCCTGGCGATCGTCGCGTGGAGCAACGACTACTTCCCGGATCATCCCTGCTGCCGCGTCGTCGTGAAGGCCAAGGCACTCGGTGAGGACGCCAGGCCCTACAAGGCGTTCCTCAGGGCCCTCATCCAGGCGGAGCGGCTGCTCAAGCGCGACCCAGAGCTGGCGGTCGCGGCCAACAAGAAGTTCCTCGACATGGACGACCGGCTCGCCAGGGACTTCACGCTCGAGCCGCACGCTCACGTCTCCGCGGATCCGAACCGCAAGGGCGTGAACCGCATGTGGCAGGAGATGAAGGCGATCGGATACGTCCAGTCGGAGCTCGACATCAACCGCTTCATAAACGTCGAGCTCTACCGGGAGGCGCTCACCGAGCTGGTGCGCTTGCACCCGAAGGATCCGTTCTACCCGCAGCTCGTGAAGACGTTCGAGGCCCAGAACCGGTGAGGGGAGCCGCGAGGATGACGATGGCCTCTCTCGCCCGGAGGTACGCCGGGACGTTCGCGGTGTTGGCCGTGGCGGTGCTGCTCTTCGAGGTGGCGACCGACGTGACGGGGTGGCTGGAGCCGGTGCTCTTCCCTGGCCTCAAGCTGATCCTCCCTGCGCTCTGGCGCTCGCTCCCGAAGCTGCTCGAGGGGCTCGTCAGCTCCGTCGGGCTTCTCCTGCCGGGGTACCTGGCGGCGCTGGTCCTCGGCATCGCGCTGGGGCTGGTCGTCGGGTGGTACTCGCCGCTGCGCCACGCGTTCCTGCCGATCTTCAGGGCGCTGAGCCCCCTTCCTCCGACGCTGCTCATCCCCTACGCCATCGCGATCCTGCCGACCTTCTGGCTCTCGTCGTTCTTCATCATCTTCATCGGCTCGTTCTGGCCGATCCTCATGGGGACGATCCACGGCGTCGCCCTGCTGGAGGATCGGCACCTCGACAACGCACGCGCCCTGGGGCTGTCCGGGATCCGGCTGCTCCGTCACGTCGTCTTGCCGGCGGCGCTCCCCGTCATCTTCAACGGCGCCGGCATGGCGCTCGTCTTCAGCTTCATCCTGCTGACCGTCGCCGAGATGTTCGGCGCCAGGTCGGGGCTGGGGTTCTTCATCCAGTACAACGCGGACTTCTCCGAGTACGCGAAGGTGCTGGGCGGCATGCTGTTCATGTCGGCCTTCATCGTGCTCGTCATGGCGACCTTCGACGCCGTACAGGCGCGGTTTCTCCACTGGACCGCGAAGCGCTGAGAAGGAGGCGAGGGTGAGCACGCTGACCGAGAGGGTGAAGGCGTACGCGCGCGCGCAGGGGGCCGACCTGTGCGGGATCGCGGCCGGCGATGACTTCGAGGAGTGCTTCACGGCGCCGCACCGCCCCCGGGACCTGCTGCCGGAGGTGCGGAGCATAGTCGTCGCGGCGCTGCACATCCCCGACGGCTCGCTGGAGGCGCAGCGCGCCGGCATCACCAACTACTCCTACGGGATGTTCGGCTACGCCTACCTGAATCGGGAGATGGACTTCGTCGCCTACCGCGTGACCCGCTTCCTGGAGCGGGCCGGGCACCGCGCGCTGCCGATCCCGGCGCGCGGTACCCACTACTGGGAGAAGAAGAAGTTCTACGGCCCGTTCTCGTTCCGGCACGCGGCCGTCGCCGCTGGGTTGGGAGCGTTCGGCTGGAGCGGCCTCGTCCTGACGCCCGAGTTCGGGTCACGCCAGCGGTTCATCGCCGTGCTGACCGACGCGCCGCTGGAGAAGGACCCGCCGCTCGAGGAGAACCCATGCCTGGGGTGCCACGAGTGCATCCGCAGTTGCCCCGCCGGCGCGATCTCCAAGCGGGCGTGGAGCTGCACGCTGGGGGGGAGGACCCACACCTACGGCACGGTCGACGGCGACCGGTGCGCTTGGGTCGCCAAGGGGATGACGACGAAGGCGTGGCCGGGCGCACCGTTCAACCTGGAGGTTGACGTGGAGAAGCCGCAACCCTACGGCGCGGCCGAGAAGTTCCGCGCCACCTGGGAGGCTCGGGACCCTCGGCTCCGCGCCAGCGAGCACGACGAAAGCAACTACGGCGCGACGCTCTGCGGCCGATGCATGATCTTCTGCCGCGCCGGGATCCGGAGCATGGAGGCACGGCTCTCTGCGCCGAAGGGCGCAGCCGACGTCGACTGACCCGACGGAGCCGTTGCGCGGGCCGGGCGGGCCGCTACGCCGGCATGGCGACCGCCGCCAGGCCGACGTCCTCGCGGGCGACGCGCTGCTCGAGCTGGGCCATGATCTCGGCGACGGTCGGGAGGCGGGTCGCGTCACGGTCGGTGAGGCCGACGAGGCTCTGGCCCGTGTAGAAGAGGCCGTTCTCGGTGTCGCCCTTGATGGCGGCGGCGAGGAGCGCGTCGGTGATGCAGAAGCTCTCCTTGTAGTTGCTGCCGCGGCAGAGGCAGGTCTCCGCCGCGAGGCACTCGACGCAGGCCTTCTTGCGGCCGTAGTACCCCTCCGGCCCGAAGAACCAGGCCTTGGAGCGGGGCGGGTGCCGCTCGCCGCGCGCGAGCGACTCGGTGAACGCGTTCCGGACCGCGCGCGCGTTCATCCCCTTCACGCAGCTCTTGATGAGCGTGACGTCCTCGGCCGTCCTGCCGAGGTGCATCTGCTTGAAGTTGGGGTGGACGTCGCCGTCGGCGGCGGCGAGGAAGCGCGTGGCGATCTGCACGCCGGCGGCGCCGCGCGCGAGGAAGCCTGCGATCTGGTCGTCGGTGACGCCGCCCGCCGCGACGCAGGGCAGCGCTCGAGGCGCCGATCACCTCGGCGAGCAGGTCGGGCAGCTCGTGGCCGATGTCGCCGATGTGGCCGCCGGCGAGCGCGCCCTCCGCGACGACCCAGTCGGCGCCCCACTTCTCGTACATCTGGGCGAGGCGGCCGGAGGAGACGATCCCGGCGAACGGGATGCCGCCGGCGCGGCACCACTTCACGATCTCGCGCGAGATGCCGGCGCCCTGGACGATGAAGGACACCTTCTCCTCGATCGCGATCCTGGCCGTGGCCTCGAAGTCGGGCTTGTTGATCGCGGCCATCAGGTTGACGCCGACGTAGCCGCCGTTTGCGTCACGCTTGGCGCGCCGGATCTCGGAGCGGAAGTGGGCCGGGGTCTTCACGACGGCCGAGACGGTCCCGACGCCGACGAGGCGCGGGCCGCTCCAGGACGCCACCTTGCCGGAGAGGCCGTCGGACGCGTGGATCCCCATCCCGCCCTGCACGAGGAGGCGGCGGCCGGACGCCACGATCGACTCGATCGCGGCGCGATCGAGCGGAGGGCTGGGCATGACGGAGGTGTCGTTCTCGACGGGGAAGGCGGAGGTGGCGGACATTTCTTCCTTTCAGCGAGCCGCTGGAGGCTGACTCGTAGGCCCAGAACCCTACGTGCCCAACGTCATGGGACCGTCACGGCGGCCATGACTCCGCTGACGCGGTGCGGCAGCCCCTTTGGCGGCATCGCCCGCGGAGGTTAGGATGCGCCGCCGTGAAAATCGCCTTCTCGATCCTCTACTGGCTCTACGCAGCGATCACGATGCCGTTCTTCTATGCGATCGCCGCGGTCATCTTCCTCGTCGCCTGGCCGTTCGACCGGCGGCGGGTGGCGGTCCACATGTTCTCCTGCGTGTGGGGCTACAGCTACGTCGCCTTCAACCCGCTCTGGCGGACGCACGTCGAGGGGCGTCGGAAGCTGCCCTGGAACGGCCCCGCGGTGATCGTCGCCAACCACCTCTCGATCCTCGACATCCTGGTGCTCTACCGGTTCTTCCGGCCGTTCAAGTGGGTCGCCAAGGGAGAGCTGTTCAGGGTGCCGTTCGTCGGCTGGAACATGGTGCTGAACGACTACGTCCGGATCTGGCGCGGCGACCGCGAGTCGGTGAGGCGGATGATGGACCACTGCCGCCGGCACCTCGCGCGCGGCACCGCCATCATCATCTTCCCGGAGGGGACGCGGTCCCGGGACGGAACGATGCTCCCTTTCAAGGACGGCGCGTTCAAGCTCGCCTCCGAGGCGGGCTGCCCCCTCATCCCGATCGCGATCCACGGCTCGCACCTGGCCCTGCCCAAGCACGGCTTCATCTTCCGGCAGCGGGCGACGATCCGCGTCCGCGTCCTCGACCCGCTCGACCCGAGGGCCTACGCGACGCCCGACGCTCTGAAGGCGGCCGCGCGCGACGCCATCGCCGCGGGCGTCGCCGAGCTCCTCGCCCGGGGAGCTCTGATCCGCCCGGGGGAGCTGAGCCCTAGCCCCGGGACGGCGGTCGGCTGCCCTGGCGCCTGTCACGCCCGATTTCACCCGGTTTGGCTGGACGAATTGCCGCAGCGATCTGTATCCTGCGCCTCCTCTTCTTGGCAGCCAACGGCGCCATCAACCGGGGCGGATCCGACACGGACCGCCACCCATGCGAGGTCGGTCATGTCGGAGAAGTTCAGGGATTCGAGCAGCATCGAGGCCTGGGAGAAGGCGGCCGGGACGCAGGCGCCCGGTGGCGACGCGAAGAACCTCGTCTGGAAGACGCCGGAGGGGCTGGCCGTGAAGCCCCTCTACACGCGGAAGGACGTCGAGGGGCTCCCGAACGCCGACACGCTCCCCGGCTTCGCCCCGTTCGTGCGCGGCCCCCAGCCGACGATGTACGCGGTGAAGCCGTGGACCATCCGGCAGTACGCCGGCTTCTCGACCGCCGAGGCCTCCAACGCCTTCTACCGCAAGGCGCTCGCCGCCGGCGGCCAGGGGATCTCGGTGGCCTTCGACCTCGCGACCCACCGCGGGTACGACTCGGACAACGCCCGCGTCGTCGGCGACGTCGGCAAGGCGGGCGTGGCGATCGACTCCGTCGAGGACATGAAGATCCTCTTCGACGGCATCCCGCTCGGCAAGGTCTCCGTGTCGATGACCATGAACGGCGCGGTGCTGCCGATCCTCGCGGGCTACATCGTGGCCGCCGAGGAGCAGGGGGTGAAGCAGGCCGAGCTCTCCGGCACGATCCAGAACGACATCCTCAAAGAGTTCATGGTGCGGAACACGTACATCTACCCGCCCAAGCCCTCGATGCGGATCATCGCGGACATCTTCGGCTACACCGCGAAGGAGATGCCGAAGTTCAACTCGATCTCGATCTCCGGCTACCACATCCAGGAGGCCGGGGCGAACCAGGCGATCGAGCTGGCGTTCACGCTCGCCGACGGCATGGAGTACGTCCGCACCGGCGTCGCCGCCGGCATGGACGTCGACGCCTTCGCCGGCCGCCTCTCGTTCTTCTGGGCGTGCGGGATGAACTTCTACCTGGAGATCGCCAAGATGCGGGCGGCCCGCCTGCTCTGGCACCGCATCATGAGCGGCTTCGAGGCGAAGAGCCCGAAGTCGATGATGCTCCGCACCCACACCCAGACCTCCGGCTGGTCGCTCACCGAGCAGGACCCGTACAACAACGTCGTCCGCACGACGATCGAGGCGATGGCGGCCGTGTTCGGCGGCACGCAGTCGCTCCACACCAACGCGCTGGACGAGGCGATCGCGCTGCCGACCGAGTTCTCGTCCCGCGTCGCCCGCAACACGCAGCTGATCATCCAGGAGGAGTCCCACATCTGCAACGTCGTGGATCCGTGGGCGGGCTCCTACATGATGGAGCGGCTGACGCAGGAGATGGCGGACAAGGCCTGGACCATCATCCAGGAGATCGAGGCCATGGGCGGGATGACCAGGGCCGTCGAGTCGGGCTGGGCCAAGATGCAGGTCGAGACCTGCGCCGCCGACAAGCAGGCGCGCGTCGACTCGGGCAAGGACGTGATCGTCGGCGTCAACAAGTACCGGCTCGCGAAGGAGGATCCGATCGAGATCCTCGACATCGACAACCACGCCGTCCGCGACTCCCAGATCGCCCGCCTGAAGCGGATCCGCGCCACGCGCGACGGGGCCGCGGTGCAGGCCGCGCTGGCGGCCCTCACTGCCTGCGCGGAGCGCGGCGAGGGCAACCTGCTCGACCTCACGGTCAAGGCCATGCGTTTGCGTGCTACGGTCGGCGAGGTGTCGGACGCGCTGGAGAAGGTCTACGGGCGCTTCCGCGCCAACAACCAGACCATCTCCGGGGTCTACGGAGGCGTCGTGCAAGGTCGTGACAGCTGGGAGGCGATCAAGGCCGACGTCGCGAAGTTCGCCGAGGAGGAGGGGCGCCGCCCACGGGTCATGATCGCCAAGCTCGGCCAGGACGGGCACGACCGCGGGGCGAAGGTCGTCGCGACCGCCTTCGCCGACCTCGGCTTCGACATCGACGTGGGACCGCTCTTCCAGACCCCGGAGGAGGCGGCCCGGCAGGCGATCGAGAACGACGTCCACGCGGTCGCCGTCTCGTCGCTGGCCGCCGGCCACAAGACCCTGCTCCCGGCGCTGGTCAAGGCGCTGAAGGACCAGGGGGGCGACGGGATCATCGTCTTCGCGGGCGGCGTGATCCCCGCGCAGGACTACGACTTCCTCACCGCCGCCGGCGCCAGGGCCATCTTCGGCCCAGGCACCCCCATCGAGGACTCCGCCAGGAAGGTGCTGGAGGAGATCCGCAAGGCCCGCGCTGGGCATTGAGCGGGCTGATCGAGCGCTCGTGCGATCCGATCCTCTCTCACCGGCAGACCGGGCGCTCGTCGACGGCGTGCTCGCAGGCCAGCGCCGCGCGCTGGCCAAGGCCATCACCCTGGTCGAGTCGACACGGGCCGATCACCAGCAGCGCGCGCAACATCTGTTGAACGCGCTGCTGCCGAAGACCGGCGGCGCGATCCGGCTCGGCATCTCCGGCGTCCCGGGCGCGGGCAAGTCGACCTTCATCGAGGCGCTCGGGGTCTGGCTCATCGAGCGCGGCCACCGGCTGGCCGTCCTCGCCGTCGATCCGTCGTCCACGGTGAGCGGTGGCTCCATCCTCGGCGACAAGACGCGGATGGAGCTGCTCTCGCAGCGGGAGGAGGCCTTCATCCGGCCCAGCCCGTCGGCCGGGTCGCTCGGTGGCGTCGCCGAGAAGACGCGCGAGGCGATGCTGGTCTGCGAGGCGGCGGGCCACGACGTGATCATCGTGGAGACGGTCGGCGTGGGCCAGTCTGAGACGACGGTCGCCGGCATGGTGGACATGTTCTGCCTGCTCCAGCTGCCGAACGCGGGGGACGAGCTGCAGGCGATCAAGAAGGGGATCGTGGAGATCGCCGACGTCGTCGTCATCAACAAGTCCGACATCGACCCGGCGGCGACCGAGGTCACCCGCGCCCAGTGGCGGAGCGCGCTCCACCTGCTGCGCCCGGCCTCGCCGAGCTGGTCGCCGCCCGTGATCGCGCTCTCCGCGCTGCGCAAGGAAGGGATCGCCGACTTCTGGGCGAAGGTGGAGGGCTTCCGGGCGGCGCTCGAGCCGGCCGGCGAGCTCGCCGCGAAGCGCAGGCAGCAGTCCCTGAGCTGGATGTGGCAGCTGATCGACACGGAGCTGCGCCTCCGCTTCCGCCGCCACCGCGGGGTCCAGCAGGAGCTGGCCGCGCTCACCGGGGCGGTGGAGCGCGGAGAGGTGACGGCGTTCGCCGCCGCGCACGCGCTGCTCGAGCGCCTGAAGCCCTGATCCGGCCGCGGGGCCGCCACGAGGCGTTCGGCGGCAGCCCAGGACGGTGGTACTCTGTCAGCCCCTTGGCGGACGCACCGAAGCCCCTCTCGCCGCAACCTGCCGGCGGTCCCCCACGCCTCGAGCGGGTCGGCCCGTGGCGGGGTCCGCCCCGAAGGTCGACCTACGGCCTCGCCGAGCGCCGCGTGACCGCGGACGCGGCGATGGCCGCCGGGCTGACCGCCGACGGCGACCTCGCCATCGAGGGCCCCTTCAGGCTCCTCTACCTGGCGGCCGCGACGCAGGCGAACGGCCGGCTCGTGCTTGGCTCGCAAGGTAAGCAGTTCGCCCTCACCCTGAAGAAGGGTGGGGTCGAGCACGTCCTCCCGGAGGCCACCGAGCACGCCTTCGGCCAGTTCCTCGTTCGAAAGGGGAAGCTGAACGCAGGCGACCTCGCCAGGGCCGAGGCCGCGAGGCCGAAGTCCGGGGGCGACCTCGTGGGGGCGCTCATCGCGCTGCAGCTCGTGAGCCCCGCGGAGGTCGCGGCCCTGCTGCAGGAGCACGGCGCGGGGCTCGTGTCGCTCGCGCTCCTCACCGAGCAGGGCAGGTACCGATGGGATCCCGGCGTCGCGCCGCCCGCGTCCGCCTTCCCGCTCGGAAGCTCGTGGAGCTTCCTCAGCGCCGCGGTCCGGAGCCTGGATGCGGCGGCGGCGGCGAAGCGGCTCGGACCCCGCTTCGAGCTGCCGGCGGCACGCGTCGGCGGCAGGGTCAGGATCGAGGACCTGCGGCTCACGCCGCAGGAAGCCCGCGCCGCGCAGCTCTTCGACGGCGTGCGGTCGCCGAGGGAGCTGGCTGCCGCCAACGCGCCCGACGCCGCGACGATCCTGCGCCTCGCGCTCCTGCTCGGCGAGACGGAGCTCCTCGCCTTCGCCCCGGCGCGCTCGGCTGCGCCACGGGAGGCTGCGGCCTCCTCGCCGCCCCCGCCGTCCGCCAGCCCGTCGGCGGCGCGCCCTGCCTCGACGCCGGTGGCGTCCCCGAGGCCAGCACCCGTGCCGTCCCAGAACAACCCCGTGACCGTGCCGTCCCAGCCAGCCGCCGCGCCCCCTGCGCCGGCGCCCGCCCCTCCGGCTGCGAAGCCTGTCGTGGCCCCCACCAGGCCCGCGGTCGCCGCGGCGAAGCCGCCGCCGGCCGCGACGCCCGCACCCGCTCCGGCCCCGGCCCCGGCCCCGGCGCTCGACGTGCAGGGGCTGAAGGCGCTCGTCGAGCGGTTCGCAAAGGCCGATCACTTCGAGGTGCTGGGCGTGAAGCGGGACGCCGTCGGGGGGCAGATCAAGCTCGCCTACTTCCAGCTCGCGAAGGTCTACCACCCGGACGCAGTCCCGGCCGACGCTCCCCCGGAGGTGAGGAAGGTCGCCGCCGACGTCTTCGCGAAGGTGAGCGAGGCGTGGAGCGTGCTGGGCGAGGACGCGAAGCGGGCGGAGTACCTCAAGGGGCTCGAGACCGGCTCGGGCACCGAGGTCGACGTGATGCACATCTTCAAGGCGGAGGAGGCCTTCAACGCCGGCACGCTCCTCATCAAGGCGCGCCGCTACCAGGAGGCGCTCCCGAAGCTCGAGGAGGCGATCAAGCTCAACGCCGACGAGGCCGAGTTCCGGATGTGGAAGTCCTGGTGCGAGTTCCTCCTCTCCCCCGAGAAGAAGAAGGTGCACGCTGGCATCGCCAACGCAGTCGAGGCGGCGCTCAAGCAGAACCCGCACTGCATCTCGGGGTATCTCTTCCTCGGGCAGATGGCGAAGATCGCGGGGAACCTCGACCTCGCCGAGAAGAACCTGAAGCGCGGGCTCAAGGAAGCGCCCGGCAACGCCGATCTGGAGCGCGAGCTGAAGTACCTCAGGAAGTGATCACCGCCGCCGCGTGCGGCCGGGACTGAACCCAATGCCACCCACCAATCCTAAGAAGCGCTCGCTCATGGAAGCCGGCAAGCTCCGCAAGGCCCTGCGCGCCGCCGGCCACCACCTCCAGCCGATCGTCCAGGTCGGCAAGGAGGGGGTCACTGACAGCGTGCTCGCGCAGCTCTCGGAGGCGCTCGACCACCACGAGCTCGTGAAGATCAAGGTGGGGACGGAGAGCCCGGAGGACCGCTTCGAGGCCACCGATCGAGTCGCCGGGGCCGACGGCGTCCAGGTGGCCCAGGTCATCGGCAGGACCATCCTGGCGTACCGGAGGCACGCGAGGACGCCGCGGTTCGAGCCGCTCACCGCGCCGGAGCTCAGGCGCCTCGCCGAGGAGGACGAGGAGAAGGCCGCGAGGGCCGCGAACGTGAAGCCGGCGCGCCGGCGCCGGAACACCGGGAAGCGGCCCGCGTCGAAGAAGCCCGACTCGAAGCGCCCGCCGCCGAAGCGCTACACGCCCGGGCGCCCTCCCAACAAGCGCAAGTAGCGCCTGAGGGTTTGGCGTCCGCGCCCTTCCCTAATGCAGGTCGTCTCCGCGGCCGCGAGCCGCTCCGCCCGAGCCTTCGCCCTCGAGGCGGAGCCGGGCCGCCTCGAGATCGTCGGCGTCCGCGTACCCCTTCTCGAGCAGCACGCTCTCGGCCACCTCGGCCTGGGCGCTGGCTGCGACCGCGTCGTGCTCCGCGACGTCGAGGCGCATCGTGAGCTGGCGGAGCCGCTCCTCGAGCGACGCGATCGTCGCCAGCGAGCGCTCGCGCTCGCGCTCGTACCGGACCCAGAAGGCGACGATGGCGGCCACGGAGGCGAGCGAGACGAGGAGGCTCATTGGTGGCGCATCGTAGCGGCGTCGCTCACGGAGCGGCAAGCGCCCGTAGGAGGGAAACGAGCGCTCCAGACTCGCCTCTTGTGATGGGGGCGCGTGTCGTACATCCTTCCGGGCGATGGCACGGCGTCTCAACATGACACTGGCGGTGAAGAGGCTCATCCGCGACGCCGCGGCCAGCCTGCCGGAGCTCGCGCACGTGCGCCCCTCCCGCGTCCTGGTTGTCGCAGGCGAGGCTCGCCGGAGCTCCCGCGCCACGATCTGGCCGGCGTACGGGGCGAGCCGGAAGAGGCGCAGCGCGGCGCGCCCAGCCATAAGGGTGAAGGGTCGGAAGATCCTCTACGTCATCACGCTGCGTCCGCTCTGGTTCCGCGAGTCGTCCCCGGCCGAGCGCGTCCGGACCGTCCTCCACGAGCTCTACCATGCGTCGACGCTCTTCGACGGCACGCTCCACCGCGGCCGCCGGCACGAGCGGCTGCCCCAGTCGGCCTACGCCCGCCGGATGGACGAGCTGGCGGGACGGTACCTCGCCGACGCGCCCGAGGAGATCCTCGCCCCGTTCGCCTTCCGCGGGCTCGTCCGCGCCCGCATGTGGCTCGAGCGTCCATCGTCGTACCGGGGCGTCGTCCCGGCCAATCGCCGCACCTACACCGAGCGACAGCTCTACTACGGCATCGTGAGGATGCTCGGGCGCGGGCCGGCCCGTCGAGAGGAACCAGGAAGATGACTCGAGAGGTCCGCCTCCCCCTGACCGCCACCGGCCGGCTCGACCGCGCCCTCGCCGATGCCCTCGGCATGGGGCGCGCACTGGTGAAGCGCGCCTTCCAGCTGGGCGAGGTCCGCATCGGCGGGCGCCGCGTCCGGGCCAGCGATCCGGTGCGTCCGGGGGCCCTGGTCGAGATCGGCGTCGACGCTCCTGCCGGTCCGCCGCTGCCGGAGCCGGAGATGCCGCTGACTGTCCTCTGGGAGGGCGAGCGCTGCCTCGTCGTGGACAAGCCGGCGGGGATCGCGGTCCATGCGCTCCTGCCCGGGGAATCCGGCACGCTCGCCAACGCGGTCGCGGGCCGCTTCCCGGAGTGCGCCGAGGCGGCGCCGGAGCCGCGCGAAGGGGGGGCAGTGCACCGCCTCGACGTGGAGACGAGCGGCTGCGTCCTGTTCGCCCGCGATCAGGAGGCCTGGGACGAGCTCCGCGCGCAGTTCCGCGATCAGGTCGTGGAGAAGGTGTACCTGGCCCTGGTCGCGGGGAGGGTCAGCGCCAGCGGCGTCACCACCATGCCGCTCGCGCAGCGCGGAGGCCGGGTCGTGGCCGTGCCGGACGCGGTGGCCGAGGAGCGGCTGCGGGCGAAGGGGACCTCGAGGGCCCGCGCAGCCGAGACCCACTGGGAGGTGGAGCGCGCCTTCGAGCGCCACACGCTCCTGCGCGTGCGGATCGTCACCGGCGTGATGCACCAGATCCGCGCCCACCTGGCCCACCTCGGCCACCCGGTCGCGGGCGACCTGCTCTATGGAGGGGACGCCGCCGCGCTGGCCGGGCTCGACCGCCACTTCCTGCACGCCTGGCGCCTCTCCTTCGCCCCGCCCGGTGGGGCGGCGCGCGTCGAGGTGGTGAGCCCGCTGCCGCGCCACCTCGCCACCGTCCTCGCCGGGCTGCCGGCGAGCGGGTGACGCTCACCTCGCCGGCGGCTTGACGGCGGTCGTGATCTTGAGCCGGACCGACGGGCTCCCGTCGACCGCCGCGGGTGGCTTCGTGACCTCGAAGGACTCGAGGCTGAACACGCCGCCCCTGCACACGGCGCACTGGGCCTCCGCAGTCGTCCGCGCCGCACGGTCCGCCACCTCGGCCGGGATCGTCACCGGCGCCGGTGGCAGGAGCGATCCGTCGGCGGGGGCGGTGAAGTCTTCGGGCCGGCGCTGGCGCGTCAGCGGGAGCTCGACCCTGCTCTCACGCCCGCCCGCCGCCGCGCGGAAGACGTAGACCATCCTGGAGCCGCCCGACGGCACCTCGAACTTGAAGGTGCGCTCGCAGACGGCCTCCTCGGGGCCGGTGGCCATGATGACCGTCCCCTTGCAGGCGACCTTGCCCTCACCCTCGTAACGGCTCGGGAGCGCGGTCAGGTCGAACTGGACGGTGTCCCTGGCGCGCAGGGCGATGCCCTCCCCCGGCGCCTGCGCGCTCGCAGGTCCGGCGGTCGCGGCCACGGCCAGGGTCAGGACGAAGAAGCTCGAAGGGGTCACGTGTCGCCTAACGGCCAGCCCTGAGCGGTGGCTCTGCAAGCCAGTCCACCGGCACCTCGACCTCGAAGTGTTCGGTCGGGATCATCGGGTCCTCGACCGACAGCCGGACCACCTGCTGGCCGTGCGCCCCCAGGTCGCCACGATCCTCGATGACCTCCGCAGTGAGCAAGCGACCGCTGACGGAGAAGCCGACGCGCTGGCCGACCTTGACCCGGGCGGGGCGGGCGACCTTGTGTGCGGCGCGTGTCATCGTCACAAATCTACCCCCACGGTGGGCCCGCAACAACCCGAGTCACGTGTGCTCGAACGACCCAGTCGAACTGGTCGGCGAGCTCGTCGCAGCTCTTCCGCCACCGGCGCACCTGATTAACGTGGTCGGGGTTCGTCCCCTTCACGATGGCCTGGTGGTGCGGCTTCAGCACGAAGTTCTGGTGAACGATGGCGTTGCGCCAGACGTTGAGCTGCTCCAGCTTCTGTCGCCGTCCAGCGTTGGCGGCGTCCATCGCGTTCACCTCGGCCAGGAAGCTGAGGCCGAGCCTGTCGAAGTCCGGACCGAGCGAGCCGTCGTGCGCGTTGCCGGAGTCGAGCTTCCTGTTCTCGATCAGGAGGCGCGCCAGGGTCCGGCTGATGTCGGCCTGCGCCACCGCACCGGCGACGCGCATCGCGGCCTCGGTGTGGAGGTCGCGGCAGAACCTCTGGAACTGGGCGGCGACGGCCACGAGGTAGGCGTGGTTGAGCTGTCGCGTGAAGTACCGCCGGCCGCGCCCCTCCCCTCCCAAGGCGGTGTGCGCCCTCACGAACTCGTCCAACTCCGCCTGGGACTGGGACTTCCAGTGCTGAAGCGCCTTCGAGGGCATGGCCGGAGCGAAACGTAACACGCCGCACCCACAGCAAACCGGGGTCAGGCGAGGAGCGCGCTACGCCTCGCTCTTCAGCCCAAGCTTGCGCAGCACGATCGCCGTCGGGCAGAAGCCGGTGAAGGCGCTCTGCACGAGCATGAAGCCCACGAAGCCCGTGACGAAGAGCAGGTTGTGGGAGACGAAGAGGGGGCACCGCGGGTCCGCCATCGCCGCGGAGAGGATCACGAAGCTGCCCGCCACCACACGCACGCCGTTCTCGACCGTCACCACGACCTCCGGTGGGGAAGCGTCGCACGCGGCGTGCGGGCGCGGCAAGGCCGCGCGTCATCACGGCGCTGACCGCTGGACGAAGGGGCGACGTCGTCCGCGCGCCTCAGGCGGCCGCACGTTGAGCTCTCGTCCCACTGATTGGCCGGCCTGCCAGGAGGCGATGGGAGGCGATACGCGCTGCCGGTGCCGACCGCGCGGGCCTGCGGTATCCTCCGTCCCCGTAGAGGCTTGAGCGGGGGTGGGCGTGCGCTCTGCGGTGGCGGTCTCGTCGCTTCTCCTGGCGGTTGTGCTGCCCGGCGCGCTCGGCTCCGCGAGCGCGGTCCCGGACGGGGCGATCACGGCCAGAAACTGGCGCACGCACCCGGCGATCGAGGCCGTCCGCGCCGTCGTCGAGGCGAACGAGGCCGCCATCGCCTCGGCCGGTTGGACGCGGGAGGAGAAGGCGACGTGCGAGCCTCCCGCCTTGGAGATCCGGCGCACGGTGTTCCGCGACCCGCGAGGCAGGATCCGCAAGCTCGTCACCGAGGGCGGGTCGGACGACTCCGCCTATCGCCTCGAGCACCACTACGACGATGACGGGACGCTCCGCTTCGCGTTCGGGCGCTCCGGGGCGATCAACCATTCCATCGTCGAGCATCGGCTCTACTTCCGCGAAGGCGGCCGGTTGACCTGGCGGGACGTCCGGCGGGAGGGGCCGGTCTACACGTTCCCCGAGGAGTGGCCCGACGCCTTCGTGGTGAGGGAGCCGGAACAGGCCTGGGCGGCTCCGAAGCGTTGCCGTTGAGGGCTCGGAGCGACGACGGACCGTTCGTTCTCCCCGCGCTCCTTCCAGAGGACTTCGCCATGGGGTACCACGTCGTGATCATCCGCAGTCGTTCACGTCGGCACGTGCCGATCGCCCGCGACGAGGTGGAGGCGGCCGTCGCCGCGAGGTTCGACCTCACATCGACTCCGCGTGGCGATGATCTGGAGCTCACCTTCTCGGCGGAGGGTGGGCGCAGCCCGCTGCTGATCTGGCAGGACGGAGAGGTGTGGACCAGCAACCCGGACGAGCGGACGCTCAGGGTGATGCTGGAGCTGGCGGTCTCGCTGGGCGCTCGCGTCCGGGGCGACGAGCTCGAGACGTACCGCTCTGTGAAGGAGACCTACGTCCACCCCGACGACGAGGAGGCCGTGAGGATCGCTCGGAGCACCTCCAGGCGAATGCCGTGGCGCACCCGCATCAAGGGCTTCATCCCCCCGCTGCTCATCGGGCTCGTCGCGCTGGCCTACGGGTTCGGCTCACGTCACGGTCTCTCGTGCGGCGGCCCGCGCGCCGGCGACGCCCTCGCTGACTCCAGCGAGGTCAGGGCCTTCTTGAGCCACTTCTTCGTGCCGGGAACCGCGCTCCGCGGGGAGCGGCCAGAGGCGCTCGCCCTGGGAGCGGGGATGGAACTCCTGAGCGCCGGCGACGACGTCTGCGCTGACGGCCTCTGCAACGTGACACGGGAGTACTTCCTCGAATTCACGCCGAACTTCCTGTTCGAGACACGGGGCGGACGCAAGGTGGTCGTGGGAGCCGACCCCGACGCCTTCGTGGATCTGTGCGAACTCCGGGAGGCAAGATGCCATCGGGTTCGGGGGACGGGAACGAACGGAGACATCCTCGGGACGTTCTGGCTCTCCAGGGCTTCGTTCGTCGTCTACGGCATCGAGTCCGGCGCGGGCTTCGTCGAGGTGTTCGAATCTCCAGGCGCGGACTCGGACGACGTGGGTCGTCGACCCCGACAGGAGGAGGCCCGGGGCGGATCGCGATGAATTCGTGATCGCCAGGTACGCGGGGTTGGCGCGACTGCAAAGCGGCACGCCCCGCGAAAAGGAAACCCCGGCCGCGCGGGGGCGCGACCGGGGCCGGTGAGGCAGGTGTCGGGCGTGGCTACTTCTGGAGCCCGGCGGCCGCGGCCACCTCGGCCGCGAAGTCGGTGCTCTTCTTCTCGAGCCCCTCGCCGAGGACGAAGCGGGAGAAGCGGCGGACCTGGATGTTCTCGCCGATCTTGGCGATCGCCTCGGTGATGATGTCCTGGACCTTCTTCTTGTCCTCCTTCACGAAGGGCTGCTCGAGGAGGCAGGCCTCGCTGTAGTACTTCTCGATCTTGCCGGTGGCGATCTTCTCGATGATCGCCTCGGGCTTCTTCTGCTCGCGGGCCTGGCCGCGGGCGATCTCGAGCTCGCGGGCGATGAGGTCGGCGGGGACCTCCTCGCGCTTCACGCAGATGGGCGCGGCCGCCGCGATGTGCATCGCCAGGTCCTTCACGAGGGTCTGGAACGCCTCGCCGCGGGCGACGAAGTCGGTCTCGCAGTTGACCTCGACGAGGACGCCGATCTTGCCGCCCATGTGGATGTAGCTGGCGACGGCTCCCTCGGTGGCGGCGCGGGCCGACTTCTTGGCGGCGGCGGCGAGCCCCTTCTTGCGGAGGAAGTCCTCCGCCTTCGCGAAGTCGCCACCGACCTCGGTGAGCGCCTTCTTGCAGTCCATCATGCCGGCCCCGGTCTTCTCCCGGAGGTCCTGCACCATCTTCGCGGTGATCTCGGCCACGGTCTCTCCCTCGGCTTCTCTAGAGTGCTGGTGACTGGAAAAAGTCCGGGGGCGGACCCGGAAGTCCGCCCCCTGGTACGGGGATGCTCGGCGGGCGCGGAGCTAGGCCTTCGCCTCGCCCTCGCCGGCGGCCGGGGCAGCGGCAGGGGCGACCTCGCCCTTGCGGACCACCTCGACGTTGGCGCTGGCAGCGCCGCGATCCTCGCGGGGCGGGCCGCTGCGGGGGCCACGGCGGTCGCGGCGGTCGCGGCGATCCTTCATGCCGCGCTCGCTGGCGGCGTCGCGATCCTCCTCGCCCTGGCGCACTTCCTGGCCGTGCTCGGCGGCCCAGGCGGAGTAGCGCGCCTTGCCCTCGATGCAGGCCTCCGCGATCTTGCCGGTGAAGAGCCGGATCGAGCGGATGGCGTCGTCGTTGCCGGGGATGACGTAGTCGATCCCCTCGGGGTCGCAGTTGGTGTCGACGACCGCGACGACCGGGATGCCGAGGCGGTTCGCCTCGTGGACGGCGATGTGCTCCTTCTTCGTGTCGATCACGAAGAGGGCGGTCGGCAGCCGGGAGAGGTCCTTGATGCCGCCGAGGTTCCGCTCCAGCTTCTCGCGCTCGCGCTCGAGCTGGGCGACCTCCTTCTTGGGGAGCCGCTCGTAGGTGCCGTCGGCGGCCATCTTCTCGATGGTCTTGAGCCGGTCGATCCCCTGCTTCACCGTCTTGAAGTTGGTGAGCGTGCCGCCCAGCCAGCGGTTCGTGACCGAGAACTGGCCGGAGCGGATCGACTCCTCGCGGACGGCGTCCTGCGCCTGCTTCTTGGTCCCGACGAAGAGGACCGAGCCGCCCTTGCCGACCGACTCCGAGACGAAGCGGAGCGCGCTGCGGGCGAGGCCGACCGTCTTCTGCAGGTCGATGATGTAGATGCCGTTGCGGGCGCCGAAGATGTACGGCTTCATCTTCGGGTTCCAGCGCTTGGTCTGGTGGCCGAAGTGGACGCCCGCCTCGAGGAGCTGCTTCATCGAGATGGCGGTGCCGGTCGACGCGACCGCGGCGGCCATCGTCTCGGCGCCGGTGGTCTCGGCGGGCGCCGCGGCGACAGGGGTCTCTGCGGGTGCTGCCGCGGCCGTCTCGGGCGCGGGGATGCTCTGGGTGTTCTCGGTATTTTCCATGACTTCCTCCGGTTGTGTCCGCCACGCTTCCCGTGAAAGCTCGACGCTGGCTTGCGGGAGAGCGTGATCCGCTCTCCCGAGAGCACCGGTGCGTCGATGCGGAAGCGTGTGAGAATTTTGAGCCGTGGACGCCGGAAACCGGCGCTCACCCCCTCCGACCGCAAGGCGCGGAAAAGGGGATGGTCATCTAGCACACGGGAGGTGCCCTCGCAAGGGTCCGACGGGTGCAGCCGGCCTGCGCACCGGAGGATCCAAGCCTACGGGGTCAGGGAGCTTTTTCGGACGCGCTCCGCCACCAGCGCAGCTCCACGAGCGTCCCGTCGTAGCCGCGCCAGGCCACCGGGCGGGGTTCGGTCCCCGGGCACGCGTGGCTCGCCAGCCGATCGCCGAAGGCGAGCGCCGTCCCGCCGCACTCGGGGCAGTCAAAGCGCTTCGCGAGGGCGGCGCGGTCCGTGGCGGTGAGGATCTGGGAGCCACCCTCTGCCCTGCCGGGACGGCTGCCGAAGAGCCCCCTGGCCCGGTAGGCCTCGAGCTCCGCGACCTCGGCCGCCTCGCCGCCCTTCGTCCGGTCGACCTCCGCGCGCGCGGCGGCGTCGCAGGAGGCGCAGCGCGCGAAGCCGAGGCTGCGATCCGGGATGATCTCGATCGCGCCGCCTGCGAGCTCCTCCCACTCCTCCCGCGCGTCGATCTCCGCCGCGGGCACGCCGAGCGCCGCCAGCGCCGCCTCCTTCCTCTCGTCCACGGCGTGCGTGACGAGCACCTCCAGCGCGAGCACCGGCTGGCCGGATCTCAGGATCAGCACGTCAGGCCGGAGAGTCCCGAGCCGCTCCTCGTCCCGCGCCTCGTCGCCGGCCTCGGCGAGGTCGAGCGGCATCGGTCCAAGGCAGCCCGGGCAGCGGGCGCGGAGCGTCACGCGTCCGCGCCCCGAGAAGGCCTCGGCGCAGAGGAAGAGGAGCCGCTCCTTGGCGTTCAGGTGGAGCGCCGTCTCCGGCGCCGTGAGCGGGCACGCGGAGCCCGGGCCGTGCGCGAAGTGGCGGGCGCGCACGCGGCCGAGGTGTGGCACCAGCGCGTCGCCGCAGCCTGGGCAGCGGAACGGGGCGCGCTCGCGCCGGCTCCGCTCGTCGAGCCGGCCCGCGGCGACCTTCCTGCCGTCCCTGTCGAGCGCCCACGCGAGCTGGACGCCGGCGGCGCCGCGCGCCCCCTTGGCGCTCCCCTTCGCTTCGGCCACGCGATGTCTGACCGGCGAGGGGCGGCGCACGGGCGCAGCATAGCTACCGCGGCCGGATCCGCACCGGCGCGGCAGCCCGGCGGACGCGCCCAGGGCCCCAGCGCGACGGAGACCGGCATCCCCTCGCGGATCGCGCGGCGCGGGACGGGGCCCGTCGAGGCGAGAGCGGCAGGATCCGGCGCCCCATCGCGCCACGGCGCGTCCCCACTCCCTGCCAGACTTGCGTGGGGCGCGAGGCGTCCGCGCCCCGAGGAGGCACCGATGGCGCTCGAACCCGGCAGGAAGGCCCCGGACTTCAAGCTGGCCGACGACGGCGGGACGACCGTCCGGCTCTCCGACTTCAAGGGGAAGCGGGTCGTCCTCTTCTTCTTCCCGAAGGCGGACACGCCTGGTTGAACGCGCGAGGCCTGCGACTTCCGTGACGAAGTCGACGCGTTCAAGACGGCAGAAGGTCGTCGGTCCTCGGGGTCTCCCGTGACACGCCTGCCGGGCTGAAGAAGTGGAAGGAGAAGTACGCGCTGCCCTTCCAGCTCCTCTCGGATCCCGACCGCGCGGCGCACGAGGAGTACGGCGTGTGGCAGGAGAAGACGCTGTACGGGAAGAAGGTGATGGGGACGGTCCGGACCACCTTCGTGATCGGGCCGGATGGGAAGATCGAGCGGATCTTCCCGAAGGTGACGGTCGAGGGGCACGTGGCGGAGGTGCTGGGTTCCCTGTAGAAGTGGCCTCCAATGCCCAGGAAACTAGGAAACCGGCCTCCTCGCCCCGACGTCGTCGACGCGCTCGTCCTGGAGATCCACGGGCTCATCCGCGACCAGGGCTGGCTCGCAGATCGTGCGCTGGAGGTGGTCCTCCGCCGCGACCGGAAGGTGTGGGCCAACGAGCGGCGCGCCGTGGCAGAGGCCGTCTACGGCCTCGTCCGCTGGCAGGCGCAGCTCGACTTCCTCCTCGGGCGCAAGCCCTCGCTGGCGGAGCGCTACGCGGCGTGGCTCGTTCGCTTCGGCGGCGCCAACCCAGACGAGGCGGCCCGGCGGCTGGCCGTCGCGCCCGCGGCGCTCGACCGGCTGGAGGGGGGCGACGCGCGGATCGGCGCGCTCGCCGATCCGGTGGAGCGGCTCGCGATCGAGGCGTCCCTACCGCGGTGGATCGCCGAGCGGTTCGCGCGTGAGCTGGGGATCGAGGAGGCGAGGGCGCTCGCCCTCGCGATGAACGAGCGCGCACCGCTCACCGTCCGGACCAACCTCCTCGGCGGGGATCGCGAGAAGCTGCGCGCGCGGCTGGCGGAGGAGGGGATGCAGTCCGAGCCGACCCGCTTCTCCCCCTGGGGGCTGGTGCTCGACGGCCACCAGAACGCCTTCTCGCTCGCGTCGTTCAAGGACGGGCGCTTCGAGATCCAGGACGAGGGGAGCCAGCTCATCGCCCTGGCGTGCGGCGCCAGGCCAGGCTGGACGGTCGTGGACGCCTGCGCCGGCGCCGGCGGCAAGGCGCTCGCGCTCGCGATGGAGATGCACAACAAGGGGTCGCTGGAGGCGCTCGACACCGACGAGGGGCGGCTCGAGGAGGCGAAGCGGCGGGCCCGCCGCGCCCACGTCCACAACCTCCGCGTGCCGCGTCATCGCGCCGGGGCCGGAGGCGGAGGGGCAGCTCGCCGACCTCGTCGGCAAGGCGCGCGTCGTGCTGGTCGACGCGCCCTGCTCCGGGCTCGGCACGCTGAGGCGGAAGCCGGACGCGCGCTGGCGGCTCGCGGAGGGGGACCCCGAGAAGTTCTCCCTCGTCCAGCGGACGCTCGTGGCGCGCTACTCCAAGCTCCTCGCGCCCGGGGGGCGGCTCGTCTACGCGACGTGCGCCATCGGCCGCACGGAGAACGACGACGTCGCCGACTTCGCCGAGCGAGAGCTCTCGCTCGACCCGGCGCCGCTCGCCCCGCTGCTCGGGGAGGAGCGTGCCGGGGCGCTCGGCGTGGAGGGGAACCGGCTGCGGCTCCTCCCGCACCGGCACGGCACCGACGGCTTCTTCGTCGCCGCCTTCACCCGGCGCGCGTAGGCGCCGTCGAGATCGCGGGACCCCTGATCCAGGGACCTCCGTCCGAGATCGTGGCCGCGGCACGGGAGGCGCTTCTTCGGCTGCTGTCGCCGCCCTGACTGCGATATGTTCCTGCTGCGGCGCCTACGGTTGTCGGAGGCGACCGGCACACGGGAGCGACGCAATGAAGAGCGGCAAGCTGATCGTCATCGAGGGGATCTACGGGTCCGGCCGGTTCGTGGTGCGGCTGGTGAACCAGCTGCGCGAGGCGCTCGCCGCCGAGGGGCGGGAGGGCTACGAGATCGACAGCCCGGACAGCGGGCGCGCGCAGCTCATGGGCGCCGGGGATCTCGACTCGAGCTGGCACTACGGCATCTTCAAGGCCGACTTCTTCTTCGCGCTCGCGTCGCGCGCCCGTGTCTGCTCGGTCATCCGCGACGAGATGAAGGCCGGCAAGATCGTCCTCTGCAAGAACTTCACGCTCGCGTCGATCGCCTACGCGACGCTCAAGGGGCACGACTGGTTCCGGGAGGACCTGAACATTCTCGAGGCGCGTGCCCGCGGACGCGGCTTCGGCGGCACCATCAGCCCAGACCTCACCATCTTCGTGGACGTCCAGCCCGAGGTGGCCCTCAAGGAGCTGGGTGACCGGCTCAACGGCTTCTTCCGCCCCTCCGACCTGGCCCAGCAGCGGAAGATCTACCTCGACGAGCTGGCGCGGATGCCCAGCAACGAGGTGAAGATCCTCGAGCTCCGATCGCCACGAGGACATCAACCTCGCGGACGCGCTCGGGGCCATCAAGTCCGTGCTCTAGCGGTACGCGGAGCTCCAGGAGAGACGCATGACCTTCCCCGCCGTGGTCTGCATCGCCGCCGCGCTCGCGGCCGCCCCCGTCGACGAGTGGTCGCATCGGCGGACGCACCCGAGCACGTGGGGCGGGACCGCCTGGGGGGACTTCCGCTTCGGGATGGGGCCGGCCGACGTCGCCGACCTGATCGAGCGCTTCGGCGCGCCGGAGTGGAGGGGGGCCACCGTGAAGCGCGAGGGCCACTCGTCCTGGACCGTCCAGGACGAGCTGGTGGTGCAGGGTTCGCGGGTCCGGCTCGCAGGGGCCTTCGGCACCGTGGTCTTCGCCTTCTTCGAGGGGCAGCTCTACCAGGTGCGCTTCACCGCCGACTCGGACAGCTTCGAGGGCGAGGACACCCGGGCCGGCTGGGATGGCTGGACCACGCGGCTGGCCGACGATGCCTCGGGTCGCTATGGGGCGCCGGTCATCACGGAGAAGACCTACGCCTGGCGCGTGGGCGATCTGGAGGTCTCCACGACCCGCGGCCTGCCGCAGATCTGGTTCACGAGTCAGCGGGTGCGCGCCGAGGTGGAGCGTGCGCAGGAGGCGCTGAAGGGGGAGCCGGCCGCGCGCCGGTGACCCGGCTCTAGCCGAGGGCTCCCCGACGGGGAGGTCAGGGGTCGGTGCCCAGCGCGGCGAGCTCGCCAGGCCCGGGGGTCGGGCCCTCCAGGATGCGGCGGAGCAGGGGTGGAATCGCAAGATATCGGCACCCGCTCCTGCGCCCTGCTAGGCTCGCCACCGATGACCCCCGACGAGATCGCCCGCCTGCCGCTCGCGGAGCTGCGGCGCCGCTTCGTGGAGGCGGCCGAGCCGCTCCCCGAGCCGGTGGCCGCCGCGCTGGCCGTCGATCCGCGCGCCGGGGCGAGCGCGCTCCTCGCCGCCGTTGAGCGGCGGCGGTCCGAGAACCGCACCGAGGGGCAGCGGCTCCGCGCGCTGCTCGCCTTCGAGACGGCGCTCTGGGAGCGCGGCGTGGCGCGGATCGCGGGCGTGGACGAGGCCGGGGTGGGGACGCTCGCGGGCCCGGTGGTGGCGGCCGCGGTGGTCCTGCCGCATGGGCTGCGGCCGCGGGGGCTCGACGACTCGAAGCAGCTCGACGCCCGCGTCCGCGACCGGCTCTGCGCCGAGGTGAAGGCGGGCGCGCTGGCGTGGGCCGTCGGGGTCGCGTCGCCGGAGGAGGTGGACTCGCTCAACGTCTACCAGGCGGGGCTGCTCGCCATGCGCCGCGCGGTGGAGGGGCTCTCGATCCGTCCCGAGCACCTGCTCGTGGACGCACGCCGGATTCCGGAGCTCACGATCCCGCAGCAGGGGATCGTGAAGGGGGACGCGAAGTCGCTCTCCATCGCCGCCGCCAGCGTGGTGGCCAAGGTGACGCGCGACGCGCTCATGGTGGAGGCCGAGGCGCGCTTCCCCGGCTACGGCTTCGCACGCCACAAGGGGTACGGCGCGCCCGAGCACCTGGAGGCGCTGCGGCGGCTCGGTCCGTGCGGGATCCACCGTCGGACCTTCACGCCCGTGCGCGAGGTGATCGAGGGCGGGCCGCGTCAGCGCGACCTGTTCGACGCACGCTGACGGACGCTCGGCGAGGTCGTCAACGACCCTCGCCGGCTGGGATCCCCGGGATGGGCAGGCCCGTCGCCACGGTGAAGAAGAACCGTCCGCCGCCGGACTGGTCGCCGAAGGCCTGGCGAGGGGCCACGGCCAGCACGCCCGTCACCGAGAGGTGGAGGCTCCGGACGAACCAGCCCACCGGCACCGACCACTCGAGCCCGATCCTCGCTCCGACGGAGGGTGAGAAGCCGAGCGCGGGCACTTCCTGTGCGTCGAACCCCGCTGTGCCGACGGCCCACCAGGTGAAGCCCGCGCCCATCGGCCGCGCGATGCCGTAGTCGAAGAGCATGAGGACCCGGGCGCGCTCCCCTCCGCTGAGCCTCACGATCGAGTAGGCCGACTCGCGTTGATCGCCGCGCGAGGCGATGCGGAGGGAGCCACCGAGGCCAGTGCCGCTGTCGAAGCCGAGCTGCAACAGCTGGCGCGACGGCCGGGGCGACGCTCGCGCCCCTCCCTCGCGGCCGGCGAGCGGGGAGGGTGGGACGCGAGGGCCGCTCCCGCTCGCCGCGGGCGGCGCCTGGGCGGCAGCGGCTTGCGCGGCCTCGCTCGCGTGGGGGACCGGAGCGGGCGATGGCCGTGCCGGGCTGGCGGCCTCCGCCGGCCCGGGGCCAGCCGCTTCAGGCTCGCGCTCACCCGTGTCCATCGGCTCGGCGTCGGCGGTCGCGACCCTCGGTCCGATGCTGCTGCGGTCGTGGCAGCCGGTGCACTGGGCCGGTCCCCTGGACACCTCGGTGTGGCACGAGATGCAGCGGGAGTGCGCGATCCGCGCCCCGAGCTCGACCTTCCCGACGCGCCCAGGACCGTGGCAGCGGGCGCAGGCCGCACGAGCGGCGAGGTGCTTGCGGTGGTCGAAGGTGACCGAGCCGAACGTCTCGAGCGTCCGGACGACCACGCCCGGCGGCGGAGGCAGCGGCTGCGGGGCAAGGAACCCCGGCGAGGGAGTCGACGCGCGACGCGGGCTGGGCTCGGGAGCCGCAGCAGGCTCGGCCGCAGCAACGGCGGGCTCCGGAGCCGCGGGCACGGCGACGGTCGGCTCAGCTACGACGGGCTCGGCGACGGCTGGCTCGGTTACCACGGGCTCGGCGACGGTTGGCTCGGCGACGGCTGGCTCGGTTACCACGGGCTCGGCGACCACGGGCTCCGGCGGCGGCTCGCTGGCCGGGGGCTCCGGTTCATCCGGCTTCGCCGGCTCGGCGGCGGCCATCCGCGTTCCGCCTCCAGTGGCTCCGCCGGCGTGGCAGCCGGTGCACGCCGTCGGCCCGCGCGACTGTTCGGTGTGGCAGGAGATGCAGCGGGCGTGGCCGATCCGCGCCCCGAGCTCCACCTTCCCCGCCGGGCCAGGACCGTGGCAGCGGGCGCAGGCCGCGCGCGCGGCGAGGTGCTTGCGGTGGTCGAAGGTCACCGGGCCGAACGTCGCCGGCGTCCGAACGACCACGTCCGGCGGTCTCGCCAGCGCTTGCTCGGCGAGCCCGTGGAGCGGCGCGAGCGGCGCCAGTGCCACGACCGGCGCGACAGATCGGTCCGCTGCCCCCGCGAAGAGCACCAGCGCCAGGAGGGCGGCGGGGGCCGATGTCACGCGGAGAGACTATCCCAGCCGTGAGGGTTCGAGGCGCCACCGCCACGTGTGGGCCGTCGGGCCCCTCGCCGGGGTGCGTCAGTTGGCCCGAGGTATGGGCGCGCGATCGCCCGGCGCTGGCGCGGCGACCGGCGCCGTGACGTCCGGTCCGGGGGCCGGGGCGGGAGCGGAGGATCCTGCCGGCGCGGGCGCGGCCGTCGGGGCGCTCGACTGCGAGCTCGGGGGAGCCTCCTTCGCCCTCGCCAGCTCACGCTCCCTGCGGAGCTCCTCGGTCCGCTCCTTCGAGTAGGCGCGGATCCCGGCGTCGCTGATCTTCACCTTCGCCGCGGCCTTGAGCGTCGCCACCCACTTGTCGGTCGCAGCCTTCCGCCTCTCCTGGAGGTCGAGCTTCTTCGCCTCGTCGCGGACCTCGTCGAAGGGGAGCTGCCTCGCCGGCTTCGTGCTCAGCACCTTGATGATGTGGAACCCCTCCTTCGACTTGACGGGGGCGCTCACCTCTCCCTCGGAGAGCGGCGCGATCGAGGCGAACTCCTCGGTGAGCTTGCGCCGCTCGATGAACCCGACGCGCCCGCCCTCCTTCGCGCTCGCCGCATGGATGGAGTGCGCCGCGGCGAGCTCCGCGAAGGGCTGGCCGGTCTTCAGCCTGGCCGCCACCTCGGTCGCGGTCTCCTCGGAGGCGACGAGGATCTGCGCCAGCTCGAGCTGGACGTCCACGGCGAACTGGTCGAGGTGGGCGTCGTAGTAGCGCCGCGCGTCCTCGTCGGATGGCTCGATCCCCTTCACGACGTAGTCGCGGAAGAGCACCCCCTCCACGAGCTCGTCCCTGCGGACCGCGACCTTCCCTGTGACCTCCGGCCGCTGGCCGAAGCCCTGCGCGGTGGCCTCGAGGAGCACCAGCTCGCGGTTCACCAGGTCCTCGATCAGGGGCTTGCGCAGGACCGGCCAGCGCTCGGAGAGCGCGTCACCCGCCTCGAGCTTGACGCGCTTCGCCACCGCCTCGGCCGTGACCTGGCCGCCTCGCCAGGTGGCGCAGGGGGTGGAGTCCTTCTTCGCAGCCGCCTCGCGCAGCGCCTCCACCGTCGGCGCGCAGTCGAGGAGGCGGGCGTCGTACTTCTTCCAGAGCCCGCCGTAGAGCTGCTCCTCGCGCGCGAGCCGGCTCCGCCGCTCCAGGATCCGGCGGATTCTGCGGCGTCACCTTCTCGAAGGGGCGGGCGCGCGACCTTCTTGCGCCCTTCGACCCGCACGAACTCCCAGCCGGCGTCGGAGTGGAAGACGGGGCTCAGCTCGCCGTCCTTCAGCCCAAGCACCGCCCGCTCGTAGGCCTCGTCCGCTCCCCAGGTGATCACGACCATCCCGCCCTGCTTCGTCGACGGCGCGATCGACTTCGCCCTGGCGATCTTCTCGAGGTCGGCGCCGCCCAGGACCGTCGCACGGAGCGCCTCCGCCTCCGCCTGCGTCCCGACGACGACCTGCCGCGCCTCCACGGAATCCGCCAGCCGCTCGTGGACGCCCCGGACGGCCTCGTCGGTGGCCTTCACCTTCTGCTCCACCTCCTCCTCGAAGGAAGAGCTCCACCATCCGCTGCGCGCGGACCCGCTCGACGGCGTCGAGGACCTCGGGGGAGTCCTGGAGGCCGATGCGATAGCCCTCCTGGACGAAGAGCCTGCAATCGACGAGCCGCTCCACGTAGCGCCGGACCTCGGCCTCGTCCCCGAGGATCTTGTCGAGGGCGTAGTGGCTGCGCGCGAACTCGATCCGCAGCTCCTTGCCGGTGATCGTCTCGTCGTTGACCTTCGCCAAGTACCCGGCGGACCCGGCGGCGCAGCCGGCAGAGGCGATCAGGGCGAGGGCGGCCATGCGGGAGGTCATCGTGGCTCCGGCTTGCAGGGGTGGTGGCTTCGACGCACTGGGAGTAATCACGGCCGCGTGAACGCGTCCAGCAGTTCGGCGACCACGCGGCGCGCGAGCGACGTGGTCTCCCGGGCCGCGCCGAGCTGGAGCAGCCCCTCGTAGTCCAGGCCGGTGCGGCGGTGGAGTCCGGACCAGAGGGTCCGCCCCGAGTCGGCGTCGAGCAGGCTCAGGTAGAGCTCCACCTCGGGGGTCTCTCCCCCCGCTGCGGTGGTCTGGCCGAACGTCAGGATGGTGCCGCGGACGAAGAGCGACGTCCCGAGCTCCTTCGCGAGCACGCGGAGCTGATCCAGCGAGAGCTGCACGGGGGAGCGGAGGCCGGTGGACGCGACCGCGAGGCGCAGGTCGGCCGTCGGGACGGTCGTCAGGGAGGCCTGGCCGCCCAGCCGGTCCTGGAGGATCGCCTCCACGACCCGGGTGGCGTCCCTGTCGCTGCCGAAGTTCTGGAGCGGGAGGATGGCGATGGGGACGTGTCGACTGATCGGCTCGCGCCAGCGGAAGGCCATGGGCGCCGGGAGCGTCATCGGGAGACCGGGCGGCGCGGCGCGCACCGCCTGGAGGTGGAGCGGGGGGACGGCCTCGAGCAGCGCGGCGACGAGCCTGTCGGCGACGCCCCGAACGCTGACGGCCCTGGAGAGGCCGAGCGCGCCGGCGGTCTCGGCGCCGGTGAGCCCCCGGACGTCGCTCCAGAGCACCGCGCCGGTGGGGGTCAGCAGCCGCGCGGCGATCGCGACCTCGGGATCCTTCTCGTCGTCGCGCCACGCGAGGACGGTCCCGACGACTGCGGCGTCGGCGCCCACCGCGAAGAGGAGCTCGCCGAGCTGGCCTGCGGGGAGCGAGTCGAGGTAGCGGACGCGGTGCGCCAGGAGCCAGCCCTCCACCGCCTCCTCCGGGACCACGTCGAACCCCTTCTTCGCGAGCGTGGCCGCCATCGTCTCCATCACGGTGGCGCGGGCACCGGCGATCCGCGTCACGTTCTCGAAGGGGACGATCGCGACGCGGGCGCGAGGGACGGCAGCGGGGGGCGCGGCCACCGCTGCGGGCGCGGCGGCGGCCGACCCCGGCGGCTCGCCCGTCGCGGCGGACAGCAGCAAGGCGGCGATGAGGATCGCGGGGGGCATCGCCGGGACGCTCAGCGGAGCAGCCGCGCGAGCTCCTCGTGGATGATCTGGCTGGCGACGGTGGAGGCGGGCTCGCCGCCGATGCCGAAGAGGCGCGCGGTGACGGTCGCACCGCCGGCGCCCCGGACCACCGACCAGAGCGTGGCCCCCGACTCGACGTCGACGAGCTTGAGCTGCAGCTTCACGGTGGGGGACTGCGCGGTCCCGGAGGTGCGCCCCTCGTCGTACTCCAGGATCGAGCCGATGAAGATCGCCTGGGCCTTGAGCCCCTCGCCCAGCTTCTTGATCTCCTCGGGCGTCAGGCTGGCGGGCTCGAGCTGGTCGCGCCGGAGCGCGCGCGCGACCTGGCCCGGCTCGACGACCTGGAAGGCGTCGAAGCTGAGGAGCTCCGTGTAGAAGATCTTGTGCACCCGCTCGGCGCTCAGCCGGTCGCTCGTCACGTTCTCGAAGGGGAGGACGGCGACGGTCGAGATGAGGCCGAGGTCGGCGTTGGTGCGGACGTAGCGCGCGGGGGCGGTGCAGCCGACGGCCGCGAGGGCGAGGAGGAGCAGGTGGGCTGCGATGCGAGGCACGGCGTCGGTTCCCATGCGGCGGATCGGGTTCAGAGTCGCAGGCTGAACGTCACGAAGAGGTTCTGCTGTTTCACGGGGAGCGCACCGGTCCCCTTCGCCATGTTGTAGCTCAGTTGAAGGGTCGCGTGTGCGTTGAGGTCCCACCGGGGTGTCGCCGACGCCCGCCGGAACGACTGCCCGCTCAGCGGGTCGATCTCCTCGCTGTAGTCGAAGGCGAGCTGGACCGAGCCTCCCGGGAACGGCGACCAGGTGGCGCGGTAGCTCTGGACGACCCCTGCGCTCGAGCCCGCGTCCGCGTACCCCACGCGCCCGTGGAGCGTGAGCTGGGGGGACGGGCGGTACTGGGCGTCCGCGACGTAGAGTTGGTACGTGAGGATCCGCAGGAGCGGGACGCTGGTCTGGGCCGACGTGTCGCCGCGGCGGGACAGGATCCGCTGGGCGGTCGCGGACAGCCCGAGCTCCAGGTCCCGGAGGACCGGTCCGCGCGCGTGCCCGATCGCGGTCAGGTAGTCCGTCGTGCCACCGGCCACGATCCGCTGGCGAGTCAGGCCGGCGGAGGCCGAGACGTCCAGCGTCGGCAGGAGCCGCGCCTCGTTTCCGGCGGAGGCGCCGAGGGTCACCGTGCGGACGGGCTCCATCGCCGAGGACATGCGGATCTCGTCGAGGGCGAAGCGGGCGTCGAGCCTGGCCTGGTAGCGGTCGATCGGCCGGTACTGGACCGCCCAGTTGGACGCGGTCGAGTCCTGCGAGTACCCGCCGGGCTGGCGGACCGTGGTCTGCGCCACCTTCGCGTCGTAGAGGAGGCCGGCGTACGGCCCGACGGCGGCGGTCACCGTGTTGACGGCGTCGGTCGACCAGCGCGCGGCGCCGCCGTACGGCGAGAGCGCGTTGGCGTTGAGCTGGCCCGAGTAGCCGACCTGGGCCTTCGACCAGGGGCGCGCCGTGGCGGTGAGGTTGAGCCCCTGCCGGACGCTGCTGGACACCCGCGTCTCGTCGGGCCGGAACGTCTCGTGGATGAAGCCCTGCAGCTCGGTCACGAGCGTCTCCACGGTGTTCACGCCGAAGTTGACCGCCTTGAAGTACTGGGCCGACGTCGACGCGAAGGTGACGACGTAGGCGGAGAGGGTTGTGTCGAAGGCCGCCGGGTTGGCGTTCACCGGGATCCAATGGAGCCCGTCGAGGCTGGAATAGACGGACCACGTCACGCCGCCCCCGAAGGGGACGGGCGCGCCGACCGAGCTCCGGACGTGGATGCGGAGCTCGTCCAGCGCAGTGACGCGGCCCAGGTCCAGCCCGAGGTTGTTGAAGGAGGCTCCGAGCGGCCCCAGCGAGATCCCGGCGCTCACGTCGAGCGACCGGTCGACCAGGCGAGGCTCGGCCGGCATCAGGGGCGTGTCGTCAGGGAGGTTGTCGACGAGCTGGAGCCCGGACAGCGGCTCGAGCTCGACGGGGATGCTCACCGGCAGGCTGCCCTGCGCCGTCTGCTCGGTGCGGTAGGCGTCGAGCACATACTGCGTCGAGACCTGTGCGGACTCGCCGAAGGCGCGCGACCAGGCCGCCGTGACGCGCGGCCCCATGCTCAGTCGCGTGGCGCCGCGGAGGGCGTCCTCGTACCGGAGCACCCGCCCCTCGCTGCTCACGCGGAGCGAGGGGGAGGTGTAGCGGAACGTCACGCCGAGCCGGTCGTCGACGGTGCTGGTCGTCGCGCTCGAGTAGGCCAGCCGATCCAGGCCGAGCGTCGCGTCGCCGCGCTCGAACGGCCGCGCCGAGAGCCCGAGCGTGATCCGTTCGATGGTGCGCGAGGAGCTCGCGCCGGCGGTCGCGTCCACCCGGTCCTCGTCGTTCAGGCGATATGCCGCGGTCAGGCCGAAGGCGTCGGTCCGCCAGTCCAGCCCGGCCGAAGGAGTGAGCGTCCTCAGCCGGAGGTCGTAGTCGCTCCCTCCGGCGCGGACGGTGCCGGCGTCCTCCTGGTAACGGAGCGAGAGCCGATAGGAGATGGGGTACGAGACCTGGCGGCGGAAGTCGGCGCTGTAGGACTGGCGAAGGTATTCGCTCGTGCTGCCGGTCGCGTCGTCCTGCGCCCAGGTGACCTCGCCGCGCCCGTTCAGGTCCGAGGCTCCGGCGGCGGAGACGGCGAGGGCCGCGAGGACGGAGAGCGCCCACCGCGCCGCCCTTGCCGGCGAGCCCCTCGCCAGGCTCTCGCGATCGACGCACATCGCCCGGGTCACCTCGGGTACGGGGCCCTGTACGTCCGGCTCGGAGGGTTCCGGACGTGGCAGGTGGCCGTGCAGGTGCCGCCGACGGCATCCTGGAGGTAGGCGGAGAGCCCCTGCGTGCGGAGGGCGAGGAGGGCAGGGAGCGTCGCGCTGCCGTGGGACTCGTGGCACGCGAAGCAGGAGTAGCCCTTCGCGACGTGACCCGCGTGGCCGCTGAAGCGGCTGAAGGCCGCGTCGGCGCCGCCCGTCGAATCGCCGTAGGTGCGGAACGAGTGGCACCCGAAGCAGAGGTCGGACTCGTAGGGCTGCGGATCCTCCACGGCGGCCGCGTAACGCCGCGCGAGGATGTGCTGGAAGGACGAGCCGTGCGGACCGCGCGCCACGCCGTCGTCCGAGGAGTGGCAGTCCGAGCATGTGACGAGTCGCTCCGGTCCCCACCCCGGCACGAAGGACCGGCGATCGATCGTCCGGCTCCGGCCGCGCGACTCGACCGGATGGTAGGAGGCGTTGGCCGGGTTGAGGGCGACCGCGACGTCTACGCGGGCGGTCGCACGGTCGGTCCCCGAGGCGTGGCACTTGAAGCAGACCTCGAACTCGCGGACGGTGCTCGGATCGCCCGACTTGAGCAGCGAGCGGAGCGGAGGCGTGCCGGGGGGGCCGTTGGAGATCCGCGCGCGCGACGTGCCGAGGAGCGCGCTGGCTCCTTCCGACGACGCGGGCGTCGAGCCGCGGGAGGCCGCGGCGTGCGGGTTGTGGCAGGCTCCGCAGGTGGCGCCGTCCGCGGGAGGGGCGAGCGTGCTCGCCGGCCCCCAGGCACCGAGCGACGTGACGGCGCCGGGATCCGGCAGGAGCGGGTGCCGGTACACCTTGGCGAACGCCGACGCGACGTCGGCGGCGGGGCCCCCGTCGTGGCACGCGACGCAGAGCGACGTCCCGCGCACTCGCAGGAGGGCCGGGACGAGCCCCGATCGATCGATCACGCCGTGGGGGTCGTGGCAGTTGACGCACTTCCCCTCGTCCGCGGCGGCGCGCCCGCGCGGCTCCGGCCCCGGCCAGACCACCCCGGGAGAGCTCCCGTGCGCAGACGCCAGGTAGCGACGCTCCCCCTGCCAGCTCGACGCGGGAGGCTCGTGGCAGCGGACGCAGAGCGCGTTGTCGTTGCGGGCGAAGAGCTGGGCATGGCCGCTCCCCTCGTCCGCCTTCCGTCCGAGCGCGTCGCGCGGCGCGCCGTGGCAGTGGCCGCACTCCCCGCGGGCGAGGCCGGGGACCCGCACCACGCCGGTCTCGCGCCTGCCGTGGGCCGAGCGGGCGTACGCCCCTCCCCTGGCGGCAGCTGGCGCCGGAGCCGCCGCGAACGCCGCGGCGACGAGCAGCGCCCTCACATGTTGTGACACTGCTGGCATGTGGAGCTCATGGTGGCGCCGTCGGTGAAGACGAGGGCGCCGGCGTTGGGCGAGCCGTGCGCCTTGTGGCAGGAGAGACAGAAGACCCGGTCGCCAACCTCCGGTGACGCCGCGCCGCCCGGGTTCTCCACCGCCGTCCGGTTGGGGAAGGTGGCGGACCAGGCCGCCCAGTCGGCGCCGGGCGCACCGAAGATGGCCAGGTCCCAGGGGTGGGCGGGGGCCTCGGCGGAGACGGAGTGCGCCGCGGCGATCCCGACGTGGCAGTCGATGCACCAGGCCGACATCCCGCTGACGTAGCGGACGTTGGACCGGAGATAGACCGCCCCCGGGTTGCCGCCGTCTGCGACCACGAGCTGGTTGACGATGGGGGCTGGGGTCGTCCGCGCCGTCCCGGAGGGGCCGGGCCTCAGGTTGCGGAAGGCCACGCTGCCATGCGGATCGTGGCAGGTGACGCAGCTCATGACCACCGCGGTGTCGCCGTAGGGCGGCAGGACCGGCAGCGGCCCCAGCGAGTGGGCGCGGTGCGCGGGATCCGACAGGTCGGCCGGGAAGCCGCCGCCCGGAGGATCGCCGTTCGTGGGGGACGTCACGCCCGGCGCACGGGCCGTGGGCATTCCGCTCCGGTGGCACGCGAGGCAGACCGCAGTGGGGCTCTCGGCCCGAAGCAGCAGGCCGGCCGGCACATCCTGCGAGTCGTAGCGCATGGGGAAGCCGCCACGGCTGTTGTGCATGGTGTGGCAGTCGCTGCAGACGAGGTGCTGGTCGCGGTGCCAGTCGCCGGCCCGGACCGGTGACGGGAGCTGCAGGAGGGCCAGGAGCAGCGCCCCTGCGTGCCAGGACTGGGTGCGAGGGCGGTGGCGCATCAGGCACACGCGGCGTCGACTGGCGGCGCGCGATCCTCCCCTGGTGGATCGACCTTCCTTCACGCGACGTGGACGGGAGAGGGTAGCACGGGTGGCGGCGGCGGCCTCGCTCCGGGCGTGCGGCAGAACGCACCACCTGCCTCGCGTCGGCGCTTCTCGTTCCGGGAGTCGTCGAGCGGCGAGGCTATAATGCGCTCTCCGTAACAGGGGGCCGCTCGCGGCGACGCGCGGACGGTCGTGCCTTCTGAGGGGAGCGGGAGCGCATGAGGAGCGACGACGAGCGGGGATCACTCTTGCGGGTGCGCTGGCTCGCGGCCACCCTCGTGGTGGCAGTTGCGGTCCTGGGTGCCGTCGGCTGCGCCCCGACGAACCGCCGCGGCATCGGGCGGAGCTGCCGGGACTGCCACCAGAAGGTCCGGGACCAGCTCGACCGCAAGCACGTCCACGCACCGTTCGCGCAAGAGGCGGGGTGCGAGGAGTGCCACAAGCGCCACGGCATCGTCGGCGCGCTCGTCCTCAAGGACACGGAGCAGAAGGTCTGCCTCGCCTGCCACGCCGACGTCGCGAAGCGGCTCGAGCAGCCGGTCGTCCACGCGGGGCTGAAGGACGGCAAGTGCACGAAGTGCCACGAGCCGCACGCCTCGGAGTTCGAGAACCTCCTCAAGCAGGCCGGGACGGCCGCGTGCTTCGCGTGCCACGCGCGGGCGCCCTTCGAGCAGAAGGTCGTCCACGGGCCGGTGGCGAAGGGCTGCAGGGGCTGCCACGAGCCGCACGCCAGCGCCGAGCGGCACCTCCTCACCGCGCCGAGGCAGCCGCTGTGCGCGGGCTGCCACGGCGACGCGCCCGCGCTGGCGAAGGCGCACTCCGGCTACCCCGTCGCAGGGACCGACTGCGGTGGCTGCCACGGCCCGCACTCCTGGGAGGCGAAGGACGGGCTGCGCAGGAGCGACCACCCGGTGGCCGCCGACTGCTCCGGGTGCCACGCGCCGCCCACGTCGCAGCGCCCCTTCGCGACGGCGAAGAAGGTCCCCGAGCTCTGCTTCGAGTGCCACCCGGACGCGAAGGAGGCGCTCGCCCGCCCCGTGAAGCACGAGGTGGCGGGCGACTGCGCGACCTGCCACTCGCCCCACGCCACCGAGGTCGCGCCGCTCCTGAAGGAGGGGCAGCGCTCCCTCTGCGGCGGCTGCCACGACCTCGAGAAGAAGCTGACCGCGAAGTCGAGCCACGCCCCCGCGGCGGAGGGGAAGTGCAGCGCGTGCCACCAGCCGCACGGCAGCGCCAACGCGAAGCTGGTCGCGGAGAGCGCCGACGCGCTCTGCTTCCGCTGCCACGCGAAGCAGCGCGACGCGTGGGCCGCAGCCAGGGTGACGCACGTCCCGGTGAAGGAGGGGATGTGCTCCTCGTGCCATGACCCCCACGGCTCGGCCCAGCCGAAGCTCCTCGTGAAGCCCGAGCGGGAGGCCTGCCTCGCCTGCCACGACGCGAAGCTCTTCGACGGCGTGCACGTCCACGCGCCCGTGCTGGAGGGGCGGTGCACCGGCTGCCACGATCCGCACGCGAGCGGGTCGGCGAAGCTCCTGCGGAAGGTCGGCGGCGAGCTCTGCGCGACCTGTCACGCCCAGGTCACCCGCGCGGCGCCCGGGCGGAAGCTGCACGGGCCGACCGCGCGAGGTGCGTGCGCGACCTGCCACCGCCCGCACGCGTCGGAGGAGCCCTCGCTGCTCGCGAAGGATCAGTCCACGCTCTGCGGCTCCTGCCACGCCGGCATCGCCGAGCAGCAGAAGAAGCCCAAGGCGCACCAGCCGTTCCGCGGCGGCTCCTGCACCTCCTGCCACGACCCGCACGGGAGCAAGAACAAGCGGTTCGTGAAGAACGACGTGAAGCTCCTCTGCCTCGACTGCCACGAGAAGCTGCGGGATCGGCTCGAGGGGAAGGGGGCGTCCGTGCACCAGCCGGTCGCGTCGGGTGAGTGCCTCACCTGCCACTCGGGCCACGGATCGGACAACGCCGCCCTCCTCTCGATGGCCCCCGGCACGCTCTGCCTCGGCTGCCACGACGTGAAGGCGGAGCCGATCGCCGCGAAGCACCGCGGCCTCCTGCCGCGCGGCGCGGCCTGCACAGGCTGCCACGACCCCCACGTGTCGACGCGGAAGGGGCTCGTCCGCGCGGTCGGCCACCCGCCGTTCATCAACGAGGACTGCGGCGCCTGTCACCAGGCGGCCGGAAAGGGGATCTCGGCGACGCTCGTCGCGAAGGGGCGGAAGCTGTGCGACACCTGCCACTCCGACGGCGAGAAGAAGTTCGACGCGAAGTACCAGCACACGCCGGTCAAGGAGGGCGACTGCGCCTCGTGCCACGATCCGCACGCGGGCGCCAACGAGAAGCTGCTCGTGAAGCCCGCGGCGTTGCTCTGCGCCGCGTGCCATGACGTCGTCGGCAAGAAGAAGTCGGTCCACACGCCGGTGCGGGAGGGGGCGTGCGTCAAGTGCCACTCGCCGCACTCCTCCCCGGAGAAGAACGGCCTCTCGAGGTCCGGGAACGCCCTCTGCCTCTCGTGCCACGAGGACGTGAAGAAGCGGCTCCAGGCCAAGGTGGTCCACGCGGCCGTGTCGGGCGGCGACTGCACCGACTGCCACTCCCCGCACGCTTCCGACCACGTGCCGCAGCTCGTCGACGCGCCCCGCGCGCTCTGCGAGCGGTGCCACGCGCTGGCCGGCGCCGCGTTGCGCAAGGCCCACCTCGGCTTCCCGCTCGCCAAGGCCGACTGCGTCTCCTGCCATGACCCCCACGGCTCCCCGGAGAAGGGGATGATCCGTGCGGCACCTCACAAGGTCTTCCGCAGCTGCGAGAAGTGCCACAAGACCGGCGGGGCGAGCCCCGGCGAGCTGGCGGCGAAGGGGACCCAGCTCTGCTTCCGGTGCCACTCGGAGAAGCGCGCAGCGCTGCAGAAGCCGGGCGCTCACGAGGGGGCGAAGGGGGACTGCCTCACCTGCCACACCCCGCACGCGTCGAACGAGCGCGGCCTCTCCGCCGGGCCGGAGCGCTCCGTCTGCCTCCAGTGCCACGACACGATCCAGCACCTCCTCGCCACGTCGAGGACCGTCCACCCCACCAAGGTCCAGAAGGGGAAGTGCACCATCTGCCACGAGCCGCACCAGACGGCGATCCCGCACCTGCTCGCGAAGCCGGCGCTGGAGCTCTGCCGCACCTGCCACGGCGCCCACGCCCAGTTCGGCCACCCGGTCGGGTCCAACGTGATGGACCCGAGGACGAGCACGCCGCTCACGTGCCTCTCCTGCCACGATCCTCACGGCGCGCAGTGGAGCTCGCTGCTCCTCGACAACCCCTCGCAGGCGCTCTGCATCCGCTGCCACGACCCGAGCGGGACGATGGGCGGCAAGCGGATGAAGCCAAGATCCTCGCCCGCGGGGCGGCCGGGGAAGCCGTGAGCCGGTGCGCGGCGCTGCTCCTCGCGGCCGCGCTCGCAGGGCGTGGCTCCGCGCAGGACACGCTCGCGCACGAGCGGGGGGCGCAGAGCGTGACCGAGGTCCGGCCGGAGCTGGTGATCTGGGGCGGCTATTACAGCGGCGCCTTCGCCGGGGTCGCAGGCGTCCACTGCGATCGGCTCACCGGCGAGATCCTGGTGGCGGACCCGGTGGCGAACTCGATCGAGATCTTCGACGAGCGGGGGGCGCCGATCTTCGCCTTCACCGACGCCGCGCACCTCCACGGCCCAACCCGCCTGGCGGTCGACGCGCGGGGGCGGATCCACGTCCTCGACGGCGACCGGGACAGGATCAAGGTCTTCAACTACCGCGGCGACTTCGAGGGGGAGCTGGAGCTCACCGGCTTCGACGTGCCGGGCGGGCCCGTCTTCACCGCGATCGCCTTCGACGTCAACGGAGACCTGTACGTCGGAGAGTCGCGCAGCGGCCAGGTCGTGGCGTTCGGCCGCACGCTGAGGCCCAAGCTCCGGATCGGGACCCTGGGTGATGGGCCCGGGCAGCTCGACGGCATCGTCGGGATCGCCCTCGACGCGAAGAACGTCTACGTGGCCTCCCAGGACGGGATCGCGATCCACGTCTTCACGCGCCAGGGGAAGCTGCTGCGCGCGTGGGGTTACCACGACGTGGGGCTCCACAACGTCTCGCTCCCCGCCGGGATCGCGGTCGACGAGAAGGGGCGCGTCGTCCTGCTCGACACGCTCCGGCAGGAGATCAAGTACTTCGAGCCGGACGGCCGGCTGATCGGTCTCTTCGGCGGGATCGGCAGGCAGCCGGGCGCGGTCGCCTACCCCACGGACCTCTCGCTCGATCGGAGCGGGCGGCTCTGCGTTGCCGACGGTGGGAACAAGCGCGCGCAGGTGCTCGTCCCAATCGAAGCTGCGACGGATCGCGCACGCTGACTGCCAGGAATCATCTGCCGCAGACCCGCACGGAATGTATGCCCGTACGGAGCGTGTGAAGGCACGCAAGAGGTGGGTGGCTTCGCCCACGCACCCACCTCACCAAAGCGGCAACCATGCGGACACTCACGATCAGCGACGGGCATGGCAAGTGCTTAGCCCTCCTTGCCGCCAACCCATAGAGGAAGACGACGGCGGGGCACTCCATTCCGGGGCGCCCGATGTGCGGGGAGGGTGTCCATATGAAGAAGCTTCTGGTCGCGATCGCCACGCTCGCGTGTGCCGGAAACACCTATGCCGGTGATTTCCATGTGTCGTCGACGCTCAGGTGCAGCCAGTGCCACACCATGCACGCCAGCCGGCAGCACCAGCTCAACGCCGCGGGCGAGGACCTCGACTTCCCTCTGGCCGCGCAGGGGAACCCCCAGCGCAACCTGCTGATCCAGGACGGGACCAACGCGACCTGCCTCGCGTGCCATGACAACGCCGCCGCGTACCCCGACGTGCTCGGCGCGAACACCGGCTCCGTCGACGTGAACCTCCGGTCTGCCGGGGCGCTGAACGGGAGCATCGGGACCAACGACCCGCTCGTCTTCGCGGACTTCATGGGCCACACGCTCGGCAGCGCCGACGCGCCTCCCGGCTGGATCGGCATCTACGAGCCGAGCCCCCAGGAGAACTTCAACTGCGCCAACTGTCACGCGGTCCACGGGTCGGCGGCGTACCGCAACCTCGGCCTCTCGCCGTACATGGGGACGCCGAACCACGCGCACGACGCGACCAACCCGTTCGCCTCGGCCGGCCCGACCTACAACGCCCAGGACCTGACGACGGGGCTTCGCGCGACGACGGTCAACAACGGCACGCTCGACGTGGTCATCGGCACGGACGCCCGCAACTACGCGACCACCGCGGTCACCTTCGGCATCGGCAGCAGCAACACGACGGCGACGAACGGCATGAACGCCTACTGCGCAGTCTGCCACGGCAACTTCCACGGTGACGCCAACACCCGCGACCTCATCGGCGGCGTCGACTTCGTCCGCCACCCGACGTCCGGCGTGCAGCGGGCCGACACGACGCTCCTCTACCAGAACGACACCAGCCATCCCGGCATGGTCGACCAGACCGCGCTCGTCCGCCCGGCGTGGGTGACCGGCCCCAACGGCGCCTTCGAGGCCGCCTGCCTCACCTGCCACAAGGGGCACGGCAACGCCCGCGGCTACGCGCTCCTCTACCCCGAGCACACCGCCGCGCCCGCCGACTTCGAGAACGGCGACGCCCTCGCCGTCTCCGGCGAGTACCCGATCCGGAACCTCTGCATCACCTGCCACCCGATGGGCCGGTAGTCCCTGGAGGGGCCATGAACCACACACGATATAAGCTGACCCTCGCGGTCATCGGGCTGCTTGCAGCAGGGCCCGCGCTGGCCGCGACCCTGTCGGTCTACGCGAAGATGGGCGGTGGCGTCCCCACCGGCGCCGCCGCCTACGCCATCGGCCGGGTCGCTCCCGCTTCCGGCTCTGCCGCAACCACCATCAACTGCGCGACGAACGCCGTCGCCAACTGCATCGACAGCGCGGTCGCCACCTCGGCGGTCGTCCTGCTCGAGCCGACGCTCGTCGCCGACGCGCAGTTCGTCAACTGGTCGGGCTGCACGTCAGTGGCCGGCAACGTCTGCACCGTCTCCATGACGAGCAACAAGACCGTCACCGCCAACTTCAAGCCGGCCATGTTCCAGCTCGGCGTGAAGACCTACCCCGTGCTGCCCAGCCCCTCACTCTACGGCGGCGTCCTCACGGCGCCGACGGAGGCGGTCAGGAACGCTGGTGGGCCCGTCGTGGCTGCTGCGCTCGACTGCAGGTCCGGTAGCACGACCAACACGGTCTGCTCCGGCTTCGTCCCGAACGGCACGCCCATCGTCGTCACGGCCGTCCCGATCGCCGGCTCCAAGGTCACCACCTGGACGGGCTGCTCCACGTCCACCGCGACGACCTGCACGATCGCGTCGATGCTGGGGCCGAAGTCGGTCTCCGCGTCCTTCGGTCCGGCCGCCATCCCGCTCACTGCCCAGGTCCAGGGTGCCGGCAAGATCACGACGCCGACCACCTCCCTGAACCCGATCAACTGTGACCCGTCACTCGCGACGCCCGACTGCGCCGGTGCGGTCGCCTCGGGCGGCAACGTCACGTTCACGGCCACCCCGGTCTCCGGGTACACGTTCATGGGTTGGACGGGCGCGTGCACCGGCACGGCCACGACCTGCGCGTTCACCGGCGTCACGTCGGCCAAGACGGTCACGGCGACCTTCAAGTCGTCGTCGTGCACCTCCTGCCACGGCAGCCCGCCCTCGACCCACACCGGGACGCTGGCCGCCAACTGCGCCAACTGCCACACGGGCTACACCGCCAGCACGGTCACGGCCGCCACCCACATGGACGGCATTGCCCAGGCGCCCACGTGGAACCGCACGGAGCCCACCGCCAACTTCGGGTTCAACATCGAGATCCTCGCGGCCACCCGCGGCGACGCTGCGGCGGTTCCGGCCGTGTACCCGACGGTCGACCTGAGGGCGACCGACGCCTCGGGCGCGGTCATCGATCTGGTCGCGGCCATCGCGGCCGGGGAGTTCGTCTCTCCTTCCGGGTCGAGCGGCATTCCCAGGATCATGTTCGGTGAGATCCAGCCAGACGGCTCGTTCCTGTCGAAGTTGGGAACCACGTCGATGTCCACCAGCGACACGATGGCGACCACGCGGCTCGTCGACCTCGGCGGCGGCGTCTACCGCTACACGCTCGGCACGCTCCTCGGCCGGACGCCCCAGGTCGGGACGCGCAGCTACCGCGTCGCCACCTACGGCGCCCGGTTCTTCAAGCGCGCTGACGCGTCGTACATCCAGTTCCCCAACTACGACTGGTATGACTTCGTCCCCGATGGTGTCGCTCCGACGACGACCCCGAAGATGACGGTCGCCGACGCGGCCTGCGACAAGTGCCATGGTGGGCTGCAGATGCACGGCCGCCGCCGCGGCGTGCAGATCTGCCTCACCTGCCACAACATCAACATGCCGCTCGGCACGGGGAACTCGGACGGGTTCAAGTGGGACCTCAAGAACCTGGCCCACAAGCTCCACTCCGGCATGAACTACGTCGCCGGCACGCGGCCAGACGGCGCGACCGCCAGGGAACTCGGACGGGTTCAAGTGGGACCTCAAGAACCTGGCCCACAAGCTCCACTCCGGCATGAACTACGTCGCCGGCACGCGGCCAGACGGCGCGACCGCCAGCGGCTGGGGCACTCCGCGGGCCGGTCCCTCGGTGACCCGGGCGTCTGCAAGCGAGAGGGGCGGTGGCTGAATGTCATCGTTGATGATGGTGCCGGTCGCAACACCGTCAGCTATAACGCAGGGGTTCGGGCCGTCTCCGGTGACGGTTAAGGTCATCGTCTCATCGGGTTCGAACACCGCGTCCCGGGTTATGCCGAACGTCCGGTGAAGGGTCACATCATCGGTGTCGAAGACCGCCGTAACATCGAACATCCGGGTCGTGAAATCGGCATCATCCGTATCGACATGGGTCAGGTACCGCCCGGAACCCGCATTCGGTCGGCTGGGGGGCACTCGTTGAAAGGTCGAAACTGATTGCGGTACTCCCCGGGCCGGTGCCCTCGGTGACCCGGGCGTCTGCAAGCGAGAGGGGCGGTGGCTCGATGTCGTCGTTGACAATGGTGCCGGTCGCAACACCGTCAGCTATAACGCAGGGGTTCGGGCCGTCTCCGGTGACGGTTAAGGTCATCGTCTCATCGGGTTCGAACACCGCGTCCCGGGTTATGCCGAACGTCCGGTGAAGGGTCACATCATCGGTGTCGAAGACCGCCGTAACATCGAACATCCGGGTCGTGAAATCGGCATCATCTGTATCGACATGGGTCAGTACCGCCCGGAACCCGCATTCGGTCGGCTGAGGGGCACTCGTTGAAAGGTCGAAACTGATTGCGGTACTCCCCGGGCCGGTGCCCTCGGTGACCCGGGCGTCTGCAAGCGAGAGAGGTGGTGGCTCGATGTCGTCGTTGACGATGGTGCCGGTCGCAACACCGTCAGCTATAACGCAGGGGTTCGGGCCGTCTCCGGTGACGGTTAAGGTCATCGTCTCATCGGGTTCGAATACCGCGTCCCGGGTTATGCCGAACGTCCGGTGAAGGGTCACATCATCGGTGTCGAAGACCGCTGTGACATCGAACATCCGGGTCGTGAAGTCGGCATCATCTGTATCGACATGGGTGAGTACTGCCCGGAACCCGCATTCGGTCGGCTGAGGGGCACTCGTTGAAAGGTCGAAACTGATTGCGGTACTCCCCGGGCCGGTGCCCTCGGTGACCCGGGCGTCTGCAAGCGAGAGGGGCGGGGCTGGATCGGCATTCACAGGCAGAACCAGTGCAACGATTGCAACGATTGCAATTGTTGCATATACCAACAGAATACGGCTGTCCATGTTTTCTCCACAATATTTTCTTTATTCAGGCACGCTGATGCACGACAACGATGCGTGCGAGAAATTCATGTGCAACTGTTTTTTTGGTTAAAATAATTTTATGCAATGCACCGTTGCATTGCCAATTATGTTCTTTAAAAAAATTTCTGATCAACCAGCGGTGAGCGGGTTGGGTTTCCAGTCGCCCGTGCAGAGGCAGTGCAGGAACAAGGATAGTGGTACTTCCGGAAATTTTTAAAGGGAATTTCTGCATTGCTCGATACACCCCGCCGCCAGCAGCCCTGCCACCATAGCGAGGACCAGGGCAACCGCTGTATAGACAGGCCACCTCCAGCTATCAGGATCAAGCGGGCGTGTGGTCATGTGAGAGAAAATTCTGTGCGGTGACGGAAAGAGATTGTGAAATATTTTTTTTTCAGGAAAAATTTTGCGCATACGAAAATTATACGGGCCTTTTTTCCAGCCGGGTACTCCGGATTTTTCCAAAAAAAAGTAAAAAAAATTTTCCCGGGCATAAAAAATTTGGCAGAAAATATTTCATACAAATCACAGAATATCCTTACCCATTTTCTCCGACGGTATCCCAAAACCGCCCTTCCTTTCATTCCGGCAGGTTATAGCCTGTGTCCAGAAAACAGCCCAACAGAAGCCCGCTATTTTGACAGGTCAAATCCCGTTTTAAATGCGTTTTTCGAAAAAATACGTCAATATATCATTATTTTTTCCAGGCGTTGACATCTCAGCCTCCTGCCCGGAGATCGAGATCCCCGGTTTGCCAATCGGAGCCCGTAAAAGGGCCGGAGTGGTACCTGCTTTTCAGGGCATGCCAGGATACGATGGTACTCCGACGTGATCCCAAAACCGCCATTCCTTTCATTCCGGCAGGTTATAGCCTGTGTCCAGAAAACAGCCCAACAGAAGCCCGCTATTTTGACAGGTCAAATCCCGTTTTAAATGCATTTTTCGAAAAAATACGTAAATATATCACGATTTTTTCCGGGCGTTGACATCTCAGCCTCCTGCCCGGAGATCGTGGTCCCCGGATTGGCAATCGGGGCCCGTAAAAGGCCCGGAATGGTCCTGCTTTTCCGGGCATGTCAGGATACGACGGTACACCGTCATCAATCCCGGACGGATCCCCAACCCGTCAACGGATCGGATATCCCTCTGAAGTTAAAGAAGCCTGACGATTTCTTCTCCTCTTCCCGGTCTGATGACCTGTCAGACAGGTCAGCTGATCCGGCCGGGCCAGATACCTGTGACGGGTCAGATGAAGAGGCCGGGATTTGCACAATATAAGAGGGGCCCGGGAGGCATTCCCCGCTGGTACATCGTCGGGAAAAAGGGGTCCGGGAACCGGAGCCGGAACTCTCGAATTCTCTAAAAAAAATCCTCCCCCGTTTTTCCGGAAATACTACAGAAAAGTCTGAATTTTTTTTATTTTTCTAAAAACCTGCTGCAGATGTAGTGATTCAACCGCGGATTTTCCGGAATTTTTTCACCGGCCCGGGAAAAATATTCCCACAAAATATCCGGCCAGGTCCCGGTCAGGGCCTCTACCAGCCTCAAACAGATCCTCGTTCACTTCTCCGGCCGCTACCCGGTACGCTCCCCGGCGGCACGGTCATCTCGAACCGGGCGCCCTTCGCCCGGCTCGCCGGTCTCCCTGACCGTAATCATCGTCAGCGCCAGGACCTCCTGCATCAGGAACAGGCCGATCTTCGTGTCCTGGCCAATCACCCGCCGGAATATCGCGGCCTTGTCCTTTTTGGGAATACCGGTACCATCGTCTTCGCAGACCAGGAGATACCCTTCGGGCGTGGCTGTACCGGAGAAGCGGATGCGGGTGATCTGCGGCCCCCCGTGCCGGAGGGCATTGTCCGCAAGGTGGCGGATGATTTTTATGAACATGGGATCGGCATAGATGCTGACGCCTGCCACATCATCTTCAAGCGTTACGTCCTGGAGGTCCAGCTCGCTTCTGGCAGATGCAACAAGGGCGGACACATCGTGCCATACCGGCGCACTGCTGCCAAGGTTCTCGTACTCCTTGGTGAACTCGATCTGCTGCCGGATCGCGACAGCGGCATTCTCCGACCGCGTCAGGTAATCCAGCAGGGCCGGATCCGTGGTGGAACTCTTCGCAAGATCGATAAAACCGAGCACCGCCGTAAGACGGTTGCGGATATCATGCCGGGTAATACCGGTGAGCAGGTGGAGTTTCCGGTTTGCCCGGGTCAGGGCGCCGGTTGCCTGGTGCCGGCTCGTTATGTCATGGGCATAGATCCTGACCGAAAGCCCCCCCGGCGAGAGTGTCAGGGATTCCTCAAACACTGCATCCCCGACCGTTACTTCCCGGCCGATAACACCAAAGCGGGAGGATTTCAGGGAGACGATAATCTCATCGATATCCGGGGGCAGGAAGGCTGCAGGGTTACCGGGCATCCTGAGTTTTTGCAGCAGGATCTGGCACGCCGGGTTGGAAAACGTGATCTCCTTTTCAAGGTTGATCTCGACCACCGGCTCCGGGTTCAGCTGCGGGAATGAGGCAAGCCGGCGTATCTGGTTCTCGAGACGTTTCCGCTCGGTAATATCCCGTCCCACGGCAAGGATCTGGACGGGTTTTCCTTCATCGTCACGGATGAGCGTGAAGGTATTCTCGCTCCAGAACGTGCTCCCGTCTTTTTTAGAGAATTCAAGCTCGAGGGTCACGGGATCCGGTAACTTCCCGTCTTTCCGGTCCACGCTGCCCAGCAGTTCGTCCCGCATCGAAAGCGCGAGTGCAGCAGACTCCGGTGCGAGACGGTGGTCCAGCGGGAGCTGCCGCAGCTCCTCAAGCGAGTAGTCTCTGAGCCTGCCTGCCGACGGGCTGATATAGACCGGGATGAGATCGAGGTCAAGCAGCCAGACCATGTCGGAGACGGAATCGGTGATGAGGCGGAGCGTCTGTTCGCTCTTCTCGATTGCCTCCTCAGCATGTTTGCGGGCGGTGACGTCGCGGATGATCGCAATCAGGCGTCGCTCTCCCACAACCGTCACCGAGGATAAGGACACATCGGTATCAACCAGCCTGCCATCGTTGTTCCGGGTACCTGCCACGAAAAGAACTGGGTCCCCCATTCATAGGCCGCCAGATTGTACGTCGCCGCTGCTTCTTCAGATACAGCACCATCAGGCTGGACTGCGGGTGAGAACTCAACGGGGTCATGACCGATGATCCTCTCGCGGGGGAGTCCCCACAGATGTTCTGCAGCAGGGTTGCAGTCGAGGATCTTCCCGTTCATGAGAATAACTGCGTCCGTTGACTTCTCGAAGGAGGATGCGTCCGGTCCTTCATCTCGCTGTCGGACAGTGCCTGTTCCGCACGCTTCTGGTTCGTGATATCGGTTGCAATATGGATGACACGCTCAAGCTTGCCGGCTCCATCCGGCGGCTGCGGTACAGGGAACGGAGGGTCCCCCGAAGCCCCGGGATCTCCATGGAGGACGTTTCCAGCCTGCCGCTCTCCTGCATCCGTTCAAACGGGCAGCCATCCGGCGGAGCGGAACACCCTGTCCCATGGAACACCTGCCAGCACTTCATAGAACGAGCTCATCAAGGGTCTTTCCGGTCAGGCGCAGGACCGCAGTCGTTGGCCTCAAGGATGACTCCCGGGAGGGGTCGAGGATAAGGGGCCGGGGTTCCCGATCGCAGAAAAGATGGGTCTCCCATTCCCTGCGGGCCTGCAATAATTCTGAAAGGACGCGTTTCCGCACCGTGATGTCGGTGACAAACGAGGAGAAATATTGGAGGCTGCCACTGCTGTCCGCGGCCCGTTCGATAAGAATCTCGACCGGCACCCAGGCTGCCGTCTTTCCGGATAAATTCCTTCTTCATAGCGCCGCGGGTATGCCGGTGGTGGTCAGTTCCTCAGTTCGCCGGCCTCAAAAGCCATGAATTCCGGGGGGGTCAGTTCTTTCCACGAGAGGTTTCCCACCTCCGCTTCCGGATAACCGAGCAGCTCGCAGAACGCGGGATTGGTCACGCCGAACCGGCCATCCCCGTACCCGACAAAAAACGGCTGGGACGACATCTCAAGGATGGCGGCAAGGAACCGTGCATGTTCCTCGCTTCCGGCAAGGGCCTTTTCTGCCCGGGCCCTGCGGGCCTGTTCGTCAAGCAGGCCAAGGGCAAAGGATACGTCTTCGGCAATCTCCCGCAGGGTTGCTGTCTCTGTCTCCGAGACAACCCGGGCTCCGCGGCGTACAGGTTGATCACGCCGACCACTTCGCCATGCAGGCTGAACGGGAATGCAGCAGAGGAGAGGTAGCCCCGCTAGACCACTCTTCCCGCCAGGGTCTCCATCCGGGGGTCGGATGCGATATCGTGTCCGTTGATGACAGGGACACCGGACCGGAACGCACTCCCCCCGGTGCGGCCCGGTCCCTTCCGGTGTTGCATCAGCGGTATACGGAGCGCCGAAAGGTACCCTTCTTCAAATCCTGCATGGGCTACCGGGCTGATAAGCTGCTTCTCCTTGTCGACGAGGCCCACCCATACCATGCGGAAATGCCCGAATTCCACAGCAATACGGCAGATCTCTTTTAAGAGCGTTTCCAGGTCGCGTCCACGGACTATGGCCTCGCTGACACGGGAAAGCACAACGTACAGGCGCCGAATGGCAAGGATCCGTTCCCCGGCCTACTTCCGGCTGGTGATGTCACGGACACTCGATATACAGATGGTCCGGTTCTTCTGGGGGTAGGTGCTTTCGGTCACTTCAACCGGAAAAATGTGCCATCCTTTTTCCGGTGGTACGGTGAGCGGGACAAAACCTTCCGGGGCTGGGGAGCCCTCGTCCGGTGCAGGGGCCGAAAGATCGGCATATTTCAGGCTGCGGAACTCGTCCAGCGGGTACTGGTTAGGGAAAGGGCGGCCCTGTTTGCGTCAAGGATGGCCCCCGTCTACCGGGTCGGTGACCAGCATTGCATCGCTTGCCGATGCAAAGACATTACCGGTACCGCCGCTCGCCTGCAGCAAGCCGTGCCTGCGCTTTCCTGCTCTCTGTAATATCAACAATAAAACCCTCGAGCTCCTCTGTGCCGCCGGATGGCGTACATGCGGAACGTGAGCGTACCGGTGAACATGCTCCCCGTCCTTTTTGAGGAACTGGTTCTCAAAGCTCTGCCATTCCCCGGACGCGCTGACCTGCCGTATAAAAATCCGCCCGTTTTCCGGGATCCTTATAGAGGATTCGGGTATCCGCCTACCCGGTTCACCGTTTCAAGGATGTCTCCCGGGGAATCGATCGCCCAAAGATCTGCGCAAAAGTCCTGTTTGCGTGGATAAATTTCTCCGGTGCCGAGTGGAATATCCCCAT
>CAWJSR010000007.1:0-3075 GCA_963845515.1 uncultured delta proteobacterium
TCGGTCCGCTGCCCCCGCGAAGAGCACCAGCGCCAGGAGGGCGGCGGGGGCCGATGTCACGCGGAGAGACTATCCCAGCCGTGAGGGTTCGAGGCGCCACCGCCACGTGTGGGCCGTCGGGCCCCTCGCCGGGGTGCGTCAGTTGGCCCGAGGTATGGGCGCGCGATCGCCCGGCGCTGGCGCGGCGACCGGCGCCGTGACGTCCGCTCCGGGGGCCGGGGCGGGGAGCGGAGGATCCTGCCGGCGCGGGCGCGGCCGTCGGGGCGCTCGACTGCGAGCTCGGGGGAGCCTCCTTCGCCCTCGCCAGCTCACGCTCCCTGCGGAGCTCCTCGGTCCGCTCCTTCGAGTAGGCGCGGATCCCGGCGTCGCTGATCTTCACCTTCGCCGCGGCCTTGAGCGTCGCCACCCACTTGTCGGTCGCAGCCTTCCGCCTCTCCTGGAGGTCGAGCTTCTTCGCCTCGTCGCGGACCTCGTCGAAGGGGAGCTGCCTCGCCGGCTTCGTGCTCAGCACCTTGATGATGTGGAACCCCTCCTTCGACTTGACGGGGGCGCTCACCTCTCCCTCGGAGAGCGGCGCGATCGAGGCGAACTCCTCGGTGAGCTTGCGCCGCTCGATGAACCCGACGCGCCCGCCCTCCTTCGCGCTCGCCGCATGGATGGAGTGCGCCGCGGCGAGCTCCGCGAAGGGCTGGCCGGTCTTCAGCCTGGCCGCCACCTCGGTCGCGGTCTCCTCGGAGGCGACGAGGATCTGCGCCAGCTCGAGCTGGACGTCCACGGCGAACTGGTCGAGGTGGGCGTCGTAGTAGCGCCGCGCGTCCTCGTCGGATGGCTCGATCCCCTTCACGACGTAGTCGCGGAAGAGCACCCCCTCCACGAGCTCGTCCCTGCGGACCGCGACCTTCCCTGTGACCTCCGGCCGCTGGCCGAAGCCCTGCGCGGTGGCCTCGAGGAGCACCAGCTCGCGGTTCACCAGGTCCTCGATCAGGGGCTTGCGCAGGACCGGCCAGCGCTCGGAGAGCGCGTCACCCGCCTCGAGCTTGACGCGCTTCGCCACCGCCTCGGCCGTGACCTGGCCGCCTCGCCAGGTGGCGCAGGGGGTGGAGTCCTTCTTCGCAGCCGCCTCGCGCAGCGCCTCCACCGTCGGCGCGCAGTCGAGGAGGCGGGCGTCGTACTTCTTCCAGAGCCCGCCGTAGAGCTGCTCCTCGCGCGCGAGCCGGCTCCGCCGCTCCAGGATCCGGCGGATCTGCGGCGTCACCTTCTCGAGGGGCGGGCGCGCGACCTTCTTGCGCCCTTCGACCCGCACGAACTCCCAGCCGGCGTCGGAGTGGAAGACGGGGCTCAGCTCGCCGTCCTTCAGCCCAAGCACCGCCCGCTCGTAGGCCTCGTCCGCTCCCCAGGTGATCACGACCATCCCGCCCTGCTTCGTCGACGGCGCGATCGACTTCGCCCTGGCGATCTTCTCGAGGTCGGCGCCGCCCAGGACCGTCGCACGGAGCGCCTCCGCCTCCGCCTGCGTCCCGACGACGACCTGCCGCGCCTCCACGGGATCCGCCAGCCGCTCGTGGACGCCCCGGACGGCCTCGTCGGTGGCCTTCACCTTCTGCTCCACCTCCTCCTCGAGGAAGAGCTCCACCATCCGCTGCGCGCGGACCCGCTCGACGGCGTCGAGGACCTCGGGGGAGTCCTGGAGGCCGATGCGATAGCCCTCCTGGACGAAGAGCCTGCGATCGACGAGCCGCTCCACGTAGCGCCGGACCTCGGCCTCGTCCCCGAGGATCTTGTCGAGGGCGTAGTGGCTGCGCGCGAACTCGATCCGCAGCTCCTTGCCGGTGATCGTCTCGTCGTTGACCTTCGCCAGGTACCCGGCGGACCCGGCGGCGCAGCCGGCAGAGGCGATCAGGGCGAGGGCGGCCATGCGGGAGGTCATCGTGGCTCCGGCTTGCAGGGGTGGTGGCTTCGACGCACTGGGAGTAATCACGGCCGCGTGAACGCGTCCAGCAGTTCGGCGACCACGCGGCGCGCGAGCGACGTGGTCTCCCGGGCCGCGCCGAGCTGGAGCAGCCCCTCGTAGTCCAGGCCGGTGCGGCGGTGGAGTCCGGACCAGAGGGTCCGCCCCGAGTCGGCGTCGAGCAGGCTCAGGTAGAGCTCCACCTCGGGGGTCTCTCCCCCCGCTGCGGTGGTCTGGCCGAACGTCAGGATGGTGCCGCGGACGAAGAGCGACGTCCCGAGCTCCTTCGCGAGCACGCGGAGCTGATCGAGCGAGAGCTGCACGGGGGAGCGGAGGCCGGTGGACGCGACCGCGAGGCGCAGGTCGGCCGTCGGGACGGTCGTCAGGGAGGCCTGGCCGCCCAGCCGGTCCTGGAGGATCGCCTCCACGACCCGGGTGGCGTCCCTGTCGCTGCCGAAGTTCTGGAGCGGGAGGATGGCGATGGGGACGTGTCGACTGATCGGCTCGCGCCAGCGGAAGGCCATGGGCGCCGGGAGCGTCATCGGGAGACCGGGCGGCGCGGCGCGCACCGCCTGGAGGTGGAGCGGGGGACGGCCTCGAGCAGCGCGGCGACGAGCCTGTCGGCGACGCCCCGAACGCTGACGGCCCTGGAGAGGCCGAGCGCGCCGGCGGTCTCGGCGCCGGTGAGCCCCCGGACGTCGCTCCAGAGCACCGCGCCGGTGGGGGTCAGCAGCCGCGCGGCGATCGCGACCTCGGGATCCTCTCGTCGTCGCGCCACGCGAGGACGGTCCCGACGACTGCGGCGTCGGCGCCCACCGCGAAGAGGAGCTCGCCGAGCTGGCCTGCGGGGAGCGAGTCGAGGTAGCGGACGCGGTGCGCCAGGAGCCAGCCCTCCACCGCCTCCTCCGGGACCACGTCGAACCCCTTCTTCGCGAGCGTGGCCGCCATCGTCTCCATCACGGTGGCGCGGGCACCGGCGATCGCGCGTCACGTTCTCGAAGGGACGCATTGCGACGCGGGCGCGAGGGACGGCAGCGGGGGGGCGGCGGCGACCGCGGCCGGCGCGGCGGTGGCCGACCCCGGCGGCTCGCCCGTCGCTGTGGACAGCAGCAAGGCGGCGATGAGGA
>CAWJSR010000008.1:0-15402 GCA_963845515.1 uncultured delta proteobacterium
CGACGTTCGACGCGTCGCACATGGCGATGGGGCCGTCGCACACCACCTACTTCGAGCTCGGGAGCGGCGTCCTACCGATCGTCGACCCCGGCATCATGGGCAAGGAGTGCGGCGTCTGCCACCAGGGCGCCGACGCGGCGTTCGCCTTCACCAAGCCGACGCGGCTCTCCTGCGGCAGCTGCCACACGGAGACCAACTTCGTCACCGGCGCCGGCCACCTGGCAGGGATCCAGGCAAATGACCTGACCTGCGCGCTGTGCCACCCCGAGACGCTGGTTCGGATGTACCACTCCCCGTTCTACGAGACGGCGCACGACGCCGACTTCAGGACGCTGACGAGCTTCCCGGCCACTGGGCACGACTTCCAGGTCCGGATCTCGGGCGTCTCCGTGAACGCCACCACCGGCGCGCCGACCGTCACCATCCAGGCGACGCTCGACGGCGCTGCGTTCGACCTCCGTAGCGTCGCTGCGGGGACCGACACGCTGGGCGGCCGGCTCGCCACCTGCGCGATCACCATCGCCGGGCCGACGTCGGACTACACCGTTCCCGCGACCGGCGGCACCACGTTCAGCTGCACGACCGCAGCCTCTCTGGTCGCGACCGCCAATGCCGGCGAGTTCACGATCACCTCCGGCACGTTCTTCCTCGGGAGGACGGGGGCGTACACCGTCGGGTACGAGATCATGTACCAGCGGGTGATGACGGCGACCAATGGTGACGTGGTCCGCAAGCCGTTCGCGGCCAAGCCGAACTTCGTCACCGTCTACAACGCCGGCACGGCGATCGCTCCGGACTGGCGGACGACCGAGCGCGGCTCCGGCTCGCCCGAGGACGTCATGCAGTCCCGGCGCGCGGTGGTCTCGTTCGACAAGTGCAACAGCTGCCACATCCAGCTCGGGTTCCACTCCAACCGCAGCCGGCAGGGGCCGGACTACTGCGCCGAGTGCCACAACCCGAAGCTCGACAACGGGACGCGCGCTCGCGCGACCGTCGCCGAAGCGTACACGACCTCCCTCACCGGGAGCGCCCTCGTCTACCTGCCCGAGAGCGTCTCGATGAACGTGTTCATCCACCGGATCCACATGGGCGAGGATCTGCCCAGCGTCCAGGCTCCGGCGAGCGCTTCGCCGTGGAATCCCGTCCCCGGCAAGATCCTCTACGGGGCGACCCGGTCCGCGTTCGTCGGCGTCACGGCGGACACGCCGCCGTCGATCTCCGAGTTCACGGCGTTCGCCATGCCGAGCCCGATGGGGCGCTGCAACCAGTGCCACATCTCCGACGGCGCGACCCAGACCTGGGCGCTCAACGAGCGCACGGGCCAGGCCCCGGTGGAGCGGACCTTCCGGGTCTGCAACGCCACCACGCCGACCTGGGCCACCGAGCCCTGGTGCAACAGCACCGCGACCAGCGGGATGCCGACCACGGACGCGACGCTGCTCCCCGTCGCGGTCAAGGTCATCACCCCGCCGATGAAGGCGGCCTGCACGAGCTGCCACGACTCCGCGGCGGCCGATGCGCACGCAGACGTGTTCACCATCAGCCCGATGTCGGCGATCGCCATCGAGTCGTGCGCAGAGTGCCACGGCGCCGGCGCGATCCTCGACTCGCTCGTGGTCCACGAGCTCATCCCGTAGCGCGTCTGCCGACGACGCTGCAGGCTGAGAGGTGACAAGGGGCCGCCCTCCGGGGCGGCCCCGCTTGTTTCCAGGCCGCTTCGCCTGTCCCGCCGCCCTGCCGCGGCGCGAAGCCGCAGCGCTGCGCCGGCCACGTTCCGTGATAATTTCGCGTCCTCGCAGCGTTGCCCGGAGGTTCCGTCGATGGCCGCCACTGCACGCAGCACGCTCGCCCCACTCCTCGCAACGCTCGCGCTCACCTCGCTCGCGGGCTGCCCCGGGCCGGCTGAGGACGGGGATCCGGCGGCGACCGTTCCGTTCCCGGCAAAGAGCGGGATCAAGCAGGACCTCTCGCTCGCATCCCTGACCTCCGGCGGATGGACCGTGTGCGAGCCGGTCACCTCCCTTTACTACGGCAGCGACACCGACTTCACCGTCGCAGGGTTCGACGCCACGGTCGCCGGGAGCTGCGGCGGCAACTTCATGATGTTGGCCTGCGGCCAGGAGGGCTCGGACACGCTGGCGCTAGCGGCAGCTGACGACCGGTTCGTGGTCCTCCTCCCCGACGCCGTCGCGCCGACGGTCCCGCACGCCGCGAACGGCGTGAGCTGGTACTACGACGACTCGCTCTCAATCGGCTTCGCCCCGTCGAGCGCTCCCGTGGACCGCGCGACGTGGACGTGCGACTACGCCGCAGGGGAGACCTCGCCGGAGCTCAGGCTCTGCTGGGAGGCGGACGCCGGCGATCTCGTGGCCGGCTTCCGCTGCGGAGCGGCCGGCACTCCGGACGCCCCCATGTCGACGGCATGGAAGCGCTACGTGCTCGTCCACGATTGAGCAGCGCCCCTCGTGCGCCCGATGGAGATTGACGTCTCTCACCGCGGGAGATAGAACCCGCGCCGAGGAAAGAGCCCGACGGAGCAGGCGCAGTCTCGGGGGCCAGAGTCCACTGGCCCGGGGCGCCCCCCGAATCCGGCGACTGCATGCACGATCGATCTTCCACCGACTCCCCCCGCCCCAGGCAGCCCAAGCACGGCAACGACGAGCAGAGGCACCGCGGTCCACCGCCGGGGCTGGCGCTCGATCCGCCCGACTTCACCCCGGCCCACGACCCGGAGATCGCCGTCGAGCGGCTGGACGCCGACGCGCTCCGGACCATCGCGCGGCTCCGCCACATGGGGCACCAGGCCTTCTTCGTGGGCGGCTGCGTCCGCGACCTGCTCCTCGACCAGAAGCCGAAGGACTACGACGTCGCCACCGACGCCCACCCGGGCGAGGTCCGCGCGGTCTTCCGCAACTGCCGGCTAATCGGGCGGCGGTTCCGGCTCGCGCACGTCTACTTCCGCGGCGGGAAGGTGATCGAGGTCGCGACCTTCCGGAAGAACCCGACCGAGCTGGGCGAGGAGGGGGCGGACGACGACGCCGACCTGCTCATCACCCGGGACAACGTCTTCGGCACGGCCGAAGAGGACTCCGTCCGGCGCGACTTCACGGTCAACGGGCTCTTCTACGATCCCGCCACCGGCGAGGTGATCGACTACGTCGGGGGGCGCGAGGACCTCGAGGCCCGCCGGATCGCAACCATCGGCGACCCGGAGATCCGCATGCGCGAGGATCCGGTCCGCGCGCTGCGAGCCATCCGCTTCGCCTCGCGCCACGGCTTCACCATCGCGCCCGACACCTTCGAGGCGATGAGGCGTCACGCGGCCGAGCTGGCCCGCTGCGCGCCGGCACGGGTCCTGGAGGAGACCTTCAAGATCCTCCGCTGCGGCGGCTCCGCGCGCGCGTTCGAGCTCATGCGGGCGTCCAACGCGCTCCCTTACGTGCTCCCTTCCCTGGCGACGGCGCTCGACCGCGCCGACGAGCCCCGGCGGCGCTCCTTCTTCCAGCACCTCTCGGCGCTCGACAGGCTGATCCGCAGCGACGGGGAGGTCTCCGAGGCGGTCCTGCTCGGCGCCCTGCTCATGCACCTTCACGGCGGCGAGCGGGCCCCGGTCGAGCCTGCCGGGGGCGATGCGCCGGAGGCCACGAGCGACGAGGCGAACCGGCTGCTCGAGCTCCTGGTCCAGACGTCGCGCCTCCCGCGCAAGGTGGCCGAGCGGACCCGGCTGGCGCTCCAGGCGCAGCGGGTCCTGCGGGAGCCGGCGAAGAAGCGCAAGCGGCGCGGCCGCGGCCTCTCCGGCCAGCCCCACTTCGTGGACGCCCTCCAGCTCCTCGAGATCACGGTCGGGGCCACTGGCCAGGGGCGTGAGCTCCTCGATCGCTGGACGGGCGAGGGCGAGCCCGAGCGGCACGAGCCGATCGAGCGCCCCCGCCCCATGACCGCACACGGCGAGCCCGTGGCCCCATTCGAGTCGGCCGAGGCCGAGGAGGAGGAGGTCGACGCGCAGGGTGAGCTGGAGCTCGACCTCTCCACCGGCGCGCCCGGGACCGGCCCCGGCGAAGACGCCGCGAAGCCGGACGGGGCGCAGACCGGCCGCCGGCGGCGGCGACGCGGCGGGCGACGGCGGCGGCGACGCGGCGCGGCAGACGGCGTCGACGCGGGCGCGAAGCCGGCCGGCGGCGGTGATGCCGGCGGTTCCCAGCCTTGAAGTTGCCGGATCCGCGGGTACTTCCGCTAGAATCGCCCGCGCCCAGTTCCTTGACCCCCCCCGCGCCGCGAAGGTAGAACGCGCCCACATGTCCGCCCCCCAGAGCGAGAAGCCCAAGGCCAGCTACAAGCGCATCCTCCTCAAGCTCTCCGGCGAAGCGCTGATGGGGGACGCCAAGTACGGCATCTCACCGAAGACGCTCACCTCCATCGCGAACGACGTGAAGGACGCGGTCGATCTCGGCGTGCAGGTGGCGCTCACCATCGGCGGCGGGAACATCTTCCGCGGCGTCTCCGGCGCGACGGAGGGGATGGACCGCTCCTCGGCCGACTACATGGGGATGCTGGCCACCGTGATCAACTCGATGGCGCTGCAGGACGCGCTCGAGAAGATCGGCGTCCCGACCCGGGTCCAGTCGGCGATCGAGATGCACCAGGTGGCCGAGCCGTACATCCGCCGGCGCGCCATCCGCCACCTCGAGAAGGGGCGCGTCGTCATCTTCGCCGCCGGCACCGGCAACCCCTACTTCACGACCGACACCGCCGCGTCGCTCCGCGCGATGGAGCTCCACGCGGACGTGCTCCTCAAGGCCACCAAGGTCGACGGCGTCTACGACGACGACCCCAAGAAGAACCCGGCCGCGGTGAAGTTCAAGCAGCTCACCTACATCGACGTCCTGAAGAAGAACCTCAAGGTGATGGACTCCACCGCGATCAGCCTCTGCATGGACAACGACCTGCCGATCGTCGTGTTCGACATGACGAAGCGGGGCAACGTCCGCAGGGCCGTGCTCGGCGAGGAGATCGGGACCGTGGTGGGGCGCAGCTCGACCGGTCGCGGCTAGTCCGCGGCCCGAACGACCGGAGGGAAACATGGGCGCCGCCGAAGAGATCCTGGCAGACCTGCAGGGCCGCATCGCCAAGACGCTGGACTCGCTCAGGACCGACCTCTCCTCGGTGCGGACCGGCCGGGCCAGCCTCCACATGCTGGACAACGTCCGCGTCGACTACTACGGGACGCCGACGCCGCTGACCCAGGTGGCGACGCTCTCGGTCCCCGAGGCGCGGCTCATCATGGTGAAGCCCTGGGAGAAGAACCTCATCCCGGTCATCGACAAGGCGATCCGCGACGCCAACCTCGGGTACAACCCGCAGAGCGACAAGGATCTCGTCCGCATCCCCATCCCTCCGCTCACCGAGGAGCGGCGCAGGGAGATCGTGAAGCAGGTGAAGGGGAAGGGCGAGGAGTTCAAGGTCGCCGTGCGCAACGAGCGGCGCGACGCCAAGGAGCTCATCGAGGCGTCCGAGAAGGACGGCGACCTCTCCGCCGACGACGCCAAGAAGGCCCTCGAGAAGATGCAGAAGGCGACCGACGAGGGGATCAAGAAGATCGAGGAGATCGTGGCGTCCAAGGAGAAGGACGTGATGCAGATCTGAGGAGCCGATGGGCGATCGCTCCGCGCTCCACCTCCTCGCCGTCTACGGGCCGCTCCTCCTGATCGGCCTCGCCTCCGGCGCGCTCCGCGCGCTCGGCCAGCGGCCAGGCCTCACCGACTCGACCAGGCGGCTCTACGGGATCTCCTGGGTCCTGCTGCTGCTCGTCGGGACCCCCGCCTGGCTCTTCCTCGCGGCGACGCTGCGCCTCTGACGAGCGGCGCTCACGGCGCCGCGGGGCGCACCGACAGGAGCGTCTTGTAGTAGCGCGTGAAGGCGAGGTTCGCCGTCAGCGCGAGCCACGGACTCGCGCGGCTTCGTGCGACGCGCTTCAGGAGCCTCCCGGGTGAGTAGGCGCTCCTCCACGCGCGGCGCAGCCCGTTCTGCAGCTCCTCGGGCGACATCCGCGCCGGGCGGAACACCACGTGCTGGAAGTCGTACAGGTCGTAGTCCCGCTCGACGATGCGGCCGGCCTGGTCCAGGGCCTCGAACATGGGCGTCCCCGGGAAGGGCGTCAGGACCGCGAACCGCACGAGGTCGATCCGGGCCTGGTCGGCGAACTCGACCGTCTCCTCGAAGATGGTCGGCTCGTCAGCGTCGAAGCCGAAGATGAAGCACCCGAAGACCGCGAGGCCGTGATCGCGGTAGCCGCGGACGGCCTCGGCGTAGCGCCGGACGTCGTTGCGCCGCTTGGCGACGCCGTCCAGGGACGCCTGGCAGACGCTCTCGAAGCCGACCAGCGCCCCCATGCAGCCGCTCCGCTGCATCGCCGCGAGGAGGTCGGGGCGCTCCCCGGTCTCGACGGTCGACAGGCACCCCCAGCGGATGCGGAGCTTCGCCAGCTCGTCCATCAGCGCGAGCGAGTACTCCGGATCGGCGTGGAAGTTGGGGTCGAGGAACAGGACGGTGCGCGCGCGGAGGCTGCGGAGCTCGGCCACGACGTCCCGCACGTCGCGGCGCGAGGTCGCTCCGTTCGAGAAGCCCGACACCGCGCAGAAGCGGCACGCGTTCCGGCAACCGCGGGTGGCCATCACCGCCGCGACCTTCATGTACGCCCCGGGCTTGAGCAGATCCCGGCGCGGCCAGGGCCGGCCGTCGAGCGACGGGGCGTCGGCGCCGGCGTACGGGCCTCGCGGTCCGCCGGCGGCGAGATCGCGCAGGAGCCTGGGCCACGCATCGTCCGCGTAGCCCCGGACGACCGTGTCGGCGTGGAGCGCGGCCTCCTCGGGGCAGGACGTCGGGTGGTACCCGCCGAGGACGACGTGGACGCCGCGCGCCCGGGCCTCGTCGGCTATCCGGTACGCACGCTTCGCCGTGGCGGTGACGACCGTGATGCCGAGCACGTCGACGTCGAGGTCGAGCGGGGTCTCGTCGACGCCCTCGTCGAGGATGCGAACGTCGGCCCCCAGCTCCTTCGGGACCAGCGCCGCGAGCGTCGTCAGCGTGATCGCCGGGTACGAGACGGAGCGCGCGAACGCTCCGTCGCGCGGCTTGTACGTCAGGTCCCTCGGGTTCAGGAGGAGGATCCTCATGGTTCGGCGCAGCGCCCCGGGCCGTGCGCCCACTTCAGTATCGGTACCCGTGGGCGATGGGGAACCGCCGCCCCTCGCCGAAGGCCTTCTCGGTCACCTTGAGGACCGGCGCCGCCTGGCGCCGCTTGTACTCGCTCGCGACCACCATCCGGAGGACGCGGCGCACGGTCTCCGCCGGGTGGCCGCGCGCGACGATCGCGTCGAGCGACAGCCGCTCCTCGACGTGGGCGTGGAGGATGGCGTCGAGCTCGTCGTACGGCGGGAGCGAGTCCTGGTCGAGCTGCCCCGGCTTCAGCTCCGCCGACGGCGGCTTGGTGAAGGTCCGCTCCGGGATGACCGCCCGGCCGGCGCTGACGTTGGCGGCGCGAGCGACGCGGTAGACCCAGGTCTTCGGCAGGTCGCCGATCACCGCGAGGCCGCCCGCCATGTCGCCATAGAGCGTGCAGTAGCCGACCGCCAGCTCGGACTTGTTGCCGGTGGTGAGCACCAGCGCGCCGGTGTCGTTGGAGAGCGCCATCAGGATCTGGCCGCGGACGCGCGCCTGGACGTTCTGCTCGGCGAGATCCCCGAGCGGCTTCCCGTCCGCGGCCTGTAGCTGCGCCAGGAAGGCGGCGTGCATCGGCTCGATCGGGATCTCGCGGAACGGGAGCCCCAGCGCGCGCGCCAGCAGGGCGGCGTCCTCGCGCGAGTGGTCCGAGGAGTAGCGCGAGGGCATCGCCACGCCGAGCACGTGCTCCGGGCCGAGCGCGGCGGCGGCGATGGCGGCCGTCAGCGCGCTGTCGATCCCTCCCGACAGCCCGACCACCGCGCGCTTGAAGCCGCACTTCCGGACGTAGTCGCGCACGCCGAGCACCAGCGCCCGGAGCAGCTCGTCGGCATCTGGGTCGGCTGGCGCCGTCGCTGCGGCGGGCAGCGGCCTCCCGTCCAGCCCCTGGACGCGCGGGTCGGAGCCGTCGACCCCGACGGTGACGATCGCCTCCTCGAAGAGGGGGGCGCGGGCGAGGATCGCGCCGTCCCTGCCGACGAGGACCGAGCCGCCGTCGAAGATGAGCGCGTCGTTGCCGCCGACCTGGTTCACGTAGGCGATCGAGACGCCGTGGTCCCGCGCGCTGGCGGAGAGCATCCGCTCGCGGAGCGCCTGCTTGCCGTGTGAGTACGGGGAGGCCGAGGCGTTCACGACCAGCTCGGCCCCCGCGCTGGCGAGCTCCTTGACGGGATCGCGTGAGTATCGGGCGCGCTTCCAGAAGCGCTGGTCGTTCCAGACGTCCTCGCACACGGAGAGGCCTACGTCGAGCCCCGGGAGCGCGAGCGGCGTCGTCGTGACGCGGTCGGACGGCAGGAAGTAGCGGGTCTCGTCGAAGACGTCGTACGTCGGGAGGAGCGTCTTCCGCCCCACGGCCGCGACGCGCCCGCCCTCGACCAGCGCCAGGGAGTTGTAGATGCCGGGCGGTGGGGCCCCGGCGGCCGCCTCGGGGTACCCGATCAGGAGGGACAGCTCGGCGGAGAGCTCGACGTCCCCTGCCAGCTCCTCCAGCGTCGCGCTGGCGCGCGCGACGAACTCGGGCAGGTCCAGGAAGTCGCGGGGAGGGTAGCCGCAGAGCGTCAGCTCCGGGAAGAGGACCAACCGCGCGCCCGCGCTGCGAGCCACGGCAGCCGCGGCACGGACCTTGAGCGCGTTGCCGACGTAGTCACCTACGGTGGTGTCGATCTGCGCGAGCGCGATTCGGACGGGGCCGGACACGGCGCGATGCTACCATCAACGGCCTGCCGCGGCCGTCGGTCCGGGGCACCCGTCCGGAGGACTCGAAGTGCTCTCGCCTCGCCAATGCCTCCGGGTCGCAGCAGCGTCGGGAGTGACGCGCGCGCTGGCCGCACTCGCCCTCGCGGCCGCCGCCGGCTGTCACCGCGCGCCGCCCGTGGGGGTGGAGCCGGTGCGCTTCTACGTGGCCCCCGGCCTCCCTGGCGAGCTGGTCGCGGAGCTGGCCCGGGGCTTCGAGATCGCCAAGCCGGTGCTCGTCGACCGCATCGACGGCGCGGAGGTGGCGTGGCTCCCAGACCCGGCGGCGGCGCTCGCGCTCGGCGACCTCGCGCAGCCCGGAGAGCGCGCCCGAGCAGCCGGGCCTCCCGGACGTCTTCGCCGATCCCCGGCGCCGGTTCGCGCCGGTCGGCGCCATCGCGCGCGTGATCGTCTGGGCGTCGAAGGCCGCCCCTGCGTTCGCGCCCGACGAGCTGCGCGAGCTCGCGGACCCGCGCCTCAGGGGGAAGGTGGCGATGGCGCGGCTCGATCGGCGAGCCGGTGCGCTGCTGCTGGGCGCCCTGGAGCTCGGCTACGGTGAGCGCGGTGCGAGCGGCTGGCTGGACAAGCTCGCCGCGAACCAGCCGGTCCTCGCGGAGAGCGACGCCGAAGTGGTCGCGCGCGTCGAGGCCGGGTCGGCGCAGGTCGGTCTCACCGACTCGCTGACCGCCGGCCAGGCGGCTGGGCGCGGGGGGCTGCGCATCGTCTTCCCCGACCAGGAGGGAAAGGGCTGCGTGGCGGTCCCCACGGCGCTCGTGGTGCTGCCGGGCGCAGGCACGCCGGCACGGAAGTTCTCGGCCTGGCTCACGGGGCCGACCGCGGAGCAGGTGCTCGTCGACCGCGTGGTTGGGCTGCTGCCGCTGCGCGCCGGGGCGACGGCGCCGGACGGGATGCTGCCGGCGTGGAAGCTCTCGACCCTCACCCTCGACTGGAGCGCGCTCGCCGAGCGGGTGGCGCCGTGGACGGCTCGGCTTCAGGGGTGGCCAGCACCGGGCAGCAGCGGCGCGGGCCGTTAGGCGCTCGTCTTTGCTGGCCCCATCAGGGGTGTCCATGGGGGTCAGGAGGGGCAGTTCCGCCAAGCGACATCAAATTCCCCTGTGAAAGTAGCCGCTTGCAAAAATTTTTGCACCGGGGGTGGCATCCGAGCGGGGCGTTGTTAATGTCGTGTGTGCCGAACGGGACGACCTCAGTGGGATGCATCGCCTCACGAAAAGGGGTCGCTCACGGGTCGGAGGTACGACAACCGCAGCGAGATGGGGGGAAGGAAGCGCCATGGCACAGATCGACATCGAGATCCTGACGCCGTTCGCTCAGAAGTTCATGGAGGGGACGTCGCTCACACCAGCGGAGCGAGCCGAGGTCCTCCGCATCGCGCAGCCGGCACGCGTCCCGGCGAGGCAACCTCGGATGGCCGCCTGACGCTCGAGTTCGCCGAGTGCCTGGGTGCTTGCGAATACGCCCCCTGCATGTTGGCAGGCGAGACGCTGCATAAGTGCCTGACCGAGGCCTCGGCCGACGAGTTTTTGAAAAGCCTGGACTAACTGTTGGTCCGCTCTCGCGGACCAATGACGGCGAACGAACACGATATGCCTTCGACCAAATTCGAACCCGTCCTGCTGGCCAACATCGACAAGCCCGACAGCTACACGCTGCGCGTCTACGAAGCGCACGGCGGCTACAGGCGCTGCGCAAGGTGCTGGCCGAAATGACGCCGCCGGCGTTGATCGAGATGGTCAAGTCGAGCGGTCTGCGCGGCCGCGGCGGCGCTGGCTTTCCCACCGGGCTGAAGTGGACCTTCCTGCCGAAGGATCATCCCGGCCCGATCTACATGTGCATCAACGCCGACGAGAGCGAGCCGGGCACGTTCAACAACCGCATCCTGATGGAGGACGATCCGCACCAGGTGATCGAAGGGATCATCCTCAGCTGCTACGCCACGCAAGGCGACCACGGCGTACATCTACCTGCGCTACGAGTACCCGCTGTCGCTACCAGCGGCTGCAAGCGGCGATCGACGAGTGCTACGCCGCCGGGCTACCTCGGCAAGAACATTCTCGGCAGCGACTTCTCGCTCGACATCTACCTGCATCGCGGCGCGGCGGCCTACATCTGCGGCGAAGAGACCGGGCTGATCGAAAGCCTCGAAGGCAAGCGGGCCTGGCCGCGCATCAAGCCGCCGTTTCCGGCCGTCGAAGGCGTGTTCCGCAAGCCGACGGTCGTCAACAACGTCGAGACGCGTGGCCTGCGTGACGCACATCGTCGACCGCGGCGTCGACTGGTTCAAATCGATCGGCGTGCCGCCCGATCCGAACAACCCGCGCGACGCCGGCAGCTACGGCCCGAAGCTGTACTGCCTCAGCGGCCACGTGAACAAGCCCGGCTGCTACGAAGCGCCGCTGGGCATCACGCTGCCGCGAGCTGATCGACGAATACGGCGGCGGCGTGTGGAAAGGCCGCAAGGCCAAGGCCGCGATTCCCGGCGGCATCAGCATGGGCCTGCTGACCGAAGCCGAGTTCGACACGCCGCTCGATTTCAACGGCCCCGGCAAGGTCGGCTGCCTGGGCCTCGGCACCGCGGCCGTCGTCGTGATCGACGAAGACCGTGTCGATGGTCGACTTCCTGCACAACAGCTGCCGCTTCTTCGCCCACGAGAGCTGCGGCCAGTGCACGCCCTGCCGCGAAGGGACGGCCTGGGTCGCTGACGATGCTGGACCGCATCAAGCGCGGGCAAGGGCCGGCTCGAAGGATCTCGACCTGCTGCTCGAAATCGGCGACACGATCGGCATCATGCCCGGCACGACGATCTGCGGCCTGGCCGACGGCGCCGCCTGGCCGATCAAGAACGCGATCCGCAAGTTCCGCGGCGAGTTCGAAGAGTACATCAAGCGCACCAACCCCAGCGGCTACATGGTGACCGACGCCGTGCCGGCGCTGCCGGTCGTTGGCAGCATCACTAGCAGCTGAGCGAGACCGTTGCACTGCAAGTCGACATCGAGCACAGCATCTGAGCACTGACCGAGTCATGGCCACCGTCATCGTCGACGGAATCGAAGTCGAGCTCGGCCGACGAGCGAGCGGCTCAACGGCATTCAGGCCGCCGCAGCGGGCCGGCGTCGAGATTCCGCACTACTGCTGGCATCCCGGGCTGTCGGTCGTGGCCAGTTGCCGCATGTGCCTGGTCGAAACGGGCACGCACAGACGCCGAGACCGGCACGGTCACGATGCTGCCCAAGCTGGTCCCCGCCTGCCAGACGCCGGCCAACGACGGCACGGTCTTCGTCACCAACAGCGAGAAGGTGCAGCAGACGCCCGGGCGATGGTCGAAGAAGACCTGCTGATCGATCATCCGATCGATTGCCCGATCTGCGACAAGGCGGGCGAGTGCTCGCTGCAGGACTATCACTTCGAGCACGGCCAGGACGAGCGCCGGGCCGACATCCAGCCCTTCACCAGCCGCCGCCGCGAGATGGGCGACACGGTCACGCTGTTCGTCGATCGCTGCGTGATGTGCACCCGCTGCGTGCGCTTCACCCGCGAGATCAGCGGCACCAGCGAGCTGATGGTCATCAACCGCGGCAGCCACGAAGAGATCGACGTCTTCCCGGGCTATCCCGCTCGACAACAAGCTGTCGGGCAACGTCGTCGACCTCTGCCCGGTCGGCGCGCTGGGCGACAAGGACTTTCTGTACCAGCAGCGCGTCTGGTTCATGAAGAAGCACGACAGCGTCTGCACCGGCTGCTCGACCGGCTGCTCGATCACGGTCGAAGAGAATCAGGACCACGTCTATCGCCTGAAGCCGCGCGAGAATCCGCACGTCAACCAGTGGTGGATGTGCGACGAAGGCCGCTACGGCTACCACCACGTGCACAGCGACCGAGCGGCTCGACCGAACGTCCGCAGCGGCGCGACGGCGACAGGCGTACGCTGAACGTCGAATGGTCGCACGCTGCCTGCGCGAGATCGACGAGCAAGCTGCGCAAGGCCGGCCGCGCTGGCCGCCGTGCTCTCGCCGCATCTGACGGTCGAAGAAGCGTACCTGCTGGCCAAGTACGTCCGCAGCGTCGATCCGCAGGCGCGTGCTCGCGCTCGGCCCGGTTCCGGTCGAAGGCGACGGACGAGACGTTCAAGAACGGCTTCACGATTCACGCCGAGAAGTGCCCCAATCGCCGCGGCGTCGAAGCAAGTCGTCGCGCACTTCATGGGCAGCGTGCGTCACGTTGGGACGACTTCCTCGCCGAGCGTCGACAGCCGGCGCGAGTCGGCGGCGCTGTGGGTCACCGGCGGCTATCAAGCAGCGATTGGATCGACGCAGCCGACGGCCGAGCAGTTCGCCGGCGTCGACAGCTGCTCGTCGTGCAGGACCTGTTCGCCTCGCCGCTGTGGGAGCGGGCCGACGTATCAGCTGCCCGGCGCGGCGTTCGCCGAGCGCGAAGGCTCGTACGTCAACTGCGACCGATCGCCTGCAATCGTTCGACTGGGCGATTCGTCCGCCGGCCGGCGTGCGAGCCGAAGGGCAGCGTGTACTGGCAACTGCTCGGGCGCGCCGGGCCTGTACAACGCGCGGCGCGGTGCTGGACGAAATCGCCGCGCGAGATCGCGTATCTTCGCCGCCGCGGCCGAGCCGGTGCCGGCCGCTCGGGCGTCGATTTGAAAGTCGAATCAACTGGCTGCGAGCCGCAGTGACAACGTACGAAGCTCAGCACTGCGAATCGCGTCGAGCACGATCGTCGCGATCTGCGACTTGCGATCGATTCGAACCGCTAATGCCGCCGCTGATCGTAGCCGCTCGTCAAAATCGCGCTGCTCATCGGCGGGCTGATGACCGCGGCCGCCTACTTGGTGCTGCTCGAGCGGTGGATGGCCGCCTGGGTGCAGGATCGCATCGGCCCCAACCGCGTCGGCATTCCGCTCGACCAAGCATCAAGCATGTTCGGCCTCGGCCAGCCGCTGGCCGACGGCCTGAAGTTCATCTTCAAGGAAGAGTACACGCCGGCGCACGTCGATAAGCTGCTGTACATGCTCGCGCCGCTCGTCGATCCTGGCCGCGGCGCTGGCGATCTTCGCCGTGATTCCGTTCGGCAGCGTGCTGCCGCCGATCGAGATTGCCGGGCATCGAGCGAGCCGATCGCAGCTGGTCGTCGCGCCCGGGCGTCGATGTCGGCATGATCTACGTCTTCGCCCTGTCGCAGCATCGCCGTGTACGGCGTGATCCTCGGCGGCTGGGCGAGCAACAACAAATACAGCTTCCTCGGCGGCCTGCGATCGAGCGCTCAGCTCATCGCCTACGAACTGCCGCTGGGCCTGGGCATTCTCGGCGTCGTGCTGGCCGCCGGCTCGCTGCGGCTCGACGACGATCATCGAGCCAGCAGGCCGCGACCGGCGTGTGGAACGCCTTCGCGCAGCCGCTGGGCTTCATCGTGTTCGTCGATCGCCGCGTTTGCCGAAGCGGCCCGCCTGCCGTTCGACTTGCCCGAAGCGCGAGCAGGAACTGATCGGCGGCTATCACACCGAATACGCCGGCATGAAGCTGCTGCTGTTTCTGATCGCCGAGTTCCTGCACATGATCACGGCGTCGTTCTTGATCGTGATTCTGTTCCTCGGCGGCTGGCATTTCTGGGGCATCACCGGCGATCCGAGCGAACGACGATCACCTGGGTCACGGCCATCCTGCGCATCGTCGTGCTGCATGGCCAAGATCTTCGTGCGTGATCGTGTTCTTCATGCTGGTCCGCTGGAGCTGGCCGCGGTTCCGCTTCGATCAGCTGATGACCCTGGCCTGGAAGGTCATGCTGCCGCTGGGCCTGGTGAACCTGGTCGCCGTGGCGGTGCTGGTCGAAGTATCGGCACGAGCTACGGCCCGGCGAGCATCGACGACCGCGCTTGGACTGGCTGGTCATCGCCGGCTGGCTGGGTCGTGCTGCATGCGTCGGCTGGCTGCTCGCGTCGCGATCGCCAATCCGCTCGTACACCGACAATCGACCGCGCCGACGACCTGTGCCGCATGCCGAGTCGATCGCCGAATCGAACAGCTGTGCGCAGCGATCTCGACGAACATCGCCATGAAACCCAACGACCCCAACATCACGTGGATCGAAGAGCCGAAGCTCGGCCTGGCCGGCAAGATGTACTTGCCGCTGTTCGTGCAAGGGCTGACGACCACGACGCACGGCACTTGTTCAGCCCGAAGGTCACGGTCAGCTATCCCGACGAGCGAGCCGAAGATCGGCAACCCGCTGATCTATCGCGGCGTGCATCGGCTTGAACAAAGACGAGCAAGGCCGCGTGAAGTGCGTCGCCTGCTTCCTCTGCGCCACGGCCTGCCCGGCCCATTGCATCGACATCATCGGCGTCGAAAGCCCCTGGCCCGATCGCGAGAAGTATCCGCGAGAGCTTCACGATCGACGAGCTGCGCTGCATCTGTCCTATTCTGCGG
>CAWJSR010000009.1:0-9311 GCA_963845515.1 uncultured delta proteobacterium
GTGATGTGCCGGCGACATGGCTGGTGCAGTTGATCGGCGAGAACGAATTGGCCGCCCTGGCCGGGGCCAACTTTATGGCCCTGTACAGCGCACCCACCTCGATCACGCTGCAGCCGCAGCTGACGTTGGCGGACGCGGCCGGGGAAGGCAAACACCTGGCAGCTGGACGGCAATGTGCTGCGCTGGCTGGAGCAGCAGCGGCTCGACGGCGCCACGTCGGTCGTCGTGCGTATTCTTGGCAGCGGTGACGTCAGCGTAATATCCTGTTAGGCTCGGACAGCGGCCTTGGCTCCGCCAGCGCCGGCAACCCGCCCGTGCTTGAGCTGTCGGTGGGAGCCGCGCCGACGGCGACGCCGCCGCTGCCGACGTGTTAGTTTCGTCGTCGCCACCTTTACGCCCGTGCCGGCCAACGTCGTTACGGTGCAGGCGATTCAGCAGACGGCGACGGCGGTAGCCGCCGCAATCGGGACGTATACGCCTATGCCCTATTTCGTGACGCCCACGCCCCAGCCGCAAAATCTTGCTACCGTGCAGGCTGCGGCACGTATGGCCGGGCTGCCCACGGTCGTCCTTGAGACGCCCGTACCCGCCAATGAAGCCACGGCGACTGAGCGGGCCGCTTATGCGACTGCGGTGGCAGTGACCACCGGCACATTCACCCCCGTTCCGACAGCCTACGTGACGCCTTTCCTGGTGCTGCCTTCGCCGCCGGCCGAGAACTTGCTGACAGTCGTGGCACGGAGTGCCGAAGCGACTGCCGCTGCCCAACAGGGTGGGCCGACGACGACGCCCCTGCCCTACAACGCCGTGATCGCCAACTACATTGTGGCAACCGTATTGCCACAGAATGTTGCCACGGCGGCAGCCATCGTGCAGGAAGCAACAGCAGCCGCTGCCCTCGCCGGTACAGCAACACCTACCCCGTGGGAATGGGTGGTGATTACGCCGACTCGTCTGCCCGTGACGCCGCCGCCAACTGCTACCCCTACGCTGCCGCCGCTGATCTTGGAGCGTGACTTTACGCCGACGCCTACACCGCTGCCCGGTTCAACCGAGGTGGTGCCCAGCAGCCTGCCGCCCGAGTTCCTGAACAAGATCGTGTTCCGCACCAATCGCACCGGCAGTGGCACGAGGTCTGAAATTGTCGATCCGGCGACAGGTGATGCCCGGCAAGGTGACACGCAGTTGGGTTTACCCGCTGGCCCAGCAGCAGCTTGCGGTTTCGCCAGACGGCACTCGCATCGCGGTCGTCAAGCCTGACAACAACGGTGTGCTGCAATCTTTACCACGTTCGCTCGAATATGGCACTGACACACAGCTGACGACCTTTAGCAGAGATAGCTACGATCCAAGCCGTAGCCTGCCCGGTAAGTGGTACGCGTTCGTAGGGACGAACACTGGCAACGATGAAATCTATCGTGTTCCGCCTGATGGTAAGACGGTGCAGCAGCTGACCTTCAACAATTTCGAATGGGACAAGCATCCTACATGGTCGCCGGACGGCAGTCAGATCCTTTTCTATTCGAACGGCCGCCGACAACCTCACGAACCTGACCAACATCATCGTGAAGAACGCCGCCATCGGCACGGGCACGACCACCGCGTACGCCTTCGTCGCCCGCTGCCGGGACCGTGACGGACGCGAGACCGAGGTGGAGTTCACCACCGGGCTGATGTTCTAGGAAGCGAGACAAGCATGTCGACCGCCAAGACCCACCGCCGAACGCTGGCCCTCGGGGCCACCGCGGCGCTCATCCTCGCGCCCTACGCCGCCGACTCCGGCACGTGCACCGCCTCCACCGCGGCGCGCGACCTGCTGGCGACCTCCAGGATGGAGGGGCTCATGAACTCGCAAGGCGGCGAGGACCTGGACTTCCTCTACAGGGACGCCGGGTTCCCCAACGTCATGTTCCTGTTCGACTCCTCCAAGAAGATGCGGCAGCTTCCCCCGGCCGGGCCGGCCAGCTACCGGGCGCCGGGCGCCGACCCGACCGTCCCGGCCGTCCTGCCCCCGGGCGTGGTCATGGCCGGCACCTCGGCGGCGGAGCAGACCGCCGCCAGGGCCAGCGCCTCACGAGTGGTCGGCTGCGGGCTCTCCTCGGAGGCGAACGCCGCCGCGATCCAGGCCTCGGGCATGTACCAGGCCGCTGAGGCCCGGCGCTTCAACTCGCCCTGCGGGCAGACCGCCGTCGAGACCCTGCCCTTCTCGGCGGGCACCACCTACGCCACCGAGATGAGCGTCTGCCCCCACTTCACCTCGTCGAACAGCGCCGCCACCGGCGACCCTGGCTTCGACCCCGACTACTACAACAAGAACAACAAGCCCCACTACTTCGGGACGACGTCCGTCTACCACGACGTCGCCAACGCCGCCGCGACGCTCGACTACGCCAACACGGACTTCGGCCACAACTTCGGCGACGGCTGGACCGACACCACGGCCAACCCCTTCACCACCTCGAACGCGCCCGGCTCGGTCGGCACGGTCGCGCAGTTCTGCGCGAAGCAGGGCACCGCCGCGCAGGTGGCCGCCTGCAACTCGTGCCTCGGCGCCAACGGCAAGGGCTGGTACTACGACGGGATCCTCCTGACCGACGCCTCGGGCGCCACGTACCCGAGCATCTGGTACACGGGGAACTACCTGAGCTTCTTCCCCCCGAAGTTCCTGATCGCACGGAAGATCGTCAAGGACCTCGTGGCCGTGCAGCCGCGCGTTCGCCTGGCCGTCTCGCGCTTCGACGCCTCGGCGGGCGCCTACATGGAGCTCGACTTCTCGCCGAACTGCACGTCGAACGACTGGGCCTCCTGGGACTCGGCGCGAAGCTCGACCATCTCGACGCTCGACAACAGCTCCAAGGTCCCGTTCAACCTGGACACGACCCCGCTCTCGAGCGGCCTCCTCGAGGCGGGCCACAAGTACCTCTCGTGGAACCTGCCCTGGTGGGGCGCCACCAGGAACCCCAGCACCTACAACGAGCAGCAGGCGGCGGTCTGCGCGGTCTGCCAGTCGAGCAACATCATCGTGATCTCCAGCGGCGCCCCGGACGTCGACGACGGCGTCAACGCCCCCGCGCTGCCCACGGGGACCACCACGACTGCGCTCGCCACCTCCGGCATTTACGCCGGCGACAGCACCACCGGCATCATGGGCATCACGAGCCCCTCCTGCCCGCACCCGCAGTGCAGCACCTACTCCGCGGCCGAGGACTACCTCAACAACCTGCCGCGGGTCGCCTGGTACCTGCAGCACATGGACTTCCGCTTCAACGCCGAGACCCCGGCGGACTGCGCGCCGATGGGCGGCGTGCAGAAGATCCAGACCTTCACGGTCGGCTTCGGCACCTCGCAGAGCCCGAAGGCCGCCACGGTCCTCCAGAACGCCGCCGACGCCGGCGGCGGCATGTTCGTCGGCGCCGAGGATCCGGCCTCGCTCAGGACGGGGCTCCAGACGATCCTCCAGGAGATCTCCACCCGCTCGACCTCCTTCTCGGTCGCGACCATCTCGACCCTTCAGACCACGTCGGGGCGCGCGGTCATCGTCCCGCGGTTCGTTCCCAACAAGACGGCACACTGGCAGGGGCACCTCTTCCGCTTCGACCTCTACTCGGAGTTCGTCAACGACTGCGTGCCCGGCAGCACGGGCGACCTCGACTGCGACGGTAAGTGCACCAGCACCTTCCTCCAGGACCGGCCCGGGACCCTGGATGCGCCGCTCACCGACGCGACCGTAAGCCTGGTCTCCGAGGACGCGACGGGCTCCTTCGTGCGGAACGAACCGCCGGACAAGGCGCTCTGCGCGCAGGCGACGTCCTGCACCGCAGCCGGCTCCTGCTCCGCCGTCGGGAACGCCGCAGCCGTCTCGTTCTGGGATGCGGGCGCGACGCTGGCTGCCAGGAGCTGGAAGACGCGCAAGGTCTTCACCGTCGTGGACGACAGCCTCGACGGCAGGATCGACGGGGACGACACGACGTTCGAGCTGCTCGACCCCGGCACCGGCACCATCAGCACCACCGCGGCGACCGCGCTCGTCCCCTACCTGGCTCTGGGCAGCAGCGCCGGCGGGGTGTCCGTCTGCTCCGAGCTCGCCCAGAAGCTCACCACGGCCGGCGACAGCGCCAGCGCCGCGCTCGTGGCGGGCAGCAAGGAGGAGTGCGCGAAGAGCATCATCCGGTACGTGCTGGGAGCCGACATCCTCAACGAGAAGGCGAAGACGGCCGCCGAGGGGTGGCCGCAGGCGAGCCAGGACCTCCTCTGGGATCGCGACTTCAAGCTGGGGGACATCTTCCACTCGTCGCCGCAGGTGGTCGATCCTCCGCTCCCCTACGATGGGCTCCTCTGCCCGGCCGGGCTCAGCGTCCAGTGCATCCCGTCGCTCTGGGAGACGCCGACGCACGGCGGCGTCGAGGGCTACGACGGCTACTCCGGGGAGGACAGCCCCTACTACAACCGGGGCAAGTTCATCCTGGTCGGCGCGAACGACGGGCTCCTCCACGCCTTCCACGCGGGTGAATCGATCTCCAACCCGACGCCTGGAGTCCACGACGACGACGCGGACGACTCGTACACCAGCGCCGTGGACGAGTCGCTGCCGCCGTTCAACGGCCACTTCAATCGCGGGACCGCCGAGGAGATCTGGGCGTTCCTGCCGCCCGATCAGATCTCCAAGCTGCCGCTCCTCATGGGCACCAAGCACCAGTTCTACGTGGACGGCACCGCGATGGTCCGGGACGTCTGGGTGGACGGCACCAGCAACGGCCTGGAAGACGAGACCGGCGCGAACGACTTCAAGGAGAGGCAGGAGTTCCACACGGTCGCCGTCGTGGGTGAGCGGCGCGGCGGCAATCGCTTCTTCGCCCTCGACGTCACCAACGCCGACGAGGTCACGTACGACGTCCCGCTCATCGGCGCCTCCACCCTGGAGAAGGCGCCGAAGTTCCTCTGGATCTACCCGCAGCCGAACAATCCGGAGAGCCTCACCTTCGGGGAGACCTACGACGACTACCTTCCGGCCCCACCGCCGATCGGCCCGGTCCGCCTGGCGACCGACGGCGCGTCGGACGTCCACACCGACACCCTGAGCGTCAACGTCCCCACGTCGGCCACGCCGGTGCCCTACCACGAGAAGTGGGTCGCCTTCCTCAACGGCGGCTTCGATCCTCAGTACCTGCGCGGGCGCGGCGTCCACATGGTCGACGTCTGGACCGGCGAGGAGATCTTCGACTTCAGCTTCCCAGGCTCGACCAGCACGGTCGCCCTCGACGATCCACGCCGCAACCTTAAGTTCCCGGTGCCGGGCGTGGTCGGCATGTCTGGGTGGGGGCTGGACGCCATCCGCCGGGAGTCGGCCCCCACGCACGACTTCTTCTTCGACACCGCGACCTTCAGCGACGCCGGCGGCCAGCTCTGGACGCTCCGCTTCTTCGCGCCCGGGGTGCGCTCCTTCGACTCCGGCACTGGCGCGCACGGCAAGGTGACCAACTGGTTCGGAGGGCGCACGTTCCAGATGGGGTCCACGAGCAGCACGTGCAACATGTGCACCGGGCAGCCGATCTTCGTCATCACCGGTGACGCCTCCATCTCGCCGCCAGGGATGCTCGACCGCGTGTACCGGACGTTCTTCGGGACGGGCGATCGGTTCAACCTGCTGGACCACTACGGCGGCACCTGCGGACCGGACAACATCCGTGCGTGCCTCCAGCGCGGCTGCAGCGTCGAGCTTGCGGAGGCGGACAACTACGTGGAGACGATCGGCGCCGGCGTCGCCCGCCGCGGCATGAGCCAGGAGCTGTGCGGCACGCCGACGAACACGGCGACCGACGCCGCCCACGCCGGCTGCACCGTCGCCGGCAAGGCGAAGATCCTGGTCTCGGGATGCGAGACCGCCACCACCAAGGAGATGGGCGGCGCTTGCGTCGAGGACGCGACCGGCAACTACAGGTGCGGCGAGTCCTTCATCCTCGAGGGTGCCAGGCCCACCTCGACCACACACCCGATCTCCATCGGGAACTGGTTCTTCTCGATCCTCGTCTTCGAGAAGAACACCGACACCTCGGCCCTCCCCCACGACCGCGACATCTTCTGGGACCTCACGGGGGCGAAGAAGTACGACGCGGCCCGGACCTGGGTCACGCAGAACGGCATGAACGCCCATGACCAGACCGACGGGCTGGTGGTGAAGGCGGCGACGGACACGAGCATCACGGGCTGGGCCAACCAGAACTCCAAGGGCTGGGCGATCTTCTACGACCACGCCTCGGCACCGACCATCGACGGCAACACCTTCACGATCGACTGGCGCGACGAGCGGACCTCGGCCGGCGCCGCCTTCGGCCCCAACGGCATCGTCACCTGGCGCACGACCCTCAATCCCATCTCCGTGACCGCGACGACCACGTACTCCGGGAGCAGCTGCAGGAAGTGCACTACGGAGGCCAAGCGGCTCGCGTACCACTACAACGCCAACGCGCTGAGCGGTGCGCCGGTCTTCTCAGACACCCTGGCGGACGGCACCACCGCCTACCGTCGCTCGGACGTGACCTACCTCCAGGTCCCAGCGCAGGCGGATCAGCGGACCGTCTTCGTCAACCAGCAGGGGCAGGTGGCGGTCGGCCTTACCTCCGTCAGCCCGGAGCAGGGGGCCACCAACGTCGGCATGTCCGACCCGGTCGATCCTACGCAGGACGCCGGCTTCATCGAGGTGGATCGCGACACCCACTCGTGCCGCCATGCGGCCGGCACGGCCTCCGACCCGGTGGTCTGCAAGTAGGGGAGCCGGCTAGCCGATGCCGAACTTGTCGAGCCTGTAGCGGAGCGACCGGAAGGTGAGCGAGAGGGTGCGAGCGGCCTCGCTCTTGACTCCACCCGCGCGCGCGAGCGCCTGCTCCAGGATGCGGCGCTCGATCGCGTCCAGGTGCGCCTGGAGGTCCATGCCGCCCTCCGGCAGCGGCGGGGCGCCGACGGTGGTGGGCACGCGACCGCGGAGCGGCTCGGGAAGGACGTCAGGGCGGATCACCTCGCCGTCGGCGAGCGTGACCGCGCGCTCCAGCACGTTCTGCAGCTCCCGGACGTTGCCTGGCCAGCTCCACGCGAGGAGCAGCCCCTCCGCCTCCGGAGACAGCACCATCCGGGGGCGACCCAGCTCGCGGCCGAGCCGCTCCAGGAAGCGTCCGATGAAGAGGGGCAGGTCCTCGCGCCGCTCGCGCAGCGGGGGCATCCGGATCTGGATGACGTTGAGCCGGTAGAACAGGTCCTCGCGGAAGCGGCCCGCCGCCACCTCCTGCTCCAGCTCCCGGTTGGTCGCACCCACGATCCTGGCCGCGACGGGGAGGTCGACGTTTCCGCCCACGCGCCGGATGCGGCGTTCCTGCAGCGCACGCAGGAGCTTCACCTGCATGGGGAGCGGCAGCTCCCCCACCTCGTCCAGGAAGAGCGTCCCCGCGCCGGCCACCTCGAAGAGCCCTGCCTTGGTTCCGACGGCGCCGGTGAAGGCCCCCTTCTCGTGGCCGAAGAGCTCGCTCTCGATGAGCCCCTCGGGGATCGCGCCGCAGTTGACGGCGACGAACGGCTGCGCCGCCCCCGCCCGCGCGTGGATGGCGCGCGCGACCACCTCCTTGCCCGTCCCGCTCTCGCCGGTGATGAGCAGCGTGGTCCGCGCGGAGGCCACCCGCTCCACCATCGCGCGGACCTCCGCGATCGCCGGCGCGCGACCCAGGATCTCCTGCTCCTCGGAGATGCGCCCCACACGGTGACGCAGCACCCTGTTCTCGGCGACCAGGGCGCGGTGCTCGAGCGCCTTGTCGACGACCAGCTGGATCGCGTCCACCTTGAAGGGCTTCAGGACGTAGTCGTGGGCCCCCAGCTTCATCGCCTGGACGGCGTTCTCCGCCGTCGCGAAGGCCGTGATGACGACCACCTCGGTGTCCGGCGACCGCGTCTTCACGTCGCGCAGGAGGTCGAGCCCGCTGGCGTCGCCGAGGCGGAGGTCGGTGAGGACCAGGTCGAGGTCCCCCTCGCCCGCGACGGCGAGCGCGGCGGGGAGCGAGGCCGCCGTGCGCACCTCATGCCCCCCCTTGCGCAGCAGGATCTCCAGGAACTCCCGCATGGAGAGCTCGTCGTCCACCACCAGGATCCGTGCCATGGCTCCTTCCCTACCCGGTCGAGCGCCCTGCCGGCAAGACGACCGTGAAGCGGCTGCCGGCGCGGTGCTGGGAGGCCACCCGGATGACCCCTCCGTGGGCGTCCACGATGCGGTGGACGGTCGCGAGCCCGAGCCCCGTGCCGCGCGCCTTCGTGGTGAAGAACGGGATGAAGATGCCGTTCAGCTCCTCGGGGGTCATCCCCACCCCGTCGTCCTCGACCTCGATGACGGCCCCCTCGGGCGTGGCGGAGCAGCGGATTCGCAGCGCTCCGCCCCCCTGCCGTCCCGCGGCCGCGAGCGCCTGCGCCGCGTTGGAGAGCAGGTTCCAGATCACCTGGCGCATCTGATCGGGGTCACAGTCGGCCGCCGCAGGCTCGAGCCGCGCCTCGATCCGGACACCCGCTGCCTGCGGATCGTTGCGGAAGACGCTCAGCGTCTCGTCGAGGAGCGCCGCGAGGTCGGTGTGCCGCCGCCGCGGCGGCGCGGGGCGCGCAAACGCGAGGAACTGCGTCACCAGCTCGTTCAAGCGCCCCGCCTCGCGCAGCACGATCTCCATCAGGCGCGCCTCGTCGCCACCGGGCCGGACGCAGCCGCGGAGCAGCTCGATCGAGCCCGACATCGAGGCGAGCGGGTTGCGGATCTCGTGGGCGAGCCCCGCGGCTAGGCTCCCGAGGTCGGCGAGCCGCTGGCTGCGCCGCACCTCGGCCTCGAGCTGGGTGAGATCGCTCTCCCGGGCGGCGAGGCGCTCGCCCGTCGAGCGGAGCTGCTCGGCGAGGTACGACGCCAGCACCGCCGTGGCCACGAAGGCGGCGCCGTGGGTGAAGAGCGTGGCCGAGGAGACCTCGGGCGCGCCGACCAGGCGCGCGTTGAGCCCGAGGTAGCCGGCGACCGACAGGATCCCGGCAGCGAGCGCCCCGCGCCGGAAGAGCAGGATCGCCCCGTTCACCACGGCGAGCGAATAGAGGAAGAGGAAGACGCTCTCGCTCCGGCCGGTCACGGAGACGATCGCGGTCGCGATGCCTGCGTCCAGGACGATCTGCGCGTAGGCGATCCGGGTGTCCCACCGCTGCCCGAGCAGCGCCGCGGCGAAGATCGCAGACGCCCCGAAGACGATCCCGGTGAGGACGAACAGGGGTGAGAGGCCGAGCTGGATCTCGGCGGGCTCGCGCCAGGC
>CAWJSR010000010.1:0-220622 GCA_963845515.1 uncultured delta proteobacterium
GACGCGATCCTTCCCCAGGTGCTTGGAAGGGGTGGAAGGGAGAACGGGCGCGGGGCTTGCTGCGGCGCACAAAATCCTGTTTGTTTGGAACTCGCCTGTTTGGAACCCGACAAAGTTAGGTTCCGGCCGCGCCCCGCCGGTATCGGAGCATGGCCCGTCTGGTGTAGAAATTGCTTCTCCTGATATGCGCTTGTCGTGAAATTCGTTCATGATCCGCCACCGGCCGCCTGTGCGCGGCGGCCCGCACCGCAGGACCGACGCCGTGACCGACGCTCCCCCCGCCCCGCCGCCCGCCCCGGCGCCGTCATCGGCGGAATCCGCCGCGGGGCTGCCCGTCGTCCGCCCATTCGTCGGCTCAGCGGGCCTGCGCCGGCCGCGGGCGGCGGCTGTCCGGCCCATGCGGCGGACCCGACGGCGTTGCACCCGCACGCTCAAGAGCACCCGCACCCGCACGCGCTGCCCGACCTCGGCAAGACCATGGTGCTGACCGGCGCCTCGCGCGGCATCGGCCACGCCGCGGTGCGCCGCTTCTCGGAGACCGGCTGGCGGATCATCACCTGCTCGCGCGAGCCCTTCAACCGCCGGCGCTGCCCGTGGGAGGAGGGGCCGGACGACCACATCCAGGTCGACCTGTCCGACCGCCGGACGCTGCAGCTCGCCATCCACGACATCAAGGCAAGCTCGACGGCAAGCCGCTGCACGCGCTGGTCAACAATGCCGGCATCTCGCCCAAGACGCCGACCGGCAGCCGGATGGGCTGCTGGTGACGCCGGTCGATACCTGGCTGCAGGTGATCCAGGTGAACTTCTTCGCGCCGATGCTACTGGCGCGCGGCCTGTTCGCGGAGCTGGCCGCGGCGCGCGGCAGCGTCGTCAACGTCACCTCGATCGTCGGCTCGCGCGTCCACCCGTTCGCCGGGACGGCCTACGCCACCTCCAAGGCGGCGCTGACCGGCCTGACCCGCGAGATGGCGGACGATTTCGCGCCGCTCGGCATCCGCGTCAACGCGATTGCCCCGGGCGAGATCAAGACCGAAATTCTATCGGCGGAAACTGCCGAGCGGCTGGCGCCCACCATCCCGATGCGGCGGATCGGCACGCCCGAAGAGGTGGCGGAGGTGATCTATTTCCTGTGCTCCGACGCATCGAGCTACGTCACCGGCACGGAGATCGAAATCAATGGCGGGCAACATCTGTGATACGGGTTCCGCTTCATCGGGCGGGAGCCTGCCGGTGGCGGCCCGAAGGGCGGGAACCCTCCTGGGGAAATACGTATAATGTCGGAACTGTGATGGCGGCGGCCATCGCCAAACCGATGGGGCAGCCGATATGATTCCGGCAAAGCCATAGTATCGCCTACAACAATACCTGACCTTCCGCACAAGGGCGTGACGGTCCGCAGGCACAACGGGCAAGACAAAACTTCGGGCAAGACAAAACTTCGGACAAGACAAAACGCCAATTTGAATGTATTCTAAAATTCAAAATGCATACGCCGAACGCAACAACCGGGGAGCGAAGCGCCCACGAGCGACGGGAATGAAACGATGAACCACGGTCCCATTGATGTTCTCGTCCCGACTTCGCAATCGATTGCAGGTGCCTCCGTGCCGTTCAGCGAGATCGCGCTCACCGGCGTCTACGAAATCTCCAAGATCCTGGCCTCGCCGAACCGGCTGGAGACGACGCTCTCCAACGTGATGGGCTGTGGTCCTTCATGCAGATGCGCCACGGCATCATCTCGCTGCTCGCCGACGACGGCGTGCCGGACATCGTGGTCGGCGCCGGCTGGAGCGAGGGGTCGGACGCGCGCTACCGCGCCCGCCTGCCCGAACTCGCCATCGGCCAGATCATCGCCACCGGCGTGCCGCTGGTGGCCCAGAACATCGCCGGCCATCCGCTGTTCAGCGAGGCCGACATCGCCGCCATGCAGAGCGGCGACGACACCTCCACCGTCTCCTTCATCGGCGTGCCGATCCGCATCGGCGCCAAGGTGGTCGGCACGCTGACCATCGACCGCATCTGGGACGGCAAGGCGGTGTTCCGCTTCGACGTCGACGTGCGCTTCCTCACCATGGTGGCGAACCTGATCGGCCAGACCGTGCAGCTCCACCGCGTGGTGGCGCGCGACCGCGACCGGCTGATCGCGAGACCCACCGGCTGCAGAAGCAGCTCTCCGAGTTCAGCGTGCCGCCGGACAGCGGCAAGCGCATCAAGGTCAGCGGCATCGTCGGCGACAGCCCGGCCATCCGCTCGGTGCTGCGCAAGATCGAGATCGTCGCCAAGTCGCACTCGCCGGTGCTGCTGCGCGGCGAATCCGGCACCGGCAAGGAGCTGTTCGCCCGCGCCATCCACGAGATGTCGCCGCGCGCCGACGGGCCGTTCATCAAGATCGCCGACGCAATTGAGGCCAGTCTGGCTTCGCGAGCATACCTGTGGGTCCTTCGCGTCGCCACGGTCGAAGGCCTGCCGCAAGCGTGCAGGGTTTTCGTTCCCGACTTCATCATCGCCGATCTGACCACGGTGTCCCTGGCGTCATTGCTGGAGTGTGTGACGCGGTATCCGGGCGTTTCGGTGCTGGGCATGGAGTCGACATCGGACCGCGTGCTCGCGGTGAGCTGCGACCAGTTCGCCGTGCACTCGACAACCGATCTCACTCGCGCCATCGGTCAGTCGCTCCATAGGCTTCCCGCCGAGCGTGGCGCGATCGCGTCGACGCTGGCGGTGGGCGGTTCCATCCACAACCGTTACGGCGACGCCGTTCACCCGCATTTAGGCCACTGAGGGCTCCCCCGCCCCTCAGGAACCCGGCGTCGCATGTCAGCATCGCGGCCCCCGACTGAGATCGGGGGCCGCGGGCTGTCCCAGATGGCCCCGATCTGGCCGGCACCGCCACGCGACCGACCTAGGTCCGTAACCATACCGTACTACAGTACTGTTGACGCGGTATGACCGATCCTGCTATAATGTCCTCACCAGTATCAAACCTAGGCGCAAGGACCTCAATGAGTCTCAGAATGCTGCTCCAAGCGCTGGTGTGCGTCTGTGCCTTCGCCGCGACGCAGGGACCGGTGAGGGCCGTCTCGCCGCGCCCAAGTGGAGCCGCCCTAGCGAGAGTGAGCACGTCCTCCCTCACGGAGATCTGGGATTACGACACCTACGAAGCCAAGGACAAGGGCACCGAGCTGGGCTCGGCCGTCGGGGCCGCGGGCGATGTCAACAACGACGGCTGGGCCGAAATCCTCGTAGGGGCACCCAAGGCCTCGCTCGCAGACGACAACGAGGGGCTAGTGTACTTGTTCTTCGGGTCGCCGGGAGGTCCGGAGGTCAGTCCCAGCCAGACGCTCTCAGTCGGCTCCCCTGAAGCGAGAGGTTCGCGCTTCGGCGATGCCGTAGGCACGGCGGGGGATGCCAACAACGATGGCTATGCCGATGTCATCGTCGGAGCGCCGCTCTACAACCCCGTACTCCCGGACAGCAGCAAGCGACCCGATGCCGGCGGCGTCTTCGTGTTCTATGGATCCGACAGCACGGATGGCCTGTCAGCGACACCCGACTGGCAGACGTTCGGGGAGACCACCTATGCCTGGTTAGGCGCCTCGGTCTCAGGTGCCGGTTACATCAACGACGACGACTACGCCGATGTTGTCGCCGGTGCGCCGGGCTTGAATGGGAGCAGGGGCGCGGCCTACGTCTACTTCGGCGGTCCCGCCGGGCTAGTGACTGCGACGGTGCAGATCATCACGAACACACAGCCATCGCTCTTCGGATCTTCCGTTTCGGGGGCGGGCGATGTCAACGGCGACGGTTTCGCCGATATCGTCGTCGGGGCACCCTACTTTGAGCGCGACGTCGACCACCTCGATGAGGGTGCCGCCTACGTCTACCTTGGCTCCACCCAGGGCATCACGCCGACCGCGGCTTGGGTGATGATGGGGGGCCAGGCGGAGTCGCACTTCGGGGCCGCAGTCAGGGGACTGGGTGACACGAATGGTGATGGCTTTGCCGACTTCGCCATCGGAGCTCCCTCCTACGATGCCGACGAGCTGGACCCGGACGACAACGACCACGGACGCGTCAACGTGTTCTGCGGCAGTGCCACAGGCCCAGGCACCACCGCCTGCTGGTCCTATACCGGCGAAGTGTCATTGTCGCGGCTGGGAGCCGCGCTGGGTGGCGGCGGTGACATCAACGCCGATGGCTATGCCGACCTCGTGGTGGGTATGCCGTCCATCATCCGCGACGACGGGGGATCGACTGTAGACGCCCCTGAAGTGGCGCTCGTGTTCCTGGGCTCCGCAAAGGGTCTGTTGCCCTACCCCGCGTGGCGACTGTGGGTCACGCAGCCGACCACGGACTACGGCTACTCGGTTGCCATCGTCGACCACCCAAGTGCAGGTGCCTACGATGGGGCGATGGTTGGCGCGCCCCACTTGCAGATCGATAGGGATCCGTATGGCCGAGCCTTCGTCTACGCCGGTATGGAGTACGCAGGGCTGACGGTCAAGGTGTTCCTCCCCCTGATCCTGAGGGCTGTCCCATGAGCGCCGTCGAGTTCCTGTTCCAGTTCCTGCGCCAGTTTGTTGGGGGCCCGGGCCCGCTTGAAAACAACCTTGTGCGCTATGGGTTGCCCGCGATCCTCTGGGCCATCCTCTTTGTGATCGCCCTGGGCCGCCGCCGCTCGGGTGATTACCCGCGCGAGGCATGGCTTGCCTGGGGCTTCGGTTTCGGCTTCCTGCGCGAGTTCTTTATGGTGATCCACGTGAGCCTGCGCATCGCCAACCCGGCAATCAATGAGACCCAGCCCTTCATCGTTATGGAGCCGCTCGAGCACGCTCTCGCCCTGATCGCCGTGGCCATTGTGTCAGGCGCTTTCATCCGCTATGTGTCGAAGGACGACCGCCTGGCGCGCCGTTTCATGCAGCCAGCCATCGCCGTCTCTGTCGTCTGCCTCCTTGTCGTGGCTCCGACGTGGGTCCGTCTGGTAAAACTCAGCCCGGAGGTGCGATTCCACGAGACCTGGGGGGCTTGGGCTTTCCACGGAACGGCCCTGATCCTCATCGCGGTGGCAATCGGCATGTTCCTGCGCAGACGGACTTGGCTGAGCCGGATAGTGATCGGCGCATTGTTCCTGTTCTATGCGGCCGAGGGGCTGCTTCTCGTCAACTATGCCACCGCCAGGGCCTATGCCGGCTTCCTCTGCCCCATCGGCAACACTCTGCACATCCTGGCGATCCCACTTCTCGCCTTCATCTATTTCCGCGAACAGACACTCGAGAAGCAGGAGGCTGAGACCCAGCTCGACGCCTATCGCGGCCACCTCGAGGAGCTGGTGGCTGCTCGCACCGAGGAGCTGACGACGACCAACCGCAAACTGATGCAGGAGATCGTCGAGCGGCAGCGCGCCGAAGCGGCTCTTGGACGGCTGAGCCACCACCACGAGCTGATCCTCAACTCCGCCGGCGAGGGAGTCTTCGGCGTCGATAGCGACGGGCACCACACTTTCGTAAACCGCGCAGCCGCCGACATGCTGGGCTACGAGCCGAACGACCTCATCGGCAAAACTAGCCATTCGGTGTGGCACCACTCCTATGCTGACGGGACGCCCTACCCCGAGGCGGACTGCCCGCTCCACAATGGCTACAAGACAGGCCAGGTGCGCCAGGGCGACGACCAGGTCTTCTGGCGGCGCGACGGCGCCAGTTTCCCGGTGCACTACATCAGCACGCCGCTCTATGAGAACGGCGATCTCCGCGGTGCCGTCGTCATCTTCCAGGACATCAGCGAAGCCAAACGGGCCCAGACCGAGCTCACACAGCGCAGCATCGAGCTGGCCCGCAGGAGTGCGGAACTCGGACTCCAGAACACGATCGCCGCGACGTTAAGCCAGTCGCTCGACCTGCGCCATATCCTAGGTGCCGCGCTCGAGACCGTTTTGGCCGAGCTCAAGGTCGATGCGGGCTGCATATTCCTGGCCGAGGATGGCGAGCTGCCGTCGGTGCCGGAGATCTTCCGCGGAAGCCCAGCCTATGTAACCTGGGCGAACTGCGGGTGGCGTGAGTCGGCGTGCAGGCGCGCTGCGCAGGAGGCCGTCACCTCGCAAGTGCCAGCCACACGGTTCGTCAGCGACCTCGACGACGCGGCACCCAATCCCTCGCCCGATTGCCTGGAGGACGCCGCCACGCGCTTGCTCGTGAGCATTCCGCTGATTGCCAAGGGCCGGGCCGTGGGTGCGCTTACTCTCGCCGCCAGCCACGCCAATGGCTTGACCCACAACATTGCGCTACTCACTAGCATCGGCCACCAGATCGGCGTGGCCGTGGAGAATGCCCGCCTTCACCAGGAGACCCAGCGTTGGGCCGACCAACTTGCCGCGCTGCACCAGGCCAGCGTGACGTTGAACGCGACGCTCGAACTGGAAGCGATCTACGCAGCCATCGCCGAGCAGGCCATGGGATTGCTCAGGTGCCAGGCCGCGGCGCTCTTCGTCTGGCAGGAATACGAGCGTGGGGCCGTGCGAGTTCTCTCCCGTGGGCTGCCCGAGATCGAGGCCGCCGGATCGGGTGCGGAAGCAGCAGGGAGCTCACGGTCGGAAGCACGCACCATCCAACTCTCTCCAGAGGAGGCAGCTCGCCTTCACGAGCACATCCAGGCTCGCAAAGTGCTGGTAATCCCGGACGTCGCTCAGGACAGCCAACTGGAGCTCCATTGGTCGGCGAACCTCGGCCTACAGGCCGTATTGGGCCTGCCACTCTGGGGAGCCGACCGCCCGCTGGGCTTCCTCCTCGTCATCGATAGGGTCTCGACGCGCGCGTGGCGCCAGGACGAGGTCGACCTTGCCGAAAGCTTCGCAAACCTTGCGGCCATCATCCTGGAGAAGGCGCACCTGCACAGTCAGGCCGGACGTGCTGCGGCCCTGGAGGAGCGGCAGCGCCTCGCTGCCGATATGCACGATGGACTTGCCCAGACGCTTTCCTACCTCGGCCATCAGGTCGACGGGCTTACGGAATACGCCGGCTTGGAGACGCTGGGCCCTGGCCGCCCGGACCCCGGCCGCGCCGATCACATCATCGCGGCCAGTTCGCGTATGCGCAGCATCATTGACGACGCCACCACCGAGGTGCGCCGCTTTATCGCAGGGCTCGACGTGCAGCCTCGCCCGCCGCGCCCACTACAGATGCTGCTCGAGGACACTGCAGCAGCCGCAGAGCTCAGTGACGGACTTACCACACGTTTCGAGACCGATCTTGGCGCGCCGCTCTACGTCTCCGAAGCCGTGGGCGAGCAGGTCACGCGGATCGTCAAAGAGGCAGTTCGCAACGCACGCAATCACGCCAGAGCCACGCATGTCGTCGTCTCGCTGCACACCGAGAACAGCCTGGGAATCGTCACGATCGCCGATGACGGGCAGGGCTTTGACACGGAAGCACGGGTGGATGACGGGCGCGGGCACTTCGGGCTCAACATCATGCGAGTCCGCGCCGCCCGCATCGAGGGGACGCTCGATGTTCGCTCGGTCCCCGAACAGGGAACAAAGGTCGTGCTCACCTGGCCAGTTGGGCCAGCCGGGGACAGCGATGGACGGTAGAGTATGCCGGGACCTGGGCGGGCATGGGCGCCGAACAGCGGTCGACCGCCCATGAAAACCCTTCAGACTGTGATAGGATCTACACTATGGCAGTGATACGTGTTCTACTGGCCGACGATCATCAGCTGTTTCGCGAGGGGCTCGCGAGCATCCTCGACGCCCAGCCTGATTTCGAGGTGGTGGGCGAGGCTGACGATGGCCTCGAGGTCTTTGTGAAGGCTCGCGAGCTCAACCCCGACCTGATCCTCATGGACGTGGGTATGCCGGGTTGCGATGGCGTCGAGGCCACCCAGCACATCAAGGCTGCGATGCCTGCCATCACGATCGTCATGCTCACTGTTCAGGATGAGAACGACAAGCTCTTCGAGGCGTTGCAGAATGGCGCGCAGGGCTACCTGCTCAAGAGCATCCGCTCCTGGGACCTGGTGGAGATGCTGCGTGGCGCGATGCGCGGCGAGGCGGCCATCAGCGCCGCACTAGGCGGCCGCATGCTTGCCGAGTTCCGCAGGCTCAGCCGCCAGACGTGCCGCGCCGTCGACGAGGAGAGCGCCGCTCTCACTTCTCGCGAGCAGGGCGTGCTTAGCCTCGTCGCTGAAGGCGCCACGGATCACGAAATCGCCGACAGGTTGAGCATCAGCATCCACACGGTCAAGACCCACATGCGCAATATCCTGGCCAAACTCCAGCTCAGCAAGCGCCACGAAGCAGCGCAGTACGCCCTTCGCGAGGGCCTGATTCCACCCCGGGGACGCCACGCTAACGAAGTGCGCAGGGATGCCTAATCCTCGCCGCCAAATGACCTAAGCACCTAACGTTCGCGGCCTAGTTCTTCTAACCGAAAGAGCGATCCAAAAGATCGCTCTTTTTTCATACCTGGGGCCGGGTTCGACTGATTGCGGCGAGAGCCCTCCACGTGGTACTGTAGAAGCATCCTGACCAGCTTCGGGACCACTCAACTGTCCCTTCACCCACCGGAGGACGTGTATGCGAAAACGACTGACCCTTCCGCCCATCGTGTTTGCCGTGACTGTGTGACGATGAACGCCCAGCAGCTTGTCGTTCTTTACGGGGATTCGCTCCTGCTCGACAGCGTGGAGGCGATTCTGGCGGGTGAAGTACAGATCAGTGTCATCCGTCTGCTCTCCGCCACCCCCGAGGTCGCTGAGCGCATCTGCGCCTTGATGCCGGACCTGGTGATCTTCGACCTCGACGCCGGCAACTTCCGCGGCCTCATCCCCTTCCTCAAGGCGTGCCCCGGCGCCCCTCTGCTTGGCCTCGACATCGCCACCAACCGGGCGGTGAGTTTGACATCCCGCGTTCACACCGTGAGCAACCAGGAAGACCTGCGAAGGGTGGTTGAACGCTACGTGGACCAGATCGTGTCGGATCCCCGCCCGGAAACCAGCCCGCACCCCACGGTGGAGCGGGCCATTTCAGCATAGGACCAGACTTCATTCATAGGGAGGACATGCGATGCGAAAGAAACTGATCGTCCTGATCGCTCTTGTCGTTGTGGGCGCCCTGCTGCTGGCGGGCGCCGCCTTGGCCGAAGATGGCGACCTCTTCCGGCGGAATATCTCCAAGACGCCGGACGCGGAGACCGAGAAGGCCGCCATCTATATGATGGATTTCTACGTGCCCGGCGCAGGCGTCGACCGGCCTCGTCGGGCCGGTGGACAACTACCTGCTGGCCGACGAAGCGACCGTCGCCTATGAGGCGCGCGACTTCGCCAAGCCGCTGGTGACGGTCTGGATCGACGACCTCGGCGGCGCGGAGGTGCCGGTCGACGGCGCGGTCACCGCCCTGGGCGGTATCACCTTCGGTGAGTTCGACGCCTTCGTGGGCGTCTCGCTGGACGACGGCACGACCTGGAAGACCACCAACCTCTCCCGCTCGGCCGATCTGTCGTCCTTCAATCTCGCCAACGGCCACGCCTATCCCGGCGATGTGCACAATGTCGTGCACCAGGTGTTTGGTGACAACATCTTCGTCGCCTGGGTCAGCAAATACTGCGAAGGCGGCACGCCGCTCTACTCGCTGGATCCGACAGAGGACGCTACCATACTTCGACGATCTGGAGCTCACCTACGCTAAGGACGCAGTCTATCTGTACGACCTCTTTGGCGTTGGCTGGCAACCAGGGCTCGGTGGATTACACCGACCAGGGTTACCCCGAAATCGGCGAGAATTCCCTACTCCTGCGTCTGGACCGACCCGCGGCAAGCTGCTGGCTGGCGATGACCCCTCAACGACTGATGCAGAAGCCACCTATGTGATGTGGGCCAAACCCGAGCGGCTGACCTCCGGAAAACGCGATGCCAACCTGCCCGCGGTGGACTGCGCGGCCGGCGCCGGTTGTATGCTGACCTGGCAGGAAGATCCCGAAGGCCTGCGCCCCGGCCAGGGTCTTGGCCCCGGCGAAGGCTGGTCCGGTGCGGTCGCCTGGCAGCAGACCGATATCTGGTACTCGCACATCAGCCAGGCGGATTTTGACCAGGTCTTCGCTGCCGAAGACACGATTGGCGCGATCCCAATGGCGGATTTTGCCTTGGCTTCCACGGCAGACGCGAACATGCCGAAGTCTTATGTGCCGATGGCGATGCCGGTGCGCCTGACTGACAATGCCATGTGCAAGGCGGTAGTACTGCTCAAAATGGAGACTGATCCTTACTGCTACATCGATTTCGATACGATCGATGACATCGATCACACAAATGTGCAGACCTTGTTGGATCTGACCAGCACCTGAAGCAGATGCCGATTTCTGCGCAACGCAGGTCTCCTGGACCAATCCCGGCGGCACCACGCTCGACCTCTGCGTGACCGATGACAACCGCCTGCTGAACGGCCGTGTGGCATCCACCCGCGTGCGTATGAACTTCAAGCCCTACACCACAACGGTCGATGCTGATGGCGACGGTGTGCTGGACAAGAGCGCCTGGATCGTCATGGCGGCTGAAGAATCCAAAGCTCTTGGGTGATACTGCCGAGGATGAAGAAGCCGACCCGATCGACATTGGTAAGGATATCTGGTATTACTCCTTCGATCCGTTCAAGACCGGTGCCGACGAGTTCATGGTCAGCCAGGGCGGCATGCTCAACCAGCCGGCTGTCTGCAAAGACGAAGCAGACGATCTTACTGCACTGGTGGTGTGGGCGAGTTCTATGACATCCAGTTAGACGCTCGTGGACTACGAATACTACCTGACCGAGATCGCCCGTCGCTTTGCGCTGACCACCAACTCGGTCAGCGCTGCGGTGGACTCCGAGAGCGGTCTCTCCGCCATGCTGATCTACAAGCAGGGCATCATCAACCAGGGCGGCCCGGCGGATATCATGTTGCGCCGCGTGCTCATCCGATGATGACGTCTTTGATCCGGCGGTGGATAACCCATACGCCTTCGAGAATATGGACTGCGCCGAATGGGCCTACACTGATGGCATCAAATCCCAACTACCTGCAGGGCGTATGCCTCTCGCCTGCCATCAACATCACCGGCAACACCATCGATCCGCTGCGATGCTGGCACCGGACAACGACACCTGCGCGGCAGCCTTCCCGATGGACGATGATGGCAGCAACCCGGACGGTACCGCCGTTCCCCAAGGTCTACGAATGGCGGCAGTGCGATGGCACATCAGCGATCGAGGGCTGCGAGGACTGACAATGACCTGGACGACCAGTCCTGGGAGAACCCCTTCGACGTGGCCAAGGGTCACCGCGGCTTCCTGGATGGCGACATTGTCATGATGATGTACGCCTGGGCGCCCAACTGGAACTCCAATACGGTCGGCAACGACCACTACAACCTGTACGTACGGCGCTCCTTTGACGGCGGCTCTGACCTGGACCACCACCCCGGCGAGCTTGGGCGGCGCTGGCGTCACCGTAGACTGAGTACTACTATGGTACCAGCATCGGCGATCCGGTCCCAGTAGAATGGACCTATGCTGCCGGCGCGTTTGAACAAGGTCGCAACGTCTCGCTGCTGACCGGCAACAAGGTCACCATCCTGGATCCGCGCTACAGCCCCACCGGCGGTATGAAGCTCTACCCGACCATCCGCACCGACTGGCTGACCGCTAATGGCATCTCGTTCGAGGGCCTGCCGTACGACGATGATCTGGCACGCGATCCGTCCAAGTTCTTCATGATCTACGAGACCGGTGACAACACCACGGTGGCCGTCGGCGAAGCCACCCCGCTCGACCTGTATTACAGCCGCGCCACCGTCTACGGCGATGTGTGGGAAGTGATGGACTACACGACCGACACGGACGATTTGGTCCTGGATCGCTGGCCGTGGGTGGAGAACAAGGCCGAGATCCTCTCCGGTGAAGCCGGCATGCTGGCCAACCCGGGCGGAACCTTTATGTACGCAGTGTGGAACCAGTGGCAAGAGGAGATTCTGCCCGACGGCCACGAGCTGGTCTTCGACAGTGACATCTGGTTCCGCCGGTTCCTGTACCTGCCCGACGATGCCACGATGGACTACGCCCCACTGCCGTCCATCCTCTACGTTAACCAGACCATCTTCAGCATCGCCGCAGACGATGACGTCGTGATGGTCGGTACAGCCCGCGACTTCGGCGCTGACGCCGGCATCGAGGAGTACGGCTGGTGGTACAAGGCCGCCGGCTCCGATCCGGAGGCCGAGGGCGTACGCATCGGCTACAACCAGAAGCTCGATCTGCCTGCAGGCCAACTGCCCGGACAGCCCGGGTGGGCCCAGATCGTCTTCAAGGCAAAGGACAAGGGTGGCAACTGGTCACCTGGCGTCACGGTAAACGTCTGGGTCGTCCAGGAGTTGCACAAGACCTTCATGCCGACGGTGATGCACTAGCTCTAGCCTGAATCTCGGGAGTGGCGCCCAGCCGGACGCCACTCCCTCACCCAGCGAGGCCACGATGACACCGGTGAGCGCAGACAGAGACAACGTGAAGGGATGGAAGCGCCTGATCTACACCGAGGCGTCCGATGACCGCGGCAACATGCGCCGCGTGCTCAACAGCCTCGTCCTACACCTCCACCCGGTGCGCGTGCCCGCGCGGGCGATCCGCTTCACCTACACCTGGGGCCTTGGCGGGATCTCCACCCTCCTCTGTCTGCTGTTGGCCATCACCGGCGTGCTCCTGATGTTCCGCTATGAACCCGATGTCGAACGCGCCTACCTCAGCATCCAGGCACTGGAGGCCGAGGTGGCCTTTGGTTCGCTGATCCGCGGTGTCCACCACTGGTCGGCGAACCTCCTGGTCATCACCGCCTTCCTGCACCTGCTGCGGGTCTTCCTCACCGGCGGGTTCAAGGCCGGACGGACCACCAACTGGATCATCGGTGTGGTCCTGCTGGTGGTGGTGCTCGCCTTCAACTTCACCGGGTATCTGCTGCCCTGGGACCAACTCTCCTACTGGGCCGTGACGGTCAGCACCGCCGATCATGCGCTATGTGCCGGTGCTGGGCACCGAGGTCGCCAAAGGGCTCCTCGGGGGCCACGAGGTGGGCGCGGCAACGCTGCGCAACTTCTATGCGCTCCACGTCGCGGTGCTCCCAGCAGGCATGCTGGCGCTCCTGGGCTATCACTTCTGGCGTATCCGCAAGGACGGCGGGATCTCCCAGCCGTTAGCCCATCCTGAAGGCGGCGATGTACGCGTCACCACTATCCCGCACCTGGTGCGGCGCGAAGCTGCGGTCGCAGCCGTGGTGCTCACCGCCGTCGTCGCCTTCTCGATGCTCGTCGCGGCCCCGCTGGGGCCGGTCGCCGACCCGCTTCACTCCCCCAACCCGGCCAAGGCGGCCTGGTACTTCGGGGGACTGCAGGAACTGCTCCTGCACATGGAGACCGAGGCCGCGCTCGTGCTCCTGGCGATCGTGGGCGCGGCCGTCGTGCTGGTGCCCGTCCTGGACCGCGACCGTGCCACCATCGGTGTCTATTTCCGTTCGGCCCGCGGTCGCGCCGCAGCGCTTCTTGGGCGCGGTCGCCGGCCTCAACCTGACGCCGCTGGCGATCATCGCGGACGAGCTCTGGATCGACTGGAGCGCGCTACTGCCCGGCGCACCCACGTGGATATCGCACGGCCTGGTACCGCTGGCCGTCGTCCTGATCATGATCGGCGCCATCGCCTTCGCCGCGCGATGGATGCTGAAGGCGACCTATGGCGAGTCGATCGTGGCGATCGGCGCCTTCGTGGTCGCTGCGCTGTTGGTGATGACGATCACCTGCGCGCTATTCCGCGGTGAGAACATGGATCTGATCTGGCCGGGGGGCCTGTAACAGAAAGCTACGTCGGGGGGGTATGGATGAAGAAGAAGCCAGAAGCCAGAAGCCAGAAGCCAGAGTCACAGAAGAGAGAGGCGGAGGCGCCGCAGTGCAAGCTGACGCCGGAGACGGCGGACATCACCCGGCGCAACTTCCTGAAGCTCGGGATGAGCGGACTGGGGATGCTGGCGGCGCTCGAGATCGGGGGCGCCAGCCTCATCTACTTGCGCTCGCACAGCCTACAGGGCGTCTTCGGGTCGGTGGTCACGGCGGGGCGCGCTGATGCGTTCCCAAGCGGCTCTGTCACCGAGTTCCCCGACTCGCGTTTTTTCCTGGTGCGCGCCGACGATGGCGGCTTTATGGCCGTCCACACCCGTTGCCCGCACCTGGGGTGCACCGTCGTCTGGGTAGAGGAAAAGCAGGAATTCCTATGCCCGTGTCACGCATCGACCTTCGACAAGCACGGGGACCACGGCGGGCCGCCGGTGTCCCGCGCGCTTGATCTGTTCCCCGTTCGCATCAAGGACGGCCTGGTCGTGGTCGACACGACCGAGAAGACGCAGCGCGAGTCCTTCTCGTCCGACCAGCTCACCTACGCCTGAGGCAGCTACCCATGAAGACCTACGAGACTTTGGGGCTGGTGGCACTGCTTCTCCTGGTGGTCCTGCTGCCCGTCTACGCACTCCAGGAGCCGGCCCGTATGGCCCGCGCCCAGACCGAGACGGAGGCACGCTACGTCAGCGACGCGGCGCACCTCTACCTGGATAGCTGTGCGCTCTGCCACGGGTCCGACGGCGCGGGGCTTGGCGCGATGCCGCCGCTAAACTACGCTGCGCTGGCCGAAGCCAACGCCGAAGTGCTCTACAACACCATCGCCTACTCACCGCACGGCTCGGCGATGGCGTCGTGGCACGTGGAAGAAGGCGGAACGATGAGCAGCTACCAGGTGGAAAGCCTGGTCACGCTCATCAAGTCACGGGGCTGGGACACGGTGTCGGCAATGGCCGAGACGGCTATGCTGTCGTTCATCGCCCCCCCCAATGCCGCGGCCCTCGACGACCTGGAGCCCGGAGATGAGGCAGACCCGCACGAGTGCCGCTCGTGCCACGAGGAGCCCATCGTGCACGCCGCGCGCTTCGGCCTGAACTGCGCCCGGTGCCACACGCTGCAGTCGTGGAAGCCTGCGCTTTTGACCAAGCACACGTTCAGCCTCGATCACGGCGAGGGTACGCAGATCGCTTGCCAGACGTGCCACACCGAAAGCTATGCCGTGAATACCTGTTACGGATGTCACGATCACCAACCCGACGAGATGGAGTCGGTCCACGTGGAGCTCGGTATCACGGAGTATGACGCCTGCGGGCTCTGCCACCCGACGGGTGAGCCGGGTGAGGCGCGGAACTTACAGGCGGGGGGCCCCATGCCTGCAGTGGCCGGAGATGGCCCGGCTGGCAACTAGGCTTACGGAGGAGACCCTCGGGCCCCGTGAGAGGCTTAGAGGTGTCGGAGTAAGGTGGGCATCCGGAGCTTGGGGTTCTGCCGGTAGCCCACCGGGTGAAGCAAGAACATCTCAGAGCAGACCTGGAACGCGGGGCGTGCGGGGGCACGGACCAAGGCTATGAAACTAATCAAGTGGCTTCTCACCTCCGGAATCGGGCGGAGCATCTCTGCGGTCTTCGTGCTCGTAATGATGCCCGTTGTGGTTGTGTTGGCAATGAAGGCCTTCCGCAGCTATCTCAGCCCCGGCCTGGTGTCTGCGATGGCGAGAGATGGAACGGGACTGGGCGGCTATGCGTCCCACGCCGAATTCGGGAATGACTGCCTTCACTGTCACGAGCCGGTGCACTGCCTCACGGCCAGCAAATGCCAGAGCTGCCATATGGACATCGCCAAGGAGCGCGCCGGCACAGAGGGCCTCCATGCCATGCTGCCGGGCACGGATCGCTGCCAGACCTGCCACAAGGAGCATCGTGGACGCGAGGCGGTCATCAGCGAGGTCGGCCTGGCAAATATCGATCATGAAGCGCTGACAGGCTTCAGCTTGGCGGCGCATACGTCCGCAGAGGACGAGACGCCTCTGGTCTGCGCGGATTGCCATCCGAACGATGTGCTGGCGGCCTCGGATGTAGATTGCGTGAGCTGCCACCTGGAACGCCAGGGGACCGTGGCTCAGGCCCATGTCGATCGCTACGGCACAGACTGTGCGCTCTGCCACGACGGCAGGGGCGACGGGCCGACCGTGTTTGAGCACGCAACGGTCTATGTTCTGGACGGTGCGCACACGGATACCTCGTGTGAGGCCTGCCATCTTGACCGGGTCTATGAAGGTCTGGCGTCCGACTGCGCGAGTTGCCATGACGAGCCCGCGTACCACGCGGGGCAGTTCGGCGGCGACTGCGCCCGCTGCCACAACACGATGGCATTCGCGCCAGCCCAGCTCACACAGCACACCTTTCAACTGGATCACGGCAGTGCGACGGGCGACACTAGCGCCTGTACCACCTGCCACCCCGGCACCTATACCGAGCAGACGTGCTTCGGATGCCACGACCATGAACCCACCGCCCTGCTGGCGCAGCACCGGGAGGCGGGCCTAGAGGACGCCGAAGCATGTGCCGAGTGTCACAAGACCGGCTTGGCCGGTGAGGTCGAGGGACTACGCCCGCTGGCGTCGTCCCCCCAGATCCCAGCCGCCGAGCGTCCGGTCTCCCTGAATAGGGAGGAACCGTGAAACGACTCCTGTTTGCCATCGCGATCGGAAATCTGCTGTTTGCCGTGGCCGGCATGGGTCTGGTCTACTTTGCAGCGACCTACCCTTTCGCGCCGGGTGATCTCCTCTTTGCTGTTCAGGACGCCGCCGAGCAACTGCGGCTCACTCTGTCGCCCAAGGGCGAAGGTCAGGCTCGCTGGGCGCTCCAGCTCGCGGGTCGCCGGTTGGGCGACCTGGCGAATGCCGACGCTCACCGTGCTGATCGTGCTCTGACGGCCTTCGCAGGAACCCTGGAACAGGCAGCCTTGCTGGTGGACGCGCTCCCTGAGGACAGCGAGGCTCATCTCGAACTGCAGAAGCTACTGAAGCAGGCCAACATCGTGCTGGCCGCGATGCGCTACCCATCGACGGGCACGCCACTCGAGGCCGCCGTTAGGGCTCTGCAGAAGGACATCGCTACCCGTCAGGCTCTGGCAGCCGCGCGACCGGCGCTTGCGTCTGCAACGCCGGCTGATGCGACGCTCAGCAAGGCGATGGCGATCCCCTTCCTCGGAGGAACTGTCGACCATAGCGGCTTCTTACTGGATGGTGCTCACGCGGACGTCTCGTGTGAACAATGCCACAAGGATGGGCGCTATGCCGACACGGCCACCGGCTGTGAGCAGTGCCACCATGTACCCGTGGCCGCTGCGTACCCGTACCACTTTGCCGGCGAGTGCACGTCGTGCCACGATGGTACAACGTGGGAGGTCAAAGATTTTAGCCATCTGCCTGTTACCGAATGTGAGACCTGCCACATCGAGGATCAGCCCGAGGGCCACGAGATCTACACCCAGGCCGGTCCGCCGACGACCGAGGGCCGGTTGGCGCGCGCGTTCTCCAGCCTGACAGGGGCAGCCATCCGCTCCGTATCAGAGCGAACCCTGATGGGGAACGTGCTCGCTGCTACCGAAGATGCAGGCGCGCCGGGCCATGCCTGCGCCGACTGCCACACCGATACCACAGACTGGAACAGGTTCGAGTTCGCCCATGAGGGGTTCGCAGATTGCCAGGCGTGCCATTCGGTCGACACTCCGGATGATCACTACGAGGGTCAGTGCTCCTCCTGCCACAGTGTCGATGGGTGGGATGAGATCGCCTTCGAACACACGGGTCTCGCTGGTTGTTCGCTCTGCCACGAACCTCCACACGAGTCGTACGATCTGGCCTGCGCAACCTGCCATACTACCAAGACCTGGTGGGCCACCTGGCACTCGAATCGCAAGACCACGAGCTGCGTTCAGTGTCATACGGATGACGCCCCCGCCAACCACTACGAGGGCCAGTGCTCCTCGTGCCACACGTCCAGCTCGTGGCAGGATGTCTCGTTCGATCACAGCGGCCTCACCGACTGCGCAAGCTGCCACACTCGGCCCAACCACTACAAGGGCCAGTGCTCGGGCTGCCATACGAGCTCATCGTGGACCGACGTGTCGATCAGCCACATCGGGCTCACCAACTGTACATCGTGCCACTCCAAGGGCGGCCACTATTCAGGGCAGTGCAGCGTCTGCCACAGCACTGCCTCCTGGGATGGCGCCACGTTCAGCCACTCCGGATACGTGGACTGCCAGACGTGCCATAAGGCAGCCGCTGGGCACTACCTGGGCCAGTGTTCCAACTGTCACACCAGCACAATATCCTGGGCTGGTCTGTCCTTTAGCCACGCCGGCCTGACAGACTGCCAGACGTGCCACACTGATGAGATGCCGGCGGGACACTACGTGGGTCAGTGTTCCACCTGTCACAGCACTTCAGACTGGACCGCCGTCAGCTTCAGCCACAGCGGCCTCACCGACTGCGCGAGCTGTCACACCACCGACGCGCCGTCCGGCCACTGGCCGGGGCAGTGTTCCACCTGTCACACGACCAACTCCTGGACTGAGGTTCTGGTGGATCACAGTGATGGGTCGGACTGCGCCTCGTGCCATTCCTATGACGGTCACTGGCCGGGGCAGTGTTCGGACTGCCACACCTCGACAACATCCTGGACGCAGGTGACGTTCAACCACACCGGCTACACCATCTGCAACGCCTGCCACGAGCGTCCAGCCATCCATACGCGCGGCCAATGCTCGAAGTGCCACACGACCGACACCTGGGAGGTCGCCGAGACGCCGACGCCGCAGCCGACAGAAACACCTGTGCCGACCGCAACGCCGACGCCCGTACCCACGGAGACCCCATTGCCAACCCAGACACCGACGCCTGAGCCTACTCCGACTCCAACGGACACGCCCGAGCCGACACCCGTGCCGACGGATACTCCGGAGCCAACACCAGTCCCAACGGATACGCCGGAGCCAACACCGACCGAGTCTCCCACACCTACGACGACGCCGTAGTCGGCGAGTTGCTCGCCCCCCCAACAGAGAGGCCAGCTCGACGGAGCCGGCCTCTCTGCATACATCACCGCAGTGTGGCACGCATCCACGGCTTGCGCCGGCTACTCCTCGGTAGATTGACTGGTCCTGCCAGTCCTCATCCCACGTGACAGCACCCACCGTCGCAAGGTGCAGGTGCCTTGCGACGGTGGGGCCCGTAACAACACAACGCGATCCGGGCGTTACTCAAAGTCGAGTGAAGCCGAGTAATCCAGCCCGCCCGGGTCCATATAGGTCAAGTCGACTGTCGCGCCAAAGGTGTAGCACCAGTCATCGTCCCACCAGCGGCCATACCACGAGTCCCAGGTTCCCGGCGAGCACCAACCTATCCCCAAAGCAACCCAGAAGCGGCCGCCGAAGAGATCGCAGGCGCTGCCCTCGCAGGTCCTACCCATAGCCGTCCCCCCCTCATCAAGGCGCGCGTACTCCAGATCCACCTGCCCGCGCCCACTGACCACGCATAGCACGGTGGCGTGCACCGCACCGGAGAGGATGCCCCCACCGACATCATCGCTCCAGAAGTACCAGAACTGAAACTCACCGGCGGCGTTGGCTTTGAGCAGGCACGAGCTGCCCTCCACGATGGGGAAGTCTCCGTTGACGAAGAGGTAGAGGCCGGTGTACGTGTTCTCATTGCCAAGGGTGTCGAGCAACTCGCCGTAACCCGCGCGCCGCAGGACCGGGCTGTCGTAGATCGAGCCGAAAAGTACGCCGCCACCGACTCGGTAGTCCATGTAGTTCCCCTCACCACGGACGCCGAGATAGGAGACGTTCTCGCCGTTGAACGGGCCGGAGCCGAACTCGCCCGCCAGATCGAGCCCGGCGATGCCCGCGATCCCGATCGTGTCAAGGTCGACCGTCGCCTCCACGCGCCACGCCGTCAGCGAGTCGGGGAAGGCCATCCCAAAGAACTCACCGTCCACGCCGTAGTCGCCGATCAGGTTGAGATAGGGCGCGCCATAGAAGAGGACCTCGCCGTCGCGGTTCATCTCCGCCGTGATCCAGTCCATCCGGACGAAAACATCAACGTCCGTGATCCACAGGTCAAGCCCGTAGATGTCATAGGCCATCTGCGTGCCGCCCTCGAGCGCCGAAAGCTGCAGGCCCAGCCCATCGCGATGGAACGTCGCCACGAGCGCACCGTTGTTCATGGTGAGGCCCGTGGGCAACAGCGCCTCGCCGGCCTCCAGCCCGTTCACGCCGTACGCATCGTGGCCCCCGAGGGATTTCAGGATGGGCTCGACCACATCATAGACCTTGTCGAACTCCCGGGTGCCCCAGGCGTCCCACAGATCATACGCCAGGTCGATGGCGTCATTGTTATCGCCGGACTGCGGCAGGCCGTAGCCGAACTTGACGGACCACGCTGCAATGTCATCTCGTACTTCGTCCCACTGGCCATAGGGGAGGACGCCGCCGGCCACAGGGTCGGGCCGGTTCATCGCCAGAGCACGGAACGCGGCCTGGCTCGCCGGGTACCCCAGGAAGATGCCCAGCTTGTCCTCGGTCCCGATGTTGGGCCTCCAGTGAACCGAGATCACCGCCGCCACGTCGGTGCTGAAGAGCTGCTGATCGGGGAAGACCGTCGCCTCGGGATAGAGCCCCACCAGGACGCCGCCCTCGGTGTTGCCAAGGAACTTCACCGGCAGGTCAACACGCAACGCATCGTTGATCACGGGCCAGATCCACGGCAACTCGACCGCCTTCACCAGCAACTCGTGGACACCGGACCCCAGGGTGTTCACAGCGATCGGGACCATTCCCACAAGCTCATCGACAGTCGGGATCGCGGAGGCCGCGAGACCCGTGACCGACGCGTCGCGCACCTCACCGAAGTAGTCGACGGCGACGTTGCCGTCGATGACGACAAGGCCGCACGCCACCGTTCCCGCCCGTGGCGCACGCATCGAGCGACACCGGCGTGAGGGCGCCATTGCCGTCCAGTAGCTTAGTCTGGAAGGCCGCCCAGGTTGTCGCCCACGTCGATACCCAGCGTCTCGGGAAGGGTGCCGGCCGCCAGCGGCGTGCTGTTGTAGCGGCTGAGCCGCAGCCCCGAGAAGGCGTAGGCGAAGCCGCTGACGCGGTACTCGAGCGCCGGCGGGGCATAGAGACGCACCGCGCCGATGTCGCCGTCGGGCAGCCATTCGCTCGCAAGCGCCAACGTCACCGTCATCGTGCCCGGCTGGGCGGCCACCGGCGCCGAAGCCCGCCACGGCGGCCCGGCTGTTGGTCAGCGCCAGCAGCAGCCCCTGTCGCACCCGAGCGCTCCGCCGTAGTCGCTACCTACGGGGTCGTACTGCCAGGTCTGGGGCGTCTCGGTGAAGGCCCAGTACTTGTGTAGCACCGTCGTCGGCTCGCGGAAGCCGCCCCGGACCGGGCGGTTGGTTTGGGTTCACTTGCCAGACGTCAAGCTGCAACCAAGCATCCGTCGGGTAATCTAGATAGAGATCGGTCTCATAGACGAGCGGCGGGGAGACGGCGCCGTTGTCGATGAATAGGAGCTCGATACGCTGGACCTGCTCACTGTAGCCATACCCGTTCTCCCGCGCACCACCTCCGCTCAGGATCAGGTGTCCGCTCACGCCACCGCGACGGATGTAGACGTCCATCGACGAAGGCTCGAAGTCCGGTGGCGTATAGAAGTCGTAGAGCACCACAGCATCGTTCGCGTTGAGGTTGATGCCCGGGTCGAACAGCCCGCCGGTCGCTGCATCGCTCAGTTGTCGCCAGGCATTCTCGGCGGGCAGTGGCGCCGTCGTCGCGCCGCTCCCGCCAGGCGTCGCTCCGGCAAGGTACAGTGTCCCTCTACGGCTCTCCACTTCAAAACTCGGCCAGCCTGCGGGTGCGTCCAACAGCACAGTGGCCGTCATCATCCCATCCGCGCCGATGGAGATGGCGGAACCCTCCATCTCCACTGCCATCGTTAGCGTCCGCTCGTGCAGCGCGCCAAAGGTCCATTCGCAGAGCGAGTAATGATCGTCGGCGAAGCCGCGACACGTCGCATTGAAGGAGGCCAGGTCGATGTTGGTACCACGATCGTAGTAGGTCAGCCGTGCCGACGCGTCGCGAAGCAGCCCACGCTGAATACGGCTGCCGGTGATGGCCAACTCCGCGCCGTGTGCGCTCACCTCGATGGCGGCGGGCAGACTGGTGACATAGCTGAGGTCGTCGTTCGTGCCAAACGTCCCACTGAGTCCTGTCGTCGGACTACAGCATCGGCCGGAGGTGTAGTCCGGTCGCATGAAGGCCAGATTGCTGTCGGGTCGCCTGACCCGAGGACGGTCGCATCGGACCCATAGTTCAGCCGGTCCTCCGTCGTCACCAGGCATGCCGAAGCTGATCGCACGCTCGTCGATAGCAATCTCACCGGGGCTGGTCAGGAGCCACGGTAGATTCTCATCGACAATGGCCCCTGCCGGGTAACCGGGATCGAAGGCGAAGCCGCTGGTCACGTTGTTGAACACGCCGGATATCTGGCTGGCATCGCCCGCCGCGGTCCGTATCCGGATGTTCGACGGAAGTGTCACCGTCACTTCAGCCCGCGACGCTTGCCAGGTGTCACCGGCGGTGAACTCGATCTGCCCGAAGCGTCTGGGGAAGTAGGCGGGTGCCGTCGTATTATAGTTGAGTGACGCGACGATTCTGCCGTCGAGGTGCAATCCATCTCTGGTCGCTACACTGACACCATAGAAGTAAACGACTCGGAAGACGTCTCTGGCAAGAGTCAGTGTGCCGTGACCATAGGCGTTATCCGCGCTAAATGTAGAAGGAGGACAGTCTCGCCCCGTGATCGACGTGTAGTACACCACGTCGGTGAGGACCCAACCATTGGCCAAGTTGACCACGTCCTGCATGCCGACATCTGCCGGCGGGTGCTGTGTGATGAGGCATGCGCCAAAAGGCGGTACCGGCGTGATGGCATCGCCCCCCAGCGACAGAGTCTGCGCCGGGTAAAGCGCAGCCAGCGGCGTCGCCCCCCAGTAGCCCAGCACCTCGTACGTCGTCGGGCTGAAGAGTAGCACGGCATACTCGTACGGCTGGTAGGGGCTGGGATCGGAGTGGTCCTCGATCCAGTGCGGCTGAACCTGACGCGACCTCCGTTACCTGCAGCCAGCTGCCCCTCGGGATACGACGGTATAGCGCCATCGGCGGTGACCACTCGTCGACGTTCGCTATCTCAACCTTGACGTATGCAGGCGCCGTGTCTGTCATCCATGTGACAGCAGCCAGATCACCAAGGTCGGTCATCTGCCGCTCGGAGTTGATGAAGTTGTTGGTAACGCGCACCCAGCTCTCCGAAGAGGCGCCGGTACCGCCGGAACCGGTCGTCGACCCGTCGATCTCGATCCAGGCGCCCGGCAGCATCCCGCCACTCGCCGTGCCGGTCAGCGTAACCGTGGACGTGATCGGCCCGTCGTCGCCGGGCGCCGTGACAACGACGTCGGTCGGAGGGCCATCGTCGGGCGCACCGGTGTCGCCAACCTCGATCTCCCAGACAAAGACGTTGTCTTGCTGAGTGACCGTCGTCGTCATCGGGGGGGGTGGTGGCAGGATATCGCTGCCCTCCAGGTGCGTGCAGTAGGGCTGCGATGCACTTACATTGCCGTGCCCGTCTACTGCCTCCAGACGGTAGTAGACGTCGGTGGCATAGGGAGGAACGTACTCATCCGTGATCTCGGCAGAGCCACCGGCAACGGTGACGCGCTTTACGAGGTGCCACGGGCCGGTCGCGGAGAACCCTCGGTAGACCGCAATCTGGCGTACCTCCGGGCTCAGGCCGTTCAGGATCAGGGGCAAGGCGTTCGCAGAGCAGTTGGTCGCGTTGTAGGGGATACCAGCGAACGTCGGGTCGGTTCGCGTGTACAGTGCGCCCTTGGCCGCCTGACCCGGCGCCGACCAGTTGCCGGCGTTGTCGCGAACCTGGACCCGATACCAGAAGACCTGATCCTTGGGCGGCACATCGGTGGTTGTCAGCGTCACCGCCCCGGTCACGGCTAGCTGCTGGTTGGCCACAGGCGTCCACTGGTCCAGCGGCAGCGTGAGCTCGGGGCTGCGCGTGACATAGAAGCGCAGCGGTTGGCTTACCTCAACGGTGTCACTATAGATCCATGTGAGGGTCAGCTCGGACTGCGCCGCATCGGCCTGCACCGTCAGATCGTTCGCAGGCTCGGGCGGCATCAGCTCGCGTGCGGTTATAGGCAGTGCCGTTGAGCACGTGCCTTCACGCCGAAGTCCATCGACCGGACAGACCTTGTAGTACCACTGCTTGTAGAGCTGCCCGGGATCGGTCACGATCTCGCGCAGGTCTTCTTTGAAGAAGAACTGCGGAAAGCCGTCATCCGTCTCCGGCGGCAGCATGATACCGGTCAGGATCTCGCAGTAGATGGAGAATGGGTGAGCGCAGTCCGCCTTGGTCGGGCTTACCTTCTCCCAAGGTCCGGTCGCTGAGGCTCCGCGGTAGACACGATATCCGGCCAGGTTGAAGGCAGTCAGGCCGTCGCCAAGCGCACCCGTGCTGGTCGGGATATCCCAGATCAGGTAGATCGTCCCATCCCAGGGACGGTAGTCCTGAGCCTCAATCCACGCGAAGCGCTCGGCAGCGGTGTCGGGCCGGCTACTCGGCCTCACGCCGAGATCAGCGGGGCCCGTCCAGACCCCGCGCAGCCCTGCGGGCGTGGGCAGGCCGGACGTCGCCGATGGAACACGCGCAGGCACGAGCGGCAGTGAGCCTCCCAGGGGCGCCACCCGGTACTCCAGGGTGACGCCGTCGGGGGCGTCACGGTCCAGATATGACGTCCCCATCGCCAGTCCCACCTGGTAGTACTGCCCTTGGAGCATCTTCACCAGGGCCGGCTCCTGTCCCAAGGCGCTCGAAGAGCCGCTTGAGGGTAAGCGGGGGATCGCCGGCATCGGCTCGTAGATCAAGCAGCAACTGGTCGGTAAGGTCCTGGCCGAGTACAGCCGACAGGTCCTCAGGCGCTTCTGACGGGCTGCGCGGTCCCCAGGTAGACCCAGTCAAGCTCCCCTTCGAGGCGTCGCGAGATCGTGTATCCGCTCCCGGCAGTGCTCACAGACGACGCCGTTACCGATGCGCTCTGTTCGCCGCCGCGAATGGTCAGCGGCAGGTAGACGAAGTGGCGGTAGAGCGTTGACCACTGCAATAACACAGTTCGCTCGCCATCGATATCGGCCTGCGCCCAGCTCACGATCCGAGCGTCACCCGGCGATTCAGGTGGCACTTCTGCCGCCGGTACGATCGGGGAACTCTCCGTCTCCGGCGCACCCGCCAGGGGCAGTGGACCGAGCACCAGCCCCATGACCACGATGAGTACCCACGCCGTGGACCAGGCCCCAGTCCGTCGCCGTCGAGTGTCACGCCGATCCCCGCTTCGCTCTGGCATGTCATGCACCTCCTGTCTCCCAGATCCCAGCTCCAGTTCCGTGGTTGTGGTAACCGCTTCAGCATCTCTGGCGCCCGGGGAGCCGCGCCAATGATTCAACTCCCTCGACCTCGGCGGTGGGCGGTTCATCGGCGACCGTCCGCTCCAGGTATGACACGAGCTCCTGCAGTCCGGCAAAGCCCAGACGCCGGCCCGTGCCCGGCTGCTCCAGCGAGGCGCGCCACACCATCCGGTCTCCGTCGGTCGTCTGCCACAGACGCAGCAGGTACGCCCGGTACCCCAAGCCCTCCCTGCACCGTTCGTCGCTCATCCCGCCCACCCTCCGTGCCCACCCCAGATACCCAGGCCCCGGCCCCCTGCCGCCAGCCGCAGACTGCCGGGCGCTAACGGCTCATCGCCGTCACATAGACAAACGGCTCATAAGCGTCGCCCACGAAGATGGTGCGCCCGTCAGGCGTCACCGCCACAACCGAGGGAAACAGGAAAGTACCCACGTCCCACCCCTCTTCGGTGCGCACGCCCTCCTCACCGATCCAGCAGACGAGATCTCCGAGCGGGTCCAGTACTGCCACGGCGGCAGGCGCCTGCGTCGCCAGATACAGATAACCTGCGTCGTCCACGGCGACTGACTGCGGGCCGGCCGCCGCCAGTATCTCGCGTCCAAGCTGCTGGATCAGCCGGCCCGCCTCGGGCTCCAGCTCCCCCAGAAAACCGCCGAGGCCCACCACGTAGAGTGTCCCGTCGGGACCCACGTCCATCGCGCGCACGTCCCATGCCGGGGCCAGCGGGAAGCTGCGAAGATAGCCGCCCTCAGGATCAAAGACCTGCACCCGTAATACGGGCGCACCCGTCGCATCGCTATTCGGGTCAAGCACGAAAACCTCGCCCGCCGGGCTCACGGCCAGCGCACGCGGACTGTCACCGCCAAGCTCACCGTCGCCCTGCCCGAGGCTGCCGAAGCCTCCTAGCAGGCCTCCCTCGGAATCGAAGATCGTCACCTGGTGGAGCGCGCTATCGGCCATATACAGCCTTCCATCGGGCCCGACGGCGACGTCGGACACATAGCCGATCACTCCCGGCGATGCCCGCATCGCCAGGGACCCATCGAGGTCGAAGCCGCTGATGCCGCCGTAGGCATCAGTTACAAGGAGCAGCGATGCCGTGGCGTCCATGCCGGTCACGGTCGAGAAGCTCAGATCATCCTCCCCCGCCCCAATCGCGGCGGCATCAAGCCTCCACCGGACGGTTGCCTCACCTGCCTCCGGCGTCTCGGGCTTTGGCGCGGGTTGAGACCCGGCAGGCACAGCCGTCGCCTGCTCCGCGGCGTCTTCGCGGCCTACCGCCACGTCTTCGTGGCGCACCGTTGCGCACGCCAGGCCGGCGATCACCAGCAGCGCCATGCTTCCCCAGACACCCAGCCGTCGATGGCCCATCGCACCTCCTGATCCGCTTCCGGTGCCCCTATCATCGCAGACAAGCGTCACAACACCGTCATAGAGCCAAGTCTGGTACGCGCTGTGGCGTGAACCCACTGGTCGGGGTTGGCCCACGCAGAGAGGGGGAACCTGCTCCTCTCCCAGCGACCTCCGAGTCGCCCTCTCAACCGGACTCAGTATAATGGTCCCGTGCGCCGCCGCACGCGATCGATCTTGGGGAGGATCCGACCGCCGTATGGCACAATTGTCGCTCACGTTCCTGGGCTCTTTCCACGTCGCCGCCGACAACCAGGCGCTGACCGCCTTCACCACCGACAAGGCACGCGGCTTGCTGGTCTACCTTGCCGTGGAAGGCGGTCGCCCCCACACCCGTGCTGCACTCGCCGGGCTTCTGTGGCCCGACCAGCCCGAGGAGCGCGCGCGCCAAAGCTTGCGCCAGACACTCCTGTACTTGAGACAGGCACTGGGTCCTTGCGCGGATCGGCTGCGCGCCGACCGTGATGGCGCCGAGCTTGTGTGGGTGCCTGGTGACCGGCTGGATGTTAGCGAGTTCAGTGCCCTGAGCGATGGCTGTCATCATCACCAGCACCGGCGCGCAAGCCGCTGCCTGCCCTGCCTGCGCCGTCGAGAGGCGATGGCCGAGCTCTACCGGGGAGAGTTCCTCGCGGGCTTCTTCGTCGACGACAGCGATCGCTTCGAGGAATGGGCCGTGCTCAGACGCGAGTGGTTCCACCGCGAGGCCATCGAGTCGTTGGAGACGCTCGTCGCCTATCGGGAGCGGCGGGGCGACCTGCAGGCGGCGAGAGAGATAGCCCACCGCCAGGTGGCACTGGAGCCGTGGTCCGAGGAGGCCCATCGCGTCTTGATGCGCCTCATGGCCCACGAAGGTCGTCGCACTTCCGCCTTGGCCCAGTACGAGGCTTGCCGTCGTGCCCTGGCAGAGGAACTGCGTGTTGAGCCGACGGCGGAGACCACCGCACTGTACACGCAGATCCTCCACGAGACCCTGCCGCCGGCGCCCGCCGTTGTCGCGCCTCACCCACCGTCACCGTTGCTGGGCCGGGACGCTGAGCTCGAGGAGCTGACTGGGCTCCTCGCCGGTCCACAGACGCGTCTGATCACCCTGGTCGGCCTGGGCGGCATAGGCAAGACCCACCTCGCTCGGCAGATCGCCCAGGATCACCTGGGCACGTTTCGAGATGGCATAGCCTTCGCCTCACTGGAGACCCTTGGCGGCAGCGCATCGGATGCCGAAATCGGAGCGGTCATCGCCGAGGCTCTGGGCCTTGCGGCGAGCGCAGTGAGCGAGCCATGGGTCGCGATCCTCGAACACCTCCGGAGGCGCGAGCTGCTGCTTGTGCTCGACAATCTGGAGCAACTGCTCGACTGCCCGGCGCCCGAACTGGGTGGAGCACCATGCGTGGACCGCATCGCCAAGCTGCTGCACCAGGCACCGAACGTTGTAGTCCTGGCCACCTCGCGCGAGCGCTTGCGGTTGCTCGAGGAGATCGTCTACGACGTTGACGGCCTTGCCTACCGGACGACTCCCGCAGACCCGGAGCCGGATCGATACGGCGCGGTTGCTCTCTTCACGGCGCGGGCACGTCAGGTCCGACGCCACTTCGTGCTCGACGCCTCCACCCTACCAGATGTCATCCACCTCTGTGAGCTCGTACAGGGGGTGCCGCTTGCCATCGAGCTGGCAGCAGCAACACTCACCGAGCGCACCTTGGCCGACACCATCGCCGTGCTGAGTGCCACGCTCGACACGCTGACAACGCCATTTCACGATGTCACACCACGGCACCGCAGCCTGCGCGCGGCGTTCGAGCACTCGTGGACCCTCCTCACAGACGATGAGCAACGACACTTGGCCGGGTTGTCGGTCTTCGTCGACTCCTTCACTCCCTCAGCCGCATCCGCGGTTCTTGGCGTATCCAGCGCAGCGGCGCTCGCGTCGCTGCTGCGAAAGTCACTGCTCCGGCGAGGCGGGGATGACCGCTTCAGCCTCCACGGCATCATCGCTGAGTACGCCGCCGAGAAGCTGGCAGCCGATCCACTGCAAGCCGCGGCTTACCGCGCACGCCACGCGGCTCATTATGCGGCCCTGGCGCGACGACTCGAACCCAGCCTGCGTAGCGCCGACGCGGTCGCGGCCACCACCGCCCTCCAGCAGGAACGCGCCCACCTCCGCACGGCCTGGGTGTGGGCAATCGGTCAGGAAGACTGTGAGTGCCTGGAATCGCTCGCCACCGCCTTCAGCCTCCTCTGTTGCCTGCGCGGCCCGCTGCCCGAGGGAGTTGCTCAGGTCCGTGCTGTGGTGGCGCGGCTATGGCCAGTGCAGGAAAGGCATGGGCCATCCGGCACGTTGCTCCCCAGACTTCACCTCGAGCTGGCGCGCCTGCTCTCCACCGGTGCCCACTATGGTGAGGCTCTGGAGGCCGCCGAGCGCGGCTTGGCGCTGGCGGCGCCAAGCCCGGCGCTTGAGGCCGAAGCGCAGCTCCTCGTGGGTCAGATCCTCGTACAACGGGCCGCCTACGAGCCCGCACGCACTCGCCTTGCGACAGCGCTTGATCTGGCGCAGTCGACCGAGCTGCCCCTTGTGGCGGCCGATGCGCTCCGTGAGCTGGCCAACATCGCCAACCGGCAGAGGGCAATCGAGCAGGCGCGCGCGCTATACGATCAGGCACTGTCGATCTACCGGTCGCATGGTGATATCCGAGGGGAGACCGCCGTCCTGAACAACCTTGGCGCACTGGAGTACGATCTGGGCAATAGCACAGTAGGGCGGGCTCTGCTCTCGGAGGCCTTGACGCTCTACCGAAAGCTCGGAGACGACCGGGGCGCCGCCAAGGCGCTCAACAATCTGGCCAACTTCGCTGCCGGCGAGGGCGACCACAGTGACGCCCTGACGCACTATGGCGAGGCGCTGCACCTGATGGAGGCGATGGGGAACACCCGTGGGCAGAGCGTGGTCCTGAACAACCGTGGTACCGTGCTCTGGGCTGTCGGCCAGTACGTCGCGGCGGATGCACACTACCGCAGGGCATTGCGCATATACCGCGAGAGCGGCAACGAGCAGGCCGCAGCTGAGACACTGGCCAACCAGGCTCTACTGGCTTACAGTACCGGCGACTACGCCTCCGCAGTGGCTACCGCAGAGCAGGCGATCGCGATCTCGGAGACGTTCGGCGACGTCGATAACCTTGCCAATGCCTGGAGCTACTTGGCCAAGGCACAGACGGAGATTGGGGCGCTAGACGCCGCCGAGGCCAGCCTGCAGCGCGCTCTGGGACTACGAGGAGACATCCTTCACCCGGAATCTGCGACCGAGCTTCAGGCCGAACTGGCTTATCTGACCCTACTTCGGGGGCGGCCTCACGACGCCCTTGCGCAGTTAGGACCCGTCCTGGATGCACTGGCCCACGACCTCTTGGTCCGGGGCGCGGAGGAGCCCTTGCGCGTCCACTGGATCTGCCATCACATCCTGTCCGCCTGCGGCGACCCGCGCGCTGACCACGTGTTGGGGCGTGCGCGCGCCACCCTCCTTGCCCAGGCCGAGCGGTTGGCCGATCCTGAGATGCGCCGGTCATACCTCGAGGCAGTCGCGATCCATCGCACGCTGCTGTCGCATTAGAGATTCCTTAGAACTCCCGCGCTCCCCCTCCGAGTCCTTGACAAGCCTCCCGAAGAGTGTTATTATTCGGATTAGCGTTAGCACTCACACACGTAGAGTGCTAAGACACTGCGACACGATATACGGATTACGGAGGTAAGGTATGAGTGTGAAGATTCGACCCCTTGGTGATCGTGTGATTGTTGAGCCCAACGACGAAGAAGAGATGACCTTCGCAGGCGGCCAGCTGGTTCTCCCCGACACCGCCAAAGAGAAGCCCCAGAAGGGCACTGTGGTAGCCGTAGGGCCGGATGTTGAGGTCAAGAATGACGACGGCGTTGTCGTCGGCCCTCAGGCAGGTGACCTGGTTATCTTTGCTAAGTACGCTGGCACCACGTTCAAGACGCGTGACGGTCAGGAACTGCTGATTCTCAAGGTCGACGACATCCTGGGTGTCATCGAAGACTAGTCTCAGCACAAGCACGACAGAGTAAGATCATCTCTATTTGGGAGGAATGAGGAACTATGGCTAAGCAGTTACAGTTCGGTACAGAGGCACGCGCCGGTCTGCAGCGCGGTATGGAAGTCCTGGCGAATGCCGTTGTCACCACCCTTGGGCCGAAGGGCCGCAACGTGGCTCTGGATAAGAAATGGGGCTCCCCCACCATCACGCACGACGGCGTGACGGTTGCCAAGGAGATCGAGCTCAAGGATCCCTTCGAGAATATGGGCGCGCAGCTCCTCAAAGAAGCTGCGACCAAGACCAACGATATCGCCGGCGACGGCACCACGACCGCGACGCTGCTTGCGCACGTCCTGATCGAGGAAGGTATGAAGAATGTCGCCGCGGGCGCGAACCCGATGCTGCTCAAGCGCGGCATCCTTGCCGCCGCCGATAAGGTCGCTACCGCGCTCGCGAAGACGGCCATTGAGGTCAACACCAAGGCCAATATCGCCAACGTCGCCTCCATCTCCGCCCAGGACCGCCAGATCGGCGACCTGATCGCGGACGTGATGGACAAGGTCGGCAAGGATGGCGTCATCACCGTTGAGGAATCCAAGGGCCTCGAGTTCGAGACCGAGTACGTCGAGGGTATGCAGTTCGATCGTGGCTACATCAGCGCCTACTTCGTGACCAATCCTGAGACGATGGAAGCTGTCATCGAGGATGCCTACATCTTGATTCACGACAAGAAGATCTCGTCCGCACAGGACCTGGTGCCGATCCTGGAGAAACTGGTCCAGAAGGGCGCCCGCAACTTGGTCATCATCGCCGAGGATATCGACGGCGAGGCGCTGGCCACGTTGGTCGTGAACAAGCTGCGTGGTCTGCTCACCGCCGTCGCGGTGAAGGCCCCCGGCTTCGGGGATCGCCGCAAGGCCATGCTCGAGGATATCGCTACGCTGACCGGCGCCACCGTCGTTACCGAGGAGCAGGGCCGCAAGCTCGATAGCGCCACGCTGGCCGACCTGGGTCGCGCTGACAAGGTCATCACCACCAAGGATGACACCACCATCGTCGGTGGCCATGGGGATGATCGCCTGATCCAGGGCCGCATCGAGCAGATCAAGAGCGAGACCGAACGCTCCACCTCGGACTACGATCGCGAGAAGTTGCAGGAGCGGTTGGCCAAGTTGGCCGGTGGCGTTGCCATCATCCGCGTCGGTGCCGCGACCGAAACCGAGCTCAAGGAGAAGAAGCACCGGGTTGAGGACGCGCTGAGCGCGACCCGCGCCGCGGTAGAGGAAGGGATCGTCCCCGGTGGCGGTGTGGCCCTCGTCAACGCGGTGTCCGCGCTGGACGGGATGGAGATGACCTACCCCGACGAGCAGACCGGTGTCACCATCCTGCGCAAGGCCCTGTTGGCGCCTATCCGCAGGATCTCCGAGAACGCTGGCGAGGACGGGGCCGTGATTCTGGCCAACGTTCGCCGAAGCCAGGTCGAGCACAACAACCTGCATATGGGCTATGACGTGATGAGCGGCGAGTACGTGGATATGATCGAGGCCGGCATCATCGATCCCGCCAAGGTCACCAAGGGCGCGCTGCTCAATGCAGCCTCCGTGGCCTCGATGGTGCTCAGCACCGAGGCGCTGATCACCGACATTCCGGAGCCCGACAAACCCGCTCCTCCCGCCGGCGGTGGCGGCGGCGGAATGTACTAAGCCGTACACAGAGCCGAAGCACAAAAGAGGGGGGTGCGACAGTGTCGCGCCCCCTCTTTCGTACACAATTCCGGAGCCGTTCGCCGCAGATGCTTCAGTCGTTCTGGAGCGCGAAACGCCCCTTCGCGGTCAGCGTCCAGAGGCGGAGATGCCGTTGGACGCCGCAAGCAGCAGTCAGACCACACCCGTCACAGCCCTCAGCACACGTAGCTGCCTCTGTAAGGTACCCCCGCGCCGTCAACTGGTCGACCATTTGCCCGACCAGCACCTCGGTGACTCCCATCGCCTCCGCCAGTCCTCGCTGGGTCACAACCTCACCTTGTGCGACAAGGGCCAACAGCCGCTGCAGCATGCCTCACGCTCCCATCATAGCGGTACCCACCTGGTAGACCAGGATTCCGGCACCCAGGGAGAGCGCAAGCATCAGTCCGACGCCGACGACGGTCCACTTCCACGATCCCGTCTCCTGCTTCATCGCCGCTACTGTCGCTACGCAGGGAACGAAGAGCATCTGCACGACCAGCAGCGCGAGCGCGGCAGGCGTAGTGAGCAGTGCCGGCAATACGCTCTGGACATCGCCATAGAGCACACCGAGCGTCGCGATGGTGTTCTCCTTAGCCACAAAGCTCGTCAGCAGCGCCACTAGCACCGGCCACGGAAGGCCCAGAAGCCGCCCGATAGGCTCCAGCGACCGCCCGATGGCGGCCAGATAACTCTGACTCACATCGCCGCGAACTGGAAGGTAGGACAGAAGCCAGACCACAACAGACGCGATCAGGATCACGCTGCCCGCCTTCTGCAGGAATGCAATCAGGTTGCGCCAGACATAGATCCCGATGGTCCGAGCGTTAGGGAGATGGTAGAGCGGAAGCTCCATGATGAACACGGAGTCCTCGCTCCTGGTGAAGACCCGGTCGAACACCTGTCCCAGGCCAACCAGAACGAGCAGGTTTACGGCGACCAGGGCCCAGACGATGGGACCGGCCGCTCGGCCAAAGAAGGCCGCCCCCAGAATGGCGGTCACGGCGAGGCGTGCGGCGCACGGCACAAACGGAGCCAAGAGGATGGTGAGAAGCCGGGCTCGGCCCGTGTCCAAGATGCGCGTACCGAGAACCGCCGGTACGTTGCACCCAAACCCCAGCAGCAGCGGCATGAAGCTCTTACCGTGGAGGCCCATGCTGTGCATCATCCGATCGGTCACAAAGGCGGCGCGCGCCATATAGCCGGTGTCCTCGAGAACACCCAGCGTCACGAAGAAGATCGCCAGAATGGGCAGGAAAGTCACCACCATGCCGGCCCCCCCGATTACACCGTCAGCAAGCAGATCTACCATCCAGAGAGGAGCACCGGCCTGACCCAGCCAGCCCCCAAGGCTCAGCGCTACCTGCTGCATCAGGCCATCCAACCAACCTTGCATAGGATTGCCAACAGCATAGGTGAGCCCAAATACGGCCGCCAGGATTCCGAGCAGCGCCGCGGTTCCCCAAAGCGGGTGGGTGAGCAAGGAATCGAGCCGCGACGTCAGCCCAACTTGCCCCACGTGAGGGCGGACCACGGCGGCGCGGACCATCCGGCCTACCCATTCATAGCGCGCCCCGGCGATGTCAAGGATCGCGTCCTCGTGGCGGTGGAGCACGTCGTGCAACGCATCGCTGACGGATCGAGGCAGCAGGCCCTCCATCATGGCATGGATCTCGTCGTCGCCTTCCAGGAGCTTAAGCGCGACCCAATCCACCGGGTACGGCTCGCGGACATGGGAGGCGATCAGCGCGATGAGGTGTGCCAGCACCTCCTCGTGCGCTGGGAGGATGGTAGGCCGCCGTGGGTCGTAAGGGTACGTTCGATCGGCGATCGATAGCACGGCGTCGAGGAGCTTCACGATCCCTTCACTTCGGGTAGCAACCATCGGTACGACGGGGATCCCCAGCGCCGCTTCCAGGACGTGCGGCTCGATCTGCACACCCTGCTGGCCGGCCACATCCATCATGTTGAGCACCAGGACAACGGGGGCCGGCAACAGGAGCAGCTCAGAGAGCAAGTAGAGGCTGCGCTCGGGAATTGCCGCGTCAACGATCGCCACGACCACATCGGGCTGCTCATGCAGGATGAAGTCGCGCGTGATGCGCTCCTCCACAGAGGCCGCCGTCAGGCTGTAGGTGCCCGGCAGATCCACCAGCAGGAGATCCGTGTCGTGGTAACTGTATCGTCCGGTTTTCTGCTCCACCGTCTTGCCGGGCCAGTTGCCGACGTGTTGGCTGAGGCCGGTCAGCGTGTTGAAGATGGTGGACTTACCGACATTGGGCTGCCCCGCCAGCGCCACCACAAACAGGCCTCTGTCTGCCTCGCGCGCCTGGCGAACCTCAGTCTTGGAGGAACCCGAGACCTCTGAGCCGTGGGCGTGGTGGTTCATGCCTCAGACCTCCGGCCGGTGCGCCATGATCTGGGCGGCCTCGCCACGGCCGAGCGCGATCTGTGCACCTCGAACCGCGACGAGGATCGGCCCCTTGCCGTAGTTCCTGACAATGGTGACCGGTGCCCCGGTGGTGAATCCCAGAGCTGCGAGACGCGAGACAAGGTGGTGTCCACCTTCCAGACTGCCAATGTACCCGACTTCTCCCGGATTCAGCTTTGCGAGTGAGACCATCGGATAGATCATCCTCCCTACAATGGCTCCAGCCATATCGCCTGTGCATCGGCTGCCGGGATCCCCACATTCCGACCCGCCTCAGCCAGCAGAGCGATACCGGTGCCGTCCGGTTTCTGCTCCATCACCCGCACGCGGGCACCTGGTCCCAGGGCCAGCTGCGCAATCCGCCGAAGCAGCTCGGGCGTCTCGGGCGCTATGCGCGTGACCCGGGCTTCAGTTCCGACGCCCAGGCTACGCAGACACTGGTCCAGCGAAGAGGCTGCCTGAGGCGGGATCGGGGCGCCGTGAGGACACGCTTCGGGCTCACCCAGGAAGCTCGCCAACCTCTCGGTCACAGCCTCCGGGGCTGCGTGTTCCAGGTCACCGGCGATAATGTGCGCCTCGTCCCACGGCAATGCGAGCACATCACTGAGGAAGCGCTCCCACAACCGGTGTCGCCGGAGCAGTGCCAACGCAGCCTCCGTACCGGATTCGGTCAGAGCCACACCACGGTACGGATGGTACTGCACCCAGCCCCCCTCCTCCAGCTTCTGCACCATCTCGTGGATCGAGACCGGCGAGAAGCCGAAGTACTCAGCAAGTTGCGTCAGAGGAAGCGGCGTCTCGGCATCAACGCGCAACCTGTAGACCGCCCCAAGGTACTCCTCTACCCGCTCCTGCCGCATCGAGCCCTCCGACCCCGTCAACCTCAGAGATTATAAGGCATGCCTTATAATCTCTGAGTATACCGGCTTGCCCGAGCCTGTCAAGGGCCAAATGGCTGTGGATAGCGGCGAGCTCCCGGTGTGAGCGGCAGTCAACAGCACGTCATGGCGCCTTGCCCTTACTCCACTCGATGCTATCATACGCCAGCGTTATGGACGACGACGAGACGATTCGATCACTGCCCGACAGCGCTGGACGCCACTGCCCTACGTGCGGAGCGCGCGTTGCCGATGAAGCCACAGCCTGCGCCATATGCGGGGCTGTGCTCGGTGATTCGTCCGAAGAGGGCGGAGGGTCCACGGGTGCGGATCGATCGGTTGGTGAAGGTACGGGCGGACGTAGCCGCTCACGACGGATTCTGCGGTTTGCGATTCTGGCACTGATCGCCGTTGCGGTGCTTGCGGGTGCTGCTGCTCTGGGGCTGAGTATGTCGCGAGGCGAAATCAGCCCCGAACTGCCCACCCTAACGCCGACGGCGACCTTTCGGCCGACAGCCACCCCGAGCCCAACAGTGACACCCACTGCCACACCGACATCGGCACCAACCGAGACGCCGACACCCATCCCCCCAACCGAGTACACCGTTGTCGCTGGGGACACCATGCTAGCAATTGCGGTGGAGTACGGCACCACCGTCGATGAGCTTCTGGCCTTCAATGGCATGGAGTCCGACGCGATCGGTGAGGGCCAGATCCTGCTGATCCCCGCGCCCACGCCAACACCCGGGCCCACGCCAACGCCGGACCCTGAGCAACCGACTGAGACGCCCAGTCCCTACATCCTTCACACGGTCCGGAGCGGCGACACGCTGTCGACGATTGCGGAGCAGTACGGGGTCAGCATCGACACGATCCGCGCTGCGAACGAAGACCTCCCGGACAACTCGCAGCATATCGTGATCGGCTTTGTCCTGGTGATCCCGCGCAACACACCGACACCTACCCCCCCGCCACTAGTGGAGGCCACCCCCACGCCGGCAACGGTCATGCGCTATCCGGCACCGACAATGCTCTATCCACGCGATGCGGCCACCTTTGCGGGTCCCGACGCCACGGTTGCCCTGCAGTGGGCATCAGTGGGTATACTTGAGGAACGTGAGTACTACCAGGTAGAGCTACTCATTCCGACAGGGGAACAGAATATCACCGAGGAGGTGATCCTGCGGTCGACCGTGTGGCGCGTCCCGAGCGAGCTGTTCCCGCCGGCGACGGTGGAAGATCGCACATTCTCCTGGCGCGTTCTGGTCGTGCGTCAGGTCACGAGCGCGGACGATACCAGTTACAGGGTCATCAGCCAGGCAGCACGCCGGCGCACCTTCACCTGGGCTACAGAGTAGTCGGGCTGTCCCTCCCAGGTACTGTCCTTACAGGAAGCCCTTTGTGCTCAGCCGGGCGACCAGGACCTGCACCGCGGGTCCCTACCCGATGGACATCTTGCCCAACATCACCAGAAACAGTAACCCAATGACGGCGATGTCGAGTAACAGCAGAATCGCCAGCACGGCCTGTTGCCAGGGCAGCAGTCCCGGAATGAGGGGCGGGGATGACGTCCTGACAGCAACAGCGACGCGGCGCCAACGCAAGAGCCTCGGCATCCACTTCGCCGCGCAGCGACTCGATCACCTCGCCCTCATCCAGAGCCGCGACGTGTCGCGCCGCAGCGGGCGTGCTCAGAGCCTTCCCAGTCCCACCGGCGTCGCCGTCCCATCTTGAGCTCGGGGCCGCCTCCTCTGCGACCGCCGGGGGCGTCCGCAGGAAATCCCACTCCGTGGTCCCCTCGTCGGCATCCGTCTCCGCTACCTCCGGGCTGGGCGGTGTTACCTCTTCACCTTCATCTTCGTCAGCGTCCCGCTGTGAGGCTAGCTCCACCAACCAATCGGGGATGTCACTCATCGCTCTTCCTCCGCTTCAGGCGCCCGTTTGCTCGCCTTTGTTGCCTGCGTACCGGATCAAACCATCACTATACACAAGATACTCCATTCGCCCGCTCAAGTCAAACCAGCGGCGTAATCCGGCGGTCGCAGGCGCGGAACAGAGATGCTGAACCCGCGACCAGCAATCAGCCTTCCACGCTCGTTCTACGCGCGCGAGCCGGATGTCGTGGCACAGGCGCTCATCGGCAAGCACCTGGTGCGCGTGCTCGGTAATCAGCGCTTGGTCGGGCGTATCGTCGAAGCCGAGGGCTACCGCGGTCTCGAGGATGCTGCGAGCCACGCGTCGTCAGGCCCTACTCCCCGCAACCGCCCGATGTTCGGCCCACCGGGCTTCACTTACGTCTACTTCATCTACGGCATGCACTGGATGTTCAACATTACGGCACACCCCGAAGGCACACCTGGGGCGGTGCTGATCCGGGGTCTGGAGCCTTTGGAAGGTGTCGAGGCGATGATCCGCAGCCGCGGTGGATGGGCACTCGCGAAAGGTCCACGCCTCACCAGCGGTCCGGCTCGACTCGCTCAGGCGCTGGACATCAACGGGACACTGAACGCCATCGACCTGTGTGGTGCCGGCCCACTCGCTGTCACCGAAGGGGCTTTGCTCGCCGGCGAACAGGTCGTCTCGGGCCCGCGCGTACGGGTTCCTGGGGACAAAGAGGCCCAGGAACGCCCATGGCGCTTCTGGATTGCGGCGAGCCCGTACGTCTCGTCCTGAGACTCCGCGGGCAACCTACCGCGCCACAGGGTCACAAATGAGGCGGTCGCATCCAGCGGTGTTGAGCGCGTCACACGATCTGATATGAGGATCTTCCTGACTCTGGCCGTCCGCATGGTCTGGCAGCGTTGCCAGGCAAGGGATAGCGCCGGACGCTTTGGGATCCGGCGTCTCGAGCTGATGACTCCGCCTACCCGCCGAAGCGCCGGCGCAACACGTCTTCCAGTGTCGGCTGCCCGATCACTTGAAGCTCATAGCGGACCCGTTCCATCGGATGCTCGATCTTCAGCAGACGTGTGAGGTCTATCGGCGTGCCCACGAGCACCAAATCACACGGTGTCTGGTTGATCGTCTCCTCGAGGTCACGGATCTGCTTCTCGCCATAGCCCATCGCCGGGAGTACAGTACCGGTTGTCGGATACTTGGCGTAGGTCTGGGCGATCGAGGCCACGGCGTAGGGTCGCGGATCGACGACTTCAGCTGCCCCGAAGCGCTGTGCAGCTACATAGGCCGCGCCGAAAGCCATCTCGCCGTGCGTCAGCGTTGGGCCATCCTCGATGACCAGGACGCGCTTCCCGCGGATCCGCTCGGGATGGTCCACAAAGAGCGGAGATGCGGCCTCTATGACTGTCGCATCGGGGTTTACGGCGGATACATTTGCGTAGATCGCCCTGACATTGGCGTAGTCCGCCGTGTCCATCTTGTTGATGACGATCACATCGGCTGCGCGGAAGTTCGATTCGCCCGGATAGTAGGCCATCTCATGGCCGGAGCGGTGCGGATCGGCCACCGTGATCCAGAGGTCGGGCCTGTAGAACGGAAGATCGTTGTTGCCACCATCCCAGACGATCACGTCGGCCTCCTGCTCGGCCTGCCGCAGGATCGCCTCGTAGTCGACTCCGGCGAAGACTACCAGACCGCGATCGATGTGTGGCTCGTACTCCTCGCGCTCCTCAATAGTGCAGTCGTGACGGTCCAGGTCCGCGTAGGAAGCGAACCGTTGCACAGCCTGCTTGACGAGATCGCCATAGGGCATCGGGTGGCGCACCGCGACCACCTTCTTGCCCATCGCCTGTAACACATCACAGACGTGTCGCGTCGTCTGGGACTTCCCGCAGCCCGTACGCACGGCGCACACAGCCACGACGGGTTTGGTGCTCTTCAGCATCGTCGCCCGCCCGCCCATCATGCGGAAGTCCGCACCCTGTGCCAATACCAGCGACGCTTTGTGCATCACATACGTGTGCATGACATCGGAGTACGAGAACACCACCTGGTCCACTTCACGATCGTTCATGAGCTGGATGAGCTCGCTCTCGGGGTAGATGGGCACGCCGGCCGGGTACTGCGCGCCTGCGAGCTGCGGAGGGTATCGACGTCCCTCGATATTGGGGATTTGCGTCGCCGTGAAGGCGACAACCTCATACCGGTCGTTGTCCCGGAAGTAGGTGTTGAAGTTGTGGAAGTCGCGGCCCGCAGCCCCCATAATGATGACCCGGATCGGTTTCATGAACGTAGCTCCTTGCTGTGATGGTTGCGCACAGAACTGCACCGTGGACCTGAACTGCTCCCGGGGCAACGCCGTCTGCGCCCAAGCGTGAGCATAGCACACCGGTCCACAGGGCTCAAGTGAGGTTCTATGCAGGAAAATCGGAGGATCGACCTTAGGCGGCCGATTTCGGGGACTTCAGGACTCCTGCGGTCGTGCGAGCGCCTGAGCGACCTCTTCCTGATGAGGCACCAGCGCTCCCAGTACCCCATTGACGAAACGTGGCGAGGCGTCAGCACCGTACTCCTTTGCCAACTCCACTGCCTCGTTGATCGCCACCTTGACCGGAACCCTGCCTACTGTGAACTCATAGAGCGCCATCCTAAGCACATTCCGGTCGATGACCGCGATCTGGTCCAGCGGCCATTCCGGAGCATGGGTCTGGATGTAGCCATCAAGCTCTGCGGTAACCGCCACAATACCCAGCACCAGCGCCCGGGCGTAGTCTACCGCACGAGAACTAGGCTCGAGAAGCGCCCCGAACAGCTCCTGCATTACCTCTTCCGGCGGGTGCCGGACAAGATCGATCTCATACAACGCCTGCAGCGCTAGCTCGCGCGCTAGGCGGCGTTCACCCTTCATGGAGCAGCTCTCCTAGCCAGATAGGAACCCGTTGCCACACGCGTAACTACTGCCTAGGCTGCTTCGTCAGGCTGCCAGGTCTCGGGGGGGGCGTACACAACGTCTTCGATGTGGACATTGACCGCCTCGACCGGCATACCGATCATCTGTCGAACAGCGCGCGTAACCTCGTGCTGCACCCGGCGCCCCAACTGCAGCAGGCTTTGGTCAGGTCCTGCCAGGATGTGCAGATCAACCAAGACGCGACCGTCACGAACCAGGACCGACACCGAGTGGCCCGACGTTCCCAGCAGTCGATCGACATCACGCTCGGCGATCCCTGCTACTCCAGGGACGCCAAGCGCCGTGAGGCGAGCAATCGTCTCCAGAACAACAGGCTCGACCGTCACCGCACCCGGAATCGTGTTAGGCTCCATAGGTCCTTCTCCTGTGCCACTTACTCAAGCACCGCAGCTCTGGAAAAGCGACGGGCCTCCGCAGAGGCCCGCTTCTGAACAACTGAGTGACACCGTCTCGACCGTGTGTCCAACCGCACCCCAGACCCTAGGTCCGTCTTGCGGCAGACACCCATCGTCCGACTCGGCAGCGCGTGCCGAGTCAGCACTTACTCCTCGGCGACCTGGACGACCTGCCGCCCACGATACTGTCCACAGTGTGGGCACACGTGATACGGCTTTACCAGCTCGCCACACTTCTCACATGCAACCAAAGTGGGGAGGGACGGGGATCGATAGTTACTCGCTGTACGCCGGTCGCCCCGGCTGGATGGAGTTCGTCTCTTTGGTACCGCAGGCATCTTTCTTCTTCTCCCTTGTCGCTATGAATCACCACACCACAATCCCAGGACTACGCTCCCTGGAACGTGACGCAGGTTCATTATACCGAAAAGCCGCGCCGTGTCAAACTCGCTTCTCAGCGATCACGGCCTCACGCTCAGCTTCCAGACGGTGCAGGCCGTTCTCCACCACGCGTATCTGGCGTGTCAGCTCCGCCTGCAGCTGGCTCAGCGCGTTGTACACGTAGTCGTCAGCATCCGCCTGCAGCCGGTCGGCCTTTTGCCGCGCCTCCTGGACGATGGTCTTGGCTTGTCGCTGAGCGTCGACCACAAATTGGTGACTGGCAGCTAGGCGCTCGCCTTCCTCCCGCGCCTTGGTGACGATACGCTCTGCCTCCTGGCGCGCAGCCTCAATCACGGCATCGCCATCACGCACAACCCGGCGCGCCTGTTCGATCTCCTCAGGCACTGTCTGGCGCAGTTGGGCGAGGTATCCCCGCACCTCATCCTCATTGACCATCCGGTTCCCGAGGAACCGCGGGCACTCCTCAGTGAGGTAGCGCTCGAGACGATCGATCAGGAAGTCGACATCCATGGTCCCTCCTCACTCAACACGCCGCGTGGTCCGCTACCACACAGCGGCGCCTCAGCGCCCATCCAACAGGATCCTGGCGTCCGCGCCATCGGACTGGCGCTTCTCGGCCAGTGCCCGCAGCACCAGTGGACTCACCATCCCCGACACATCACCGCCGGCTTCAAAGACTTCCTTGATCAGACTGGCGCTGACAAAGGCGTACTCATAGCGAGTCATCAGGCAGATCGTCTCCACCGTCGCGCTGAGCTGCTGGTTCATCAAGGCCATCTGATACTCGCGCTCGAAATCCGAGATCACGCGAAGCCCCCGCACCAGTGTCTGCGCACCACACCTGCGCGCCAAATGCACGGTCATCCCGGTATACGGCATAACCTCGATGTTGGCGTAGGGAGCCAGGATCGCGGTTGCCAGCGACACACGCTCATCGACCGAGAACAGCAGGGACTTCTGGGGCACAGCATAGATCGCAAAGATGAGCTTGTCAAAGAGCGCAGCAGCCCGCGTGGCGATGTCGGTATGCCCGTTATGGATCGGGTCGAACGAGCCGGGATAGATGGCGATACGCATGCCGTCAGCTCAGATCCCCGGCGTTCTGCCAGAGCGCAGCAACGCGCTCGTGCAGCAGGCGATGCTCGGGCAGCACTAGGTCCGGATCCTCAGCCAGCAGCGCACTGGCCACAGCGCGCACGTCGTGCAGCAGCTTGACATCGGTGAACTCGGCCATGGGCAGTGCGGGGAAGCCGCTCTGCTGCGTGCCAAGAAACTCGCCGGGACCTCGCATCGCCAGATCCTTCTCCGCAAGCACAAACCCGTCGTGTGTCGACTCCACTGCAGCCAGCCGCTCAGTTGCCTCCGCAGAGGCAGTCCCGGCGAGCAGGAGGCAGTAGGACTGGTCGGCACCGCGGCCAACCCTCCCGCGGAACTGGTGCAACTGGGCCAGACCGAACCGGTCTGCGCCGTCGATAAGCATCACCGTTGCGTTCGGGACATCGATGCCCACCTCGACGACCGATGTCGCCACGAGGACATCCAGATCACCACCAGCAAACGCGGTCATGACCTGCTCCTTGTCCGCCGGGCGCATGCGTCCGTGCAAGAGGCCCAGACGCGCCTGAGGGAAGACCTCCTTCTGCAACCGTTCGTACTCATCGGTGGCAGCTCAGAGCTTCGACGCTGTCCGAGGACTCAACCAGGGGGTAGATGATGAACGCCTGCTTGCCCTGATCCACCTGGCCCTTGATGTACGCATAGGCGCGCCCGCGCTCGCGGGGAGTCAATACCCGTGTCTTCACTTCCTGGCGTCCCGGTGGCATCTCGTCGAGCACCGACACATCCACGTGACCCCAGAACGTCAGTTCCAGGGAGCGCGGGATCGGTGTGGCGGTCATTACCAGGAGGTGCGGATTGTAGCCCTTGTCACGCAGCGTCGCCCGCTGCTCAACGCCAAAACGATGCTGCTCGTCGATCACCACGAGGGCCAGATCGCGAAACGTCACAGCCTCCTGAATCAGGGCGTGCGTGCCGACGACAGCCCGCAGGGAACCATCGGCCAGGCCGGCGTACACTTGCTCACGATCGGCGCCCGTTGTACTGCCGGTCAGTAGGCCCAGCGTTGGTCGAGGCTCCGGGAAACCGGCGAAGAGCTTCGAAAGGCTCTTGTAGTGCTGTTCAGCAAGGATCTCGGTTGGCGCCATCATAGCCACTTGGCACCCCGCGTCGGCGACGACAGCCATCACGAATGCCGCCACGGCGGTCTTGCCCGAACCGACATCGCCCTGTAACAGGCGGTTCATCGGGTCACCGGAAGCGAGATCACCGAGCATTTCCTTCACGGCGCGCTGTTGCGCTCCTGTCAGTGGGAAGGGGAAAGCCACCTCAAGCGCGCTGACCCGCTCTGGGGCCGTGTCGATCCTGCGGCCAGGCTGGGATTTCCACTGCCGTTTCTGTTGCAGAAGGCCCAACTGTAGATACAGCACCTCCTCAAACGCCAGCCGGCGACGCGACGCGGCGAGGTGCTCGTGGCTATCCGGAAGATGGATACCCCACAGCGCACGCGACAGCGGGAGTAACCCGCGCTCGGTGCGCAAATCGTCGGACAGCGCATCCGGAATCCGGTTTGCCCACGCACTGAGGGCTCTGCCCATGGCTTTGCGCATCCAGAGCTGGGTCAGTCCCTCGGAGAGCGGATACACTGGCTGGATACGGGCGCTCGCCACGTCAGTCCGCCCCACGATCTCCCAGTCCGGCGAGTTCATCGTCAACCGGCCGAGGTATTCGTCGACTTTGCCGCTGATGAGCAGGTGCATCCCAGGACGAAGTCGTTCCTGGAGACGCCGCTTACCGAACCAGGTGACCTCCATCGTACCCGTTTCATCGGAGAGAATGGCGTGGAAGAGCTCCCTACCGTGGTGCGTCTTGCGCAGTCCCGCCTCCCACACCGTCGCGAGAACGCTGACACGCTCGCCGTATTCCAGGCGGTCGATCGTTCTGAGCTGCGAGTAGTCCTCGTAGCGGCGCGGAAAGGTGTAGATGAACTCACGAAGAGTCTGCACTCCCAACTTCTTCAGCAAGCTGCTGCGTTGGGCGCCGATCCCCGGCAGAACCGCAACGGGCGCCTCCAGTCCGCGTCCCTCTCCCCCCAACGCGCGGGGCCGCCGCTGCGGCGCCTGCGGTGCCGGTCGTCGCTCCGGTTGTTGGGCGGGCGCTGCCGGAGCCACTGCGACCTCGTCAGCGGGTGGGACGTCAGAGGAGAGAGCCGCGTCCTGAGTCGCCGGCACCTCAACAGCGCCTGTCACGGTCCTGGCGTCGGGGCCGGCTTTATCCACAGCGAGGGGTCGAGACGATGTGCTTGCTTCCACTGGCCTAACACCCACGCCTGGCCCCTCCCGAAGCATCGCCTGGAGTTCCTCAATCAGGGCTCGGCGCCCCGACAGGTCCAGGGCACCATACGATTCCAACCGAGTGACGACTGACGTGATCCAGGGCTCTGCGGCTTCGTCAAACGCCTCACGCGCCTGCCGCCGCCATGTCTCAACATAGCCCGCCAAACCGCCCGATACGGCGCGGTCACGGTAGGCGAAGTCACGCGCCTCGAGAGCCAACATCTTGCCCAATGTTTCCAATGGTCTAGCCATCGTTTCTCCGCATGTCGATATCCGGCCCCATCCAGTGGTTTCAGCCGGACAGGTCATCAATAGTCATAGCTCTACGCGCGTACTGGCGCAGAGACTCCCTTCGCCTAACGCCAGACCCCCTCATACACGATCAGGCCCAGCCCTTCCGGGCCGATATGAGACGCGATGATCGGGTCATAGACGATAAACGGTATGTCGAGGCCGGGCGCGATCTGCAGCAGCCTTTCCCGCAGGTCCAGTGCTTCGACATCCGCGGCCTCCTGCCCCTGGAAGATGACCAGCTTATTGATCCGCGAGAATTCGGATGCGAATTCCACAAGGCGGTCGATCGCCCGCTCGGGCCGGCGGCTCTTCTCCAGGGGGATCATATCCCCATCCTCAATCTCAACGAAGGGGTGGATCTTCAGCATCGAGCCCAGGATTGCCTGCGCTGCAGTCAGCTTTCCACTGCGGTAGATATAGTCCAGGGTGTGGGACACCATTACCACATAGATACGGGGAATCATCCCCCGGATCCGGCGCACGACCTCAGCAAGCGGGAGGTCACCCCGCTGAAGCAGCTCTCCGGCTCGATCGACAAGTAGTCCCAGACCCACCGACACTGTCTGGGAATCTAGGATCGTGATATCGCACCGGCCCATGAAATCACGCGCTGCAGCCCGCGCATTCCTCACGACCGGGCTCAGCCGGCCCGACGACAGCGCCACCAGGATCTGGTTGGTCCGATGGAGGGACCGTTCGAATACGGCGCGAAAGTCGTCCACGGATGGCCCAATGATCTCAATCATCTCACGGGACTGCCTCAGATCAGCAAGCAGCCCCACATGTCCCGGCGTCTGCTGGTCAAACAGGTAAGTGCGCCCACCGGCGGCTGCAACGATCGGCAGCACCGTTACGCCCAACTCCCGCAGTCGGTCCATCGGAAGGAAGGCAGTACCGTCTGTGATCATCTGGATCTGAGAGTTCCCCGCCACGCGCTTGCTCCTGACTTGTTTGTTGACCTACGAACCGCATCTGACTTAGGACACGCACAGTCCTACCGGGCAGTCCAACCAGCGCTCCGCCATCGCGGGGCGACGCGAGCCACGATCACTCTATCGACAGAATGTACGGGTAGTGCGGCTGCCCACCGTTAATGACCTCGAATTCAAGATCCGGGTAAGAGCTGGAGAGCTCACCTACCAGCGCATTTGCCTGAGCCTCGGACACCTGCGACCCGAAGTACAACGTCACCAGCTCACGGTCATCGATTGCGGCCTCAGCCAACAGCCACCGCACCGCCTCCTCGAACGAACTGGCATCGACCACCAGCTCATCCTCCAGCAATCCAATAGCATCGCCCTCGCGCACCTGAATACCGTTAAGGCGCACATCGCGCGTTGCTGATGTGACCTCAGCAGTGATCACCCCGGACGATGAAGCCAGCATCGCCGCCGCGTTCTCACCCAACGCAGCGTCGTGATCCAGGGCCAACATCGCCGCAACGCCTTGGGGAATCGTGCGGGTGGGAACGACCTCAACCCGCTTGCCATCCGCCATCTGGGCTGCCTGTTGCGCCGTCATCAGGATGTTCGGGTTGTTGGGCAAGACGATCACATCCTCGGAGGTCGTGCGGCTGATCGCTTCCACAATCTGCGCTGTACTCGGGTTCATCGTCTGACCACCCTCGATCACAACCGACGCTCCGAGACTGTAGAAGACATTCGCCAGCCCCTCACCCGAGGAGACGGCGATCACGCTGATTGCGGTCTCCTCGACTTGTCCCAGAAGGGCTGCCGGCACTAGCGGGCCCGACCGGGCCGCTTTGCGATCAGCTGAGTAGGCCTCGAATTGGACCCGCATATCCTCCACCACCACATCCGTCACCGAGCCGAATCGGGCACCAAAGCTAATCGGCGCGCCAGGATCCGCCACGTGGACGTGGACTTTGACCGCAACCTCATCGCCAACCGTGAGCGGGCAATCTCCCAAGGCCTCGATCCCCGAGCGGATGGCCGGCACGTCCAAGTTGGAGCCCATGATGAGCAATTGCACGTCATACGGATAGGCACTGTCGAACTCGACACCAGCGCCACCTTCCGGGTGCGCGTCCAGTTGCAGATGAGCCACGTCTAGCTGAGATGGGATCGCCGCCACTGGAAGTCCTTTCAGATCGCGCGCCATACCTTCGAAGATGATGTACAGCCCCTGGCCGCCCGAGTCGACCACACCAGCCTGACGCAGCACTGGTAACAGGGTTGGCGTCCGAGCCACAGATGCGCCCGCGCGAAGGACCAGCCGGTCAAACAAATCGACCATGTCGGGCGACTCCGCAACTGCCGCGGCCGCTTCCTCCGCCATTTCCCGCACGACTGTGAGGATCGTCCCCTCAACAGGTTTGACGACACCCTTGTAAGCTGTGTCCGCAGCGGAGTGCATAGCTTCCGCGATCGTCTCGGGCGTGATGCGCGAGTGCCCATCGAGACCGTGAGCAAACCCACGCCAGATCTGTGACAATATCACGCCGGAGTTGCCGCGGGCGCCCATCAGTGCTCCGTGCGCAAGCATCGTCATCAGCCGACCGACGTGAGGTTCCACAACATCGGCGATCTCTTCCCATGCCGAGACCATCGTGAGACTCATATTGGTTCCGGTGTCCCCGTCCGGAACTGGGAACACGTTCAGTGCGTTGATGGCATCCTGGTGTTGGCGCAGCCAGGATAGGGCCGCCGCGATCATCGGCTTGAGACGGAGCCCGTCCAGAGCTCGCAGAGTATCACCATCGGGCATACTCACAGTTCGCCCCCCCTGACCCATGTCACTGACGCGCAAAGCTTGAACGTGAACGTTAACCTGCTCGACCTCAAGCTCCAGAGCACGTTCCACCTGGTACTTCACCACGTGTCTGATACTGTCAGCGACACTGGTGATGCGCGCCCCGTATTCTACCACCACGTAGAGATCGACAACGATACGGTCATCGCGCACGATTACCTCGACGCCACGCTTGCAATCGGCAGACAGTATATCAGCGAGGCCCGTCGCGAAGTTCCGCGGCACCGTGCCTACCACGCCGTAGTTGGTCTGGACGGCCTCACTGACGATGGATGCAATCGCCGCCTGCGCCACCTCGATCTTCCCGCGTGCTTCTAGGTGGTCGTCCATAGCGCCTCCTCTGGTTGCGTCTTCCATGCTTTGTGGTATCATAGCTCAGTCATCGAAAATAAGAGGTGGATAATGGCTAAGTGTGAGATTTGTGGCAAGACCCCGATGTTCGGGCATAACGTGAGTCACTCAATCCCGGTCGAGACGGTCGTCGCGGACGTCGCGGGCCAGGTCGCGGCTGGCGCGCGCCACGTCACGTTCGGAGACCCCGACTTCCGTGAACGGCCCCGGCCACGCGCTCCGGGTCGCGCGGGCGGTCAAGGACCGCTGCCCCGACCTCACCTTCGACTTCACCGCGAAGGTGGAGCACCTCGTCGGCCACCCGGGGCCGGTGGCTGAGCTGGGGCGGCTCGGGGCGCTCTTCGTGACCACGGCGGTCGAGTCGCTCTCCGACCGCGTGCTCGCCCCGCTCGCGAAGGGGCACCGGCGCGCGGACGTGGAGGCTGCCTTCGCCGTGGCCTCCAGCGCCGGCATCGCGGTCCGGCCCACGCTCGTCCCCTTCACGCCGTGGGAGACGCTCGACGGCTACCTCGACCTGCTCGACACCTTCGCAGCGCGCGGCTGGCTTCCGGACGTCGACCCGGTCCAGCTGACGCTGCGGCTCCTAATCCCCCCCGGGCTCGCTCCTCGAAGGGGCAACAGACGTCCAGCTCGAGGGGCTCGACGAGCGGGCCCTCACCTGGCGCTGGCGCCACCCGGACCCGAGGATGGATGCCCTCCAGCGCGAGGTCGCGGCCGCCGCCGCGGAGGGCGAGCGCCGAGGCGAGCCTCCGCAGGAGACACAGGCCCGGATCCTGGCGCTCGCGGCCCTGGCCGCCGGGCGCGCGCTGCGGGCCCAACCGTGCCGACGCCACACAGCGGGCGCAGGGGCCCGCGCCTCACCGAACACTGGTTCTGTTGAGCGGAGCCTCTCGGCGCGGCAGACCGGTCTGGTCTGCGGAGAAGACGAAGACGCTTCCCGTTCACTGCGTTAGGAGGGCGCACGGACGGGGACCAACTGGCACCCGACCCGCCCTCGTCGAGATCCGGCACATCCTTCCCCTTCGGTTCCCGCGCCAGAAGCGGCTCATCAGGGGGAGGCTGCGCCCGGGGCGGCGTCGGCGAGCGCACGCCCGCTGGTGGTTCGCGCCGCGGCTCCGGCTGACCGTAGCGTTCGCGCGACTCCGCCGTCAGGCCGGAGCAGGGGGTCGTGAAGGCGGCCGGGCGGCGCCCCGCGAGTACCGGTCCATCCAGCCGTCCCCGAAGCTCTGCCGCGCGGCCAAATCGTTATGCAAGGCGCACGCGATCCGGATGTTACCGACGGTCGACCTCCCTCCGCGCGCGACCGGCACGATGTGGTCGTACTGCAGACGATGGGTCGAGCCGCAGACGCCGCCGTCGGAGGTCGGCCAGACGCACCTCCCCCCGTCCCGGAGCCAGACCTGCCGCCTCACTTCGGCCGGGATGTAACGCGACTCCGGCTCCGAGGGCGAACGTGCTCCCTCGCCCCCTCCCTTGCGAGGCCGCTTCACCAGCCCCTTCCGCTTCGCCGCCCGTTCGAGGAGAAGGTCGAGCCCCGCCTCGAGGATGGCCGCCTCGTCGGCTCCCGGGTGGGAGTGGGAGAGGGCGTCCTTCGCGGCCGCGAGCTTGCGCATGAACTCCTTCGACACCGTCGCGTGGAGCCGGTGGAGGCTCGCGGTGAGGGGCTCGGAGGTGGAGCGAGGGGCCCTGGCGCGCGCAGCCGGGGGCGGCGGCGGTGCGAGCAGCGGCACGGCCCCACCCGCCGCCGGCGCCGCGTTCACTGCGAGCGTTTCGCCTGGAAGAAGTGATTGACCCAGCTCAAGTGCCGGCGCGGAGGCGGGTGCCGGCGCCAACGAAACCGTGGCGGCCGCCCGGGCCGGCAGCGCCAGCGAAGCCACCGCCGTCACGACGACTCGCTGGGGAACCGCGTCGCGGGGAGCGATCTCGGCCGCCACCGCCTTCGCCTCGTTCTTGGAGGCGTGGAAGAAGCGCGGCAGGACCTCGGCCCGGTTCTCCGCCGTGACGACCTTCGCCAGCTCGCAGACGCTGGAGATACATAGCCGCCCGTCCCGGAGGGGCGCCTCCGCCTCCGGGAAGCGCTGGAGGAGCTCCGCCGCGGTCTTCCGGAGGAAGGCGGCCCCGGAGGAGAGCCTCAGCTCCCGGCGCAGGTAGTAGAAGAGGCTGGTGTAGCCCATGCCGACCCAGAGCCGGCGCCGGTCGAAGTCCGAGAGGGCGACAAGAAAGTCGGCCATTCCTCCCTGCTCGCGACGGAGGAGGACGAGGAGGCGGGACGAGAGTTCGAGTGCGTTGTCCATGCACGAATACTCTCATGCGATCTCGCACCCTCCGTAAACGCGCGCGTTCGCCGTCTGGCGCGAGTTCCGGCATGGGGGCTTCTGCCTCCGAAGGCGAACCCGCCCGACGCGGCTGCATGCGCGCGGTAAGTCCTGGCGCGGGATTCCGAGCAACCTCGTCATGCAAGGCGCGATTCCGCCAGACCCGCGTCAAGCGGATTCATCAGCGGCATTTCGCCGTACGTGAACCCGGCTCGCGCGCCGGCGCGCCGACTCCCCCCACGCTCCCAGCCGCGCCCAGGCCCCCCGCAGCGGGACCACGGCGGCTAGCGGGGGCGAGCGCCGGAGTCGAAGCCGCCTGCGAAGGGCTCCTTCCCCGTGAGGAGCCGCTTCTGTCGCGGCTGCGGGTGCGGCGGAGGTCGACGCGACGCGGTGCTTCACCGTGCAAGCGGCGCGACCGCTCGTGATGTGATCAGTAATGAGCGACCTGCCGGCGGGGCGGTACACTCTCCCGCATGGTGAAGCTCATCAGCGCCACGTACCTCGCCTTTGCGCTCTCGCTTGCGCCGCCGGCGCGAGCCGAGCCGAGGCCATGCACCCCGGCCGAGGCTGAAGCGGCGGAGCGCGCGGCCGGAACCGCGCAGCGCTCCTGGGCCGAGTTGCACGCGCAGTACGCGAAGTTCGCGAGGGACGCAGACTGCGACGACGGCGCCATCGCAGAGGGCTGGTCGGAGGCCGTGGCTCGACTCCTCGCCGACCGCTGGGGCGAATTGCAGGCTCTCGCCCAATTCGTGGAGGCGGACCCCGCCTTTCTCACCTTCGTCCTGGGGCACACCGACGCGAGCGCCGCCCGGGGCCATCTGAAGCGGGCGCATGAGAACGCCAGCACGCGCTGCCCTCCGCGACACGCTCGACTGTGTCAGCAAGTCGGGGAGGCGTCCCGCGAGGCCCTCCGCACCCTCCGGGGGGTTCTCGACGACAGTGGTGGCGCCGCTGAACCGGCGGAGGAACTACTCATGGAATGCGATGGCGGCCGGTAGCCTCCTTTACGCCACCGGCAGCGGGGCGCGGAGGTCGATCCGGAGCTGCGCGTGTGCAGCGCGCAGCGCGCGCTCCACCTCCTCCGGGCGCTCGCCGCGCGCGAAGAGGAAGCCCAGGTAGCTGTCCCCTTCGGGGAGCGGCTGCAGCTCGCGTCCAGCAGGCGCGGTGATCACCACGTCCTCGACGCCCGGGACGGCGCGCGCCGCGTCGATCCCCGAGACCCCGTGCAGGATCCCGGCGCGCGGGATGGGGATCATCATGACCCCCGCTGCCCCGGCGTCGCGCCGGATCCGCTCCAGGGGGCTGCCGATCGCGTGGGCGACGAGCACCTCCTCGAGCGTCATCCCGGCGCCGAAGCGGAGGGTCCGGGAGCAGAGCCCCCCGATCGAGCGCGCGGCCACCTCCAGGACGATGGGGCCGTCCGGCGAGAGGCGCAGCTCAGCGTGGATCGGTCCCTCCACCAGCCCCAGCGCGCGGCAGGCGCGGGCCGTGACGTCCGCGATCGCAGCCTGCGCCGCCGCCGGATGGCGCGACGGGGTCACGTAGATCGTCTCCTCGAAGTACGGCCCATCGAGCGGGTCGGGCTTGTCGAAGAGGGCGAGCAGCTTGAGCTCGCCGCCCCGCAGCAGCCCCTCCACCGCGACCTCCGCCCCTGGCACGAAGGACTCCAGCGAGGAGCTGGCGCCCGGCCGGCCCCTCCACGGGCCGCCGCTCACGGCGGGCACCGCGCAGGATGCGCTCGATTCTCCTCCAGGCCGAGACGAAGCCGGCGGGATCGTCGGCCCTGATCACTCCGCGGCTTCCCGAGAGGACGAGCGGCTTGAGGACGCACGGGTAGGCGGCGATTCGCGCCGCCGCCTCGGCGTCCTCGTCGAGCGTGTGGAGCCGGAACGTGGGCACGGGCACTCCGGCCGCGGCCGCGCCAGGCGGGAGGCGTGCTTGTCGGCCGTCCGACGGGCCGCCTCCGGTGGGTTGGCCGGGAGCCCGAGCCGCCCGGCCGCGAGCGCGGCGATCACGGCCGCTCCCGTCGCTCGCCGGGACTATGCCGGAGATCCTTCGACGGCCAGCCAGGCCGGCAATCTTCTCCGCGGCCGCCTCCGGGTCGCGATAGTCGAGCGCCACGTCGTCGGGGAGGTCGCCGAAGTTCTCCTCGACGCAGTGACACCGGTCAGGAGGCCAATCAGCAGCGGCACGCCGAGACGCGCAGCGGCAGCGCGAAAGTCGTCGAGCCGATAGCTCGCTGAGGGGACGAGCAGCAGCAGCTCGCCGGGAGGAGTGGTCGTGGTCACGGCCAGGTGCTCATACCGGCCACGCAGCCCCGCGCGCACCAAAAAAGAAACGGGCGGCCGAGGTGGCCGCCCGCTTCACTTGTGGACCCAATCGGGATCGAACCGATGACCTTCTGAATGCCATTCAGACGCGCTCCCAGCTGCGCCACGGGCCCCTGCTGCGTATTCGATGTTTCCCCGGCTTCGAAGCCCAGAGGGACCGGGTACTTAGCGCGGCCACGGCAGGGGCGTCAAGCGTGAACCACTCCACCGTTCCGATTCGTCACCCTGTCGCCAGGAGGCTCCAGGCGGGGAGCCCGCACGAGCGATCTCGACGCACCAGCCTTCCCTCTTTTCGCCTTCTTTCGAGCGCTTGCGCCGGCCCAACGCGCTGGCATCGCGGTTGCTTAGGTTCCCCGTGGAGGCACACCATGCGCAAGTTCCTGTTCATCACGCTCGCAGCAGTCGTGGTCCCCGCGCTCGCGCTCGCTGACTGGAGCCCGCGTGGTCGGAGGGCGGCCGAGGGGCGCGCCCGTCGGCCGGCTTCGTCGCGCGGGACGCGCCCCAGTCCGCGCCTCCCGCCTCCAGGCCTGCTCACGCCCGCGCCGGGCGCGGGCAAGTCCGTGCCGCCCCTCGTCTCGCATCGGCTACGGCTCTTCGGCGTTCGTGCTGGGCGTGGACGCGTCCCGTTCTGGATGGGCTGGGCTGGGGCTGGGGCTACTACCCGCTCTGGCCTCGCCCGTACTACCCGGGCGAGGAGCCGGCTACCGCCCGGACGACGCCGACCGGATCTCCGCCCGGCTCGAGGCCTATGGCGCCGGCGCCGTCCAACGCAGCGGCAGGGACTCTCGCGCTGTCGATGGAGGGGCCGATTGGTGGCTTCAGCGCCGACGTCACCGGCATGACGATCGCGGGCGCGCCCGGGCTCGACCGCCGGCGACTCGGCGCTCGGACCTCGGCGGCGCGCGCGCGAGCTGGACCGTGCTGAGCGATGCCGCCTTCCGCCTGCGGCTCGAGCTGGGCGGCTCGATGCTCTCGGTCCCGGACTCGGGCGCCCGTACGCGGGCGCCAGCTACGCCAACACCATGACCTTCGGCCCGCAGCTCGGCGTCTCCGGCAACGTCGGCCTGGTCGGACCGTTCGGGCTGGAGGGGTACGCGCGGGTCACCCCGCTACCCGTCCCCGTGCTGGACACGCGGGCGGCCTTCGTCGTCCGCGGCGGCTCGCTCGCCGTCTCCGCGGGCTGGCGCGTCATCGACGTGAACGGCGACGGGTCGACAGCCCCGAGGCGCACTTCGCCGGCCCGGAGCTCGGGCTCCAGCTGATGTTCTGAGGTTCGACGAGGGGGAGGTGCCGCCTCCCTCCCACCGGGGAGAGGGAGGGGCGAGGGGGCGAGCCGTCGGGCCCGCCCCCGCCCTGCCCTTTCTCCCTCGGCGAGGGGAGGGGAAGCAGCGACCCCGCGCTACTTCTTCGAGGTGCTCTTCGTGGCGGCCGCCTTGCGCTTCTTCTGCGCCTTCCACTGCTGGCGGCGACGGTTCTTCACACGGACGTGCTTGCTCTTCGAATTTGCCATCACTCCTCCAGGAGTTGCCCGTGACGGGGCGGTTCTATACCACGTGATACGAGCGATCGTCAGGCGGCGCCGCGGGTCTCCGGCGAGTCCCCTCGCGGTGGGAGACCGGAGCGGGCGGCGAGGCGGGCGCGGCGATGCCGAGCCGGCGCGCCGCCGCCACCTCCGCGTCCCGCGTGAAGACCTTGGCGTCCACCACCTGCGTGTCGGCGAAGAAGTCGCCGATCCGGATCCCGAGCTTGTCGTCGAAGACCTGCCAGGTCTCGAACGCGACGATCGGCACCCCGGCGACGAGCAGGACCGGCCACAGGAGCGGCACCGCGACGAAGACCATCACCAGCCCGAAGGGCGCGTTTCGGAGGATCGACTCCCGGAAGCCGGCGGGGGCGCGGCGGGAGATCACGACCGCGCGCACGCCGAAGATCCGCTTGCCGAAGGACTGGCCGTGGCTGATCCCGTCCGCCAACAGCAGGTAGGTGGCGGCGAGGAGGGGGCCGAGGGGCGAGTGCAGCCGCGCCAGGACGAGCGCGAAGACGAAGTCGGCCAGCCGCGCCAGGATACGGAGCGTGAGATCCGCCTTCGGGTAGGGGGACTCCTCGCGCCCGACCCCTCTCACCTGCGCCGCCCCGTGAGCAGACCGGCCGCGTCCTTGGCCCCGTAGGTCAGGATCAGGTCCGCCCCCGCCCGCCGGATGCAGAGGAGCGTCTCCATCAACACACGCTCTCCGTCGATCCAGCCGCGCTCCGCGGCCGCCTTGATCATCGCGTACTCGCCGGACACGTGGTACGCGGCCAGCGGCAGGTCGAAGCGGTCGCGGATCAGCCGGACGATGTCGAGGTACGGGACGGCAGGCTTCACCATCACCATGTCGGCCCCCTCGGCGACGTCGAGCGCCACCTCGCGCAGCGCCTCGCGCCAGTTGCCGGGGTCCATCTGGTACCCCTTGCAATCCTTCGGGATGCCCGGCCCCTCCACCGGCGCGCTCTCGGCGGCGTCGCGGAACGGCCCGTAGAACGCCCCCGCGAACTTCGCGGCGTACGAGAGGATCGGCACCTCGCTGAAGCCAGCGACGTCGAGCCCCTCGCGGATCGCGGCGACGCGGCCGTCCATCATGTCCGACGGCGCGACCACGTCGGCGCCCGCCTTTGCGTGCGCGACCGCCTCCCGCGCCAGGAGTGGGAGGGTCTTGTCGTTGTCGACCTGCAGGTCCTGGCCCGGGCCCCCAGCCTTCGGGTGCTAGAGGATTCCGCAGTGACCGTGGTCGGTGTACTCGCACATGCAGACGTCGGTCATCACGACGAGCCCGGGCACCCTGGCCTTCAGCGCCCGGATCGCGCGCGGGACGATGCCGTCCTCGTCGTGGCCCCGTGCCGCCCGGCGTCCTTGTGCTCGGGGATGCCGAAGAGGATCACGGATCGGACCCCGGCGTCGTAGCCCGCCTGCGCCTCGGCCACCAGCTCGTCGACCGAGAGCTGGAAGACGCCGGGCATGCTCTTCACCGCGTTCCGGATCCGCTCGCCAGGGAGGACGAAGAGCGGCCAGATCAGGTCGTCGGGGGCGAGCGTGGTCTCGCGTACCAGCGAACGAAGCGCCTCGGTCCGGCGCATGCGGCGGGGGCGTTCCAATGGAAATGGCATGGCGTGGAAATTACCCCGTCCTCGGGGCGGGGGAAAGGCGGACACTGACGCGGGGCGTGCCGCCCCGCCCGCCGTCACGGCCTGGCATGGGGGTCGATGCCGCGCATCACCAGGCCAGCCGGGATCCTCGGGTAGAAGAGCGTGCTCTTCTGGGGCATCGTCTCGCCCGCGTCACCGATCGCCTCGACCTGCCACATCGGCGTCGGGTTGAGGAGGAAGGCGACCTGGTGCTCGCCCGAGAGGACGCGGTTGACCGCCTCCCCCGCGTCACGGACGTAGGTGAGGTTCTCCTGGTTCTCCTGGGCGCGCGGCGAGAGGCCGAGCACGTGCTGCAGGACAATCGTGTGCAGGACCGTGACGTCGAGCGCGCGCAACGTCTCGTTCACGGGCAGCTCGCTGACCTCCCGCTCCGCGCCGTCCTTCAGGACGAGGATGCGCGCACGCTGGTCGGCCGCCGTGATCATGAGGAAGGAGGAGGAGCCTCCGGCGTGCTCGGCGAGCTTGGAGACGGCCCAGGCCCTGCCGGTCGCCTTGTGGAGGCTCTCCGGCAGCTCCTGGATGGTGAAGAGCCTCCCGAGGACGTCGAGCAGGCGCGGGACGCTGAAGTCGGGGAGGCCGTAGAGGAGCCGGTGCGTCGGGAAGATGAGGAGCCCGGATCGCTCATCGGGCAGAGGAACATCAGGACGTAGCGGTGGCCACCGTCGGCCGGCAACCCCGGCTCGGCCTCGTCCAGCAGCCGCTGGTACAGGAGCGTGGTCTCGTAGCGGTGGTGGCCGTCGGCGATGAAGATCCGCTGGTCGCGCAGGAGCGCCTGCGTCGCGGCGATCACCTCCGGGTCGTCGCTGCGCCAGAGCCGCTGGTGGACGCCGTCGTCGGTGTCCCCTTCGTGGACCGGCTCCTTCTCGAAGGCGCGCGCGAGCGCGCGGGCGGTGGCCCCCTTCTCGTCGAGGTAGAGGCCGAGGAGCGGTGAGAGGTTGGCGCTGACCGCCTTCAGGATCTCCAGCCGGTCCGCCTTGGGGGCGATGAGCGTCTTCTCGTGGGGGACGATGATCCCCTCGCGGAACTCGTGGAGCCGGACCGCGGCGAGGAACCCCCGCCGCGTGAGCTGGCGGCCGTCCGGCGCCCAGAAGACCTGCTCGAGCGGATAGAAGGACGGCACCGGGTCGGTGAGGAGGACCCCGCTCCCCTGCCACTCGCGCCAGGCGTCGGCGGCGCGCGTGTACCGGTTGGAGAGCGGCCCGTCGCCGGCGCGCTCCTCGCCCAGCGTCAGGTGGGCGACGTTGTACGGGCTGCGCCGCAGCAGCTCGTCCCGCTTCTCCGGGGTGATCTGGTCGTACGGCGGGGCGAGGAGCGAGCCGAGGCGGCGCCCCTCTTCCAGCGCGTAGCGCACACCGCGAAACGGGACGATCTCGGCCATCGGCGGCGGGACGCTAGCTCACGGGCCCATCGGGCGCAAGGCGCGCGGCGCGCTCGACCGCGTCGAACGGAACGGCCCCTTGCCTCAGCAGCGTGAGCCGCTCGCCGTCGACCCTGACCACCGTGCTCGGCTGACCGCCGGGCGTGGAGCCGGCGTCCAGGACTCCGTCGATCCGCGCGAGGAGCGCGGCGTCGAGCTCCGCGGGCGACGAGGGCGCCGGCCACCCGGACGGGTTGGCGCTGGTGGAGACGATGGGACCGCCGGCCGCGCGGCAGAGGGCCCGTGCGACCTCGCTCCCCGGCACGCGGATCCCCACCGTCCCAGTGCCGCCGGTGATCGGCGCCGGCAGGCCGGGCCGGGCGGGGAGCACGAGCGTGAGCGGCCCGGGCCAGAGCCGGCCGGCGAGCCGGCGCGCGATCGCGCCGGGCTCGGCCACCTGCTCGACCATCGCCGCGTCGGCGGCGATCAGTGGCAGCGGCTTCCCCTCCGGCCGCCCCTTCGCGCGCGCCAGTCGCTCGAGCGCCGCGGCGTCCCGGGCGAGCGCGCCCAGCCCGTAGAAGGTCTCCGTCGGGTAGGCGACCACTCCACCGCTCCGGAGGATCGCGGCGATCCGCTCGATCTCCCTGGCGACGATGGGGTCCAACGTGCGCACCTCAGCGGACGCGGCGGAGCGCGAGGAGCCCCGCCACGGAGAAGAGCAGGAACGGTGCCCACGCCGCCACGCCCGGCTGGACCCTCCCGGAGAGCCCCATCGCGAGCGCCACGCCCTGCGCCGACCAGAGCGCCAGGGAGATGCCGACCGCCTCGAGCAGCGCCGCGGCGACGTGGCCCCTCCGGTTCGGGCGGAGCGCGAGCGCGAGCGCGAGGAGCGCGGCCGGCGCGCCCACGAGCACGGCCGCGCCGCGATTGTGGCGCTCCAGCTCGAAGTCGGCCACGCGCTGCCCCAGCTCCCGCCGAAGCCTGATCTGCTTCGTGAGGACTCCGTAGCGGAGCTGCGCCGGACGTCCCGGCACCAGGGCGAAGGCCTCGGGTGGCTCCGTGAACTCGTACCGTCGCTCCGCAGCCCGCTCCAGCCTGACGCTCCCGTCGGCGAGGAACGCGCGATCCTCGACGTCGGCGAGGATCCAGGCGCCGTCGGCCGGACGCATCGCCGCGGCGTCGATCCGGCGCGACAGCGCGAACGCCGGCGTCACCTCGAGGACGGTCACGCCCTCGAAGCCGCCGCCGGCGAGCGCGCCGCGGAGGTGGTAGATCCGGCGGCCGTCGGTGCTGCGAAACCAGCGCTTGGGCTGGCGTACCGCCTGCCAGCGTCGCGCCGAGCCACCCCGCTGGAAGCGGGTCGCCTGCAGCTCCTCGGCCCGCTCGGCCGCGCGGACGCCGACGACGTCGTTGAGGAGCGCTGCCGCGCCGCCGAAGAGGAGCGCCACGGCGAGGATGGGAGCCGCGAGGCGCGAGGGCCCCAGCCCGACCGAGCGCAGCGCCGTCCACTCGCGCGTCTGGCGCAGCCCGCTCACGGCGATGGCGGAGCCGAGCAGGAGCGCCGATGGCGCGGTCTGGTACGCGACCACCGCGGACTTGTTCGCGTAGAGCTCCAGGACCGCCCAGCCCCACCCAGGCCCGGTGAAGGCGCTCGCGTTGTCGACGAAGTCGACGGCCAGGTAGATGGCGACGACCCCGGCGAGCGCGGCGAGCGTGGCGAGGAACACCCGCCCGGCGACGTGGCGGAAGAGGATCACCGGATCGCCCCGGTGCCGCGCCTCGCCAGCATCACCACGGCGGCGAGCCCCGCGAGGGAGAGGACGACCGTCGGGAGCTGGAGGGCCACCGCGGGCGGGAGCGCGCCGCGCTGTGCGAGCACCTCGCCACCGCGCAGCAACAAGTACTGGGCGAGCACGGCCACCAGCGTCGCCCCGACGCCGAAGGCCCGACCGCCCCGCCTGACGGCGGCGAGCGGCACCGCCAGGAGCGCGAAGGGGATCATCGAGAGCGCCTGCGAGATCTTGCGGTGCAGGTAGCCGAGCCAGCGCCAGGCCTTCTCGCGGGTCGGGGCCTCCCGCGCGAACTGCAGGAGCTCGCGCGCGGTGAACTCGCGAGACGCACCGCTCAGCCGGTTGCGGTCCCCGAGCGTCTGCTGGATGCCGACCTGGAGCGTCGCGCGATCGAAGGCGGCCAGGGCGTACTCCTCCGTGGCCGCCTCCTCCCGGTGGATCTCGCCCCGCTCGAGGACGAGCTGCATCGCCTTCCCGGCGGGGGCCGGCTCGAAGCGCCCGGTGCTCGCCAGCGCAAGGATGGCAGCGTCGGGATCCGACCGGTCGCTGATCAGGACGTTCCTCCAGCGGGAGCCGCTCACCCCCTCCGCGTAGAGCGTGTACCCCGGGATGTCGTCATAGAAGGTGCCGGCCTTCACGTCGCTCATGACGTTCTTCTTGATGATCTCGTTCAGGAGCAGCCGCGCCGAGCGCAGCGCGGAGGGCTCGACCTCCAGCGCCAGCCAGAGCGCCAGAGCCGAGACGGCGACGCCCAGCAGGAGCGGCACGCGGACCAGCCGGACCGGCGAGAGGCCGGCCCCGCCCATGGCGATGATCTCGCGGTCCTCGGCGAGCCGGCCGACACCGACGACCGCACCGAGCAGGAAGGCGACCGGGAGGATGAAGCCGAGGAAGTGCGGCGTCAGGAGGAAGACGACCCGCGCCACGTCCCAGGCCGAGACGCCCGAGCCGAAGAGGATGTCGGCCTGCGCGAGGATCTGCGTCGCGAGCAGGATCTGGGTGAGGAAGACCAGCCCGGCGCCGAACGGGAGCAGGATCTCCTTCGCCAGGTACCGGTCGAGCAGCGACACGGACTACTTCCCGCCTCCCGAGAGTCGCTGCTGGAGCGCGGCGTCCTTCGCCTCCACCTCGCGCGCCAGCTTCTCGCGCTGGGCGCGCACCTGAGCCGCCACCGCCGGATCGGCGAGGGCGATGATCCGCGCCGCCAGCAGGCCCGCGTTGCGCGCGCCGGCCTTGCCGATGGCCAGCGTCCCGACCGGAACCCCTCCAGGCATCTGGACGGTCGCCAGGAGCGCGTCGAGCCCCTGCAGGTCGCTCGAGGCGAGCGGGACGCCGAGCACCGGCAGCTCTGTCTCGGCGGCGACGACGCCGGCGAGGTGGGCGGCGGAGCCGGCGCCGCAGATCACGACCTGGATCCCGCGCCCAGCCGCCTCGCGCGCCAGCGTTCCCGGTCCTCTCCGGCGTCCGGTGCGCAGAGGAGACGTGGATCTCGCAGGGGATCGACAGCTCGTCGAGCGCCTTCTTCGCCTCGCCCATCACCTCCCAGTCCGAGTCGGAGCCCATCAGGACGAGGACCTTCGGGTTCGCGCTCATTTCTTTCCGATGTCCTTTCGGAGCTGCATCCCGCGGAAGCGGACCTGCTTCACGACCTCGTAAGCGCGGCGCGCCGCGTCGTCGAGCCCGTCGCCCAGCGCCACCACCGTGAGGACGCGACCGCCGGCCGTCACGACGCTGCCGTCCGCCGCCGCCGCGGTGCCCGCCTGGAACACCATCGTCCCCTCGGGGAACGGCCCGTCGAGCCCCTCGATGGCGTCCCCGGTGGTGACCTTCCCCGGGTACCCCTCGGCGGCCAGGACCACGCCGACCGCGGCGCGCCGGTCGAGCTCGATGGAGACGCCAGACAGGTCGCCCTTCGCCGCGGCGAGGAGCGCCGGGACGATGTCGCCGCGGAGCGCCATCAGGATGGGCTGCGTCTCCGGATCGCCGAGCCGGGCGTTGAACTCCAGGACCTTGGGGCCGGCCTTGGTGAGCATCACGCCGGCGTAGAGCGCACCGCGGAATGGTCGGCCGCGCCTGGCCATCTCCCTGACGGCCGGGAGGATGACCGTCCGCTCGATCTCGGCGAGCAGCGCCGCGTCGACCTTGGGCGTCGGGCAGAAGGCCCCCATGCCGCCGGTGTTCGGCCCGAGGTCGCCGTCGAAGATCCGCTTGTGATCCTGCGCGGGCGGCAGCATCAGGACCCGCTCTCCGTCCGTGATGGCGATGCAGCTCGCCTCCGGACCCTCGAGCAGCTCCTCCATGACGACCGTCGCGCCGGCGGCGCCGTGTACGCGGTCGACCAGGATCGCCTGGAGCGCCTCCTCCACCTCGCCGAGGGCGGTGCAGACGACCACCCCCTTGCCCGCGGCCAGGCCGTCGGCCTTCACCACGGCGCGCCCTCCGCGGGCGCGCGCCCAGGCGAGCGCCGGCGCGACCTCGGAGAAGGTGCCGTAGTCTCCGGTCGGGATGCCGGCGGCGCGCATGACGTCCTTGGCGAAGGCCTTCGAGCCCTCGATCTCGGCGGCGGCGGCCGTCGGACCGAAGGCCGGGATCCCGGCGTCCGCCAGCCTGTCGACGAGCCCCGCGACGAGCGGCGCCTCGGGGCCGGCCACGACGAAGTCGATCGCGTTCTCGCGCGCCCAGCGCGCGAGCCCCGCGGCGTCGTCCACCTTGATCGGGACCAGGGTCGCGAGCCGCGCGATGCCGGGATTGCCGGGCGCCGCGAACAGCGCCGTCACCAGCGGGCTCTGGGAGATCTTCCACGCGAGGGCGTGCTCTCTGCCGCCCGCGCCAACGAGAAGGACGCGCATATTGGAGGGGCGATCCATACCACAATCACCGTGCGGCGGCCCTCGTCCTCCCGAGCTCGCGCAGCGTCCCGGCCGCCTCCACCGCGGAGGGGTCGTCGCCGACCATGGCCTCCAGCAGCGGGCGCGCATCCTGGGTCCGTCCTTCGAGGACGAGGAGCCTCGCAAGCGCCAGCCTCCCCGTGGCGAGGTCGGGGACGACGTCGAGCACCTCCCGCCAGGCGGCCTGCGCCTCGAGCCGCTTTCCCACCGCCTCCAGCGAGCGGGCCTTCACCGACGAGGCGGCGGGCAGCCCGGGACTCAGCTCCAGGGCCGCGCGCGCCCACGCCGCGGCGGCTCGGGAATCCCCCCGCTCCAGCTCCAGGTAGCCCATCAGCGCAGGGGGTGCGGCGAGCTGGGGGCCGAGAGAGAGGGCGCGCCGCGCGAGCTCGTCGGCCCTCGCGCCGCGGCCCATCAGCAGCTCCGCCGCCCCGGCCGCCGCGAGCGCCGCCGCGACGTCGTGCGACGGCCCCCGGGCGATGGCGACGAGCCGCCGCGACGCCTCGGGGAGCGGCGGGGCTCCGTCCCAGAAGTCGCCGACCGTCCGCTGCACGCGCCCCTCGAACAGGTCCCGCTGGAAGACCCTGTCGGCGAGCGCCAGCGCGCGCCGGGTGAAGCCGAGCCGCGCGAGGGCTCCCGCCCCCGTCAGCGCGGCCGCTGGATCCCTCGGCGCAGCGGCCGCGGCGACCTCCCATGCGTCAGCGGCCTCCTCTGCCGTCGAAGAGAGCTCGACGCTGCGTGCGCGGACCGCCGCGGCGACGGCGGGCCCCCCACGATCGCCGATCACGCCCGCCGCCTCGCGGACCGACCGCGCGTCGCCGCGCCCGAAGGAGAGGAGCGCCGACTGGTACTGGGCAGGAGCGCTCGCGGGGACCCGCAGGAGCGCCGCGTCGATGGCCCGCTGCGCCGCGGCGCCATCGCCCGCGGCGCGCTCCACGGCGGCGAGCTGTGCGAGCACCCGGGCGGCGAGGAAGTCGTCGCAGTGCAGCGCCAGCGCCTCCTCGAGGAGCCGGCGAGCGTCCGGCAGCCGCCGATCCACCTGGGAGACGACGCGCGCCAGGAGGAACCGCGGGCGGGGCGAGTCGGGATGGGCGGCGGCGTACCGCTGCAGCACGCCCTTCGCCCGCTCGGACCGGCCGCCCGAGAGCATGATCTCCGCCTCCAGCTCCAGCGCCTCCGGGTGGCCGGGATCCAGCGCGAGGCGCCGCTCGGCGAGCGCGACCGCACGGTCTACGTCCCCGGCGGCCCAGCGCGCGCGCGCGGCGGCCGTCAGCAGGCGCCGGTCGACCTCCGGCCGATCGAGCTCCGCGTCGAGGACCCTGACCGCGCCAGGGGCGTCGTTGTCGATGCGAGAGAGACCGAGCGCCAGCCTGGCGTCGGGGTCCCGCGGCGCCAGCGCCCCTGCCTTCCATGCGACCGAGAGCGCCTCGGCCCGGTTCTTGTCTCCGGGCACGGCCAGCAGGATCCGGGCGTACGCCGCCACCAGCTCTGGCCGCTCCGGGTTCCGCTCGCGCGCCCACTGCAGCAGCGCATGCGCCGCGGTCAGATCCTCGCCGCGGATCGTCTCCACCGGCTGGCTGGCGAGCGCGATGACCCAGCCCGCGAGGGCGTCGAGCCGCGCCGGGTCGGCGACCAGGGCGTCCCGGTAGGCGCGGAGCGCCTCGGGGATCCGCTCCGGGAGGTCCGCGGCGAGCGCCGCTCGCCCGGCCGCCACCCGCTGATCGGCGACGGCCTTCGGGTTGAGCCCGGGCGCGACTCCGCTCGCGAGCCCCGCCTCCTTCCACGCGCGCGCCTGCTCGGCCAGCGGGCTGAGCACCGGCTCGACGGGTGGGGTCGAGCGCGAGGAGACCAGCCAGACGGCGACGCCTGCCGCCAGGAGCAGCGCGCCGAACACGACGATGGTGCTGGTGCGTCCCCGCCGCATCCTCCCGGGACGGACGGGCGTCGGACGGCGGGCCCGCGCGCCTGGTGGCGGCCGCTCGATCGCGGACGGCGCCGGGGTCATCGCAGCGGCATACGCCTGAGCCGGCGGCTGCTGAGCTGGGCGCTGAGGGGCGCAGTCGGGGCAGAGGGGGGCCTGCCCCGGACGGAGCGAGCCCCCCTCGAAGACCGCGAAGCACCGGCTGCACGTCACCTGGGCCATGGCTCGGACAGACTACCCGGACTGCGCCACGGCGTCACAGCCCAGGCGGCCGATGCGGTCGCGAAAGGTCAGTGGCGGAAGTGGCGCATCCCGGACGCCACCATGGCGATGCCCGCCTTGTCGGCAGCGGCGATCACCTCGGCGTCCCGCATCGAGCCGCCGGGCTGGATGATGGCGGTGGCGCCAGCCTTGATGATCTCCTCGACGCCATCGGCGAACGGGAAGAAGGCGTCGGACCCGACCGAGGAGCCCTGGATCGGGAGCTGCGCCTTCATCACCGCGGTCTTGACCGACTCGACGCGGCTCGTCTGGCCGCCGCCGATGGCGACGGTCCGATCGTCCTTCGCGAAGACGATGGCGTTGGACTTCACGTGCTTGACGACCTTCCACGCGAAGAGGAGGTCCTTCCACTCCTGCTCGGTCGGGGCGCGCTTCGTCATCAGCTTGCAGTCCTCGCGCTTGATGGAGCCGAGATCGCGATCCATCACGAGGAGGCCGCCGGTGACCGAGCGGAGCTCCCTGGACTCTTCGGGGCGGCGCTTCCAGCTCGAGCGCGGCTGGCCGAGGCGCGGCGCCTCGAGGACGCGCAGGTTCTTCTTCACGGCCAGCGCCGCGCGCGCCGCCTCGTCGAAGGACGGGGCGATGACGCACTCGAGGAAGAGCTGGGTCAGCTCGGAGGCCGCCGCCAGGTCGACCGGGCGGTTGAGGGCGACGATGCCGCCGAAGGCGGAGACGGGATCGCAGGCGCGGGCGAGCGCGAAGGCCTCGCCGAGCGTCTTCGCGACCGCCACGCCGCACGGCGTGTTGTGCTTTATGATCACCGCGGCGACGTCGTCGAACTCCTTGACGTTGGCCATCGCCGCCTCGAGGTCGAGGAGGTTGTTGTAGGAGAGCTCCTTGCCCTGGAGGACCTTCGCGAAGGCGACCGTCGGCTCCTCCGGCTCGCGGCCGGCCTGGTAGAAGGCGCCCGCCTGATGCGGGTTCTCGCCGTACCGGAGGTCCTGGACCTTCGTGTAGACGGCGCCGAGCGTCGACGGGAAGTGGGCCGGCGCGGCCTCGGGCGTCTCGCGGCTCGTCAGGTACTCGGAGATGGCCGCGTCGTAGGCCGCCGTGTGGGCGAAGGCCTTCTTCATGAGCATGAAGCGGGTTGCGTCGGAGATGGACTTCGACTTCTCGACCTCGCCGGCGACGACCTCGTAGTCGGCCGGGTCGACCACGATCCCGACGTGCGCCGAGTTCTTGGCGGCGCTCCGGACCATGGTCGGGCCACCGATGTCGATCTCCTCGACGCAGACGTCGAACGGCTTGCCGGCCGCCACCGCCTCGCGGAACGGGTAGAGGTTGACGACGACGAGGTCGATCGGCGGGATGTCGCGCGCCTTCACGTCGGCCTCGTCGGAGGGGAGCCCGCGCCGGTAGAGGATGCCGCCGTGCACGCGCGGGTGGAGCGTCTTCACCCGGCCGCCGAGGATCTCGGGGGCCTGGGTATAGTCCCCGACCTGGATCACCGGGATGCCCGCGTCGGCCAGCGCCTTGTGCGTGCCGCCGGTGGAGAGGAGCTCGACGCCGGCGGCGGCGAGCCGCCTGGCGAACGTGACGAGGCCGGTCTTGTCGGAGACCGAGAGGAGCGCGCGACGAACCATGTGGGGAAACCCTCCGGAGAGAACGCGCCCTTTTAGTCCGCGCCGGGCGGGGATTCAAGGCGGGATCGCCGCTCCCCGGAGAAGGATCGGGGTGCGAGCGCCCCACTCGGACACCCCCAGGCGGGCCGCCGCACCGGCTCCGTCCGCCGCATCTGATAACGGTAGTCCATGGCGCGACAGAAGCCCGGGACGCCTTACCCGCTCGGCGCGACCTGGGACGGACGCGGTGTCAACTTCGCCCTCTTCTCGGAGCACGCGGAGGGCGTGGAGCTCTGCCTCTTCGATGACGCCGACCCGGCGGGCGAGAGCCGCCGGGTGAAGCTAACCGAGCAGACCGACGGCGTCTGGCACGCCTACTTCTCCGACGTCCAGCCCGGCCAGCGCTACGGCTACCGGGTGCACGGCCCCTGGAACCCCGCGGAAGGGCACCTCTTCAACCCGAGCAAGGTCCTGCTCGATCCCTACGCCAAGGCGATCGGGCGGCCCCTCCGCTGGTCGGACGAGCTGTTCGGGTATCCGATCGGCGCCCCGGAGGAGAACCTCGCCCGGGACGAGCGGGACAGCGCCCCGTTCGCGCCCCTCGCAGCCGTGGCAGACGAGTCCTTCACGTGGGGCGACGACGCGGCGCCGCGCACCCCGTGGCACCGGACGGTGATCTACGAGGCTCACGTGAAGGGGCTGACGCGGCTCCACCCGGAGGTGCCCGAGGCGCTCCGCGGGACGTACGCCGGGCTCGTCTGCGAGCCGGTGCTGCGGCACCTCGTGGAGCTGGGGGTCACCGCCGTCGAGCTGATGCCGGTCCACCACCACGTCCACGAACGCGCGCTCGTCGAGCGCGGCCTGTCCAACTACTGGGGCTACAACACCCTCGCCTTCTTCGCGCCCGACCTGCGCTACGCGGTCCACGGCGACCCGCTCAAGTCGCTCCACGAGTTCAAGCGCATGGTCCGCGCGCTCCACTCCGTCGGGATCGAGGTCATCCTGGACGTCGTCTACAACCACACCGCGGAAGGGAACCACCAGGGCCCGACGCTCTCGATGCGCGGGATCGACAACGCGACCTATTACCGGCTCGCCGACGACAAGCGTCGCGCTACGTCGACTACACGGGCTGCGGCAACACGCTCAACATGCGGTCGCCCAGGGTGCTCCAGCTGATCATGGACAGCCTGCGGTACTGGGCCATGGAGATGCACGTCGATGGCTTCCGCTTCGACCTCGCCAGCGCGCTCGCGCGCGAGCTCCACGAGGTGGATCGGCTCTCGGCCTTCTTCGACATCATCCACCAGGATCCGGTCCTCTCGCAGCTCAAGCTGATCGCCGAGCCGTGGGACCTCGGCGAGGGGGGCTACCAGGTCGGCAACTTCCCCATCGGCTGGACCGAGTGGAACGGCAGGTACCGCGACTCCGTCCGCCGCTTCTGGAAGGGGGACGGCGGGATGGTGAGCGAGCTGGCGACGCGCCTCGCCGGCTCCGCCGACCTCTACGAGACCAGCGGCCGGCGCCCGTACGCGAGCATCAACTTCGTGACCGCGCACGACGGATTCACCCTGCACGACCTCGTCAGCTACGACCACAAGCACAACGAGGCCAACGGCGAGGAGAACCGCGACGGCGCCGACGAGAACTTCAGCTGGAACTGCGGCGCCGAGGGGCCCACCGAGGATCACGCCATCGGCGAGCTGCGCGCGCAGCAGCGGCGGAACCTGCTGGCCTCGCTCCTCTTCTCGCAGGGCGTGCCGATGCTCCTCGCCGGCGACGAGCTGGGGCGGACCCAGGGGGGCAACAACAACGCCTACTGCCTCGACGACGAGACCAGCTGGATCCACTGGGACCTCGACGAGCGGAGGCAGGGGCTCATCGACTTCGTCCGGCTGCTCGTCGCGATCCGGCGCGACCACCCCGTCCTGCACCGGCGGAGCTTCTTCCAGGGGCGCCCGATCCGCGGTGGGAAGGACATCGCCTGGCTGCAGCCCTCGGGGAAGGAGATGACGGACGAGGCGTGGCACCGCGGCTTCGCCCGCTGCCTCGGCGCCCTCCTGGTCGGCGACGCCGTCGACGAGGTGGACGAGGACGGGAACCCCGTCCGGGACGACACCCTCCTCCTCCTGCTCAACGGGCACCACTCGCTCAGGCTCTTCGCGCTGCCGCCGGTCGATCGATCCCGGTGGGAGACCCTGATCGACACGAGCGAGGCGGTCCACGGCGATGCGGTGCGCTGGCACCAGCACCGGTACCGGATGGCCGGCCGCTCCCTGGCGCTCCTCGTCGCGCGCAGCGAGCGGCGGCGCGCGAGGCGAGGTTGACCCACGGCCCCGGCCTCGGCGCCGTCGTCGCGGGGGGCGCGACCCGGTTCCGGGTCTGGGCTCCGGGCGCGGATCGGGTCGAGACGCTGATCGAGGGGCGCGGCGTCCACCCCCTGTCCCCGAGCGGCGGCGGCCACCACGAGGCGGTGATCCCCGGCGTCGGCCCGGGTGCCCTGTACCGGCTGCGGGTCGACGGTCGCGGCCCCTTCCCCGACCCGGCGTCACGCGCGCAGCCGGAGGGAGTCCACGGCCCGTCGATGGTGATCGACCCTTCGGCGTTCGGCTGGACCGACGCCGCCTGGCCTGGCGTCCCCCTGCGCGACCTCGTCATCTACGAGCTTCACGTCGGCACCTTCAGCCCGGCGGGGACCTTCGCCGGAGCCGCCGCGCTCCTGCCTGCGCTGCGCGAGCTGGGGGTCACCGCCATCGAGCTGATGCCGCTCGCCGACTTCCCCGGGCGCCGGAGCTGGGGCTACGACGGCGTCTCACTGTTCGCGCCGGCCCGCTGCTACGGCACGCCGGACGATCTTCGGCGGCTGGTGGACGAGGCCCACCGGCTCGGCCTGGGGGTGCTCGTCGACGTCGTCTACAACCACCTCGGGCCGGACGGGAACCACCTCGCCGCGATCAGCCCCCACTACTTCACGCACCGGCACCAGACGCCCTGGGGCGACGCGATCAACTACGACGGCGAGGGGAGCGAAGGGGCCCGCGACTTCGTGGCCGAGAACGCGCTCCACTGGATCCGCGAGTACCACGCGGACGGCCTGCGGCTCGACGCGACCCACGCCATCGTCGACGACTCGCCCCTCCACGTCCTGGCGGAGCTCGTCGCCCGCGTGCGGGCCGAGGCGGGCCGCCCGGCGCTGATCATCGCCGAGGACGAGCGAAACCTGGTGACGCTGATCCGCCAGCCTGGCGACGGTGGAATGGGGCTCGACGCCGTCTGGGCGGACGACTTCCACCATCAGGTCCGGGCGCGCCTGGCCGGCGACCGCGACGGGTACTTCGCCGACTTCACCGGCGCGGTCGAGCCGCTCGCGGAGACGCTGCGGCGAGGCTGGCTCTTCACCGGGCAGCTCTCGCGATTCCACGGCGCACCGCGCGGCACCGATCCGGCCGGGCTGCCGCGCGAGCGCTTCGTCGTCTGCGTCCAGAACCACGATCAGGTCGGGAATCGCGCCTTCGGCGACCGGATCCACCAGGGGATCGACGCCGCGGCGTGGCGCGCCGCCGTCGCGCTCCTGCTCCTCACTCCGGAGACCCCACTCCTCTTCCAGGGGCAGGAGTGGGCAGCCTCGACGCCGTTCCTCTACTTCACCGATCACGAGCCGGCGCTGGGACGGCTCGTCACGGAGGGGCGCCGGCGGGAGTTCGCCCGCTTCACCGCCTTCGCCGACCCGGCCACCCGGGAGCGGATCCCCGACCCGCAGGCCGACGCGACCTTCGAGGCGAGCAGGCTCCGCTGGGAGGAGCGCTCACGTGAACCGCACGCGTCGTCGCTCCGTCTGCACCGCGCCCTCCTCTCCCTCCGGCGCACCGCGCTGACCCCCCGCTTCGACCGCTTCGACGCGGTGGCCGTGCCGCCCGGCGGGCTCCTGCTCAGGATCGGCGAGCTGGCCGCTGCGGTCTGGCTGGAGGGGCGCGGCGAGGTCGAGGTCAGCGGAGTCGGCGCCAGGGTCCTGCTCTCGACCGAGGACCCGGCCTTCGCGATCGAGCCGGAGCCCGTCGAGATCGTGCGGTCGGAGGGCGCGACCCGGCTGCGCTTCGGCCGACCCGGGGCGCTGGTGCTCTCCTGAGCCGGATCAGGCCGGGGGGGAGACGAGCAGCGCCACCGGGAAGTCGGCCAGCGCCTCCGCCACGTCGAGCGTCCCCGTCGTGCGGACGGCGCCGGTCACCGCGTCCTGGAGGGGCCCGCCGGGGAGGGCGAGTCGAGCGCGGAGCGGCCGGGGCCGCAGCGCGTCGTCGAGCTGCCCCAGGAAGAGCCGTGGCGCGATGCAGACCAGCCACCGGTCATCGAGCCTCCTCGCGAACGCGACGACGCGGTCCGCATCGTCCCCCTCCGCGGGCAGCGGTTCGTAGCCGCCCCTCAGGAAGAGGCCCGGATCGTCCCGGCGCAGCCGCAGCCCGCTCGCGAGGAGCAGGAGCTTGGCGCGCCCGTCGGCCAGCGCCTCGGGGGCCGAGAGCTCGCGCGCCAGGACGAGCCGGTCGCGGGCGGCGTCGAGCTCGTCGAGGAGCCTGGAGCGCAGCTCGAAGTCGACGGGGCGCCTGTTGTCGGGATCTACCAGCGAGAGGTCCCAGAGCTCGGTCCCCTGGTAGGTGTCGGGCACTCCGGGGCTGGCCAGCTTCAGCGCGACCTGCGAGAGCGAGGAGAGGCGGGCCGCCGCCGCGACCCGGCGGACCAGGTACCCTGCGCTCTCCAGAAACGGCGCGGACCCGAGGATCGAGGCGACGAACCCGTGGACCGCCTCCTCCCACGCGAGCTCCGGGCGCGTCCAGCTGGTGTGGACCTTCGCCTCCCGGAGCGCCTTGAGCGCGTAGGACTGCAGTCGGTCGACGTACGCCTCCCACCCCGGCGCGCCGATCGCGGCGCCGTCCGGGAGCGTTCCGACGATCGTCTGGTAGAGGAGGGTCTCCTCCTCGCGGTCCGGAGCGCGCTCTCCGTCGATCTCCCGGCCGAACCGCCGGTGTGCCCGGCTCCAGTCCCGGACCTGGTCCCACCAGCCACCTCCCATCTCCGAGAGGGCGTCGATCCGCAGCCTCGTGTCCTCGCTCCGCTTGGTGTCATGTGTCGTGGTGGCGAGCATCGAGCCCGGCCAGCGCTCCAGCCGCGCCCCGTTCTGCCTGTGGAAGGCGGCGGGGGCGACGCCGAAGCGAGCAGGATCGCCCCCGACCTCGTTGAGCGAGGCGAGCCGGAGGTAGCTGTAGAAGGCGGTGTCCTCCAGCGCCTTCGCGCTGATCGCCCCGGTGATCTGCTGGAGCTTGAGGGTGAACTCGAGCCGGTCATGCCGCGCTGGGTCGCCCAGGTGCTCTGGTGACTGCTGCAGCAGGACGTCGCGGAGGAAGTCGAAGATCGAAGGATCGAGCAGGTAGGCCCGGCGCCGGGCGCGGGCGATGGTGGCCTCTACGTAGCCGCGATCCTGGGCCTCTACCTCGCCGCGAGGGCCGACGTACGTCCTGTAGATCGGGAGCAGGGCCAGATACTCGATCAGGGCACGGGTCAGCTCGGCGTGGGTGAAGTCCCGCGTCCGCCGGTCGGTCTCCGCGGCGCGCTCCAGCCGCCGCGCCAGCATCTGCACCTCGCTCGCCATGAGCGAGGTGCAGACCAGCCGCCGGGAGGCCTGCGCGACCTCGGAGAAGGGCACGCGCTGCCCCCGGAAGCGGGCGTGTCGCGTCGCGAAGACCCTGGCAGCGGTCGAGTCGACGAAGAGCCCGTTCACGGCGTTCAGGAACTCGTACCCGGTCGTCCCGTGGACGGCCCAGGACTCGGGCATCACCTCGTCCGCCGCCAGGATCTTCTCGGCGACGACGTAGAGCGGCAGAGACGGACTCCGGATGCGCGCCAGCCTCTCCGCGAGCCGCTCGGCGCGCGCACGCCGTACGCCAGGATCGGTCGCACCCCCGCCCTCCTCCTCGCCCGGCTCGGCGCGCCGTGCCAGGACCGTCGCCTGGAGCCGGCGGAAGTAGCCGGGGGGATCGTAGAGGCCGTCCGGGTGGTCGATCCGGAGCCCGGTGATCGCGCCGGCCTCGACGAGGTCCAGCAGCAGCCGGTGCGAGTCCTCGAAGACCGAAGGCTCCTCCATCCGGATCGCCGCCAGCCCGTTGACGTCGAAGAAGCGGCGGTAGTTGATCTCGTCCCCGGCGACGCGCCAGTGGGCGAGCCGGTAGCCCTGCTCGTCGAGCAGCGCGTGAAGCCGGTCGAAGCTCCGCGGGTCGCCGGGCGACCCGTTGAAGGCGGCGACGGCGGCGTCCACGTGCCGTGCGACCCGCTCGCTCTCGGCACAGAGCGCCGCGAGGCGCCGCCTGGCCACCTCCTTCTCGCGAGTCCGCTCGATCACGGCCGCGGGCTCGGTCGCGTCGCGCGGCGCCAGCTTCTCGAGCGCCGCGCAGACGCTCTCCAGCTCCTGGAGGCTCGGGTGGGCCGCGCCCAGATCGGCGGCGAGGGTCTGCAGATCGTGACGGAGCAGCGTCGGGACCGTGCGCGGCGCGATGGGGAACCGGTGGTCGAAGTAGCGCAGGAGGAAGGTGCCGCCGTCCCGCACGAGCCCCAGCTCGCCGCGCTCGAGCACCGCCCCGTACTGGTCGGCGAGGAGCGGGAGCAGGACCTTGTCGGCCAGCTCCTCCTTCCGCGGCCTCCAGTCGATGTCGAAGCGGTGCGCCTCCACCGATGACGGCCCGTCTTCGAGGACGGCCATCCACCAGCCATTCTCGGCGCCGATCCCCATGTGGTTGGGGACGAAGTCCACGATCAACCCGAGGTCGGTGGCGGCGACCGCCTCGCGAAGCGCGGCGAACCCATCGCTGCCTCCCAGCGAGGTGGAGAGCCGCGCGTGATCGACCACGTCGTAGCCGTGGACGCTGCCTGGCGCCGCCTCCAGGATCGGGGAGACATAGAGCGCGTCCGCTCCGAGCCGCACCAGGTAAGGGACCACGGCGGCTGCCTCGCGAAACCCGAAGCCGGAGCCGAGCTGGAGCCGGTACGTGGAGGCGGGAACGCGCGCGGCCCCGGCAGGATCCGCGAGCGCGGAGGCCAGCCGCCCGAAGATCCGGTCTTCCTCGTCAGCCATGCCGTCCTCCGATCGGAGTCCACCTGCAGCCCCAGCGCGGCGTGATCGGCTCCCGCCGCGCCGGCGCTCAGCCCCCCAGCAGCCCGGCGCCCCCGACCCAGAGCGCCGCGCCGAAGCCGGCGATGTAGCGGGCCTCGGCCGGCTTCAGCGCCCAGAGCTGGAAGCCGAGCTCCAGGTACATGGACGCGTCAGGGTGGCGCGCGAGGAAGCGCGCCCGCGCGGCCGCCTCGGGCTCCCCCTCCAGGCGCCGCGCGATGCCGATGAGGGTCGCGCGCGCCGACTGCTGCAGATCGCCCTCGGTCGGGTCCTGCACGAGCAGCGAGGCGCGCGGGTCGCTGACGAGGTTCTTCGTGTGCTGCGCGAGGTGGGAGATCAAGAAGACGGGCTCACCATCGGCAGACGAGGCGAGCTGGACCAGCGAGCCGTACGGGTAGCCGGCCGGCTTCAGGCTGATCGTCGAGAGCAGGCCGTGGCGCGCCTCGCGCACCAGCTTGCGGACCGCCTCGGCGGCATCGGATCCAGCCACAGTCGCGCCCTCCCGCGGCCCATCCGGGGCCACGGGGACGATCCTACCGCTTCGCGTCGGCGCGAGCCCTAGTCCTCGTCGTTCGGGCCGTAGACGACCGGCTCGAAGGGCTGGCCGGAGCGGGGCTCCTCCTCGGCCATCGCGCGGAGCTTGAGCAGGCCGCGCGTCTCGACCTGGCGGATCCGCTCGCGCGTGAGGTTCATGATGGTGCCGACCTCCTCCAGCGTGATGCCGCCGCGATCTGCGACGTCCAGCGCGCAGGTGTCGGCCAGCTCCCAGACTTCCTTGTCGGGGAAGTTGAGCTTGATGGATCCCGTCGCCGGGTTCACGTCCAGGTAGAGGTGGTGCTTGCACGCGATGAACATGCACGGGCGTGGCCCCGCCCCGCAGTCCGCGCGCGACCGCGGACGGGTCGCCTCGATCTCCTTCATCGTGGCGTCCAGCTCGGGGTCGATCAGCCCGAACGCGCGCTGACGCCGGAGCTCGCGCGCGATCTCCTTGCGCGACATCGTCCTGGAGCGATGCCGCTCCGGCTTGCCGTCGTCCAGCTCACCGACCTCCGGGTTCACCGGCTCCGCCACCGGGATCCGCTCGCTCCGCTTCGCCTCGCTCATCCCCGACCTCCATCCCCTGCGCCCCACCGGGCGCCCTGACACCTGCCCCTGGCGCCGCCCCGCGGCGCCGCGGTCTCACGCGACCCGCGCGGCCTCCGCCGCCGGGATCGTCGCGACCGCACCACCCACCCTCTCCATCCTCTTGAGCGCCGCCAGCGCCGCCCGCTCCGCCACCCGAAGCTCCGCCTCATAGGCCCGGCGCCGAGGGTGCTCCTGCACCTTCCGGCCGAGATCGGCGACCAGCTCCGCCAGCCCCTGCTCCACGTCCTCGAGCCGGTTGCGCACCGTGAGGAAGCTGCCGCGGATGTCCTCGACCGTGTAGCCCTCGGCCATCATCCGCTTGATGAGCTCGATGCGCCGCACGATCGCGACGGGGTAGAGCCCGGTCGATCCGGCGTGCTTGCCCTTCCGGCCGACGCGCCTGGATCGCGGCAGGAGCCCCTGCTGCACGTACTTCCTGAAGGTCGCCTCCGAGAGCCGCGCGCCGCGCGCCTCGAACAGCCGCACCACCTCCGCGCTCGTGATCCCGCCGGCGCGCTCGCGCTCGATCCGGACCAGCTCGTCTTCGCGCAGATATTCCATTCGATCGATTACTCTCGTTATTCTCTCTCGAAAAGTTGATTCAGAGACTAGTCAATTCAGTAGATTTCGTCAACGGCGCCGCGCTCCAGGGCGAGGCCCTGAAGGGTCGGGCGTGGCGGCGGATGTGGGGGCAGGTGCGATCGCGCCCCTCACCGCGGCGGGCGGGAGGGGCGCGTCAGCGACCGGACTTCAGGGAGGGGTCAGCGCCCGAGGCGCGGGAACCAGCCGGTGCGCCGTCCGGCGACGATCTCGACCGTGCTCTCGACGGCGCCGAGCCTCGGATGCACTGCGCGAACCCGGTGGCTCCCGGCCTGGAGCCGGAGCTCGCGCGGCGTGTCGCCCATCTGACGGCCGTCGACGACGAGGGTCGCCCAGGGGACCGCGTTGACCGACAGGAGCCCCTCGCCGCTCGCAGGTGGAGGGAGCGCCATCCCGAAGATCGGCGCGCCGCGCCCCCGCGTGGCGTGGGGCGCTGCGACGCCCATCGGCGCCGCGGCAGCTGGGCCTGGACCTGGCGGTGGCTGCTGCAGGTCGACGGGCGGGGGTGCCGCTGCGGCCGACGCCACGGGCGCGGAGCCAGCCGCCACGACCGCGGGGCGCTGACCGCCGCCGGCCCGGACGCCGCGCCATGCCCCCACCCCGACCGCCGTGGCGACGCCTCCCACCCCCAGCGCGACCCAGAGCCGCCATCCCTGCACCGCCCGCCGTCCGACCGCCAGCGTGCGCGTCTCGTCGACCGACGGCTCGGCGGCGATCGGCGCCACCGGCTCCTCCGCCGGCGGCGGGCGGCGCAGGGTCGGCTCGGGGAGCGGCGCCGTCGCGCGCTGACCCTCGGGCCAGAGCTGGTGCATCAACGAGCGGAGCTCCCAGTCCAGCGGCGAGCGGGAGAGCTGCAGCAGCATGGCCCTCAGCTCCGCGGCCAGCGTGCGGGCGCTGGCGGCGCGCCGCTCCGGATCGCGCTCGAGGCAGCGGAGCACGAGGTCGTCGAGCGCCGGAGGGATCCCCTCGTTCCAGGAGGACGGCGCGGACGGCGCGGGGCCCCGGAGCACCACGTCCAGGGTGGCCGCCTCCGACTCGCGGACGAAGAGGCGCGTTCCGGTCAGCAGCTCCCACAGGACCACGCCGAGCGAGAACAGATTGGCGCGGGCGTCCGCCGGCTCACCACGCGCCTGCTCCGGCGCCACGTAGGCCAGCTTCCCCTCCAGCGTCCCGGGGCGCGTGAGCCCAGCGCGGTTCGCAGCCCGCGCGATCCCGAAGTCGGTGAGCTTCACCTCCCCCTCCCAGGAGACCAGGACGTTGTGCGGGGAGACGTCGCGGTGGACGAGGCCGGGGACGCCGTCCTCGGCCGGCTGATGGGCGTAGGCGAGCGCCGTGGCAACCTCGGCGGCGACGAAGACCGCGCGGGCGGTGCCGAAGCGGAGCCCGCGCTCCCTGCAGCGGTCCACGACGCGGCCGAGGTGGTGGCCGCGGACCAGCTCCATGGCGATGTAGTGCCGCCCCGCGGCCTGGTCGAACTCGAAGATCTGGACGACGTTTGCGTGGGTGAGCCGCGCCGCGAGCCGCGCCTCCCGCACGAACATCGCCACGAACTCCGACGAGCTCGCGTGCTCTCCGCGGACGAGCTTCAGCGCGACCTCCTTGCGCACCCCCTCCGCGCCGACGACCTCCGCGCGGAAGACGTCCGCCATCCCGCCCGTGGCGAGCCGCTCGAGGATCCTGTAACGGCCGATCTCACGCACCATACGTGAAGTCTACTCCACCCGAGGGAGGAGGCCAGCAGGACGTAAGGCAGCGGCGTGCGGCGGCGTGCGCCACGTGCTACGAAGGCCGGATGAAGAACCGACTCGCCGCCGCGCTCCTCCTCTTCGTCGCCGCCCAGGCTCCGCGGGCCGCCGGCCCCGCCGCCGACCCGCGGCTCGGCGTCCTGGCGGCGATGGAGGCCGAGCTCGGCAGGACGATGGAGCGGCTCCGGCTCCCGGGGTACGAGCCGCCCTACTTCGTCGGCTACACGGTCCGCGACCTGGTCACCACGCAGATCGGCGCCCGCTACGGTGCCCTCCACGACGACACGAGCCGCCACGATCGCATCCTCCTGGCCGACGTCCGCGTCGGCTCGTACGAGCTCGACTCCTCCGGCGGAAACGAGCCCTTCATGCTCCTGGACGCCGAGGGGCCATCCTGGATCGCCCCGAAGGACGCGCCGCTGGAGCCCGACGACGGCGCGCTCCGCAACGCGCTCTGGCTCGTCACCGACGAGAAGTACAAGGAGGCGCTCTCCAACTTCCTCAAGAAGCGCTCCCGGGACGTCTACCGCGACGAGGGCGAGGAGGAGCGCGCTCCCTCCTTCACGCGCGAGCCTCCCCAGCGCAACGTCTCCGCCGCCCGCCCGCTGGTCCTGGACCGGGACCGGTGGCGCCGGATCGCTCGGCAGACCTCGGGGCTCTTCCGCGCGCACCCGCACGTGTTCGACTCCGACGTCAGCGTCAGGGCCGAGCGGCAGATCCGCTGGATCGCCACGAGCGAGGGGACGAGGCTGGTCACCGAGAGCGCCATCGTCGGGATCCACCTGCACGCGGCCGCGCGCGCCCCCGACGGCCAGCTCCTCGAGAACGGCCGCGACTTCTACGGCCAGTCCGAGGCCGACCTGCCCTCCGAGGCGGCGCTCCGGGCGGCGGTCGCCGAGGTCGCGGCCGAGCTGAAGGCGCTCCAGGCCGCGCCGGTGATCGACCCGTACACCGGCCCGGCGATCCTCGAGCCGGAGGCGGCCGGGGTGCTCTTCCACGAAGCGGTGGGGCACCGGCTCGAGGGTGAGCGGCTCGACGACGACAAGGAGGGGCGGACGTTCAAGGGCCAGGTCGGGCGCGCGATCCTCCCGACCTTCCTCTCGGTCTCCGACGATCCGACCTTGCCGACGGCGGCGGGGTCGAAGCTCAACGGCCACTACGCCTTCGACGACCAGGGGGTCCCTGCCCAGCGGGTGGCGCTGGTCCGCGACGGGCTCCTGGAGACCTACCTCCTGTCCCGCAAGCCCGTGAAGCCCTTCACCCGCTCCAACGGCCACGGCCGCGCCCAGGGGGGTCGCAGCCCGGCTGCGCGCATGGCGAACCTCCTGGTCGAGTCGCGCAAGACGCTCACGCGCGACGAGCTGATGCGTCAGCTGGTCGCCGAGGTGCGCCGCCAGGGGCGCCCATACGGACTCGTCATCCGCGACATCTCGGGCGGCAACACCAACACCGCCAGCTACGGTTACCAGGCCTTCAAGGGCACGCCGAGGCTCGTCTTCAGGGTCGACGCGGCGACCGGGAAGGAGGAGCTGGTCCGCGGAGTGGAGCTGGTCGGCACTCCGCTCACCAGCGTCAGCCGGATCCTGGCGACCGGTGACGCCCCTCGCGTCTTCAACGGCTTCTGCGGCGCCGAGAGCGGCTACGTCCCGGTCTCGACCGTCGCCCCCGCCCTTCTGGTGCAGGAGATCGAGCTGCAGCGCGTCGCGCGCCAGAGCGAGCGCGGGACCGTCCTCCCCTCCCCGTGGTCCGTCGGCCAGGAGGCGGCGAAGTGAGCGCCGACCTCCGGCTCCCGCCGCTCGGCGCCCTGCTCCTTCGCCCCCGCCGCGACGCGCTCGAGGCCTTCCGGGCCGCAGGGTGGCGCACGTGGGCGGACCCGTTCGACCTCGACGCGGAGCGCCGCCGAACGCTCAACCTCGACCTGGCCGAGCCGGAGGTCTCGCTCGCGGGAGCCGCAGGGCCGCTGGCGGTCGCGCACGTCGAGGCCGATCGGGAGGGGCTCGTGACCCTGGTCGAGATCACGACCGCCGAGCCCGGAGATCCCGGCGGCGTGGCGCGGGCGCTCCTCGGGACCACGGGAGAGCCGCTGGTCCGCGGCAGCGCGTCCGCCCGCGAGTGGGTCTGGGGACCGGAGTCCGGCAGCGAGGTCCAGGTCGGAGACGGCGAGCCGGTCCGGCTCTGGATCGCGGCCGAGCAGGCCTACGGCGACCGGCTCTGGATCATCCTGACCGTGGTCCGGCGCGCGTCCGGCGACCTGAGCTAGCCAGGGCGGTCAGCGCCAGCCTTGCCAGAGGACGAAGCGCCGGAACTCGGACGCGAAGGCGCCCTCGGTGATCCCGAAGGCCTCCTCGAAGGCCTTCTCGAAGGAGGCCCCCGCGCGCATCAGCGCCATCGCGCTGCGAACGCGATCCTCGCCGTAGCGGGCGAGCAGGAACTCGAAGGTCCGGTGGGCGGCGCCGTAGACCACGTCCGAGCGCTCCTGGTAGAGCGGCTCGGGATCGGTGACCGGATCGCCGTCCGCCGAGACGAAGCCACGCGCTGCGCGCGCCATGGCCGAGGGATACCCGTCGCCGGCCCCGGGGACGCTCTTCAGGTAGAACCGCCAGAGCTCCTCGTTCGAGGTGCGTCGGTAGCCCTGGGCCGCGGTCACGCTGGCGAGCCCCTCGCGGAACCAGAGCGGGATCCCCTTGTGCGGCCAGGTCCACTCGCTGGCCGCCGCCTGATACATCGCGCAGTGGGTCAGCTCGTGGGTGATCAGTTCGTCCACCTCGGCGTCCTTCGCGCCGAACCAGCCCCAGGTCCTCGGCGACTGCAGGTCGATCGTCTGGTAGCGGGCCCACGCACGAAGCCAGTCGTACCCCTCTCGGTGCACCGCCTCCTCGAGCGCGCCGTGCGACGAGTGGATCGTGATGGTGACCTCCTTGCCGATCTTCCCCCAGCGCGCGACACGCGGCGCGGCGCGCGCCAGCGAGCGGGCCACCTGGGCGGCGGCCGCTGCGTCCTCCTCCCAGTAGTGGATCCGGAAGACCTGACCGTCGAGCGCGACGGTGTCCAGCCGATCCTCTGGCCCCAGCCGCGCAGCCTGCCCGCGGAAGGCGCAGCCGGTGGCGAGGACCATGGAGAGTGCTGCCGCGAAGCGTCTCACTATCGCTGGAACCTATCGGTCGACGGGCCGGGACGCAAGGAGCCGGGGCCACCGGCCAGGCGGGCCAGGACGGGGGCCAGGCCGGTCAGATCCGAGACTGCGCCCACCTCCAGGGCCGCGGGGCCAAAGCCCAGCACCGGCACGGGGTTGAGCGTGTGGTTGCGTGTGGAGAGATCCTCCACATTGCCGTGATCGCTCGCGATCACCAGCGAGTCCTCCGGACCGAGCCCCGGCAGGAGCGCCCGGAGCAGGCCGTCGACGCGGACGAGCGCGTCGGCTGCGAGCTCCATCGAGCGCGCGTGGCCGGCCTCGTCGGTCTCGAAGAACTCGAAGAGCGTGAAGTCGTGGGCGCGGGCGATCCCGAGCAGGATCTCGGCGGCCTCCGCGGGATCGCGCCGAGGGAGCTGGCCGCCGTGCCCCCTGGCGCGGTCGCCGGTGATGTCGTGGGGCAGCGCGGTCCCCGCGCGCGCCTCCTGCCACGTGCGGAACCGCCCGCCCGCTGCGCCGAACGCCACGGTGGTGGCCGCGGGGCGCGGCCGGCGCTTCCCCAGCTCGAACTCGGCCTCTCCCGGGACGTCGAAGCCCAGGAAGCGCAGGTAGACGACCGGGAAGGCGTTGGCGAAGGCGGCGCGCCCGCCCCGCTCCATGACCGTGCGGAAGATGGAGCGCTCCTGGAGCAGCTCGCGCAGGCGGCCGTTCGGGAAGCCGAGCAGGTGGTGGCCGAGGAGCCGGGGGGCGTTCTCGCCGGTGAGGATCGTGGTGTGGCCGGTCGCCGACTGCGGACGTCCGGGGACGCCCAGGCGCGCGTCGGCCAGCGCCGCGCGCCCACCGTACGGGAGCGGAGCGCCGGTGCCGTCGGCGAAGCGGGAGAGGAGGTAGTCGCCGCGCGCGAGCGGGTTCACGTCCGGGTCGGGGAGCCCGGCGCCGACGCCGTCGACGAAGACGAAGAGGACCACGCGGAGAACCTAGCGCCGCCGGCGCTGCAGCGCCCGCCCGGCGCACCTCACGGCTTCGGCGCCTTCCAGACCGCAGCGTCGATGATCGACCAGAGGTGGATGATCCAGCCCAACCAGATGATCCAGAGGACTGCCGCCAGCACGAACATCAGCCCGGCCTTGAGCACCCGCCCCTGGATGAGCTGGCCCAGCCCCGGGATCACGAAGCTGGCGAGCGCCGCGATGACGTTGGCCGTCGACCCCTGACCTGACATCTCCACCTCCCGCGCCCGGCCCCCGCCTGTGCGCAGCCGGAGCAAACCACGCCGGGCGATCCGGCGTCGAGCAGGAACCTGGAGGGGCGCCGCTGCGCTATCCTGCGCTCACATGAAGACCGCCTCGCTCCGCACCCTCCGCGCGGCGCTCCTGCCGGGGGCGCTCGTCGGGCTGGCCGCCGCGGCCCTGGCGCTCGGCCGCGGCGGCGCGGCGGAGCAGGCGGAGCTCCTCCTTGGGACGTCCGCGCCGCCCGCGCGGCCCGCGCCAGCCCCGCCTCGCCCAGGGTCGCGATGGTCGGACTGGACGACGCGACGGTCCGGCTGGCGGGCGGCATCTACCCGGTTCCACGCGGCGCGATCGCCGCGGTGATCGCCGAAGCGCGACGCGCCGGCGCGCGCGTCATCGCCGTGGACTTCATCCTGGAGGACCCGCTGGACGGGAGCCTCGCCGACGAGAACGAGGCGCTCGAGGAGGCCATCGCCGGCGGCGACGTCGTCCTCGGCGCGGCCGCCCCGCGCGCTGGCATGGCCGATCCCGGCTCGCTCGGCGCCTCATGGGCGCGCAGGGTCGGCGCCTTCCCTGACCGCGACGCTGCGGCCCTCGCGGCCATCGGGCGGCCGGAGCGCCATCTCCGCCCGGTCCTGCTCGGGCGCGGCGGTGAGGTGGAGCTGTGGCTGGCCGGCTACGGCTCACGCGACGAGGCGGAGGCGGACCCGCTCCCGGACGTGGATGGGATCCACGCGCGCGGGCTGACCGCCGCGGAGCTCTCGCAGCCGGACCCCCGCGCGGCGCTCGTGCGCCGCCGGCACGCGGTCGACGCCGGCGGGGCGGCCAGGCAGGAGCGGTTCGCCGTGTCGCCTCCCCTGCCGCGCTTCGCGCTCGCCGCCGCGGCCCTCGGGGGGGTGTCCCAGGAGCAGGAGTCGGACGGCCGCGTCTACGCGCTCCGCCACGTCTACCCGACGACCGAGGGCGACCTCCTCTCGCTGCCGCTCGCCGCCGCCTGGATCGCGCTCGGCAAGCCCGGGATCCGGCTCGACGAGGCCGGCCTTCGCGTCGGCGACACCGTCGCTCCCACCCTCCCCGACGGGCGCGTGGTCGTGCGCTGGACCGGCCACTTCGCCGCCCACGAGGACTTCGCCACGGTCTACCCCACCGTGAGCGCCGCCGACCTGCTGCGCGCCGCGCTGGCGCGCGCTGGGGAGGGGACGCCGCCGCCCGCGGAGGCGCTCGCGCCGCTGAAGGACGCCATCGTGGTCCTGTCCGCCACGGTGACCGCGGGGAAGGACAAGCGCGTCACGCCGATCAACCCCCACGCGGTCGGCGGCGAGATCGTCGCCACCGCGGTCGATGGCTTCTTGCGGGGTCGCTTCGTGCGGCGGCTGCCTCCACCGGCGGACGCGGCCGCCGCGCTCGGGCTCGCCCTCGCCGCCGCCCTGGTCGTCGGGGGCGCGGCGCTCTCCCGGCTGCGTCCCGCGGCGTCTGCCGCCGCCTCGGGGACCGGGGTGGCGCTCGTGGCAGGCGGCTACTGGTGGGGAGCCCAGGCGCTCGCCGCGCGCGGCGTCTGGATCGGCGCTGCCGCCCCGCTCGCCGGAGCGTTCGTCGCCGCCCTGGCCGCCATCCTCCTGACGCTGGCGCTCGAGATGCGCGACCGCCGCTTCGTCCACGACGCGCTGGGGCGCTACACCTCGCCCGTGCTGGTGCAGCGGCTGATGGAGCGCCCCGACCTGCTCGACCGGTTCGGCGGCGCCCGCCAGGAGATCTCGGTCTACTTCTCGGACATCCGGGGCTTCACGACGCTGTCCGAGGGGATGGAGCCGGAGCGGCTCGTCGAGCTGCTCAACGAGTACCTCTCCGCCATGACCGAGATAGTGGAGCGGAACGGCGGGTACGTCGACAAGTACATCGGCGACGCCATCATGGCGATCTGGGGCGCGCCGCTCCCCGAGCCCGAGCACGCGGCCCACGCGTGCCGCGCCGCGATCGAGATGCGCGACAGGCTCGCGGCGCTCCGTCCGGTCTTCCAGGAGCGGTACGCGGCCGACCTGCACGCGCGCGCCGGCGTGAACACGACCGCCGCCGTCGTCGGGAACATCGGCTCGCGCCAGAAGACCAACTACACTGCCCTCGGCGACGGCGTGAACCTGGCCTCGCGCCTCGAGGGGGCGAACAAGGCCTTCGGCACCTCCATCCTCTGCGGTGACGCGACCCGGACCGCGGCCGGAGACGCCTTCGCCTGGCGCACGGTCGACGTCCTCCGCGTGAAGGGCAAGCACGAGGGGGTGCCGGTCCACGAGCTGGTCGGGCTCGCGGCGGACGCAGGCCCCGCGCAGCGCGGCCGGATCTCGCGATGGGAGGCGGCCTACGCCCTGTCGCGCCAGCGCCGCTTCGCGGAGGCCCACGCGGCGTTCGCCGCGCTGGCCGCCGAGAGCCCTGACGACCCGCTCGCGGCCCTCTGGGCGGAGCGAAGCGCTTCACTCGCCGCCTCGCCGCCGCCCACCGGCTGGGACGGCGTCCACGAGCTTCACGACAAGTGACGGAGATCGACCCATCATGAACGCAATCGCCCTGCTCCTCGCCGCCATCTTCTCCGCCGCGCCGCCAGGCGCGGCCGGCGAGACGGTGACCGTGAAGCGCGAGGGGGCGCGCCTGATGAAGGCGCCCCGCTCCTACGGCGCCGCCTGCAGCGCCACCGTCGCCGCGAAGAGCCGCGTGAAGCTCCTCGAGCGCAAGAAGGGGTGGGCGCGCATCGCCTCCCCCGGGGGCGGCGCCTGCTGGCTGCACGAGTCTGCGTGGTCGGACCGGACGGCGGGAGCGCTCGCAGGCGACGCCTCGCGCGGCAGCGCGCGCGACGTGGAGCTCGCCGCGCGCGGGTTCAACGAGACCGAGGAGTCGCGCTTCCGGGGCGAGCACCGCGACCTCGACGCGGGGTTCGCAGCGGTGGAGGCGCACCTGGCGGAGGGGCCGGAGACGCCGCCGGAGGCGCTCGAGCGCTTCGTGGCCGATGGGAAGCTGGGAGGTGACGAATGACCCGCGCCGGCGCCCGCGCCGCAGTCACGGCCGGCCTCGCGGGGCTGGCGGTGCTCCTCGCGCCGGGCTGCGCCCAGCTCCTCCACGACATCCCCGGCGGCCAGATCATCGGCCAGCGGCTCGACCAGAACGCCAAGGTCGTCGGCGGAAACCTCGTTCGGGATGGTCGCGAGCGGCGAGATCACGAAGACCGCCACCTTCGACATGGAGCAGGAGCACTACCTCGGCAAGACGGTCGCGGCGAGCGTCATCGCCCGCGTCGGCGGGGCCGCGCTGCCGCCGGAGCACCCCCTCAGCGTATACCTGCGCGAGGTCGGGACCCTCGTGGCGGTGACCGCCGCGGAGGATCGGGTCGAGGACGATCGCCCGTACCCGCTCAAGGGCTATCGGTTCATCCCCGTGGTCTCGAGCGAGCAGAACGCGGTGGGATCCCCCGGGGGGTTCGTGGTGGTCACCACCGGCCTCCTGCGCGCGGTCCGGTCCGAGGACGAGCTGGCGGCGATCCTCGCCCACGAGGTCGCGCACGTGCAGCGCGGCCACACGATGCAGCCCGTCGAGGCGGCGCGCAGGCAGGAGCACCTCTCCGAGGGGCTGCTCAAGGGGACCGACTCGATCGTCCACGCCTTCTTCGGGAAGGCGGTCCAGGCCGGCACCGACTTCGTCCTCGACCGCGGCTTCGGCAAGAAGCACGAGCTTGCCGCCGACGCCTTCGCGGCGCGGATCCTCGCAGCGGCGGGCTACGACCCGGCGGCGCTCGCCGGCTACCTCGGCAGGCTCTCGGGCAAGTCGGCCTCCGGGGGCTTCTTCTCGCGCCACCCGCCTGCCGCCGAGCGCGTCAAGGCGCTCTCTGGACAGCCCCCCCGCCCCCCGCCCGCCGTCCGGACGGCACGCTTCGAGCGCGCGATGGCCGCGCTGCCGTAGTAACCTCCACGCCATGGCACTCGGGAAGAAGATCGCGTTCCTCGGCACGGGGAACATGGCGGAGGCGCTGGTGAAGGGGCTCCTCCGGGCCGGCGCGTCGAGCGCCGAGGAGCTCGTCTGCGCGGAGCCTCGCGAGGACCGCCGGCACGAGATCGAGAAGCGCTACGGTGTCAGGACGGTCGCCTCCAACAAGGAGGCGGTCGCCGGGGCCGAGCTGGTGATCCTCTCGGTCAAGCCGCAGATCATCGACGCCGTCCTGGACGAGATCTCGCCCGAGGTCGCGCCCACGAAGCTGGTGGTCTCGATCGCCGCGGGCGTCCCCATCGCGGCCATCGCCAAGCGGCTGCCGGCCGGGACGCGGATCGTCCGGACGATGCCGAACACCCCGGCGCTCGCCGGCGCGGGCGCCGCGGCGCTCTCCGCAGGCCCTCACGCGACGGCCGCCGACGTCGACCTGGCGAAGCGGATCTTCGAGGCGGTCGGGACGGCCGTCGTCGTCGGCGAGCCGCTGCTCGACGCGGTCACCGGGCTCTCCGGCTCGGGGCCGGCCTTCGTCTACCTCTTCATCGAGGCGCTGGCCGACGGCGGCGTGAAGGCCGGGCTCCCGCGCGCGGAGGCGCTCCAGCTCGCCGCGCAGACGGTGCTCGGCGCGGCGAAGCTCGTGCTCGAGTCGGGGGAGCACCCGGGGCGGCTGAAGGACCAGGTCACGAGCCCGGGCGGCACCACCATCGCGGGCGTCCACGCCCTGGAGAAGGCGGGCTTCCGCGGCGCGGTGATGGACGCCGTCGAGGCCGCGGCGCGCCGCTCGCGCGAGCTCGGCGAGAAGAAGTAGCCGTTCGCTTCGACGGGGCAAGCGCCCTCTGACGCCCATCCGGGCGCTGCACGCGGCCCGGCGCCCGCGTTATCGAAAGTGGCTTGAGCTGGCGGATCTCCCGCCGGGCTCGTACCGGGAGCCACACGAATGCGCCGAGCCCTCCTCGCCCTCTCCACCGCCGCACTGCTCGCCGCCTGCGGCCGGGATTCTTCCTCCTCGACGTCGTGCAACGATTCGGGCGGATCCACGATGTGCCCCGGTGACGACTGCCTGTCGTGCCACGGCTTCAAGGCCGCCGGGACGGTCTTCGCCGGCCTGTCGTCCACGACCCCGGTGAGCGGCGCCACGGTCCGGATCGTCCCGGCGAGCGGGAGCGCCGTCACGCTCACGACCAACTCGGCCGGGAACTTCTACACCTCGACCTCGCTCGCCTTCCCGCTCCAGAGCGTGACCGTGAGCAAGGGGGCCGACACGGCCGAGATGACCGGCGTCGGGAGCGGCGGCTGCAACGGCTGCCACGACACCTCCTTCCGCGTCCACCTCCCCTGAGTCACTCGACCGTCTCGCAGCTCGCCCAGCCGCACGAAGCGCAGGTCGCGCAGCCCCCGCTCCGCGCCACGGGCGCGCCGCACTGCGGGCAGAGGTCGCCGTTGGCGACCGTCCCGCCGCGCAGCACCTGCCGGTCCCTGGAGCCGTCGCGGTAGACGGTGATCCCCTTGCAGCCCAGCTCGAAGGCGAGCTGGAAGGCTGCCGCCACGTCCTGCCGCGAGGCGTCTCGGGAGAGGTTCACGGTCTTCGAGACGCCGTTGTCGGTGTGGCGCTGGAAGGCCGCCTGCATCCGCACGTGCCCCTCGGGGGCGACGTCGTGCGCGGTCGCGAAGAGGCGCGAGACCGGCTCCGGCACGCCAGCGGTCCCGCGGGCGCGCCCGGTGGCCCGGATGGCCGCCAGCGCGCCATCGACCTGTCCCGCCGGCGCGTGCGCGCGGAGCGCCCCCTCCAGCAGCGGATGCTCCTCACGAAGCTCGGCGTCGTCGAGCGCCCGGCGCGTCCAGGCCACCGCGTAGAGCGGCTCGATCCCGGAGGAGCAGCCCGCGATCAGCGCCAGCGTCCCGGTCGGCGCGATGGTGGTGACCGTGGCGTTGCGCCGGGCCGGCAGGCCACGCCGCGCGAGCGCGCTCGTCGAAAAGCCCGGGAAGGGGCCGCGCTCCTTCGCGAGCGCCTCGCTGGTGGCGTGCGCCTCCTTCGTCACGAAGGCCATCACCTCGTCGCCGAGCGCGAGGGCCGCTGGCGAGTCGTAGGGGAGGCCGGCCGCGATGAGCAGGTCGGCCCAGCCCATCACGCCGAGCCCGATCTTCCGGTTTCGGTGCGAGATCTCCGCGATCTGCGGCAGCGGCCAGCCGTTCACCTCCAGCACGTCGTCGAGGAAGCGGACCCCGTCGCGGACGCACGCCGCGAGCCCCTCCCAGTCCACGCCTCCCCCGCGCCCGAAGCGCGAGAGGTTGACCGAGCCGAGCGTGCAGGCCTCGAAGGGCAGCAGGGGCTGCTCGCCGCATGGGTTCACGGCCTCGAAGGCGCCGGCGTCCGGCGTCGGGTTCTGGGCCTCGACCCGATCCATGAAGACGAGCCCCGGCTCGCCGGACGCCCACGCGGCGTCGGCGATCTCGTCGAGGAGCAGCCCGGCGTCCACCTCGCGAACGGTCGCGCCCGTCCTCGGGTGCAGCAGGGGCCACGTCGCGCCGCGGGCAGCCGCCGCGAAGAGCGCGTCGGGGGCGGCCACCGAGACGTTGAAGTTCTCGAGCCCCGGGCCGCGCTTTGCCCGGACGAAGTCGAGCACGTCGGGGTGGTCGGCGCGCAGCACCGCCATGTTGGCGCCGCGCCGGACGCCCCCCTGCTTGATGGTCTCGGTCGCGGCGTCGAAGACGCGCATGAAGGAGACCGGGCCGCTCGCGACGCCGTGGGTCGTCTTCACGACGTCGCCGCGGGGGCGGAGGCGCGAGAACGAGAAGCCAGTCCCGCCGCCCGACTGGTGGATGAGCGCCGCCCACTTCAGGGCGTCGAAGATGGAGCCCAGGTCGTCGTCGACCGGCAGGACGAAGCAGGCGGCGAGCTGACCGCGATCCCGGCCGGCGTTCATCAGCGTCGGCGAGTTGGGGAGGAACTCGAGCGAGGCCATCCTGGCCTCGAACCGCTCCGCCGTCGCGGCCCGCAGGCCGTGCGGCTCCGCCAGCGCGACGGCCCTCGCCACGCGCCGGAAGAGCTCCGCTGGAGCCTCCATCGGCTGCCCGTCCTCGCCCTTCAGCAGATAACGCCGGGAGAGGACCGCTACCGCGCTCGCGCCGAGTGTGACCATCCATACAAGGCTAATCCTTCCGCGCGGCGCGAGCACGCCGGCGTGGTGAGGGTGGCCCACTGGGGCGGTCAGGCCAGCGCTCACGGGGCGCTTGTGCGCCGCGCCGCCGCTGCGTACAACCTGACGATGACCCGGACCGCACGAACCCTCGCACTGGCCGTCGCATTCGCGTCGCTCGCCGCATGCTCCCCGCGGGTGGTCATCCCCGACGAGGAGCGGCTGCGCATCTCCGAGGAGCTGGACGGCCGCGCGCGCTACCTGCGCGTCGCGACCTTCGCGGCCCCCTTCTTCGGCGACTCGTCGCGCTACCTCCTGACCGACCAGCCCGTCGACGAGGTCCAGCTGCTCGAGTCCGCGAGCGGCGAGAAGATCCCGCCTCCGCCCTCGGAGCGCGTCTTTCCACCGGGGACCCGGGTCCGGATCCGCACGGTCGAGTTCCCCACCGCGTGGCTCATCGCGAAGCGGATCGTGATGACGCCCCGCTACCACCCGTGGGCGATCGTCGACGTGGAGGGCGAGAGGCGCCCCGCCGTCATCGTCCTGCCCCAGGAGTCGGCCCGGCTGGAGGACGTCAGGACGGAGCTCGACCGCATCCTGTCGATCGACGACCCCACGCCCGAGCTCCAGGCGCTGCCGCGCGATCAGCAGGACGCGATCCGGCGCAAGGAGCTCGTCGAGGGCATGACCGCGCGCTCCGTCGAGCTCTCGTGGGGCCAGCCCGAGAAGCGGCGCATCGACCGGCCGGCGGGCACCGAGGACTGGAGCTGGCCGGGCTCGCGCCGCGCCGCCCATTTCAAGGAGGATCGGCTGGTCCGCTGGGAGAAGAAGTAGGGCTGCGAGCGCCGATCCTCTCGCTGCGGCGGGCGGCCTCGTCGCGGCGCTGCTCGGCGTACGAAGAAGTACGCCTGCGCTGCTCGCTCCTCGGGGCGCCCGCCTCGCTTCGGTCTCGGCGCTCTCGCCGACGGATCCGGGGCGCTAGCGGGGGCCGCGGCGGGTTGGGCCGCGCCCGCCGTGCCGCTCGCCGCCGCGGCGGTCGCTGCGGCCGCCGCGCTCGTTCCGGTCCCGCCGCGGCGGCCGGCGCTCATCGCGCTCGGGCCGATCGCCCTTCCCCGGCTCGACGCCGATGGCCACCGAGTAGACTGTCGCGGCCCTGATCTGGGCCACCACGTCGGCCTCGGTCCTCACGATGTCGCGGAAGAGCGTCGCCGCCCCGCCGATCTCGTCGAGCGACGCGTGCGCGTCCGAGCCCGCGATGCAGGGCAGGTTCATGTGATCGGCCGCCTCGACGGCGAGGTCGTTGGCCGACGCCTTGCGCCGCCCGTTGAGCCCCTCGATCGCCGAGAGGCCGTCGAGCGTGAAGATGAAGTCACCGCTGGGACGCTCGATCGACTTGTCGTATGGGTGCGCCGCGACCGCGACGCCCCCGAGGTCGCGAACCTTCTGGAGCACGTCGCCCACCGGCCACGGCGTCGCGCTGCCGAAGATCTGGGGCGGGGCCGGGATCTTCGCCGGGTCCGGGAAGAAGCAGAGGTAATGTCCGCGATCCGTCGCGATCTCGACGCCGGCCAGGGCGAGGATCCCCTCCGCGCGCCCGGCCGCGCGGATCTCCTCGAGCCCGTCCAGCGTGTTCAGGTCGGTGAAGGCGACGCCGTCGAGCCCAGCCTCCTTCGCGCGCCGGAGGACGTCGCGCGGCGCGAGCGTGCACCCTCGCGTGTGATGGCTGTGGACGTGGAGGTCGATGAGCATTCGGGCCCCGTGGCGATCTTGAGGCGCCGGTGATTACCACGGCGCCGGATCGAGGGGAAGCGCCGGGCCGCTTGTTTGACTCCCTTTAACCCCTCGGCAATACTCCCGTTTCAGCGATCGCGTCGAGGGCGGCGTGTTCGGGCACTGAGGAGATCGCGATGCATTTCACCGGGGTGAAGGTCTTCTCGGCGACCAAGGCGAAGGAGCGCGAGGAGCTCGGCGAGGTGATCACGCGCTGGCTCAAGGCGAACGCCGACCTCGAGGTGGTGGACAAGGTCGTCTCCCAGTCTTCCGACAACGAGTTCCACTGCCTCTCGATCGTCCTGTTCTTCCGTCCCAAGTAGGCGGGACGTACCGGGCCACTCACCGAGGCGTGCCGCCCCGCTCCACCGTGCGGGTGCCCCTCCGTCGTGGTGTTCGCGCCGGCGCTGACGGCGTGATAACAGGGGCGCATGAAGCTCAAGCAGCGTCCGGAAGACTTCGTCGTCACCGAGTCCTGGCGATTCGACGAGGATCCCGCAGGCGAGCACTACGTCTACTTGATGGACAAGCAGAAGCTGACCACCTTCGACGCGGTGGATCGCATCTGCGCGCGCTTCAAGATCCAGCACGCCAAGGTCAGCTACTGCGGGCTCAAGGACAAGCAGGGGCGCACCACCCAGCTCGTGGCGGTCCGCGGTCAGCAGATCGACATGCAGGACCCCGACCTGAGGCTCAAGTTCCTCGGCCGGAGCGCGACGCCGCTCACCGCGGAGAACACGACCTCCAACCGCTTCGCGGTGACGGTCCGCGACCTCAGCGAGGAGGACCTCGCGAAGCTCTCCGGGGCCGTCGCCGAGGTCCACCGGCTCGGCGTGGTGAACTACTTCGACTCGCAGCGCTTCGGCGCGCTGAAGCACGGTCAGGGGTTCGTGGCGAAGGAGTTCCTGCGCGGCGACTTCGAGACCGCGCTGCGAAACCTGATCGCCCACCCGAGCGAGCTGGACCAGACCGACGACGCGCGCGTGAAGGGTTTCTGGAAGGAGCACTGGGGCGACTGGGAGCGGCGCAACCCGTTCCAGGGCGCAGAGAAGTACCGCCGGATCATCAAGTACCTCGCCGGCCACCCCGGGGACTTCCGCGGCGCCATCCTCCGGACCGAGCCGCGCTGGCGCGCCCTGCAGGTCTTCGCCTACCAGAGCTGGCTCTGGAACGAGGGGGCGAAGGCGTACCTGAAGGACGTCGTGGGGATCACGCGGCTCGTGCCGGTCCGGTACCAGGTCGGCGTGCTCCTCTTCCCCCGCGAGCTCGACTCCGAGACCGCCGACCTCCTCCGCCACAAGACCTTCCCGCTCCTCGCCCCGGACTCGAAGTTCGACGACGAGAAGGTGAAGCGCGCCGCGATGGCGGTCATGAAGCGGGACGACATGACGCTCGCGAGCCTGCGGGTCCCCAACACGCCCGAGATCCACTTCGACCACGAGGAGCGGCCGCTGTTCGTCCAGCCGGGCCGGCTCACCGTCGGCGCCCCTCAGCGGGACGAGCTCAACCAGGGGCGCTCCCGGGTAAACGTCGCGTTCACCCTCCCGCCAGGCGCCTACGCGACCCTGGTGGTCAAGCGGCTCTTCCACTGGACGCTGGAGCCGCGCAACGCCTCGCACCGCGCGAGGCGTGAGGCCGACGAGGCCACGCGGCTGGAGCGGTTGGCGCGCCTGGATCGACGCGAAGCTGGCGTCAGCGCGGCGCGCAAGTCACCGCTGCTCGCGCCGTCGGGTACCGCACCGGTCGCGGCACCGGAAGGGGCCGCCGCGCCCGAGCCCGCACCCGTCGATCCCCGCCAGACGGGCTTCCGGGCGAAGCAGAAGGCGAAGCGAGCCGCGCGCGAGACGGCGCGGGCCAAGGCGCCGAGGAAGCCGCCCGCCAGGCGGAAGCCCGCGAAGAAGCGGCGCTAAGCCGGCACCACGTACCACTGCCCCTTCGCGCCCTGCTCCCGGCGCATGAGCCCCTCCTTCTCCATCTCCTCCAGCAGCCGGGAGAAGGTCGAGAAGCCGTGGTCGCGCTCGTCGAAGTCGGGCTCGCGCCGGACGATGGCGGCCTTTATGGCCGACGGGTTCACCGGCGCGGTGGCGCCGGCGAGGATCGCCGCGAGCGCCTCGCGGGCGACCTCCGGCACCGCCTTCGCCTTGGCCTTCTCCTTCTCCTCCTTCTTCTCCGCCCCGCCGCCGGCGTGGCGCCGCGGGCTGCCCGGCGCGCGGAGGTAGATGAACTCGTCGCAGCTCTTCACGAAGAGCTGGCTCGTCGCCTCCTTCACGGCCATCCCGATCACCATCCGGTCGTTCTCCCGCAGCTTGGAGGCCAGCGGGCAGAAGTCGGAGTCGCCGGAGGCGATGACGAAGGTGTCGATGTGCTCGCGCAGGTAGCAGAGCTCGAGCGCGTCGATCACTAGCCGGACGTCGGCGCCGTTCTTCCCCGCACGGGTCGAGGGCGGCACGTCGATCAGCTCGACGCCGTGATCGTGGAGTCGCTGCGTCGAGGGCGCGAAGCGGGTCCAGTCGGCGTACGCGCGCCTGAAGACGATCTTCCCCTTGGACAGGAGGGCGTCGACGGCGGGCTGGAGGTCGAACTTGTCGGCGTCGATGCCGGTCCGGGTGACCAGGTTCTCGAAGTCGATGAAGAGTGCGATGCGCTGGTCGTTGGTGTCGTGCTTCATTGGTACCTCGCCGGCCTAGATGACCGGATCGGGCGCAAACTGACAGGAATGTCACACATCCGCAAGGCGCTACCGGGGCCCCAGGCGCGCCGCGATCGCGTCGGCGAGCGCTGGAGCCGTGTACTCCGCCGGCGTCGCGCCCGCCTCGAAGCCCTCGTCGCGCAGCGCGCCCGCGGTGGTCGGACCTATGGCAGCGAGGAGCACCGCGCGCAGCGCCTCGCGCTCCGACCCGAGCGCGCCGGTCACCGCCTTCACCGCCGACGGGGAGGCGAAGGTCACGGCGTCGACCTCGCCGCGGACGATCCAGCCCGCGAGGGCCCTGAGCGTCCCGGCAGGCGCCGGCACGGTCCGGTAGGCGTCCGGCGCCGTCAGGATCGCACCCGCCGCCGCGAGCCCGCGTGGCAGCTCGGGGCGACCGTCCGCAGCGCGCGGCAGCAGCACCCTCGCGCCGCGCACGCTGGGCGCGAGCTCGGCGGCGAGCGCCTCCCCCTTCGCCTCACCAGGCACGAGGTCGGGGGCGCGGACGTCGCGTGTCAGGCGCCGGGCCGTCGCGGGACCGACCGCCGCCAGCCTGCGGGCGGCGAGCGCCGCGACGGGGACTCCGAGCGCAGCCATCCGCTCCAACGTCCTCTCGACGCCGTTGCCGCTCGCGAAGACGACCCAGTCGAAGCCGTCGAGTCCGCGCAGCGCCGCGTCGAGCGGCCCCCAGGACTCCGGGGGACCGGCGACGATGGAGGGCAGCTCCCGGACGGTCGCCCCGAGGGCGCGCAGCCTGTCCCCGAGCGCGTCGGCATCGCCGTTGCCGCGCGTGACGACGACGGTGCGGCCGTCGAGGCGGGGCGCCGCCATGGCTACCGCTTCGGCGCGGCGAGGCTGGGCGCGCGCCCCTCGGTCTCCTTGAGGATCTCGGCGGCGCCGCGCGAGAGCAGCTCCTCGGCGACCTCGACCCCCATGGCGTGCGCCTGCGAGGTCGGACCGCGCCGCTCGGCGCGGATGATCCGCGTCCCGTCGAGCGAGGCGACGAGCGCACGCAGCAGCAGCTGCCCGCCCTCGAGCGTCGCGTGGCCGGCGATCGGGACCTGGCACCCACCCTCGATCCGCGCGAGGAAGCCGCGCTCGGCCTCGATCCGCCAGCGGGTCTCGGGATCCTCCAGCGCGGCGAGCCGCTTCAGCGTCGCGGCGTCGTCTGCGCGCGCCTCGAGCGCGAGGGCGCCCTGCGCGACCGCCGGGAGCATCTCCTCGGGCGAGAAGACGTACGTCGCGCGGTCGCCGAGCCCGAGCCGCCGGAGGCCGGCATAGGCGAGGACCACCGCGTCGAGCTCCTCGGAGGCCTTCCTGAGCCGCGTCTCGACGTTCCCGCGCACGACCTCGAGTCGGAGGTCGGGTCGGATCGCCTTGAGCTGGGCCGAGCGCCGAAGGCTCGAGGTGCCCACGCGCGCCCCCTTCGGCAGCTTGTCCAGGGTCTTGAACTTCGGCGAGCAGAGGGCGTCGCGCGGGTCCTCGCGGACCGGCACCGACGCGAGCACGAGCCCGGGCGCGAGGAGCGCCGGGAGGTCCTTCATCGAGTGGACGGCGATCTCGGCCTCCCGGTTCAGGAGCGCGTCCTCGATCTCCTTGACGAAGAGCCCCTTCCCGCCGACCTCGGCGAGCGGGACCTCCAGGATCTTGTCGCCTCGGGTCATCAGCTCGTGGAGCACCACCTCGACCCCCGGCTCGCGGGCCATGAGGAGGTCCCGGACGTGGTTCGCCTGCCACTTGGCGAGGGGGCTGCGGCGCGTCGCGATGCGGATCATCTATCTCTTCTCCGATGCGGCCGCCCGCGCCGCGCCGGTCCCCGACCGTTCGCGCTGCGCCTGCGGCTCGTCCTTGATTCCAAAGAGCTCCGCCACGACGCCGGGGAGCGCCGAGTCGCCGTTCGACGCGGCCTCCTTGAGCCGCGCCGTCGGGAGGTGGAGCAGCTTGTTCACGATGGCCTGCGCCATGGCCTCGACGCTCTCGCGCCCGCGGTCGTCGAGCTTCTCGCCCACGCGGGCGAGCGTCCGCTCGACCTCGTGCGCGGCGATCTCGGCCGCCCGCCGCCGGAGGGTGATCATGACCGGGAGCGCGGCGCGCGCCTCCCGCTCCTTCGCGAAGGCGATCGCCTCTGCCTCGACGATCGTCTCGGCGCGCTGCGCCTCGCCGCGGCGCGCCTCATGGGTCGACGAGATCACCTTGTCGAGGTCGTCGATGTCGTACGCGTAGATGTCCTCGAGCTCCGAGCACGCAGGATCGATGTTGCGCGGGACGGCGAGGTCGATGAGGCAGAGCGAGCGGTGCCTGCGCGCCTTGAGAGTCCGCTTGACGAGGTCCTTCGTGACGACGTAGTGCGGCGCGCCGGTCGAGACGATCGCGACCGCCGCCTCGGAGAGGAGCGTCTCCAGCTCGTCCCAGGGACGGAAGACGCCGCCGACGTCGGTGGCGAGATCCTGGCCGCGCTCCGCCGAGCGGTTGGTCACGACGATCCGGTCGGCGCCGAGCACCTCGAGCGCCTTGGCCGAGAGCGCGCCCATCTTCCCGGCGCCGACGAGCAGCACCATCCGCCCCTTGAGATCGCCGAAGATCTTGGCGACGAGGTCGACCGCCACCTGGGAGGCGCTCGTCATCCCCTTGCCGATCTCCGTCTCGGTCCGCACGCGCTTCGCGGTCGCGAAGGCCTTGTTGCAGCAGGCGCGAGACGTACGAGCCGGCCGCCCCGGACGCGCTGGCGATCCCGTAGGCCTCCTTCACCTGCCCGAGGATCTGCTGCTCCCCGACGACGAGCGAGTCGAGGCTGGCCGCGACGGTGAAGAGGTGCCGGATGGCCTCCTGCCCGTGCTTCTCGTAGAGGTGGCCGGCGGCGCCGGGGGAGCGCTTGGTGAAGAACTCCTGCGCGCGGCACTCCGACCGACCGAACGTGTAGACCTCGACCCGGTTGCAGGTGGAGATCACGAAGGCCTCCGAGACGTCGTCGCAGCTGCGCAGCTCGACGAGCGCGTCCTTCAGGGCGTCCCCGGTGAGGGCCACCTTCTCGCGCACCTCGATGGGCGCGCTCTTGTGCGACAGGCCGACCAGGTGAAGCTCGCGATCGCTCACTTGTACGTGCCTCCGTGCCGGCTCCCCGAGACGAACCCGATGCCGACGAAAGACAGGAAGACGATGGCGAAGCCAATCAGCGTGAGGTAGGCGTTCCGGCGGCCGTGCCAGCCGGAGCGCCGCAGCTGGATGATAGCGCCGTAGAGGAGCCAGGCGGCGAGCGAGAAGATCTGCTTCTGGTCCCACTCCCAGGCGCGGCCCCACGCGTGGTGGGCGAAGATGGCGCCGGTCACGAGCGCCACGGTGAAGATGACGAAGCCGATCCTCACGAGCCGGTGATTGAGCCGATCGAGCGACTCGAGCGGCGGGAGGCGCGAGAAGAGCGCGCCGAACTTCTTCCCCTTCACCTGCCGCTCCTGGAGCAGGTACATGATCGCGACGCCGGCGGCGAGCGCGAAGCAGGCGAGCCCGGCGAACGAGGCCGAGACGTGGACCGGGAGCCAGCGGCTCTTCACCGCCTCGGGCACGTCCCCCGGGAGGTCGAGGCGGCCGAAGAGCGTCGGGACGAGGAGCATCACCACGAGCGGCGTGACGAAGGCCCCGACCGACGGCATCCGGTAGGCGCGCTGGAAGAGCATGTAGCCGGCGGCGAGGAGCCACGCGAAGAAGATCGCGCCGCCCCTCAGGGTGAAGAACTCGAGCCCGCCGAACTCCTTGCAGCCGAAGCCGATGGCGGCCGCGTGGACCACGAAGCCGAACGCCAGCGACCAGTGCGCGACGGTCGCGACGCGCGGGTGCTTCGGCCGGGCGAAGTAGAGGACGAAGGCCGAGGCGGCGACCACGTACGCAGCGGCCGCGATGCGGAGCAGGACCAGGCTCAAGAGAGGTTCTCCAACAGGAACTTCGCGAGCGCCTCCGCCTCCTGGCGGCGCGCCTCCAGATCGCGGGGCATCGCGGCGGCCTGCCCGGCCGCCGGTGACGCCGGCTGGGCCCCCTGCGCCGCCGCCGCGCGGGGCTGCGCCTGCGCTGCGGCCGCGGCCTGCAGCACCGAGACCTCGGCGAGGAAGCCCGGCTCCACCTGGTAGGCGGTGTCCTTGTAGATGACCGACGCGTCGATGTGGTCCGCGCCCAGCTCGCGGAGCTGCGCGTCGCTCTTCACCTTGCGGAGGAGCTGGTGGGGGTCCGCCTCGCCACCCTCGACCGTGACGAACTTCACCGCCGGCTCGAGGGCGTAGCTCCGCCCCTTGCCATCGCCGGACAGCAGCGTCATGACGTTGCCGACGAAGTCAATCTTGCCTTGCTCGGTCCAGGAATCGAGCATGTTCTGCGAGACGAAGAGGAGCCCGCTCATCGAACCCTTTGCCCACCCCGCGGCTCTTGGAGACACGCCAGAACCGGCGTCCTGCCCGGGGCTGCGGGGACAAAGAAGCTACCACGCACCCCGGCGGCTTGAAAGGGTCCCGGTCCGCGGCTATTTAGAGCCTCTCGACACCTTCAAGCCCCCCCCAAAAAGCCGGAGCAAACATGTCCTCTGCCGACGTCGTCCAGTTCAAGGACTCCACCTTCCAGACCGAGGTGCTCAAGAGCGAGATCCCGGTCCTGGTCGACTTCTGGGCGGTCTGGTGCGGGCCCTGCAAGGCGATCGCGCCGGTCGTCGAGGAGCTTGCGACGCTCTACAAGGGCAAGGTGAAGATCGGGAAGATGGACGTGGACCACGAGCAGCAGGTCCCGCAGCAGTTCGGCATCCGCTCCATCCCCACCCTGCTCGTCTTCAAGGGCGGGCGCGTCGTCGACACCATCATCGGCGCCGTCCCGAAGTCCAAGATCGAGGAGAGCCTCAAGAAGGCGATGGGGTAGGACCGCCCGCCATCAGCGTCCTCACGGGGCCCGCGCCTCCCGTCGAGGGAGGGCGGGCCTCGGCGCGTCAGTTCACGAACCGTCTCATCGACACGTTCGCGAGCAGCCCGAGCGCGATGAAGATCGTCATCACCGACGACCCACCGTAGCTCATGAGCGGCAGCGTGACGCCGACGACCGGCAGGAGCCCGCTCACCATCCCGACGTTGATGAACGCTTGCCAGAAGAGCATGCCCGCCACGCCGATGGCGACGTAGTGGCCGAACCGGTCGCGCGCGTTCGCGGCTATGTCGATCGCGGAGGCCACGAGCGCGAGGTAGAGCGTCAGCAGGATGAGGCAGCCGAGGAAGCCATGCTCCTCCGCCCAGACCGAGAAGACGAAGTCGGTGTGCTGCTCGGGCAGGAAGCGCATGTTGTTCTGCGTCCCCTGCCCCCACCCCTTCCCGGTCCCCTCCCCCGAGCCGACCGCGATCATCGACTGGGTCGCGTGGTAGCCGGCGCCGCGCACGTCCCCCTGCGGGTTGATGAAGGTCTCGATCCGCTTCTTCTGGTACGGCTTCAGGTGCGGGTAGCCGGCGGTCGCGCCGATGACGGCGACCGCGCCGAGGATGGCGATCGTGCGCCACCGCACCGGCGCGAAGAGGAGCATGGTGAAGCCGGTCCCTGCCACGATCAGCGCGGTGCCGAGATCCGGCTGGAACTTCACCATGACCGCCGGGACCAGGACGATCGCCAGCGGGATCGCGAGCCCGAGGAGGCCATAGGGCTCCTTGCGCCGCTCGGCGTCGTCGTGCAGCCAGCGCGCCAACGCGAGCGTCACCGCCACCTTCGCCAGCTCGGAAGGCTGGAGGTTGAACGGCCCGAGCCCGATCCAGCGGCGCGCCCCCATCACCCGCTTCCCCTTCAGGGCGACGAAGATCAGGAGCAGGATCACGAGGCCGTAGAAGACCCACGCGAAGCGCTGGTAGTTCCGGTAGTCGAGGAGGGAGATCCCGAGGGCGACCAGCGAGAAGACCACCATGAAGAGGAGCTGGAGCTTCCAGATCGGCGTCGCGCCGGGAGCGCCCGTGTTCCGCGAGGCGCTCGCCAGGTTCCAGACGCCGATGGCGCAGATCGAGGCGACGATCCAGGCGATGTGCCCCGGGAACTGGGCGAAGGGCCGCCGCTCGGGGGACGACGAGAAGGAGAGCTCAAGGGCCATTGGCCACCCCGACAACGGGCCGCGCTGCGGCGGCGTCCCCTGCCTTCAGCTCGAGGTACTTCTTCACGAGCGCGCTCGCGGTCGGCGCGGCGTTCGACGCGCCGAAGCCCGAGTGCTCGTTCAGCACCACGACGACGATCTCGGGATCCCTCGCCGGGGCGAACGCCGTGAACCACGCATGGTCCCGCTGGAAGTAGGGGACCTCGGAGGCCCTGAGCCGCCGCGCGCCCAGCGTGACGACCTGCGCCGTGCCGGTCTTCCCCGCCATCGTCGTCTCCTCCAGGCGCGACCACCAGCCGGTGCCGTAGGGCTCGTTCACCGCGGCGAGGAGTCCCTTGAGCACGGTCTCGCGGGTGCTCGGCTGGACCGCCAGCGTGCCGCGCGCCTCCGGCCCGAACTCCTGAACGACGCGGCCGTCGGCGTCCTCGATGCGGAGCACGACCTGTGGCCGCCAGACCGTCCCGGTCGCGAGCGCCCCGTACATGACGAGCTGCTGCATGGGCGTGACGTTGACGTCCCCCTGGCCGATGGCGAGGTTGACCGCCATCCCCCGCTGGTAGCCGCCGCGGACCTTCGCGTCGTGCCAGGCGACGTCGGGGATGACGCCGGGCACCTCGCCCGCGATGTCGAAGCCGGTCAGCTGGCCGAGGCCGAGCGCACGCGACCACTTCGCGATGGCGTCGGCCCCGAGCTGCGCGCCCGCGGCGTAGAAGAAGACGTCGCAGCTCGCGCCGAGCGCGTGCTCGAAGTCGACGGCACCGTGGCCCGACTCCTTGTCGCAGCGCCACCTGTGGGAGCCGTAGGTGTAGTGGCCTGGGCACCAGACGGTCGTGCCGGGCCGGAAGATCCCCTCCTCCAGCGCGGCGACCGACGTGACCACCTTGTAGGTCGAGCCAGGGTGGTAGTGCTGCTGGATGGCGCGGAAGAGCTCGGGCTTGAGCGGATCGTCGTGGATGGCCTTCAGCTCAGCCGCCGTTATCCGGCCCGACATCTTGTTCGGATCCGGCGCGGGCCGATCGACGAGGGCCAGGAGGAAGCCGGTCCTGGCGTCCATCGCGGCGACGACGCCGGCCGTCGCGGGGAAGGTCTTCTCGGCGAACTCCTGGAGCCGCCAGTCGATCGAGAGGACCAGGTTCTGCCCCGGGCGCGACGGGACGAACCGCTTCTCGTCCGGACCCAGCGCGGCGGCGTCGAGCGCCCTCCCCTTGGAGTCGACCGGGACGAAGTGGATGCCGTCGACGCCGCGGAGCGTCCGCTCGAAGCGGCGCTCCAGCCCGCGCCGCCCGACGTAGTCCCCGGGCGAGTACGGCACGGTGTCCGGCCCTACCCGCTTGAGCTCCTGGTTCAGCGACTCCAGCTCCTTTGGGCCGACCTCGTTCATGTAGCCGATGAGGTGGCCGCCGAGCCCCGAGTAGCGGTAGTCGCGGTGAGGAACCGGCTGGACGTCGACGCCCGGCAGCTCCTCGTACAGCGCCTCGAGCACGTCGACGTCTTCGCGCCGGACGTCCACCCGGACGACGAAGGGCTTGAAGCGCGCGTTCTTCTTCCAGCGGGCGCCGGCGAGCCGCTCGAGGGCGGAGGCGTGCTCCTCGAGGGACATGCCGAGGATCACCCCGAGCCGATCGATGATCGCCTCGCACTGGCTGCCGCAGTAGTTGGGAGTCAGCGTGACGTCGAAGCTCGGCCGCTGGTCGACCAGGACGACGTGGTTGCGGTCGACGATGAGGCCGCGGTCCGCCGGGATCCGGACCTCCTTGAGGTAGTTGTCCTCCGCGCGGACGCGGTACTCGTCGCCGCGCACCAGCTGGAGCCAGAAGAGCTTGCCGATGAGCGACAGGAACGCGACGATCACGACCAGCGTCGCCCAGGCCAGCTTGGGCCTGAACTCGCTCTGGGCGGCGCCTGGCGCGGATCCGGGGAGGAGTGACATGGGCTAGGGCACGAGCTCCGACTCCTCGCGTCCCAGCAGGACGCCGAGCCGGTTCATGCCGGTGAGGACGAGCGGCGAGGCCGCCGCGGTCAGGAGCGCCTCCAGGAGCGTCCGTGGCAGCAGCAGCGCCCCTGGCGCCGCCTCGGGTGCGCCCGCCCACCGCTGGAGCAGGACGGCGCCGAGCGTGAGCAGGAAGCAGCCTGCCCCGGTCAGGACGGCAAACCCTGCCTTGCCCCGCAGATCCACCGCCAGGCCCGCCGCGCGGCTCCCGAGGAACAGGACGACGGCGAGGAAGGTGAAGAGCCCCTTGGGCGTGCCGGCGAAGAGGTCCATGACCCACCCGATCCCGGCGGCCGCGGTGACGCCCTCGACGTTCTCCGCCTCGAGCCCGAGCCAGACCACGAGGGGGACCAGGAGCTGGAGCGGCACCGCTCCTCCGCCGATCCAGCGCAGCAGTACCGCCTGGACCGTGGCAGCGACAAGCCCCGTCAGCACGAATGCGAGCGGCCTCAACTCAGCCCCCCCCAGCCGGAGGTGGCATGGCAGCGGGCAGGACAGGGGCCGGGGCGCGCGGAGCCGGCGCGGCCGCAGGCGCCGCGCGGGGAGCCGGCGTCGCCGGGGCCGGAGCCGGACGGGGCCGCGGGCGGGGCCGCGGCAGCGGCGCGCAGCCCGGGAGCCGCGCCGGCCGAAGGCGAAGCGACTGGGGGCTGCGACGCCGGGCCGGGCGACGCCGAGGCGGGCGCGGGCGCGGGAGCCTCGTCCGCGCCGTCGACCGCCGTGATCACCAGGACCTCCTCCGCGCGGGTCGGGTCGACCGCGGGGATGACGTCCGCCGTCTGGAACAGGCCGTGCGGGCGGCGCTGGATCCCGGTCACGGTCCCCACGAGGAGGCCTCGCGGGAAGACGCCGTCGGTCCCCGAGGTCACCAGGCGATCGCCTTCGATCATGTCCTCGCTGCGCAGCGCGTAGTCGAGCCGCGCGGACCCCGGCTTGCCGTTGCCGCGCACGTTCGCGCGCGCGCGGGTGCGCTCGACCCGGACCGCGATGGAGGAGTTGCGATCGATCACGAGCAGGACGTCGGCGGTGCGACCGGTGACGGCTCCGATGCGGCCGACCACGCCGTCCGCGACCACGACCGGCATCATGCGAACCACCCCATCGTCGCTACCGCGATCGAGCGTCAGGGTCTGGAAGCCAGCCGGCCCCATCCCGACCCCTATGACGCGGGCGGCGATCCAGCGCCGCTCGGGCGTCGCCTCGGCGAGGGAGAGGAGGCGGAGGAGCCGATCGTTCTCGAGCTGCTGCTGCCGCAGCCGCTCGTTCTCCATCCGGAGCTCGGTCACACTGCGGTCGAGCTCCCGCGCCCGATCGTGCGCGCCGCGGAGCGAGAGGTATCCGTCCCATCCCCTCAGCGTCCCGGAGATGGACCAGGCGAGCAGCCGCTCGAGGGGGGATGTGACGGCGAGCACGACCCTGTCGACGCGCGAGCGCTCGCCGGGAGCCTTGGCGTGGGCCACGTAGACGCCGAGGGGGACGAGGAGCAGGGCGGCAACGAGGATGAGCTCGCGATAGCGCCGAATCAGAGCGAGCAAGAGAACCCCAAAGACCCCGTAACCGCTTGCATTCTATCCGGCCTCGACTAGGGTATTCAACCTTCCACGCGGCGCCCTCCGCGCCGCGTCACGCGACTCGGGGCAAAGACTCTCATGCTCGATAAAGTGCGCCAGAACAAGGGCGGATTCATCACCTGGATCTTCCTCGGCGCCATCATCCTCGTCTTCGTCGTCTCCTTCGGCCCCGGCTCCTACGACAAGGGCTGCGCACCCGCGGCTCCCACCTGGGCCGCCAAGGTGAACGGAGTGACCCTGCCCGCCTCGGAGTTCGAGCGCGAGTACGAGAACCTGCTCCGCTTCTACCAGCAGTTCGGCCAGGCGCCTACCCGTGAGCTCGCCGCGCAGATCGGGCTGCCGGGTCAGGCGCTCGACCGGATCATCGACCGGGAGCTCCTCGCACAGGAGGCCGGGCGCCAGGGGATCGTGGTCACCGACGCCGAGATCTCGCGGACGGTCCAGGAGATGCCGACCTTCCAGGCGGGCGGGCGCTTCGACTTCGACCAGTACGATCGCTACGCGCGGAACGTCGCGGGCTCCCCGGCCAAGTTCGAGGCCCTCCTGCGCAAGGACCTCCTTCACCAGAAGATGAAGGAGGCGCTCCGGCAGACCGTGAAGGTCTCCGAGGCGGAGATCCGGCAGGCGTGGTCGGACGAGCAGGACCGGGCATCCCTCACGTACGTCCGCTTCCCGCTCGCCGCCGCCGAGGCCGCCGCGAAGCCGTCGGACGCCGAGGTCGCAGCCTACGCCGACCGCGAGGCTTCCAAGATCGAGAAGACGTACGGCGAGAGCGCCGCGCGGTTCCAGAAGAAGCAGCGGGCCCACGTCCGCCACCTGCTCGCCCGCGCCCCGGAGACGGCCGATGCCGCCGCCGACGCCGCCGCGCGCGCCAAGGTCGAGGCCGCCGCCGCCCGGATCGCCGGGGGCGAGGAGTTCGCGAAGGTCGCCGCCGAGGTCTCGGACGACGCCGCGACGAAGGAGAAGGGGGGCGACCTCGGCTTCATCTCCCCCGAGCTGGTCGACGCGGCCTTCGCCGACGCCGCCTTCAAGCTCGCGGCCGGGCAGGTCTCCCCGCCGGTCCGGACCCGCTCCGGCTGGCACCTGGTGCAGGCGATCGCCGTGGAGCCGGCGCGCACGACCCCGCTCGCCGAGGCCAGGCTCGAGCTCGCACGCGAGCTCCTCACGAAGGAGCGCGCGCGCGCGCTGGCGATGCAGCGCGCCCAGGCGGCCCTCGACGCGGCGAAGGGCGGACGCGCACTCTCGGAGCTCTTCCCCGCGAAGAACCCGCCCAGGCTGGGCGACCAGCCGCTGACGGCCGCCGACACCACCAACTTCCGCGCCGCCGACGCCTCGGTCCCCGGCATCGGCTCGGCGCCGGGGCTGCGCGAGGACGCCCTCGCGTCCGCGGCCGGCCAGGCGCTACCCCGCGTCTACGAGGCCGCCGACGCGCTGGTGGTGGCGGTGGTGAAGACCCGCGAGCGGCCCGACCCGACCCTGTACGCGACGCAGCGCGCAGCGGTCGCAGAGCGGCTGGAGGGGAAGCGCGAGGCGGCCGTGCTGCAGACCTGGACGACTGACCTCGCGAAGAAGGCGCGGATCACCCGGAACCCGGCCTACCTGGCGGCGGTCGGCGCCCAGTAGGCGGCAGCGGGCAGCGCCGCTCGCTACACGGCCGCGCCGGCGAGGCTGCTGGCGTGCACGACCGCGTCACGTGACGAGGCCTTGACGAGGTACATCGCGCCGTCGGCGCGCTCCAGCAGCTCCTCGGCGCGCCGGCCGTCGATCGGCCACGTCGCCACCCCGAGGCTGGCGGTGAGCCGGACGGAGAGCCCGCGGTCGACGAGGAACGTGTGAGCAGCGACGGCCGCCCGCAGCCGCTCCGCCACCCCCATCGCCTGCTCCCGATCTGCCTCCGGCAGCAGGATGACGTACTCGTCGCCGCCGTAGCGGGTGGGGATGTCGGTCTCGCGCAGGCCTCCTCGCAGCACCTCCCCCACCTCGCGCAGCGTCGCGCTCCCCGCCTGGTGGCCGTGGCTGTCGTTGACCAGCTTGAAGTGGTCGAGATCGATGAAGACGAGCGAGAACGGGCGGCCGTAGCGCTCGCTGCGGGTGACCTCCGCCTCCAGCACGCGCTTCAGGTGGCGGGCGTTGAAGAGGCCGGTGTGCTCGTCGACGACCGTGAGCTCGCGGATCCTCTCGAAGGCCTGGGCGTTCTCGATGGCTATGGCGGCGTGATCGGCGAGCGCCTGGACCGTGAGCAGGTCCTCGGGAGTCAGCTCCCGCTCCCCCTTCCCGCTCACCACCTCGATCACCCCGAGAGTGCGCCCCCTCGACACGAGCGGCACGGCGATGAGGCTGCCGGAGACGTTGCCGGACAGCGCGTCGTACCTGGGGGCGAAGCGCGGGTCGCGCGGCGCGTCCTGGACGAGGACGGGCTGTCCCTCCCTCGCGACCCACCCCGCGACCCCCTCTCCCACGGGCAGCCGCAGCGAGGCTATCTTCTCGCTGCCCGGTCCCGTCGCGACCTCGAAGCGGAGCTCCCGCGTGGTCTCGTCGACCAGCAGCAGCGAGAAGCGCGTAGCCCTGACCAGGTCCTGCGCGCGCCCCATCACGAGCCTGAGCACCTCGGTGAGGTCGAGCGTCGACGTGAGCGCGCGGCCGATTTCGTTGAGCGCCTGCAGCTCGTCGACGGTTCGCTTCAGCTCGCGCAGCAGGTCGTGTGGAAGCATCGGATCGCCATGTGCCGTGGTAGCAATGTCCCCCCGGAGCCGTCAACGATGCCAGTCTCGCACCTAGTCCTCGCCTCGGCGAGCCCGCGCCGCCGCGAGCTGCTGGAGCAGCTCGGGTTCACCCTCGCCATCCGGCCCGCCGACACCGACGAGTCGCCCCTGCCCGCCGAGCCACCCCGCGACTACGTCCTGCGCGTGGCCTGCGAGAAGGCGCGCGCCGTCGTCGGTGACCCGGTCCTCGCTGCCGACACCGCGGTCGTGCTCGGCAGCGCCATCCTGGGAAAGCCGCGGGACGTGGGCGACGCCCGCCGGATGCTGCGCGCCCTCTCCGGCGTCACGCACGAGGTGCTCACCGGGGTCTGCGTCCGGCGCGGCGGCGAGGAACGGACCGCGGTGGTGGCCGCGGAGGTCCGGCTCGACGCGCTGTCCGACGCCCAGATCGACTGGTACGTCGCCACCGGCGAGCCGCTGGACAAGGCGGGGGCCTACGCGATCCAGGGGCTCGCGGGTGCCTTCGTCCGGGAGCTGCGGGGGAGCGTCTCGAACGTGATCGGGCTGCCGCTCGCCGAGACGCTGGAGCTGCTGGCCGGCGCAGGCGTCAGGCTCCCCTGGGAGGGCTGATGGAGATCGCCGCCAACCTCGCGCGCATCCGCGCCGCACTGCCGCCCGGAGTGACGCTCGTCGCCGTCTCCAAGACGCAGCCCCCCGAGGCGATCCGGGAGGCGTTCGCAGCCGGACAGCGCGACTTCGGCGAGAACTACGCGCAGGAGTGGCGGGCGAAGGCCGAGGCGCTGGCGGACCTCCCCGGGCTCCGCTGGCACTTCATCGGCGGGCTCCAGACCAACAAGGTGAAGTACCTCGCCGGCAGGGTCGCCTTCGTCCACACGGTCGACCGCGCTCGAGCTCGCCGAGGAGATCTCGCGGCGCTGGGCCAGGGCGGGCGACGTGGCGCGCATCCTGCTCGAGGTCGACCTCGGCGGTGAGGAGCGGAAGGCCGGGTGCGCACCTGCCGACGTCGCAGCCGCTGCTCGCGCGCATCAGCGACGCTCCCGGCCGTGGAGGTGGTGGGGCTCACCTGCATCCCGCCGCCCGCAGACGATCCACGCCCCCACTTCCGGGCGCTGCGCGCGCTGCGCGACCAGCTCGGGCTGCGAGGCGCTGTCGATGGGGATGAGCGGCGACTGGCAGATCGCCGTCGAGGAGGGAGCCACCTTCGTCCGGATCGGGAGCGCGATCTTCGGCGCCCGGCCGCCGAAGGAGGGCTAGAGCTCGCGCAGCTTCAGCCGCCCCTCGTCCGTGACGGTCACCTTGAACTCGACTCCGCAGTAGTAGCAGCGGATCTCGTCCCCGTCCCCGAAGCCGTCGTGCGGGTTGTTGGCGTTGCAGTCGGGGCAGTCGAAGTCGCTGAAGCGGCGATCCGCCCCCTGACCAGCCCTCTCCTTGTCGTCGTCGTCGTCGTAGCTCTGGTCGAACTGCATGAGGCGCCTCCCTGGCGGCTCCTCGAAGGGTAGCCGACCCCGTCGCTCCAACGCGACACCCGTGTCACGGAAAGCGTCGGTTCACGGGCACACCACACGAAAAGGCCAGTCTTGACGCCCGATACGCATTGGCGTCCGACTTGCAGAACCCGTATACAGATGGACCGCCCTGGAGCCCGATCGTGACCCTGACCCGCCCAGCCCAGACGCTCGCCGCCGCCGCGCTCGCGACTGCCGTCGTCTTCGCCGCTCCCGTCGCCGCGCTCCAGCCGGGCGAGGAGATCCGGATGTCGGTGAGCTACCTCCACCTCCCGTCAGGTGAGGGGACCATCTCCATCGGCCAGCCCGACGACAACGGCGTCTGGCCCCTCGTCTTCCAGGGCAAGACCGGCGGCTTCGTGGGGCTGGTGAACGTCCGGGAGCGGCTCGTCTCCTGGTGGGATCCGCTCAGCCGCCTCCCCTTCGGCTCCAACCTGTCGGCCACCGAGCTGGGCGACAGGCACGACGACGAGGCCCGCTTCGACCGCGGCGCGCTCAAGGCGACCGTCACGGTCAACCGCAAGGGCAAGGTGCGGACGCGCGAGGTCGACGTCCCCGCCGACGCGCTCGACCTCCCCAGCGTCTTCATGTTCCTGCGGCTCCAGCCGCTCGCAGTCGGGCAGCACTACTCGGTGCCGGTCCTCGCGGGACGCGACCTCTTCACGCTCGACGCCGAGGTCGTGAAGGTGGAGCGGCTCGACACCGACATCGGCGAGATCGACGCGCTGGCCGTCCGGGTCAAGACGGGCTTCAAGGGCAAGTTCGACTCGAAGCGCCCCACCTGGCTCTGGTTCTCGGCCGACGAGCGGCACATCCCGCTCCGGATCTCGGCCGAGTTCGCGGTGGGGAACCTGGTCGCGTCCATCAAGTCGTACCGGCCGGGCGGAGAGCTCGCAGCTCGTTGATCGCGGCGCCACCCGTCCTGCTATCATCGCGGCTGGCCGCACCGGCGGCCGTACCGTGATGCTCCCACCCGCGCTCGCGCTCGCGCTAAGCCTGGTCGCAACCCCAGCGGGGCCGGCATGTGCGTTGCCAGCGCTGCTTCCCGAGGGGGCCCCCTTCCGGACCGGCGAGCTCCTCGCCTATGACCTGGAGCTGGTGCTGGTGAAGGCCGGCCAGCTCACGATGCAGGTCGATCGCCCCATGTCGCGCGGCAGGGTCCTGCCGCTGAAGGCGCGGGCGCGGAGCACCGCCTCCTTCGCCAACGTGAAGCGGCTGACCGCGGTCGGGCTCTCCTGGGTCGACGCGACTTCGCTCAAGCCCGAGCGTTACCACGAGGAGGGAGACGAGAACGGGGTGCGCCGCTCGCTCGACGTCCGCTTCGACCCCTCCGCCGACACGGTCACGCTCGACCAGCGCTGGCGGGACAGGAAGGGCCCGAAGACCTTCCAGCGGCAGGGTGAGCCGCTCGACGTCCTCTCCGCCCTCTACTACCTCCGCGCCGCGCGGCTCGTGCCTGGGGAGCGGTTCTGCCTCGACCTCGTCGCCGCCGGGCGCTTCTGGCGCGTGACGGCCCAGCTGGCGAGGGGCAGGGAGCGGATCGACACGGCCGCAGGCCGCTTCGAGACGATCCGGGTGGACATCGAGGCCTCGCGCGCCGACCTCCCGCCCGGAGCGACGGGGCGCACCCGCCAGATCCACGTCTGGCTCACTGACGACGCGCGGCGGCTCCCGGTCTCGCTGGTCGGGGAGATCGACGTCGGCCCCGTGTCGGCGACGCTCTCGTCCTGGCGCACGCCGAGACGCCACGGGGCGTGCCGCCTCGCGCCCGCTACATCCGGGCGGCGACCTGGGCAAGCCGACGGCGCACGCTCGCGAGGACGGTCGACAGGTACTCGAGCTGGTCGATGGGCCCGCCCCCATCGCCAGGGCCATGAGCCGCTCCTGAGAGGTGCGCCCGTCCGAGAGCGTCTTCTCCACCGCCTCGACGTAGGCCTCGACCGCGCCCATGGCGTCGCGCGCCTCGCGCAGGTCGTCGGAGAGGAAGTCGAGCACCACGTGCTCGCGCGCCGTCGTCCCGGCCAGCCGGCTGCGGAGGGCGTCCACCGCGTCCACGCGGCGCTCTGCGGGGGCTGCGACGACGGTGGCGACTGCAGCGACGGTCTTCATGGCGTTCCTTTCGCCACGGCGGCGGCACGCCGCCGCCGAAGGGCCTCGATGACGGCCTGGATGCGTGCAGGGGCCTGTCCCTCGTCGAGCAGGTCGCGGACCTCGCGCGCCGCGACCGCGAGCTCCGCCGGGTCCTCGGCGGAGCCGCGCGCCCCGGCCAGCGCACGCGCGAGCGACCATTCCTTCGGCGTGGGACCCCTTGCGGCGGCCCGGCCCATCGCGACCGGCCTCGGCAGGGCCGGGGTCGGCGCCGCGGGAGCTGCTGCGACCAGCGCCGCCCGCCCGAGGAGGACGTCCTCCCCGATCGCCTCTCCGCGCGCCTCACCCGGGAGGTAGACGCGCCAGAGCGTCCCGCGGTTGTCGCGGTGGAGCGGCTTCAGGAGCCGCCTGGTCACCAGCGCGTCCAGGATCCGGTTGAGCCGGCGTTCGGTGAGCCCCAGCCGGATCATCAGCTCCTTCTTGCCGGCGCGGCAGTAGTTCCGCCCCTCGCCCCACGCGAGCCGGAGGAGCTGGAGGTAGGCCCCCTGCTCCTCCGCCTTCAGGAGCTCGCCGAGACGGTCGAAGGCCTCCAGCGGCAGCGCGGCGAACGAGGCGCGAACGCGCACGGCGCCAAGAAGCTCTCCGCCGAACGGGAGCCGGCGCAGCTCGCCGGGCTCGAGCGACTCAGCCGGGATCGCGGCAGGATCGAGCCGGCTCGTCGCGAGCGACGACGACCCACGGATCCCCTGGTAGTACGCCACGCTCCGCGCCACGCCGTCCTCCGACCCACGCACCCACCAACCCGAGGGTCGAGCGTAATCGCGAGATATCGGCGGTCAACATTTTGGCGGGACATGCTGTCCCGCCCCGCCGGCGAAGCCGTCGGGGCCCCACCCTCCGCTGCGCGGGTCCCACCAAAAACAATTCCCTCTCCCCCACCGGGGGAGAGGGAAAGGGTGAGGGGGCGCGCGCGACCTAGATCAGGCCGCGGCTACGCCGCAGAAGCTCGATGGTCTTCGAGTACTCGATGTCCCAGGCCGCAGTGCCTTCCTGAAGGTGCTTCAGGCGGGCGCGGGCCTCGCGGTCGATGTCCTCGTCAACGTCCAGGTGGCGCTTGAAGATGCCGAAGATCTTCTTCCGGAGGATCTGATCGTCCGAGAAGACCTCCTCGACGTTCCGGGAGATGAGCAGGAATTCGATCATCTGGCCGATGACGTACTCGATCCCCTCGTCGCCCATCTTGAAGCCGCGGACGTCGGCCATCTCGCGCTTCACCTGGTTGAACCGGGAGTGATCGTAGCCGCGGCGATCGAGCGCCTCGCGGGTGGCCGCGTTCACGCGCTCCTCCGCCGCGAGGTACTCCTTCATGATCGCCTGCATGTCCATCTCGGCGTCCGCGATCCGGAGCGTCTCGATCTCGGCGTCCCCGTCCTGCATGAGGGCCTGGACCACCTCGCGTGCGATTGTAGGGATGACCTTGGGATAAAGCCGCATGCGGTGTCCGCCTCCAACAGCCGCGCGGCCAACGCCGCTGCAGTAGCCGTGCGAGGACCGCGGAGCAAAGTAAAGTAAGGCCGTATAAACCCCGCCGTCCGGGGGAAGGCAAGGAAAAACGGCACCATGCCGATGATTTCAGCGTTGCTTAACTTGGGCGCAGCCCCGCTGGGCAGTGCCCCTAGAAGGTACGCGACGACGGCGGCGGCGCGGAGGTAAGCGCGATCGCGCCCGTGATCCCGAAGAAGAGCGCCGCGGTCCAGACGTTGGACGTGAGGGCGCAGGTGCCGGTCCGGCAGCCGACGAAGTGCGCGTAGAGCCCTCCGCCGAGGGCGCCCATGGCTCCTCCCAGCAGCGTCCTCCAGTGGCGGCGAAGGAACGCGCTCATGCCCGGCGCTCCTTCACGTACTTCTGCGCGGCGAGGGCCGCGATCGTCCCGTCGGCGACCGCCGTCGTGATCTGCCGGAAGCGCTTCACACGCATGTCGCCCGCCGCGAAGAGGCCGGGGACCCTGGTCTCCATCGCCTCCGTGGTCTCGACGTATCCGCCGGGTGCGAGCTCGAGGTAGCCCTTGAGCAGGTCCGTGCGCGGCGTCATGCCGATGAACTCGAAGACGCCGTCGGTCTGGAGCCGCTTGCGCTCCCCGGACTTGAGATCCTCGACCTCCAGCGCCTCGAGGCCCCCCTCGCCGTGGAAGGCGCGGGGCTCGTGGGAGAGGAAGATCCTGACCTTCGGGTTCTCGCGGAGCTCGTGGACGCTCGCCGGCTCCGCCTGGAACTCGTCGAACTGGTGGATCATCGTGACCGACCTGGCGAACTGCGTGAGGAAGAGCGCCTCCTCGACGGCCGAGTTGCCGCCGCCGATGACGTGGATGTCCTTCCCGTCGAAGTAGGCGCCGTCGCAGGTCGCGCACCAGGAGATGCCGCGCCCCTTGTACTTCGACTCGCCGGGCAGGCCGAGCTCGCGCGGCCTGGCGCCCGTGGCGACGATCACCGCCGTCGCCTCGACCTCTTCCTCCTCGTCGAGCGTGAGCTTCTTGACGGGCCCGGAGAGGTCATGGGCGGTGATCTCGACCGCCTTGGCGATCTTCGCGCCGAAGCGTGCGGCCTGCGCGGCGAAGGCCTGGGCGAGCTCCTTCCCGCTTATGTCCTCGGCGAAGCCCGGGTAGTTGGAGACCTTGTGCGTCGTCTTCACCTGCCCGCCGGGGATGCTCTCGTCGACGACGAGCGTCTTGAGCCGCGCCCTCGACGCGTAGATGGCGGCGGCGAGCCCCGCCGGACCGGCCCCGATCACGATGACGTCGTAGCGCTCTGCCATTGCCCTGCCCTCTCTCCCTACCCGACCAGCGCCTCGACCTGCGCCTTGATTGCGGTCTTCTTGATCTCCTCGCCAGTCATCCGCTCGCCCACCTCGACGCCGCCCTTGAAGAAGACGAGGGTCGGGCTGCCGGTGACGCCTAGCTGCTGCGCGAGCTCGCGGTTCCCCTGGCGGAAGACCTTGACGAACCGGACCCTTCCGGCGAACTGCTCCGCGACCGACTCGAACTTGGGTGCGAGCGCCTCGCACGGAGGGCACTCGGTCGAGTAGAAGTCGAGGACGACAGGGAGCGTGCTCTTCAGCACCTCGGGCTCGTACCGGCTGGTGTCGATCTCCTGGACGTTTTCGCTCATGGCTTCACCGGTCAGTCGTGGCAGCCCGTGACCAGGCGCGAGGCCTTCGCGCAGCACTGGGCGGTCTTCTCGGTGGTGCAGCAGGACCTGGCGACCTTCGTCAGCATCTTCATCCGTGACGCTCCTTGGTTGGACTGCGTTGAACCCGCTTCACTTCACACCCTTGACGGTCAGGCTCCGGACCTGCACGCCGCCCTTCTCGTAGGGCTCGGTCCGCTCCAGGATCTCGACGTCGCCGAAGCCGGCGCTGCGGATGGCCGCCACGTACTCGGCCTCGGGGATCGCGCCGCCGTAGCAGGCCGCCCACGCCGCCGGATCGCTCCGTACGGCCTCGGGGAGCGCTGCCTCCGCGATGACGTCGGAGACGACGAAGCGCCCCCCTTCGCGCAGGACCCGGTGGATCTCGCCGTAGACCGCCGCCTTTTCGCGGGCGTGGTTGATGGTGCAGTTCGAGATGACGACGTCGGCGAACGCGGCCGGGAGGTCGAGCTGGGCCAGATCGGATTTGACGAACGAGACGTTCGCGAGGAAGGGCGGCGCGCTCTTGCGCGCCTTCTCGAGCATCTCCTCGGTGGCGTCCACGCCCACCGCCCGGCCGCGAGGCCCGACGCGCCCCGCCGCACGGATCACGTCCTGTCCGCGCCCGCAGCCGAGATCGACGACCGTCTCGCCAACTGCGACCTCCGCGTGGTCGAGCGCGCGCCCGCAGGAGAGCGAGGTCGAGCAGCAGGAGAGCGCCGCGTAGCGGGAGCTCACGGCGGTCTGAATCGCGCTGGCGTTCGGGATGGAGGTCTCGCTCATGCCGTCGTCCTTCTGGGTGGCTTCGGTCCTTGCGACCGTCTGAGCCACGCACCGACCATAGGATTCGGGTGTGCACCCGGGAGGCCGGGACCCACTTTCGCTGTCAGACCAGCCTGACACACTCTGCGCGTGCGGCGGTTCCTGACACTCGACCTCGAGACGGTCCCCGACGAGGGGCTCGTCGGCGCAGTGGCCGGCGTCCCCGGCCGTCCCTACGCCGAGCAGCTCGGCCAGGTGGTGGCGGACCGCCGCGCCCGTACAGGCGGTCGCAGCGACTTCCTGCCACTGCCCTTCCACCGGCCGGTCGCCGCGTGCTCGCTGGAGGCCATCGAGGACGGCGGCGTGGTGACCGTGTCGGACCTCTCCTCCTGGACCGACCGCTCCGGCCCTGGGGACGAGCGGGCCTTCCTCGAGCGCTTCTGGGACAGGGCCGAGGGGACCACGCTGGTCACCTTCCACGGCCGCGGGTTCGACCTGCCGGTCCTGGAGCTCCGCTCACTCAAGCACGCGCTGCCCGTGGGCGCCCTCTCGCGCGGAGACGATGCGTCGGCAGGTCACTTCGACGTCAAGGAGGCGCTCTCCAGCCACGGCGCGGCGCAGGCGGCGCCGCTGGACCTCTACGCGAAGCTGGTGGGGCTCCCCGGCAAGGGGGAGGTCGTCGGCGCCGACGTGCAGAAGCTCTACGCGGCGGGCGACCTCGACCGGATCGCCGCCTACTGCATGACCGACGTCGTCCAGACCTTCCTCCTCTTCCTCCGCTGCCGGCTCCTGGATGGCACGCTGACGCCCGACGGGTACGCCGAGAGCGCGGCCGCGGCCCGCGCCGACCTGCCCGTCCTCTTCGCGCGACGGCTGCGTGGCGGCGAGCGCCGGTTCCTGGAGGGGTTCGTGGATCGGTGCGCGCCGTTCTTCGGCGAGGCCGGGCCGCTCCGCCGCGTCGCGATGTGACGCTGGGGCGGCCTCCCGCGCCGCTTCATTCCGCGCACGCCTTCGGTTAGAACCCTGCACCGCCGACCCGGGAGCAGAACGCCATGGACTGGAAGATCTTCGCCTCGACCTTCACCGCCATCTTCCTCGCGGAGATGGGGGACAAGACGCAGCTCGCCACGATGACCCTCGCGGCCGGCCACTCGCGCTGGACGATCTTCGCGGGCGCCGCCGCGGCTCTCGTCGCGGCGAGCGCCATCGGCGTCCTCGTCGGCGGCGGCATCGCCAAGGTGATCCCGCCGATCTGGATCCAGCGGGCGGCGGGCCTGATGTTCGTGGTGATGGGGGTCGTCTTCCTCTTCGGCAAGGGCGACTAGCGCGGCGGGGAAGTCCCCTGCGCTGGGTTGGCATCCTTGCCGCACCCCGGAGCGGGTGCCGACTTCTCGGTAAGTCGGTGCGATGATCAATGGCGTCGGTCCCCCCGCGGAACGAGGCCCTGCTGATGGCGAGCCAGTCCTCAGCGAATGCGACGCGCGCTCCCCTGAGCGCAGCCGGCGGCGCCGCGGGGAGCGGCCCCTCGCCGTCGCCGCGCAGGATCTGGGTGGACCTGCTGCTCTACCCGACCCACTCGCTCCCCACGGCGCTGGCGCCCGTCCTCGTCGGCGTCGGTCTCGCGATCCACGACGATGCGTTCGCGCCGATCCCGGCCCTGGTCGGCTTCCTCGGCAGCTGGGTCATCCACGTGGCCGGGGTCTTCACCGACAACCACGAGCTGCTCCGGAAGCACCCCCACCTCCCCGAGCACCCGGAGCTCACGCAGGCGATCCGCGACGGCACGCTGAGGCTCTCGACGCTGAGGGCAGCCATCGCCGGCTGCCTGGGGCTCGCGCTCCTGGCGGCACCATGGCTCTACGGGATCGGCGGGGCGCCCGTGCTGGCGTTCGGGGCGCTCGGGATCGTGGTCAGCCTCTCCTACGCCGGCGGCCCGTGGGCCTACGTCAGGCGTGGACACGCCGATCCGATCTTCCTCCTCATGTTCGGCGTCGCGGGCGTGGTCGGCACCTACTACATCCAGCTCGCCGCGCTCCACGGCGCGCCCGCGCCGTGGCAGCTCCTGGCGTCGCTTCCGCGGACCGCGCTCCTCGTGGGGCTGCCCGCAGGCGCGATCGTGACGGCCGTGATGCTCATCGACGACCTCCGGGACCAGGAGTTCGACGCGGCGAAGGGGTGGCGCACCGGCGCGGTGCGCTACGGACCTGGCTGGAACCGGACCGAGATCGCCTCGCTCCTCGCGTTCGCGTACGTCGCGCCGGTCGGCTTCTGGCTCGCGCTCGGCTTCGACACGTGGGTCCTCCTGCCGCTCGCCTCGGCGCCGCTCGCCCTCTCGATCGCGCGGGCGATACTGGACATTCGCGAGCGCGCGGCACTCCTCCCGATGACTCCCAGGATGGCTCGACTGGCCGTCATCCACTCGCTGCTGCTGGCCGTTGGGCTCGCCCTGTCGCGCTGAGCTGCCGTCACGGGGACCCTCCTTGGGGTCCGCGCGGGAGCGCGCGCTGACGTCCCTGAGGGGCATGGCGGGCCGCGGGGGCGGTTGCCGGCAGCGCGCGGCGGCCGCAACATGGGAGTGGAGAGGGACGCAGGGCTCCGATGCGCATCTCACGCCGCAGCCTGCTGAAGGGCGCCGTAGCCGCGGGCTCGACCGCGGTCGTTGCCCGCGACGCGGAGGCGCGCGAGCGCGTCGAGCCGCTCCCGTCAGCCGTCGGCCTGCTGTTCGACTCCACCCTCTGCGTCGGCTGCCGCGCCTGCCAGACCGCCTGCAAGGCGGCCAATGAGCTGCCGCCAGACCGGGTCTCCGTCGACGGAGCTGCCTACGACGCCCCCCCGGACCTCAACTCGACGACCAAGACGATCATCAAGGCCGCTCCGGCGGGAGGTGGCCTCGCGTTCATCAAGCAGCAGTGCATGCACTGCGTCGATCCGTCCTGCGTCTCGGCCTGCATGCTCGGGGCGCTCCACAAGGAGGGGGCGGGCAGGCGCCACATCGAGGGCGAGCGGAAGGGCACCGGGATCGTCCTGTACGACAAGTACACGTGCACCGGCTGCCGCTACTGCCAGATCGCCTGCCCCTTCAACGTCCCGAAGTTCGAGTGGCTCGAGCCCTTCCCGCTGATCGTCAAGTGCGAGCTCTGCCGGCACCGCGCGGACCCGAAGCGCGAGGGAGCGCTGGCCGTCGCAAATCCCGCCTGCGCCGAGGTCTGCCCGCGGCAGGCGGTGATCTACGGATACCGGGCGGACCTCCTGGCGGAGGCCAGGCGGCGCCTCGCCTCGGAGCCGCAGCGGTACAACGGCCGCGTGTACGGGGAGACCGACGGCGGCGGGACGCAGGTCCTCGTCCTCGCCGGCGCGGGCGTCTCCTTCGAGCAGCTGGGGTTGCCGCGCCTGCGGGAGCGCTCGCCGGCCCAGTTCTCGGAGAGCGTGTCACACGCCCCGTACCTGTATGGCTTCACGCCCATCGCGCTCTACGCCGCGTTCTCGCTGATCATCCTCCGCAACAGGCGCAAGGAGCAGCCCGCGGCGGAGAAGGAGGAGGGTCCGTAGATGCCCGTCCACGAACGGCCCCGGCCGATCGGGGGCCGGCTGCTCGCCCCCCCGCTGCCGCTCCTCATCGCCGTCTTCGGCGCCGCGACGCTGGTGATGGCCTACCGCTTCTTCGCCGGCGTCGGCGCCGTCTCGAACATGACCGACGGCTTCACCTGGGGGATCTGGGAGCCGATCAACGTCGTGGTCTTCACCGGCATCGGCGCGGGGGCGCTCGCCGTCGGCCTGCTCACCTACCTGGTGAACCGCGGCGAGTATCACCTGCTCGTCCGCCCCTCGGTGCTCCTGGGCGCGATCTGCTACACGCTCGGCGGCAGCTCGATCATGGTCGCGCTGGGCCGGTACTGGAACGCGCTGCTCATCCCCGTCGTGCCGTTCTGGAACCTCCGCTCGGCCCTCCTCGAGGTCGCGGTCTGCGTCCTGCTCTACATCATGGTCCTCTGGATCGAGGTCCTGCCGTCGGTACTCGACGGCGCGGCAGAGAGCCGGTCTCCGCGCTGGTCGGCGATCGGGCGGCGGTGGGGGGCGCGGCTCGCGAAGGCGATGCCCTTCGTGGTCGCCCTCGCGATCGTGCTGCCGGTCATGCACCAGAGCTCCCTCGGCGGCCTCATGCTCATCGCAGAGACCAAGGTGCACCCGCTCTGGCATACGGCGCTCCTCCCCGCGCTCTTCCTCGTCTCCTGCATCTCGATGGGCTACGGCGCGGTGGTGGCCCTCTGCACCATCCTCGAGGTCAGCTGGCGCTCGAGGTACGACCTCGGGCTCCTCGCGAAGCTGTCGCAGGTGAACGCGGGGATCCTCTTCTTCTACGTCGCGCTCCGCACGGCCGACGTGGTCTGGAGCGGCAAGCTCCACCGGCTCGCGTTCGACGGGTTCACCGCCCTGTTCCTGCTGGAGCTGGCGCTCTTCCTCGCGCCCGCGGTCCTCTTCCTGCGCCCCTCGGTTCGGCGGAACCGGGGCAAGCTGTTCGGGGCCGCGCTGCTGGCCGTCGCGGCCGGCGCCGTCTACAGGATTGACACCTACATCACCGTCTACCGCCCGGGGCCGGGTTGGGTCTACTTCCCATCGCTCGGCGAGATCACCGTCACGATCGGGATGGCAGCGCTCGGCATCGCGCTCTTCATCCTCATCAGCCGGCTCTTCCCCATCATCGTCGTCGAGGAGGGGACCGCGCCCCAAGCCGCCCGGCCGACGTAGGGCGGGACCGCAGATCGGGATAGGGGGTAGCCGGAAGTCCCGGCTACTCCCCTCCCACACCACCGGACGTGCGGGTCCGCATCCGGCGGTTCGAGCGGTTGAGGTCAGCTCGCAAGCCTCGGGACTCCTGCACGGTCGTAGTAGCGCGTTGGGCAGTGCGATGTGGATGCGCCTTGCTCGCGTTCCTCCACCAGCGGCGGGCGTTGGCGGCCACCTGCGGCCGCGACGTCGGGGCTCATGCCTCGTGGCCCGCAGCTCGCGGTAGACGGTCGTGCCTCGTTTCCACTGCTTGAGTTGCACGACGCCGCAGCCGGTGACGGATCCACTCGTCGAGGTCGCTGAAGCACGCGCGGCGTCTCCGCCAGCCGGAAGTACGCCTTCCAGCCGACGAGGTAGCCCCGCAGCTCCGCGAACACCGATCGTCATGGACCTGCCCCCGTTCCGGGCGGTGATCTCCCGGACCCGCTCCTTCATCGCCTCAAGGGCCTTGCGGCGCGACGCGCCGCCTGACCTGCCGTCCCGGCGGCCACCCAGAAGCTGTAGCCGAGGAATTTGCGGTCCCACGGGCGCGCCACCGCGCTCTTCGCCTCGTTGACCCGGAGCCGGAGCCGCGCGTAGAGCCGCCGCAGCGTCTCCATCACTCGCTCGCCCGCCCGCCTCGACCGCACGTACACGTTGCAGTCGTCGGCGTAGCGCACGAAGGCGTGCCCGCGCTTCTCCAGCTCCTTGTCCACTTCGTCGAGGAGCACGTTCGCCAGGAGCGGCGAGAGCGGGCCGCCTTGCGGCGTCCCCTCGTGCCTCTCCACCACCACCCCGTTCACCATGACGCCGGCTTCGAGGTAGCGCCGAATCAGCCCCAGCATCCGCTTGTCCGCGATCCGCTTCGCCAGCCTCCCCATCAGCACGTCGTGGTTCACGCGGTCGAAGAACTTCTCGAGGTCCACGTCCACCACCACACGGCGCCCGCCCTGGATGTACCGCTGCGCCTCGCACACGGCGTCGTGCGCGCTGCGTCCAGGTCGGAAACCGTGGCTGTGCTCGGAGAAGGTCGGGTCGAACCTCGGCTGCAAGCACCTGCAGGATGGCCTGCTGGATGAACCGGTCGAGCACCGTCGGGATCCCGAGCTCTCGGACCCCGCCGCCGCTCTTCGGGATCTCCTGCCGCTTCACCGGCTTCGGCTGGTAGGTCCCCGCGAGCAGCTGCTCCCGGATCGCCTCCCAGTGCTCGCGCCAGATACTCCGGCAGCTCCTCCACGGTCATCCCGTCGATGCCGGGACTGCCCTTGTTCTGCTTCACGCGCTTCAGCGCCGCCTTGGCGTTGCCGCGCTCGACCACCTCTTCCATCAGGCGGTCCGTTCCTGAGCGCTCGTTTCCGTTCGCCGCCGTCGGCGCTTCGCCGCTCCGCTGGCCCTCGGGGCTTCACCCCTACCCTCCAGCGGGAGCTCCAGTTGCCTGGCCTTCTGGCGCATGGCGTCTCCGAGACTCACGGTCGTTCCGCCCTCCTGCTCGTTCGGCCCTTCGCGCCGTCGTGGCCCTCGGCTTCCGGTAGGCGGTCGCCGTCCCTGTCCGGCTTCCACGGCCGCTACTACGGCCTCTGCTGACTTCTCGCTCCGCCTCTCGGCGTCGCCCTTTCAGGCGCGAGGCGAGATCTCCCCAGGTAAGGGTTCGTGGCTTTCACCGCACAGCCGCCGGATCTACGCCACCGACCTTTGGTCGCGAGAGCTTCGCGGTCACGTGCCCGCTCGCCCTGCTCGGCGCCGCCTCGTATCCGGTTCCTGTTCGTCGGCTCGCGGTTTCGCTCCCCGCTTCTTTCAGCGCCTCCCTCGCGGTCGGCACCTTGCGGTTCGCTCGGGGTCCCTGCGACCAGGTTCCCCAGAGGACTTTCACCTCCAAGTCACGCCCATGCTGGGCACACACGCAAGGAGCCGGGGCGCGTTAGCGCTCCCGGCTCCTCCGATCCGCTTCCACGTGCTGGCTGCGACGCTACTTGCGCTTGCGCTTCACGGAGAGGGCGCGCTTCCGCTTCGCCGCGACGCGCTTCACCTTGCTCCGGTTCGAGTTCTTCTTCTTCGAGCGATTGCCCTTGATGGCGGCCATGTCGTTCCTCCTCCTACTGGGTTCGAAAACGGGCGCAGTCTAACCGCGATGCGCAGGAGGTCAACCCCTGCGGCCGGTGGCGCTCACTCCAGCCAGTCCTTCTCCTTCAGCTTCCTCGGCAGGTACTCCTCCGTGATGAAGCTGATGCCGCGGCGGGAGAGGGCCTCGAGCTCGAACTTCACGCCCGACTTCACCATCTCCTGGATCTCCTGCTGCCACTGCTTCGCCTTGAACCACGGGTAGGCGAGCATCTGCTTCGCGCGCTCGTTGTCCTTGTCGTTCATCTTGATCGCGACGTTGGACGGGAGCTTGTAGGTGAGCTTGTCGAACGAGGAGAGGCCGATGAACCGGGCGGCGGGGACCGCCATGCGCATCGACTCGTACGCCAGGTTGATCGAGCCCTGCTTGAGCACGGAGTAGATGTAGAAGCCCCATGGGTCGTTGTCGACGAGGACGTAGACCGGCAGCCCCAGCTCGGAGTGGAGCCGCTGGACGAGCCGGCGCACGCCGCGCGGCGGCTGCCCCTGGCCGGTGACGATGATGCACTTCTCGCGCTGCCAGTACTTGTCCTCGTTGAAGCGCTTCCAGACCGCGTCCTTCTCGACCAGGAGTACGTACTTCGCCTCGCACTTCCCGAGCTGGACGACGTGCTCCTCCACGATCGACGGGACCGACCAGCCGCCGGAGCCCATCCGGCGGAGGTCGATGGTGTCGCCGGAGTCGCGGATGGTCAGCGGCCCGACCATCGAGCCGCGCCCGGTGGCGAAGAGGTGCAGCTCCTCGCGCAGCGAGTCGATGGCGACCTCGAGGTCCTCGATGATCGGATCCGACTCCTCCTGCTCCTCGAAGGTGTTCTGCTTCGTCTCCCCGAGGGTGTGCTTCGTCATGTAGTAGAGGTCGCGGATGCTGGTCGTCTTCCCCGACTCGATCAGCTCCCTGCAGGCGTCGGACACCAGGAACGTCTGCATGAACTTCTTCGCCATGCCGACGTTGAAGAAGTAGCGCTTCTGGCGCTCGCTCCCGAGCTCGACCAGCCGCTTCTTCTCGTTGAAGCGGACGTTGGCGAGCGAGCGGATCGGGATCTCGACGAAGGGGTTCTGCCCCCCCTTCACGCTCTTCAGCACCGTCTCGGCGAGCTTCTCGATCTTCTGGATGGTCTTCTTGTCGGTCGCGTCGAGCCTGGCCATCGGCTACTCCCCTTCGTCCTCGCCCCGGCGCGGGCGCTTCGTGTTCTTCTTCGACACGGCTTCGGGCGCCGCGTCCAGCTCGGCTTCGGCGAGCTCGGCCTCCGTCACCTTGTTGGCGACCCTGATGAACTCGCGGCGGATGGGGTCGGGGCTCTTGTCGGTGATCTTCCCGATCGAGGTCGCCACCTCGTGGATGTAGAGCTCGAAGATGGAGCGGCGCTGCGCCTGGTAGTCGGCGTGCTTCTTCTTGCGGATGTGGGCCGCGAGCTTGCGGCCGCACTCCTGGGCGGCGAGCTGGATCTCCTTCGTGATCTCCGGGTAGTGGGCGACGGCCTCCTTCGCCTCGCTGGTGAACGGCACCCAGACCGACGCGATGTGGACCAGGAGCGCCATCGGCCCCACCGGGAGGGAGCCCTTCGGCTGCGACAGGAGGTAGTTGCGCCAGTCGGTCTTCACGACCGCCTCCGTCATGCCGCAGGCCCCCTTCTGGAAGAGGAGCGGCACGCGGTTGGCGAAGCGGAAGAGCTCGACCGGCTTGTCGGCCGGCCAGCTGCCGCCGTAGGCGAGCCCGACCTCCACCTGGAACGGGTTGCCGCGGTAGACCTTGGGCGGGCGCGTGACGGTGGCGATGAAGTAGTTGTGCCCCTTGATCTTCTCGACCCCCTCCTCGGGGGGCGCGTCGGGCACCTCCGGCGCCGCGGCCTTCGCAGCCTTCTCCTTCTTCGACGACCTCTTCTTCGACGCGGTGTCGAGGTCGAGCTGCTCGTCCGCCTCGGGCCCCTCGGTCTCGACGACGCTCAGGAAGGAGATGAGCCCGCGCTTCATCAGCTCGTCGCCGATGGGCGACAGGCAGTGGGTCGGCGGGTTCATGATCCGCGTCTCGACGATCGCCTTGTGGAGCCGCTCGGCCAGCTCGCGATCCTCGGCGAGGTCGCGCGGCCGGACACGCCCCTTGAAGGCGGCCCGCTTCACGATCGCGTCCGCGACCGACCCGGAGACTCGCGAGAAGGCGGACTTCAAGAAACCCTGGACGTCGTGGCTCTTCGAGTCCCCCGCCATGATCATGAGGGCGCCCAGCTCGACGCCGTGCGGGTGCGGCTTGATCTCCGTCGCCTCCTTGGGGAGCTCCTCGGTGGCCCGCGGGAAGGAGAGCGGCGCGGCCCGGGGCCGAAGGTAGTGGAGCGTGCAGTGCGGGTTGGAGAGGGCCGTGTGCTCGACGTAGCGGTTCACGTAGCGCTGGCCGGTGCGCCAGTCCGCAACGATCTCGAGCTCGACGCGGGTGCCGTGGTCCTGGTGCCAGGCGTCGAGCTGCTCGTCGCGCGTGACGACCGGGTTGTTCTTCCGCGTGTCGATCTGGATGTCGAAGTCGTGCGCCGGCTTCCCCTTGCCGACGCGCGAGGTGACGCGGATCGGCTTGCCGGTCGTGAGCTGGCCGTACATCGCCGCGGCGCTGATGCCGATCCCCTGCTGGCCGCGGGACTGCTTCAGCCGGTGGAACTTGGAGCCGTAGAGGAGCTTCCCGAAGATCTTCGGGACCTGCGCCTTCACGATCCCGGGGCCGTTGTCCTCGATGACGACGACGAAGCGCCCCTCCCCCTTCGTCAGCTCCCCCTCGCCCTTCGCGTCGAGGCCGAGGTCGCGGACCTCGATGGTGATCTCGGGGAGGATCCCGGCCTCCTCGCAGGCGTCGAGCGAGTTGTCGACCGCCTCCTTGATGGTCGTGAGGAGCGCCTTGGAGGGGTTGTCGAAGCCGAGCAGGTGCCGGTTCTTGGTGAAGAACTCGGAGATGGAGATCTCGCGCTGCTTCGTCGCCATCTGCTCGGCCGTGGCGCGCCGCCGGGTCTTCTCGGGCGACGGCTCGACCGCGGGCTCCGGGATCAGCTCCGGCTGCCGCTGCGCGGACTCCCGCTTCGCCCTGCGCGCCGGCTTCGCGAGCGGCGCCTGGGCGCTCGCCCCCTTCCGCGCCGGGGGGAGCGCGACCAGCTCGAGCTGCGCCCCTCCCCGGGCTCCGGCCTTCGCCCCGCCCCTGGCCTTGCCCGACCTCTTCGAGAGCTCCGCTTTCCTCGCCGCCATCACGCCCATCCCCTTGCGATATCGCCCGCTTGCACTTAGCACGGCGCGGGATCGGGCGGAAGAAAGCGACCGCTCGGATTGACCTGCGCTCCCGAGTGGTTACAGGTACACCATGCCCTTCGAGACCCCCTCCGTTCCCCGCGGGATGCAGCCGGGCCGCACCGGCTCCGCCGGCTTCGGCCGCGGATACCTCAAGACCACGATGCTGATGGCCTTCCTGGTCGCCCTCCTCGCGATCGGCGGCCAGATGTACGGCGGCGCCGGCGGGATGCTCCTCTTCGGCGGCATCGGCATCGTCTTCAACTTCGTCTCATACTGGTTCTCCGACAAGATCGCCCTGATGGCGCACCGGGCGCAGCCGGTGACCCGCCAGCAGCTCCCCGAGCTCTACGAGGTAGTGGAGCGGCTCACGCGCAAGGCGGGGATGCCCATGCCGCGCGTCTACGTCATCCCGTCGCCCACGCCGAACGCCTTCGCGACCGGGCGCAACCCCGAGCACGCAGCCGTGGCGGTCACCGAGGGGATCCTCCGGATCCTCGACAGGCGCCAGCTCGAGGGGGTCATCGCCCACGAGCTGGCCCATGTCCGGAACCGCGACATCCTCATCGCCACCATCGCCGCGTCGGTGGCGGGGCTCGTCTCGGCCCTGGGTCACGCGATCCAGTGGGGCGCGTGGCTCGGGATGGGCCGCAGCAACGACGACGAGGGGGGCGGCGCGGGCGGCGCGATCGGCGCGCTCGTCTGGGCGCTCCTCGCGCCGATCATCGCCATGGTCGTCCAGCTCGCGGTCTCCCGCTCGCGCGAGTATGGCGCCGACGCCAGCGGCGCGGAGCTCGTCGGAGACCCGATGCCGCTCGCCGACGCCCTCCTGACCCTGGAGCACGGCAACCAGGTCCGGCCGTACGACTTCGCCGGCCCCGCGACCGCCCATCTCTTCATCGTCAACCCGTTCCGCGGCCTCGGCGGCGCGATGCTCTCGCTCTTCTCCACCCACCCCCCGGTCGAGGAGCGCGTGCGGCGGCTCCGCGAGATGCGCGGCGGCGTCCGGGTGGGCTGAGTCGGGGGATCCGCGGGGGCGTGCCGCGGTACACTCGCCGGGCATGCTCGAGATCCAGACCGTCGCGATCCTCGGTGCGGCCGCGACGCGGTCCGGGTCGCCCTGCTCTCCTCGCTCGCCGGACTGGACGTCCGGCTCGCAGACGAGGAGCCCGATGCGCTGGACGCCGCGTTCCGCGAGCTGCGCCACGAGGTGGAGGAGGCGCTGGCCGACGGGCGGATCGGGCGCGACGACCGGCAGCGGATCCTCGACGGCATCCTCGTCACGCCCGGTCCTCGACGAGGCGGTGGTCGGCGCGGACCTGGTCTTCGCCGCCGGGGCGATCGGACGCCGCGGCAGCGCGCCGGCGCTCCTGCTGCGTCGGCGCTCGCTACCGGGCCACGACGCTCCTCGCGGCGGCGCTCGATCCGTCGGCGATCGCGACGGGGACTGCCGCAGCCCGGGCGCGTCGTCTGCGCTCTCGCTGGACGAGCGACGGGGCGCTCCCTACGCACCGTCGGGGCAGCGGACCGCGGACCACCGCGCACGCCCGCGCGCGCGGCGAGTCCGGTTCGCCGAGCGGATCGGCGGGCGGCGGGTGAGCCCCGGTGAGGACACGACCCTCCCACCGCGCTGCGGCCGGGGAGGGTCCGCGCGGGGGCTACACCTCGGTGTAGACCGCGACGGAGCCGTCGCTCTCCCAGACCTCGACCTTCGAGATGCGGACGCGGCTGCCTTCGCGCGCCACGACCAGCCGGTTCACCTCGACGTAGAAGTGCTGGGCGATGTTCTCGGCGGTCGTGTTCAGCTGGTCGAACGGCGGGATCTCGTTGATCACCTGGTGATCGAACTTGCCGCCGACCTCGCCGACCAGCTTCTGGAGATCGGCGAAGTCCAGCACCATCCCGATCTTGTTCAGCTCCGACGCCGTCGCGTGGACGCGGACGCGCCAGTTGTGACCGTGGAGCCGCTCGCACTTCCCGCCGTGGAAGCGGATCTGGTGGGCGGCGCTGAAGAGGAAGTCGCGGGAGATCTCGAAGACGGGCGCGGCCATGCGCGGCGCACCATAGCAGCCGCGCTGCCCGCGCGCACCCCTCCCCCGTTTTCGCGTTGCGCCGCTGACCCTTTCGAACGTAAACCGGCTCTCACGGCGGCCAGCGCCGTCCACGCCCCGGAGAGCCCGCATGCCCGCCAAGCGCCGCACCGCCGCCACGAAGAAGCGCACGCCCCCCAGGGCACCGGCGAAGCGCCCGGCCGCCGCGCGCCCCGGCAAGAAGAAGCCCTACGGCGCGAAGCGCGACCGGCACGGGAACCCGACCGACTTCGCCGCCTACCTGGCCCGGCTCGACGACCCGGGGCGCGCGAAGTGGCAGCTCCCGGATCGCGTCGTCACCGCGCTCCGGCTGAAGAAGGGGGGACGCGCCGCCGAGATCGGCGCCGGCACCGGGCAGTTCACCATCCGGATGGCGAAGAAGGTCGGAGACGACGGGCGCGTCTACGCCATCGACGTGGAGCCCAGGATGCTCGACGTCCTCGCCGAGCGGGCCGCAGCAGCGAGGGCCTACGGGATCTTCGGCCTGCTCGCGCCCGATGGCGCCGGCCTGCCGCCCGAGCCGGTGGACGTGGTCCTGATGGCCAACGTCCTCCACCACGTCAGCGACCGGGCCGACTACCTCCGCGCGCTCGGCGCGCAGCTCGCGCCGGGAGGCCGGATCGCGATCGTCGACTTCCACGACCGCGAGCTGCCGATCGGCCCCCCGCGCGACCACAGGCTCTCGAGGGCCGACGCCGTCGCCGCGGTGAAGGCGGCCGGCCTCCGCGTGCTGCGTGAGGAGAAGTTCCTCCCGCACCAGTACTTCCTGATCGTGGGTGGCCCGGCGAGGCGCTGACCCGCCGCGTCACCCCTGATCGATCAGGAAGACCCTGCGGAGCAGCATCTTCTTACCGCTCATCTGGATGAAGCCCCGCCGCGTGAACTCGGAGATGGCGCGGGAGACCGTCTCCCGGCTCGTGCCGACCATCGCCGCGATCTCCGACTGGGTGGGCCGGTCCCTGATGACCACGCCGTCCTCCGCCTCGATCCCGTCGGCGCGCGCCAGCTCTCGCAGCTTGCCGGCGACGCGCCCCCAGACGTCGAGCAGCGCGAGGTTGCCGATGACGCGGTCGGCCTGCCTGAGCCGGCGGGAGATCTCCTGCAGGACCTTCAGCGCGGTGGCCGGCTGGGCCTCGACGTGCGCGCGGAACGCCGCGCGGGAGAGCACGAAGAGCGCCGACGGCTCGACCGCCACCACGGTGGCGGAGCGCGGCTCGTCGTCGAGCAGGCTCATCTCGCCGAAGAAGTCGCCGGGCGACTTGAACATCGTGAGGATGATCTCGCGCCCCTGCTTGCCGAAGAGGACCACCTTGACCTTCCCCCGCGCGAGCACGTAGAGCGAGTCGCCCGGGTCGTCCTGCCCCACGATCACGGCGCCATCGGAGAACTCCCGCAGCTCGCCGAGGCGCTCCAGGTCCGCCGCGGTGGCCTGATCGAGGTGGCTGAAGATGGAGACGTTCCGGAGCAGCTCGCGCATGCGCGCGTGCGTCGTCGCGGCCGAGTCGTTCATGGTTCGCGAACTGTATGGGACCGGATCGAGACCGGTCAAGGCCGCCTGAGCAGGCCCCGCACGGCCCCGGCCGGATCGTCACCGACGAGCCAGGCCCGGATCGCTGCGACCCCGACCGCCCCGGCCTCCCGGGCCTCGCGCGCGTTGTCCGCGTCGATCCCGCCGAGCGCCACGAGCGGCAGCCCGGCCGCCGCGGCCTCGCGCAGCGCCGCGATCCCGAGCGGCGCCCCGTACTCGCGCTTGGACGGGGTGTCGTGGATCGGCGAGAAGGTCGCGTAGTCGGCGCCGGCCGCCCGTGCCGAGTCCACGTCGGCGAGCGAGTGGCACGAGCGCCCGATGAGCGCGCCCGCACCCAGGAGGCGCCTCGCCTCCTCCACCGGAACGCCTGCCGACGGCAGGTGGACCCCGTCCGCGCCGGCGGCGAGGGCGACGTCGATCCTGTCGTTCACGATGAGCAGCTGCCCCGCCTCGTGGCACGCCCGCCGGAGCGCGAGGGCGAGCCCGAGGAGCGCCCGGCCGCCGAGGTCCTTCTCGCGGAGCTGGACGGCGGCCGTGCGGGGGCGGAGCCCGCGCAGCGCGGCGAGCACGCGGGCCGGGAGGTCCGCGACGAGCCGCCGATCGGTGACGAGGTGGAGCGCGGGGATCGGCGGCACTAATGTCCGATGAGCCCGGTCATCGGGCTGGAGGCGGCTGCGTGGAGCTTCATGGGGATGCGGCCGGCGAGGAAGGCCTTGCGCCCGGCCGCGACGCCGTCGCGCATCGCCTCGGCCATCAGCACCGGGTCCTTCGCCTCGGCGATCGCGGTGTTCATCAGGATGGCGACGGCGCCGAGCTCCATGGCGATGGCGGCGTCGCTCGCGGTGCCGACGCCGGCGTCGACGAGGACCGGGACCTTCGCCGTCTCCATGATGATCCGCAGGTTGTACGGGTTGCGGATGCCGAGGCCGCTGCCGATGGGGGCGCCCAGCGGCATGATGGCGGCGCAGCCCGCGTCCTCGAGCCGCTGCGCCGTCACCGGATCGTCGTTGGTGTACGGCATCACGGTGAAGCCCTCCTTCACGAGGACCTTCGCCGCCTGCAGGAGCCCCTCGACGTCGGGGAAGAGCGTACGCTTGTCGCCGATGACCTCGAGCTTCACGAGGTCGCCCATCCCGAGCTCGCGCCCCAGCCGCGCCGTCCGGATCGCCTCTTCTGCCGTGAAGCAGGCGGCCGTGTTCGGGAGCAGGATCATCGTCCTGGGGATCCACTCGAGCAGCGACGCCTCCCCCTTGGCGGAGAGGTCGAGGCGGCGGACGGCGACGGTCACCACCTCGGCGCCGGAGGCCTCCAGGGCGCGCTGCATCGTGGGGAAGTCGGCATACTTCCCGGTGCCGACCAGGAGCCGGCTGGTGAAGACGTGCTTACCGATGTTCCAGGTGTCGGCCATGGCCCTACCCTCCTCCGACGAAGGCGACGATCTCGACCGCGTCGCCGGGGCCGATCCGCTGGCTCTCGTAGCGGTCCTTGGTGACGACGGTCTCGTTCAGCTCGACCGCGACGCGGCCGGCCTTGACCCCGAGATGGGTGAGGAGCCCGGTGACCGTCATGCCTTCCGGGAGCTCCCGGAGTTCCCCGTTGATCCTGACCTGCATGGCGTGGCGATCTAGCAAGGTGAGCCCCGTGGCGTCAAACCGCGATCTGGCCATACGGCCGCTCGGGCTCGGCGAGATCATCGATCGCGCCGTCGCGCTGAGCGTGCGCCACTTCAGGCCGCTCTTCCTCTGGATGCTCCTGATCCAGGCGCCGGCCATGGCCGCGTCGCGGCTTCAGCTCGCCGGCGCCGGCGAGGTGCTGGCCAACTTCGGCGACGCCGAGGCGTCGCTCGAGTCGCTGAAGGCGCTCGGCCGGACGTCGCTCTGGATCGTCGGCGTCCTCTTCCTCCTGCAGGTCGCCGCCTCCGCGATCTGCGCCGCGATCGTGGCCCCGTCCCTCGGCGTGACCGTCGGGCCGGCCTCCGCGCCGCGGCGCGTGGCCACCGTCGCGACGGCGGCGCTCGCCAGCCTGGCGCTCTTCGCCCTCCTCCCCGCCGCCGGGGCCGTCCCCGGCCTCCTCCTCCTCTCGCAGGCCGAGGGCGCCGTGGCCTGGGCGGGGGCGCTGGCGCTCCTCCTCGGCGGCGCCGGGATCGCCCTCCTCTTCACGGTCCTGTGGACGCTGCTCGTCCCCGCGGTCGCGGCCATCGAGGGGCGCCCGCACTTCGCCGCCGTGAGGCGCTCGGTCGCGCTGATGCGGTCGACCCCCGGCCTGCCGTATCTGGAACGCCCGGCGCTGCGCGCCTCCCTCGTCCTCTTCGCCACCTTCGCCATCGCGCTGGCGGTCAACCTGATCGTCGGAGTGCCGCGCGGGATCATCGGCCGCCTCTCCGGCGGTTCGGCCCTCCTCCCGGCGCCGCTCTCGCCCTGGGCGGAGCTCCCGCTCGGCATCTTCGAGACGGTCGCCACCGCCGCCCTGCAGCCCTTCAGCCTGGTCGCGGTGACGGTCCTCTACTTCGACCGGCGGGCCCGGCGCGAGGGGCTCGACCTCGAGCGCTTCGCCGCCGAGGTGGAGGCAGGGGAGCCGCGATGAGCGCCCTCCTGGCGCTGCCGCTCGCGCTCGCGCTCGCCGCCGCGCCGGAGGGCTGTCCGGAGCCCGCCGCCGAGACCGGGCCGCTCGCCGCGTGGTGCGCCACGGTCGCCGCCCGGCCGCGCCTCGCCCTCCCCAGCGCCGAGGACCGGCGGACGCTGCGGGAGGTCCTCGAGCGGCCGGAGCTGCGCCGCGCGCGCGCCGACACCGCGGGCTTCCGGAGGATGATCGCGAGGCTCTGGGCCCGCGCCATGGAGCTGCTCGGGAGCGCCGAGGCCGAGCGGTACGCCGCCGTCGGACGGATCGTCTTCGTCGCCGCCGGCGTCACCGCGCTGCTCGCGGCGCTGGCGGCGCTGCCGCCGGCGCAGGGCGCCAGGTCGCGCCAGCCGGACCCAGGACGAGCCGGTGCCAGGCCGCGTCCCTCCCCCGGATCGGAGCGCTGCGCTCGCTGAGACCGCCTTCGCCCGCGGCGACCTCCGAGAGGCCGTGCGGCACGCCTTCCTGTCGGCGCTGGCCGCGCTGGAGGCGGCCGGCCGCCTCCCACGAGACCGGACGCTGACCAACGGGGAGCTCGCCGCGCGCCTCGCCGGCGACGGCGGAAGCGTCGCCGACGAGTTCGGCGCGCTGGGCCGCACCTTCGACCGCACGGTCTACGGCAGGTCCCGCCTCGACGAGTCGATCGCCCGCGAGAGCCTCGCCCTGGCGCTCCGGATCCGATCCTCCGCGGGGGAGCGGACGTGAGGAGCGGCGCGGCGCTCGTGGCCGCCGGCGTCGCCGCGCTCGCGCTCGTCGCGGCCGCCGGGACGATCTCCAGCCAGCGCCAGCGGGCGTTGACGCCGTCGCCGCTGCCCACGGTGGGGAACGCCGGCCCTCGTGGCCTCGCTGCGGCCCGCGCCTGGCTCGCCGCCACCGGGCGGCCGCACCGCGTGCTCGGCGCGGGCGACGCCGGGCCCTCGCGCGGCGAGGTGCTGCTCCTCCTCGCGGCGCCGTCTCCGCTCACCGATGGGGAGGCCGCCGCCCTGCTCGCCCACGCCGAGCGCGGCGGGCTGGTGGTCTGGGCGCTGGGGAGCGCCCCCCAGCCGGCGTTGGAGCGCCGGCTGGGCGTGTCCCGCGCCGTCGTCGCGAGCGACCTCGAGGAGCACGCCGCGACGCCGCTCGCGCCGCACCCGCTCTTCGACGGCATCGCCCTGCGCACTGGTGGGGCCGCGCTGCGCATCGAGGCGAGGGGGGCCCTCCCAGTCGCCGGCGAGCCTGAGCGCGTCGGCGCCGTGTCGCTGCCGATCGGCGCGGGCGAGGTGGTGGTGCTGGCCGGGACCGACCCGCTGGAGAACTTTCGCCTCGGCGATGGCGGAAACCTCGGCCTCCTCTCCCGCCTCGCCTCCGTCGGGCCGATCGCGTTCGACGAGCGGCACCTCGCCGGCCCGGGCGCGGCGGGCGACCTGGGATGGGGCCGGCTCGGACCGCTCGCCGCCCAGGCGCTCCTCGCGGCTACCGTGCTCCTGCTGGCGCTTGGACGGCGGCTCGGTGCGGTGCGCACCTCGACGCTGGCGCCCGGGGGGGCCACGGCGCGCGACTACCTCGTGTCGCTCGCCCGCCTTTACAGGCGCGCCGGGGCGGAGCAGGCGCTGAGGGCGGCCACGTGGCGTCGAGCGCGCGAGCAGCTCGAGCGGCGAACCGGGATCGGAGCCCGGACGCCGGATGACGAGGTGCTGAGGAGGCTGGCGAGCCGCTCACCCGCGGCTGCCCGCGCCTGCGAGCGAGGGCTGGCGGGGCTGCGGGCTCCTCCGAGCGAGGCGAGCTTCCTGATCGTCGCGCGGGCCGCCGGGGAGCTCGACGCGGCGCTGCGCTCCAGCGCACGCAGCGCCTAGACGCACCCGCGCCATTTGTGGTGGAGTCAACGATGGAGGGGAAAGCCATGAACCGCGTCGGGCTCTTCGCGCTGCTAGTTATCGCCTCGCCTCATCTCGCGTTCGGCCAGGACGCCGCCCCCGCGGGTGGCGACGCCGCGGCGCCAGCGACTGCGGCCGAGACCGCCCCCGCACCGTCACCCGCGGTGGCCTCCCCGGTCGAGCCGGCGCCCGTCGAGGCGGCGCCGGCGGCTCCACGCGCCTCGGACGCGGGCGAGCCGATCTGGCTCCAGCTCAAGAGCGGCCAGGTCCTCAGCGGGCGCGTGGTCTCCCGCGACCCGCAGGCGCTGACGGTGGAGACCGACGACGGGGTCCGGACCACCGTCCCACTCTCCGCCATCGAGGAGTCCCGGTCCGGCCAGTCGGCGACCGGGCCCGCGTACCGGGATGACCCGAATCGGGTGCGCTACCTTTACTCACCCTCGGGCTTCATGCTGCCGCAGGGGCACTGGTACTTCTCGCAGACGGAGTTGCTCGTCAGCTCCGTCGCGTACGGAGCCACCGACAGGCTCACCCTGAACCTCGGCGGCGCGGTGCCGTTCTGGTTCGTACAAGACGGGTTCAACCTGATCGGCGGGATCAAGATCGGCACCGACCTCGGCAGGTACGTCCACGTCGCGGGGAGCGCGCAGGCGCTCGTCATCCCCGCGCTCACCACGTCGGCGACCGTCGGCATGGCCTTCGGCACGGTGACCCTCGGACGCCCAGCTACCACCTCGGCCTCTCCGCCGACGCCCCGTTCGCCGCGTCTTCCGACGGTCGGAGGTCGGCGACTACGCCCTGTCGGTCAGCGGATCGGTGCGCGTCTCGCGCGGGCTCGGCATCGTCAGCGAGAACTGGTTCTTCCCCAACGCGGACGGGCTGGAGCCAGTCAACTCGCTAGGGGTCCGCTTCATCGGCGATCGGCTCGCCGTGGACGCGGCACTCATCTTCATCTCCGGCTCCCCGATCCCGATCCCGTGGCTGGACTTCACGTACCACTTCGGCTCCTGACTTCACCCGCCGAAAGGAGCGACGTTGGCGATCGCTGACGACCTCGCCGCAGCCTCGACCCGGCTCGAGGCGGAGATCGGCAAGGCGGTGGTCGGCCAGCGGGAGGCGGTGACGGAGCTGCTCTCCGCCCTGCTCGCGGGCGGCCACGTGCTCCTCGAGGGTGTCCCCGGCGTCGCCAAGACGCTCCTCGCGAAGGCGCTGGCGCGGGCGCTCGACCTGCGCTTCGGCCGCGTCCAGTTCACGCCGGATCTGATGCCGTCGGACATCCTGGGCACCAGCGTCTACCGGCCCGAGACCGGCACGTTCGAGCTGCGGCGCGGACCGATCTTCACCGACGTCCTCCTCGCCGACGAGGTGAACCGGACGCCGCCCAAGACGCAGGCGGCGCTCCTCGAGGCGATGGAGGAGCGGCAGGTCACGCTGGACGGCCAGCGCCAGCCGCTCGGCGCGGAGTTCTTCGTCGTCGCCACGCAGAACCCGGTCGAGTACGAGGGGACCTATCCGCTGCCCGAGGCCCAGCAGGACCGCTTCCTGGTGAAGGTGCGGCTCGACTACCCCGCGCTGGAGGACGAGCGGGAGATCCTGCGGCGTGCGGCTGCGGGCTTCGACGGCCACGACCTCGACGCCGCCGGCGTCCGGCCGGTGGTCACCCGTGAGCAGCTGCTCGCCCTGCGGGCGCATGCGAGGTCGCTCGCGGTCTCCGAGCCGGTCATCGAGTACGTCGCGCGAATCGTCCGCGCCAGCCGGGAGCTTCCCCGCGCGCGGCTGGGGGCGAGCCCGCGCGCCGGCGTCGCGCTGCTGGCGATGGCCCGCGCGAGGGCGGCGCTCCGCGGCGCGGAGTGGCTCGCCCCCGACGACGTCAAGGCGGTGGCCGCGCCGGTGCTGCGCCACCGGCTCGATCCTGCGGCCGGAGGCCGAGCTGGAGGGGGCGACCCCCGACGACCTCGTCGAGGAGCTGCTGGCGACCGTCGAGGTCCCGCGGTGACCGGCGGGCCATCCCGCTTCTGGCTCCCGACACCCCTCACCGCCCTCCTCCTCTCCCTCGGCCTCCTCCCGCCGCTCCTCTCTGGCGCCAGCGGGCTCCGGGCCATGGCGGCCTGGGACGTCGCTCCTCGCGCTCCTCTTCGCGGTCGACGCCTTCCTCGCCCCGGGGCCGGGCTCGCTCCGCGCAGCGCGCGCCTTCCGCGATCCGCTCTCGGCCTTCGCACCCAACCGGATCACGCTCCGGCTCGAGAACGCCGGCGACCGCACGCTGCGGCTCGACGCCGCCGATGCCCCTCCGTCGAGCTTCGCGTCGACTGGCCACCGTCGACGGGTGGTGCTTCCACCGCGCGCCCAGCTGGCGCTCGCAGTACGACGCCGTCCCGCGCGAGCGCGGCCCGGTGACCTTCGGCGACCTCCACGTCCGGGCCACCGGCCCCCTCGCGCTCGCGGCGCGCCAGTGGCGCGTGGCGCTCGAGCAGGGCGCGCGCGTCTACCCCGACCTGCGCTCCCTGGCCCTGCCCGCCGCCTCGCAGGACCTGGACGCAGCCCGCCGTCGACGGCGAGGGGCGCGCGAGGGGCGCGAGTTCGAGTCGCTCCGCCCGTACCTCGCGGACGACGACGTCCGTGCGATCGACTGGAAGGCGACGGCGCGCCGAGGCTCGCCGGTCGTCCGCCAGTGGCAGCCGGAGCGGAACCAGACGATCTGGCTGCTGGTCGACTGCGGCCGCCTCCTGTCGGCGCGCCTCCCAGACGGACGGACCAGGCTCGACCGCGCCGTCGACGCGTCCCTGGGGGTGGCTCGCGCCGCCGCCGCACGCGGCGACCGGGTCGGGGTCATCCTCTTCGGCGCCGAGGTGACGCGCGTCGTCCTGCCCGGGAGCGGGCGCGGGCAGCTCGGGACCGCTCGCCGACGCACTCCACTCCGCCCACGCCACGATGGACGAGTCGGACTACGGGGCCGCCCTGGACCTGCTCGAATCGCGGCAGCGCCGCCGTGCCTTCGTCCTGATCTTCACCGACCTCGCCGACCCGGACACGAGCGCCCTCCTCATCGCCCGCGCGGCACGGCTCAGGCGCCGGCACCTGGTCCTCGTCGCGGCGCCGGGGGACTCCGGAGATCGCCGACGCGGCCCGCGAGGTCCCCAGGAGCGCCGAGGACGCGTTCGTGCGGGTGGCGGCCGAGCGGATCGTGGCTGAGCAGGACGCGGCGGCCGTGCGGCTCGCCGCGGCCGGGGTGCGCGTGGAGCGCTGCTCCGCCGCCGACCTCGGCGCGTCGGTGGTGGCGCGCTACCTCGAGATCAAGGCGACCGGTGCGCTCTAGACGGGCGCCGTGCAGCCTCCCTCCCGCTTGACCGCTCACCCTTCCAGGTGGAGCCTTTGGGAATGCCACTCTTCAGCAGGCATGACGGGGATCCGGTGCATGGGCTGCCGCCGGTCCGGCTGATCATGCCGTTCCTGCTGCGCCGGCGGAGCGAGAGCGTCGTCTTCCACGACTCGGCCTACGAGATCGCCGCTGCGCGCGCGTGGCTGAGGGCCTACAACCGGACCCACGCCGAGCGGGCCACGCTCTTCGACCTGCTCGCGTACGCCTGCGCCGCCGCGCTCCACGCGCGTCCGGAGCTCAACCGCTTCGTCTCGGGCGGGAGGATCTACCAGCGGCGCGGCGTCCAGCTCGCCTTCGTCGCGAAGCGGGTGATGAGCGACGAGGGGGCCACCGCCTCGGTGAAGCTGGAGGCCGGCGCGGGCGAGCCCTTCTCCGGGTTCGTCGGCCGCATCGCCACCGCGATCGGCGGCGCCAGGGGCGCGCCGCGCGCCATCGACCGCGAGGTCGCCCTCTTCACCAGGATCCCGGCGCCGATCCTGCGCGCGGCCGTCCGGCTGGTGCTCGCGCTCGACGACTGGAACCTCCTCCCGCAGTGGTTCACGCGCGACGACCCGATGTTCGTGAGCCTCTTCCTCGCGAACCTGGGGTCGGCTGGCGTCAGCGACGCGTACCACCACCTCTACGAGTACGGCACCTGCTCGCTCTTCGGCGCCATGTCCGCGCCGCAGCGGATGACCTTCATCGAGGGCAGCAGCGTGGTCGTCCGGGAGGGGCTGCGGGTCCGCTGGACCTTCGACGAGCGCATCCACGACGCCTTCTATGCCGCGCGGTCACTGGCGCTCGTCCAGCAGATCATCGAGGACCCCGCGCGCCACCTGGGCCCGCCCGAGGGTGCGCCGGCGGTTGCGCCCGAGGCGTTGCGTCCGGGCGCGCCAACCCGGGCCTCGTGACGATGCGCCCCTCCGAGCGGCTCACCACAGCCTTCCTGCTCGCGCTCTCCGCCACCGCGGCGGTCGCCCGGCCGCCCGACCACCCCTGGCTGCCGCTCGCCTTCGGCGCCCTCGCGGCCGCGACCGCCCTGCTCGCGAGGATCGGCGCCCGCTCCGGCCGCTGGCTCCTCGCGCGCGATCTCTTCCCCGCGGTGGTCGTCCTCACGACCTTCAGCCTCCTCCAGCCGGCGATCGTCGCCCTCGTGCCCTGGCGGCTGGACGCCGCCCTCGCCGCGTCCGACGACCGCTGGCTCGGACCGCTCGTCGCCTCCTGGCGCGGGTTCCTCGGGCGCCCCGCGCCGCTCACCGACGCGACCTACCTGCTCTACCTGAGCTTCTACTTCCTCCCGCTCGCCGCGGCGCTGGCCGCGCGCGTCCGGCAGGGAGAGCAGGGCTTCGAGCGGGCGCTGCTCGTCATCCTGGGCACCTTCTACGCCTCCTGGGTCGGCTACTTCCTCTTCCCGGCCGAGGGCCCCCGGCTGGCGCCGGCGCTGGAGGCGGCCGTCATCGGGGGCGGGGCGATCAGCGAGGCCTCGCGCGCGTTCCTGCGCGCGGCCGAGGCGACGACGCTCGACGCCTTCCCGAGCGGCCACACCGCGGTGAGCCTCGTCGCAGCCGCGGTCGCGCCGGCGACCTCCCGCTGGAGCCGCGCCTGCTGGTGGGGGTGGGCCATCGGCGTCGTCTTCGCGACGGTCTACGTCCACGTCCACTACGCCTCGGACGTGATCGCGGGCGGGCTGCTGGCGGCGGTGGCGCTGGCGTCAGCGCGTCGCCTGCGCGATCCAGTCTAGGTAGGCGTCGCTCCCCGCCTCGATGGAGAGGGCGATCACCTCCGGCACGTCGTAGGGATGCAGCGCCAGGATCCGGTCGCGCAGCTCGGCGAAGCGGCTCCGCCGGGTCTTGAGGAGCAGGAGGACCTCGGCGTCCTCCTGCACCTTCCCCTGCCAGCGGTAGATGGACCGGACGCCCGGGAGGACGTTGCCGCAGGCGGCCAGCCGCTCCTCCACGACGGCGCGGGCGATGGCGGCCGCGACGTCGGCGGAGGGGGCCGTCACGAGGACGACGATGGCGTCGGTCACCCCACCTCAGCTGACCTGTGGCTGCTGGGCCGGCCTGGCCTCCGGCAGCGCCTCTGCGGCGGCCGCGGCCGCCGCGGCGGTGGCCGCAGCGAGATCCGCCTCGGACGCCGTCAGCACGCGGTCGATGTCGAGGAGGATCACGAACCCCTTGCCGACCTTCCCCATGCCGGTGATGTGGTCGAGCTTAACGCCGGTCCCGAAGGCCGGCGGGGGCTCGATGTCGTCGTTGGCCAGGTCGACGACCTCGCTGACGGCGTCGGCGATCACGCCCAGCGTGAGCGTCTCGTCCTTGGTCCTGGTCTCGACGACGAGGACGCAGGTCCGCTTCGTCTCCGGGACCTCGCTCTTGCCGAACTTCACGCCGAGATCGACGACCGGCACGACCGAGCCACGGACGTTGATCACGCCGCGGATCGAGGACGGCGTCCCGGGCACCCGGGTGACCCCCTCGAACTGCAGGATCTCCTTCACCTTGAGGATCGGAACGCCGAAGTCGGTCCCAGCGACCACGAACGAGAGGTACTGGTTCACCAGCGCTGCATTGGCTTCCCTGGAAGTCACGTATTCCTCCCGGCTCTAGAACCGCTGAAATCCACCGCTACCACCGTCGCCCGCCGGCGCGCCATTCTTCTTCTTCAGCGCGGGATGCGGCAGGTTCGGCTTCTCCACGACGGGGAGCGGCCGCGCGGCGTGCGGTGCGGGGAGCGTCGGGACGTGGATCGCGCGGCCACCCCTCGAGGCCAGCATCGCCTCGCGCACCTGGAAGAAGGCGACGACCTGGAGCAGCGCCTCGGCCTGCGAGGACATCTCCTCCGCGGTGCTCGACAGCTCCTCCGCCGCCGAGGCGTTCCGCTGCGTCACCTGATCGACCTGCGACATCGCCTTCGAGACCTGCGCCACCCCGGCGCTCTGCTCCTGCGACGCCGCGGCGACCTCCTGCACCAGGTCCGCCGTCTTCCGGATCGCCGGCACCAGCTCCGCGATCAGCACGCCGCTCTTCTCGGCCACCTTGACGCTCGTGCCGGCGAGCTCGCCGATCTCCTTCGCCGCCTTCTGCGCCCGCTCGGCGAGCTTGCGGACCTCCGTCGCGACCACCGCGAACCCGCGCCCGTGCTCCCCGGCGCGCGCCGCCTCGATCGCCGCGTTCAGCGCCAGGAGGTTCGTCTGGTAGGCGATCTCCTCGATGATCGAGATCTTCTCGGCGATCGACTTCATCGCCCCCACCGTCTCGTCGACGGCCTTCCCGCTCTCGTCCGCGTTCCGCGCCCCGGCGTTCGCCATCTGCTCCGTCTGCCGGGAGTTCTCCGCGTTCTGCGTGATCGACGCGCTCATCTCCTCCAGCGAGGAGGTCGTCTCCTCGACGCTCGCCGCCTGCTCGCCGGTCCCCTGCGACAGGCTCTGCGACGTCGACGAGACCTGCGACGACGCCGCCGTCAGCGCCTCCGCGCCGCCGCGCACCTCGCCGATCACCTCGCCCAGCTTCTCCACCATGTTCTTCACCGCCGCGAGCAGCCGCCCGGTCTCGTCGCCGCGGTCGACCGTCGGGGCCTCGCGCAGGTCTCCGGCCGCCATCTTCTCCACCACGGCGACCACCACGCCGATCGGGCCGGTGATCGACTGCGTGATGTAGAGGCTGACGAGCACGCCGAAGAGCACGCCGGCGACCAGGATGAGGACCATCGTGCTCCTGACCGACCCGCGCGTCCCCTCGATGACGTTGTCCTGCTCCTCCATCTCGGCGACGTGGCGCGCGGAGATGGCGTCGGCGACCTCGACGAGGTCGCGCACGGCGTCCTTGACCGGCCCGAGCGCCTCGTTCGCCTGGTGCGGCGTCGTGATCTCACCTGACCTGACCCGGGCCTGGACGTCCGAGAAGCCCGCCTCGTACGCCGCGAGCCCGCGCGTCATGCTCTCGAGCGCGGTGACATCCTCGGCCGTGTCGCCCAGCCTGGGGCGAATCGCGTCCATCTCCTTCTTGAGGGCCTCGCGCTCCCCCTCCCAGTTCCGGAGCGCCTTCGCGCCGTCTGCCTCGCTCGCGCCGATCGAGAGCAGGTAGTCCTTCTCGAAGCGCCGAACGCCCAGGCTGTGCTTCGCGATCTCCTCGGCGAGCTGCAGGTCCTTGGCCGGACCGGACAGGATCTCGTCCGTCTTGTTGGCGACGCTCTCCACGCCCCAGTAGCCAGTAGCGGCGACCGCGAGCGTGATCACGAGCATGATGGCGAAGCCGAGCGCGAGCCGAAGCCCGATAGGCAGGTTCTTCATTGTTCTCATCCCCTCATTCCCAGCCGAGTTCTTCGGCCGCATCCGCCCAGGGCGGTTCAGGGCTGCTCTGCAACCTCAGGCCCCCCGGCTTTCACGCTTCGTGCACCGACCAGCGCCGAAACCCGGAGTCAGTACAGTCACATGGTGACGGGGCTTGAAAAGGTGCGACGAGGCGCCTCACGCGGCGATCCAGACCCCGGGTACGGCGCAACCCGCCCCCCCCTGCTCGCGTCGACTTGGAGCCCGCAGCCTACTTCTGGCCGAGCCGCAGCGGCACGCGGACGGGCACGGGCTCGCCCTCGTACGGCGTGAAGGACATCTTCATCGCCACCCGCTTCAGGCACTTGCCAAGCTGCGAGCTCGAGAGCCCATCGTCGTCGATGAACGCGTCGTTCGCGTTTCCGGTCGGCGCGACCTCGACGTAGAGATCGACGGAGCGGCCCACGTAGGAGGCGTCCGGGCCGCCCGACGCGGCGCGCACGCACTCGTCGAACGACACGCCGGTCCGGGCGATCACCGCACGGACCTCGGCCGCGTCGAGCCCCTTGCGCTTCGCCGTCGCTGCCGGCGGCGCTGCGCGGCGGCGAGCCGTGCCTTCTCCGCAGCCGCACGTTCGGCGGCGGCGGCCTTGTCGGCGGCGGCCCGCTCGGCGGTCGCCCTCGCCTGCGCCGCCTTCTCTGCGGCGGCGCGCTCGCGCTCGGCACGCGCCTCACGGTCACGCTCGGCGCGCTGCTCGCGCTCCGCCCTGGCCTGGTCCGCCTTCTCCTGCGCTGCGCGCTCGCGCTCCGCTCGCGCCTCCCGGTCCTGATTGGCGCGCGCCTCGCGCTCCGCCCTGGCCCGGTCCGCCTTCTCCTGGGCGGTCGCCCTGGCCTGCGCAGCCCTCTCGGCCTTCTCCTGCGCAGCGCGCTCGCGGTCGGCCTTGGCCTGCGCAGCCTTGTCAGCCTTCTCCTGCGCAGCCCGCTCACGCTCGGCCTGCCTGCGATCGGCGGCCGTCTCTAGCGGAGCGGGATCGACCTTCGGCGGAGGCGGGCGGAGGGGCGTGGCCTCCGCGACTGGCGGCGGCACGGGAGCCGTCTCGGGGGAGTACGGCCGGCGGCTGGACGGGAGGTGGTGGCGGCCGGGCGGCCGCGCGGCGACAGGCGGGGGCGCGATCGGCTGTTGCGCAACCGTGGCTGGAGCGCCGGGGCGCAGGGCGAGGAACGCGCCCAGACCGACCGCAACGACGGCCGCCGAGCCGAGCCCGATGATGAGGGCCAGTGGCAGGCGGCGCCCGGGCGGCCCTTCACGGCGATGCGCCGCGATCTCGGCCGCCGCCTTCGCCCCCAGATCCGGCACCGGCGCGATCGGCTCTGGAGTGATGGAGCGGGGCTGACGCGCCGTGGGACCCGCGGGTTCCACGTCCGGGAAGCCGGGGGCTGGGAAGTTGGTGATCGTCTGCCCGTGCAGCGTGACGGGGGACGGGAAGCCCGGGCTCGTCGCGTTGGGGTTCCCGCGCGCAGGGAAGCCGGCGCCCGTCGCGGAGCGCGGCGTCGCGGCGGACGGGAAGCCAGCGGCCTGAGGCGGAGAGATCGCCATGCCCGCGAACGGATCGAACGGCTCCTCACGGGACCGGGAGGGAGCCGGCGATGGCGGCTCTGGGAGGTCCAGCTCGGGCGGGAACGGGTCGTCGGAGGGCAGCTCGGGATCGAACGCGGGGAAGTCGAAGGCGGGGCGTGCGGCTGCAGGCTGCACCGGCTTGCGAGCTGGCTCGACCGGGGGGACCGACCAGCCGGCGGAGGCAGGCTCGGCGGGTGCCGGCATCGAGACGGTCGGACGTCCCGCGGATGGCGCTGCCGCCCGGGGCGGCGCTGGCTGCGGCTTCCCCGCCGCCGCCCCCGGCATCACGGTCCGTGAGAACTGTGAGTCAGGTGTGTCGATGCGAGGACGAGCGGGCCCGGGCGCTACGAGCGATGCTCCCGACGTTGGCGAAGCCGCCGGGCGGCTCGGCGCCGCAGGGCGCGACGGCGCTGCTGCGGGACGCGGCGCGGCGGGACGCGGCGCGGCGGACTGCGCGCCCGCAGGCGGCAGCGTCGACACGGCCACCGGATGATCGCTCCCGGGCAGCATCGAAATGACGATGTCGTGCCCGCACTTGCAGCGGATCCGGTAGACCTTGCCCGGGACCGGGTCGTCGGCGCTCGAGTAATGCTTCCCGCAGTGGTCGCAGTCGAACTTCACGGCCACATCCTACGGTCGGCTGGGGGTGTGCGCCAGCCCTCCCACTCTTCGATATCGGCGCCGGATGGCCCGGCGCACGGCGTCAGAGCCGCCGCTTCTGGTAAGTGCCCATCAACTCCGCGGAGGCCAGGACGTGGCCCTGAAGCGCCTTCTCCACCGCACCCTTGGTCGGAAGCCCCAGATCCCCGAGCGCGACGTCGAGCGCGTAGAGCTTGAAGAAGTAGCGGTGGCGGCCGATCGGCGGGCACGGACCTCCGTACCCGGTGCGGCGCCAGTCGTTGGTGCCCTCCCGCGTCCCAGCCGGCAGCGCCGACGTCTTCACCGCCTCGGGAAGCCCCGTGGCGGACGCTGGCAGATCGTAGAGGACCCAGTGGACCCACGTCATCTTGGGCGCCTTGGGATCCGGCGCGTCGGGGTCGTCGACGATGAGGACCAGGCTCACCGTCTCGCGCGGCACGTTGCGCCACGCGAGCGCGGGCGAGAGGTCCTGCCCCTCGCACGTGTGGAGGGTCGGGATCTCGGCTCCGCTTCCGAAGGCCGGCGAGGAAAGCTCTAGCGCCATGGGCTCGTCTCCTCGTCGCATCTTAACCCCGTCGACGGCGAAGGCAGCCGCCCCTCGAGTGACGCCGGTGTCGCGGCTCCCCCTGCCCCCGGGATCCGGATGCTGCTAGAGTGCCGACGGTATCGCGAGATACCGCGGGCGCCCAGGGGGCGCCCGTCGTCTTGGTCACCGGGCGGGTTGCCTGCGGTCGGGTCGGGAGGCGTGGAGGATGGGGTCGCAGGGAGTCGCATCGCGTGCGCGGGGTGAGAAGGCTGCGCAGCTCACTCGTTTCCACCAGCGGATCGCCGCAGAGGCGCTGACCGCTCGCGGCGGCGGCGGCGCGGCACGCCTGACGCCGGCCCTCGTCCACTCGGCGGTCGACCTCAACCCGCACCAGATCGAGGCGGCTGCCTTCGCCCTGGCGGCCCTGCCCACCGGCGGCGCCATCCTCGCCGACGAGGTCGGGCTGGGGAAGACGGTCGAGGCGGGGCTCGTCCTGTCCCAGCTCGCCGCCGAGGGGCGGAACCGGATCCTGATCCTGGTCCCCTCGTCGCTGCGGGCCCAGTGGAGGAACGAGCTCCAGTCCAAGTTCGGGATGGAGTCGACCCTGGTGGACGGCGACTCGTTCCGCGCCTCGGAGAAGCTGGGGCTGCGCACCAACCTCTTCGACACCGGCGGCATCGTCATCGCGTCGCACCAGTTCGCGGCGATGCGCGGGGCGGAGATCGAGCGCGTCCCCTGGGATCTCGCGGTGATCGACGAGGCCCACCGGCTGCGGAACGCCTACCGGCGCGATCACCGGACCGGCCAGGCGCTGCGCAAGGCGCTCCGCAAGTGCCCGAAGCTCCTGCTCACGGCGACGCCGCTCCAGAACGACATCATGGAGCTGCTCGGGCTCGCCGCCTTCATCGACGACGCGCTGCTCGGCAACGAGGAGACCTTCCGGCTCCAGTACGCCACCGGCGAGCTGACCGAGGAGAAGGCGGCCGACCTCAAGGCGCGGCTGGCGCCAGTCGTCATCCGAACGCTCCGCCGCCAGGTGCGGGAGTACGTGAAGTACACGGCGCGCCGGTCCTTCGTGGAGGACTTCGCGCCGAGCGCGCAGGAGCAGGAGCTCTACGATCGGGTCTCCGAGTACCTCCGCCGCGAGGACGCCTACGCGATCCCGCAGGCCCGGCGCGCCCTCTTCGTCCTCGTCTACCGGAAGATCCTCGCCTCCTCCTCCTTCGCGCTCGCGGCCACGCTCGACCGGCTCGCCGACTCGCTAGACGAGAAGCTGGCGGGCGTCGAGTGCACCGCCCAGGCCGACCTGCTCCTCGAGATGGAGGGCTTCGACGACGAGCTCGAGGAGCTCTTCGACGAAGGCACCGCCGCGGCGCGCCCGAAGGGGCCCGTGGCCGTGCGGAAGATGACGGCCGAGCTGGACGAGCTGCGCGCCTGCGCGAAGCTCGCCCGCACCATCACGCAGAACGCCAAGGGGGACGCGCTCGTCCGCGGCCTCGACCGGTGCTTCACCGTGGCGAAGGCCTGCGGCTGGCCGGACAAGGCGGTCGTCTTCACCGAGTTCCGCCGGACGCAGGACTACCTGGCGAAGCTCCTCGCGTCGAAGGGCTACACGGTCACCTGCCTCTCGGGCGACGTGAGCGGCGCCGAGAAGCGGCAGGCGCTGGTCGAGGAGTTCCGGGACACGACCCAGATCCTCCTGATGACCGAGGCGGGGGCGGAGGGGCTCAACCTCCAGTTCTGCAACCTCGTCGTGAACTACGACCTCCCCTGGAACCCACAGCGGGTCGAGCAGCGGATCGGGCGGTGCCACAGGTACGGGCAGACGCGCGACGTGCTGGTCCTCAACTTCCTCAACCGGCAGAACGCCGCCGACGCGCGGCTCTTCGACCTGCTCTCGCAGAAGCTCGCCCTCTTCGACGGCGTCTTCGGCTCCTCCGACGAGATCCTCGGGGCGCTCGGCAGCGGCATCGACTTCGAGAAGCGCGTCCTGGACATCTACCAGTCCTGCCGCTCGCCCGACGAGGTGGATCAGGCCTTCAACGTGCTCCGCGAGGACCTGGACGGACGGATCAACGCCCGCTTCGCGGCGGCCCGCACGCTCCTCTTCGAGCGGTTCGACGGCGAGGTTCGCGGCAAGCTCCGGCTGGCCGAGCAGGTGGCGCGCGAGGCGGTGGCGAAGCGCGAGGCGGACGAGGACGCCCTCGTCGCCTCCGTCTTCGACGAGGGGGTGCCCGCCGGGTCCGAGCCCGAGCCCGCCGGCGACGCGGAGCCCACGAAGGGGCGCTCGAAGCGCGCGAAGCTCGTGAAGGAGGCCGCGGCGAAGGTGCGCGCGCGGCCGCAGGACTCGGTCGCGTTCCTGGAGCTCGCGTCGCGCGACCTGCCGCCGCCGCTCGGGGTGCTGGCCGGGCGCGAGGGCTGGTGGTTCGCCTACAAGTACACGCTCGACGCGCTCGTCTCCGAGGAGAAGGTCATCCACCTCGTCCTCTGGTTCGACGGCGAGAGGTTCCGGGCGCTGCCGCAGGAGGAGGCCGAGGCCTTCGCCACGCTGCCGGCGGCGGAGTCGAAGGCGGGGCCACGGGGCGCGACGGTCTCGATCGGCGAGCAGCAGGAGGTGGAGCTCACCTCGATCCGCGCGAAGCTCCTCGGCGAGCTCCAGGAGAGGATCGGCGGCACGTTCGACGCGGCGCGCGACCGCTGGGACCGCGCCGTCGAGGACGGGCTGGCCGCGCCGCGCAAGGCGACCGACGACGCGCGGACCGCCTGGGGGCGCGCGCGCGCCGGCCTCGCGGAGAAGAGCGACCTGCCGATGCGCGACCGCCGCGCGCTGCTGGAGCGGGCCGAGCGCGACTACCGCCGCCGGCTCGACGACCTGCGCGCGCTGGAGGCGACGCGCTACGGCGAGAAGGACCGCGCCATCACCGAACTGAAGAAGAAGGCCGAGGTGAAGGAGAAGCGGACGCTCGTGGCGACGGCCTACTGGCGCTGCAGCTGACCGGGCCATGGTGACCGTCCCCTCGCCCTCATCGAGGGAGAGGGCAAGGGTGAGGGAGCGACCAAGGCGCCGCGTGGTGCGGCCGGTCGGACCTCAGCGCCTGTTCTTCAGCAGCCTAGCGCCGCAAGAGCCACTCGGCAGCCGCCTGAAGCGTGACAACAACCGCCAGACATGCTCGCCAGCGTCGCCTCACCATGGCGAACACTGCCAGACCTGCTGCCACGGCACCCACGCAACCCGCTGCGAATGCGTACGACTCATACGCAAAGCGGCTCCGGTAGATGAGGCCGCCCTCGCCAATCATCGCTTCCGACCCGAAATGATAGGCGAGCCCCGCCTCTTGCGAGGCAAACGCCAACCCCCGCCACTCGAGAAGCCACACAACCGCATAGAGAAGCTCGCTGGCCCCGACCACACCGAGGCAGCCCAGCCACAGCCAGCGAAGCCTCGAGGTTCCCGATTTCATCTCATCCGCCGCCCACCCGCACCCTCAGCGCCCCCGGCAGCACCGTGACCTTCGCCGGCAGCCGGCCGGGCTGCTCGCCGTCGAGGTCCAGTGGCAGGGCTCCCCCGCCCAGCGGGACCAGCTCCAGCTCGCTCACCCGCAGCACCTCCGTCTTCGGGAGCGAGACGTGTCGGCCGTCGTAGAGCTTCCGACGCTGCAGCGCCAGGTCGAGCGCGCCGTAGCCCTTCCAGAGCACGAGGTCGAAGCGGCCGTCGTCCAGCCTCGCGTCGGGGGCCACCTTCATCCCGCCGCCGAAGAAGCGGCCGTTGCAGCACGACAGCGCCGTGATCCGGTCCTCGCGCCACGCGCCGCCGTCGGCGCGCCAGCGGACCAGCCGGTCCGACCAGGAGAGCATCGCCCGCGCGCTCGCGATGAAGAAGGTCAGCTTCCCGGACACGAGCCGGCGCCCGGAGTTGACGTTGGCCGCCACCACCGCCGAGACCCCGCAGGTGGCGACGTTGACGAAGTGGCGGACGAAGGGCGCGCCGCCGTTGCCGACGAGCTCGGCGCGGCCGAGGTCGATCACCATCGTCCCGGGGTGGGCGAGGGCGCGCGCCGCGGTCCTGACGTCGTCGCTCAGCCCCAGGGAGCGGCGCAGGTCTCCGCCCGTTCCGTGCGGGATGAAGCCGACCTCCAGCGACGGGTCGGCCGTGACCCCGGCGGCGGCCAGCCCGTCGATCACCTCGCTGGCGGTGCCGTCGCCACCGACGGCGACGATGAACCGCCTCCCGAGCACGTAGGCCTCGCGCGCGAGCCGAGCGCCATCGCCGGCCGAGAGCGTGAACGCCCACTCCACCTCCCCCACCGCCGCCCGGACCTCGCGCAGGATCCGATCGAAGTGACGGCCGGTCCAGCCGCCCGCGCTGTGGGGGTTGACGACGAGGAACGGCTTCACGGGCGCGGGCTCCGCTTGCCGCGCCCCTGATCCGCCGTGGCGCGCTGCTGCGCCAGCGCCCGGAGCTGCTCGACGATCCGGGAGATCGGGACCCCCGATGGGCACGCGTCGTCGCAGTCGCGGCAGCCCTCGCAGGCGGCGAGGAGCGCGGCGGCCGAGCCGATCTCGCCGAGGTGCTTCGCGTGGAGCCGGAAGACCGACTGGAGCCCGAGCGCGCCGGCGCCCCCGGAGCGCAGCCTGCAGCGCGGCTCGCAGAGGCCGCAGCCCGTGCACGCGGCGGCGGCGAGCGCGATCTCGCGGTCCTCCGCGCGCGTCGGGATGCACCCCTCGCCGAAGTAGGCCTCCGCGAAGCGCTCCTTCGCCGAGGTTCGCCGCGCCGCCTTGCGCAGCGGCTGGACGACGACGAAGCGCCACCCGAGCCAGGCGATGGAGGTCAGGCGGCTGGTCACGGCAGCCTCCCGGCAGCCGAGCGCCCGGCCAGCCAGCCGGTGAGGATCGCGAGGCCGAGCCCCGTGCCGTCGACCGCCTGCTCGTGCCCACCGATGAGCGCACCGGCCGCGAAGAGCCGCGCGTGGATCGGCTCCCCATCCTCGCCGAGCGGCCGGAGGCTGGCGTCGACCTGGATCCCGGCGGAGAGCAGCGGCTGGTCGATCCGGCGGTCCCGGTGCGTCAGCGTCGCCGCCGGCCGGTCGGCGAGGTGGACGCCGGCCTGCCCGCCCTCGGCGGCCAGGATCGGAAGACCCAGGAGCGGCTCTCGCAGGCCGCGGTGGCGCACGACGCCGCCGCCCGCGAAGCGCCCCGTGGCCAGCACCCAGGCCCGCGCCTCGATCTCCAGCCCTGCCACCTGGATCGGGTCGTCGAGCCTCATCGGCGACGCCGGGGAGCCCACCACCAGCTCGACCCCCGCCGACGCGAGCGCCTGGAGCAGCGCGGCGTCCAGCCTGAGGCCCGGAACGCTCGGCAGGTCGGAGAGGCTCTCCGCCACGGGGAGCCCAGCGCGCTCCGAGATCCGCTCTGCGACCCGTGCCTGTGGCGAGAGCCCGAGGACCGGCGGCAGGAGCGCTGCGGTCGCGCCGGCTGGGAGGAGGGCGCGGAGGCGGTCCCCCAGCGCCTCGGCGGCCCCCGGGGCCTCCAGCGCGAGCGCCAGCGCGTGGGGCATCGCGACCGGTCCACCGATCCCGACCGGGAGCGGAAGCTCCACCTCAACGGCGTGGGGCGCGCCCAGCCTCCCGAGCCGGCGGAGTCCGTCCGCCATCAGCGCGGCGTCCCAGGCGAGGCTGTCTGCGAAGCCGACCACGGCGAGCGTCCCGCGCAGGGCGGCGAGGTCTCCCGCGGCCTGCGTGCGCTGGCAGAGGGCGCACGCGACCGCCGTCCCCAGCGGCGTGGCGACGAACCGGCTGCGCTCCAGCGGCGGCGCGTACAGGTCGCCGAGCGCGCTGGCGGCGAAGGCGAGCGCCTCGGGGTAGCGCTCTAGCGCCTCACCGACGACGGCGTACGGGTGCTCCGGGTGGGCCGCGGCGAGTCGGCGTGCCGAGTCGAGCGGTCCGCGCCGGCTCGCGAGCGGGTCGCCGGGCAGCGCCGTCTCGTCACGCGCGACCGTGACCGCCCCCGAGGAGAGCGCCGTGGCGCCGGGGGAGCGGCGCACGAGGATCACCTTCGCGCCGGTCTCTCGCGCGGCGAGGGCGGCGATCGCTCCCGCCATGCCCCCGCCGATGACGAGGACGTCCGCAGCGGTGGGCCGCCCCTCACCCATGACCCGCTCCCCAGCCGGAACCATGACCATTGGCCTCATCTCGGGCTGCGTCGGCGGGAAGGGACTGCGCGGTTCGCGCTGGCCAGCGGGAATGTTCGACCTCGCTGTGAACTTCCCTCTCCCCCGCTCCGGCGGGGGAGAGGTCCGGTGAGGGGGCCTCCCGTTCACTCTCCGTTAGCCGTTGGACGTCACCCCAGATGGCTCGCTCCGCGTCGGTCGAGTCCCGTCGAGGTTCGCGACGGAATCCCCCTCACCCAGCCTCTCCCCCGCGGGGGCGGGGGAGAGGTGCATCCCCAAGGCGCGAAGACGCAATGAATGGTCAGGGCCGGAACCGGGGAGAGGGAGCTGATCCTGTCGCGCTGCGCGCTCAACTGATGCCTCCGAGCCCCAGTGAGTGGCGCAGCAGCTCCTCCTGGACCACCGTGCTCCCCGCGAGGACCGCCCGCCGCTCGCGCCAGCCGGCGTCGAGGAGGTCCGCGAGCTCCGCCCGGATCTGGTCGGGCGACCAGCCCAGCTCCCGCCCAGCGAGCTGGGCCGCGATCCGGGCGCAGTCGAGCCCGCCACAGGCGCCGGTCGCCAGCCTGATGCGGCGCCGGAGATCCTGGAGCCGCCGGACCTTCTCGTGCCGCACGGCGTGGAGCACCTCCGCCGCGATGATCCCCTCCGAGCGGCAGAGGACGAGGCCGAGGCGCGGCTCCTCGCGGACGAGCCTCAGCACCTCGACCGCCCGGCTGCCGTGGCGGTAGACGAGCCTCGACGCGATCCCGGCGTCGACCCCGTGCTCCGCGGCGAGCGCGACGGGGTCGGGCAGGCCCTCGCCGCCGGGGAGCGGCTCGGCGTGGGTGCGGCAGGCGACCGGCCGGCGCCCGAGCCGCGAGAGGATCCAGTCGGCCGCCTCCTGGGACTGCGCGCGGTAACTGGCGAGCTTCCCGCCGACGATCGAGAGGAGCCCGTCGAAGCCGTCGACGGCGCCGTCGTAGAGCCTGTGATCGCGCGACAGCGCGTCCTCGTTCGGTCCCCAGTCGTAGAGCGTGGTCCGCAGGCCGCACCACGCGCGCACGATCCGCGCGCGCCTGATCGCGGGCACCAGCGCCTCGACCGCCTCGACCAGGTACTCCACCTCGTCGTGCGTCGCCTCCACGTCGTCCGGGTCCCCGTAGTAGTCGTCGTCGGTCGTGCCGATGATCGACTCGTCGCCGTGCGGCATGACGAACATCTGGCGGCCGTCCACGGCGGTGCAGAGGATCGCCGTAGTTCGACCAGCGCCGGTCGAGCGTCAGGTGGACCCCCTTCCCCGGGCGCATCGCCACCTTCGCGCCGTGCCGCCTGGCGAGCGCAGGCGACCAGGCGCCGGTGGCGTTGAAGACGATCGGCGCGTACGCCTCCCCCTCCTCGCCCGGTGAGCGCGTCGCGCCAGACCACGCCGCGGACGTGGCCGCGCTCGGTGAGGATCCGGCGCCCCTCGGTCCAGTTATGGACCTCGGCGCCAGCCCGCTCCGCCGACAGCGCGTTGAGCACGCAGAGCCGGAAGGCGTCGATCCCCCACTCGTCGAAGGTGATCGCGCCGTGCAGGCCGGGCCGGAGCGATGGCTCGAGCTGGTAGAGCTCGCCGGCCGTGAGGCGGGTGGACGGCTTGCCCCGCTTCAGCGGCTGGAAGCGGTCATAGGCGCCGAAGTAGGTCTCGTAGGCGTACCAGGTCGCCCGCTCCCAGAGCGACGCCCCCTCCTTCCTGGAGGTGAAGGGCATCAGGAACGGGATCCGGAAGAGCAGGTGCGGCGCGATCTTCTGGATGTAGCCGGAGTCCCGGCACGCCAAGGCCGTGACCTGCCGGTCGGCGACCATGTACCGGACGCCGCCGTGGATCATCCCGGAGCTGTTGCCGCTGGCGCCGACGCCGAAGTCGGTCTTCTCCAGCAGGAGCACGGAGAGGCCACGCAGCGCGAGGTCGCGCGCGGTCCCGACGCCGTTGACCCCGCCCCCGAGGACGATTACGTCGAAGTGCCCGCCGGCTCGACTCACCCGGGAAGTCTAACCCGGTAGGGCGAAGGGAGGGAGCCCGCTACTTGTTCTCGGCCGTGCTCTTCACGTACAGCTCGCGCAGCTGCTTCGCGTCGACGTCGCCCGGGGGCGCCGGTCATCAGATCCGTCCCCTTCTGCGTCTTGGGCCAGGCCACCACGTCGCGGAGCGACTCGGCGCCGGTGAGGAGCATGACGAGCCGGTCCATGCCGAGCGCGATGCCGCCGTGCGGCGGGGCGCCCATCTTGAGCGCGTCCAGGAGGAAGCCGAACTTGCTCTTGGCCTCCTCGTCGCTGATCCCCATCGCCTTGAAGACGCGCGCCTGCACGACCGGGTCGTGGAGCCGGATGGAGCCACCGCCGATCTCGAAGCCGTTGAGGACGCAGTCGTACCGGTAGCAGTAGACCTTGCCCGGGTCGGTCTCGAGGTACTCGAGGTTGTCGTCGTGCGGCCGCGTGAAGGCGTGGTGCGCCGCGGCCCACTGCTTGGACTCCTCGTCGTACTCGAAGAGCGGCGGGTTCACGACCCAGAGGAAGTTCCAGTTGCCGCCCGAGCCGTACTCCGGGATGAGCCCCAGCTTCTTGCCGAGGTGGAGCCGGAGGTTGGCCATCACCATGTGGACGACCGACTCCTTGCCGAACTGGAAGAAGACCATGTCGCCCGTCTTCGCGCCGACCGCCGCGTTGATGGCCTGGCGGAGCTCGGGCGTGATGTTCTTGGCGAGCGGCGACTGCGTCCACTCGCCCCCCTCGCCGACCTTCGCGCGGGCGAGCCCCTTCGAGCCCATCCCCTTCACGAACTCCTCGAGCTTCTCGAGGTCGGTGCGCGAGAGCGGGCTCGCGGCCGGGACGACCATCGCCTTCACGATCCCCTTGGCGTCGACCGCCTCCTTGAAGAGAGGCACGCCGCCGCCGTCATGCTTCTTCACGAGGTCGGTGAGGACGACGTGCGGCATCCCGAACCGGAGGTCGGGCTTGTCGTTGCCGTACTTCTCCATCGACTCGTCGAAGGCCATCCGCGGGAAGGGGCGCGGGATCTCGACCCCGAGGACCTCCTTCCAGAGCGTGACGATGATCCCCTCGATCACGTCGAAGATGTCGTCCTGCGTGACGAAGGACATCTCGACGTCGATCTGGGTGAACTCGGGCTGGCGGTCGAGCCGGAGATCCTCGTCGCGGAAGCAGCGGACGATCTGGAAGTACTTGTCGAAGCCCGCGATCATGTAGAGCTGCTTGAAGAGCTGCGGGCTCTCGGCGAGGGCGTAGAACTTGCCGGGGTTGAGCCGGCTCGGCACGAGGAAGTTGCGGGCGCCGCCCGGCGTGTACTTGACCATGAAGGGCGTCTCGAGCTCGAGGAAGCCCTTCTCGGTGAAGTAGTTGCGCGTCAGGTGGTTCACGCGCGCGCGCGTCATCAGCGTCTTCTGGAGCGGCGTGCGGCGCAGGTCGAGGAAGCGGTACGCGAGCCGCTTCTCCTCGGCGGTGTCGAGCTTGTCCTCGATCTGGAACGGCGTCGGCTCGGAGCGGTTGAAGATCTCCAGCTCGATCGCGTGGATCTCGATCTCGCCGGTCTTGAGCTTCGGGTTCACGTTCGCGCCGCGCGAGACGACCTTGCCCCGGATGCCGACGCAGTACTCGAGCCGGATCTTCTCGGCCTGATCGTGGACGGCCGGCCCGACGTCCTGCTCGAAGACGACCTGGGTCACGCCCTCGCGATCGCGCAGGTCGATGAAGACCGCGCCGCCGTGATCGCGCCGGTTGTTCACCCATCCGAAGAGCACGACCTCCTTGCCGATGTCGGCTGCGGTGAGCGCGCCACAGGAATGCGTGCGCTTGATGTCGGCGATGAAGCGGGCCAAGTCGACCTCCCGGGAAAAGAGAACCGTGGAGCTAACATCGCGGAAACCTTGGCGTCAAGGAAGAGCAAGCGCGTCGTCCTGCGCTCCCGCGCCCCATCCCGCCGCGCTGCCCGGCGAGGGCGCCGCCGCCGTTCACGCACCGCCCCCCGTACCGCTGGAACCCCGCGGAGTTTTCTGTTACTTCGCGGGGCCTATGTCCCGAATCTACAAGTCGCTCCCGCCCAAGGGCACCGCCGTCGGCATCGCGTTCTCCGGCGGCCTCGACACCCGCTGCGCCGTCGCCTGGATGTCCGAGCAGGGGATGGCCGTCCACGCCTACACCGCCGACCTCGCCCAGCCGGACGAGGCCAACCCGGCCGACATCCCGCCCATCGCGCTGCAGCACGGCGCCGTGAAGGCGAAGCTGATCGACTGCCGCGAGGCGATGGTGCGCGAGGGGATCCTCGCCATCCAGAGCGGCGCGTTCCACCTCAGCAGCGGCGGCAAGAAGTACTTCAACACGACGCCGCTGGGGCGCGCGGTGACCACGACGGCCATCGTCCGCGCCATGCGCGAGGACGGCGTCCACGTCTTCGGCGACGGCTCGACGCACAAGGGGAACGACATCCAGCGGTTCTACCGCTACGGGATCCTGGTCGACCCCCAGCTCAAGATCTACAAGCCGTGGCTCGACCAGGCCTTCGTGACCGCCTTCGGCGGCCGCAAGGAGATGAGCGAGTACCTCGAGCGGCGGAAGCTCCCCTACAAGATGGGGACCGAGAAGGCCTACTCGACCGACGCCAACGTGCTCGGCGCGACGCACGAGGCGAAGGATCTGGAGCGGCTCGACTCCAGCATGCGGATCGTCAACCCGATCATGGGCGTGGCGCACTGGAAGCCCGAGGTGGCGGTCAAGGCCGAGGAGGTCACGGTCACCTGGGAGAACGGCCAGCCGGTGGAGCTGAACGGCCAGCGCTTCGCCTCCCCGTACGCGCTCTTCCTGGAGGCCAACAAGATCGGCGGCCGCCACGGCCTCGGCATGAGCGACCAGATCGAGAACCGGGTCATCGACGCCAAGAGCCGCGGCATCTACGAGGGGCCGGGCATGGCGCTGCTCAACCTCTCCTACGAGCGGCTCCTCTGGGCGATCCACAACGAGAACACGATGGACCTCTACTTCACCCTCGGGCGGAGGCTCGGCCGCCTGCTCTACGAGGGGAAGTGGTACGACCCGGAGGCGCTCCTCCTCCGCGACGCGCTCACGCGCTGGATCGCGACGGCGGTGAGCGGCAAGGTCACCGTCGAGCTGCGGCGCGGCGACGACTGGACGATCCTCGACACCAGGGCCGTCTACATGAGCTACGCGCCCGACAAGCTCTCCATGGAGCGCGTCGCGGATCCCGCCTTCACGCCCGAGGACCGGATCGGCGCCCTCGAGATGCAGAACCTCAACATCGGCGACAACCGCGATCTGTTGATCCACCACCTCGACTCGCTCCGCCGCCTCGGCGCCGGCCCCGGCGGGCCGAGCCTGGCCGCGCTGCTGGGGGCCAAGGAGGACTGAGGGTGAGACTGCCCTCTCTCCCCCAGGGGGGAGAGGGAGCCGCGTTGCAGTAACGTCACGGCCGCGCCACCCGACCGCTATGCATCCGCGGGATGAAGGGTGGCGTGCCTACGGTCCTGATCGTCGACGACGAGCGCGACATCCTGACCTCCCTCGAGTTCAACCTCGAGGCTGAGGGGTTCGAGACGCTCCTCGCCTCGACCGGCGAGGAGGCGCTCGCCTGGCTTAGGGCGCGCGTGCCCGACGTCGTCCTGCTCGACCTGATGCTCCCGGACCTCCCGGGCACCGAGATCTGCCGCCGCATCAAGGCGGACCTCCGCACGAGCGGGGTCCCCATCGTGGTCCTCTCAGCGCGCGGCGATGAGGTGGATCGGGTCGTCCTCTTCGAGCTCGGCGCCGATGACTACGTCCGCAAGCCGTTCAGCGTCCGCGAGCTGGTGCTCCGGCTTCGCGCCGTGCTTCGCCGGACCGCGGCTCCTTCCCCGCCGTCACGGTCAGTGGTGGCGATCGGCCCCATCGTGCTCGACCGCGACGCCCACCGCTGCACCGTGAGCGGCCGCGACGTCGTGCTGACACAGATCGAGTTCAAGCTCCTCGGGACGCTGATGGATCGCGCTGGCCGCGCCCAGTCGCGCGAGCGCCTGCTGTCGGACGTCTGGGACCTGTCCGAAGGGGTCGAGAGCCGGACCGTCGACACGCACATGAAGCGACTCCGCGACAAGCTCCGGCCGGCGGACGGCATGATCGAGACCGTGCGCGGGCTCGGCTACCGGCTCGTCGAGCCGAAGTCCCCCCGGCGCTGATCCCCGCCGCCGTGACGCGGCCGTCGCCCTTCCGTGGCGGCGCCGTCGCAGATCCTCCACCGGGCCCAGACGAATTGACCGAGCCGTAACAGGCGCGCTGCGGCGGCGCCACGCGCCCCCCGTAGAACGTCGTCGAGACGAACTCACACAGAGGAACTTCGACGACATGAATCCACGCAGCCTCGCCGTTCTCGCCGTTCTCGCCGCGCTCGTCACTGCCCCCGCGGCCGCCCATGCCCAGGAGGCCGCTGCGCCGGCATCTCCCACGCTCGCGCCCACCACCGCTCCAGCCCGGGACCTCACCTCGGACGTCGACACGGTCGGCGGCAAGGTCGACGCAGTCACCGAGAAGGTGGCTGAGCTCGACACCGCCGTCGCTGGGCTCAAGAAGCTCAGGTTCTCCGGCTACGTCCAGGGGCGCTGGGCCTGGCTCGAGGGCGCGCGCTACGAGCCGAAGTGCGCCGCCGCAACCTGCACCGCCGACGAGCTGAAGGCCTACGCGCCGCCCGACAAGGACAACTTCTACGTCCGCCGCGGCCGCTTCAAGGCGACCTACGACACCGACCTCGCGCAGGCCGTCCTCCAGCTGGACGTGGTCCCGTCCGGAGTCTCAATCAAGGAGGGCTTCGTCACGCTGAAGCTGCCGCAGGGCTTCGCAGTCGACACCGGCCTCCAGCTCCTCCCCTTCGGTTACGAGGTCTCACAGCGCTCGTCCGCCGACCTCGATCTGCTCGAGCGCAGCCAGGTCACCGGCAAGCTCCTCAAGGGTGAGTACGACCTCGGCGTCGCGCTGCGCGGCGCCAGGGGCCCCGTGAGCTTCAAGGTCGGCCTCTTCAACGGGAACGGCATCGACGGCGGCAAGGGCCGGGACAACGACCAGCTGAAGGACGTGATCGGCCGGGTCGGGTTCGACCTCGGCACGGTCACCGGAGGCCTCTCCGGCTGGTACGGCAAGACCATCGACTACACCAGCACGGCCAACACCGAGTACGACCGGGTCCGCGCTGGCGCCGACCTGCAGGTCTACCTCGACCTGCTCCCGATCGGCGGGACGGCGCTCAAGGGCGAGTACATCTGGGGCAAGACCGCCATCGGCACCGGCGGCGCCGGGGCCGGCGACAAGCTCGGCACGACGATGTCCGGCTACTACCTGCTCGCGTCGCAGAACGTCGGCAAGCGGCATCAGGTGGACGTCCGCTGGGACTCCTTCATCCCCGATCACGGCCTCGATCACGACGACGCCGCGAACGCCAAGAAGGTCTTCCAGACGAACGAGCTCTCGGCCGCGCTTCACACCTTCGTCGGCGAGGCCTGGAAGCTCTCGCTCGCCTACTACCACCCGATGAACGGCACCAAGGGGCCGAGCGCTCCGTCCGACCCGAAGTCGGACAGCGTCATCGCACAGGCCCAGGTCAAGTTCTAACCGTCACCGAACCACACAGGAGCAACCATATGAAGCGCATCGCAGTGTTCTTCGCGGCCGCCCTCGCCGCCGCCCCGGCCCTCGCCAGCGCCCAGGCGCTGACCGTCAAGGGCTCCGACACGATGGTCATCCTCGCCCAGCGCTGGGCCGAGGCGTACATGAAGAAGGTGCAGGGCAAGAAGGTCCAGGTGACCGGGGGCGGCTCCGGGACCGGGATCGCGGCCCTCATCAACGGCACGACCGAGATCGCCAACTCGTCGCGCTCCATCAAGGACGCCGAGAAGGCGAAGGTGCGGGATAGGTTCAGCGTCCTCCCCGCAGAGACCGTGGTGGCAAGGGACGGCGTCGCGTTCTACGTCCACGAGTCCAACCCGGTGGCGCAGCTCACCGTCCAGCAGCTCAAGGCCATCTACGTGGGCGACGTGACCAGCTGGAAGGAGGTCGGCGGCAAGGACGAGCCGATCGTCGTCTTCTCGCGCGAGAACTCCTCGGGCACTTACGTCTTCGTGAAGGAGAACGTCCTCGGCAACGAGGACTACGCCGCGAGCGCCCAGACGCTCCCCGGCACCGCCGCCGTCGTCAACGCCGTCTCCAAGGAGGCGAAGGGGATCGGCTACGGCGGCGCCGCCTACGCCAAGGGCGTGAAGAGAGCTCAAGATCGTCGGCAAGGACGGCCAGGGCTACCTTCCGATGGCGGAGAACGTGAAGAGCGGTGCCTATCCGCTGTCGCGCCCGCTCTTCATGTACACGCGCGGCAAGCCCCAGGGCGACGCGAAGGCCTTCATTGAATACTGCCTCTCCGCCGAGGGGCAGGCGGTGGTCACGCAGGTCGGGTACTTCCCGGTCAAGTAGCGAGCTGTCGAGCCGATCGACGCTCACGCGGCGGTCGTCCACGTGCACGCAGCCCCTCGGGGCGCGGCGCGAGGGACGGCCGCCGCGGCCGTTCCAGTTGCTGCGCCCGGGTTTCCCAAGAGGATTCACCTCCGAGTCACGCCCATGCTGGGGACACCACGAAAGAGGCCGGCGGCCCCGTGGGTCGCCGGCCTCTCGCCGCGGGCTGGGCACCCCGTCAGCGCGCGCGGGCGTCCAGCGCACTCCGGACCGCGGAGCGCAGCCGAGCGGGATCGCCCTTCATCACGTAACCCGCCGTCCCCAGGCGGAGCGACGCCTTTCGAAGCGACTCCTCGTCGTTCGACGAGTAGAGGAAGATCGAGAAGCTCCGTTCCTTCTGGCACTGGTCCAGGAGCCCAGCGACGGTCTCCCCCGACAGCCCCGGCATGTTGACGTCGAGGAGGACCACGTCCGGCCGCTCCCTCAGGACCTTGAGCGTGGCCCCGAACCCGGAGCGGTTCACGACCACCCGGTGGCCCTCGGCCTCGAGGATCTCCTGCGTGTAGAGGAGATGGGTGGGATCGTCGTCGATGATGAGTACCTTGCCGTTCACTGGTGAGGCTCCTCCGGCGGAGCGCCGGTCGAGAGGTGGAGGGTGAAGCAGCTGCCCTCGCCGTACCGGCTCTCGACGGCGATGCGGCCGCCGAGGAGCCGGGCCAGCGAGCGGGAGATCACGAGCCCCAACCCGGTCCCCGCGTGCGACTTGGTGCGGGCGTCCTCGAGCTGGCCGAAGGGCTGGAAGAGGCGGTCGAGATCCTCCGTCCGGATACCGCAGCCGGAGTCGCGGACCCAGAGCCGCGTCTCCCCAGGCGAGGAGGTCGCCCCGAGCTCGATGGTGCCGGCCTCGGTGAACTTGGCGGCGTTGCTGAGGAGGTTGAGCAGGATCTGGTGGAGCCGCTGGCGGTCGACGTGGACCGTCGAGGGCGCGCCCCGGCGTTCGACGCGCACCTCGACCCGCCGGGACCCCAGGAGGAGGCGCGTCGTCGCCGCCAGCTCCTCCAGGAGCTGGGCGAGCGCCACGGGCTCAGCCTGGAGGGTCATCTTCCCAGCCTCGAGCTTGGAGAGGTCGAGGATGGCGTTGACGGTCCCACGCAGCCCGGTGGCCGTCCGATCGAGGAGCTCCAGCCGTTCCTGGACGGCTGCCAGGTCGCCCCGGGTGCAGGCCATCGAGAGGATCTCCGTCAGGCCGACGATCGCGTTGATCGGCGAGCGGAGCTCGTGGGTGGCGTGCGCGAGGAACTGGGCGCGGATCGACTCCACCTTCTCCAGCTCACGGTTCCGCTCGAGCGCCGACTCTTGCTCGAGGACCGCGCGAGCGAGCGCCAGCCCCTGCTCGACCGCCAGGTCGCGCGCCGAGAGGAGACCGACGAACTGCCCTTCGCCGTCCACGACGACGAGGTCGTCGTAGGCGCGGCTCGGTGGCCGGGAGAAGGCCAACTCCACCGCCTCAGCCAGCGCGGTGGCCCCGGCGATCACCAGCGGCTCCGGATCGGCGATCCGCATGGAGGGTCGGCGACCGAAGATCTCGTAGCCGAAGTTCCGGCCCAGCTTCAGGAGGAGCGCCTGTCGCGTCACCAGCCCCACCGGCCGCCCTCCCCTCACCAGGGCTACGGAGTCCAGCTCCGGTCGTTCGCGGAAGACCTCAACGAGGTGCGAGACGAGCATGTCGGGCGACGCCTGGTCGCCACTTCGGACGAGGTCGCGCACCGGCCTCGCCGCGTTGCGTCCTTCGGGTGGCGCCGGGGAGGCGTGGCGGTGGTGGCCGGGGCGGGGCGCCTCGACCAGGGGTCGACCTACGTTGGGCATGGCGGTCTCCGTGTTCAGTCGCGGCGGTCGATACCCGCCGCCAGCAGCGCCAGCCCCTCGAAGAGGAGGTGGGCCGCGAGGTGGGAGGTGAGATCGGCGTGATCCAGCACAGGGCAGACCTCCACCACGTCCATGCCAGCGAGCTGGATCCCTTTGAGCTGGCCAATCAGGCCGAGCAGCTCGCGGGAGGAGAGTCCGCCGGGGACTGGCGTCCCGGTGCCGGGCGCGAAGGCGGGGTCAGCGACGTCAACGTCGATCGTGATCCAGGTCGGCATCCCGTCGAAAGCGCTGGAGATCGTCCGCGCGAGCGTGGCAGGGCCGAGCTGCGAGAAGGCGTCTGCGTCCACGCGGCGCGCCCCGGCACAGTCGCCGGGGGCACCGTCCTCGCCAGTAGCCCAGGGGCCGCGGAGTCCGACCTGCCAGAGCCGCCCGAGCGACACGAGCCCCTCGTCGATGGCGTGGCCGATCGGCGTGCCGTGGTGCCAGGGGTCGCCCCAGGTGTCCGGCCCGCTCGTGTCGAGGTGGGCGTCGAGGTGGAGCACGGCGAGCGGGCCGTGCCGGCGCGCAGCCGCACGGAGCGCCGGAAGCGTGATCGAGTGGTCTCCACCGACGAGGAACGGCGCGGCCCCCTGCGCGATGACCGCGGCCGTGGTCGCCTCGATCGCCGCTCGCCCCGCCGCGCGATCGAACGGCGGGAAGACTACGTTGCCTGCATCGACCGCCGCGGTCCCGTCGAAGGCGTCGAGGCGGCGCACGGGGTGCCAGCCCTGGAGCAGCGCGCTCACTCGCCGCACGTGAAACGGGGCGAGGCGGGCTCCCGGCTGGTAGGTTGTCCCAGCGTCGGTCGGTACGCCGATCAGCGCGGCGCGGGTGCCGTCCGGCAGCCGGCGCGGATCGGCCCGGGGGAGCCGGAAGAACGGGGTCTGCCCCTCGCGGAGGTACTCAAGCGCGCTCGCCTGGGCCATGTCGAGCGCTCAGGCATCTCGAAGCGAGAGGACTGCCGACCGCACGGCGCAGGCGAGCTCCGCGGCGACGTCCCAGCCGTCGGCCTCGATCGGCGCTCCGAAGCGCACCAGCGCGTGCGCGCGCGCACCGCCAGCGAACCGGAGGTAGTGGGGCAGGAAGCTGTCGTCACCGACCCACGCCAACTCGGGACGATCGTAGGAGATGCTGACGGGCACGATGGGAACCTCGCCGACGCGCGCCATCCAGAGGAGGCCAGGGTGGAACGGGAGGACGCCGTCCCCCCGGGTGGTCGTGCCTTCCGGGAAGTTGAGCACGGCGATGCCGTCTTCCAGCGCGCGCGCGGCAGCGCGCAGCACCCGCACTCCGGAGCGGCCGTTTCCCCGCTCCACGAAGAGGACGCCGAGCTCCTTCGCCATTGCGCCGATCACCGGCCAGGCTGCGACCGCGTCCTTCGAGATCGGGAGGCAGGGGAGGAGCCCGCCGACCACCAGGGGGTCGAGCCAGCTCAGGTGATTGCACGCCAGCAGCGCGGCGCCTGCGGGACGCACCCCCTCCACGGTCACCTCGATCCCGTGGAGCGCGGTGACCCGCTCAAGCAGGCCGCACATCAAGCGAACCCGCGCGAGCCGTCCCGCGCGGTCCACACCCCCCGCCAGGCCCCTCAGCCGGAGCGCTGTCCCAACTGCTGCGGCCCCGGTGGCGGCGAGGCGCCGTCCCGCTCGCGCGGTGGCCGGGACCCCCTCCTGGACGAGCCGAAGAGCGCTCACGCCGCACCCGCCAGCGTCGAACCGTCGACCAGGCCGATCCGTTCCAGCCGGGGCCGCATCCGGTCGAACGCGTCACGCTCGATCCGGGAGACGAGCCGGCGGTCCCCCGGCCCGTAGAAGTTCTCGCGAATCCCCACCTCGCGGGCGCCCAGCGCCGCGTGGAGCGCCCGCGCCGCCGCGTTCTCCTCCTTCACGGTGAACCAGCAGCTGTCGACCCGCGCGGAGAGCGAGCCGATCAGGCGCTGCACGAGCCCGAAGGCGACGCGCGTCCCCTGGTACTCGGGAAGCACGCCGAGCGTCGTGCAATAGGCCTCGCGGCCGCGGATGAAGCAGAGGACGTACCCGAGCAACCTCTCGTCCTCTTCAGCGGCGAAGCAGGTGTCGGCGAAGAACTCGCAGCAGAGCCGGACGTAGTAGGGGCCGAGGACGTCTTCGCCGGCGACACCGAAGACCTGCTCCTCGAGCCTCATGATCGCCGCGAAGTCCTCGCGGCGTAGCGAACGGATGATTCGACGTGCCATGGATCCTCCTTCGAGCTGCGAGGAGCCTAGCGACCAGGCGTGCGGAGCCCGTGGCGCGCCTGCGACGATTGGGTTGCGGCGCCCCGCGGGCGACCGCGCCCCCGCCGATCAGGGGGCGGGCGCGGCGCCGCCGCTGAATCTTGTCGAGGATCCGCTGGAGACCGAACTTCGGGAGGCGCGTGTAGCCCGCCCAGGCTGCGGCCGCGAGCAGGCCATCGGCCAGCCAGTCGCCGAGCCACTCGGCGGCGAAGCGGGCCTCGCGCTGCTTGAGCCCGGCGCCAGAGTCCCGCGCCCAGCGACGGTTGTACCATTCGTGAACACCGACCGGCGGGGCGAGGACGAGCGGCAGACCGAGCGCGGCGTAGAAGGTCAGCTCGGACGGCTTCGTCCAGAGGACGTCGGTCCGCGCGAGGAGCGCGTTGAATCGGGACGTAGTAGTCGTCGAAGTCCGAGGCGGAGAGGATCTGCACCGCCCCGCCGAGCAGGGGCTCCAGGCGCGCCCGGTGCACCGCCTCACGGAACCGGGCCTCCACGTCGGGCGGACCCCGGCCACGAGCGCCAGCCGGAGTCGGCCCTCGCCCAGCGCTGCGGCGAAGCCGGGCAGGAACGCCGACGCAAGCTCCACCTGCGCGCCCGCTCCACCGACGGCGAAGGTGACGAGCGGAGGCTCTACCGGCACCTCCCGTGGGAGCGCGCCGAGGAAGTGCGCGAGCTCCTCGGGCATGTTGCGCCGGAACTCGCCGCTGGGATCGAGCCGCACGAGCCGGGCCGCCAGGTGCTGGCGAAGGAGGGTGAGGTCTGGCCCGCCGACCAGCTCGTCCGGCAGGGGGAAGCCCGTGAAGGTGATCCGCTCCTCCGGGACGCCGTAGGCGCGAAGCCGCCGCCCCGCGCGCTGGGTAGGGACGAGGAACTGGATCCGGGTGCGCGCCGGCTCGAGCGGCGCCCAGATGCGGTTGAGGTCAGTGTCCGTCGCGACGCAGTAGATGTTCTCAAGCCCCGCGCGGTCGGCTGCGATCGCGGGTGCGTAGAAGGTGCTGACCAGGGGCGCGCCGCCCGCGCGCGCCGCGCCGACGACCCCCATCTCCCAGGCCGCGCCGGATCAGCCGGTCGAGCGCGAGCGCCCCCTGCGTCGGCGTCGAGAGGTCGCGGCGGGGGTGGAGGCGAGGGATGTCAGTGGCGCTGTCGAGCAGCTGGCGAATGGGAAGACCGACCCACGGCAACTGTGACAGGCGCGAGACCCACTCGTAGCCGCCCCGCGCGCGCCGCCAGAGCCGCTCCTCCTCGGCGTTCGCGACGGGGGCGCGGTCGACGTGGAGCACCGACGTGCTGAGAGCAGCCGCGATCGGAGCGGCTGCCCGGAGGTGCCCGTACCCCATTTCGACGGCGGCGACGATCGGTTTCAGTACCATCTGGACGAGGCTACCGCACGCCCGCGGCGTCGAGCACTCCCTGTCCCCGGTGTGCGCTGGGGCAAGGCGTGTTCCACGAAGCACACGCAGCCGGTTGCCGCGCCAGACGACGTCGTTCCGCAGAAGTCCGTGGAGCCACGCGGCGCCGAAGAGCAGGTCCTTCAGCGGGACGAGCATGAGGTCCGAGACGGGGAAGCCGCCGGTCCGGAGCAGGCGGCCGTTCGCCCCGTCGACGCCTGCCTTCGTGGCGCAGAGCCCGAGGAAGGCCAGGAGCGCCGCGCCCGACGGGGCCGCGGCGAGTCCCAGGGCGCCCAGCAGGACCGGGTTGAGGAGGAGCTGCGCGAGGTAGAGCGGCGTCCCGGCCGCCTTCCGCTGCATGACGCTCCACCTGGCGTATCGGCCGTAGAAGTCGGCGAGCCCTCGCCGCTCGTTCACGTTGGTGACCGGCGTCCGCGCGAGGACCACCCGCTTCCCGAGGCGGGCCGTCACCCACCGGCCGAGGACGTAGTCCTCGGCGAGCACGTCCTTCACCGCGTCGAAGCCACCGAGCGCCTCCAGGTCGGCGCGCCGCAGGGCCATCGACTTGCCGACGACGATGTCCTGCCCGGCCAGCCGCTTCGCGGCGACCATCCCCGGGGTGACGGACCCGGCGAGGTGTAGGTTGTCGAAGAGCGAGCCGAGCCGACGCTCGCCGGCCCCGGCGACCGGGTGGGTGACCAGGCCGACCTCCGGCGCCCGGAGCGCCTCGGCGATCTCGGCGAGGTATCCGGCCTCGACCCGGACGTTGGAGTCCGAGATCACGAGGAGGTCGTGGCGTGCTGCGGTGGCGAGGCCAATCAACTGGTTCACCTTGGGGTTGTGGCCGGGCTCTCCGCGCTGGATGACTGCGCGGAAGCGGTGCGGCCACCGGCGCGCCGCCCGGAGCGCCACCGCCCACGCCGCGTCGCTCGTGCTTCGCACTCCGAGGAGGACCTCGTAGTCGCGATAGTCGAGAGAGGCGAAGGTGGCGAGGTTCTCCTCGAGCTGATCGTCGATCCCGCAGAGCGGCTTGAGGATGGAGACCCCGGGACCCACGGGATGTCCTGGGGGGCGCCGGCGCGGCGCGCAGTGGAGCCGGAGGGCGGCGTGCTGCGCCGCGAGGACGAGCAGCCCGAGGGACGCGAGCGCGAAGAGCACGGTGCCGGGTGATGGGTCCATTCTTCCTCCGAGGCGCTCGGGCCGGCGAGGAGCCACCCGGCGCGTTGCAGACGAGGATGGACCCGGTGCGTGGCCAACCCGTGGAGAACCCGTGACGGGGCGGCAAACCGGTGGTGCATCCCGCCGTCACGAAGCGTTCACTCACCCGCCATCAGTCCCGCACGCGCGCGAGGCAGGATCCCCTGCCATGGTGCTCAACGAAGATGCTCTGGAAGCCCCCGTGATGCGCCTCTTCGAAGGTGCGTCGCGGGTGCTCTTGTCGCTGCTCATCGTCGCCGTCCTCACCGCGATGCTCGCCGGGATCGGCTACACCTTCTACGACCTGCGGCTCGTCCTCGGCGGGGAGGCGCACGAGGCCTTCCGGACGATCCTCGTCGACGTCCTGACGGTCCTCGCGATGGTCGAGGTGCTTCGGACCGCGCTCGCCTACTTCAGCGAAGGGCGGGTGAAGGTCACCTACATCATCGACACCGTCATCGTGACGGTCCTCACCGAGATCATGGCCTTCTGGTACCGGGACGTGCCGTGGCAGAAGCTGGCGATGGTCCTCGCGGTCGTGATCTCGCTGGCGCTGGTGCGGATCGTCGCCGTTCGCTTCTCGCCCCGACGGGTGCAGGAGGAGCTGTAAGCGTTGGTTCGGGTCGTCGAATTCACCGTTTCGTTGCGCCGTAGCCGTGCCGACGCCACGCGGGGACGGCATCATTCAGGGCGATGACACGGATCGAAGCCCTCACACGCCGCCCTGGACTGACCCTCGCCGCCGCCGACCTCGGTCCGGTCGCGACGCTCGTCTGGTCGTCGCTCGCTCGCCTGCTCCGCTGGGACGAGGCGGTCCTGCTCAAGGCTCGCAGGCTTCACGGGCCGCGCCGCACGCTGCTCGCCCGTGCGCTCACCCGGGCGGGGGACGGCTCGAGCTGGACCCTGTACGGCCTGCTGCTGCTCGCGACCTTCGACCCCACGTGCACTTCGGCGGCGCTCCGGCTCGCCACCGCTGCGGGGATCGCCACCCTCCTCTCACAAGCACTGAAGCGGAGCCTCGGGCGGGCGCGGCCGGACCGCGCCATCGTCGGCTTCGAGGCTCTCTCCGGCAACCCGGACCGCTTCTCCTTCCCGTCGGGCCACACCGCCGCGGCCTTCGCCGTGGCCGTCGCCTTCGCGGGCGCTCCCGGGCTCTCGGTCGCCCTCTTCCTCTTCGCCGTCGCGATCGCGGTGTCACGCGTCTACCTCGGGGCGCACTACCCGCTCGACGTCGCGGCAGGCGCGGCGCTCGGATCCATCGCCGGGTTCGCGGCGCGAGCCCTGCTGGGGGCCTGATCGCCGACGCCGCCAGGGCGGCGGTGGCGGCGGGCACGAGCGCGGTTCGGCCCCTCGGCTTCTTCGCGGACGCGCAAGGATCGCGAACCCTGCCCTCTTGGATGACTGGGAGCGAGCGCGAAGGTCCCAGCCGCTGGTGGACATCGAGCCGCTGATCTAGATTTGGCTATATGGTCGTCGTCGACGTCACCACCGTTCGCCCGCTCGCCGGCTTCGTCGTGGAGCTGGGATTCGAGGACGGGACGGTGAAACAGGTCGATCTGGAGCCCTACCTCACCGGACCGATCTTCGAGCCGGTGCGCCGCGACGCCGCCTTCTTCCGCTCGGTGCAGGTTGACCCGGAGATCGGCACGATCGTCTGGCCGAACGGGGCGGACATCGACCCGATGGTCCTGCGGTACGGGCTCCGGCCCGCGGCCTGGCCGGCACAGTGAGCAGGCGCCAAGCCTGGTATCGAACGGACGAGGCGCATTACCGAGCCATGAACATCGTGAGGCCTACGGCGCGATCAGCTCGACCTTCGGGAAGTTCGTCCGGTAGCGCGCCGCGTCCCGGGTGAGCAGCCGGAGGCCGGCGATCGCCGCGTGCGCGCCGATGTAGAAGTCGGGGAGCGGCGTGCGCCGCACGCCCCCCCGGCGCCGGTACGCCAGGAACGCCTTCCCGGCCAGGAAGCCGGCGTCGTAGGGGAGCTGATCCCGCCGGTACACGGACGCGGGGAGCGCCGCGTCCAGCTCCTCAATCCGGTCGAAGCCGACCGACACCTCGGCCCAGATGAGCGGGTTCACAACGAGCACGCTCCGCTCGGCCGCCCGCTCCAGCGCGGCGGAGGACCAGGAGAGCCATCGCGGATCCTCCGTCGCCACGTCTAGGAGGACGCTGCTGTCGACGAGGACCCCGCTCATGTCGATCGCGTCAGCGCCAGGATCTCGTCGGTGCTCATCCGGGCCGTAGCCCGGCCGCGGAGCGCCTTCACGGCTGCCTCGCCGCGCGAGGGTCGCTTCGCGCCGCGGGACTTCCGGATGCGCACCGCCCCGCCAACGATCTCGAACTCGACCTCGGTGTTGGGGAGCAGCCCGGCCTCCTCGCGGATCGCCTGCGGGATGGTCACCTGCCCCTTCGACGTGATGCGCATCGCCGGCCTCCGTTCTTACTACAGATAGTAATGCCGGGCGGCCGGCGCCTCAAGCGGGCCTGCGCAGGTCCTTCAGCTTGAGCTGGAGGCGCCGCACGCCGTCCCACTCGTCGAAGCCCATCGTGAAGGCCGCCTCGATCTCGCCGGCGCACGCGTCGAGGCGATCGCCCATGCCGAAGCCGATGGTGTCGACGCCGCTCCCGAGCAGCATCTTGAGGTGACGCCCTTCGGCGCCGATCTTCCGCGCGCGCGCCGCCGGGCCCCGCAGCGCCCACACTGGCTCGGGGTGGCCGGCGCCGAAGGGGCCCAGCTTCGCCAGGTCCGTCGCGGCCAGCTCGCCGACGTCGCCGGAGGCAACCCAGCCGTCGATCCGTGTCCGCGGAACCAGATCCTCGGGGGCGATCGTCAGGGAGGCGTACGCCTCGAACGCCTGCCGGAAGGCCGGCACGGAGGCCGGCTCGATCGTGACACCAGCCGCGTGCTTGTGGCCGCCGAAGCGGACGAGGTGCTCCGAGCAGGCGGCGAGGGCATCATAGAGGTGGAATCCCTCGATCGATCGGCCGCTCCCCTTGCCGACGCCGTCCAGCGCGCCGACGAGCACGGCCGGCCGGTGGAACCGCTCGACGATCCTGGACGCGACGATCCCCACGACGCCGGGATGCCAGCCGGGCCGATGGAGCACGAGGCCGCGAGCGCCCGCCTTCACGCGCGCAGCCGCGTCTTCGATCGCCTCCTCCAGGATGGCCCTCTCGATCTCCTGCCGCGCCTGGTTCTCGCGGTCGAGCTCCTCGGCGAGCGCGCGCGCCTCGCGGGCGTCGGCGGTCAGGAGCAGCCGTACGCCGCGCCCCGCGTCGTCGAGCCGCCCCGCGGCGTTGATCCTGGGGGCTAGCCGGAAACCGACCTGCCCGGCGCCTACAGGCGCGCCGTCGACGAGCCCCGCCACCCGCTTGAGCGCCGCGAGGCCGGGGCGCTTCGTGTTGGCCAGCTGCTCCAGCCCCCACTTCACCAGGATCCGGTTGGCGCCGACGAGCGGCACCACGTCGGCCACCGTCCCGAGGGCGACGAGGTCGAGCGCCTCCTTCAGGTTCGGCTCAGGCCGGTCGCCCCCGAACCGCCCGGCCTCGCGGAGCGCCTTTCGCAGCGCCATCACGAGCGCGAAGGTCACGCCGACCGCCGCCAGGTCCTTCGTCGGGTAGCCGCACCCGGGCTGGTGGGGGTTGAGGATGGCGACGGCCAGCGGAAGCTCCACCGGCACGGTGTGATGGTCGACTATTACCGTCTCGACCCCCGCCGCGGTCGCCGCGCGCACCTCCTCGACGCCGGTGATGCCGCAGTCGAGCGTGACGAGCAGCTTGACGCCCTGCGTCGCGAGCCGCTCCACGGCCGCCACGTTCAGCCCATAGCCCTCGGCCAGCCGGTGTGGCGTGTAGGTGACGACGTCGGCCCCCGCGGCGCGCAGGAAGCCGGCGAGCAGGACCGTCGACGTGACGCCGTCCACGTCGTAGTCGCCGTAGCAGGCGATCCGTTCGCCCGCGACGAGCGCACGGGCGATCCGTTCGACCGCGCCGCGCATCCCCTTCATCGTGTTTGGATCGGGGAGATCGGCGAGCTTCGCCTCCAGGAAGGCGCCGGCCTCTGCCGGATCGCCGTGGCCGCGGGCCGCGAGGACCCGGGCCGCCAGGGGATGCAAGCGAAGCGCGCCGGCGAGCCTCTCCGCCGCCCCCACGTCCACCGTGGCCTCCACCCACCGCCTCGCTCCCCGTCCCTCGGCGCGCTCCACGCACGGGTCGATATCAGCCGGGTCTGACACGGCCGCCGGCGCGGAAGTCCCAGGCCAACGTTCACCCTGGGGCCTGCGACCTCGTGCCGCCTGCCCATCTCCGCTCCAAGTCTTCACCATCTGAAAAGGCCCCCTGACATGAACCCCCTCGCCCTCGCGCTCGCTGCCCTCTCCGCCGCCCTGCCGGGCGCCGCGCCGGCGACGTCCTCCGGCGCGGACCCCGGGCCGAAGCCGATCCTGATCGGGCTCGACGCCGAGTTCGGGCGCCCCACGGGCACCGCCGACGACGCCATCAAGCAGGGGATCCTCATCGCCATCGACGAGGTCAACCGCGCCGGCGGCCTGCTCGGCGGCCGTAAGCTCGCGCTCGTCGAGACCGACAACCGCTCGGTCCCGGCGCGGGCGGTCCAGAACACGACCGAGCTAGGCGCCAACCCGGACGTGGTCGCCATGTTCTGCGGCCGGTTCTCCACCGCCGTGATGGAGACGCTCGACGCGGTCCACGCCGCGAGGATCCCGCTGCTGGACCCGTGGGCGGCGGCTGACAAGCTCGTCGACAACGGCCGCTCCCCGAACTACGTCTTCCGCCTCTCGCTCCGCGACAGCTGGGCGGTGCCGGCGATGCTCGACCACGCCCACGGGCACGGCTACCGGCGGCTCGCCGTGCTGGTGGCCAACGTCGCCTGGGGGCGCGCCAACCAGTCCCTCATCGAGAAGCTCGCCCCCGCCCGCGGCTTCACCCTCGTCGGCGCCGAGTCGTTCCGGTACGGCGACGGCACGGTCATGTCGAAGTACCGCTCCCTGCTCGAGGCGAGGCCGGACGCGCTGCTGATCGTGACGAGCGAGAACGAGGGGGTGGAGCTGATAAAGGGCGTGGCGGCGCTCCCAGCTAGGAAGCGGCTCCCGCTCCTCAGCCACTGGAGCATCACGGGATCGAACTTCCGGGCGCTCACCGGGGCCGCGCTGGACCGGGTCGACCTGGCCGTCGTCCAGACCTGGAGCATCAAGGACGCTGGAGGGAGGCGGCTCGACGCGGTGCTCGCGGCGGCCCGAAGGCTCTTCGGCGTGAGGTCGGCTACCGGGATCGTGTCGCCGGTCGGCCTGGCCCACGCCTATGACCTGACCCACCTGCTGGCGAACGCCATCGCGAAGGCCGGCAGCACCGACCGCGCCGCCGTCCGCGACGCGCTGGAGCGGCTGGGGCCGTACGAGGGGCTGATCAAGACCTACCACCAGCCCTTCACGGCCGACCGTCACGAGGCGCTCTCGTCCACCGACGTCTTCCTGGCGCGCTACGCGCGCGGCGGGACGCTGGTCCGGATCCGCTGAGGGCCTTTGCGGGCTCCCTCACCCTGACCCTCTCCCTCGGTGAGGGAGAGGGGACAGTCGTCGAGGGAGGGGACAGCAGTCGCCTACTAGGCCGGTGACCGGACGCCGGCCTTCTTCGCCGCCCGCTCCTCGAGCCAGACCGTCATCGGCGCGGCGATGAACCACGTCGAGTAGGTGCCCGAGACGATGCCGATGAGCATCGCGAAGGCGAAGTCGAAGATCGTCCCGACGCCGAAGATCAGGAGGCCGACCAGCGAGAGGGCCGTGGCGAAGGACGTCAGGAACGTCCGACCCAGCGTCTCGTTGATCGACACGTTCACGATGTCGCCGAGCGCCTTCCCCTTCAGCTTCTGCGCGTTCTCGCGGATACGATCGTAGACGACGACCGTGTCGTTGACCGAGTAGCCGACCACCGTGAGGATCACGGCGATCGAGGTCAGGTTGAACTCGCGTCCGCTGAAGGCGAAGTAGCCGAACGTGATGATGGCGTCGTGGATGATCGCGATGATCACGCCCGGGGCGAAGCGGAAGTCGAACCGCAGGCCGACGTAGATCACGATGAGGGCCATGGCGTAGAGGACCGCCTTGAACCCCTGGTTGCGCAGCTCGCGCCCGACCGCCGGACCGACGAACTCGAGGCGGCGGACCTCCGGCTTCGCCTGGGCGAAGCGGACGCCCAGGTCCTGCTCCACCTTCTCCCGGATCCCCTGCGTGATGACGGCGTAGGAGCGTGTGCCGGCCGCGAGCCCCTGCTCGTCGCGGACCTCGCGCACCCGGACGCCGGCCTGCTCCACGACGACCTTGAGCGCGGCCGGGTCCACGGGGGAGTCGAACTGGAAGTCGACCTTGTCCCCCATGTCGGCGTTGAAGGCAGGCTGCCCCTTCACCGGGAAGGCGGCGCGTACCGCCCCCACCACCTTCTCGAAGTCCTCGGCGCTCATGAGGGCGACGCGCCCGACGCGGATGAGGAAGGTGTTCTCGGACACGGCGCCGTACGTCTGGACCGACGCGTCCTTGAACCCCAGGGCCTCCACGCCGTGCCGGATGTCGCCGGGGTCGACGGCTGCGGAGAACTTCACCTCCATCTCGGTGCCGCCGGCGAAGTCGACGCCGAAGTTGAGCCCCTTGATGGACCAGCCGATGACGGCGAGGTTGACCAGCAGCGAGAGCACCACGGCGATGTGGCGCTTCCCGACGAAGTCGAACTTCGTGCCGTGTGGGACGATGTCGAAGCTCTTGAAGATCATCAGACGCTCAGCCTCGCCGTGTCGTGGCGCGTGAAGTACTCCATGAAGACGCGGGTCACCACGATGCTCGTGAACATCGAGGCAACCAGGCCGATGATCAGGGTCACCGCGAAGCCGCGCACCGGGCCGGTGCCGTAGTTCATGAGCACCACCGCGGCCGCCAGCGTCGTCACGTGCGCGTCGACGATGGTCCAGAAGACCTTGTCGTAGCCGAGCTGGACCGCCTGCTTGGTCCCCTTGCCCGCCCGGAGCTCCTCGCGGATGCGCTCGTTGATGAGCACGTTGGCGTCGACCGCCATGCCCAGGGTGAGGACGAAGCCTGCGATGCCCGGCAGGGTCAAGGTGGAGCCGATCATCGACATGACCGCGAGGACCAGCAGTCCGTTCAGGGCCAGCGCCACGTCGGCGATGAGCCCGCTGCCGCGGTAGTAGAGCACCATGAAGACGAGGACGATGGCGAGGCCGACGAGCGCCGCGAGCGTCCCTGCCCGCACCAGCTCGGGCCCGAGCGTCGCGCCGACGGTCCGCTCCTCGAAGATGGTCATCGGCGCGGGGAGGGCGCCGGCCTTCAGGACGAGGGCGATCTCGTTCGCCTCGTCGTTCATCTCCTGGAAGTTCTTGCCGCCGCCCAGCGTGATCTGCCCGTTGGACGAGATCGTGGACTGGATGTACGGGGCCGTCTCGACCTTGTCGTCGAGGACGGTGGCCATCCGCCGCTTCACGTTGTCGGTCGTGAGCTTCTCCATCAGCCGGGCACCCTCCGCCGACATCGCGAAGGTCACGATCGGCTTCCCGCCACCGATGGCCGCCTGGTCGAAGCTGGCGCGCGCGTCGGCGATGTAGTCGCCGGTCATCTCCACCTTCGAGCGCATCAGGAAGGTCCGGTAGTAACCCTTCCGGAAGGCGCCCTCCCCGACGAAGCTCTCGCCGACGCCGATCGTGTTCTTGGCAGCGTCCACGAGCGGCTTCACCTTGTCGGCGATCACCTTGTCGAGCTGCGTACGGTCGTTGGCCGCGACCACCGTGCTCTCGCGGGTGGCGCCAGTCGGCAGCTCGACGTTCTCGACCGTCCAGCAGCCGGTCTCGGGCAGCGGGAGCTGGATGCCATCACGGGTGCTCGCGCAGACGGGGAGCTGGCCCCGCACGGCGTCGAGGGCCGGGTTCTCGTCGTCGCAGATCCTGAACTCGAGCTGCGCGGTCCGCCCGAGCAGCTCCTTCGCCTTCTGGGGGTCCTTGAACCCCGGCAGCTGGATCTGGACCTGGTTGACGCCCTTGCGCTTGATGTCGGGCTCGGTCACGCCCCACTTGTCGATGCGGTTGCGGATGGTCTTCTCCGCCTGCTGGACCGCCTTGGCGCGAAACTCCTGGACCACCTTGTCCATGAAGGCGAAGTGCACGGCGCCGGCGGGCGCGCCGCCCGGCGCGTACATCTCCTGGCCGTAGCCGTCGAGCACGCTCGCCTCGAGCGCGCCCGCGTCGGCGGTGCGGCACTCCACCCGGGCGCCGTCGGCGGTGGGGGCGCAGGACTCGAAGGCGACCTTCTTCTCCTGGAGCCAGCTCGTGATCTCGTCGGCGCGACGGGCCACCTTCGCCTTCACGGCCTTGTCGACGTCGACTCCCATCGCGAGGTGGATGCCGCCCTGCAGGTCGAGTCCGAGGTTCAGGTGCTTCTTCGCGTTGGGCGCCCAGCGCGGGACCGACTTCTCGAACGCGTCGGTGTTCCGCTGCTCCGGCGACAGGCTGAAGTAGTGCCAGGTCGGGACAAGCTGGTAGACGGAGAGGACCGTGACCGCGAGGACGATCGCGAGCCTCCAGTTCCAGGAGCGATCCATCCTACTTACCCTCCGCCTTCGGCGCGTCGGAGACGATCGCGCCGTCCCTCCACGCCCCGGCGATCTGCGGCTTGAGGACCTTGAGCTTGGTGCCGCCGCCGACGTCCAGGATCACGGTCTTCTCCTCGACCGCGTAGACGGTGCCGATGATGCCGCCCTGCGTCGCCACCTCGTCACCCTTCTTGAGCGTGGAGACGAAGGACTGGTGCTGCTTCGCCGTCTTGGACTGCGGGCGGATGACGAGGAAGTAGAAGATGCCGAAGAGAACGAGCGGCAGCCCGAGCAGGTTGAGGAGGCTCTGGGGGCCGGCTGGCTGTGCCTCTGCCGTCTGGGAGAGGAATGCGTGCAGTGCGGGGGACATGTGTGCTCCGGGCGTTACGGGAAAAGTGCCGGTAGTTACCAACATTTCCGGGTGGCGGGCAACCGGATTCGCTCACTCCAGACCGGCGCGCCAACCCTCCTGGCACCCGCGCCGGAAGTGCGCGAAGCGCCCTTCCCCGACGGCCGCGCGGACCCCGGACATGAGGGAGAGATAGTAATGGAGGTTGTGGATGGTGTTGAGCCGGAGCCCCAGGATCTCGCCCGCCCGGAAGAGGTGGCGGAGGTAGGCACGGGTGAAGGTGCGGCAGGTGTAGCAGCTGCAGTCCGGGTCGACCGGCCGCTCGTCCGCGGTGAAGCGCGCGTTCCGGATGACCACCTTCCCGCGGCTGGTGAAGAGGAGGCCGTTCCGCGCGCAGCGGGTCGGGAGGACGCAGTCGAACATGTCGACGCCGGCCGCCACGCCGGCGAGCAGGTCCTCCGGGGTGCCGACGCCCATCAGGTAGCGAGGCTTCTCCCTGGGGAGGAGCGGCGCGTCGCGAGCCACCCCGGCCCAGAGCTGCTCCGGCTCCTCCCCGACCGCGTAGCCGCCGAGGGCGTAGCCGGGCAGGTCGAGGGCGGCCGCCTCCTCGATCGCGCGCCGGCGGAGGTCCGGGAAGAGCCCTCCCTGCGCGATGCCGAACAGGGAGCAGCGGCGCGCGGCGCCGGGCGGGAGCGGGGCACCCGCCTCCAGCCGGCGCGCCTCCTCCGCCAGCCAGGCCGTCTTGCAGCGGAGCAGCCAGCGCTGCGTGCGGGCCAGCGACAGCTCGTGGTACGCGCGGTCGGCGAGCGCGGGCGGGCACTCGTCGAAGGCCATGATCACGTCCGCCCCCAGCGCCTCCTGGATGAGCGTCGCGCTCTCCGGCGAGAGCAGGTGGCGCGAGCCATCGAGGTGGCTGCGGAACGCCACCCCCTCCTCGGAGATCTCGACCAGCCCTGGCCCCGCGCGCTCGCGCCCCGCGCCCCGCTCGCCGAGGCTGAAGACCTGGAACCCGCCCGAGTCGGTGAGGACCGCGCCGTCCCACGCCATGAAGCCGTGCAGGCCGCCGAGCTTCTCGACGAGCGCGTGACCCGGGCGCAGGTAGAGGTGGTAGGTGTTGGCGAGCACGATCCCCGCGCCGATCGCGTGGAGATCCCGCGGGTCGAGCGTCTTGACCGTCGCGGCGGTCCCCACCGGCATGAAGGCGGGGGTGTCGATGACGCCGCGCGCGGTGTGAAGCCTGCCGCGTCGCGCGGGGCCGTCCTCGGCGAGGAGCTCGAAGCGGATCACGGCGCCCGTTTCCCCCGGCGACGGCGCGCTGTCAAGCCCGCGGGGCGATCCCCGGACCCAGGGCTCACGCGGTCCGCGCGCCCGAGCGGCGGACGTCGTCGACGAGGGCGTGCCAGATCCTGGAGGCGCGCCCCTCCACGATGAGCCGCAGGCCGACGCTCCGCTCCACGCCTCCGGCGCCCGGCTGCGTCCAGCAGACGACGGCGCGAACCGACGGCGCGAGGAAGCCGCTGCCGATCCGGACCGAGATCATCTCCCCGACCGAGGGGAGCTGGTTGGGCCAGCGCACGGCGCACCCGCCATCGGACACGTTGAGCGTGACGACGTCGTGGGACGCGGAGCGCTGCTCGACGCGGAGCGGCCGCTCCGCGGCGTAGCGCGGGGTCCGGTCCTTGAAGCTGACGGGCTCGCCGCGAGCCGACATGGCGAGGAACGCCGCGGCCGGGACGCTCCCCTTGTCCAGCTTCAGCTCCACACCCGGGGGTAGCGCGGGGCGCCCGACGCGACGAACGAGCGCCACCTTCCCGAAGAGCGTCGCGCGGATCGTCTGGCCGACGATCCCGACGCGGACGACCGCCTCGTCCCCGACCCGCGCGTCCGTCAGGGCCGGCAGGAAGAGGGTCCCGCTCTCTGGACGCCACCCGTCCAGGTAGCGGTTCGACTCGATTGAGACTGCCTCGCTCTTCACTCTGCGTCACCCCGCCCGGTTGACCGCATTATTCCACGACGGCCGAGCGGTTGCGCTCGATCAGCATGGCGTCCCCGTAACTGAAGAACCGATACCGCCTGGCCACCGCCTCGCGGTAGGCATCCAGGATCCGCTCCCGCCCCCCAAGGGCACAGGCGAGCACCAGCAGTGTAGACCGCGGGAGGTGGAAGTTGGTGAGGAGTCCATCGACTGCCCCGAAAGGATGGCCCGGCCGGATGAAGAGCTCCGTTCGCCCCTCCCCCGCCACGAGCCGTCCCCCGCTCCAGGCGCTCTCGAGGGTCCGCGCCGAGGTGGTCCCGACGGCGACCACGCGCCCGCCCCGAGCCCGGGCGCGGGCGACCGCCGCGACGGCCTGCTCGGGGACCTCGAAGCGCTCGCCGTGCATCCGGTGATCGTCGAGCCTCTCTGCCCGGACGGGCAGGAAGGTGCCGGGGCCGACGTGGAGGGTCACCGTGGTCCGCTCCACGCCTCTCGCCGCCAGCCGCTCCAGCAGCGCCGGCGTGAAGTGCAGCCCAGCCGTCGGCGCAGCGGCGCTGCCCGGCGAGCGGGCCAGGACCGTCTGGTAGCGCTCCAGATCGTGCTCGTCGGGCTCGCGCCGGATGTACGGCGGGAGCGGCAGCCGGCCCGCGCGCGCCAGCGCCTCTTCCAGATCCGCCCCCTCGCGGTCGAGGACGACCGTGTAGAACCCCGCCCCCTCAGACGCCTCGACGGTCGCGGTCAGCCCGTCGAAGAGGAGCCGCGCGCCCGCGCGGATGGCCTTCGAGGCCTGCCCCATCGCGCGCCAGCGTCGACCGAGGCCGCCAGCGAGCGGCTCGCAGAGGAGCAGCTCGACCTTGCCTCCGGACTCCTTCTTCCCCAGGAGCCTCGCCGGGATGACGCGCGTGTCGTTCAGGACCAGCAGGTCGCCGGGGGCGAGCAGCTCGGGGAGGTCGGCGATCATCCGGTGCGCGAACGGCCCGCCCGTCGGCACGACGAGCAGTCGCGCCGCGTCGCGTGGCTCGATGGGCGCCTGCGCGATCAGCTCCTCCGGCAGGTCGTAGTCGTAGTCCGAGATCCGCATTTCCACGGTTCGGATAGCATCCCCAGACCCCGATGTCCCCCCTTCCGCTCCTGCTCCTGCTCTTCCCCGCCGGCGCGCTGGCGCTCGGCATCACGCTGGCGCGCCGCCTCCCCGCGGAAGAGCGCGCTGTGCTCGCGCTCGCCGGCGCGCTCCTCGTCGCGTCCGCGCTCCTCTCGCCCGCGCTGCCACTCCACGATCCGTGGACGCATTACCTTCACCTCCGCGCCGCGCTGGAGGACCCTCTCCGCGTCCTCGACCTCTGGGATCGCCCGGGCTTCACCCTCCTCGCCGCCGGTCCCGCGGCGTTCGGAATCCGCGCGGCCCGCCTCGCCGCGGTCGCGACGGCCATCGTCGCGCTGGCGGCGACGATGCTGACCGCCCGCGCACTCGGGCTCGCGCGCCCCTGGGCGGCGGGGCTCCTGATGCTCGCGCAGTACGACTTCTTCGGCCAGGGCGCCTCGACGATGACCGAGCTGCCGTTCGCGGCGGCGCTCGCGATCGCCCTCCTCGGCTGGGCCGAGGGGCGGCCCTGGCTCGTCGCCGCCGGGCTCGCCTGGGCAGGGATCGCCCGTCCCGAGGGGCCGGCCTTCGCGGCCCTCGGCGCGCTGGCGATCCTCCTCCGGTGGCGCCGGCTCGCTCCTGCCGTCGCGGCCGGCGTGCCGTTCCTCGTCTATGTCACCGCCGGTGCGCTCCTGTACGGCGACCCGCTCTGGATGGCGAACATGAACCCGTACCGGGGGCACATCTCGCTGCTCCCGGACCCCCGGCAGCTCTACCGCAGCTACTTCTTCACGGCCCTGGCGCTCTCCCAGGGGCCAGCGCTCGTCCTGCTGGAGGCGGCCGGCGCGGCGCTCGCCGTCTGGGGCCCGGCGCGACGGCTCCGCTTCGTGCTCGCTCCGCTCGCCATCACCTTCCTGCTCCTCACCTTCGTCCGGACCGGCGACACCGACACCTGGCGGGAGAGCCGGTATCTCGTGACGGTCGCGCCCGCGCTGGCGCTCCTCGCGGCCGCTGCGCTCGACGCGCTCCTGGCGCACTTCCCTCGAATCGCGCCCCCGGCGCTCCTCGCGCTCGCCGGGTGGGCCGGGTGGCGCGTCGTCCGCTACCACTGGGCGGCGGCGGGCGTCTCGCCCCCAGTCGCCACGGCGGTGGTCTCCGCGGTCGTCGTCGTCCTCGTGGCGGTCCTCTGGCTGCTCCGCGGCCGCATCGCGCCGGCGGCGGCCTTCTGCGCCCTGCTGGTCGCGACCGTTGCGTCGATCCCGCCGGGAGCGCTCGGGCGCCACAGGGAGGTGCTCCCGGGCTACGGCGACGACCATCACCACCCCGAGAGAGCGGCCCCGCCGCCACCGCCCTCGGCACCCGATCGCGCCGTCCGCTGAGCCCTCACGAAAGACGAGGGCCCCGGCCGGACTGGCCGAGGCCCTCGAGGTGAAGTCGGGAGCGGGCTGGCCGGGTCCTGGGACCCGGCGTGGCCGGCTAGCCGAGCTTGTGCGCTACCTGGCGGCCGCGATGGCCGCGACCTGCTCCGGCGTGAGGAACTTCAGAGAGCCCATCCCGCCACGGTTCGAGTCGATGGCGCTCTGGGTCGCCGACGCGGACGCGCCGATCTTGGAGGTGCCGTGGCAGCCCGCGCAGTACTGCGTGTAAAGCGCCTTCCCGTCGATCGGGGCCGTGTACGTGCAGGACTGCGACACGACCGGGGTCCCGGTGCAGCCGGACGGCGTGGACGAGGAGACCGTGCGCGTCTGCGTGTTGTTCGACTGGCAGGTACCCCAGGCGCTGTAGGTGTACGTGCAGGTCGGCGCCACGTACGTGCAGGACTGCGACAGGACCGGGGTCCCGGTGCAGCCGGACGGCGTGGACGAGGAGACCGTGCGCGTCTGCGTGTTGTTCGACTGGCAGGTGCCCCAGGCGCTGTAGCTGTACGAGCAGGTCGGCGCCACGTACGTGCAGGACTGCGACAGGACCGGGGTCCCGGTGCAGCCGGACGGCGTGGACGAGGAGACCGTGCGGGTCTGCGTGTTGTTCGACTGGCAGGTGCCCCAGGCGCTGTAGCTGTACGAGCAGGTCGGCGCCACGTAGGTGCAGGACTGCGTCAGGACCGGGGTCCCGGTGCAGCCGGCCGGCGTGGACGAGGAGACCGTGCGCGTCTGCGTGTTGTTCGACTGGCAGGTGCCCCAGGCGCTGTAGCTGTACGAGCAGGTCGGCGCCACGTAGGTGCAGGCCTGCGTCAGGACCGGGGTCCCGGTGCAGCCGGCCGGCGTGGACGAGGAGACCGCGCGGGTCTGCGTGCCGTCAGACTGGCAGGCGCCCCAGGCGCCGTAGCCGTACGAGCAGGTCGGCGCCACGTACGTGCAGGCCTGCGTCAGGACCGGGGTCCCGGTGCAGCCGGCAGGCGTGGACGAGGAGACCGTGCGGGTCTGAGTGCCGTCAGACTGGCAGGCGCCCCAGGCGCCGTAACCGTAGGTGCAGACCGCGGGGGGAGGCTCGGTGACGACCACCAGGGCGGCTGCGATCGCGTCGACCTCCGCCGCGGTCAGCGCCATGAGCGACGTCGAGCCCATGCCCCCGACGTTGCCGTCGATGGCGGCCTGGATCGCGGCGGCGGTGGTACCGAGCTTGGAGCTCGTGGCCAGCGTGCCGTGACAGCTTGCGCAGTTCGCGCTGTAGAGCGCTGCGCCATCGGCGGGCGGGGGCGGGGGGACCACGGTGCCTCCCGGCAGGTTCTCGGCCGTGAAGGTGCCGGACGCCAGGTTGTCGAGCGACCCCGTGAAGATGACGCCGCCGGTCGCACGGTTCGTCACGGTGACGGTGTTCCCGGACACCTGGAACCGCACGTCGCGGAGCATGGCGCGGACGGCGGCGCGGTCGGTCAGCGGGTTGACGACGCCGTACATCGAGTAGAGCGGCGCGAGGACCGTCTTCAGCGCGTCGAGCGTCGGCCCGAGCCTCCCGGCGGCCTTGGTGGTGTCCGAGGCGCTGGCGTTCACGTAGGTGGCGTTCACGTCCGTGCTGGTCGTCGCCATGGCGTAGACGACGGTGGTCAGCTCGTTGACGTCGACCTCCTCGCCATCGGCGGAGATAGAGTACATCGTCTCCCCATCGTCGCTCTCCGAATCGGCCCTGATCAGGAAGGGAGGCGTCAGCCCGTCGACGTCGAGGGCGAAGGCGCCGTCCGAATCCGACTCTGTCAGGCTGGTCTTCGACGGCGTCGATGAATCCTTCAGGGAGATTCTCGCGTCGCTGAACGCGAGGCCACCGAAGGACGAGACGATGCCGTTCGCTCCGCACGCGCCTAGCACTACGCCCAGCGCTGCAACCCCAACGGTACTCAGGACTGTCTTGTTCATCACCATCGCGCGATATCTCCTGGGCAACTGGTTGGCGCCGGTCGACACTGGCTGGGTCGGTCGGACCCCGTGCGGAATGCCATGCGTCTTGAAGCGCGGGCCGGGTACCATGAATGCGGTACAGGCTTGGGCGACCCAGTACCGTGATCTCGGGACACCCAGCAACCACCCATTAGCTTGAATGTAGGCATGAATTTCCGCATGTGTGCGCTGGCGCACGGATGTAGGCGTCAACATTTACGGAGAGTTCCGGGTCACGTATGACCCGCAATGGGAGGGCAATTGAACCTTTGTAGGGACCCAACAGGTACCCATTCCCTAGTTACGGTTCGCGGGCCTCAGAACTCGAGTCGCCCCACGGCGCGTGCCCCCAGGTACCGATCTTCGGCCCGCTCGGCGGCATAGGTCCCAGTGGGATCCGGGTCGAGCGAGTACCTCGTCAACCCGAACTCGCCGATCACCCTGAGCGAGAGCGGTCCACGGAGCCTGACGCCCAGCCCGGCCTCGGCCTCGAATGCCGTGGTGCGACCGCCCGGGAAGAACGCGGGGTCGCCCTTCACGAGGTCCCTCGCCTCGCCCCAGCGCACGTAACCTCCCCTGCCGACGATGCTGACGCGGCCGAGCCGCGCCTCCAAGGCGATCCCGGCTGTCACGCCCGAGAGCTGGGCGTCGGCCAGCCCGACGATCGAAGGGGAGACCGTGAGCGTGAGCTGCCGCCACGCGACCTGCGGCGCGAGCACCAGCCTGAGTGGCCCCAGCGGCCGCGTGCGCCATGTCCCGCCGACCCTGTAAGAGGTGTAGCGTGTGTCGCGCCGCTCACCGGAGGGCGCCAGGGTGGTGTAGGCGATCGACGTCGCCCAGTCACCGAAGACGCCGACGCCTCCGAGCGCCGCGGAGCCCGTGCGCGCGAGAGGGAAGAGCTCCGCAGCGAGCCACGGCCCCCCGATGGACGCGGCGTCGAACCCGTGGAGAGTGCCGTCCATGGGCCCGATGCCGCCGAAGTCGAGCGTTCTCCGCATCAGGAAGCCCCCCGCCTCGAACGCGGCCGACCAGGGAACTCGCTCCTCGGGCAGAGGCGAAGGTGGCTGAGGCTCGAGGGCCCCTCCTTGTGCGCGTTCCGGTGCGCGTTCCGGCGCCGGCTCCGGCTCCGGCGCAGGTGGCTCGCGAGCAGGTGGTGGAGGCGCGGTGGGGGCCCGCGAGGGGGGCGGGCGGCGGACTGCGCGCGCAGGGACCGGCCGTAAGGAGCGCGACCAGCTCCGCGTCCAGTTGCCGGAGGTCCGCCCGCGCCAGCCGACCCTCGTCTGGCAGCAGGAAGGTCCAGGTTGGTGCAGGTCCGGAGCCGATCGGTCAGCAGCGAGATCGTGGCGCTCCAACCTTCTTCGCCGCGCGCCTTGACCCCTACGAGGATGCCGTCGACGCCGAGGGCCCTCGCCTTCGCGAGATCCGGGGCGCGGCGGGACGACACCTCCCGCCAGAGCACGCACTCGAAGGTGCCGCAGAGCCACTCGGCCAGCTGCGTCGGGAGTACCGCCCTTGCGTCGCCCTGGACGGGGCCGATCACGATGCGGGGGGCCGCGTCAGCGGCGCCGGACGCCACGATGCACGCCAGGATGCATGCGAGCCGGAGAGAGCGGGGCACCCACCTCTGATAAGCATTCCGGAACGCCGGTGGGATCGGGCCGGGCCCTCAGTACATCACCACCACCTCGGTCCCGGGATAGTAGTGGGCCAGGATCTCCCGGTAGCCCTTCCCTTCGCGAGCGAAGCCAGCCGCACCCCACTGGCAGAGCCCAGCGCCGTGACCGGCGCCGCGCCCGGCGAAGGCGAAGCCGCCCTTCACCTCCTCGACGTCGAACGCCAGCGAGCGCAGGCGCGTCCAGCCCAGCCGCTGGCGCAGGTCGCTCCCTGAGAGCGTCGCACGCCGCCTCCCGGCGACGACCTCAATCCGGGCAGCGCGCCCCGACGCGCTCCGCGCGACGATCGTCACGGACGTGGCTGCGCGCCCGAGCCCCGCCGCGCGCCCCAGCTCCTGGGCCGGAATCACCTGGCGCCAGTGGGCGCCCGGCGCGCCGTCGCACCGGCCACACTCGACGCTGGCGAGGTACTCGTAGCCACGCCCCAGCGCCGCGAGACCATCCTCGGTTCGTCCTCCGCAGGACGAGTGGAAGTAGGTCTCGACCGGTTCCTGGCCGAGGACCAGCACCTCGCCGACCGTCCCACTGGCCGCTTCGCGCGCGCCCGGATCGGCGGCCCCCGCCCCCACGAATACCTGCGAGATGACCGTCGCGCCGAGGTCCCAGCCGCGCCCTGCGGAGACCGCCTCGAGCTTCCTGACGAGGGCGAAGGTCCTGGCGGCGACCGCCTGTGCCCTGCGCGCCTCCGGCGGGAAGGTCGCCGGCGTCTCCCCGGACACCACGCCGGCGACGTAGTCCTCCATCGCCAGGACCTCGACCACCGCGAGGCCGGCTCGCGTCCGCCGGACCTCGACCCAGCGGGAGAGCTCCCTCCCGTCGGCGCGGATGAGCGCGTCGGCGGTGAAGACCGCGACGGCGTCGGGCCAGCGCCGCCCGTCCAGGAGCAGCGCGCCAGGTGCGCCGCCTGCCCGGACCTCGGCCTTCCCGCGCGTGACCGGCACCCCCTCCGGCTGCGCTCCCGACTGCCCTTCCACCGCAGCCACGGCCCGCGCCACGCGCAGCCCCTTCGCCGACAGGATGGTCCTCGCCGCCCCCGTCCGGACGGCAACGCGGATCATCTCCTCGCCGTGCGCGGGGCGCGCGGCGAGCGCGAGGAGGGCGGCTGCGAGCGGCGCCAGGAGGGTGCGCATCCTCGTCATTCTAGTGCTGGAGCCCCGCCGAAGCGCGCGCGCGGACGAAGGAGGTTTGCGGCGCGGAAAACCACCGTGTATGACCGTGCGCCATGCAGATCGTCGAGTGGATCGTCAATCTAATCCGCGACCCCGGGGAGCTCATCCGGTGGGGCGGATACCCCGCGCTGGCCCTCATCATCTTCGTCGAGACCGGGGCGATGATCTTCTTCCTCCCGGGCGACTCGCTGCTCGTGATGGCGGGGCTCTACGCGGCGCAGGGCAGCCTCGACATCGTCTTCCTCAACCTCCTCCTCATCCCTCTCGCAATCCTGGGGGACGCGACGTCCTACTGGATCGGCAGGCGGGCAGGGCCACACATCTTCAACCGGCCGCGCTCCCGCATCTTCCGCCCCGAGCACATGAGGGCCGCCCACGAGTTCTACGAGCGCCACGGGGGCAAGGCGATCATCCTCGCCCGGTTCATGCCGCTCGTCCGGACCTTCGTGCCGGTCGTCGCCGGCGTGGCCGGCATGACCTACCGCCGCTTCGCCGTCTTCAACGTGATCGGCGCCGCTGGCTGGATCCTCTCGATGACGCTCACCGGGTACGTGCTGGGGTCGCGCTTCCCGCTCCTCGTGAAGCACATCGAGAAGGTGATCCTCGTCGTCATCTTCATCTCGATCCTTCCCGGGATCGTCGAGTACGCGAAGGCGCGGCTGCGCGCCGCGCGGGCGGCCGGGTCGAGCGCGGAGTAGCCGCGAACCGGCCACCGGACCCCTACCGGCCCGCGAACCAGACCGAGTCGTAGGGACAGTCGATCTCGGAGTCGGCGGGCTCGGGATAGTAGGCGCGCCCGCCGCGCGGCCCGCGCAGCCAGGTCCCCCCCGGCGCGCGCGACTCCACGTAGTCCGGCGCGAGCACGACCTTCCCCTCGCCGCCCGGAAGGTCTACAGCGAGGTGCGGGATGGCGAGGCCGCTCGTCCGCCCGCGCATCGCCGCCAGGAGCTCGACGCCGGCCCGGAGCGGCGTGCGGAGGTGGCTGGTGCCGTCGGCCAGGTCCCCCTGGTGCAGGTAGTAGGGGCGCACGCGCCACTCCAGCAGCCGCTCGTTCAGCTCGACCAGGACGCGGGCCGACGAGTTTATGCGGCGCAGCAGCACCGACTGGTTCTCGACCGGCACCCCATGGTCCACCAGCCGCTCGCACCCCTCCTGCGCCTCGGCGGTGAGCTCCTTCGGATGGTTGAAGTGGGTGACGACGAAGAGCGGCGCGAACCTGCGCAGCAGCCGCGCGAGCTGCTCGGTCAGCCGCATCGGGTTGGTGACGGGGGCGCGCGTCGCGAGCCGGAGGACCCGGACTTGCGGCACCGTCCGGAGAGCGGCGAGGATCTCCTCCAGCCGCTCGTCGGAGAGGACCAGCGGGTCGCCCCCCGAGACGATCACCTCGCGAACACCCGGCTGCCCGCGGAGCCACGCGACCGCCTCGCCCAGCGCCTCACGATCGAGGCCGTTCCCGTCGCCGCCGGTGATCCGGCGGCGGGTGCAGTGGCGGCAGTAGGCCGGGCACCGGTCGGTGGCGAGGAGGAGCGCCCTGTCCGGATACTTCTGGACGAGCGCCCGCACCGGCCGATGCGGCTCCTCGCCCGTCGGGTCGTGCCGGTCGCCCGGTCCCGCCTCGGCCTCGGCCGGGAGCGGGACGATCTGGCGGCGGACCGGGCAGTGCGCGTCGACGGGATCCGCGAGCGCCGCGTAGTAAGGGGTGGCGCCGGCGCGGAAGCGCCCCGACGTCCTCGCGAACCCCTCCCGCTCCTCGCCGGTCAGCCGGAGGAGCCGCGCGAAGTCGTCGACGGTGGCGAGCGCGGCGCGCTGCTGCCACCGCCAGTCGCGCCACTGCACCTCGGACACGCCGGGGAAGCGCTCCTGCCAGGTCATGCGAATCTGCATCTCCTCCCCTCTCCCTCACCGAGGGAGAGGGTCAGGGTGAGGGAGCAGCGCCGTCGGGCGCGCGTGATCACGGCGCCACGGCGACGCAGTCGATCTCGATCCTCGCGCCGCGGGGGAGCGCGGCGACCTGGACGGTGGCTCGGGCCGGAGGCGCCCCACGGAAGTAGGCCCCGTAGATCTCGTTCACCTTCGCGAAGTCTGCGAGGTCGACGAGGTAGATGGTCGCGCGGACGACTGCGTCGAACGTGACGCCGGCCGCGCCCAGGACGGCGCCGAGGTTCTCCATCACCCGGCGCGTCTGCGCACCGACGTCGCCGGCGACCAACTCGCCGGTGGCGGGGTCGAGGGGGATCTGCCCGGAGAGCCAGAGAGTTCGCCCGGACGAGGAAGCGATCCCCTGGCTGTAGGGGCCGATGGCCTTCGGGGCGCCTGCTGAGGAGAGGACTGTCTTCATTGGCGCACTCTACACGCGCTCGACGGACTGGACACCCTCCACCCGCTCGATCGACTTCATCACGTCCTTGAGCTGCTTCAGGTCCCCCACCGTGACCTCGAACTCGTTGATCGCACGCTCGGGGCCGATGGTCCGGCAGACCGCCTGGATGATGCTGACCCCGGCGCCGCTGATCACGTTCGAGATGGCTGCGAGCACTCCCGCCCTGTCGTCGGTGATCACCTTCAGCGACGCTGGGCGGCGTACGTCCGGCCGCGCGTCCCATGAGACGTCGACCCGCCGCTCACGGTCGAGCCCCATCACCTTGTCGCAGGCCGCCGTGTGGACGGTGACGCCGCGGCCGCGGGTGATGAAGCCGATGATGGGATCGCCGGGGACCGGGTTGCAGCAGCGACCGAAGCGGACCAGCACGTCCTCGATGCCGCTGATGCGGACCCCCTCGGGGGGGCGCCCGGCAACCTTGCGGAAGAGCGCGGTGAGGCCGCCCGACGGCGCCGGCTCGGCGCGCGGCTCGGCCAGCTTCTCGGCTGGCACGAGCTGCTGCAGGAGCTGCGAGATGGCCACCTTCCCGAAGCCGACCGCAGCGATCAGGTCGTCGCCGATCCGGTAGCCGAGGGCGCGGGCCGCCTTGTCGAGCTCACCGTGCTTCTCGAGCTTGTTGTACGTGAGCCCGAAGCGGCGCAGCTCCTTCTCCGTGATCTCGCGCCCGATCTCCAGCGAGCGGAGGTGCTCCGCCTGGCGGAGGAAGGTCCTGATCCGCGCCTGCGCCCGGCTCGTCTTCACGAAGGAGAGCCAGTCCTTCGACGGGTGCGAGTGGGGCGACGTCATGATCTCGACGGTGTCCCCGTTCTTCAGCTGGTACCGGAGCGGCACCAGCTTGCCGTTCACCTTGGCGCCGACGCAGCGCTCGCCGATCTCGGAGTGGACCTGGTAGGCGAAGTCGATCGGCGTCGAGCCGCGGGGGAGGCTGCGCAGGTCGCCCTTCGGGGTGAAGACGAAGGTCTCCTCGCTGAAGAGGTCGACCTTCACCGTCTCCAGGAACTCGCGGGGGTCGGAGAGCTCACGCTGCCACTCCACCAGCCGGCGCAGCCAGCCGAACTGCTTGGCGTCCTGCGGCGAGAGCTCGGCCCCCTTCCCGTCCCCCTTGCCGCGCTCCTTGTACGCCCAGTGGGCGGCGACGCCCTTCTCGGCCACCGCGTGCATCTCGCGCGTCCGGATCTGCACCTCGATGCGCTCGCCGTGGGGCCCGATCACCGTGGTGTGGAGCGACTGGTAGCCGTTCGGCTTCGGGATCGCGACGTAGTCCTTGAACTTCCCGGGGACGGGCTTCCAGAGCGCGTGGACGAGCCCGAGCGACTCGTAGCACTGCGCCAGATCGTCGACCAGGACGCGGAAGGCGATCAGGTCGTAGACCTGATCGAAGGCGAGCTCCTGCTCCTTCATCTTCTTGGCGAGCGAGAAGACGTGCTTGATGCGCCCGTAGATCTCGGCCGAGATCCCCGCCTCGTCGAGCCGGGCGCGGAGCAGGTCGATCACCTCCTGTATGAACCTCTCCCGCTCCTTGACCCGCGACTGGATGCGCGTCGTCAGCGCGGCATACTCGGCGGGGTCGAGGTACTTGAAGGAGAGATCCTCGAGCTCGCTCTTGAGCCAGCCGATGCCGAGCCGGTTGGCGAGCGGCGCGTAGATGTCCATCGTCTCGCGCGCGATCCGCTCCTGCTTCTCCGCCTTCATGTGGTCGAGCGTCCGCATGTTGTGGATGCGGTCCGCGAGCTTCACGAGCAGCACGCGGATGTCCTTCGCCATCGCGACGACCATCTTCCGGAAGTTCTCGGCCTGCTTGTCCTCCTGGGTGTTGGCCGGGGAGAACTGCGACAGCTTGGTGACGCCGTCCACCAGCTCCGCGATCTCCCCGCCGAAGAGCTCGGCGATCTCCTCCTTTGTGGCGAGGGTGTCCTCGATGGTGTCGTGGAGCAGCCCGGTGACGATCGACGCCTCGTCCAGCCGCATGTCGGCCAGGAGACCGGCCACCTCCATCGGGTGGATGAGGTAAGGCTCGCCCGACTTACGCACCTGGCCCTGATGGACCTTGGCGGAGTAGACGTATGCCTTCTTGATCAGGTCGAGGTCGGGCTCGGGGTGGTAGGCCGAGACTCGGTCGAGGATGTCGTTGAGGCGCAGCAAGGGAGGCGAAAAGGGTAGCTTCATGCGGCGCTCTGCCGCAAGGTGTGGTTCCCCCTTTTCATTGTACCCGGCCCGGCACGCGCGCAACCGACCGCCCCTGGCTGGCAGCGGTCCTTCCCCGTTTTCGGTTTAGGATGACCGCCGGCGGGGCGGGGCTGCCACGGTTGAACTGAAGGAGAGTCTCCTTGCTCAAGTGCAAGAGCTGCGGTGGTTCGCTCGACCTGACGATGTCCTCCTGCCCCTCCTGCGGCACCGCCGTGGAGCTGGGACGCCTGACCGGCATCCTCGGGATCGTCTGCCGCGCCTGCGACGCCTACAACGAGCCCGGCGCGAAAGCGTGCGCGTCCTGTGGCGCCCCAATCGGCTCCGCTGCCTCGAAGGCGGCGCCGGCACCCGCCGCTGAGCCACCCACACCACCCGCAACTCCGGAGCCTCCGGCCCCTGGCTCCGCCGTCATCCGGTCCTTCCCGAAGGGCGGCAGCGCTGCCACCCGGTTCGTCCCAGCCGCCTCGGCGCCCGCCTCATCTCCGTCGGGCGCGCCGGCGGCGACAGTCTTCAAGCCTGGCGCCCCCAGCGCAGGCGGACCGACCCCCATCCCGCTCCTTCCCCACTGCCCCCGGTGCGGCGCCGAGGCGGGCACCGGACAGTTCTGCGCCAACTGCGGCCAGCAGCTCGGCGCGCGCGGGACGCAGGTGATGGCCAAGCCGGTTGGTGCCGGCCGGACCGCCACGCAGGTCTTCGGCGCGCTCGCCCCCGGGCGCGCCAAGCTGGTCCTGGAGCGCGGCGAGGGCTTCGAGGGCGCGACCTTCAGGCTCAACGCCGAGTCGGTCGAGGCCGGACGCTCGAAGGGGGCCGTCCTCTTCCCCGACGACCCCTGCCTCGCCCCCCACCACGCGACGTTCTTCTACAGGGGCGGCGCGCTCCACGTTCGCGACGAGGGGGCCACCGGCGGCGTCTACCTGAGGCTGCGCGGCCTCTCGGTCCCGCTCAAGGCAGGGGACATGTTCGTCGTGGGAGACAGGCTGCTCCGCTTCGCCGGCATCCTCCCGCCGGCGCCGCCGCCACCTCCCGACGGAACGATCCGGCTCGGTGCGCCGCGCCCCGCAGGGCCCGCCGCCGTGATCGAGGAGTGGCTGGAGGGGGCCGTCGCCGGGCCGGTCTTCGTCCGCGCCGGGCCGTCGATCACCATCGGGAGGACCGGCTGCGCCGTCAACCTTGGGGACGACACGTTCCTCTCCCAGGCGCACGCCGAGCTGCTGCTGGAGGCCGACGGCGGCGTGCGGCTGCGCGACCTGGGGTCGTCCAACGGGACCTTCGTGAAGGTCCCCCCGCACGCCGAGCGCGAGCTGCGCGACGGTGACTGCGTGAGGATGGGGCGCGAGGTCCTGAGGGTCACCGTCGCCTGAGGGGAGTCCGAATGGCCATCGTCTTCCTGACCATCACGCCGCTCGGGACCGCCACGCCCAGCGTCTCTTCCTACGTCGCCGGCGTGGAGCGGATCGTCCGGGCCTCGGGGCTGAAGCACCAACTCACGGCGATGGGGACGCTGATCGAGGGCGACCTCGACGAGATCCTGGCGGTCGTGCGGAAGATGCACGAGCACCCCTTCACGCAGGGGGCCGTGCGGGTCTCGACCTCGATCAAGATCGACGACCGGCGCGACAAGGTCGCGACGATCGAAGGGAAGCTGCGGTCGGTCGAGGAGAAGCTGAAGGGCCCGTAAGGCCTTCCCCTGTCCCTCACCGAGGGAGAGCGGAGCCAGGGTGAGGGAGCGCCTATTCCCTCACCGCAGCGTCGACAGGATCATCCTCACCTTGGCGGCGTCGTCCGGATCGGTCTTGAGGTAGCGCTCGTAGCGCCGGACCGCCTTCCTGGTGTCCCCGACCGACTGGTAGCAGATGGCCAGCTTCTTCTGGACCTCCACCAGGTCCGGGTCGGCCGCCTCGGCGGCGAGGTAGAGCGGGATCGCCCCCTTGCAGTCGAGCTGGGAGCGCAGCGCGTCCCCCTGCTTCATGTAGTCGCGCGCGCGGTCGGGATCGAGCCGCGCCCTGCGCCCCTCGCGCCCCTTCGCCGCAGGATCCGGAGGCGGCGGACTGACGGTCGGCGCCGGCGGCTCTGGCGTGGCGGCCGTCGCAGCCGTCGGCGGGCTGCGCAGCCGGCTGCTGCTCCGGCTGCGCAGGCGGGGGCGGCGCTGGCTGGGCTACGGGAGCTACCTCCTGGGCCACTGGCGCAGGCACGGGCTCGGGCGGCCTGGGGTCGCCAAGCCGGCCGAGGAAGAGCGCAGCGGCACCGCCGCCGACGAGGAGGACGGCGGCCGCGACGCCGATCGCGACCTTCCCGCCACCCGACTTGCGCGGCGGCTCCTCGTCCACCGTCACGGTCTTCGCCTGGGAGGCGGGCGTGGGCTTCGCCTTCGGCGGCGCCGCGGCCGCCAGCTTCGGCGCGCTGGCCGCGCGCGCGGGGGCCGACACGTCGCCGCCGACGCAGGCGAGGAGCGCCTCACGCATCTCCTCTGCGTTGGCGAACCGGTCGGCCGGGTTCTTCGAGAGCGCCTTCATGATGAGCGCCTCGAGGTCCGGCGGCACCTCCACCTCCGGCTGCTTCTGCGAGGGGGGCATCGGCGGATCGGTCAGGTGCTTCATCAGGAAGCCGATCGGCGTGTCCGACTCGAACGGCAGCAGCCCGGTGACCATCTGGTAGATGATGACGCCGACCGAGTAGAGATCCGACCGCGCATCCAGGTCGGCGCCGCGGGCCTGCTCCGGGCTCATGTACTCGGGGGTCCCGCACACGAGCCCCGCCTGCGTCAGCTTGGTCTTGGCGTCGGTGATCTTGGCGATGCCGAAGTCGAGCACCTTCACGAAGTCGGGCTCGCCGCGCCGGTTCTCCACCATCACGTTCTCGGGCTTGAGGTCGCGGTGGATGACGTTCTGCGCGTGCGCCTCCGAGAGGGCGGAGAGGATCTGCGCGCCGATCCTGGCGACCCGCCGATCGCCGAGCGGAAACTCGCGCTGGATGATCCCCGAGAGGTCCTGCCCGGGGAGGTACTCCATCGCCATGAAGAGCGTGCCGTCCTCCATGGCGCCGAAGTCGAGCACCTGGATGACGTTCGGGTGGCGCAGCCGGGAGGCGGCCCGCCCCTCGTGCTGGAAGCGCTTCACCGTGTCGGGGTCCTCCGCGTATTCGCGGTGGAGGACCTTGAGGACGACCTTCTGGTCGAGCACCTGGTGGTTGGCCAGGTAGACCTTCCCCATCCCGCCCTGGCCGAGCAGCTTCTCGATCCGGAACTTGCCGGCCACCAGCGACCCGACATACGGATCGGCGGCCGCGGCCCCCGTGGCGACCGCCCCGCAGAACGGGCAGAAGCGTGCGGTGTCGGCGAACTCCTTGTGGCACTCGGCGCAGACGCTCATGCCGGGCATCTTACACAACCCAGCGGCGGCCCTGTCACGCGCTCGCGTTGACCAGCCCCGGCCGCGCGGGGTTGAATGGCCCGACCATGGCGAAGACCCTCAAGTGCTCCAGATGCGGCCGCGAGAACGACGCGAGCTTCGCCTTCTGCCTCGACTGCGGGCAGCCGCTGAGCCCGCCCGCCGCCGCGACCGCACCCGGGCCCCAGGTGTGCGACGCCTGCGGGCGCCCTCTCGACCCCGGCTTCCGCTTCTGCGGCCACTGCGGCAAGCCAATCGCGCCGCCGGCACCCGCCGCCGCGCCCCAGACCGGACAGACGGCCGCTTCCATCCCAGTGGCCAAGGCGCCGCCGTCGCCCCCGACCTCCGGCTCACACGCCCCACCGCCGCCCGGGGAGGCCAAGGGGCCGTCGAGCGGCCTCAAGCTCGTGGCCGTTCGGCCCGACGGTGTCTCAGGGCAGGCCCATCCGCTCGACCAGCCCGAGCTGCTCTGCGGGCGGACCGAGGGGCAGATCCGCGTCCCGGAGGACGGCACGGTCTCCCCCCGCCACGCGCGCTTCTCGTTCGACGGGGGCTGGCTCCGCGTCGAGGACCTCGGGAGCGTCAACGGCACCTTCATCAAGATCCACGCACCGCACCGCGTCGCGGTGGGCGACGAGCTCCGGATCGGGCGCCAGCTCCTGCGTCTCGAGCCGCTGCCCCGCCCGGCCGCGCCTGAGGAGGGGGCAGTGCGCGGCTGGGGCGCGCCGGATCCCGGCTGCCGGTTGAGGCTGGCCCAGCTCCTCGAGGGGGGCGGGCTCGGTGAGATCTTCCCGCTCAAGCCCGGGGAGAACCAGGTCGGGCGCGAGGCAGGTGACCTCGTCTTCCCGGGCGACCGCTACGTTTCGGGGCGCCACGCGAAGCTGGACGTGAGCGACGCCGAGGTCACGGTGACCGACCTCGGCAGCTCCAACGGAACGTTCGTCAGGGCGACTGGCGCGACGCACCTGAGCCCCGGCGACCAGATCCTGATCGGCGCGCAGCTCTTCCGCGTGGACGCGTAGATTGGGCCCCAAGCCGGCGCCTGGACTCGGAGGCGAGAGCGCCGAGACCGAAGCGAGGCGGGCGCGTGAGGAGGGAGCAGCGGAGGCGTAGTGGTCTACGCCGAGCAGCGCAGCGACGAGCCCGCCCGCCGCAGCGAGAGGATCGGCGCTCGCAGCCGTGCGCCAAAGCCCTGGTGTGCTCCGATGGGGCCGTCATGACCCCACCAGATCGAAGCCCCGAACGATTCAACAGCCAGAACGCGACGGACTTCGGGCAGGAGCTCCCACCGGAACCCGCCCCCTCTCCTATGTCCTCTCCCCGGCGCCAGCGCGGGGGAGAAGTCGATCTTCCTCGGGAAATCGCCGTCAGCCCCTGAGAAGCGATGAATCGTCAGCTCACCGAGGGGGAGGGCCAGGGAGACGGAGCGGCACAGACTTACCGTCTAGCGAACGGGGCGCGCGATCGCCCGCTAACGCGAACGGCCGCAGCCTCCGTGTGGAGGGAGGGGAGCACGCGCAAGGGACGGATCGCGCCCGGGAGCCTACCCGAAGGACTTCTCTTTCTGTTCCTGCTCTTCCTTGCAGCGGATGCACAGGGTGGTGACGGGGCGGGCCTCGAGCCGCTTGGCCGAGATCTCCTCCTCGCACTTCTCGCAGATGCCGAACGTACCGTTCTCGATCCGGGCCAGCGCCCCGTCGATCTTCGCGATGAGGAACTTCTCGCGGTCGCGCAGGCGGAAGACCATGGACTGGGCGTACTCGCTCGACGCCTGATCGATCTCGTCCGGGAGATCGTCGGTGTCGAAGCTGGACTCCTCGGAGAGGGTCTTCTTGGCCGAGACCAGGAGCTGGTGCTTCGACTCCTCGAGCAGGGTCTTGTAGCGCTTCAGATCCTTCTTGTTCAAGCGACTCTCCCTTTGTGCCGGAGCCCCCGGGGGCGCCTGAAAAAAGAGCCGAGAAATTAAAGGGCTGGCCCCCCGATGTCAAGCCAACCTGCCAGGCGCGACGAGGCGGACCACGCCACCTTGCAACGGCGCGTTTTGTGGCCTAAAGACCGGCACATGCCCGAGGGGAAGCTGGACCGCGAATTCCTCCGCGCCGCCCTGGCGCTGACCTCACGTGGGGAGGTCGATCGGCTGCTCTTCGTCTCCGACCACCCGCTCTCGCCCAGCGAGACCCGCGGCCGGCCGATCAAGAAGAAGCTCGTCTACGCCGTCACGAGCGAGGGGCTCGCCCACCAGCTCCAGGCGAAGAAGTACAGCGCGGTCGTGATCCCCCCGTACGACTACACGCGCATGGAGAAGGTGAAGGTCGCGGTGGTGGCGGCCCAGTCCGCCGGGCTCCTGCGCGACGGCGACACCGTCCTCGCGCTCTCCGGCCCCGGTCAGGACCGGGTGGTCGACACCCTCGTGAAGGTGGACATCGGCTCCGAGGACCCGGAGGAGAAGCTCCGCGTGGACCAGCTCGGCCTCCCGCCCGAGTTCAGCTCGCAGGTGGTCGAGTCGCTCATCCACACCGCGATGGAGATCGGGGCCGAGGGTTACGAGGGGCACGCGGTCGGCACCATCGTCGTCGTCGGCGACTCGACCGCGGTCATGGAGCGGAGCCGCCAGCTCACGCTCAACCCGTTCCAGGGGATCAGCGAGGCGGAGCGCAACTCGCTCGACCCGCCGATCCGCGACGCGGTCAAGACCTTCTCCGCGCTCGACGGCGCGTTCATCATCCGCGAGGACGGCGTGGTGCTGGCCGCGGGGCGCTACCTCCTGACGATGTCGCGCGACGTGAAGCTGCCGATGGGCTTGGGGGCGCGCCACAGCGCCGCCGCCTCGATGACGGCCGAGTCCAAGGCGATCGCCATCACCGTCTCCCAGACCACCGGGACGGTCCGCGTCTTCAAGGAGGGCGAGATCGTCCTGGAGCTGCGCCAGAAGGTCCGTCGCGTCTGAGAGCTTCGAAGGAATCCCCTCACCTGCCCCGGACCAGATGACCCCGTCACGGCTCAAGCCTGCGCGCGCAGCGCTCCTGCTGGTCGCTGCCACGATCCTCCTGCACCTCCTCTACGCCGGCTTCGTCGGGCTCTCCCCGCAGGAGGCCTACTACTGGAGCTGGAGCCGCCGGCTCGCGCTCTCCTACTACGACCACCCCCCGCTCGCCTCCTGGACGATCCGGCTGACCACCGCCCTCCTCGGCGAGACGGAGCGTGGGATCCGCCTGGCGGCGGCGCTCCACGGCGCCATCTTCGCGGCCTTCCTGTTCCTCGCAGGCAGGCGGCTCTTCGGCGAGCGGGCGGCGCTGCTGGCCCTCGTCTTCGCGCTGCTCGCCCCGATCACGGGGCTCGGGCAGGTGGTCGTGACGCCGGACGTCGCGCTCCTGTCGGGCTGGGTCGCGGCCCTCTACTTCACCGTCCGCGCGCTCGACGAGGAGGACGGCCGGTGGCTCCTCGCCGCCGGCGCAGCGGTGGGGTTCGCCGCGCTCGGGAAGTACACCGCCTTCATCCTGCTCCCGCAGGTCTTCCTGGCGCTCCTGCTCGACGCGCGCGGACGCCGGATGCTCGCGCAGCCCTGGCCGTGGCTCGGCGCCGCGCTCGCCGTCGCGGTCTTCTCGCCGGTCCTCGTCTGGAACGCCGAGCACGGCTGGGTGAGCCTCCTCTTCCAGTCCTCCGGACGCACCAGCACCTTCGGCTTCAGGCCGGTCCTGGTCGGGCGCTTCGTCGCCCTGCAGGCCGGGATGGTCTCTCCGCTCCTCTGGCTCTCCTGCCTCGCTGCGGCCGCGGTGGCGGCGCGGCGCTGGCGGGAGCCCTCCTGGCGGCTCGCCGCGATCTTCTCGGTCCCGCTCATCGCGGTGATGATCCTGGTCTCGCCCTTCCACTGGGTGAAGGGGAACTGGGGCGCGCCCGCCTACCCGGCCGCGATCCTCGCCGGTGCCGCGCTCGCCCTCGAGCGATGGGATCGCCTCCGGGGCTGGACCTGGGCCACCGGGATCGTCGCCGGCGCGGCGTCGCTCTACATGCACCTCGTCCCGCTCGTCCCCGCGCTCCCCTTCCCCGCGCGCGACGAGACCACCGCGGGCTGGACCCAGCTCGCCGCCCGCGTGGAGGCGGAGCGGCAGGCGATGGGCGGAGACCCGCTCGTCGTCGGCTGCACCTACAAGCCGGCGGCCGAGCTGGAGTTCCACCTCCCCGGCAAGCCGGCGACGCAGTCGGGCGGCGTCTTCGGCGCCAACGGCCTTCAGTACGACGTCTGGCTCGACCCAGCGGCCGTCCGCGGCCGGGAGCTGCTCCTCGTGGTCGATCCGCGCGAGAAGGACGCCTGCAGGTCGAGAGAGTCGCTCTGCCAGCCGCTCACCGCGCTGCCGCCCGAGCCGGTGCGCCGCGGCGAGGAGCTCGCGACCACCTTCAAGCTCTTCCGGTGCGCCGTGCCGGCCGACGCCGGGATCGCGCTCCCGCGCTGGCGAGGCGGCACGCGCTGACGAGGCCGCAGAGCTCGCAGCGCCCGGGCGACGGGCGCGCGGGGCACTCGCCGCTCATCCCGAGGTGGCACAGGGCGAAGTCGAACCGGACGGGGTCGGCCGGATCGAGCTCGCGGAGCCCGGCGGTCACCTCCTCGGCGGTCCGCCAGCTCGCGTCGCGCCGCGCGGTGAGCCCCAGCAGGCCGCCGATGCGGTGCAGGTGGGTGTCGAGCGGGATGACGAGCGCCGCCGGGGGGACGCCGCGCCAGAGGCCGAGGTCGACGGCGTCGGGGCCGCGGACCATCCAGCGCAGGTAGAGGTTGAGCCGCTTGCAGGCGCCGGAGCCACCGGCGTCGGGGAGCAGGTGGAGCAGTCCGCGCGGGCCGCGCCCCCGCAGGAGCGGCCCGACCGGCGGCGCCTCGCGCAGCTCGCGCGCGAAGCGCTCAAGCGCTCCGCGCAGGGCTCCCTCCTCCCGGAAGAGCGCAGTGAAGCGCGCGCCCAGTGAGCCATGCGCCACGCGCACGTGGCCGATGGCGGCGACGAGCGCCCGGATGTCCGAGGGGCGGTTGAACCGGTACAGGACGAAGTCGAAGGCGCGCGGGTCCGGGGCGCCTGCGAAGCGCTCGGCGAACAGCGCGGGGCTCGGCCCCATCGCGGCGAGGATCCGCTCCACCACCGGCTTGAAGAGATCGGCGCGGCCATACGCGAGGCACGAGGCGATGAGCCCCGCCACCTCGGCGTCGCCGGGGTCGGCGTAACGCCGGGGGAACTCCACGGGGTCGAAGCCGATCCGGACCGCGGCGTCGGTGCGGGCAGCGAGCCCGTCGAGGAGCCCCCGTAGCCGTGCCGTCCGCGCGGCAGCGGGGCCGGCCCGCGCGCTCATGAGCGCCCCGCGTCCTTGCGCAGCTCCCGCAGGACGTGCCCAAGCTCGGGCGCGATGAGCCGCTCCCACGCGAGCCGTACCGCCGCCTCCGAGCCGGGGACGGAGAAGATGGCGCGCCCGCCGAAGACGCCGGCGACCGCGCGGGAGAGCATGGCCGCGCTCCCGATCTCGTGGAACGAGAGCATCCGGAAGAGCTCGCCGAACCCGTCGAGCCGCTTCTCGATGACCGCGGCGACGGCCTCGTAGGTCCGGTCCCGGCCGGCGATCCCGGTACCGCCATTGACCACGATCACCTCGGCCCCGGCCAGGACGGCCTCGTCGACGGCCGCGCGAAGCGCGACCGGGTCGTCCTTCACCACCCGGTAGCCGGCGAGCTCGTGCCCGGCCGCCGCCGCTGCGCCGCGCAGGTACGCGCCGCTCGTGTCCTCGGACTCGCTCCGCGTGTCCGACGCGGTCACGATGAAGAGGCGCACCCTCGCAGGCCCCTCGCGCTTGTGCTCCTCGTGGCCCATCAGTGCTCCGACCCAGGCGTGGTGAAGTGGCGAGCGCGCACCGTCGTCTCCTGCCCCGTAGGGGCCCGCCGCGCTCCGGCGCGGCCAGGGAGTAATAATAGCCAGTGATGCCGGGAAAGACCGAGATCGCTGCGGCGCTGCGGGAGATCGGCGCGCTGCTGGAGCTGGACGGCGAGAACCCGTTCAAGGTGCGCGCCTACGAGAACGGGGCCCGCGCGCTGGAGGCCCTGCAGGAGGAGCTGGCCACGGTGATCGCCGAGGGACGGCTGGAGGAGCTCCCCGGCGTGGGGAAGGCGCTCGCGGAGAAGATCGGCGAGCTGCACGGCACCGGCCGCCTCCCCCTCCTGGAGCGGCTGCGCGCGGCCCATCCGCCCAGCCTCCTCGAGCTGCTGGCGCTGCCGGACCTCGGCCCGAAGAAGCTCGCGGCCCTCCAGAAGGCGCTCGGCATCCAGTCGATCCCGGACCTCGAGGCGGCGTGCGCCGCCGGCAAGGTGCGGGAGCTGAAGGGGTTCGGGGAGAAGACCGAGCAGAAGCTCCTCGACGCCATCCGGCGCCGGCGCGAGCAGCCGAAGAGGTTCCTGCTCTCGGAGGCGTCCTCCATAGGGGAGCGGATCGTCGCCCACCTCCGCGCCTCACCCGCGACGATCGAGTGCGAGCTTGCCGGGAGCACGCGGCGCGGCCGCGAGACGGTCGGCGACCTCGACGTCGTCGTCGCGTCGCACGAGCCGGGCGCGGTCTCGGCGCACTTCCTCGGGCTGCCCGGGATCGCCGAGACGCTGGCGCACGGGGAGACGAAGACGGCCGTCCGGCTCGCCAATGGGCTGCAGGTGGATCTCCGCATCGTCCCCCCCGGGGACTTCGCGACCCTGCTCCACCACCTCACGGGCTCCAAGGCTCACCACGTGAAGCTGCGCGGGCTCGCGCGGGACCGGGGGATGACGCTCTCGGAGTGGGGGCTCTTCGAGCTGCCGCAGGGGGACCGCGCCACCGCCGGCGACGGCGACCCCACGCAGCACGGCGCCAAGGTCCTGATCCGCTCCGAGGCGGAGATCTACCGGGCGCTCGGGCTCGCCCCCATCCCACCGGAGCTCAGGGAGGACGAGGGGGAGCTCGAGGCGGCGAGGGATGGGACGCTCCCGACCGAGCTCGTCCGGCTCGAGGACGTCAGGGGGATGGTCCACTGCCACACCACCTGGTCCGACGGTCACGCCGGGATCGAGGAGCTGGCCCGAGCGGCCGAGGCGGCCGGCTTCGAGTACCTCACCATCACGGACCACTCCGGCTCGGCCGCCTACGCGGGAGGGCTCGACGCCGACCGGCTCCGGCGGCAGTGGGACGAGATCGACGGGGTGCAGGGGCGGGTCGGGATCCGGCTCCTCAAGGGGACCGAGGCCGACATCCTCGAGGACGGCGCGCTCGACTGGCCGGACGCCATCCTGGAGCGGCTGGACGTCGTGATCGCCTCCGTCCACTCCAGGATGAAGATGACGGAGGACGACATGACCCGCCGGCTCGCGCGGGCCATGTCGCTCCCGATCTTCAAGATCTGGGGGCACGCGTCGGGGCGGCTGCTCGGCGAGCGGGACCCCTATGCCGTTCGAATGGAAGAGGTGCTCGACGCCCTCGCAGCCTCCCGCGGCGCCATCGAGGTGAACGGCGACCCGCACCGGCTCGACATGGAGCCGCGCTGGCTGCGCCGCGCCCGCGACCGGAAGATCCCCTTCGTCCTGACCACCGACGCCCATCGGGTCGAGGCGCTCTCGCAGCTCCGGTGGGCCGTGGTCACCGCCCGCCGCGGCTGGGTGACGAAGGGCGAGGTGCTCAACGCCCTCCCTGCCGCCGAGTTCGCGAAGGCGGTGAAGCCGGTCGCCTGACCGTCGTCGCACCGTCCGCCGCGGACTCGACGCCGCAGCGGTCCGCGTCTACGCTCGGGCACCTTGGCCAACGCACTGAAATCCCGGCGGGTCCAGATCCTCGGGCTGCTCTCCATCTCCTCGGGGATGCCGCTCGGCTTCTACCTGAACACGCTCCAGATCTTCCTGCGCGGCGCGGGCGTCGACCTCCGGACCATCGGCGTGGCGCAGCTCGTGTCGATGCCGTGGAGCCTCAAGTTCCTATGGTCCCCGCTCGTCGACCGGTTCGCGGCGCGCTGGCCGGACCGGCGGAGGAGTTGGGTGGTAGGGACGCAGCTCGCCCTCGCCGGCACGCTCGGCGCCCTCGCGGCCTTCGCCGCCCTCTCGCTGACCCGCGATCCGGCGAGCGGCCTGGAGGTGCTCGCCCCGAGCGCGGTCTGGCCCATCATCGGCATCGTCCTCGTCTTCGTCGTCCTCTCCGCGACCCAGGACATCGCGCTAGACGCGTACGCCGTCGAGATCCTCGAGCTGGACGAGCAGGGGCCGGCGAGCGGGCTGCGGATCCTCTGGTACCGGATCGGCATGCTGGTCTCCGGGGCGCTGGCGGTCTTCCTCTCCGACTTCATCCCCTGGCCGGCGGTCTTCGCCGGGCTCGCCGTGGTCTTCGCGCTCTTCGTCGGGGTGACGTTGGCCGGCGAGGCTCCCGCCCGCCCCGCGCCGCCGCCGCGCTCGCTGGGCGCCGCGGTCTGGGAGCCGCTCCACTCGTACTTCACGCGGGAGAACGCCATCCTCGCGGGGCTCTTCCTCGTCTTCTACAAGTTCGGGGACAACATCGGCGGCTCGATGGTGAACGCGTTGGTGAAGGATCTCTGCTTCAGCAACAAGGAGATCGGCCTCATCCAGAAGACGATCGGGACAGCCGCGACCATCTTCGGCGCCGGGGCTGGCGCAGCGATCATGACGCGGATGGGGCTCGGGCGCGCGCTCTGGATCTTCGGGATCCTCCAGGCGAGCGGGAATCTCCTGTACGCGGCAGCAGCGGCGACGCACCCGGGCACGCTGGACATCGCCGCGTGCGGGACGCAGGTCGTCTCCTCCGCCACCCGCGCTGCGGTCTACGTCGCGACGGCCGGTGAGTACGCGTTCCAGGGGATGGCGACCGCCGCGCAGGCCGCGTTCATCCTCCGGCTCTGCGAGAAGCGCTTCAGCGCGACCCAGTTCGCGCTCCTCTCGAGCCTCTTCGGGCTCGGGCGGACGATGTCCGGCCCCATCGCCGGCTTCGTCGCGCATGGCTTCGGCTACGTCTCGCTCTTCGTCGTGGCCACCGTCGCGGCGATCCCGGGGTTCATCTTCCTCCAGAGGATCGCGCCCATCTCCCAGCGCGAGGTCATCAGGGCGCCGCTGCCGCCCGACCAGCCTGCCGCGTCCGCAGGCTGACTTCAGCCTACCCAATCCCCATTGCCCGATACGCCCAGCGGAAGAGCTCGGGCGTGACCGTCGTCTCCCAGAAGCCGGTGGCGCGCGCCACGACCCAGAAGCCGAGCATGACCGCGAGCGCCACCGCGGGGACGAGCCACGCCGGCCACGCACGGGCGCCCTTCCGCGTCACGCCCAGGCAGTCGGGCATGGTGCAGGCGGCGACGCAGGACATGCAGCCCGTGCACTCGGGGGTGAGGACGCGGAGCCTGGCGTGGACCGGGATCTCGACCGGGCAGGCGCGCGTGCATGCGCGGCAGTCGTTGCACGCCTCCGGGTCGCGCCGGACCGAGAGGGGCGAGAGGAAGCTGGCGACCCCGAGGAGGGCGCCGTAGGGACAGACGTAGCGGCACCAGAAGTGCTTCACCCCGAGGGAGGCCAGGGCGAGCACGCCCACGACGACCCCGCCGGTGACCGAGAGGTCCCGGAAGAAGAGGAGCATCTTCGCGTCGGCCGCGATGTTGTACGGGGCTCGCATGAACTCCACGATCCCCGGGAGCGGCATGGTCAGGATCGTCTGCAGGAAGAAGGCGAGCAGGAGGTACTTCACCGACGCGAGGGCGACGTCGAGCCGGCGCGGGACCGCCGGGAAGCCGCGGCGCCAGAGCACCTTCCCGCCGATCCACTCCAGCCCGCGGGAGAGCGTCCCGACGGGGCAGACCCAGGAGCAGAACGCCTTGCGCGCGAGGAGGGCGGTCGCGAGCGCGGCGAGGAGGATCGTGAGGCCGGCCGGGTGGATCTCGTCCCAGAACCCTGTGAGGAAGAAGCGCTTCGCGGCCATGAGCGCCGCGATCGGAAGGAAGGCCTCCACCGCCGCTGGCCGGGCCACCGCGATGGGGCCATCTGCGATCGCCGCGGCTACGAACGCCGAGAGCTGGAAGGCCACGGCCAGGAGGAAGGTGACGTAGGCGAGCTGCACGGCCCACCGCGCGCGCGGCACCCATCGCCAGGGGTTGACCCAGCCTCCCGGCGGGCGTGCTGGGCCGGATCTCGCCTCGGTGCTGGGGTGCAGGTCCGTCATCGCGTCCTTCATCCAGCTGCGCACTCCGTTCGACGGCAGCGCGTCATCGTACCTGCGGGCGGGGGGGCTCGGGAACCCAGACGTCGACCCTGTCGCCGCGCTCCGCCAGCCGCGCCGCGCCAGCGCCGCAGCGCTCCAGCCAGCGCGCGGCCTTCTTCTCCTCGCCGTGCGCGACGCAGATCCGCAGCGTCTCCCGGGGCAACGCCCGCCACTGAGGCGCAGTCGGGGAGCAGCGGTGGGTGATCCCCCAGATGCGGCGCCGCTCTCCCCGCTCCGCCAGCGCCGCGCTCGCGTGCCAGACCGACGGCCAGACGGTCCAGTAGTCCCCCGCCAGGAGGTCGCAGCGCGCCGCCAGGATCGCCTGCGTCCTCGCGCCGGCCACGCGGTCGAGATCCTCGCGAACCCGGGCGAGCGAAGGGGCTCCCCACGCGGCCACTGCCGCCAGCGGGAGGAGCAGGAGCGCCGCCACGCCAGCAGCGCGCGACGTCGCCCGGAACCGCGCCAGGGCCTCCGCCAGGAGCCCCACTGCCCCTACCTGCACGAGGACCGCAGCGGGCGCGAAGTAACGGGGGTGCCAGGCGTTCTCCCCAACCCACCGGAGGAGCGCGATGGCGCACGCATACACGGTCGCCGCCGCGACGAGGGCCGCCGCGCGGAAGAGCGCCGCGCGCAGGTGGGGGCGCAGCGCGGGGTGCGCGAACATCACCAGGCCCGCTGCCGCTGCGACGGCGACGAACTCCGGCCAGCGCCCTGAGGCCCACGCCACCGACCGCGCGAACGAGGCGACGGCGTGGCCCCACTCCGCGGGAGGGAGCAGCTGGGAGTAGCTCCAGTCGGCGTACGGGCCCGACGGCGGATGGATCTGGAGAAGATCAGCCCGGCGACCAGGCCGGCGACGAGCAGCGCGCCGTCGACGGCGAGCCGCAGGCGGATCCGGCGCCGGTCCTCCCCCTCCATCCAGTCCACGGCAGCGCGCGCGGCAGCCAGTGGGAGGAGGACCAGCCCCGCCGCGCCGTTGACCCAGTGGGCCGCCACGACGACGGCCAGCCCGGCCCCCATCCTGACGTAACAGCCTCCCCAGCGCCCACCCGGCTCCGCCAGCGCGAGCCCCGCGAGCGCGACCGCGATCGAGAGTCCGTACGGCTGGCTCCCGAGGAAGTCGAAGCTCCAGCGGGCCGGCCAGAAGGCGAGCAGCCCCGCCGCCGAGAGGAGCCCCGCGAGGACCCAGTCCCTGCCGCCGAGGACGTGGCGGGCGACCAGGATGGGCACCGCGAGCCCGGCCAGCGCGAGGAGGCCGCGCTGCAGCAGCAGGTTCCAGACCGGATCGCGCACGGGGAGCGCGAGGAGCGGCACGAGCATCCCGTAGCGCTCCTGATCCCAGTAGAACGGGGTCCAGCGCTGGAGCGACACCAGGATCGGGACGATCGAGTCGCCGTCCTCGAGCCGGTGGAAGCTGCCCAGATCGACGAGGGCGGCCGCAAGCGCGACCGCCCCCATGAGGATCCACGGCCTGGCGCCTGGCCAGAGCGCGCGCGTACGCGTCTCTCCAGCCCTGCGCTCTACCGCTTCCCCGCGCGTCCCTGCGCCTCCTCGGCGAGGGCGCGGACCGAGAAGCCCGGCGTCTGCGTGTACTCGTCGGTGGCGTCCGCGGCGAGCGGGCGGGCGTGCTCACGCATGAGCGCCAGCTTATCGGACGGGATGCCGGGCGCGTTCCGCCGCAGCCAGGGGTCGTTCTGGTAGGAGACCGGCATGCCGCCCAGGAGCACCTTCTCGTCCCAGACCTGCTCCTCGCGCGTCTCGGACGGCGGCACGTGCACGCCGGTGTCCATCCGGATGGCGTCCTTCGGGCACGCCTCGACGCAGAAGCCGCACATGATGCAGCGGAGCTCGTCGATGACGAACTTCTTCGGGTACTTCTCGATCGGGTCGCCTTCGACCTCGGCCGCCTCGATGTAGATGCACTGGGCCGGGCAGACCGTCGCGCACATGTAGCAGGCGACGCAGCGGGGCTTGCCGTCCTCGCGCGGGACCAGCCGGTGCGCGCCGCGGTAGCCGGGCGGGTACGGCTGCTTGACGTGGGGGTAGTCGAGCGTGACGACCGCCGACTCTCCCGGACCACGCCGGCGATCGATGACGTCCGGGTTGTTGTCGCGCCCCCAGAAGAGGTTCTTGAAGAAGTGGCCCGACGCGATCGCGATCCCCCGGATCACCTCCGGGAAGAACATCCGCTCGCGGAAATCGAGGGCGCGGTTGTCGACTTTGTAGGACATGTCAGTGCCCCGCTGCGGCGTGAGCGTGGCCGTGGTCGGCGGCAGGAGCCGGAGCGCTGCTGCCGGACCAGACGGTGAGAGCGACGATGACTCCGATGACGCCGACGCCGATCCACGCGAGCAGCTGGAGCGACGGGTCGATGAGGACCGCCGCGCCGGTCACGAAGATGTTGGCGAGGGACGTGGGGAGCAGGATCTTCCAGCAGAGCTTCTGGACCTGGTCGTACCGGAAGCGAGGCAGCAGCCACCGGATGACCAGCTGCAGCCACATGAGGAAGATCATCTTCACGATGAAGGCGGCGGTGCAGACCGCGGCGAACGCGAGCGGCGTGAGGTTCGCCTTGAGCCATCCCTCGAAGACGATCGGGTGCCAACCGCCCAGGAAGATCGCGGCCGTGATCCCCGCGAGGACGACGATCTCGACGAACTCCGAGAGGAACATCAGGCCCCACTGCATGCCCGAGTACTCGACGAAGAAGCCGACGATCTCGCTCTCGCCCTCGGGGAGGTCGAAGGGGGCGCGCTTCGTCTCGGCGAAGGAGCTGGTGAAGAAGACGAGGAAGCCGATCGGCTGGAGCAGGATCCCGAGCGCCGGGAACCCGCCGAGGACGGCGTCACCCTGCCTGGCGACCAGCTCCTCGAGCCTGAGCGTCTGGAAGGCGAGCATCATCCCGACCAGGGAGAGCCCCAGGGAGACCTCGTAGCTGATCATCTGCGAGCTCGCGCGGACGCCGCCGAGGAGCGCGAACTTGTTGTTGGAGGACCAGCCGGCGAGCGACGTGCCGAAGACGGCCAGCGACGAGATGGCGAAGACGTAGAGGAGGCCGACGTCCAGCGAGGCCACCTGCAGGGAGACCTCCGCCTGGCCGACGATGCCGCCGATCGAGCCGGCGATGTCGGCGATCCTGATCGGGGGTCCGACCGGGACCACCGCGAAGAGCGCGAAGACCGGGACGAACGAGATGATCGGCGCGAGGGCGTACAGGAACTTGATCCGGCCGGCCGGCGCGAAGCGCTCCTTGGTGAGCATCTTCACGGCGTCGGCGAGGAAGAACGGGATGCCCGCCAGCGCGTTCCCGAAGACCTTGATCTGGTTGGCGCCGATCCGGTTCTGGATCAGGGCCGCCCACTTCCGCTCGCCGACCGTGAGGAGCGAGGTGGAGATCATCAGGACGACGAACATCACCGTGACGACGTTGGCGACGGCGGCGCCCCAGGCCACCGGCAGGCCGAGGTACTCGTGGAAGAAGTACCCCGCCCACGCGGCGGCCTTGTAGAACGCGCCGCCGAGGAACACCAGGAAGGCGGCCAGCGCGGCGAAGGTGATGCACATTCCGATGAATCGCTTCACGTCGACCTCCTCCCTACGGGTTCCGTGCGGCCGCTGCGCGGACGCCGTTGCTGGTTTCGGAGGGGGCGCGATCACGGTTGCCCGGGAGCCGCCCGTCCACGGTGCCCGCCGGCTGCTGGAAGATTCCGAACTTCTTCGCCTTCTTCGGCAGGCTGTCCCACTTGAAGTCGCCGAGCGCGGCGCCGAGCTTCGGCGAGAGCGCCGCGAAGACCTCGCGCGCCGACTGCCACGCGAGCGGCTTCCCGAGCGCGCCGGAGAGCTCCGCGGCCAGCACCCAGTGTGGCCGGGCCTCACCCTTCGGCTTGTAGGCCAGCTCGAATCGCTGCGCGCGCCCCTCGAAGTTGACGAAGGTGCCGTCCATCTCGGAGTGCGGCGTCGCCGGGAGCAGCACGGTCGCGCCGGCCGTGAGCGGCCCGACGTTGACCGCCTGGACCACGAGCAGCTCCGCGCCGGAGAGCTTCGCCGCCAGCCCCTCGTCGGGGACCTTGCCGCCGACCGCCCAGACGGCGCGGGCCTTCCCCGTCGTCACCGCCGCAGCCAGCTCCGCGAAGGACTTCACGCCGAGGCCGAACGCCTGCGCCGCGAGCTCCAGCCCCTTGCGGTTGGGGTTCTCGTCCTCCTTCTTGAGGAGATCGTCGGACCAGCCGGACTTGCGGCCGCCGACGTAGACCTCGGCGACGCCGAACGTCTCCTTCGCGACCTGTGCCGCGGCGAGGAGATCCTCGAGCGAGGCGACCGGCGAGAGGAGCACGGCGAGCGTCCCCGCCTTGGCGTGGGCGTCGAGCGCCAGCGCTGCAGCCTGGACGGCCGCGGCGCGGCCAGTGGCCTTCCCGGCGGCGCGGGCTTCGAGGACGCGCCCCTGGTTCAGCGCCTTGTAGGAGAGCCGCCCGTCGTCGCAGATCCACTCCTGGTTGACCGCCTCGTTCTCACGCGGGCGGTACCGGAAGGCCTGGTCGTTCAGGTGGTCCAGGTTCACGTTGCAGCCGCGCGCGCAGCCGGTGCAGATCGACTGGGCCGACGACATGAACCAGACGCGCCCGGCGAACCGGAAGTCGGCGGAGGTCAGCGCGCCGACCGGGCAGATGTCCACCACGTTGCCGGAGTACTTCGAGTCGAGCGGCTGCCCCTCGAAGGTCGTGATGAAGCACTCGTTGCCGCGCTCGGAGACGCCGAGCTGCGGCGCCTTGGCGACTTCCTTCATGAAGCGGACGCAGCGCGTGCAGAGGATGCAGCGCTCCTGGTCGATGGTGACGAGCGGTCCCAGCGGGACGCGCTTGCCCTTCACCGTCTTGGGCATGTCCAGACGCGAGGGCTTCGCGTCGTACTTCATGAAGTAGTCCTGGAGCTTGCACTCACCGGCCTGGTCGCAGACGGGGCAGTCGACCGGGTGGTTGAGGAGGATGAACTCCAGCACCGCGCGCTGCTGGTCGCGGACGCGCGGCGTGTCGGTCTTGACCGTGATGCCCTCTGCGAGCGGCACCTGGCAGGCCGGCATCAGCTTGCCCATCGGCGCGTTCGACATCTCCACGAGGCACATGCGGCAGTTGGCCGCCACGGGGAGACGCTTGTGGTAGCAGTAGTAGGGGATCTCGATCCCCATCTCCTGCGACGCCTGGATCACCGACGTCCCGGGCTTGACCACCACCTCGCGCCCGTCGATCGTCGCGGTGACGAAGCCGGGGTTCTTGGGCGGCGGCGGGGGCGGCGGGCCCGCGGGGGGCTTCGGCGCTGCTGCAGGGGCTGCTGGCTTGGTGTCTTCGGCCATCGCTGTCTCGCTCCGTGCTCTCGATTCTCGGGGGACTCGCGCGGGGCTACTGCTCAACCTCGCCGGCGATGTAATTGATGCTGTCGTAGACGGGGATCAGGTCGGCGAGGAGTCCGCCGACGGTCATGAAGGGGAGCGCGCTCATCGGCCCCCACGTCGGGCAGCGGAGCCCCAGCTTGTAGGGCCGGCCGTTGCCGTCGGACACGAGGTAGAACCCGAGCTCGCCGTTGGCCGCCTCGGTGCTCGCGTACGTCTCACCCGCGGGGACCTTGATCCCCTCCATGATGAGCTTGAAGTGGGCCATGGCACCCTCGATGGTGCCGTAGACCTCGGGCTTGGGCGGGAGGACGAACCGGTAATCCTTGAGCGCGATCTCCCCCGGAGCGATCTGCTTGAAGCACTGCCGGATGATCTTGTCCGACTGCTTCATCTCCTCGATCCGGATGAGGTAGCGGTCGAAGGTGTCGCCGTTCGTCCCCACCGGGACGTCGAAGTCGAGACGATCGTAGACGAGGTAGGGGTTCGCCTTCCGGACGTCGTACGGCTCGCCGGCGGCGCGGAGGCATGGGCCGGTGAAGCCGTAGTCGATCGCGTCCGCGCGGGAGATCGCGCCGACGCCCTGGAGCCGGTCGACGAAGATCCGGTTGCGGGTGAGGAGCGCGTTCAGCTCATCGCGGATCTCGACGCAGCGGTCGAGCACCTTGAGCGTCTTCTCGACCCATCCCTCGGGGAGGTCGCGGGTGACGCCACCGACGCGCGCATAGTTCGAGGTGAGCCGTGCGCCGGTCAGCTCGTTGAGCCGGTCCCAGATGAGGTCGCGCCCCTCCACCGCGAAGATCACGACGGTCATCGCGCCGAGCTCGAGCCCCGTGGCGCCGACGAGCGTCAGGTGGTCGCAGAGCCGGTGGAGCTCCGAGGTGATGACGCGCAGGTACTGGGCACGCTCGGGCGCCTCGATGCCGCAGAGCTTCTCGACCGCGAGGGCGTACCCCACGTTGTTCATGATCGAGGAGACGTAGTTGAGCCGGTCGGTGTACGGGAAGACCTGCGTCCACGTCACGTTCTCGCAGCTCTTCTCGAACCCGCGGTGAAGGAACCCGATCTCGATCTTGAGATCCTTCAGCGTCTCGCCGTCGAGCTGCGCGACCGCCTTCGTCACGCCGTGCGTCGCGGGGTGCGACGGCCCGAGGTTGAGCGTCATCCGCTTCGACGTGAGCGGCGCGTCGAGCTCGCTCGGCTGCGGCGGCGCCTTGGTCACCACCTCTGATTCGCTGACTTCGTGCGACATGGAACCTCGCATGGCGCGCTGGGCGCCGATGGATTTCGACCGCCGCTAGCTGCGGGTCGCGGGACCTGGCCCGCGGATGGCGTCCTGGGGGCCCTCGCACTCGCCGAGGATCGGCTGCCTGCCGCGCAGCGGGTAGTCCTTGCGGAGCGGATGACCGACGAAGCCGTCCCACATGTAGAGACGGCGCGGATCGGGGTGTCCGGTGAACTGGAGCCCGTACATGTCGAGGCAGTGACGCTCGAACCAGTCGGCGCCCCGCCACACGCCCGTCACCGTCGGCAGGACCGGGTCGCTCTCGGCGACCTTCACCCGGAGCCGGACGCGGGCGTTCAGCTTCGTGGAGTAGAGGTTGTAGACGACCTCGAAGCGCGGCTCCTGCCCGAGGTAGTCGACAGCGGCGATATATGGGGCGAGGTCGAACCCGTCGCCCTTGAGCGCGGTCGCCACCTCGACGATCCGATCCTTCTCGACGAAGGCGGCTGCGTCGCCACCGACGCCGGCGTAGGCGTCGTGCACCGCACCGGGGAAGCGCGCGACGAGCGCGTCGATCACGGCCTTGGACATTTTGCCCCTCCCGCTAGCGCTCGACCGGGCCCGCGCCGACGGCGGGCTGCCAGTCCATGAGCTTCTGCGGCTGGTTCTGGATCTTCTTCTGCAACATCATGATCCCGTCGATGACCTGCTCCGGGCGCGGCGGGCAGCCGGGGACGTAGACGTCCACCGGGACGACCCGGTCGGCGCCCTGGACGACCGCGTAGTTGTCGTAGAAGCCGCCCGAACTGGCGCACGCGCCGAAGGCCAGGACCCACTTCGGGTCGGCCATCTGGTCGTAGATTCGCCTGAGCACCGGCGCCTGCTTGATGTTGATGGTGCCGACGATCAACAGCAGGTCGGCCTGGCGCGGGGAGAAGCGCGGGAAGGCGGCGCCGAACCGGTCGAGGTCGTACCGGTTCATCGACATCGCCATGTACTCCATGCCGCAGCAGGCGGTGACGAACGGGTACGGGAAGATCGACCACTTCCTGCCCCAGCCGAGCGTGTTGGAGACGACCTTCTGGAGGCCGGTAAGCGCCTCTTCGCGGCGCGTCGCGATGACGGGGAGCGTGTCGAGATCGTTGTCCATGTCACTCATTCCAGTCGAGAGCGCCCTTCTTCCACACGTACGCGAGTCCGGCGACCAGGGTTGCGACGAAGATGCCCATCGTCGCGAAGCCGGTCCAGCCGAGCCCCTCGTACCCCGTGGTCTTGTCCGGTGCGAGCAGCACCGCCCACGGGTATATGAAGATCGCCTCGATGTCGAAGACCACGAAGAGGATGGCGACGACGTAGAACTTGACGCCGAACCGCTCCCTCGCCGATCCGATGGGATCGGAGCCGCACTCGAAGGGAGACGCCTTGATGGCGCTGGGTCGCCGCGGGCTGGCCAGGGCGGCGAGCGCCACCATCACCAGCGCGAGGAGCAACGCCACCAGCAGGACTACACCGATCGAAAAATAGGAGGTCAGCATAGGTGTGGTTTGAGGCCGTTGGAGCGGGTGCAACTAAGTGCCCGGGGGCGCTGGAATTGTCAAACGAAAACCCACCTTGACGCTTGACGCCGCTGGCAAAAACCCGCCTTGACATCCGGTTGCTGCCGCGTAGACTGCGCGCGCTTTTTCCCAAATGCTTCCTTTCCCTGGGGTACTCGCATGGGCTTTGAGTTCGGCGCTGTACTCGCGTTTGCCGTCGTATCCGTCGGCTTCGCCCTCGGCTCCATCTCGCTCTCCCGCCTCGTCGGCGCCCGCCTCGCGAACGCCGACAAGTCGACGATCTACGAGTGCGGCGAGCGCCCGATCGGCATCGCGTGGTTCAACTTCAACCCGCGCTTCTATCTGGTGGCGCTGGTCTTCGTGATCTTCGAGGTCGACATCGCCCTCACCTTCCCGGTCGTCACGGTCTACCGGGACTGGGTGGCCGCGGCGGCCCCGAGCTTCGCCTGGATCGCCTTCGCCGAGCTCTTCCTCTTCACGGCCATCCTCGTGGTCGGGCTGATCTGGGTCTGGGCGCACGGCGACCTGGAGTGGGTGAAGACGCTCGACAAGGCCTCGCCGCTCGGTGGCGCGCGCAATAGCGCAGAGGAATCGAAGCAAAAGGCAGCTTAGATTGGTCGACATTAAGTATCGAAAGAACAGGAGGCCAAGGACATGGCAGTGAAGATGGAAGGCGAGGTCGGCGGCGACGTCACGCTGCTCAAGACCAGCCTGCTCGATCACTACATCGACCTCGCCCGCAAGAGCTCGATGTGGTACATGACGTTCGGTCTCGCCTGCTGCGGAATCGAGCTGATCCAGACGGGCGGCCCCCGCGCCGACGTGATGCGGTTCGGCGCCATTCCGCGCGCCTCGCCTCGCCAGTCCGACTTCATGATCGTGGCGGGGACGCTCACCTACAAGATGGCCGTCAGGCTCCGCCTCCTCTACGACCAGATGAGCGAGCCGAAGTACGTCCTGTCGATGGGCTCGTGCGCGAACTGCGGCGGTCTCTTCCAGCTCTCGTACTCGGTGTGCAAGGGAGTCGACAAGATCGTCCCCGTCGACGTCTACATCCCCGGCTGCCCGCCCCGTCCAGAGGCGCTCACCGAGGGGCTCATCCGGCTCCAGGAGATCGTGATGAGCGAGCGCTGGAGCGACAAGCGTCGCCCGAAGGCACCGGCGGCGGGAGGCACGGCTTAGCCAATGCCCATGGCCGCGCGCTGCGGCTCTGGGAGGGACCGCTGGTCATCGCACGCGAGGCGAGAGGACACGCTGTACGACGGCGGGTCGCTCGCCTCGCAGTACGTCAGAGGAACGAATGACGACTAATGAAATCCATGAGCGCCTGAAGGCACGGTTCGGCGACGACGTCGGCCCGCTCTCCGAGCCCAAGGTGGACTCCTTCGCCGTGGTGAAGGCCGAGCGGATCGTCGAGGTCTGCAGCCACCTCAAGACGACCCCGGGGCTGGACTTCGACTACCTCGAGGACGTCACCGCGATCGACTGGCCGAAGCGGAACGTGATCGAGGTCGTCTACCAGGCGATCTCGCTGAAGCACCGCCACCTCATCAAGCTCAAGGTCGAGGCCGATCGCGCTAGCCCCGTCGTCCCGTCGATCACGGGCGTCTGGAAGGCCGCCAACTGGCTCGAGCGCGAGGTCTACGACCTCTTCGGCGTCACCTTCACCGGTCACCCGGACCTGCGCCGCATCATGCTGCCGGACGACTGGGTCGGTCACCCGCTCCGCAAGGACTACCAGGAGGCGGGCGGCTGGCACGGCATCGACAACGTGCGCGAGAGCTCGCTGGTCGAGCTGAAGCGGCTCGACGACAAGAGCCGCGCCGAGTACGCCGCTGCCAACCCGGCCCCTCCCGCTCCGCCGCCCGCCGCTGCACCGGCGCCGACCGAGCCCCCCAAGGCCTAGCGCAAGGAGAGAGAAGACTATGGACAAGCTCATCCTGCGCCGCGTGGACCAGAACTCCGAGGAGATGATCCTCAACTTCGGTCCGCAGCACCCCTCCACCCACGGCGTCATCAACTTCCTCGTCCAGACGGACGGCGAGGTGATCCGCACGGCGGTTCCGGACGTCGGGTACCTGCACCGCGGCATCGAGAAGATCGGCGAGATCGTCGGCTACCCGGGCTTCATGCCCTACACCGACCGCGTCGACTACGTCGCCGCGATGTTCGCCAACGAGGGGTACGCCATCGCCTGCGAGCGGCTGCTCAAGCTCGAGGTCCCGCAGCGCGCGCAGTACCTCCGCGCGGTGAGCTGCGAGCTCTGCCGCATCGCGAGCCACCTCGTCTCGGTCGGCACGATGACGATGGACATCGGCGCCTTCACCCCGATGCTCCACGGCATCCGCGAGCGGGAGACGATCAACGACCTGATCGAGGAGCTCTGCGGCGCGCGCCTCACGTACAACTACCACCGCATCGGCGGCGTCGCGTTCGACATGCCCGAGGGCTGGCGCGACAAGGTCCTGAAGTTCCTGGACCACTTCGACTCGTTCCTGCCCGAGTTCGACCGGCTGATCTCGTTCAACGAGCTCTACGTGAAGCGGCTCGCGAACGTCGCCGTCATCTCGCACGCGAACGCCATCGAGTACGGCCTCGCCGGCCCGAACCTCCGCGCCTCCGGCGTCGACTGGGACATCCGGCGCGACCTGCCCTACGGCGCCTACGCCGAACTTCAAGTTCGAGATCCCGGTCGGCAAGGGCTTCGTCGGCGTGGCTGGCGACGCGTTCGACCGGTTCTACGTGAAGTGCCTGGAGATGGGCGAGTCGTCGAAGATCGTCCGCCAGGCGCTCGAGTCGATGCCCGAGGGCGAGGTCATCGCGAAGGTCCCCCGGAAGCCGAAGCCCGAGGCGGGCGAGGCGACCGGCCGGGTCGAGTCCGCCCGCGGCGAGATCGCCTACTTCGTGGTCTCGGACGGGACGGACAAGGCCTACCGCGTCCGCGCCCGCACCGGTTCGTTCATGGCGATGGGCATCTGCGAGGACGCGTCGCCCGGCCTCATGATCGCCGACCTCGTCGCACTCATCGCCTCCCTCGACGTCGTCGCCCCGGAGATCGACCGCTAATGGCCCCTCCCAGCCAAGGTGCAAAGCTCAAGGCGAAGAGCCTCGTCCTCATCACGCTGCTCATCGCTCCGGCGATCCCCATCGGCCTCCTCGGGGCGATCCTCTTCCTCACCGGCGTGACCAAGCCGCGCGTCCTCGACGGCTTCGTCCTCGAGGTCCTCGGCCACGATCCGGCGACCTGGGGCGGCACGTACCTCGTCTACGCCGGCGCGCTGGCCCTGCTCGCGCTCATCCTCCTCACCTTCGGCGCCGTCATCTCCGGCATGACCGTCTGGTGGGAGATGCGGGTCTCCTCCCGCATGCAGAGCCGCGTCGGCTACAACCGCGTGGGCGCGGCCGGCGCCTTCCAGTGGATCGCCGACGCCGTCAAGCTCCTCCTCAAGGAGGATCTGATCCCGGCCGAGGCCGACCAGCTGCTGTTCCGCTCGGCGCCCTACTTCGTCCTGACCGGCTTCGTCCTCACCTTCGTCGCCCTGCCCTTCGGCGAGAGCCTCATCGCGGCGGACGTGAACGTCGGCATCTTCTACCTGACCGCGGTCACGGCCCTCATCGTGGTCGGGATCATCATCGCCGGCTGGTCGTCCAACTCGAAGTGGGCGCTCTTCGGCGGCATCCGCTCGGCCGCGCAGGTCATCTCCTACGAGATCCCGGCCGGCATCGCGGTCATGATTCCGATCCTGATGGCGGGCACGCTGTCGATGCAGGGGATCATCCGCGAGCAGGGCGCCTGGCCGTGGGAGTGGTTCGTCTTCCGGAACCCGGCTGCGCTCGTCGCCTTCGTCATCTACTTCATCTCCCAGCTCGCGGAGGGCAACCGGACCCCGTTCGACCTCCCCGAGGCCGAGTCAGAGCTGGTGGCCGGCTACCTCTCGGAGTACTCGGGCTTCCGCTTCGCCCTCTACTTCCTCGTCGAGTTCGGCAACCTCTGGGTGATGTCCGCCGTCGCGACCACCCTCTTCTTCGGCGGCTGGCAGGTCCCGTTCGTCGGTCAGCAGGACTACGCCAACGCCTGGGGCGCCGGCTCCTTCCCGGCGCTCGGCTGGTGGGCGCTGCAGGCGCTCTCGATGCTGGTCTTCGTCATCAAGACCCTCGTCGTGCTGAACGTCGTGGTCTGGGTCCGGTGGACGCTCCCACGCATCCGCGTCGACCAGATGATGAACCTCTGCTGGAAGTTCCTCGTCCCGGCCGCGTTCGCGATGTTCGTCTTCACGCTCCTCTGGCAGATCCTGGTCGACCGCGTCCCGTCCGTCGAGACGGCGACGGGCTACGCGCTCTTCGGGGCGTTCGTCGTGACGCTGATCGCCTTCTCGCGCCAGACGCTCAAGAACATCGGCCTGGTCCGCGGCGACCGGATCGACCTCACCAACTGGTAACCGGAGAAGAAATGGCCCAGTCCGTCCGCGAATACACCGGCGCCATCAAGGACACCTTCTCGTCCTTCTGGCACGGCCTATCCATCACGGCCTCCTACCTGCTGCGCCGTCCGGTCACAGTCCAGTACCCGGACCGGACGCCGCTGCCGCTGCCCGACATGCTCCCGCCGCGCTACCGCGGCTTCCTCGAAGTGGACATGTCCATCTGCACGGGCTGCCAGGTCTGCGAGCGCACCTGCCCGATCAACTGCATCCAGATCACGCTGGAGAAGGACCCGACCAACCCGAAGCTCCGCGCCATCACGCAGTTCGACATCGACGAGGCCAAGTGCATGTTCTGTGGCCTCTGCGTCGAGCCGTGCCCCACCGGCGCCATCCAGCACACCCGCGAGTTCGAGGGGTCGGTGAAGGACATCCGCAACCTCACGATCCGCTGGGCCGACGCGCTCAACCCCACGCCGGTCTTCAAGGTCGACAAGACGGCCGAGTACTACCCGCGCGCGCCGCTCGGCACGCTGGTCCGTGCGAAGTTCGACGCGAAGCCGTGGAACGCCAAGGGACCGACGTTCCTGCCCCCGGCCCCGCCCGCGCCGAAGCCGGCCCCGGCCCCGGCGGCCAAGCCCGCCGCCCCCGCCCCCGCGGCGGCGGCCCCAACGAACCCCACCGAGTCGAAGTGAGGATCGACCCATGAAGAGCAACTTCGGAAAGCTGGTTCTCTGGGTCATCGGCTCGGCGCTGGTGGCCGGGTTCCTCGTCCTCATGACGGGCCGCGCGCTGCTCCCCGCGCTCGACTCGAACCCGCCGACGGCGACCGGCGCCGTGGGCGTCTCGGACGTGATCTTCTACGCGCTGGCCGCCCTCACGGTAGGCGGCGCGGCGGGCGTGGCCCTCTCCCGCAACATCCTCTGGAGCGCGATCGGCCTCCTCTTCGCGCTCCTCGGCGTCGGCGGCCTCTACGTGCTGCTCTCGGCCGACTTCCTCGCCATCACGCAGCTGCTCATCTACATCGGCGGCGTCCTCACGCTGATCCTCTTCGCGGTGATGCTCACCAACCGGATCGCCGACGTGAACGTCTCCAACGTGAGCGCGGGGCTGTACGGCGGGTTCCTCATCTTCGTGGCCGTCCTCCCGGTGCTGCTCATCGTCGCGCTCGCCACGCCGTGGAACACGGCCGCGGGCGCCGCCGTCGCCTACTCGACCGAGCCCCTCGGGAACGCCCTCCTTACCCGCTGGCTGCTGCCGTTCGAGGTCGCTTCGCTCATCCTCCTGGCGACCCTCATCGGCGCCATCGTGATCGCCCGTAAGGAGATCAAGGCCGACTGACGGCGGCCCCTCGGACCCCTGGACCAGGCCGCGACGTCGCCGGCCTCCTGGAGAGAACATGCTGCAGGCTTCGCTCCCACATTTCCTAGTAGTCGGCGCCCTGCTCTTCGCGCTCGGGCTCGTGACGGTCTCCACACGGCGGAACGCCGTCGGAGTCCTCATGGGCATCGAGCTCATGCTGAACGCCGCCAACATCAACTTCGTCGCGTTCAACCGCTACGTGATCGGCGACGTCTCCGGCCAGGTCTTCGGCCTCTTCGTGATCGTCATGGCGGCGGCGGAGGCTGCAGTCGGCCTCGCAATCGTCCTCGCGATCTTCCAGACCTTCAAGACCATCGACGTCCGCGAAGCGGACCTCATGCGAGAGTGAGATGACTGAAACTCACGAGCTGGGTCGAATCGCCGTAACCCAAGTCGGGTATCTCTGGCTCATTCCGCTCTTCCCGGCGATCGGAGCGGTCTGGAACGCCGTCCTCGGCTGGAAGCTGCAGCGGATCCTGGGGAAGCGTGCGGTGCACTTCGTCGCAGTGGGCGCGATGATGGCGTCCTTCGCGGTGGCGCTGACCGCCTTCTTCCAGATGAAGGGGCTCCCCGCCGAGGAGCGGTTCCTCCAGAACACGCTCTGGAACCTGCTCACGGCCGGCCGGCTGAGCGTGGACTTCGCGTTCGCGCTCGACCAGCTGTCGATGATGATGGTGCTGATCATCACCTTCATCGGCACGCTCATCCACGTCTTCTCCATCGGCTACATGGCCGACGAGCCGTCCTACTGGCGGTTCTTCTCGTACCTCAACCTGTTCGTCTTCGCGATGCTCCTCCTGGTGATGGGGGACAACTTCGCGGTGATGTTCTTCGGGTGGGAAGGCGTCGGTCTCGCCAGCTACCTGCTGATCGCCTTCTGGTACACCGACCGCGAGAAGGCCGCGGCCGGCATGAAGGCCTTCGTGGTCAACCGGTTCGGCGACTTCGGCTTCCTCGCCGGCCTCTTCCTCCTCTTCTGGGGGCTCGGCGGCGCGTGGGACGCGAGCCGCAGCGGGGTCCTCCCAGCCTACGTCCCGGATCCCGCCCGCGCGCCACTCGCCTCGGCGGCGAACGCGACCGAGTACGGCAAGGGCACCCAGTTCCTCGTGGCCGCGCCCGCTCCTGCTCACGAGGCGGCCCACGCCGGCGAAGGGCACGAGGCCGCGCCCGCCGAAGGACACGGAGAGCCCGCAGCGGCCGAGCACGGCGCGCCCGCACCCGAGGAAGGGCACGCAGCAGCAGCCGAGCCCGCGCCCGAGGGGCACGCGGCGGCGCCGGTCATGGTCCCTGCCGGTCCCACCATGAACTTCCGTGAGCTGCGCGATCAGCTCGTGCTGAACACCGGCGTAAAGGAAGGGCTCCTCGGCCAGAAGTTCTGGGGCGTCTCGCTCCTGACGCTCATCGGCATGCTCCTGTTCATCGGCGCCATGGGCAAGAGCGCCCAGCTCCCCCTCTACGTCTGGCTCCCGGACGCGATGGCCGGCCCGACGCCGGTCTCCGCCCTCATCCACGCCGCCACCATGGTCACCGCCGGCGTCTACATGGTGGCCCGGCTCAACTTCGTCTTCGCCTTGTCGCCGAGCGCGATGGGATGGGTGGCCCTCATCGGCGCCGTCACCGCCCTCTTCGCCGCGTCGATCGGCTTCTTTCAGTACGACATCAAGAAGGTCCTCGCCTACTCGACGGTGTCGCAGCTGGGCTTCATGTTCATCGGCGTCGGCATCGGCTCCTACTGGGCCGGCGTCTACCACCTCCTGACCCACGCCTTCTTCAAGGCGACGCTCTTCCTCGGGTCGGGCTCGGTGATCCTCGGGTGCCACCACGAGCAGGACATGCGGAAGATGGGCGGCCTCAAGAAGCTCATGCCCATCACCCGCTGGACGTACCTCTACGCCTGCATCGCGATCGCCGGCTTCCCGATCGCGAACGGCTTCTACTCCAAGGACGAGATCCTCTGGAAGGCCTTCACGGCCCGTCACCTGGCGCTCTTCGGGACGCCGACCCCCTGGCTCGGCCCGGCGATCTACGTCATGGGCATCATCGCGGCGACCGGCACCGCGTTCTACATGTACCGGTCGTACTACATGACCTTCACCGGCGAGTACCGCGGCGGCGAGGGGCACCACGCGAGCCACAACGAGGACCCGCACTCGGCGGCGGCGACGCACATGTCGGCCACCTCCATCGCGGTCCACGCGTCGGACGGCGGCGCGCACGTCGCGGCTGCCCACGACGCCGGTCACGGACACGACGCGCACGCGGCCCACGGCCACGACGACGCCCACGCGGCAGACGCCCACGCCCACGGCGCAGACGCGCACGACGAGGAGGACGACGCGCACGACACGCACGGCGGTCACCACGGCGGCACGCCGCACGAGTCGCCCTGGACCATCACGGTCGTCCTGTCCGCCCTCGCGATCGGGTCCGGCCTCACCCTCTTCCTCGGCATCCCGATGGCCTGGACCGGAAAGGCGCCGATCCTCGAGCACTGGCTCGAGCCGGTCCTGGTCGCTCAGGAGGGCGTGCCCTTCATCCACGGCAGCCACACCCAGGAGTTGCTCTTCCAGGCGATCGGCGTCGCGATCGCCTTCGTCGGCTGGCTCGCCGCGCGCGCCCTCTACAAGGACAACAAGCGCGAGGCCGCCCTGGCCGCCAACATCGAGCGGTTCAAGGGGATCTGGACCGTCGTCTACAACAAGTATTACGTGGACGAGCTCTACGCGAAGACCGTGATCGCCGGGTCGATGGCGTGGTCCAGGACGTGCTCCTGGTTCGACGCGAACATCGTCGACCGGATCGTGAACCTCGCCGGAACCGTCACGCGGGCCTTCGCCAACCTCGACGGCGCCATCGACAAGTACATCGTCGACGGCGCGGTCAACGCGGTGGCCGACGGCACGGCCGCGCTCGGCAAGGGCCTACGGCAGTTCCAGACCGGCCGGATCCAGACCTACCTCTACGGCGCGCTCGGCGGAGCGCTCGTGGTGGTCCTCATCAACTTCCTCATCAAGTAGTTTCAAGGAGCAAGGCCCATGAACAACTTCCTGTTCTTCAGTGAAGGGAACGTCCTCAGCTGGGCGACCTTCTTCCCGCTGATCGGCACGGGTCTCATCGGACTGATGCTCGCCCTGCGCGCCGTCGTCAGCATCCCGAAGAAGGTCGCCGACGACGCCGCGCGCTGGATCGCCCTCGTCACCAGCGCCCTGTCGTTCCTCGCGGCCATCGGCGCCTGGATGATGTTCGACACCGCGAACACGGGCGCACAGCTCACCCAGCGCTTCGTCTGGATCCGGGGCTTCAACATCGAGTTCTTCGTCGGCGCCGACGGGCTCTCGATCTCGATGGTGCTCCTCTCCGGGCTCGTCTCCTTCATCGCCACGATCGCCTCGATGCCGTGGTGGTCGGGCGCGAAGGACAAGGAGATGGCCGGCATGGTCGATGACGGCCATGACGACCCGCACCACCCGAAGCACTTCTCGATCCGGATGGTGCCGGGCTACATGGCGATGCTGCTCCTCCTCCAGACCGGCATGATGGGGACGTTCGTCGCCCTCGACATGTTCCTCTTCTACGTGTTCTGGGAAGTCATGCTCCTCCCGATGTACTTCCTCATCGGCGTCTGGGGCGGTCCGCGCAAGGAGTACGCGGCGATCAAGTTCTTCCTCTACACCCTCGCCGGCTCCGTGCTGATGCTCATCGCGATCATCGGCCTCTACTACAACAGCCTGCCCTCGACGCTGGTCGACGGGACGGTCACGCCGCACACCTTCAACCTCCTGACGCTCGCCGAGCAGGGCCGGCAGGGCGTCTTCGCCGCCGCCCCGCTGCTGCTGGGGATGAAGTTCACCTACGTCGTCTTCGTCTTCCTCTTCATCGGGTTCGCCATCAAGATCCCGATGTTCCCGTTCCACACCTGGCTGCCCGACGCCCACGTCGAGGCCCCGACGCCGATCTCCGTCATCCTGGCCGGCGTGCTCTTGAAGATGGGGCCGTACGGCATCCTGCGCTTCAACTTCGGGATCCTCCCGGACGCGACCCGCTGGGCCGCCGACGCGATCGCCATCTTCGGCGTCATCAACATCGTCTACGCCGCGTTCGTCTGCCTCGCGCAGAAGGACCTGAAGAAGATGATCGCCTACTCCTCCGTGTCGCACATGGGCTTCAGCCTCCTCGGCATGGCGTCCATGACCCAGACCGGGATCTCCGGGGCGGTCTTCAACCTCTTCACCCACGGCATCATCAGCTCCATGCTCTTCCTCATCGTGGGCGTGATCTACGACCGCGCCCACCACCGCGAGATCGAGAAGTTCGGCGGCCTCGCCACGGTGATCCCCGAGTACACCGCCGTCATGGGGCTCGCCTTCTTCGCGTCGCTCGGCCTCCCCGGCCTCTGCGGCTTCATCTCCGAGTTCATGGTCTTCTCGGGGACGTTCCCCACCTACACGACGCTGGTCGTCATCTCGGCGATCAGCGTGATCATCACGGCGGCGTACTACCTGTTCGCCATCCACCGGATGTTCCTCGGCAAGCTCAACCCGATCTACAAGGGGTACCCCGACCTCAACTGGCGTGAGCGGATGGCTCTCTACCCGCTCGGCCTGATCGCCATCTTCCTCGGCTTCTACCCCCAGGCAGTGCTCGGGGCGATCAACGGGACGCTCGCCACCCTGATCGAGTCCGTCAAGACGGGCGCACTCTAGACCGTCTTCCGGAGACCACGATGGATCTCGTCAGCCAATTCAACTCGGCGGTCCAGGACAACCTGGCCTCAGTCGGGTCGTTCCGCCCCGAGCTGGCGCTCACGTTCGGGACGCTGCTCCTGCTCCTCGCCGACGTCGCCTGGCGGAAGAGCAGCGCGCGGCGCACCGTCATGACCGTCGCAGCGCTCGCGGTCCTCGGCGTCACCGCCGTCCTGCTGGCCTCCCAGCCGGTCAGCGGCGCTCGCCTCTTCAACGGCATGGTCGCCAACGACCCGTTCGGCACCTTCTTCAAGTGGCTCTTCCTGGGCGCCGGCGGTCTCACGGTCGCGATCGCCGCGCGGGGCATGGACTTCCCCGCGCAGCGCATCGGCCAGTTCTACGCGCTCCTCGTGTCGGTCGTGCTCGGCATGTTCCTGATGGCGAGCGCGTCCGACCTCCTGATGATGTACATGGCGATCGAGCTCGTCTCGATGGTCAGCTACGCCCTCGCAGGCTTCAAGAAGGGCGATCGGCGGGCCGCCGAGGCCTCGCTGAAGTACGTCATCTACGGCGGCGTCGCCTCCGGCGTGATGGTCTTCGGCATGAGCTACCTCTACGGGCTCACGCGGACGACCGACATCTACCGGATCGCGGCCGCGGTCCAGGAGCTCGGGGCGGGCGGCCTGAGCCCCGCGTACAAGATCACCCTCGTCGTCGCCGTCGTCTTCGTGACGGCCGGGATCGGCTACAAGGTCGCGGCCGTGCCGTGGCACATGTGGTGCCCGGACGTGTACGAGGGCGCCCCGACGGTCTTCACGGCGTTCCTCTCCGTCGGCCCGAAGGCGGCCGGCTTCGCGCTGGCGCTCCGCTTCTTCTACACGGCGTTCGCCACGCCCGCCGCGGCGGACGGGCTCGCCTCCGCCATCGCGGGCGTTCCCTGGACGGCCGTGGTCGGCGTGATCGCAGCGGTGACGATGACGCTCGGCAACCTGACCGCGCTCTCGCAGACCAACCTCAAGCGTCTCCTCGCCTACTCGTCGATCGCACACGCCGGGTACGCGCTGATGGGCGTCGCGGCCCTCTCCGACATGGGCAGGCAGAGCGTGATGCTCTACATGCTCATCTACCTGGTGATGAACGTCGGGGCCTTCCTCGTCGTCATCCTGGTGGCGGAGGCGACCGGCTCGGAGTCGATCCTCGACTACCGCGGCCTCTCGAGGCGGCAGCCCCTGGCGGCGATCTCCCTCGCGATCTTCCTGTTCTCGCTCACGGGCATCCCGCCCTTCGCGGGCTTCGTCGGGAAGTGGTACCTGTTCTACGCGATCATCGAGCGCATCCCGGGGCCGGGCGGCTTCTGGTACGGCGTGCTGATGGTCATCGCCGCGCTCAACACCGCGATCTCGCTCTTCTATTACATGCGGATCGTCAGGGCGATGTACATCGACCAGCCCCACACCGAGCCGACGCCGATCAAGGCGCCGATCTTCTACCAGGTGCTGCTCGCCGGCTTCTCGGTCGCGGTCCTGCTGTTCGGAGTCTGGTGGGCCCCGATGGTCGACTGGACCAAGGCCTCGCTGCAGATGTTCGGGGGCTGATCGAGCGGCCCCCTCACCCTTGCCCTCTCCCCCGGTGGGGGAGAGGGGACGGTGGCACGGCACGGCCCTCTCCCCTCGGGAGGGGGCCGTTGCCTTTTCTTCTCACGGGCGGAGCGACTCGAGCCGGCGAAGCGCCTCCTCGGTCATCGAGACGGCGCCGAGGCGCCGCCCTGGCGAGACGCTGCCGCCGTGGAAGTCGGAGCCGGCCGTCGGGACGAGGTCCAGCTCCGCCGCGAGCCGGGCGTACTTGTCGCGCATGGACGGGTTGTGCTCGGGGTGGACGACCTCGATCCCCACGACGCCAGCCGCCCTGAGCCGCCGCAGCTCTCCCCGCTCCAGCCCCGTGATGCCGGGATGTGCCACCGTGACCGTGCCACCGGCGCCCCGCACGAGCGCGACTGCGTCCGCGGCCTCCAGCCGGAAGCGCTGCACGTACGCGGGGCGCCCCTCCCCGATGAAGCGATCGAACGCCTCCTTCACCGTGGAGGCAGCGCCGACCTCCACGATGGCCTTCGCGACGTGGGGCCGGCCGATCGTCTTCCCTCCGGAGTAGCGCTCTATCTGCTCGGCGCGGACGGAGACGCCGAGCTTCGCCAGCTTCTCGATGATGGCGGCCATGCGCTCGCGCCGCCGCGCCGCGAGGAAGTCCTCGAACTTCTTCAGGGTCTCGTGCACCGGGTCGACGAAGTGACCGAGCAGGTGGATCTCGCGCTTGTCCAGGAAGGCTGAGAGCTCGAGTCCGGGGACGAAGCGGATCCGGTGATGCCGCGCCGCGTCAGCGGCCGTTTCCAGGGCAGCAACGGTGTCGTGATCGCAGAGCCCCCAAACGGTGAGACCAGCTGCCGCGGCACGATCAGCGAGATCGCGGGCGAGGTACTCGCCGTCTGATGCCATCGAGTGAGTGTGGATGTCGATGATCGTCGCGGGACCGGACATTAAGTAGACCTCAGCCGTGCTAGATTACACGTCCTTGACGGCACCATTCGGGGCCCCAACCAAAGAGATCTTATGCAGCACGTCCTGAGAATCTCCCGAAAGATCGACTACGGCCTTCGCGCGATGATCTACCTCGCGTCGATCCCGAGCGATTCGGTCATCCCCTTCCGGGAGATCGCGCGACAGATGGACGTGCCCGAGGACTTCCTCGCGAAGATCCTCAAGACCCTGGTGGACCAGGGGCTCGTCCGCTCCACGCGTGGACCGCACGGTGGCTATGCCCTGGCGCGCGCGGCGATCGACGTCAGCTTCCTCGACGTGATCGAGGCGGTGGAGGGGCCGGTCGCCCTCAACGTGTGCCTCGATGGGGAGGACGCCTGCGGGCACTCCACCGCCTGCACGATGGTCCAGGTCTGGCGCCAGGGACAGGAGCGGATGCTCGACGTCTACAGGCAGTCGAAGCTCTCCGATCTGGCCTTCAAGCCGACCTCGGACGGCCACATCGGCCTCGTGCAGCTGAGCGCCGCAGCGAACCGACCCGTCACGGTGGTCTGATCCACTCTCTCCCTCACCCTT
>CAWJSR010000011.1:0-63968 GCA_963845515.1 uncultured delta proteobacterium
CGCCCTAGCTCCGGTCATCTCCCGGTCGCCCGGCTCACGTCGCAGGCAGGGGCTCGGCGAGCTTGATCGCCTGGAGCGCATCCTGGAGGGAGACGCGCTGCTCGTTCGTCTGCAGCTCCAGCTCTACCAGCCGCTTCGCCAGCCGCGCCAGCTTCTCCTCCAGCTCCCCGAGCCGGCCGGCCAGCCGCTGCCGCAGCTCCTCGACCCCCTTCGTGTTGCGCGAGATGGCGCGCAGCCCCTCGCGCGCCTCCTCCGCCGCCGTCGAGAGGATCTCCCGCTCCCCCTGCAGCTTCTCCTGCTCCCGCTGCGCGGCGACGAGCGCCTTCCGGATCTCCCACGCCTTCGCGAGCGGCACGGCCACCTTCGCGTCGGCGCGCGGTCGGCGAGGTAGCCCTTCACCGCCTCGTCGGCCTCCGCCGAGAGCCAGTCGGCGGCCGTCTGGTACGGGCGCCGCTCCTCGACCACGACCTCGGCGGTCGCGTGACCGGCGACGGCGGCCGGGACCAGCGCGGTCCCCTTCCCCACCTGCTCCTCGGTCCCCGCCGGCGGCTTGTGGAGCTTCATCCCCTGCGCGCGCGGGTGGCGGAGGATCACCTTCACGTCGGCCTCGCCGCCGTTCCGCACCCGGTAGGTGGACTTCTGCACCTGGTCCCGCTCCAGCGTGAGCCTCCCGGCCTCGATCCGCGCCAGCCGCGCGTCGCGCGTCTCGCCCATCCGGTCCTGCTCCACCGCGATGCCGCGCTCGAGCGCGAACGGCACGGTCGCCTCGCCCCCCGCCGCGAGCGGCTCGAGGACGCCCTGCCCGAGGAAGGAGCCGGCCTCGAAGACGGCGATCGGCCCCTTCTCGAAGAGCCCCCTCGTCGGGTTCTTGAAGCGCGCCACGCGGAAGGGGTGGCGCGACGAGTCAGGCACGCCGCCGTCCGGCGCGAACAGGTGGACCGCCTCGCCAGGCACCGGCTGCGCGAGGAGCAGCACCATCGTCGCGCTGTCCTTCGGGACGGTGACGTGGTTCGGCAGGTCGTAGCGGGTCGTGCCCGACTCGACCGCCATGTTGGCGAGGAGCGCCATGTCGCGCGGCATCGAGACGCCGCCCGCCGCGTCGTCCCGCCCGGCCTCGGCCTCCGCGGGCGCCTCGTCGCCCAGCGCGAAGGAGTCCGGCTCGAACGCCCCCTTCTTCATCGTCGGCCTGCGGGACTTCTCCATCATCGGCGCCGGCGCCGGCGTCGCCATCGACGCGGACGAAGGCGCTGGCGCCAGCGCGCGGGGCGCCTGGGCCAGCGTCGTCTCGGAGCGCGGCACGGCCGAGATCAGCTCGCCGGTGTCGCTCACCACCGGCCGGCGCGGGATGACCGGCGTGCCGAGCGTCGCCTGGAACGCGATCGGCGCCCCGGCCACGAGCGAGAGCGAGACGTCCCGCCAGTCCTCACCGGAGACGTTCTGGACGATCCCCCACGCCTGGAGCGTCGGCCCCTCCTTCGCGAGCACCAGTCGATACGAGGGGCGCCAAAGCGGCTGCTCCGTCACGTAGCCGACCGCGAGGTCGTGCGCCTCGCCGTCCAGCTCCAGCGTCACGGTCTGGAGGTCGTCCCCGGCACCCGGCTTCGCGTCGCTCCGCATCGGGAAGGACGCCGCGCGCACCGAGGAGCCGCCCCGCTCGACCACCGCCAGCGTCGCGAGGAAGTCGCCGACGTGGGACGGCCGGACCTTGAACTCGATCTTGTCCCCCTTCACCGTCCCGGAGCGCTCGAAGTAGCCCACGCCGTTCCGGTAGACGACGACGCGGCGTCAGGGGGAGCTGCTCGCTGCTGACGCCAGGCCCGTGGGCGCAGGCGGCGAGGGCGATCAGCGTGACGGCGACGGCTCGGATTCGCATGTGGTCGGCTCCGGTTCGGGGAGGGTCAGGTCCAGCGGAAGAGCTTCAGCGCCAGGCCGAAGCTCACGGCGCCGACGGCGGCGAGCAGCGCGACCTGGGGCGCGATCGCCGAGAGCGACGCGCCCTCGTTCATCACCGCGCGGATGGCGTCGTTCAGCAAGGTCAGCGGCAGCACCTTCACGAGCGGCTGCAGCAGCGCCGGGAAGTTCTCCGACGAGAAGAAGACCCCCGACATCAACATCATCGGCATCATCACGAGGTTGATGAGCCCGCTCACCGTCTGGACGTTAGCGGCGCGCGCCGCGACGAGGAGGCCGAGCCCCGCGAAGGCGACCGCGCCGACGACGATGACGACGGCGAGCGTCCCGATCGCCCCCCGCAGGGGGATGCCGAACGTGAGGACGCCGAAGCCGAGCAGGAAGGGGACCTCCAGCGCGAGGAAGAGGCTCCGTACGATGGCGAAGGACAGGAGGAAGTGCGATCCGACGCATCGGCGTCGCGGCGAGTCGCTTCAGCAGCTTCTTCTGCCGGTTCTCGACGATGACGTAGCCGATGCCCCACAGCCCGGTCGACATGACGTTCATGCCGAGGAGGCCGGGGATGAGGAAGTCCACGTAGCGCGAGCCCGGCTCGGACGCGGTCTCCTCCCGCGGGAGAGCAGATCCTTGCGACCCGCCGCCCGCTCCAGCAGGTCGTCCACCACGAGGTGCGCGAGCCGGCTCTCCGGCCGGGTCGGGTCGAAGCGGAGGACCGGCCGCGACCCCTGGCTCCACCACGACGGAGACTCGCCCCGTCCGGAGCGCCGTCGCCGCCGCCTCGGGCGGGAGGACCGTCGCCTCCACGTCCGCCCGGACCGCGAGGGCCGCGCGCGTCGTCTCGGCCGCGGGCCCGGCGACGACACCGACGCGGATCGGCTCCGGCGGGCGGCTGCGGAAGGCGATCCCAAGCGCGACGGTGAGCAGGATCGGGAAGAGGAAGGTCCAGAAGAGGATCGATGGCTCCCGGTAGAAGAGCCGGATCCGCGCCAGCGTCAGCTGCCAGAGCGGCGAGCGGTTCGGCTCGGGGCGCGTCGCGGGCTCAGTCACGGAGCCGTCTCCCGGTGAGCGTGACGAAGACGTCCTCGAGCGTCGCCTGATCCGCGGGCACCCGGCCGGCGTGGCGCGCGACGAGCTCCGGGGTGGTCCCGAGCGCGATGATCCTACCGTGGTCCACGATCGCGACCCGGTCGCAGAGCCGCTCGGCCTCCTCCATGTAGTGCGTGGTGAGCAGCACCGTCTTCCCCTCGCGCTTGAGGTCCTCCATCACCTCCCAGAGGCTGCGCCGGGACTGCGGATCGAGCCCTGTGGTCGGCTCGTCCAGGAAGAGGAGCTCGGGGTCGCCGACGAGCGCGCAGGCGACCGCGAGCCGCTGCCGCTGACCGCCCGAGAGCCGCTCCGACCAGGTGCGCCGCTTCTCGTCCAGCCCCGCCAGGCGAATCGCCTCGTCCACGCCTCGGCCGCTCGGGAAGAAGGAGCGGAAGAGGCGGATGACCTCCTCGACCGTCAACTTGTCGGGGAGGCGCGTCTCCTGGAGCGTGATCCCGATGCGAGCGCGGAGCGACGTCGCATCGTGCGCCCAGCGCCCGCCGAGCACCTCCACGTCCCCCCCGTCCGGATCGAGGAGCCCCTCCAGGACCTCGAGCGTCGTCGTCTTTCCGGCGCCGTTCGGCCCGAGCAGGCCGAAGCACTCCCCGGCATGCACCTCGAGGTCGAGCCCGTCGACGGCCACGACGTCGGGCGGGAAGCGCTTGACGAGCCCACGGACCTGGATGGCGAGCGGTGGCATGGCCGCCATCATCGCACCGTATGGCATCACGGGTTCACGCGGAGGTGGTGGGCCAGTACGCACCCCTGGCAATGCGCCGCGCGGGCGGCGTATCGTTTGGGTTCTTCGGGAGGCTCGCGCATGCCAGAGTTCGTGAACAACCCCCGGCAGTCGCCCCGTGCGGCGATCGGCTGCGACGCCCGCGTGGCGCTGGTGGACGGACGGTTCTTCACTGGCGCGACCATCGACTACGGGCCGCATGGCTGCCAGCTGGTCGCGCCGCACCCCCTCTCGCCCGACGAGCGGATCTTCGTGGAGCTGAAGGGCGCGGGCGTTCCGGAGACCTACTGGTTCTCGGGACGGATCGCCTGGGCCGGTGACGGCCCCCCGTTCCGGGCGGGGGTCCACTTCGACGCCGGCAGCGCAGGCGACGCGAAGGGGTTCTTCTTCAAGCTCGCGGACACCCACCCTGACGCGATCGACACGGGCCGCGCCCCATCCCAGCTCTCCCTCGACGCGCGGGTCGTCCCGGCGCAGGGCCAGTCGGACGAGACGCTCCACCCGGTGGAGGCCGAGGTGATGCGCGCGGTGGCCACGGGCGCGAGCCTCCGCGACCTCCGCGAGAGGCTGGGCGACCGCTGGGAGCCCTGCCTCAATGCGCTCTTCTCGCTGCTCGCGAGGAGCGAGCTGGAGGTCGAGACGCCCGACCGCCCGGACTCCGCCGCTTGATCGCGCGCCGCTGGCTCGTCGCCGCCGCAGGCACGGTCCTCATGGCGTGCCTCGGAACCGTGTACGCCTGGAGTCTCTTCGCGCAGCCGCTCGCGGTGGCCTTTGGCTGGTCCTCCGCCCGTACGACCGCCCCCTTCGCCGCCGCGATCTTCTTCCTGGGCGTGGGCGCCATCCTGGGAGGGCGCTGGCAGGACCGGGCGGGGCCGCGCCCGGTCGCCATCACCGGCGCCGTCCTCTGGGGGCTCGGCAACCTCCTCGCCGGGCTCGGCACCGCCAGGCTCGGCTCCCCGTGGCTCGTCGCGACCTTCGGTGTCCTGGGCGGCCTCGGCCTCGGCCTCGGCTACGTGACGCCCGTCGCTGCCGTGACCAAGTGGTTCCCCGACAAGCGCGGCCTCGGCAGCGGGCTCGTGGTCATGGGCTTCGGACTGGGTGCCTTCTTCTACGCGACGCTCCTCAAGTCGCTCCCCGCCTTCGCCGCGGTTGCCGCCGAGGCCGCGGCGCTCGCGAAGGCAGGCGGCGCGCTCTCCACCGAGTCAACCGAGGTCCTCCTCGGGACGTTCACCGTCTCCGGCGCGGTCCTGCTCGTCCTCGGCGGAGCCTCGGCGACGCTCGTGGCCAACCCGCCCCCGGACCTGATCCTTCCGGCGCCGGGGATGGCCGCCGCAGCCCTCCCCGGCCCCGCCGTGGACATGACCCCGGCGCAGGCGCTCCGCCGCCCGCAGTTCTGGTCGCTCTGGGCGATGCTCTTCCTCAACGTCACCGCCGGGATCCTCTTCATCTCCAACGCCGTCCCCATCCTGCGCGAGCTGACTGGCGCAGCTCCGGCCGCGGCCTCTGCAGCCTACGGGATCATCGCCGTGGCCAATGGCCTCGGCCGCTTCCTCTGGGGCGCCATCTCCGACCGAATCGGGCGCCGCGCAGCGTACGTCCTCATCTATGGCCTCCAGGTCGCCATCTTCCTCGCCGTGGGCGGCGTCCACGCGCTGGGGGCCGCCTCCGCCCTCTTCGCCGTGGTCCTCCTCTGCTATGGCGGCGGCTTCGGGACGATGCCCTCCTTCGTGGCCGACTGGTTCGGGACGCGCCACCTCGGCGTGAACTACGGCTGGATCCTCTCTGCGTGGGGCGTCGCAGGGATCGCGGGACCCATCTTCGTCGCGCTCGTGAAGGACCAGACTGGCTCATACGCCGGAGCCCTGCCATGGATCGCCGGCCTGCTGGCCTGCGCGGCCACCCTCCCGGCCGTCACGCGGCGCCCCGTCCCGCCGTAGCGCGAGCGGGGAGGGGGCCTTCGGTTCGATGGGACGACGTCATCGCCCGCCGGTTCTGGCCGCTCGCAGGGACTCGAGCGACGCCTCGAGCGCGTCGAGGAGGCGAGCCGTCCGGCGCGACTCGGTTCGAAGGCGGCGCACGAGCTTCCTCGTTTCACCTGGGACGCCGTATTCTCCCTCCGGCTCGGCGGCCACCCTCCGGGATGCCGAGGCGTCGGAAGACAAGCCCAGGAGCGAGTCGGTGCTGGCGCCGAGGGCACCGGAGAGGCGGACGAGGGTGTCGGCGCGTGGCAGGACGCCGCCGCGTTCGAGACGACCGTAGGCCTCCACGGCGATCCCGACCCGCTCCGCGAGCTCAGCCTGGGTCCAACCGAGGGCATTCCTCGCCGCCCTCAGTTCGCGAGCGAAGGTTGCGGAAAGCGATTTCGAGGTCAAGCGATCCCCGTCTGCAGGAGAGGGGGATCTCTTAGAGCGTTTCGGTTGACCAGATGAGAACGCTCGCGTAGGGTCGTGTGACAGAACGTCAAGGTAGGTACGTTTGAGTCGTTCATGCTTCGGGGGGACGGGATGCGCGGACGCGAGCGCGGCGACGGGGACCCAATGGCACGCGGGACGGCCCTGGTGCTTGCGATAGATGACGAGGCGGAGGTTCTATCGCTCCTGGAGTTGACCCTCCAGGGTTTGCCGATCCGGTTGCGATGCGTGGGCACCGCAGAGGAGGCGCTCGAGGCCATCGCTGTCGAGGTGCCAGCGGCGATCGTGAGCGATCACCGGTTGCCGGGCATGCTGGGGCTCGAGCTTCTCCAACGGCTGCGGGAACGGCTGCCCGGGATCGCGACCATCCTGTTCACGGCGGACGCGGAAGTGCGCTGGCGAGCCCATCAGTTGCCGTTTCCGGTGCTGGAGAAGGGCTCGTCGCCCGAGGCCGTGCGAGGCGCGATCTCCGCCCTCCTCGCGCATACGGTCCCCGAAGCAGGAAAGGAGCGGCTCAATGTCGTTGCGAGCAGTCGTCGCTGAGAATCTCCGCGCCCTGCGGCTCAAGGTGGGGGTGTCGCAGGAGGCGCTCGCGAAGAAGAGCGGGCTCTCGGTGAGCTACGTGTCCATGTTGGAGCGGGGCCTCAGAGTGCCGCCGCTCGACACCCTGGAGGCCTTGTCGAAGGCGCTCGGTGTTTCGCCAGTCCGGCTCCTGCAGGAGATCGCTGGCAGAGGCTCCTGAGGTCGCGGCGAGAACGTGAGCGTGCAGACGCCCACTCCCCGCCGTCACCGCCCGCCCCGGCGCCTGGCCCGTTCGGCCTCTAGCGCGGTCGCCAGCGCGCCGTCCTGACCGTAGATGTCCTCGACGAAGCGTGGGACGCGGTCCTCCCCGACCATGGCCGTGAAGTACCCGACCAGCACCGGCACCGATTGCGTGAGCGGCACCTCCACGGTGCGGCTGCCGTGCATCGTCCGCCGGATCGCCGCGGCGCTCCAGCCGGGCTCCTCGCTCAGCAACCACTCGGCGAGCGCGACCGGAGCCTCCACGCGGATGCAGCCGTGGCTGAAGTCGCGGCGCGAGCGCGAGAAGAGCTCGGTCGCAGGAGTGTCGTGGAGGTAGATCGAGCCGTCGTTCGCGAAGGCGAACTTCACGAGCCCCAGGGCGTTGTCGGGACCTGCGCGCTGGCGAAGCCGAAGGGCTCCGCTCCGGAGACCGGCGAGCAGCGCCGGGGTCGGGAGCGGCGGGATCGCCGACTCGCGGGCGTCGAGCACCTCGAAGCCCGCGTCGGCGAGGAAGGCCCTGCTGGCCTCGATGCGCGCCACCAGCTCCTTGCGCTGGATGCCCAGCGGCACCTTCCAGGTCGGGCGGAAGATCACCCGCTCGAGGTCGGAGGCGAAGACCGGCGTCCCCCAGCGGTAGGCCTGTCCGACCACCACGCGCATCGAGAGCGACCAGCCATCCTCGGCGCGCAGCCTGAACTCCGGAACGTTCACGACGATCGACGCGTCAGGCAGGTGGCGCGGGATCCATCGCCAGCGCTCGAGCGTGAGCGCGAGCTGGTCCGCCCGGCGGAGCAGCGGCACGCCGAGCTCGTGCACCGTCGCCTCGTCCACGAAGCCGGTCGCCTCCAGCCCGTGGCGTCCCTGGAAGCGCGCCACCGCCTCGGAGAGCGGCGAGGTGCAGGCCTGCTCCGGTGCGCCGACGGGCGCGTCGGTCCCGTCGAGATCGCCAAGCGCTCGCAGCCGCTCCGCGAGCGGCCCGCTCGCCGCGTAGCTCTCGGGCGCCACGGGCCCTGCGGTGGGCGGCGGCAGCGCGGTCTGAGCCTCCCTGGCGGCGAGCACGAGCAGCTCGGGGAGGAGGGCGAGCGCCCGGCGGTATCCCGGCATCGTGGGCTCGACCTGGGCGAAGGACGCCTCCGCGTCGGCCGCGCCCGCGGCGGCCTCCACGGCGCCGACGAGATCCGGCGCCGGCTCGCCGTACGCAGGTGGCTGGATCCTTCCCAGGATCTCCGTCCCCGGCACGGGCCGGATCCGACCGTGGGCGAGGTCCGCGGCGTAGCGCAGCGCGGAGACGGTGAGCGCGACGTCGGCGCGGACCCGCTCTGGCTCGCTGGCGCCTGGCCTCTCCAGCGACGCGAGCCGGCCCTCCCATTCGTCGCCGCCGTAGTCGACCGGGTCGAGCCCCTTCCCCGCCGCGTTCATGAGGAGGCCCGCCACCTGCCAGGCGGCGCTGGTCGGGCGCCCGCCTTCGGTCCACGCGAGCGTCCAGCGCCGCCCCTCGTAGAAGCGGCTCAGCTCGCCGCGCAGATCCCGGAAGTCGGCCCACAGGAGCTCCGCGTCGACTCCACCCTCGACTGAGGCGCGCAGGATGCGCCCCCCTGCCTCGGAGAGCCCCGGCATGACCGGCAGGGCCAGGTCGGTCCAGCCGACGCCCGGCTGCGCCGCCGTCGCCGACGCGGCCGCGAGTGACGCGACGATGAGCAGGTTCCCGAGCATGGCCTCTACATGGATCGTACGCTCCGTAAGGAGCGAACGCGGGGACCCCGGTGGGCCTGGGTCGCGGCGCCCCCGTGGGAAAAGGCCGGCCCCCAATGACTCCGGGCGCTTACAATCCCGGCATGGTCAAGGATCTCGAGCAGGCGAACCCTCCGGCGATCCCCGGCGTGCGAGCGGCCGTGTTCGACGCCTACGGAACGCTCTTCGATCTCGCTGGCGCCACCGCGACCGCGCGCGACGTGATCGGCGACCGGCTCCCGGTCCTCGCCGAGCTCTGGCGCACGAAGCAGCTCCAGTACACGTGGCTCCGCAGCCTGACCGGCCAGCACGCCGACTTCTGGAGGGTGACGGCCGACGCGCTCGACTTCGCGCTCGCCAGCCTTGGCATCGCGGACGGCGAGCTGCGCGAGCGGCTGATGGGGGCCTACGAGCGGCTCGGGCCCTACCCCGACGCCCGGCCGGCGTTGGAGCGGCTGAAGGCCGGCGGCCTCAGGCTCGCGATCCTCTCCAACGGCGCGCCTCGGATGCTGGGCGCCGCCGCCCGCAACGCCCAGCTCACCGACCTGCTGGAGACGATCTTCTCGATCGAGGAGATCGGCATCTACAAGCCGCACCCGAACGTCTACAGGCTCGCCGTCGAGCGGCTGGGGCTCTGGCCCGGCGAGATCCTCTTCGTCTCGTCCAACGGCTGGGACGCGTACGGGGCCAAGGCCTTCGGCCTGCGCGTCGCCTGGTGCAACAGATCGCGCCAGCCCGCCGAGCGGCTCCCAGCCGTGCCGGACGTCGAGATCAACTCGCTCTCCGAGCTGCCGGGGCTGCTCGGGCTGAAGTGACCCTCGAAGCCATCCCCTGAAACTCCCCGCGCACGCTGCGCGGGGGCGTTGGCCTTCACTGGGAGTCTCCCTCTCCCCACCGGGGGAGAGGGCAGGGTGAGGGGGCGTTACTTCCGCTTCTCCTCGATCTCCTTCTGCAGCTTCTCGAGCTCGGGGGCGGGCTTCACCTCGCCCTCCTTCTTCTCACCAGTGGCCTCCTTGCCGGTGAGGTGCGCCATGCCGGGGGCGTAGCCGGGGACGACGAGCTCGCCCGCGCCGCCGCGGAAGACGCCCGCGACCTTGACGCCGACGGCCTGCGCGAAGAGGACGAAGCCGATCATCGGGAGGAACATGAGGAAGAGGGCGCCGAGGAGGGGCGTCAGCGCGAGCGCAGCGACCCACGGGATGGCGAACCAGGTGCCCTTCTCGTTCGGGAGCCGCTCGCCGTCACGGGAGACCGGGACGATGCTCATGGTGATGGGGTTGAAGTAGTAGCCGCTCTTCACCGTCGCGTTGCTCTCGTACCGGGTCATGTCGTGCTCCCTTTCTTGAGCCCACTCTCTCGCATCCAGAGCGGCGTCGATATTGGGCGGAGTGCGGGCGCGGAGGCCTTTGATTCCGGTGCCGGCCTCCGGAAAACACCCTAGAGGCCGGCTCAGGTGTGCAGCTCGACCACGTCACCGTCGTCGAGCACGTGGTGGCGATCCACCTGCTGCCCGTCGAACCGCGCGTTCTTCCCCCAGATCCTGGCGAACTTGAGGTGCGACGCGAGGTCGAGGTGGACCAGCCGCGCCAGGTCCTCGACGGTCGCTCCCGCGGGGAGGACGAACGGCCTGCCGGCGTCCGGCTTCTTCCCCGGCTCGCGCGTGTGGACGCGGACGCGCCCCAGCTCTCCGAAGAGGATCGGCCGGAGCGCGGAGAGTCCCTGGCCGGTCATCGCCGAGACGGGATGGAACGGCCACTCCTGCCCGACCCCCTCGCGCGCCAGCGCGGAGAAGGTCCCGTCGCCGTCGAGGTCGATCTTGTTGGCCAGGACCAGCACGGGGCGCTCGACCACCAGCGGCGAGGCGTCCGCGGGGGGCGGCTGGCCCCGCGGCCACACGCGCGCCCTCGCCAGGAGCTCGCGCAGCGCGCTCCACGACGCCTCGAGATCGTCGGCGGTCACGTCGAGCACGAGCAGGATCCCGTCGGCGCCGTGCGCCAGCGCCGGGAGCCAGCTCTCGGCGTGCGCCGGCGCCACCGCCGGCGTGTCGACGAGCTGCACCAGCACGTCCTCGAACTCCATCATCCCCGGCTGCGGGAGGCGGGTCGTGAACGGGTAGTCCGCGATCTCGGGGTGCGCGTGCGTCAGGGCCGCGAGCAGCGAGGACTTGCCGGCGTTGGGCGGCCCCAGCAGGACCCACTGCCCCGCCCCCTCCCTGGCGACGTGGCCGACGTCGGGGGCGTGATGGCCGCTCTTCGCGACGTGGGCCCCCTCCTCCTCGTGCTTGGCCAGCTTCCTCTTGAGGTCCGCGTGCAGCTTCTCGGTCCCCTTGTGCTTCGGCAGGAGCGCGAGCATCTCGCGCAGCGCCTGGACCTTCTCGTCGTGGCCCGCGGCCTGCCGGTACCGCTCCTCGGCTTCCTTGTACCCGGGCGTGAGGTTGGCGGGCATCGCGAGATCGCGCGACGCCTACTTCCCGCGCTTCGCCATCCGCGAGTCGAGATACCAGATGCCGCCGCCCTTGTCGCCGACGGCGTGGAGGTGATCGACCACGAGCCGGACCTGGCTCTCTTCCTCGACCTGTTCGGTGACGTACCACTGGAGCGCCATCTCGGAGGCGTAATCCTTCTCCGAGCGCGCCTGCTCGAAGAGCGCGTTGATCCGGGCCGTGATCCCCTGCTCGTGCGCGAGCGTCTTCTCGAAGACCTCTATGACCCCGCCGAACTCGGTGGGGGGGGCGGCGACCGGCTTCAGCTCCAGCCGTCCGCCGCGGTCGAGCAGGAAGTCGACCAGCTTCAGGGCGTGGGCGGTCTCCTCGCCGGCCTGCACCTTGAGCCAGTGGGCGAAGCCGCGGAAGCTCTTCCCCTCGCAGGACGCGCTCATCGCCAGGTAGAGCTGGGCCGACGCCTGCTCGAGGTTGATCTGCGCGTTGAGCGCATCCTGCATCGTCTTGCTGATCATCGGAGCCTCCAGGTGGGCTCCTCCGATCTAGCCGGACTGGCCTCAGGGCACCCCCTCCCGCGCGGGGCGGGGCCCGAAATGGGCGCTGGCTCCAGGTCGCTGGGCGCTCAGCCTCCCCGGTACGCCTTCTCCAGATCGGCGATCACGAGCTTCGTCATCCCGAAGAGCGCCGTCATCACGCGATCGACCTGCTCCGGTGTGCCCTTCCGGACCAGCTTGTCGAGCGCAGCCGGGACGACCTGCCAGGAGATGCCGTACTTGTCCTCCAGCCAGCCGCACTGCACCTGCTTGCCGCCTTCGGAGAGCTTCTCCCAGAAGCGGTCGATCTCCGCCTGCGTGTCGCAGTTCACCATGAGCGAGATGGCCGGCGAGAACTTGTAGAGGGGGCCGCCGTTGAGCGCCAGGTACTGCTGCCCGTCCAGCTCGAACTCGACCGTCATGACGGAGCCCTTGGGCCCCGGCCCGGCGTCGCCGTAGCGGGCGATCGTCCCCACCTTCGAGCGCTTGAAGATGGATGTGTAGAAGGCGGCCGCCTCCTCTGCCTTCCCGTCGAACCAGAGGCACGGGGTCATCCGCTGCTTGATCCGGGTCGCGCCCCGCGTGGACGCGGCGTGCTGCGACTTGCGCGCGACTCCGGGCCGGTGGGGCCGCTTCGACACTCGGGAGCGATGCACTGTCATGGGGTCCTCCGTAGGCGGTGGCCGCGCGACCGATGCCGCGCCGGCCACCCGCGCTGATGCTGGCGCGGGTGACTTAACGGCGCCGCGGGGCGGACGCCCGCGTGGAGCGAAGGACGGCGCCGACGGGTCACACGCACTCTCGGAGGACCGCTAGAATGACCCCATCCTCCGGAGGCCAGACTTGCTCGCGCACCGCACCGTCCAACCGGCTGACGTCCCCCTCGTCTGCACGTTCCCCCAGAGCGTCGAGTCCCGGCGAAGTTCGCGACGGAACTCACGGAGCGCTGGAGGCGTGTGGCTCACGGAAAGTGAGGATAGCCGACGGGTACGACGCCCCTCACCCAGCCTCTCCCCCGCGGGGGCGGGGGAGAGGTGCATCGCCAAGGCTCGAAGATGCGATGCATGGTCGAGGAGTCCGCCCGAGATCGGCCGAGATCGCGCGCCGCTAGGCGGGCAGGACGGTCTCGCCGTGCGAGAGCCAGCGATCCACCTGCTGCGCGACCTGCCGCCCCTCGCGGATCGCCCAGACGACGAGCGACTGGCCGCGGGCCATGTCTCCTGCCGCGAAGACCCCCGGGACGTTGGTCATGCGGGTCTCGTCGGTCCAGACGTTGCCGCGCTCGTCCAGCTTGAGCGCCAGCTGCTGCACGAGCGGCCGCTCCGGCCCCACGAAGCCGAGCGCGAGCAGGACCAGGTCCGCGGCGACGATCCGGTCGGTCCCCGGGATCTCGCGCGGCCCGAAGCGGCCGTCCTGCCCCTTGGTCCACTCCACCTCGATGGTGTGGACCTCCTTCACGTTTCCGGCGCCGTCGCCGATGAACCGCTTGGTCTGGACGCAGTAGCGGCGCGGGTCGCTGCCCCAGAGCGCCGCCGCCTCCTCCTGGCCGTAGTCCATCTTGTAGACCTTGGGCCACTGCGGCCACGGGTTGTCGCGCGCCCTTCGGTCCGGCGGCTTCTGGAGGATCTCGAGCTGCACCACCTTCTTCGCGCCGTGGCGGATCGAGGTGCCGACGCAGTCGGTGCCCGTGTCGCCGCCGCCGATCACGACGACGTTCTTCCCCTTCGCGGAGATGTACTTGCCGTCCCCGAGGTTGGTGTCGAGCAGGCTCTTCGTGTTGGCGGCCAGGAACTCCATCGCCAGGTGGATCCCGCCGAGGCTCCGCCCCTCGATCGGGAGCTCGCGCGCCTGCGTGCAGCCGGCGCAGAGCACCACCGCCTCGTAGTCCTTCACCAGGCGGTCCGCCCCGATGTGCTTTCCGATCTCGGTCTGCGTGACGATCCGGACCCCCTCGTCGGCGAGCTGCTTCACCCGCCGCTCGACCACCTGCTTGTCGAGCTTCATGTTGGGGATGCCGTACATGAGCAGGCCGCCCGCGCGGTCGGACCGCTCGAAGACCGTGACGGTGTGCCCCGCCCTGTTCAGCTGCTGCGCCACCGCGAGGCCGGCCGGGCCGGAGCCGACGACCGCGACCCGCTTGCCGGTGCGGATCGGCGGTGGCTCGGCGACGACCCAGCCCTCCTTGAAGGCGCGGTCGATGATCTCGCACTCGATCGTCTTGATGGTGACCGGCGGAGCGTCGATCCCGAGCGTGCAGCTGCCCTCGCACGGGGCCGGGCATACGCGCCCGGTGAACTCGGGGAAGTTGTTCGTCTTGGCGAGCCGGATCCACGCCTCGCGCCACTGCCCGCGGTAGACGAGGTCGTTCCACTCGGGGATGAGGTTGTTGATCGGACAGCCGGACGCCATGCCGGCGATGAGCTTCCCCGTGTGGCAGAAGGGGATGCCGCAGTCCATGCAGCGCGCGCCCTGGGAGCGGAGGGTCTCCTCCAGGTAGGGCGGATGCGTCTCGGCCCAGTCCTTGATCCGCTCCTGCGGCGAGCGCTCGTGCTTCGGCTCGCGCTCGAACTCCATGAATCCGGTCGGCTTGCCCATGACTTAGTTCCCACCCGCGCGAAGCGCATCCAGCGCGTTGAGCTCGAAGGCCTTGAGCTCCGCCTCCTCTGGCGTGAGCCCCTCCTGCCGCAGCCTCGCGCGCGTCTTGAGGACGCGGTCGTAGTCGACCGGCATCACCCGGACGAACTGCTTCCGGTAGTCGCTCCAGCGGTCGAGCACCTTCTTCCCGAGCTGGCTGCCGGTGCGCTCGACGTGGCGTCGGATCATCTCCTTCACCTCGCTCGCCTCGGCGTCGTCGTCGAGCTTGCCCAGCGCGACCAGCTCCTTGTTGCACCTGATGGCGAAGGTGCCGTCGGCGTCGAGGACCCACGCCGTCCCGCCGGACATGCCCGCGGCGAAGTTGCGGCCGGTGCGGCCGAGGACCACCACGCGCCCACCGGTCATGTACTCGCAGGCGTGGTCACCGACCCCCTCGACCACGGCGTCGGCGCCGGAGTTGCGGACGCAGAACCGCTCGCCGGCCATGCCGCGGATGTAGACCTCGCCGCTCGTCGCCCCGTAGAGCGCAACGTTCCCCACGATGACGTTCTCCTCGGGGACGAAGGTGCTCCCCTTCGGCGGCCGGACCGCGACCACGCCGCCGGAGAGCCCCTTGGCGAGGTAGTCGTTGGCGTCCCCCTCGAGGGCGAGCGTCATCCCTCGGGGGATGAACGCGCCGAACGACTGGCCGGCGGAGCCCTGGAAGGTGAACCTGATCGTGTCGGCCGGCAGGCCGGCGGCGCCGTGGCGGCGCGTCACCTCGCTGCCGGTCATCGTGCCGACGACCCGGTTGGTGTTCCTGATCGGCAGCGTCGCCTCGATCGGCGTCCTGCCGTCGATGGCGGGGCGCGCCAGCGCGAGGAGCGTCGTCGCGTCGAGCGTCCTGTCGATGTTGTGCTCCTGCGCGATCTGGCAGGTGCGCCCGTAGTGCCTCGGCACCTTCGGCTTGTGGAGGATGCGCGAGAAGTCGAGCTTGCGCGCCTTCCAGTGATCCACCGCCCGTCGCATCTCGATCCGCTCGGACCGGCCGACCATCTCCTCGATGGTCCGGAAGCCCAGCTCGGCCATGTACTCGCGGACCTCCTGCGCCATGAAGCGCATGAAGTTCACGACATGGGCGGGGTCGCCCGTGAAGCGGGCGCGGAGCTTCGGGTCCTGCGTGGCCACGCCCACCGGGCACGTGTTCAGGTGGCAGGCGCGCATCATGATGCAGCCCAGCGACACCAGCGGGCCGGTGGCGAAGCCGAACTCCTCGGCGCCGAGCAGGGCGCCGATGACGACGTCGCGGCCGGTCTTCAGCTGACCGTCGACCTCGACCGCGATGCGGCTGCGCAGGTCGTTCATCAGCAGCACCTGATGGGTCTCGGCGAGCCCCAGCTCCCACGGGATGCCGGCGTGCTTGATCGACGTGAGCGGCGAGGCGCCGGTGCCGCCGTCGTGGCCCGAGATGAGGACTACGTCGGCGTGCGACTTCGCGACGCCCGCCGCGATCGTGCCGACGCCCACCTCGGCCACGAGCTTCACGCTGATGCGCGCCTCGTGGTTGGCGTTCTTCAGATCGTGGATGAGCTGCGCCAGGTCCTCGATCGAGTAGATGTCGTGGTGCGGCGGCGGGCTGATGAGGCCGACGCCCGGCGTCGCGTGGCGCGTCCTCGCGATCCACGGGTAGACCTTCTCGCCGGGCAGCTGGCCGCCCTCGCCGGGCTTGGCGCCCTGCGCCATCTTGATCTGCAGCTCGGCGGCGTTGACCAGGTACTCGCTCGTCACGCCGAACCGGCCGCTGGCCACCTGCTTGATGGCGGAGTTCTTCGAGTCGCCGTTCGGGAGCTTCTTGAAGCGCTCGGGGTCCTCGCCGCCTTCGCCGGTGTTCGACTTGCCGCCGATCCTGTTCATCGCGATGGCGAGCGCCTCGTGCGCCTCCTTCGAGATGGAGCCGTAGCTCATCGCCCCGGTCTTGAACCGGCGCATGATCACCTCGACCGGCTCGACCTCCTCGATCGGCACCGGCCGCGGGTTCGGCTTCAGGTCCATCAGCCCGCGGAGGGTGCAGAGGTTCTTCGCCTGGTTGTCGACGAGCGCCGTGTACTCCTTCCACGCCTTGTAGTCGCCGGTGCGGACGGCCCACTGGAGCCGATGCACCGTCTCGGGGTTGAAGAGGTGGTGCTCTCCGCCGACGCGGTACTTGTACTGTCCGCCGGCCGGCAGGCTCTTGTGGACGATCGGGCGCCCCGAGGGGAAGCCGCGCTCGTGCCTGATCCGCGCCTCCTCGGCGATGCTGTCGATCCCGATGCCGCCGACGCGGCTCGCCGTCCAGGTGAAGTACTCGTCGATGAAGTCCTGCGCGAGCCCGATGGCCTCGAAGACCTGGGCGCCGTGGTAGCTCTGGATCGTCGAGATCCCCATCTTGGAGATCACCTTCACGATCCCCTTGGAGACGGCCTTCGCGTACTTCTTCTCGGCCTTCTCCGCGTCACCCGGGATCATCCCGAGCCGGATGAGGTCGTGGAGCGTCTCGAAGGCGAGGTAGGGGTTCACGGCGCTCGCGCCGTAGCCGATGAGGAGCGCGAAGTGGTGCACCTCGCGCGGCTCTCCCGACTCGAGGATCAGGCCGATGCGGGTCCGCGTCCCCTCGTGGATCAGGTGGTGGTGGACGGCCGAGACGGCGAGGAGCGACGGGATCGGCGCGTACTCCGCGTCGTGGCCGCGGTCGGAGAGGATGATGAGGTTGTACCCCTCGGCGATGACCTCGGACGCCCGGTAGCGCAGGTCCTCGATCGCCTTCCGGAGCGACGCGCCGCCGCTCGGCCTGAAGAGGATGGGGAGGGTGATGCTGCGGAGCCCCTTCGACGGCGCGCCGCCGTCGAGGGCGCGGATCTTCTCGAGCTCCTCGTTCCGGAGGACGGCCGAGGGGAGCCCCAGCTGGCGGGCGGACTCGGGGCCCGGCTCGAGGAGGTTCCCCTCGGGCCCGACCGCCGTCTCCATCGACATGATCAGGTCCTCGCGGATCGCGTCGACCGGCGGGTTGGTGACCTGGGCGAAGAGCTGCTTGAAGTAGCTGAAGAGCGGCTGCGGCTTCTCGGAGAGGACGGCGAGCGGCGTGTCGGTGCCCATCGACCCGATCGGCTCGGCGCCGTTGGTCGCCATGGGCGAGAGGAGCATCGTCACCTCCTCCGAGGTGTAGCCGAAGACCTCCTGGCGGCGCAGCACGGTCTCGTGGTCCGGGCCGATCACGCTCACGGGCCTGGGCAGCTCGTCGAGGTCGACGAGGTACCGATCCAGCCACTCCGCGTACGGAGCGGCGCGGGCGAGCCGCTCCTTCAGCTCGTCGTCCGGGACGATCCGCTGCTCCGCGGTGTCGAGGAGGAACATGCGCCCCGGCTGGAGCCGCCCCTTCTGCACCACGTCGGCGGCTGGGAGGTCCAGGACGCCGACCTCCGACGCCATCACGACCAGCCCGTCCTTCGTCACGTAGTAGCGCGAGGGGCGAAGGCCGTTCCGGTCCAGGATCGCGCCGACACGGACGCCGTCGGTGAAGGCGATCGACGCCGGCCCGTCCCACGGCTCCATGAGGCAGCTGTGGAACTCGTAGAACGCCTTCTTCTCCTCGCTCATCGACTCGTGCCGCGTCCAGGGCTCGGGCACCATCATCATCATGGCGTGCGGCAGCTCGCGCCCTGCGAGGTAGAGCAGCTCCAGGACGTTGTCGAACATCCCGGAGTCGGAGCCGTCGGTGTCGACGACGGTGAGGACCTTCTTCATGTCCTCGCCGAAGAGCTTCGACTCCATCATCGACTGCCGTGCCTGCATCCAGTTGACGTTGCCCCGCAGCGTGTTGATCTCGCCGTTGTGCGAGATGTAGCGGTACGGGTGGGCGCGCGACCAGGACGGGAAGGTGTTCGTGGAGAAGCGCGAGTGGACCATCGCGATCCCGGAGACGACCGACGGATCGTGGAGATCGAGGTAGAACTCGCGCAGCTGCGGCGCGTTGAGCATCCCCTTGTAGACGATGGTCTTGTGGCTGAGGCTCGGGACGTAGAAGTGGGTGCGCCCCGGGATGGCCGAGCGGGAGATCTTCTTCTCCACCAGCCGGCGGATCACGTAGAGCTTGCGCTCGTACGCCATGTCGTCGGCCAGCGCCCTCGCGCGGCCCACGAAGACCTGGCGGATCACCGGCTGGCTCGACTGCGCGGTGGGCCCCAGCGAGCGGTTGTCTGTCGGCACGTCGCGCCAGCCGAGGAGCTGCTGCCCCTCCGACGCGATCGTCTCGGCGAAGATCCTCTCGCAGGCGGCGCGGCCGTCGGCGTTGGGTGGGAGGAAGACCATGCCGGCGGCGTACTCGCCCTCCTTCGGCAGCTCGATCCCGGCCTTCGCGGCCGCGCTGACGAGGAAGTCGTGAGGCGCCTGGAAGAGGATACCCGCGCCGTCGCCGGTGTTCTTCTCGGCGCCGACCGCCCCGCGGTGCTCGAGGTTCACGAGCACCGTGAGGGCCTTCTCGACGATGTCGTGGGACTTGCGCCCCTGGATGTCGGCGACGAAGCCGAAGCCACACGCGTCGCGCTCGCTGCGCGGGTCGTACAGCCCCTCCGCCTTGGGATACCCGGTCTCGATCATCTTCTTCTCTCTCGCTCGTTACGCCACGGGCGGAGCACGACTCAGCGCGCGAACCGCCGCCGCACGTCGCACTCACGCCGTTTCTGACAGGCCGTCCAGTTTCCCCGAACACGCCGCGGGAGGTCAAGAGTGGAAGCCTTTGATTTCCCACGACTTTGTGCACGGCTTCCAAGCAGTCTGCCCAGTAAGCTTGCACCTTTCCCGGCTTTCCGGCCAACGCGCATACGGGGCCCCGTTTCCGGCATGGAGCGGAGCAGCGGCGGGACGACGGTCGCGCAAGCAGCGTGTTGCCGGGCGCGGTGAATCGACACCTTCCCTTTCGGCCGGGCACCGTGCGATGCTGCGCCGCCTTGAAAGACAGCCGAATCGAGGCCGCCCTCAATTTCGTTGGTTCTTTTAGGCCGGGGGGCCGCCAACGACATCCGGACCGTGCGGGATCCAGTCCGTGTAAGGACGGGACGCGCGCGCACCTCGGCAGCAACAGTACGGAGGAACCCCAGTGAGCACGAACGACGTCAAGCCGTCCCCCAGCGGGGCCCGAAGCGGACGGGCGGGGCCACAGGCCGCCATCGAGTTCCGCCACACGACGCTCCTCGTCACGGCGGCGCTGCTCATAGGCGTGGTGCTCGGCGCCTTCGTGCCGCCAGGGCCGATGACGTTGGTGGTGGCGACTGGCATCTCGATCGTGGTGGTCCTCCTGGTCGCCCTCTTCGTCGGGAAGCGCATCAGGGAGACGATGGGCGCGTTCCGGTTCACCGCCACGCTCCTCGTCGCCCTCGCGATCCTGGCGATCCTGGGCACGCTGATCCTGCAGGGCAAGCCGCACGAGCTCTACAGGGCGCGCTACGGCTTCGTGGCGCCGCTCATCATCGCGCTGCGCTTCGACGACATCTTCCACAGCCTCCCCTTCGCGCTGCTGATGTCGCTCTTCTGCGTCGCGATCTCCTTCTCGGCGGCGCTGCGCTGGCCCGTCCGGCCCAAGGTGATCGGCTTCTACTTCGTGCACCTCGGGCTCCTGCTCTCGCTCGCGGGCGCGGCCGCCTCCTCGACGCTCGCGGTCCGCGGCCGGATCGACCTGATGGCCGGCGGCGACGTGGCGACCCACGTCAGGGCGACGCGCGGCGGCGTCCCCACCGGCGAGGCGGTTCCGCTCGGGTTCGAGCTGAAGCTCGACAAGTTCGACCTCATCAACTACGAGTCCGAGTTTCGCGTCGGCTACTACGAGCAGAAGATGGTGAAGGACGCCGACGGCCACCTCATGGAGGACTGGCGCCTCAAGACCAGCTTCGAGCCGGACACGAGACGTCACCTGCTCCCCGGCGGCGACACCTTCCAGCTCGACGCCATCTACCCGGACTTCGTCCGCGTGGCGAAGGCGGTCCCGAGCCAGGGAGGCGCGCCAGCGCTCGAGGTGACCCTCGCCGGCCGGACCACCTGGCTCGCCCCCGGCGACGAGCCGCTCCTCGCCGCCAACGGCCAGGTCGCGGTCCTCTTCGACGCGGATCCCCCGCCAGCCGTCGAGGGCGTGCAGACCTCGGTCCTCGTCTCCGCCAGGGAGAAGAAGGTCGTCGTGCACCGGGCGGACGGCGAGAGCGTCCAGGCGCTCACGGAGGGGCTCGCCCTCTTCGGCGGCATGGTCCAGTTCGGCAGGCTCTACGCCTCGGCGGAGCGGACCCTCTCCCCCGGCACGGCCTCCCAGGAGTGGCGCAACCCCGCGGTCCACATCACGGTCCGCGAGGGGGCCCGCCACCAGGAGAAGCTCGCGTTCGCCAGGAAGCCGCAGGCCGTGATGCTCGGCCGCGGCGGCGCGCTCGTCTTCGAGAAGCGCCAGGAGGAGGTGAAGTCCTACCTCTCCACCGTGACCGTCACCAGCCCCTCCGAGACGAAGCACGCCGTCATCAGCGTCAACGACCCGCTGAGCTTCGCCGGCTGGACGCTCTACCAGGTCAACTACGATCCGAAGAACCCCAACTACTCGGGGCTCGAGGCCGTGTACGATCCAGGCGTCGCGTGGGTCTTCACCGGCTTCGCCGTAATCTCGTTCGGCGTCTTCTTCGTCTTCTACGTGAAGAAGTACCTGATCCGCGATCCCCGCAAGAAGGACCGGGCGGCGTAGCGCCGCGCTGGGAGGAACGCCATGCTCCAGTTCATTCTCGTCGAACACCCAGCCTTCGCGGCGACCGGCCTGCTGTACGCGATCTCGATGTACTTCTACGTCGCGATCTGGTTCTCGCAGAGCAAGACCGTGGCGCGGCTGTCCACGGGGTTCATGCTCGTCGCCGTCCTCGTGAACGCCGGGCTCTTCGCCAACATGTGGGTCCACGCGGGCCGCGCGCCGCTGAAGTCGCTCTACGAGACGGCCGTCTTCCTCGCCTTCAACATCGGCTTCCTCTACCTCGTGATGGAGCGGCTCTTCCGCACGCGCGTGTTCGGCGTGGTCGCCGCGGCCTTCGCCGTGGGGAGCATCGTCTTCGCGCTCACGAAGTGGGACGCCGAGATCCAGAAGCTCCCGGCGGCGCTCCAGTCGGGCTGGTTCGTCCCGCACGTCTGGGTCTACTTCGTCGGCTACGCCGCGGTGGCCATCGCGGCCGGCATCTCCGTGATCCAGCTCCTCTCCCACCACTCCGCCCTGGTCCGGCGCCTCCTCACCGTCAAGGCCGGCTCGGTCCTGAGCGGCGAGGAGCTGGACCTGGAGGCGATCGCGTACGCGGCCATCAAGTTCGGCTTCGTCCTGCTCACGCTCGGCCTGCTGGTCGGCTCCGTCTGGGCGAAGAGCGCGTGGGGCGACTTCTGGGTCTGGGACCCGAAGGAGAACTGGTCGCTCGTCACCTGGCTCGTCTACGGCGCCTACCTGCACCTGAGGAAGGTGAAGGGCTGGCGCGGCGACGCCGCGGCGTGGGTCGCCATCATCGGGTTCGCGGTCGTGATCTTCACCTACGTCGGCATCGGGATGCTCCCGACGGCCGACGAGTCCGCGCACGTGTACTCGGACAATTAGGCGCCGTGTCCGGGCCCCTCTCCCTCCAGTGAGGGAGAGGGGCGATCTGCGGGGGCCCTGCGGGAGCAGCTACTCACCGCCTCCGGCCGCCGGCCTCGTGCGCCGCCTCGTGGTCTCCCGCGCGGCGGCGGCCCGAGTAGCCCGAGCGGTACTCCTTCAGCCTGTACTGGATCTTCCGGACCGAGACGCCGAGCAGCTCGGCGGCCCGCGCCGTCGAGCCGTCGACCTGGTCGAGCGTCCGCAGGATCGCCTCGCGCTCGATCTCGAAGAGGGTCGCGCCCGGGATGAGCGCCGAGGTGGTCCCCTGGTCCGGTCCCATCCCGATCAGGATGGGGGGCAGGTCCTCGGCGGTGATCTCCTTGCCGCGCGCGTTCTCGACCGCCCGCTGCACGGCGTCCTCCAGCTCCCGCACGTTCCCGGGCCAGGCGTAGGCGAAGAGCGCCGACAGCGCACCGGGCGTGGGGCCATCGACGGTCTTGCCCAGCTTGCGGGCGTGGAGCTCGATGAAGTGGTTCACCAGCGCGGGGATGTCACCCTTCCGCTCGCGCAGCGGCGGGAGGCCCACCGAGACGATGTTGAGCCGGTAGTAGAGATCGTCGCGGAAGCGGCCGGCCCGGACCTCCTCGGCGAGGTCGACGTTGGTACCGGCCACCACGCGGACGTCGACGTGGATCGGATCCCGCCCACCCAGCCGCTCGAAGTCGCCGTGCTGGAGGAGCCGCAGGAGCTTCACCTGGATCGATGGCGGCAGCCGCCGCACCTCGTGCAGGTAGACCGTTCCGCCGTTCGCCTGCTCCAGGCGGCCCGTCCGCCGGTCAGGCGCGTCGTCGAACGCGCCGCGCTCGTGGCCGAAGAGCTCGCTCTCGAGGAGGAGGTCCGAGAGGGCCGCGCAGTTGACGCGGACGAAGGGGCGGTCCCGCCGAGGCGAGAGCTCGTGGATCGCCTGCGCGACGTGCTCCTTGCCCACGCCAGTCTCACCTGCCACCAGCACGGTGGCCTTGGTGGGCGCGACGCGCCGCACGATCTCCATCACCTGACGGAGCTCGGGCGCCGCGCCGACGATCGCGATGCGGCCGCGCACCTCGGCGCGCAGCCTGGCCCCCTCCTGGCGGAGACGGCGCCGCTCGATCACCTTCTCGAGCGCCGCGACGATGAGGTCGGCATGGACCGGGCGCGCGACGTAGGTCTCGGCCCCGGCGCGCATCGCCGCGACCGCGGCGTCCATCCGATCGTATGGGCAGACGACCACGATGCCTGCGTCGGAGCGCGCGGCCCGCAGCCGGCGAACGAACTCCTCGGCGCCGTCGGGAAGCAGGGCGTCGATCACGAGCGCCGCTGGATGCAGCGTCGGGATCAGGCCGATCGCCTCGTCCGAGCTGCTGGCGTCGGCCACGTCGTAGCCAGCCGCAGAGAGGGCTGCGTGAAGCGTGGCCCGATCTCGAGGGTCGCCCTCGACCACGATGACTTGTTCGCTCTTCATCCCCACGTCAGCCCCTAGCAACTAATGTACCCGAATTCGGACGCCTTTTAAATGCAATTCTTGCGTCCGGGCCATGTAAAGGAGCGCTGGCCGCAAATCACGCGCACACTCAACGCTCCGCCCGGACGGAGTTTATTCCCACGGCATCGGGGCGCGGCCGACCAACGCATGGGTTGCTAACGACCCACGCAATGACTGCGTCATGCTACTAAAGGGTCAGGCGAGACCCATGAGCACCACGTTTCGGTCACTTGCGGTTTCCCTCCGCGCGGACTAACGAGGCGCCATGGCGACCACCTGGTACGGCGCCAGGGTCGAGATCGCGCGGGGCGACATAACACGTCTGGCGCTGGACGCAATCGTCAACGCCGCCAACGAGTCGCTCCTCGGCGGCGGCGGGGTCGATGGGGCAATTCACCGCGCCGCCGGACCCGGTCTGCTGGCGGAATGCCGCACGCTGGGTGGCGCGCGAACTGGCGGGGCGAAGCTGACCCGCGGCTACTCCTTGCCGGCCCGCCACGTCATCCATGCGGTGGGCCCGGTCTGGCACGGTGGCGGCGAGGGGGAGGACGGACTCCTCGAGAGTTGCTACCGCGAGTCGCTCCGGGTCGCGGACGAGAACGGCATCACCTCCCTCGCCTTCCCGGCCATCTCGACCGGCGTCTACGGGTTTCCAATGGAGCGGGCGACGCGGATCGCACTGACCGAGGTCCGTGCAGGGCTCGAGCGCCACCCACGGATCGCGCGCGTGGTCTTCTGCTGCTTCTCCGAGGGGGACGCGGCGGTCTACGAGCGGCTGGCAGACGAGCTGCTCGGAAGGTGACCCGGCGGCGCCCGGCCGCTGGTGCTTGAGCCGCAGGGCATCGTGCACTATGGATCAGCGGCCCCGATGGAACTCTCCGACCAGAGCCTGCTCACCTCCGCCCAGGGCGGCGACCCCAAGGCACTCGACGCCCTGATAGAGCGTCACCAGCGGCGCGTCTACCGGTTCGGCCTCAAGATGTGCCGCGATCCGGAGGACGCGAAGGACGTCCTGCAGGAGACGCTGATCGCTGCCGCCAGGACCATCCGCGACTTCCGGGGCGCGTCGTCGATCTCGACCTGGCTCTACACCATCGCCCGGAGCTTCTGCATCAAGCACCGGCGCCGCTCCAAGTTCGCGCCCGAGCAGGAGGAGTCGCTCGAGGCACGGGAGCCCGGGCTCGAGGCGCGACAGGTGATGGACCCGACCCGCTCACCTGACGAGGAGCTGGCGGGTCGCCAGGTGGAGGGAGCGCTCGAGAAGGCGATCGCCGAGCTGGATCCCATGTACCGGGAGGTGCTGATCCTCCGCGACGTGGAGGGGCTCTCCGCGCCGGAGGTTGCCGAGATCATGGGGCTCACCGTGGAGGCGGTGAAGAGCCGGCTCCACCGCGCCCGCCTCGCGGTGCGTGAGGCGGTCGCCCCGCTCCTCTCGCACGAGGCGCCCGGCGCCCGCGCCGAGCCTCCCGCGGCCGGCTGCCCCGACATCGTGCAGCTCTTCTCGCAGCACCTGGAGGACGAGATCTCCGGCGACCTGTGCGCCACCATGGAGCGGCACCTCGCGAGCTGCCCGAGCTGCCAGGCCCGCTGCGACTCGCTGCAGCAGACGCTGGCGCTCTGCAAGAACGCCGCGCTCCCCGAGGTGCCGGTGGCGGTGCAGAACTCGGTCAGGAAGGCGATCAAGCAGTTCATCGAATTGCATGCGTGAGTGGCTCCCTCACACTGCCCTCTCCCTCAGTGAGGGAGAGGGGAAGCGAACGATGTGCCCGTCTTCCGCCTGAGCGACGAGCTGATCTTCCCGGACCCCTCGCTCGCCGAGGAGGACGGCCTGCTGGCCGTCGGTGGCGACCTCTCGCCGGAGCGGATCCTTCGCGCCTACGCGCAGGGGATCTTCCCGTGGTTCAACGAGGGGAGCCCGATCCTCTGGTGGTCGCCCGACCCGCGCCTGGTCCTTCAGCCGGAGGAGCTCCACGTCTCGGCGTCGCTCGCGCGGACCCTCCGGCGCGGCACCTTCCGCGTCACCGCCGACCGGGCGTTCGGCGAGGTGATCCGCGGGTGCGCGCGGTCCACGCGCCCGGGGCAGAGCGGGACCTGGATCACCGACGAGATGATCGAGGCCTACGAGGCGCTCCACCGCGAGGGCTTCGCTCACTCCTTCGAGGCCTGGCAGGGCGAGACGCTCGCCGGGGGGCTCTATGGGGTGAGCCTCGGCGCCGCCTTCTTCGGGGAGTCGATGTTCTCCGAGCGGCCGGACGCGTCCAAGGTCGCCTTCGTCCGGGCCGTCAGGTTCCTGTCCGGCGCCGGGATCGAGCTCGTCGACTGCCAGGTCCGGACGGACCACCTCGTCAGGCTCGGCGCCCGGGAGGTCCCCCGGCTGCGGTTCCTCGACAGCCTCGATGAGCTGCTGGAGAAGCCGACGCTGCAGGGGCGGTGGGAGCTGCCCCCTCCGGAATCGCCCTGAAGTGGCACCTGCGCGGCGGCATCGCGCCCGCCCTCCGCTAGAATAGGTGCTGATGGCGGAGAGTCACCCACCCGGCGGCGAGACCGTCACCGTCCCAAGGACGAAGCCCGGGACGAAGTCCCGGCTGCCGGACCTCTTCAGGGTCCTGCTCCACAACGACGACTACACGACGCAGGAGTTCGTCGACTTCATCCTGGTGAACATCTTCAACCACGATCCCGAGAGCGCACATCGCATCATGTTGAACGTTCATATGCGCGGCGTCGGGGTCGCCGGTATCTATCCGTGGGAGATCGCCGAGACGAAGGCCACCAAGGCGACGGAGCTAGCCCGCGAGCAGGAGTACCCACTCCTCATTACGATCGAGCCGGAGTAGGCATGGTCACCGTTTCGAAAGAGCTGCAGCAGACCCTCCAGGCTGCCCTCGCCGACGCCCGGCGGCGCAACCACGAGTACGTCACCCTCGAGCACCTCCTGCTCGCCCTCACGAACGACAAGGTCGCGAAGGAGGTCCTGCTCGCGTGCGGCGCCGATCTCGAGCGGCTGCGGAAGGAGATCGAGGAGTACTTCGAGCGGGCCATCCAGACGGTGGCCGGCGAGCGCGACCCGGAGCAGACCGCCGCGTTCCAGCGCGTCCTGCAGCGCGCCGCCTGGCACGTCCAGGGCAGCGGCCGCACCGAGCTGCACGCGGGCGACGTCCTGGTCGCCATCACGCGGGAGAAGGGCTCGCACGCGGTCGTCCTCCTCGAGGCGCAGGGGATCCGGCGGATCGACATCCTGCAGTTCGTGTCCCACGGCGCCACCAAGGACGGCGAGGACTCCTCGACGCCGGAGGAGGAGGACGGCGACGAGGGGATGGGCGGCAAGCCCGAGCGGCCGGCGAAGGATCCCTTCCGCGCCTACACGGTCAACCTCGTCGAGCGCGCAGCGAAGGGGCTCATCGACCCGCTCATCGGACGGGCAGCGGAGGTCGAGCGGATGATCCAGGTCCTCTGCCGACGCCGGAAGAACAACCCGGTGCTGGTCGGCGATCCTGGCGTGGGGAAGACGGCCATCGTCGAGGGGCTGGCGCTGGCCATCCACGAGAAGCGGGTCCCCGAGGTGCTGGAGGGCGCCAGCGTCTACGCGCTCGACATGGGCGCCCTCATCGCCGGGACCAAGTTCCGCGGAGAGTTCGAGCAGCGGCTCAAGGGGGTCATCAACGGCGCGAAGGAGACGCCGGGGGCGATCCTCTTCATCGACGAGATCCACACCATCGTCGGCGCGGGCGCGACCAGCGGCTCGACGATGGACGCGTCGAACCTCCTCAAGCCCGCGCTCCAGAGCGGCGAGCTGCGCTGCATCGGCTCCACCACCTGGAACGACTACAAGGCCACCTTCGAGAAGGACCACGCCCTCGCGCGCCGGTTCCAGAAGATCGAGGTGGACGAGCCGTCCGTCGAGGAGACGGTGAAGATCCTGCGCGGCCTGAAGAGCGCCTACGAGGACCACCACGGCGTGAGCTTCACGCCGAAGGCGCTGCGGGCCGCGGCCGAGCTCTCGGCGAAGCACATCACCGATCGGAAGCTGCCGGACAAGGCGATCGACGTCCTCGACGAGGCGGGCGCCCGCGACCGGATGCGCCCCGAGGAGCAGCGCCACCGCCGCATCACGACCCGGGACGTCGAGCGGGTCGTCGCGCGGATGGCGCGGATCCCGGAGCGCACCGTCTCCTCCGACGATCGCTCGGCGCTCATGAACCTCGAGGGCGAGCTGAAGCAGGTCATCTTCGGCCAGGACGCCGCGATCGGCGCGATCTCGTCAGCCATCAAGCTGGGGCGCTCGGGGCTCGGCAGCCCCGAGAAGCCGACCGGCTGCTTCCTCTTCTCGGGGCCGACCGGCGTCGGCAAGACGGAGCTCGCGAAGCAGCTCGCGCGCATCCTCGGCGTCGAGTTCATGCGCTTCGACATGACCGAGTACCAGGAGAAGCACACGGTCTCCCGGCTCATCGGCGCCCCCCCGGGCTACGTCGGCTTCGACCAGGGCGGCCTGCTCACCGACGCGGTGCGCAGGACCCCGTACGCGGTCCTGCTGCTCGACGAGATCGAGAAGGCCCACCCCGACGTCTACAACCTGCTGCTCCAGGTCATGGACCACGCGACGCTCACCGACAACAACGGCCGCAAGGCAGACTTCAGGAACGTCGTGCTCGTCATGACGACCAACGCCGGGGCGCAGGAGCTGGCGGCGCGCCGGATGGGCTTCGGCCCGGAGAACGAGAGCGCCGGCAACGCGCGCGCCGCGATCGAGCGGGCCTTCAGCCCCGAGTTCCGCAACCGGCTCGACGCCTGGGTGGCCTTCGACTCGCTGCCGCCCGAGGTGGTGGCCCGGATCGTCGACAAGTTCGTGGCCGAGCTCGCGGTGCAGCTCGCCGAGAAGAAGGTCAAGCTGACGCTCACGGCGGAGGCGCGCGGCTGGCTCGCCGATCGCGGCTTCGACCCGAAGATGGGGGCGCGGCCGATGGCCCGGATCATCCAGTCGGAGGTCAAGCGGCCGCTGGCCGAGAAGATCCTGTTCGGCGAGCTGCTGGGCGGCGGCAGCGTCCAGGTCGAGGTGGAGGAGGACGGCACGAAGCTGCGGCTGGTCACTGCGCCAGCGTCCACGCCGCCGGAGCCTGCACCCGTCACCCACTGAGGTCAGCCCGTCCGGGTCGCACGTGATCTCCGACACGTGGTGCGTTCCGCTCCCACGTTGTCGGCGCTCGCCCGGTGGGGCAAGATTACACCGATCGTTTCGGCTTCGTCCCGGGGGGAGGCGAATGGCTCTGGTACTGATCGTCGACGACTCCAAGACCGCGCGCACCTACTGCCGCACCATCCTCGCGGCTGCAGGGCACGAGGTGATGGAGGCGAGCGACGCCGAGCACGCGCTCGACCGGATGGTCGACAGGCCACCGGACTGCGTGGTCCTCGACCTCTTCATGCCGGGGCTGTCCGGGCTCGAGATGATGGAGGTGCTCGGCGGGCGCGCCGAGCTCACGCCCATCGTGGTCGTAACGACGTCACTGGAGGACTCCGACCGCATCCGGTGCCTGCGGCTTGGAGCGCGCGCCTTCGTCCAGAAGCCGGTCAGCTGCGAGGAGCTCACGCGCGCCGTGCACGAGGCGCTGTCCCCGGACCCGGTGCTCGCCGAGCCCGGCATCGGCGCGGCGCAGCACTAGCCCCGTCTTCGTCACTTCGAAGCTTCTGCTCGACACGGTCCGCGGCTCGCTCACCCCCGCGCTGCGGGGGCCCCGCGGCAGCGCAAACCTCCATTGACGACCCCCGCTCGGGTTGATAGTTGACGATGCGTCATCGAGTCACAACGCGGGGCCTCAAGCCCCCGTCACACGGAGGGGGAAACACCATGGAAATCGTCCTGACGGCAGCCGGCTCTCGCACCACCCGCATCCTCTCGATCGCACGGAAGGGCGCGCTCTGCGGCCTCCTCTCGGTGGCGGTCGTCGCCGCGGGCATGCCCCGGACCACGCAGGCGCAGGCAGCGCCCGTCACGAACGGGAGTGGTTACTCCACGCAGGCAGCCGCCATGGCCGACGGCGAGCGCGACGCAGCGGCCGACACCAACGCGGTGGCCTGGCTGGCCGTAGGCTGCCTCGTCGGCATCCTCGGCGTCGTGATCGGCTATGTCGTCGAGCCGTCTCCGCCGCCTACCCGCCTCCTCGGCAAGTCGCCCGAGTACGTGACCTCGTACACCCAGTCCTACCGGTACGCGGGGAAGCAGGTCCAGGGGAAGAAGGCCCTGGTCGGCTGCCTCGTCGGCACCGCCATCGGCGCGGTGATCTACGTCGTCGTGCTCTCGGCCGCGGCGAGCTCCACCGGAACCACCTACTGATCCCGGTGACCACGCCGCAGCGCCGCTCTGCGAAGACGGCGGCGGCGCTCCTCTTCGCGTTCGTCGCCCTGCACCCCGCGCCGGCCCTTCCGGAGCCGGGCGGGGCGCTGTCGTCGGCGGGCTCCGCCTTCGCGGCACGGTTCCGGCTCTCGCTGGGGTCTGCAACCGGACAGCCGGAGCGTTCGGAGGGGAGCCTCTTCCTCCTTCCCGACGGCCGGATCTGCGTCCGGGTGGAGCGGCCGGTCCGGCAGGACCTGCTGCTGTCACGGGAGCGGATGGTGATCCACTACCCGGAGCAGTCGCTCGTCCTCTACGCCGACGTCCGCAAGGGGCAGGTCCCGCCGATGCTCGACTCGATCGTCGCGGGGCTCGGCGAGGCGTCTCGGCTCCTCCCGGCCAACTCGTCGCTCGCCAGCCGGACCGTCGAGGCCGGGATCCTCCGGACGCGCTGGGACGTCCCGTCTGCGGCCGACGGCGGAACGGTCGACGTCACCGAGAAGGGCGAGGGGGTCCTCTCGTTCGAGCTTCGCGGCAAGAACGGAGTCGTGATTCGCCGGTACGACTTCGGCCCCCGGCAGCAGGTGGGCAAGCTGCGCGTTCCGACGACGGTCCGCGGCGACTACAGGGATCCGAGCGGGGCCGTCTCGCGGACCGAGGAGTGGACGCTCTCCGAGCTCTCCCCTGTCGTGGCTCCGACGCTGGCGCGCGACTGCAGCGGCGAGGGGACCGCCTCCCGGCGCGAGGCGCTCCAGTGGTGACCGGGCTCCTCCTTGCGCTCGTCTCGACGCAGGCCGTCGCTGGCGCCGCCGGCGAGCCTCAGGCCGGCGAGCTCGCCTGGCTCACCGAGCCCGCGGCTGCGATCGAGTACGTCCTGGGCGACGCTCCGCTTGCCCAGGGCTCGGGAGGCGAAGAGCCCGCCTGGGACGGGGCCCTGCACTCCGCCGTCCTCAAGGGGCTCTTCGCGACCTACCGCGCGGTCCTCTCCTCCCAGGACGACAGCCCGTGCGGCTTCGTCCCCTCCTGCTCCGCATACTCCGAGCAGGCGATCGCCGCCTTCGGGCTCGGCGAGGGGCTGCTGCTGACCGCCGACCGGCTCCTGCGCGACCACCCGCTAGCGCACGGCCTCTACGAGACCGACCTGGCGACCGGCCTGATGCGCGACCTCCCCGCGCACTACGGGATCGGGGGCTCCAGGTGATCGGCTCGCTCGCAGCCGCGGTGCTGGTCACGGCGCTCGCGGTCGCGCCGGCCACCGCCGCGGGCGGTACGCCGCCCAGCGCGCTGCAGCTCGCCGAGCAGCTCCGGGCGCTCGGCAGCAACGGCGAGTGCGCGGTCGAGGCGCTCCGCCACTCCTACCAGGTGCCCGAGGAGCGCGAGACCGGCTTCGAGCGAGCGGCCCTCTGCCTCGGCCTCGCCGGTCGGCACGGCGACGCGCAGAGGCTCCTGCTCCAGCTGCCGGCGCCGCTCGCTCCCCGGACCCGCTACCGGCTCTGCTGGACGCAGGTCCGGCTCGACGCCGGCCCCCGCGAGGACTGCGGACGGCTCCAGCCGGGCGCGGACCGCTGGTCGGCGCTCGCGACCGAGATGGTGGTGCTGCATGACCTGCGCACGGGGAGCTGGGAGGAGGCGCGGCGCCGGCTCGCGGCGACGGCCGCCTCCGACGATCCAACGCTCGCGTCCTGGCGCGCCGTCGACGCCGCCCTGGCGGAGCGCGCCGCGCACCGCAAGCGCAGCTCCCCCTGGGTCGCCGGGGCGCTCTCGGCCGTCGTGCCGGGGCTCGGCCGCGTCTACATAGGACGGTGGAAGGACGGGCTGATGAGCGCCATCCTCGTCGGCCTCCCGGCCGGCTTCGCCGCCAACGGCTTCTCGGACAACGGGGTCAGGTCGGTCCGGGGCTGGCTCCTCGGGACAGTGGCGAGCGTGCTCTACGTCGGCAACGTTTACGGCTCGGCGGTCGGCGCGGTCGCGGCGGACCGCGACGCCGACATGATCCTCCGCTCTTCCGCCGACGACCTTCACGCCGGCCGGGCCGACCCGGCGGAGTAGCGCGTGCCAGGTCCCTGCCACCGCCACCTCGCCGCTTCGCTGGGGCTCGCGCTCCTGGCGGGCGCCGCGGCGGCTTCGACACCTCCTCCAGATGCAGGCTTTCCCGGCTACCTGCTGCAGCTCGGGTTCGCGGCGGAGGCGGCCCACGAGCTGGAGCGGCTCTCCCTCGCGGGCGCTGACGATCCCGCCCTGCCCGGCGTCGCTGCGACGGTCGGCTCGCGCCTGGCGCGCGAGGGGCATCCGGTCGAGGCGGCCCGTGCGCTGCGGCTCGCCGCCGAGGGAACGGCAGATCCGCTCCTGGCCGACCAGCGGCGGCTGGCACTCGCGACGGTCCTCTTCCGCGCCAGGGCGTGGGCCCAGGGAGCGGACGTCCTCTCCCGCGTCGAGGCCTTCGGCGCTGCCGCCGGAACACGTGAGCGGGCCCGGCGCCTCCTGTGTGCAGGCCAGGTCCTCTCGCTGCAGGCCGCGTCGGCCCGCGGCTGCGTCGAGGCGCTCCTGCCGGCCGGCGACGCGCGGCGCGCGCCGGCCCGAAGGATGCTCGACCGGCTCTCGATCGACCCCGAGCGGCGAGCCATCGTCGGCGGAGTGCTCTCGGGGATCCTCCCGGGGCTCGGCCAGGCGACCGGCGGCGACCCGCTGGACGGCGGGAAGGCGCTGCTCGTCAACGGCGGCTGGGAGGCCGGGGCAGCGGTCCTGGCGCTGGACGGGCTCTACGTCGACGCGACGCTGCTCACCATCGGGGTGGGCCTTCGATACTACATCGGCAACATCCACAACGGCGCCGCCGCGTGGCGCGCCGCTGCCCGCCGGACGCGCGACGCGGCCGCCCGCGACCTCGCCCGGCTCGTCGGCGACCTCCCGCTCGGCGGCGAGGACGCCGTCAGATGAAACCTGCCCCGGTCTACCCAATGGAGCGAACCATGACCCTCAGCTACGCCGCCAGCATCTCCTTCGCCGTCGTCGCTCTCGCGGCCGCGCCCGCTGCGCGCGCCGCGGATCCGCTGGGCACGTTCGGCACCGCCCCCGATCGCTCCGCGAGCTACACGTCGCCTGGGCAAGCCAGGCCGGAGCCAGTCGCCGAGCTTCCGCCAGCCAGCACGGCGCCTCCCGCCCTCCAGCTCGTCGTCCAGATGAGCGCCGACCGCGGCGAGACCTGGATCGTCAAGGCCGACCTGTCGGACGGAACCAGCCCGACCCTCCATCTCAACGGCGGCTTCGGCATGAGCGCCGGAGTCGCCTTCCTCCACCTGCTCGATGGCGCCCTCAACACCCAGGCGACCGTCGGGTTCGAGGCCTGGTCCATCGACGCCTCGAACGGAAGCGTCCGTTGGCTGGCGTACCCGATCGAGGTGATGGAGTTCGTGAACCTCGGTCCGGTGCGCTTCGGCGCGGGGCTGAGCTACCTGGTCGCCCCCTCGGTGAAGGGGAAGGAGTTCTTCGCGGCGGCCCAGTACGAGTTCGACAACTCGGCCGGGCTCCTCGTCGAGGTCGACTGGACCGCCGTCAACCAGGCGAAGCCTCGCTGGCCCCGCCTCTGGCTGGGGCTCCGCTACGAGTCCCAGACGCTCGTCGAGAAGGGCGGGGGGGAGTGGATCGGAAACGCGTGGGGAGTCGTCGCCGGCGCGGCGCTGTAGGAGGCGCGAGGGCGGCGAGGTAGAACCTCGCCCGGATGGACCTCCTCCCGATCGACCCGCTCCTCCCGGAGATCGTCGACGCGCTCCGTGCCGCGCCGTCGCTCGTCATCGAGGCGCCGCCGGGCGCGGGCAAGACGACGCGCGTCCCGTCAGCGCTGCTCGCTGGCCGGATCGCCGGCGACAAGGAGATCGTCGTCCTGGAGCCGCGGCGGCTCGCGGCGCGGCTCGCGGCGCGCCGCGTCGCCGAGGAGCTCGGGGAGAAGGCCGGCGAGACGGCGGGCTACCAGGTCCGGTTCGAGGACGTGACCTCGCCGCGGACGCGGATCCGCTTCGTCACCGAGGGGCTCCTCACCCGGCAGCTCCTCTCCGCGCCCACCCTCCCCTCCGTCGGCGTCGTCCTGCTCGACGAGTTCCACGAACGCCACCTCCAGGGCGACCTCGCGCTCGCGCTGCTGCGCCGGCTCCAGCGCACCGCCCGGCCGGATCTGAAGCTGGTGGCCATGTCGGCGACGCTCGACGCGGCCCCGGTGGCCCGCTACCTGGGGGCCGCGACGATCCGCTCGGAGGGGCGCCGGTTCGAGGTCGCCGTCGAGTACCTCTCTCCGGAGGAGGCGGCCCGCAAGGACGTCCGGCTGGAGGAGCGGGTGGCGCGCGCCGTGCGGCAGCTGGTGCGCGAGCTGCCGGAGGGGCACGTCCTCGTCTTCCTCCCCGGCGCGGCCGAGATCCGCCGCGCCGCCGACGCGCTCTCGGCCTTCGCCGAGCAGGCTGGGATCGACCTCCTGCCGCTGCACGGCGACCTCCCGCCGGAAGAGCAGGACCGCGCCGTGCGGCCTGGCCGCCGGCGGAAGGTGCTCCTCTCTACCAACGTCGCCGAGAGCTCGGTCACCATCGACGGCGTCGTGGCGGTCGTCGACTCCGGCCTCGCCCGGATCGCTTCGCACTCCCCGTGGTCGGGCCTCCCGTCGCTGGAGGTCCGGAAGGTGAGCCGCGCCTCGGCGACCCAGCGCGCCGGGCGAGCGGGGCGGCAGGGGCCCGGACGGGCGCTGCGGCTCTACACGCGCCACGACCACGACGCCCGCCCCGAGTTCGAGACGCCCGAGATCGAGCGGGAGGACCTGGCGGAGACGCTGCTCGCCCTCGCGTCCCTCGGTGGGCGGGACGGGTTCGAGTGGTTCGAGCCGCCGCCGCCGGCGGCCGAGCAGGCGGCGACGGAGCTCCTGCGCCGGCTCGGCGCGACGCGACCGGACGGCTCGCTCACGGCGGAGGGGCGCGAGCTGCTGCGCCTCCCGCTCCACCCGAGGCAGGGGCGCCTCCTCGTCGAGGCCGCCCGTCGTGGCGCGGGGCGGGAGGGGGCGCTCCTCGCGGCGCTCCTCGGCGAGCGGGACCTGCGCGACCGCCGCGCGCTCGAAGGGGTGAAGCTTCCGGCAACCGGCCCCTCCGACCTGCTGGAGCTGGCCCAGCTCTTCGAGGAGGCTGAGCGGAGCCGCTTCGATCCCGATCGGCTTCGGCGGATGGGGGTGAGCGTCGGTGCCGCGCGGGCAGTGGACCGGAGCAGGAGGCAGCTGCTGCGGCTGGTGAGGACTCCAACGATCGAGCCGCCCCTCACCAGGGCAGCGCCTGGCGGCGCGGCCCCCTCCCCGGCCGGAACCGGGGAGAGGGTTGATCCTTCCAGGAGGGAGAGCTTGCTGGAGGAGGCGCTCCTGATGGCGACGCTGGCGGCGTTCCCCGACCGCGTCGGACGCCGGCGCGCGCCGGGCTCGGATGAGGTGGTCCTGGTCGGCGGTGGGAGCGCGAAGCTCGATCCGGCCTCGGTCGTCCGCGACGCGGCGCTCCTCGTCGCGCTCGACGCCGAGGAGCGTAAGGGCGACCGGCGCATCCCCGGCGGCGGCCGCTCGGAGGTGCGGGTCCGGATCGCGAGCGCCGTGACGCAGGAGCAGCTCCTCGACCTGTTCCCCGACGCGCTCCGGTACGCCGAGGAGGTCACCTGGCACGAGACGGCCGAGCGCGTCGACGCGGTCGAGCGGCTCCTCTACGAGGACCTCGTCCTGGAGGAGACGCGCGCGAAGAAGGCGGACCCGGCGAAGGTCGCGGCCCTGCTCTTCGAGCACGCGAACGCCCGCGGGGCGCGTGGCTTCACCGAGGAGGGCGCGCTCGACCGCCTGGCCGCGCGCCTCGCCTTCGCGGCCCAGCACGCGCCCGACTCGGGGATCTCGCCGCCCACCGAGGGAGACTTCTCCGCGGCGCTGCGCGATCTCTGTGAAGGGCGCCGCTCCTTCGCAGAGCTGCGCGACGGCGATCTCCCCGCGGCGCTCCTCGGCCGGCTCGACCCGAAGACGCGAGGCCAGCTCGAGCGGCTCGCGCCCGAGCGGGTGACGCTGCCCGGCGGACGCGGCGTGCGGGTCAGCTACGAGCCGGGCAAGCCGCCGTGGATCGAGAGCAGGCTCCAGGACTTCTTCGGGATGGCGCAGGGGCCCGCGCTCGCCGGCGGGCGGGTCCCGCTGGTGCTCCACCTGCTCGCGCCGAACCAGCGGGCGGTGCAGGTCACGACCGATCTCGCCGGCTTCTGGTCGCGCCACTACCCGGCGCTCCGGCGCGAGCTGGGGCGGCGCTACCCGCGCCACGCCTGGCCCGAGGATCCGCTCACCGCGCAGCCGCCAGTGCCGCGGGGAAGGCGATAGCGGGGTGCTGGTATATGTTTCTTTCCCCTCTCCCTCGATGAGGGAGAGGGGGCGTCGACAGGCTGCGACAATGGACGGCTCGATGACCCCCACCTCCCCCGAGATCGGCTGGCGCGACGCGAGCGGCGAGCGGCGCGCCGCGTGGCTCGGCCAGGACCGCCCGCCGCTGCAGGTCGGCACCGCCGACGACTCGATCAAGGCCGGCGAGGCGCTCCAGCGCGCGAAGCGGGGCGAGGCGCTCGTCTGGACGGGCGACTACCACGGCGCGCGCCAGCTCCTCGCCGCCATGGGGCGCCGGATCGATGCTGGAGGGCGCGCGCCGCGCGAGCGCGACCTCCGCGCGCTCTTCCGCGCCGAGCGGGAGCGCAAGCGGCAGGAGCACCTCCTGCTCGGCCGGATCCTGGTGCCGGTGGATCCGGGCTTCCTCGTCCCGCTGCGCCGGGCCCCCCACGTCGAGGCTCCGATGACGGAGGCGCTGGGGGCCAACGCCCGGCTCCCGGGGATCCTGCCGCTCCGTGAGCTCCTGGGGATGATCGGCGCGCACGAGTGGCTGGTGAAGGGGGTGCTCGTCCCGGCGCTCGGCGACGGAGCGCGCGTGCACCCGCACTACGGTGTCTTCGCGCCGGTGCGAGGCGAGTATGTGGACCTGGTCGCGCGCGCGTCCGCGCGGTGGCCCGTGGAGGGGAAGCTCGCCCACGACGTCGGCACGGGGACCGGCGTCCTGGCGCTGGTCCTGGCGCAGCGCGGTGCCCGGGTCGTCGCGACCGACATAGAGCCGCGCGCGGTCGCGTGCGCCAGGGACAACGCGAGCCGCTTCGACCTCGCCGGGCGGATAGACGTGCTCGAGGCCGACCTGTTCGCAGGCGGCAGGGCCGACCTGGTCGTCTCCAACCCGCCCTGGATCCCCGCGGAGCCGGTGGGGCTCCTCGACCGCGCGGTCTACGATCCGTCCGGGATGCTGCTCGACCGGATCGTCTCCGACCTCCCCGTCCGGCTCACCCCCGGCGGCGAAGGCTGGATCATCGTCTCCGACCTGGCCGAGCGGCTGGGGCTGCGGCGCCCCGGTCACCTCGAGGCGCTCGCGGCGCGGGTGGGGCTGAACGTCGCCGACGTCCTCGAGGCGGCGCCTTCGCACCCCCGCACGCGCGAGCTGTCGGATCCGCTGCACGCGGCCCGGTCGAAGGAGGTCACCCGTCTGTACCGGCTCACCGAGGGTGGCGCGGGCGTCGGATCCCCCTGAATCCACGCGCCCTTGGGGAGGGTCACGCCTTCCCGCCCCCGCGCGCGCCGGTCCCGAGTTACACCATGGGCTGACCGGCCGTGAACGGGCCGGGGGAGTTGGTCATAGTCCACGAGCTGGCAATCATCCTCGCCCTCATCGGCGCCAACGCGGTCTTCGCCGCCGCGGAGATCTCGATCGTCGCGGTGCGCCGCACGCGGCTCACCAGCCTGATCGAGCAGGGACGGCGCTCCGCGCGGGCGGTGCAGCGGCTGCGCGACGAGCCCGAGCGCTTCCTCGCCACGGTCCAGGTCGGGATCACCGTCGTGTCGGCCACCGCGGCTGCCGTCGGCGGCGCCTCGCTCGCAGTCCGGTTCGCGCCGGCGGTCGCGCGGATCGACCCGCTCGCGCCGTACGCGGAGCAGATCGCCCTCGGGCTCGTGGTCGCGCTCGTCTCCTTCCTGACGATCGTCCTCGGCGAGCTCGTGCCCAAGTCGGTGGCGATGCGGTCGCCCGAGCCGATCGCGCTCGCGGCGGGGCGCCCGCTCCTCGCGCTCGCCGGGTTCGCCCGCCCCTTCGTCTGGCTCCTGACCGGCGCCTCCAACCTGATCCTCCGGCCGTTCGGGGACCGGACCACCTTCACCGAGTCGCGCCTCTCCCCGGAGGAGCTGGAGCAGCTCGTGGAGGAGGCGGGAAAGACGGGCGAGCTCGACGCCTCGACCGCCGAGATCGCCGGCCGCGCGCTCGCCTTCCGCGACCTGCACGCCTCCGACGTGATGGTCCCGCGCAACCGGATCGTGGCGCTCGCGCTCGACGCCTCGCAGGAGGAGCTGCGGCGCCTGATGCTCGAGGAGGGGCGCGCGCGCATGCCGGTCTACGAGGGGACGCTCGACAACGTCGTCGGCTACGTCATGGCGAAGGACTTCGCCTCGCTCGCCTGGGAGCGTGAGCTGATCCTGCTCCCCGACCTGCTGCGCCCGGTCCTCTTCGTCCCCGAGACGGCGCCGGCCGTCCGCGTCCTGCGCGACATGCAGCACCGCCGCACCCAGCTCGCGATCGCCGTCGACGAGCACGGCGGCGTCGCCGGCCTCATCACCCTGGAGGACCTCGTCGAGGAGCTGGTCGGCGAGATCTTCTCCGAGTGGGAGCAGCCGGAGCCGCTCGTCCGGCGCGATCCCTCCGGCGCCGCCGTCGTGCGCGGCGACACGCCGATCCGCGACCTGAACCGCGAGCTCTCCATCGAGCTGCCCGAGGGCGACGACTACACGACCATCGCTGGGCTCTGCATCGCCCTCGCCGGCGCCGTCCCGGAGCGCGGCGCGAAGCTCGACGCGGGGCGGGGCGTGACGCTGGAGGTCGAGGACGCGTCGCCGCGCGCGGTCCGGTCGGTCCGCGTGCAGGTCGCGCAGCCCGTGTCCGGCCCGGATGGAGAGCGCCCCGAGTAGCGCCGCCGCCAGGGGCTCGTCGGAGCGAAATCAACCCCATTTGGGGCTGGGCCGCGACGAGGCCGACGCGGTGCGTCGCAAACTGCGTAATCCGGCGTTTGCCCTCTGATAAAGGCAAAATGCCACACGCCCTCCGCAGCGCCTCTGCTAGCCTTCGCCCTCCTGTTTGTCGCACAGCAACCCAAACCGAGCGTGCGGCCGCGCCGCTCGTCTTCGCGGGGAATCCAGTGATGCCCACGGCTACAGCCACGACCGACGCACCTGCCCAGAACGACACGCTCCGGACGCTCCCGGGCGACGACGTCCGCCAGATCATGTGGCAGTTCGCGGACCGGTACGATCTCCAGATGCTCGTCCAGTCCACGCGCGGCGTCGCCCGCGGCCCCGTCGCCAGGCTCGCCGCCAGCGGCGGCTGGAACAGCCACGAGTGGACGCCCGAGAAGAACGAGCTGCTCGCCCACTACGACGCCGCCGGCATCACCGCGTCGTTCATGGATCCCGAGCAGGGCGGCTTCATCACCGGCCCGAAGAACCTCGCCCTCGCGCTCGCGGCCTTCGAGCTGGCGTGGGTCGACGCGGGCGCCGCGACCGGCGCGCTCGCCAGCTTCCTCGGCCTCTCCCCCATCAAGGAGAAGGGCACGCCCGAGCAGTTCCAGAAGTACATGAGCCTCGCCGCGCCGCCCAAGGACGGCGACGACCGGAAGCCCTGGCGCGCCGCGTTCGCGCTCACCGAGCCGATCCCGTACGTCGGCATCGACACCGGGATGCTGTGCGGGAAGGTGAAGATCGCCGAGTGGAAGGACGGGCAGGAGCCGGTCCTCCACGTCGACAAGCGCGGCCGCTTCATCACCAACATGGGCTTCGCCAACTTCGTCACGGTGGCCGTCGACTCCGCCGATCCCCGGATCAAGGGGAGCTGCATGGTGATCCTGGAGGAGACCGATCCGGGCACCTTCGACCGCGGCACGGCCACCAAGAAGCTGGTCCACCAGCTCTCCTCCACCAACGACCCGATCTTCAGCCAGCAGATCCCAGCCGACCGGATCGTCGGCGGCTACACGGTCAAGGACGGCGTCATCGTCCCGAACTTCGACCACTCCACCATCATCGAGGCGGTCTTCGCGCGGACGCGCGTCGCCGTCGGCGTGATGACGTCGGCGAAGCTCCTCTCCGCCGTCGAGCCGATCATCCGGTACCACCGGCAGCGCTTCCGCGGCGCCGAGCAGGCCGTCCCCGGGTCGGTCCGCTACGAGCTGGGCATCCAGCAGCGCCAGGACGCCCTCCACCGGCTGGTCGAGGTCTGGGCCACCGGCGAGGCGGCCGCCTCCATCGGGTTCTCCGCCGCGCGCCTCTACGACCAGATCGACCCGCTCGAGCGGAAGAAGGACGCGCTGCTCCAGGCGCAGGGGATCTCCCGCGGCCGCGCCGAGATGAAGTGGGCGAAGGGGATGGAGGCGAAGGCGATCGAGCTGCTCGAGCTGAAGGCGCACCCCCACGGCGCGAAGCAGGACGCCCGGATCGCCGAGCTGGAGGCGGACGAGCTGGTGCAGTTCACGCTCCTCGCCTCGGCCGCCAACGTCCTCTGCCCGGCGTCCAAGCTCTGGTGCACCGGCCACGGCGCCACGGTCATGCGCGAGGCGGTCTCGCTCATGGGCGGCTACGGCATCACCGAGGACTGCCCCGGCTTCCTCGGCAAGAAGTGGATGGACGCGCAGCTCGAGGCCACCTACGAGGGGCCGGAGGCGGTCCAGCGCCGCCACCTGTCGGTGACGATGGGCCAGCCGCTCTTCCTGGCGCAGCTGAAGAGCTGGATCCGCGAGCTCCGCCACCTCTCCTCGGTCCACGTCGGCCACGGCGCCTGCGGCCTCGCGAGCGCCATGGAGCTCTGGCTCTGGACGTACCGCCACATCGAGAAGGCGGTGGACGCCAACGGCGTGAAGCTCTCGCAGTCGCCACGCCAGGGCGTCAGCTTCAAGATGGCCGACGCGCTCGCCTGGCTGCTGGCGTCGCGGGCCCAGATCCTGGACGCGATCCGGCTCGCAGAGGAGGGCGCCGCCGTCCTCGGCGACGCGCATCCGGGCACCTCGCGCTTCTTCGCCGACCTGTGCAAGGTCCAGGCGACGCGCGCGGCGGGCGAGGTCGGCCGCATCTGCGCCGAGCTGGTCCATGGCTACAACCGCCACCCGACCTGGGACGCCGAGGGGCGCAAGGCCTGCTGGTCGGTCTGCGACATGGAGTCGCTCGAGGAGGTCTTCCCCGAGCTGGGCTCGGGCCAGGCCCCGGCCCACACCCACGCGGACAAGGAAGGGCCCTGCGTGGGCTGCGAGGGGGCGGCCGACTTCCGGACGCTCCGCGCCAAGCTCGACGGCTGCATCACCGGCGCGTACCTCGCGAAGGATCGCGCCGCCGAGGCGCTCTCGAAGGTGATGATCCCCGAGGCGCTCGACTACCCGGTCTAGGAGCCCAACATGGATAGGCAGTCCATGGCGGTCGACATCGCCTGCGTCGGCTTCGGCCCGGCGATGGCCGGCTTCCTCACCACGCTCTCGCGCCGGCTCGCCGACGCGGAGAAGTCCCCGCTCGAGAGCGGGGCGGCGCCCGGCATGCCGCTGCAGGTAGTCTGCTACGAGCGCGCCGACGACGCCGCCTTCGGCGTCTCGGGCATCGTCACGCGCGCGCGTGGCATCCGCGAGGGGCTGCCCGGCTTCGACGCCTCGCAGATCCCCATGGCCGCGCCGGTGAAGGACGAGAAGGTCGTCTGGCTCTTCGACCCGATCGGCGCGTCGCGCCGCTCCGGTGCGCTGACAGCGGCCGAGGCGCTCCTCAAGGCGACGCGGCTCGTCATGGGGTCGGCCCCCGACGCCGTCGAGCTGCCGTGGACCCCCTCCTTCCTGCACAAGCAGGACGGCTTCATCTTCTCGATGGGGCAGCTGATGCAGTTCATGAGCTCGCAGGTGCTCTCCACCGGGACGGTCCAGATCTGGCCCGGGACGCCCGTGGCCGAGGCGCTGCTGGGCGAGGACGGCAAGACCGTCACGGGGGTCCGGCTGGTCGACCAGGGGGTCGGCAAGCACGGGGAGCCGGAGGGGGCCTTCATGCCCGGCATGGACGTCCTCGCCGCCCTCACGGTGGTGGGGGACGGACCGGTCGGCGCGGTCGGCCGCCAGCTCGATCGGCAGCTCGGCCTCCCGGCCGGGAGCCACGGTCGGCGCGACTGGGCCGTCGGCATGAAGTTCGTCGTCGACCTCCCCGAGGACACGCCGCTGCAGCCGGGGACGGTCCTCCACACGCTCGGCTTCCCCGAGCCGGAGATCTTCGGCTTCCTCTACGTCCACCCGGACCGCGTCGCCTCGGTCGGCATCTTCGTGCCGAGCTGGCTCGAGTCGCCCGTCCGGACCACCTACCGCTACCTCCAGCACTTCGTGCAGCACCCCTACCTCTGGCGCTGGCTGCAGCACGCCAGGCTCCGGTCGTGGGGGGCGAAGTCGATCCTGGAGTCCGGCCGGCGTGGGGAGCCGACCCTCGCTGGCGACGGCTACGCCCGGATCGGCGAGAGCTCCGGGACGACCAACGTCCTGACCAACTCCGGCGTCGACGAGGCCTTCACCAGCGGCGTCCAGCTGGGCGAGGCGGTGATCGAGCTGCTCGAGGCCGGGAAGCCGCTCACCCGCGAGAACCTCGACGCGACCTACGTCGCGCGCCGGCGCGCGAGCTGGCTCGAGTCCGACGCGCGCGTCGCCGAGCGCGCGCGCGACGGGTTCCAGGACGGCGTGCTCTCGGGGCTGATCGGGACGGCCCTCACCGGGATGACCGGCGGCGCCTTCCACATGGGCGACGAGCCGGCCCACCCGGCGAGCAAGATCGTCCCGCTCGAGTCGTTCTGGAAGGACCGGATCGGCCCCGCGGAGCTCGCGGCGATCCGGCAGGAGTGCGAGGTGAAGGGCGTCCCGCTCCACGACGCGATCATGGACCGCGTCGGCTGGCCGGCGATCCAGCTCGACGGCAACCTGCTCGTCACGCAGCAGGACGCGCTCCTCATGGGCGGCAAGGTCCAGGCGCCGCCCGGCTACGCCGACCACGTGGTCTTCGCCAGGCCGGAGCTCTGCCAGGCCTGCGATCGGAAGGTCTGCTTCGAGATCTGCTCCGCCGAGGCCATCCGGCCCGGCGAGGGCGGCGTCCCCACCTTCGATCGCGAGAAGTGCGTCCACTGCGGCGCGTGCCTCTGGAGCTGCACGCAGCGCCTCGGCGGGACCGAAGAAGTGAACCTCCAGCTCCGCGCCGGCACGGGCGGGCTCCACTCCGCGGAGAACTGAGATGTCAGGATTCCAGATCGTCGTCCTCGGGTCGATCGTCCCCGACCCGCTCCAGACCCTCGAGCCGGTCTCGACGCCGCAGGGGCCGGGGCTGAAGAACGAGCAGATGCTCCCTGCCGTGCTCGACCCGTGGGCCGGCCACGCGCTCTACGAGGCGGCCAACCTCGCGGCGAAGACGCCTGGCTCCAAGGTCACCCTCCTCTCGCTCGGCCCGAAGGCGAAGCTGCAGCAGGTGATGATGGTCGTCGGCCAGAAGGTCTCGTTCGAGCTCGTCGCGCTCGACGGCCCGGCCGGCGGCTTCATCGACTCGCACGAGGTCGCCGAGAGGCTGGCCGGCGCCGTCAAGGCGCTCCCCGGGCTCGACACCTCCAGGCTCCTCCTCTTCGGCGGCTGGGAGTCGGCGTCGCGCGGCGCCGGCGTCACGCTCCAGATGGTCGGCGAGAAGCTCGGGATCGCCGAGCAGTTCCAGGGGGTCGACAAGATCGACCCGCAGGCCGACGGCTCCTTCGAGGTGCTGGAGCGCGTGGAGGGGGGCAAGCACCAGGTCTCGAAGTGCGCTGGCGCCCCGGCGGTGCTCGGCTGGGCGACCGGCAGCCTCCCCGAGCCCAAGAACAACCCGCAGGTCGGCATGGCCAACATGCGGACCGTCATGCCGGCGCTCCAGAAGGCGGCGGCGGCGCCCGTCACCACCGGCGGCGTGGAGTTCACGTCGGTGTCGCTGCCCAAGGTGCAGCGCGAGACCCGGATCGTGAAGGACGTCAGCCCCGACGAGATCGCGAAAGAGCTCGTCGAGTGGATCAAGAAGGATTAGGGACCCGAGGAAACCAGACCATGGACACCATCCTGCTCCTGACGCACTCCGAGGCCGACGGGTCGCTCCCCAAGGCCGCCCTCGAGGCACTCTCCGCCGCGAAGTCGCTCGGCGCCCCGGTGACTGCGGCCGTCTTCGGCGGCGACGTCGACGCGGCCGCGAAGACCCTCGCGGCCGCCGGCGCCGCGAAGGTGCTGACCGCCTCCGGCGACGCCTTCGCGCAGCCCCGCTTCGCCACCGACGCAGCGGCGGCCGCCGCGCTCGCGAAGGCCTCCGGCGCCCAGCTCGTCATCGCCCCCGCCACCTCCCGCATGGCCCGCGTCGCCGCCGGCGTCGCGCTTCGGCTCGGCGGCAGGATCGACACCCACGTCACGCAGATCCTGAACGAGGGTGGCGTCGGCATCGTCCGCTGGTACTACAAGCAGCGGATCGAGGCGACGCAGAAGCGGAAGGAGCGCCCGTGGGTGCTCCTCGTCGATCCGGGCGCCTACCCCGCCGCCGCGGTCGCTGGCGGCACCGCGCCGATCGAGAAGGTGGAGGTGGCCGCCCCGGCCTCGCGCACCACCGTGAGCGGCGTGAAGGCGCCGACCTCGGGCGAGCAGACGATCAAGCCAGAGGCGAAGCTCCTCTTCGTCGCCGGCGCCGGCTGGACCAAGAAGCAGGCGGACGGCAAGCCCAACCCGGAGAAGGCCGAGAAGCTCATCCTCGGCTTCATCCGCGGCGCGGGCGCGTCGCTCGGCTCCTCCAAGTCGCTCGTCGACCAGGCGGGCGAGGGGCAGAAGGTCTTCGAGTTCATGACCCACCTGAACCAGGTGGGCCAGACCGGCGCCACACCCCGCCACCCCAAGGGGCTCTCGACCTGCTGCCACGGTGAGGAGCCGCACGTCGTCGGCTGGCGCTTCATCCGCGAGCGCAGGGCGGTGAACCTCGACCCCAACTGCGGCTGGGCCCGCGGCAAGGCCGACGTGCTCTACGTAGCCGACGCGTTCGCCGTGATGGAGAAGGTGAACGAGCTGCTCGCGGCGAAGTAGATCTCCCGATTCCCTTCGCTCCCCCTGGGATCCCTCTTCCGCTCCGCGGGAGAGGGACTTCTTCTTGACCGTCGTCCCCTCTCACCCAGCAGGCGAGCATCACGGCCCGACGCTGGCGCCCCACCTCCCCGAGGCAATCTTCTCCACGTCCTCGCGGCACTCGTACGAGATGCCGTGGACCTTCACCAGCCGCCCCAGCACGAGGAAGGTGGTCTCCCTCCCACCCCGTCCGACGAGCGTGACCCGGAAGCGCGGCACGAACTTCACCGCCTGCCTCCGCGTGCAGTCGCGCAGCGCCTGCGCGAGGCGATCCGGCCCCAGGTCGGCGGACGCGACGGCCCGCTCGCGATCGTCCGACCACCGATCGCCGGGCCCCTCTCGCCGCGCGATTCGCAACGACGCGAGCTCGTCTGTGCCCTGGTGCGTCGCGCAGCCCGCGGCCACCGCCACGGCCAGCAGGAGCAGCACATGGAGCGTCGCCCCAGGCGACCCCACTGCCTTCACCGGGACGTCCTCCGGCGCCTCGCCCCGAGGACGGGCGCTCCACCCTCCTCGGCCAGGGGCGGTCCGAATGGCGGCCTCCAGCTGTGGGCGACGGATCACACAGTCAGTGTATCTTGCGATTTCATGGTCTGGCTATGAATCTTCAATGTGCACCCGCCCGCAGGCGGCTAGCGCAGCTGTTTGAGGAGGGGGAGGGTGCGTCACCGATAGCCGGTCACGTCCGCGGGCTTGCCAGCGTCCATGACCTCGATGAGGTACCGCCAGCAGTCCGGGCTGGCTGCCGTCGAGATCGGTGAAGCCGTACACCTTCGCCAGCTCCCCGCTGGAGAGCGACCTCCCGTTCCAGCGTGACCGGTCGGGATCCGCCGCGAGCGCCGCCACGGCCCGGCCGACGAACGCCGGGCTCTCGGAGATGGCGAAGTGAGGCACGCGCGCCGTCGCGTCGCGCCAGCTCGACTCGGTGACGCCGTAGGTCTCGAGCATCGCCTCGGAGCGCAGCCAGCCCGGCGTGAGCGACACGGCCGTCGCGCCGTGCGGCTTCAGCTCGTGCGCCAGCGCGAACGCCATCCGGTTCACGGACGCCTTGGCCAGGTCGTAGAAGAAGGAGAGCCGGTAGTGCGTCGCGTTGTACGTCGTCGGTCCCGTCGTTCACCTCCACGACGAGGCCGCCCGGCTTCTTGATGAGCAGTGGGAGGGCGAAGTGGCTGGTGATGGCGTGGGTGTCCACGGCCAGGTGCAGCGTGCGGAGCCCGATCTCCAGCGTCGACTCCCAGACCGACTTGTTCCACTCGAGCGTGGTGGCCCCGAAGATGTCGTTCACGAGGAGGTGCAGGGCGCCCTGCTCGCGCTCGATCCGGGCCACGAGCGCGCGAACCTCGTCGGGCACCAGGTGGTCCACCTGGACCGCGATCCCGCGGCCACCGGCCGCGTCGACCAGGGCCGCGGTCTCCTCGATCGTCTCCGGCCGGTTCATCTCCGATCTGCCGGCACGGGTCGTTCGCCCGGTGACGTAGACGGTGGCTCCGGCCGCACCCAGCTGCACGGCGATCCCGCGCCCCGCCCCCCGCGTCGCCCCCGCGACCAGCGCGACCTTTCCTGCCAGGGATGGGCCCATGCGGCTTCACTAGCGTCCGAACGGACTGCGTGCAGCGCCAGCCCCCCCGCGACCAACCCCCAACTTCGACCCGGCCTGCTCACCGCACCTTCAAGACCACCTTCCCCACCACGCCCCCCGCCTCCGCGATCGCGAACCCCTTCGCCGCCTCCGCGAGCGGGAAGACGTGCTCCACGACCGGCTTCACCTGGCCCGACGCGAGGAGCCGCTCCAGCTCCGCGTAGTCCTCCGGCTCGCCGCGCATGTTGACGACGAAGCCGCGCCCCAGCGGCAGGAGGGACGACAGGATGCTGCGCAGCCAGAGCCCCGGCGTCGGGAGCGTGCTCGCGTACGCGCCGCCCGGTGCGAGGACCCTCGCGGCGCGAGCGTAGCCGGCGCTGGCGTGCGCGTCGAAGACGAAGTCGTACCGCTCCTCCCCCTTCGTGAAGTCCTGCTTCCGGTAGTCGAGGACCGTCGCGGCGCCAAGCGCGCGCGCCCGGTCCGCGTTCATCGCGCTGCAGACGGCCGTGACGGTGGCGCCGCGCGCCCGCGCGAGCTGGACCGCGAAGTGGCCGACGCCGCCCGTGGCTCCGTTCACGAGGACCCGCCTCCGGGCGCGGTCGCCCGCGAGGCGAAGTCCGTTGAGGGCAGTGAGCGCGGCCACGGGGAGCGCGGCCGCCTCGAGGAACGAGAGCCCCTCCGGCATGCGGCGCAGCCCCTTCGCGGCGACCGCCATGAGCTCGGCGTGGCTCCCGGGGCGGCCGAACATCGTGACCACGATCCCGTAGACCCGGTCGCCGACGGCGAGCCCCGTCACGCCGTCACCGACGGCATCCACCACCCCGGCGAAGTCGGTCCCGAACGGACGCGGGAAGCGCTGTCCCGGGATCGCCCGCGCCATCCCGGACCGGAGCTTCCAGTCGACCGGGTTGACCGACGCGGCGTGGACGGCGACGCGGACCTCTCCCCGTCGCGGAGATGGCTCCGGCAGGTCACCGTAATGCATCACCTCAGGGCCGCCCCAGGCCGTCGCGTAGAAGGCTTTCACGTGGTCGTCCTCCTGCGCCGCCCCCAAGGACAGGCGCTCCCCCCTCCTCGGCGAGGGTCCCGAGCACTACCTTGAACTCTGAACCAGAACGTTTCAATTCTCGAGGGGTGGTCGGGTCCTGACGGCTCGGGAGCGTGTGGCTCGTTGCTTCTTCGCATATCCTCCCCACGTGCGCTTCACCCTCTCCTCCGGCGCCCTACACGGGCTCGGCGCAGCCCTCCTCTTCGGCCTCTCGACCCCGGTCGCGAAGCTCCTGCTCCCCGGGACCGGGCCGTTCACGGTCGCGGCGCTCCTCTACCTGGGCAGCGGCGTCGGGTTCCTGCTGCTCGGCGGGCTCCTCCCACGGCGGCACGAAGCGCCGCTCCGCCGCGGCGACGTCCCGCTGCTCGCCGCCGTGACGGCCTCGGGCGGCGTGGTGGCGCCGGTGCTCCTCATGATCGGCCTCTCGCGGCTCGACGGCACGAGCGCGTCGCTGCTCCTGAACCTGGAGCTCCCCTTCACCATCGCCCTCGCGGTGGGGCTCTTCGGAGAGTCGCTCGGCCGGCGCGAGGTGGCCGGCGCCGTCGCCGTCATCGCCGGGAGCGTGCTGCTCGGGTCGGGCGGCGCGGGCGGCCGCGCCGACGTCGCCGGCGCGCTGGCGGTCGCCGGGGCCACGCTCGGCTGGGCGCTCGACAACAACCTGAGCCAGCGGCTCGCGCTGCGGGATCCCGTCGCCGTCGTCCGAGTGAAGACGGTCGTGGCCGGGGTGGTCAACATCGGCCTGGCGCTCGTCGCTGGAGAGGGGCTCCCCGGCGGCGGGGCGATCGCGGCGACGCTGGTGACCGGCTTCTTCGGCTATGGGGTGAGCATCGTGCTCCACATGCTCGCCATCCGGGAGCTCGGGGCGGCGCGCCAGGGGACCCTCTTCGCCACCGCCCCCTTCGCCGGAGCGCTCGCGGCGATCCCCATCCTCGGAGAGCGGCTCTCGGGGCGCGAGCTGGTCGCCGGGGCGGCGATGGCGGCCGGCGTCGGCGTGATGCTCCGCTCCCGCCACGGGCACGTCCACTCGCACGCCGCGCTCCAGCACGAGCACCTTCACGTCCACGACGCGCACCACGATCACCGCCACGACGTGCCGGTGACGGAGCCCCACTCACACCCGCACGTGCACGAGCCGCTGGAGCACGATCACGCCCACACGCCGGACGCGCACCACCGGCACGCGCACTGAAGGCGCCCCGCTCCAGCCGCGTCGACTGGGCTCTACGGCACGCCCGCCTCCGCGTCCATCCAGCGGTCGGACGGCTCCGCGAGGTGCTCCTCCAGCTTGTCGAAGCTCATCGCCATCCCCTCGGCCATTGGGCCCGCCAGCACCTCGTCGCGCACCCGCGTCGACTCGTAGCGCAGCCAGACGGTGACGATCGTCCTGCCGCCCCGCTCCTCGAAGTTGACGGTGCTCCGCTCCTCACCATCGAACCACGGCACGTCGAACGTCGCGGTGGTCGCGAACCGCTCGGGCGGCGCGAACTCGGTGCAGGTCGCGCGATAGCCCCATCCGCCCCCCCTCCGGCCCCCTCCAGACGAAGCGCGAGGTGCCGCCTATCCGCGGATCGATCTCGCAGACGGACATCCACCAGCCGCCGATGGCGCCGAGCCAGTGCTGGACGTGCTCCGGCTTCGTGTAGGCGTCGAAGACCTCCTCGCGCGTGGCGTCGAAGGCCCTGGTCACCTTGATTCGCCTCTCTCCGTCGGCCTCGACCTTCATCTTTCCGAACACGCTCACGGGACGAACCTCCTTGGCGCGTGGCGAAGCCACGCATGGCCGTTGCATAGTGGTCCCCGATGCCCTCCGCTCCCCCGCGTCGCGCCCCTCCGGGACCGCCCCGATCACCGGTGTATAGCCCCCTTGCACCCGTGCTCCTGGCCCTCGCTCTCGCCGCCGGCCCGGCGGCCGCGCAGGGGGGCGCTCGCCGTTCGGTCAGCGTCGCTGCAGCTTCCAGCCTCAAGCTCCCCGTGGAGGCGCTGGCGCGCGACTTCGAGGGGGCGAACCCCGGGGTGAAGGTCGCCGTCACGCTCGGCGCCTCCGGAACCTTCTTCGCCCAGATCCGGAGCGGGGCGCCCTTCGACCTGTTCCTGTCCGCCGACCGCGACTACCCGCGGCGCCTGGTCGAGGCGGGGCTGGTCGAGCAGGGAGGCGACGTCCTCTACGCGACAGGAGCGCTCGTCGTCTGGACCCCGCAGGGCTCGCCGGTCGCGCTCGGGAGCGGGGGGCTCGCGGCGCTCGCCGGCCCGCGCGTGAAGCGGCTGGCCATGGCCAACCCAGCGGCCGCGCCGTGGGGGCGCGCGGCCGAGGCTGCCCTGCGCTCGGCCGGGATCCTCGAGGCGGTCCGCCCGCGGCTCGTCTTCGGCCAGAGCGTGTCGCAGGCCGCCCAGTTCGCATCGACCGGCGCCGCGGACGCTGCGCTCCTCCCGCGCTCGCTCACCTTCGCCCCCGGGCTGGCAGGCGGCCGGATCTACCCCGTTCCCCAGTCCCTCTACCCGCCGCAGGAGCAGTCTGCGGTGGTGCTCGCCGGGGCGTCCGAGCCCGGCCTCGCTCGCGCCTTCCTCGCCTTCGTCACGGGGCCGAAGGGGCGCGCCATCCTCTCGAAGTACGGGTACGCTCTGCCCTGATGGACCTCGAAGCGCTCAGGCTCTCGCTGGAGCTGGCGGCCCTCACGACCGTCGCGCTGCTCCTGCTCGGGCTGCCGCTCGGCCATTGGATCGCGTCGTCGCGCTGGCGCTGGAAGTTCCTCGTCGAGGCGATCGTGGCGCTCCCGATCGTCCTCCCGCCCACCGTGCTCGGCTTCTACCTGCTGGTCGGTCTCGGGCCTCAGGGGGCGCTCGGTCGCGCGTGGGAGGCGGTCGCCGGGAGCCGGTTCCCCTTCTCCTTCGGCGGGCTGCTCTTCGCCTCGGTCCTCTACAGCCTCCCCTTCGCCGTGCAGCCATTCGCGGCCGCGATCTCGGGGGTCGACCCGAGGCTCGTCGAGGCCTCCCACGTGCTCGGAGCCTCCCGGCTTCGCACCTTCTTCCGGGTGACGCTGCCGCTGGCCTGGCACGGGATCCTCGCCGGCGCGATCCTCGCCTTCGCGCACACCCTCGGTGAGTTCGGCGTGGTGCTGATGGTGGGCGGCAACATCGCCGGCAGGACGCGCACGCTCTCCATCTCCCTCTTCGACCAGGTCGAGGGGCTCGAGTACGGTGCCGCCAACCAGACCGCAGCGCTGCTGCTCCTCGTCTCGTTCGCCGTCCTGACCGTCGTCTACGCGCTCCAGCGGCGCCCGTTCCTCCAGTGGACCGGGCGCTGATCCTCGACGTCGAGCGCAGCTTCCGCGGCGGCCTCACGGTCCGCGCGAAGGCGGAGCTGCCGCTCGACGACGGGCCGGTGACGGTCCTCTTCGGCCCGTCGGGCTCCGGGAAGAGCACCGTGCTGCGAGCGCTCGCCGGGCTCGAGCCGGAGGCGCGCGGCGTCATCAGGCTCGGCGGCGAGGCGTGGCTCGACTCGGCGCGCGGCCTCTCGGTCTCGCCGCAGCGGCGGCGCGTCGGCTTCCTCTTCCAGGAGTACGCGCTCTTCCCGCACCTCTCGGTCGCCGGGAACGTCGGCTACGGCCTCTACGCGCTGCCGCGCGGCGAGCGCGAGGAGCTGGTGCGGCGAGTCGCCGACCGGCTCAGGATCGGCGACCTCCTCGACCGGCGCCCGGCGCAGCTCTCCGGCGGCCAGCGGCAGCGCGTCGCGCTCGCGCGGGCGCTCGCCCCCTCTCCGCGCCTGCTCCTGCTGGACGAGCCGCTCTCCGCGCTCGACGCCCCCACCCGCGAGGAGCTGAGGGCGGAGCTGCGCCGCTCGCTGGAGTCGTCCGGCGTCCCGGCGATCGTCGTCACGCACGACAGGGTCGAGGCGCTCGCGCTCGGCGATCGGATGGCGGTCATGATCGAAGGCGAGGTCCGGCAGGTCGGACCGGTCCGCGAGGTCTTCAGCGCGCCGGCCGAGCTCGCGGTCGCGCGCGTCGTGGGGACGGAGAACGTCCTCGCGGTCCGGCTGGCCGGCCGCGCCGACGGGCTCGCCACGGTCCGTGCCGGCGAGGTCGAGCTGGTGGGCGATCGATCCGGGCGGGCTCGAGGCGGACGCCTTCGCCTGCATCCGGGCCGAGGAGGTGGTGCTGGAGGAGGCGCCGGGCGCCCCCAGCTCGGCGCGAAACCTGCTGCAGGGCGTCGTCACCGGGCGCAGCGACGAGGGGCCGCTGGTCCGCGTCCGGCTCGACTGCGGGATCCCGCTCGTCGCGCTCGTGACGCGCCCGAGCGCCGACGCGATGGGGCTCGCGCCGGGCAAGAGGGTGGCGGCGCTCGTGAAGGCGCCGGCGGTGCGGCTCGTCGGAAGGTGAGGTGAGGTGGCGCGCGGCCAGGCTGCCGATCCTGCGTCTGGAGATAATGGCTATCGCCCCCGGCTGCCATCGCTGGCGCGCCTGACGATCTCCTCGGCCGTCAGCCCGCTCCGCGCCGCCCACTCCACGTCGAGCCCCAGCCCGTGCCCCTCGCCGCGGCCGGCGAAGCGTACCGTCACCGAGCCCTCCTCGACCTCCTCGGGACAGGAGAGGAGCTTGAGCGGCCCGCGCAGCGCCTCGCAGGGAGCGTCGCGCCGCTCCTCGTAACGCCCCTCGCCTTCCTCGACCGTCGCCGTCCAGCGCACCCGCCCGCCACCGAAGGCGATCGCCCGCGCGGGCCCTCCCAGCGCCGCCTCCACGGCTGCGCGAGGGCGCTCGGCGGTCCAGGGCTCCGACCCACCGCGCGAGAACGGGATCCAGCGGCCGGGGGGGAGCGGCGAGGCGAGCGCCGTGCGCTCCTCCTTCGACGGCGCGACCGTGCCGAGGAAGGCCTGGCAGTGGGTCGTGTCGCAGACCGGCCGTCCCGGATGGCGCGACGCGCGTCCGTTCCGGTCGGCGATCCGCGCGAGGGCGATCCGCGCCTCTCCACGCAGGGACGCGGCCTCCGCCGAGACGATCCCGCTCGCGTAGGCGAGGCGCGTCGTCCGGAAGACGCAGGTCGGAGCCCCGTCGGGCTCGCCGCTCGCGGTCGGTCGGTCGATCACCTGGGGCGGGCCGATACGACGGCGCCGGCTCCAGCGCGAACACGCCGGCGTAGTCGCGCGGCACGGCGAGCCCCGGGTACCGGACCCTCCACGCCCCGCCGAGGCAGACGGCAGGGCCGCCACGCGTCAGCTCGACGATCGGCGCCTCCGACTCCGGCGCGGCCACCGGGCCGCCGGGCGCCGCGGTGAAGCCCCTGCCGGTGCACCGTGCGACCGGCCCCTCGGTCGGGAGGAGCCCCAGGACCTGCACCCGCGCCGCGCCTGCCGCGGCGCCCCTCCACCTCTCCAGGACGTCCGCCAGCTCGCCAGCGAAGGATCGCGGCGCGCGTCCGGCCCGGACCATCACCACCACCAGGTCTCGATCGATCGCGGCGATCCAGCCGACCCGCGGCGCCGCCTCCGCGGTGAAGACCGTCCCCGTCTTGAGCGCCACCCCAGCGAGCCGTGCCGAGGCCTCGAGCCTCGAGAGCGTCCCCTCGCGCGCGTTGCGTGAGAGGACGTCCACGAGGTCGGGGCGCGCCTCCGCAAGGAGCCGATAGCCCTCCGCCAGCGCGCGCGGTGAGATCCGGAGCGACGGCCGCACGCCGATCGCCTCCGCGCCGTCGGCGGGGAGCCCGCTCAGGCCGAGCGCGACCAGCGCCGGGCCCCACCGCCCGAGCGTCACCACCGCTGGAGCGCGAGCGGCCCAGTCGAGGAACCAGCCGTTGCACGAGCGAAGCAGCGCGGTGGCGGCGTCGACGCGCTCGGGCAGCCCCTCCCCGCAGCGCCAGCCGGGGCGCGAAGCGTCGGCGCGCAGCAACGGGGAGGGTCCCGCTCGCGCCGGCTACCATGAAGGGCTTGAGCGTCGAGCCGAAGGGAAGCGGGAGCGTCGCGCCGCCCGAGGACTGGAGCAGCTCCCCGGAGTGGCGCGAGATGACGACGAGCGCGTCGGCCGCCGGGGCGCGGTCGTCCGCGAGCTCCGACGCGGCGAGCGGCTCCCAGCGCGCGCCGGGCTCGCAGCGCGCGAGCCGCCTGTCGAGCGCCGGTGGGAGCCTCCCGGGGGCCGGCGGGCTCTCGGCGAGGAGGCGCGCGAGCGCGCGACGTGCGCCCCGTCCGTCGAGTGAGCGCGCCCGGTCCAGCGTGTCCAGCGCCTTCACGAGCGGCAGGTACCGTCCCTCCTCGCCGCCCTCGCCCTGCGCCCACTCCGCGAGCTCGCCGCTCGCCAGCAGCGCGAAGGTCTCGTGGAAGAGCGGATCGCCGGCCGCTGGCGGGCAGGCCTCGAGGAGCAGCGCGTGGGCCGCCTCGTGCCGGAGCGCACCGCGCGCGCGTTCGTCGAACGGTCCGGGGCGGAGTCCGATCAGCCCTGCGCGGACGACCGCCGCCTGCCCGGGCGGAAGGCCGTCGGCGGGCCCGATCCGGAGCGGCCGCGGCGCGGGAGGAGGCGCGACGCCCGCCGCGGCGAGCAGCGCCTCCGCGGCGACCCAGCCCCGCTCCGCCTCCGCGGCGGCCTCCGCCGGCAGCCCTCCCTCGACCCGGAGGGCCGGGACCGCGGCGAACGCGAGGGCGACCAGCGCCGGCCCGATCAACGCCACCTCACTGCCTGGTGGCGCCCGATGGCCTGATGGTCAACGTGGCTGCAGCCGAGCGCCCCCGGACGCGCGGCGCGTACATGTCCTCCACGGTCGCGGGCGGCGCGGCGAAGGTGCCGGGGAACTGCGCGCGCAGGACGTAGCCGACGACCCGGGGGCTGCGGCTCCACGGCGCCGGCTCCTCGAAGAAGAAGAGGGCCCGCTCGGGCGAGAGCGCCCTGCGCTTCAGCGCCTCGTGCGCCAGCGGCAGCGCCCACGGCTGGCCGCGCCACTCCTTGTCCTCAGCGAGCGGCGTGAAGCCGGCGGGGACGGCGTCCTCGACGACGTAATAGGCGGAGCGGAGTGAGGACCACGGCTCGCCCTCGTGCGCGTCGAGCGTGAGCTCCACGTAGACCTCCTCCCCCTGCGCGACCGCCTCGCCGGGCTCGATCCGCTTCCGCCCGGCGGGGAGGAGCCTGTAGTAGCTCCTCGCGACGCTCATGCCGTCGGAGCGAGGCGTCACCTTGTCGAGCGGCAGGCGCACCCTGGCCGAGAGCTCCACCTGTCCGTCGAACCCGGACACCGTGACGGCGCGTGCGCCCACCGCGAGCGACGCCGAGAGGCCCGCCCCCCTGCGCTGGAGCGCAGGGGAGGCTCCCCCGTCCACGTCGACCTTCGGCGGCGCAGCGACGGCGAGCGCCCGGGCATCCTTCTCGATGAGCCAGAGCGAGTGGAGGATCGCCGTCGAGCGCTCGAACGTCGAGAGGGCGCCTGGATCCGAGAGCACCTCGACGAGCCGGCGGCGCGCCTTGCCGAGATCCACCTCGCCGAGCGAGGCGGCGTGACCGAGGATCGCGGTGAGGCCGGCGCGCCTCAGCGGATAGGACCAGGCCAGCTGCGGATCGACGCGCACCTCCTTTCGCAGGAAGGCCTCGCTGACGCGCGCGAGCTGCGATCGGATCGCCTGCTTGACCGGCGGCTCCGCGAGGATCCCGGCCCGCTCCGCGGCCAGCAGCGCGAGCGCGACCGGGTACGGGTCCTCGGCCGAGGCCGCGGCGACGCGCTCGAGGAGCGACCTGACCCTGGCCGCCTGCCGCGGGCCGTCGAGCCTCGCGAGGACGAAGGCCCTCGTGGCGTCCAGCGAGAGCGGCAGCTCCTCCTGCCGATCCAGGAAGCGGGCCGCCTCGACGATCCGGGCGTCGTCCCGCTGGACGAGGCCGGCGTCGATCGCGTGCGTCAGGCCGTCCAGCGCGATCAGCGTCAGCCCCACGCCCGGCTGGCTCTCGCCGGCGAACCAGGTGAAGCCCCCGCCCGGCCGGGAGAGCGCGAGGATCCGATCGATCCCCTGCACCGCCCGCGACCGCGCCTCCGCGACGAGCGCCTGCCCCGGCGCGTCGAGGCCGCGAAGCGCGCCGGTCTGCTCCAGCACCCTCGCCAGCGCGATGTTGGGGATCGTCGTCGCGACGAGCTGCTCCAGGCATCCGTACGGGTAGGTGAGCAGCTCCTCGACCCCGGCGAGCGCCACGGCCACCGTGGACGGACGGAGCGCCAGCTCCACCGACTCGACCTGCGCCCCCTGCGGGATCGGCAGCGCGAGCCGGCCGGATCCCACCGCTGCCACGGCTATCCGCTCCTCCACACCGCGCGGCCGGACGGGGAAGCTCCGGCGATCGGTGAGCGGCCTGTCGCCTCCGTCGACGCGCAGCGAGACGGTCGCGCTCCCGGCCGCCTTCGCCTCGAGCTGGACGAGGACGACCTCCTCGCCCTTCGAGGCGAGCTCGATGGACTTGCGCGCCCCGGGAGACCCGATCGCCCCCTCTGCAGAGACGTCGAGCGCGAGCTTCTCCGTGCCGCCCTTCTCGCCACGCGCGAGCCGCACGCTTCCCGTAGCCAGGTCCCCCTCCCTGAGGAACTGCGGCAGCGACGCGACCACCTGCGTCCCGCCCCGCGCGGCGAACTCCTTCGTGCCCTCCCCGAAGCGGCCGGAGGCGTCCGCCGCCACGGCGGTGACGGTCCAGAGGGTCTGGTTGGACGGGAGCGTGAAGGTGACCTGCGCGCGTCCGTCCTCGTCGGTCGTGACCGCCGGGTTCCAGTAGGCGGTGTCCACCTCCCGCGTCTTCGTCGGCGGCTTGACCGCCGCGAAGGCGTGGCCGGGCCGGCGCAGGAGCCGCGCCAGCGCCTCGCCGTAGCCGTAGCCCTGGAACTCGGCCGAGGTGAAGGTCGCGACGTTGTCGCGGACGAGCGGATAGAAGAAGTCGAGCGCGCGCGGACGGATCTCGCCCTGGAGCGCGTAGATCGCCTTGTCCACCACGCCGACGGAGAGCTGCGCCCGCACCCCGCGACCCAGGTGATCCGTCACGCGGAGCTGGAGCTTCTGTGGCCCGAGCGGGACCGCCTCGGGTCGCTCGGGCGCGATGGAGATCGCGAGCACCCGCTCCGGCGGGACGATCCGGAACGGCGCGGTCTTCTCCTCCCATCGCCCGGCAGGCGTCGGGTAGGCGATCGACGCGTAGACGGCGCTGCCGAAGCGGCGCTCGACGGGGAACCTGTGGAGCAGGGTGAGCCCCTCCACCTCGACGAGCCGGGTCTCGAAGATCCCCGTGCCAGAGAGCGTGATCCAGACCCGCCCCTTCTCCTTCCCTCCCGGCCCCCAGCGCGCGGGGAAGAGCGCGACCAGCTCCGCCTCGCTGCCGGGCGCGAGCGCTCCACCGCGCGAGGTGAGCTGGAGCGCAGGCACGCGCACCGCCTCCTCGCCCTTCTTGCCTACGACGAGGATCGATCCCTCACCCGTCCAGGGCCTGCCCGCGCCGTCGAAGAGGGTCACCTTCGCGATCATCGTCCCCGGCCCCGGCGCCGGGAGCTTCCCGCGCCAGACGCCGTCGAAGGGGGTCGAGATCTCCTGCTCGGAGATGGACTTCTCCTCGCCGCCGGCGGAGCGGAGCACGAAGGCCACCTTCCCCTTCGCGCCGGCGAACGGACGGCCCGAGAGCGTCGTGGCCCGCACCGCCAGCGCCGCCTCGCTCCCCTCGATGGTGACCACCGACGCCGGCCGGATCGTCGCGATCACCTCGCTGGGGGCGAGGTAGTGGGGCCTCGAGCCGCTCGCGAAGGTCCCCTGGTCGTCGCGCGCCCGGATCGAGAGCGTGTAGCGCCAGGGGAAGCGGTCGTCGCCGGCGCCGAGCGCGGGGATGGGGATCTCGACACGCGCCTCGCCGTTGGCGTCCAGCAGCGGCGCGGTGGCCCAGGGATCCTCGGCGTACTCCTGGCCGCGCGCCTGGATCGAGGAGTAGAGCCGCTCGGGGACGGAGAGCTTCCCCTCGGTGGTGGAGGCCGAGCCGTAGGTCACGGCGCTCCCCTGCGCGCCGAGCCCTGCGTCGTCCACCCACGCAGGGCTGTCCACCACCGCGCGGTACAGGAAGACGTCGTAGCGCGTGCGCTCCGGCGCGCCGCCCGCGTAGCGCCGCGCGCGGACCAGCGCCCTGATCGTGCCGCCGGGCTGCACGGTCTCCGCGTCGCCGATCACCTCGACGTAGAAGGTCGGCTTCACGTACTCCTGCACGCGCGCCTCGGCGCCGTGCGGCCTCCCGTCGAGCCGGGCCTCCAGCCGGACCACGCCGGTGGCCACGTCGTCCGGCACGCGGAGGCTCCCGCTGAACGAGCCGAACTCGTCGACGCGCGCCGTCGTCGACGCGCTCCTGCCCTCCGCCACGCTCAGCGAGACCGCGACCTCGCGCGTGCGAGGGGTGAAGAGGCGCGAGAGCACGCCGTCCGGCTTCCGGACGATGCCGCGGAACTGGACGACGTCGCCGGGGCGGTAGATGGGCCTGTCGCTGTAGATGAAGACGTCCGGCGTCGCCGCGAGCGTCGAGTAGAAGTCGGTGTCGACGACCGCCACGTCCTTGCCGGAGCGCACGAGCACCAGGAGCCGCGGCTCCCTGGTCTCGAGCCGCGCCTCTCCGTTCCGGTCGGTCTTGCCGCGCGCCCCTGCTCCCGCCGCGGTCCGCAGCTGCACCTCCGCGCCCGCGACAGGGGCGAGGTCCTCCCCCGCCACGCGCACCAGCAGCTCCCCGTCGGTCTGCTTCACCTGCACCTTTAGGTCGGTGACCACGAGGAGCACCTGCCCCTCGACCCGCCCCTGCACCAGCTGGAGGAGGTAGACGCCGGGCGGGAGCGGGTCGAGCTCGACGCGCCGCTCCTCGTACCCTCCCGAGGCGGTCCACTCGTCGAACCCTGGCACGCTCCAGTTCCGATCGAGCCCGCCGAGGTCGAGGTTGAGCCACTGGCGCCGGACCACCGTGGCGCCGGGCGGCAGACCGACGATCCTCTCCGGCCCTTCGGTCAGGCGCACCAGCTTCCGATCGGAGGGAGGCGTCTCCGGCCGGCGCGGCAGCGCGTCGGCCAGCTCGGTGCGGAAGTCCGCGCCGAGCGCCCTGTAGAGGAAGGCGCCCGGCAGCCGGACGGCGTTGAGGCCACGCGACAGGTAGCGCCCGGGGTTCTCCTTCGCCTCCACGGGCTCCCACGCGCGGCGCAGGTTCGCCTGGCGCGCGACGAAGGCGTCGAGCGAGTCGGGCTTCACGACGCGCAGCTCCACTGGGCCGCGCCGCTCGAAGGCGACCTCGATCACGGGCTTCTCGTGCGTGCCGAAGGCGCGCGGGACGGTCATGTAGAGCGGCTTGGCCTGGGCGGCGCCGGCGCAGAGGAGCGCCGCGCCGAAGAGCGCGCGGACGACGCGGCGGATCATGACTTGAACCCCCCGGGGACGAGCGCGTCCCCCTTGGCGACTCCGCGCAGCCCGACGAACGGCAGCTCCTCGAGGAGGCGGCGCGCCGCCTCGATCTCCGGGGCGGGGGCGGTCTTCTCCCCCTTCTCGGCGCGTCCAGGCGTCGGCGACGAGCCGCGAGAGGACTCCGCCGACGTTCACGCCGATCCCGACCGAGAGCGGCGCGCGCAGCCCGGCCACCACCTGCGGGGCGGCGCTGAGCATCGACGGCGCCTTCCCGCTGCACGCGCGCTCGGCCGCGGCAGCCAGGCTGGCGGTGGAGGCCAGGATCTCGTGGCCGCAGGCGCGGCGGCGGACCAGCTCGTTGGGGCCCGAGAAGGCCTCGTCCAGCAGCTTCCGATCTCCGTCCGGCCAGAGGATCGCCACCTCTGGCACGCGGTCCCGCTCTCCTCGCGGGTTCCAGACGACCGCGAGCGTGCGCTGCTGCGTGGCTCCGCTCCACTTGCCCGCGAGGTGCGCCTTCAGGCTCTTCCTGTCCAGCGGCTGCGGGAGCTTGAGTGCGGCGAGCAGCACCACACCGGAGTCGGCCGGGACGAGCCGCAGCAGCGGGTCCGATGGAGCCGCCCCCTCGACCTTCCCGGGCGCGTCCAGTGCACCGAGGATGCCGCGCGGGACGAGCGCGTCACCCTCCACGGCGAAGGCGAGGCGCGGCGCGGGGCCGACCCCGAGCAGGGCGGCCAGGAGCTGCGCCTCCCGCCCCAGCCCGGTCCGCGCGAAGGAGATCGAGAGGTCGATCCCTTCGGCGCGCGGCACGTCCGGCGGCACGGCGCACGCCGCCTGGACGACGGCCATGGGGTGGCGCGCCACGACCAGCCGGTCTGCGCGCAGGGCGCCGTACACGGCGTGCTCGGCGACGAGCCAGCGGCTCACCAGGATCGGCTGCCCCGAGGCGCCGGCCGCCGCCGCGGGCCCAGGGCAGCGCGGCGCCTCGAAGGTGCCGTTCTTCGCCACCGTCTCGAGGAGCTCGAAGGCGGCCCTCGCCTCGGCTCCCGGCGCCGGCACCACGACTGCCGGCACGCCGGTCGCGTCCGGTCCGGAGTAGGTGATGACGCGGAACGGCTCCGACAGCAGCCGGCCGGCGACGAGGTCGAGCACCTGCCCCTCGAACGCGCCGCCCAGATCCTTCCCGTCGGTCGAGAGGAAGGCGGTCCAGCCAGCCGTGAAGCCCTGCCCGAGCGGCTCCTCGAGGGCGCGCCTGACCCACGCGTTCCGCCTGAGCGCGTCCCAGGCCTTCCTCGGGGCGTGCACGTCCACCCAGACCGACGGCTCGGGGGGCGTCTCGCCCACCTGGAGCTTCTGCACGGCCGCCTCCTTCCTGGCGACGCCGGTCCCCTTCCTGAGGGCCTTGACCATGACCACCGCGAAGAGCACCGCTGCGAGCGCGACGGCAGCGGCGACGGCGAGGTTCCTTTTCACGGAATCCACTCCTTCCAGCGGTAGAAGCCCAGGAACAGCGGGTTCTCCGGCACGGGGCGCCAGCCCCCGGGGGCCTCGCGCGCGAGCGCGTCGAGCGCCCCGGCGCGGACGGCCGCCCCCTTCTCGCCCGGGTGATAGACGACCTGCGCGCGCCCGTGCGCCGGATCCGACGCGCGGACCACCATCATCAGGTGGAGCACCGGCGCGTCCTCCTCCTCACGCGAGAAGGCGGCCAGATCGCCGGCGCGGAGCGCGGCGAGCGCCTCGGGACCGCGTCCGATGGGGGCGAAGCTCCCGCGCAGCAGCGTCGCGGCGTCGGCGAAGGCGGCGGGGGCGCCCGCGGCGTCGCGAAAGAGCCCCGCGGCGACCCGCTCCGGCGCCAGCCTCCGGAAGGCGGTGCGGTACGCGAACCGGACGAGCCCGGCGCAGTCGCGCTGCGACTCCTCCCAGGCCGGGTCGATCGCCTCGACCTGCGCCGCGGCGGTCTCGGCGATCGCCTTGCGCAGGAGGTTCTCGGAGGGTGGACGGGCGATCAGGCGCGGTGAGGGGGCCGCTCCGTGGAGGAGCGCCGCGGCGGCCAGGACGACGGCGTCGAGCACGCGTCAGTACTCCTCGCCCGGGGACGCCTTCGCGAGCTCCCGCGCGATCTCCTCGAGGTTCTTCGGCCAGCCCTCGCCGGGAGGCGGATCCTGGCCGGGCACGTAGACCTGCGCGCGGCCGGAGCCGAGCACGTTGATCCACGCGAGCACCCTCGTCGTGCCGCGCGTCGCCAGCGGCACGCGCACGGCCCGGCGCGACTCGGCGGGCGTCCCCTCGAAGAGCGTCAGGTTGAGCGTGCCGACCGTGTGGCCCTTGTCCCCAGAGGGCCAGTAGTTGGTCGCGATGAGGAAGACCCCCTTCGGCGGCGCGCGGTGGACATAGAGGTACGGGCCGTAGCCGGGCTGGTCGAAGTCGCCGCCCTGCTCGTTGAGGTAGAAGGTCCCGCCCGACGGGCTCTCGGTCCTGGCCCAGAAGACGTGGGCCGTCCGCTTCAAGTCCAGCATCCCCTGCGCGTCCACGGACTCGGCGGTCGGCTCGTAGACGTGCAGGTCGGTGTAGACGCCGTCGGTGTCGCTCGTGAGGACGGCGCGCAGCGGCACGGGCGCGACCTGCGCGAAGGCGGTCACCTCCGCCGTCCCCGTCCCGCCCTGGTTGGTGGCCATCGCGACGACGACGATCTTCCCGCTCGCCGCCGGGAACTTGCGCGAGAAGCGACCGTTGAAGGTCCGGAGGAGGTAGCGGTCGCCGTTGATCGAGACGGTGACCGGATCGACCGTGGGATCGGAGATGGTCCCTGCCACCTCCACCATCCGGCCGACCGTCCAGCCGCCGGTCGGCGCGGTCAGCTCGACCCTGGGCCGCTCCTTGCCCTTGCCGGTCGGGACCCCCTGATCGCGCGACGGCGCGACGGAAGCCGGGCCCGCGCCGAGCGACACTGCGAGACTCAGCCAGAGCCCGATCATGGTCCCCTCCCATCGCCCCCTTCCGAGAGCGCAGGGTATGGTATTCCACGCAAAGTCACCTCGGGGGAGAATCCGCACGATGCTCGCCTTTCGCCGCGCCGCCTTCCTGGCCTTCGCCGCCGTCTTCACCTCCTGCCCGGCGCCAGAGGGCGACGAGGCGGTCGACGCTGCCCCACCCTCGATGGTCCTCTCGGCGACCTCTCACGCCTTCCCGGCGAGCGAGTGCGGCTCGGCGCTTCCGATCCCCTGGTACACCACCGTCACGGTCACGAACGGCGGCGGCGGCGCGCTCCTTCCTCCCAGCGCAGCAGTCACCTACGACGACGCGGTCTCCGCCTGGCTCCGGACGACCATCGGCGGCACAGGGGCGCCCTACTCCATAGGGCTCTCGCTGGCGTCCACGGCGATCGCCGTGGGCGCCCACACGGCACATGTCGCGGTGACCTCGCCTGGGGCGGCCACGAAGACGATCACGGTCACGTGGGAGATCACCGCGAGCACGACGCCGGTGATCGGCCCGTCGCCACTCGAGCTCTCGTTCGCCTGGAAGGCCGGCGACCCGGCGCCGGCGCCGCAGGTGATCACGGTGGCCAACCTGGGCGGCGGTACGCTCTGCGCCGCTCGGCGCCACTCCCGGCGCCTCGTGGCTCACCGCGACCGTCTCGGCGGGAGACTCCATCACGGTCACGGTCTCGCCGGAGGGGCTGGAGAGCATGCGCTACGGCTCCAACGTCAGCCTCGCCAGCAACGGCGCCGCCAACGACGGGCAGAGCGTCTCCGTCTGGCTCGACGTGACGTGGCCTGGGACCGTCGACACCTCGACTGCGGACGCCTTCGCGAGCGGCCTCATGACCCGGATCGAAGAGGGCTACTACTGCACGTACCGGGATTCCCCCACCGCCTGCTACTGAGCCCACCCTTGCCGCCCGCCCTCCTGGACCATCCGCTCCTCAACGGACGCTACTTCTTCCCGCGCAGCGCGCGCTTCCCGCAGCCGACCTGGGTGGACGCCGGCGACGTGCAGCTCGGCTGCGCCTTCAACCAGGTGGACGGCGCCGACCTGACGGTCGTCCACTTCCACGGGAACGGCGAGGTGGTGCGCGACTGGCTGGAGGAGGGCTTGCCGCAGCGGTTCGCGGCGCTCGGCTGCAGCCTGCTCCTCGCCGAGTACCGCGGCTACGGCATGTCGACGGGCGAGCCTGCGCTCGGCCGGATGCTGGACGACGTGGAGAAGGTGATCGGCGCCGCCGACCTGCCGCCGGAGCGGCTGGTCCTCTTCGGCCGCTCGGTCGGCTCGATCTTCGCGATCCACGCGCTGTCGCGCTTCCCGGGCGTCGCCGGGGTGATCCTGGAGTCGGCCATCGCCGACCCGCTGGAGCGGATCCTCCTGCGGATCGAGCCGGCCGAGGTGGACATGACGCCAGGCGCCTTCGCGGACGAGATCAACGCGAGGCTCGACCACCGCAAGAAGATGGCCGGCTACCGGGGCCCGGCGCTCATGCTGCACGCGCGCTTCGACGACCTGGTCCCGGCCACGCACGCAGAACGGCTCGCCGAGTGGGCCGGCGGCGAGGCGACCCTCCGCGTCTTCGAGCGCGGCGACCACAACACGATCATGGCCGAGAACGACGCTGAGTACTTCGGTGAGATCGGAAGGTTCCTGGGGAAGGTGCGCGGGCGCTTGGCCGCCGGATCTCACGAGGGCTAGACTCGACTCGTGAAGCTCCTGCTGGCCGAGGACGACCGGATCGTCCGGATCACCGTCCGCGATGCACTCGTGGACGCGGGCTACTCGGTCACCGAGTGCTCGGACGGGGCCGCCGCCATCGCGGCGCTCGACCGCGAGGTGGACCATTCGTTACGAAGGAATGGTTTCAAAAATTCCGGGACTGAACAAATACATCCGTTCGCTCAATTTTATGCATGCTTACCGTTCAACCTATAATGTTGGCTCATTTATTACCAACCTGAAATATCAGCAGGAAGCCGACGGATTCACTTATATGCGCGATATTGCCAATAATTTTATTTCGCCATACGATTTTAATTCAGTAAGTATCATGGAATCATTTAGTCCGCTGATTAACATGGACATTATGTGGATGAGCGATTTTACAACCCGCGGGGAAATCA
>CAWJSR010000012.1:0-75502 GCA_963845515.1 uncultured delta proteobacterium
GCTGCACCTGAGTTGTTGAGTCCATTACCGTACTCGTGAGGTTCGCACCGCTCAGGAGTGCATCGTCCAGTTTGGCCGTGATCAGGCTCGCGGAGTGAAGGTTCGCACCGCTCAGGTTGGCTCCGCTCATGTCCGACGAATCTAGACGGGCTCCGCTAAGGTCTGCATTCGAAAGATCGGCACCGGCCAGGTTGGCCCACGTCAGGTCGGCTCCCTTCGGATTCTGCCCCATGAGTTCGGCGCCGCTCAAGTCACTGCCGACGAGGTCGATCGCACGCGAGTCACGCCCCGCCGTCGGGTTTGTCATGATGTCCCAGACCAGACGCCACTTGTCGGGAATCCGGGTTTCCTGGTCTATCCTTGTCGCCCGCAGGGTGGCCCGCCTAAGCTGGACGCCCTCCAGAATGGCAGCGGACAAGTTCGCCCCGCCTAGATCCGCGCCAGTCAGGTCTGCAGCCGTGAGGTCGGCCCCTGCCAGGTTGGCGGCGTTCAGCCTGGCAATCCGATAGGTTGGCGTTGGCAAGCAGGGCACCGCCAAATCCGCGCCACTGCAGATGGCCTGATGCAGGTTGGCGCCACGGAGGTCGGCGCCGCGGAGGTCGGCGTCGTCGAGCCGGGCATGGCTCAGATCGGCCCCGGACAGGTCAACCGCCAGCCAGAGCGGCGCCACGCAGGTCGGCTTGCACTCAGCGGGCGTCCCGTCTCCGTCAGTGGCCAATTCCCAGGCCAGCCGCCACTTTGGAGCTATCTGAGTGCCACGGCTCAGGCGGGCGCCGCGCAGGTTCGCCCTTGTCAGCTGCGCTTCACCCAGTCGAGCGCCGCGCAAGTTCGCGCCGCTCAGGTCTGCCCCGGTCAGATCCGCCGTCCCCATATTGGCCCTGGACAGATTGGCATGCTGCAGATTCGCCCCCTGCAACTTGGCTCCGCGCAGGTCACTCCGTCGCAGGTCAGCGTGCTGCAGGGCATCCGGCTCCGCCGCGTTGGTCCCAGTGCAGTGCCAGGTCGAGAAGCGCTGCCCGCCGGAGGCGGCCTTCACGCCGACGTTGGAACCAGTCAGCGGTCAGTCTTCCAAGGATAACCGTGACAACGGCGCCGATCAGCCCACCAAGAACGCTGGCCGCAATGGCGACAGTCCATAAGGTCCACTGTGGTGACATCTCAGGGCACTCCCTTGTTCCACTCGCCGTGTCGACTACCGATCTCAATCGGATTTGGTCGTATTCATGTGCAAAATGCGCCCGATCGCCTCAGGGTAGCGCTCTCGGAGTATACCATCAAGCCAGGGAAAAAGCAAACATGCTGTCGTGGCCCCGTTCATCTTCTCCCGGCGTATCGGAGCAGGCCAAGATTTGTAATTCTGACCAACCTGGATTACAATAAAGGATAAGCAAACACCCTGTAATCGGCGGGCACAGGCGTCCCTATCCAGTTGCTGGGCGCTAGCGGGGGCCAGCCCGGGTCGAATCACCCCGAGCTGAAAGGAGCCGGCAAGATGCAGTTCTCGACGAATGAGCTCTATTTGCTGATCAATTCGTCAAGGCCGCTTTGGTTGGCCAAATGCGATTTGCGCGAAGCCTATCTGGCAGAGGCGGATCTCCGGGGCGCCAACTTTCGCGCTGCGGACTTGCGCGCAGCCGATCTCACCGAAGCGGACCTCACCGGGGCCAGTCTGCAGGGGGCGAATCTGACTGGCACCCGCCTGTCCCGGACCAACTTCGAGGGGGCTCGGTTGGCGGGTGCGGACCTGCGCGAGGCTGATCTGCGGGGCGCGATCCTGAGGGGCGTCAATGCCAAGGGGGCCGATCTGCGCGGCGCCAACCTCGAGGGTGCAGATCTTGCCGGAGTGGACTTGGCCGGGGCGCAGCTCGGAAAGGCGAACTTGCGGACTGCCAACCTGATCAGGGGATCATCTGGCCACGGCCAACCTGTCGGGCGCGGATCTGGAGGGAGCGGACCTGCGACAGGCGGACCTGAGCTGGAAGCGAACTGGTGGCGACCGTACTGACGGCGGCCAATCTCAGCGGCTCCAGCTCTGGCGCAAGCAAACCTGAGCAATGCGACGCTGGATGCGGCCAACCTGAGCGGGGCCAACCTCGAGGGAGCCATACTCGAGGGCGCGACGCTCACGGCGGCCAACTTGAGCAAGGCCAACTTATCGGGCGCCTCGCTTGCCGGCGCAGTCCTGACTGCAGCCAACCTGGGTGGCGCCACTCTGGACCAGGCGACCCTCACCAAAGCCAACCTGGACAAAGGCGGATTTGCAGGGCGCAGCAATGCAATCGGCTAACCTTGAGGGGGCCACCTTGAACGAGGCCCGCCTCCAGGGAGCGAACCTGCAGCAGGCCAACCTGAAAGGGGTCAGCCTGGTCGGTGCGTCTCTTCAGGATGCTATCCTGAAGGAGGCCAATCTCCACGGCGCGGACCTGCAGGGCGCGAACCTCGAGGGAGCCGACCTGCGAGGCGCGGACTTGAGTGAGACCCAGTTGCGTGAGGCGTTGCTGCTCAGGCACCGACTTGCGCGGATGCGGACTTGAGGCGTTCCAACCTGAGCAATGTGATCCTGGACCAGCGGACGCAGCTCGATGCCAAATGGCACCTGGTCTGGGAGATCCTTACGCAGGGCGGCGCAAATCGGAATCTGGAACAGGCAGACCTTAATGGGGCGGACCTGCGAGGTGCCCACCTCGAGGGTGCCAACCTGCGCGGGGCCAATCTGTCGGCGGCCGACCTTCGCTGGAGCGATCTCCAGAAGGCGGATCTGTTCCAGGCAGACCTGACGGGGGCCAATCTGGAGTCGGCCAATCTGGAGGCGGTTGATTTGAAGGGGGCCGACTTACGAGGTGCCAGCCTCGATGAACGGACGCAAGTCGATCCAAAGTGGCGCCTGGTGTGGGATCTTGTGACCAACGGTGGGGTCCGTCGTAACCTCGTGGAGGCCGATCTGGCCGGCGGTAACCTCAGTCGGGCTGACCTGAGTGGCTGCCGATCTGCGCGGATCCGATCTGCGTGGGGCGAACCTGAACGCGGCGAACCTGAGTGAAGCCGACCTCGGGCAGGCCGATCTCGAAGGAGCCGATCTGCGCGGAGCCAGTCTGCGCGGGGCGAATCTGAAGCGTGCAGGCCTGCACAAGACCAATCTATGGACGAGCAGACGCAGATCGATATGAAGTGGCGGCTTGCGTGGGACATTCTCACCAAGGGTGGAGCCAACCGGAATCTTGCCCGGGCCGATCTCAGCAGCGCGAACTTGGGTCGAGCCGATCTGAGTGGGGCCGATTTGCACGGGACCGATTTGCGTTGGAGCGACCTCTACTGGGCGAATCTGCAGGGTGCCAACCTGGTGGGGGCCGACCTGAGCGGTGCCGACCTGCGAGGGGCGGATTTGCGCCATGCGGATGTACGGGGCACAAACCTAAACCAGGCTACGGTGGACAAGGACACACAGATCGATCCCAAGTGGCGGTTGGTCTGGGATATCGCCACCCAGGGTGGTGTAGAGCGCAACCTGGCCGGGGCCGATCTCGGTGAGGTCGATCTGCGCGGGGCCGACCTGCGCCGGGCGAACCTACGCGGTGCGAACTTGACCGACGCCAAGCTGGAGGGTACGGACCTTGAGGGTGCGGACTCGGTGGGGCAAGGCTTGCCAGGGCCAGCCTGGACGCACTCACCAAGATCGATCCCAAATGGCGGCTTGTCTGGGACATTGTCACCCAAGGGGGCGCCAACCGGAATCTGGCCAAGGCCGATCTGAGGGACGCGAACCTGAGTTCTGCGAGCCTGGAGGGGGCCAATCTGGAGGAGGCCGACCTGCGGGGAGCCAGTTTGCTGGAGACGGACCTGCGCCGAGCCAACCTGCGTCGCACTCAAGTGGACGATGCTACCCAGATGGACAAAAAGTGGCGACTGGTGTGGGAGCTTGTCACCCGTGGTGGAGCTGAACGCAACCTGGAGATGGTCGACCTGACCGACGCCGATCTCGGGGGCGGCGGACTTTCGAGCCGCCAATCTGAGTGGTACTCGGCTCGACGGCTCGAATCTTCAGGGCGCCGATCTGAGGTGGGCTAACCTGCGGAACGCCAGTCTGAACGACGCCACCCAGATCCACGCCAAATGGCGGCTGGTTTGGGACGTTGTCACCCATGGAGGGGCGGACCTCACCCTCGAAAAGCTGGACCTGAGCGAGGCCAATCTGTCCGATGCTCTGCTCCAGGGTGCTCGACTGGAGGGAGTGGACCTGCACGAAAGTGACCTGCAGCGAGCCAACCTCTCCCGGGCGGATATTAGCGAGTCCAACCTGGAAGGAACTCGACTCGCGGGGGCCGACCTCCGAGAGTGCGATCTGACCGGCGCCCGCCTGGAAGGGGCCGACCTCTCTGGTGCGGACCTGCGAGGCGCGGACCTTCGCCGTGCCGACCTGAGCAGTGCGAATCTGAGTGGCGCCAGGCTGGAGGCAGCCAACCTGGATGGTGCGAACCTCCGGCGGGCCTCTGTTGAAAGAGGCAACCCTCGACGAGCGGACGCAGATCGATCCCAAGTGGCGGTTGGTTTGGGACATCTTTGCCCAGGGTGGCGTGGGGCGCAACCTGGAAGAGGCGGACCTGGGCTGGACTGATCTTCGAGGTGTGAACCTGAAGGCGGCGCAGTTGGGTGCTGCGGACCTGCGCTGCAGCCTGCTGTGTGAGACGGACCTGACCGGTGCCAACTTGCAGGGCGCCAAGCTGGAGGGGGCCGATCTTACGCGGCACCAATCTGCGCCGGGCCGATCTGCGCAGAGCCAATCTGTACAAGGCCACCCTGGACGATTCGACCGAGATCGAGGACAAGTGGCGGCTGGTCTGGGACATCACGACGCAGGGCGGGGCACGGCGCGATCTGCGCGGCGCTCGATCTCAGCGAGTCGGACCTGAGTGAGACGGATCTGACGGGCGCGGACCTGAAGGATGCCGACCTGCACGACGCCAACCTCTATTGGACGGACCTGCACGATGCCAGCCTGGTGGGAGCGAACCTGGAAGGGGCTGACCTGAGTGAGGCCAACCTGGAACGAGCGGACCTGCGCACGGCCAACCTGGTCGAGGCGAACTTGGAAAAGGCTGACCTGACGGGGGCGGATTTGAGCGGAGCCAACCTGTGGAAGGCCAATCTCCACGCGGCCAACGTCGAGGGGGCCAAGTGGAATGAAACCGTCATGCCCGACGGGAAGAAAAAGAGCCCCCTCACCAGGCCGAAAAAGTTCGCCGAATAAGTGCTCGCCCGATCTCAAGCGTCAGCCGACCCAGCTCTCCAGTCCTTGGAGATTGGTCGGCTGTCTGTGCCATCGTCCTGGTCGTGGAGCCGGGCTCACGGAGGCCGGCGGAGGCTGAGCCAAGTTCATGAGCCTTGATCTCGACCTTCAAGGTCCGCACAGAAGGCACGGTGAGCAGGCCGACCATGTTCTGCTCGAAAACCCCACCGACATTGTTGTGATCCTGGATGCTGGCGGCATCCTGCTTGGCGCCAGCCAGCCATTTGCTGATGCGGTAGGAATACGCCGTGAGGAGGTGATCGGCCGGCTGGTCTGGGATCTGTTCTCCCCTGGAGTTACGTCGTTTCGACGAGAGCATTTCGACCAGGTCGTCCTCACGGGCCAGGCGGTGCGCATGGAGGAGGTACGAACTGGCCGCTGGTACGATACGTGGGCTTATCCCATTTTCACCAACGAGGGGCGGGTCGTGCGGGTTGCAGTGGTGGCTCGTGACATCACCGAGCAAAAGCACCTGGAGCAGGCGCTGCGGGAGCGCGAGGGGCGATTCCGCACGTTTTTCCACGACTCGCCGGTTCCGCTTTGGGACGAAGGACTCTGTCCGAGGTCAAGGGCGAGCTCGATAGACTGCGCGCGGCAGGGGTCAGTGACTTCCATGCTTACTTCGAGGCACATGCGGATGCCGCTGCCGATTTGAGGCGGAGAATCCGCCGCATCGATATGAACCGGGCGGCTCTGGCGCTCTACAAGCTCGGCAGCAAAGAGGAGGCGCTGTCGCTTGTCGACCGCCCCATGGATCCGCTCCACTTGGACGGCTGGCGGAAAGAGCTGGTCGCGATTGCCGGGGGCGCGACTTCATTCGAATTGGACACGATACGCCGGACAAGCGAGGGCGTGCCACTGAATATCCGCCTGAAGTGGACGGCGGCCCCAGGTTGTGAAGACACGCTGTCGAGGATTCTGGTTTCCGTCGCGGATATCACCGAACGGGTGCGGATGGAGGAGGAGCTGCGCCGTTCGTGGCAACGAGCAGCGCGCGGTCGGCAACTGCTGCTGGCCCTCAGCCACGCTGCCCTGGAGGCGCAGTGTGCGCACAGCGTCGTCGGGACCTATCGCGCCCTCGGCCGACAGATGACGGACCTTGGGCTGAACGCCGTGGTCCTCGGGGTCACCGACGACGGCGAGCATCTCGTCATCCGGTACAGCAACCATGAGCTGGCCGTGTTGCAGGCGGCCGATGCCATCCTCGGCGCACCAGTGCTGCAGTATCAGCTTCACTTTGAAGCCAGGGGGTGTCATCGACCGGCTGCTCCATCAGGGCGGTGCCGAGCTCCTGGCGGAGCCCGTGCGCGCCGTGGCGGAAATGCTGCCGGAAGCACTGCGTCCGCGGGCCGCGCAGCTGGCGGCTCTGGTCGGGGCCGATCATGCGCTCTGTGCGCCCCTGGGGTCTGGTGAAGGTGCACAGGGCCTGCTGGCAGTCATCGGCAGCGAGTTGACCGAAGCGGATAGCCAGGCCGTCAGTGCCTTCGCCAACCAAACGGCAATCTCGCTGAGCAATGCACGCCTCTTCCAGGAAGCGCAGAACTGGGCGGTCGAACTTGAGCAGCGTGTGGAGGAGCGATCCGCGCAGGTGACTGCCTCCGAGGCCAGATATCGGGCTGTGTTTGAAAGCAGCTCCGACGCGCTGCTCGTGTTGGACAGGCAGGGCCGCTACATCGACGCCAACCCGGCTGCCAGTCGGCTGCTGGGCTACAGCCACGAGGAACTGCTGTCCATGGACGTGATGCAGATGGCGCCATGGGCGCAGGGCGTCTCGCGCGGATGAGGCAAGGAGGAGCTGCTGCGCGAACGGTGGGACTCGTGGCACCACGACGCGTCTTTGCGGCCCGGGGAGTGGCTAACCAAATCCGGGGAGCATGTGGCCGTTCAGGTCCGCGCGTCGCCGTTGATTTATGCCGGGCAGGAAGCCGTGCTGGCCACGGCGCGCGACGTGACGGAGGTGGCGCGCGCTGCAGGCCGCGCTGCGGCCGCTCTCAGGAGGAGACCCAGCGCAGCCAGCGTCTGTTGCTCGCGCTGAGCCAGGCAGGTCAGGCCGTGCAGCGGGCACGCACCGAACAAGAGGTGCTGGGCACCATTGGGGACGAGATCGAGAAACTGGGCTACCATGCCCTGGTCATGTCTCCGAGCGAGGACGAGTCCCACCTGGTTGTGGAAAACGTGACCTGGAAGCCGAGCGTCATGAATCTAGTCGAGAGGCTCTTAGGCCGCAGCCCGTTGGGCGTGCGCATCCCGCTTGCAGCCGACGGCCTGTTCAGACGGGTTCTGCAATCGGGAGAGAGCGCCTTCTGCGAGAGCAGCTTGGACTTGAGCATGCGCGGCTTTCCTGCGCTGGGGCGCGCTCAGCTCGAACGTGCGATTGCGCGTGGTCGGCGCTGAACGTTCGATCTTTGCGCGGATGGCGGCTGGCGGTAGGACCACGGGCATGCTCGGTATCTTTGGCACAGATCTCACGCAGGCCGACATTTCGGCCGTCACCGCCTTTGCCAACCAGACAGCCGTGGCCCTGGAGAATGCTCGACTTGGTGGAGAAGCTGACCACCGGCCGGGAGCAGATGCAGACTCTGGCCGGCCAGGTTGTCTCAGCTCAGGAGGACGAGCGCCGTCGTCTTTCACGGGCGCTGCACGACGAAGCGGGCCAGTCATTGACCGCTTTGACAATTAGTTTGGAGTTGATCGGCCAGGATCTTCCGGCCGAGCAGGCAGCGCTACGCACCCGGATCCACGATGCCGTCGTGCTTTCGCGACAGACCCTGGATCGGATCCGCAACCTGGCTCAGGACCTACGGCCGCCGGCCCTGGATGCGGTAGGTCTGAACTATACCCTGCAAGGGCTGTGCCACGATTTTGGAGCTCGCACCCGTCTGGCGATCGACTACCATGGCCATGATCTGCCCACGCTTCCGGACCCGGTGACCATTGCCTTGTACCGTTTCCTCCAGGAGTCGCTGACGAATGTCGTTCGCCATGCCAATGCCCATCATGTCCGAGTGGAGCTCTATCACGACGCCGAAACGCTGCGCCTGATGATCCAGGACGACGGCCGAGGCTTTGATCCCAAGGCTGGGCTCGAAGCCCGAGGGACGCCCGCGCGGCCTGGGTTTAGTGGGGATGCAGGAACGCCTGCATTTGCTTGGGGGCTGGCTGGAGATAGAGTCGCAGCCGGGCAAGGGCACCTCGTTGGTTGCCCATATTCCCATAATGGAGGGGTGGGACGAGGACGATGCGCGCGATTCGAGTGATTCTGGCGGATGACCATAGTTTGGTGCGCCACGGAATTCGCGCCTTGCTGGAAAAGGCGGCGGATATCGAGGTGGTGGCTGAGGCTGGGGATGGCAAGGAAGCCCTGGAACTGACGCGCCAGCACGCGCCTGACGTGCTCCTGGTGGACATTGCGATGCCGCGCATGGACGGACTGCAGGCCATTCAGCAGGTCCGGGCTCTCAAGAATGCGACCCGTGTGGTTGTCCTGTCGATGTACTCCGATCCCAATCTGGTGCGCAAGGCCCTGCAGATAGGCGCGGCCGGCTACCTGCTCAAGTCCTCGGTACCGGACGAGTTGCTGCTGGCCGTCCGCGCCGTGTTTCGGGGGGACCTGTACCTCAGTCCTCCAGTTGCCCAGCCCATCGTGCACGCCTATCTGCAGGCCGCTGATGAAGCGACCCCGGAGAGCCCGTGGGGACAGCTCACTCCTCGCGAGCGTGAGGTGCTCCAGCTTGTGGCGCAGGGGCAGACAAACACAGCCATTGCCGATAAACTGGGTGTGAGCGTCAAAACCATCGAAAAACACCGGTCCAACCTCATGCTCAAGTTGGAGGTCCACAGCCTGGCCGAACTGGTGGCGATTGCCGCGCGCCAGCGCCTGGTGTTTGACGACACAAGCCCCTTCCCTGGGGAGATTAGCACCAGTTGACAGGCATCTGTCTTTATGGTATAAGTGCGCTGTCATTCTCCCCAGGGCCATTCCTGGCGGTGGGACAGCAAGGAGGTTCGATGAAGGGCTACATGAGGGCAACGGTGCTCTGGTTGGCATTGCTCGTACTCGGGCTGCTGGCCGGTCTGATTGTCTCTGTGCCGCAGGTTGCGGCGCTGGAGGAGATGGCCGCACCAAGTACGGTGTACGTGGATGATAGCTACAACGCCACTGCTTGCACGACAGATGGGCACACTTGGCAAGTGGACTGCTTTAACGCCATCCAGGACGGCGTGGACGCGGTGGCAATCGGGGGCACGGTGGTCGTTGGGGATGGTACCTACGCTGAGCAGTTGGTCGTTGCCCAGAACGGGGTCACCTTGAAGGCGCTGGTGGGCGATGCCGCTCAACTTGTGACCACCAGCGATGACAACGATGTCCTCATTGAGGTCAAAGCTTCTGGCGTAACCGTAGAAAACCTGGCCCTCGAGTCTCCCGATCGCCATGTACGATGGACGGGTGTGGCCGTCCACGGGCAGAATGCCACCCTGAAGGGGCTCCGCATAAACGCCACATGCCAGGGGTGGCCGAGCTACGGCGTTTTTGCCTACAATGACGGTTCTGGCAATGCGAGCGGGCTCCAGGTGCTGGATAGTTCCCTGGGGTGTGGCGAGGAGGGCATCCGCCTCAGCTCGGGCACCGACCCTCAGAATGATGTTGTCATCCGCGGCAACAAGATCTTCTGGTGGGTCGCGGGCATCCATGGCGCCGATTCTCCGCTGGCCAACCTGCTGGTCGAGCAAAATCATCTCGTAGGCTGGCCAGACTACTCTGAGCTTGCCATCGCGCTGTCGTCAGAGAACCATGCCAACTCCGGGCGAATCGTGAACAACCTGATCTACGACTGGCGGGCCGGTCCCTATACCATCAGCGTGGGCTCTTCAACTGCCACATCCCAGATCGACATAATCAACAACACCATCGTGGATAACGGTCAGCAAGCCCCTGGAGAAAACGGGGCACAGGGAGCCATCCTGATCCGCGGTTGCCAGTTCACGGGCAAGATTCGGAACAACATTATTGTCAACAACCGCAACTATGGGCTGTACGGCAATTTCCAGGCCAACGGCAGTTCCTGTGACGCGTCACCGTCGGTGGATCCTCGATCGGCGTATGGCTATCAGCTGGGCTTTGTATTGAACTACAACGATCTGTTTGACAATGCGGCCGGCAACTACAGCGGCGTGAAGCCGGGCTCCGCCGAGATCAGCGCCGATCCGGCTTTCGTTGACAGTCCTGCCAACAACTTTCGCCTCCAAGGCATCAGCCCCTGCATCGATACCGGCACCAACGGCGGCGCCCCGAAGGTCGACCTGGAGAACCTGAGCAGGCCGGTAGACGGGGATGGTAATCTGGTGGCAGACACTGACATGGGCGCGTACGAACACTCCACTCCGGTCCGGACGCTGGAGGTCATCAAGGCCCTGGAGCCGAGTACCGATCCGGGCCGTTTCAACCTGCAAATCGATGGCTTCACCGAATCTTTCGACGCCGCGGATGGGGGTTCTACGGGCCGCAAACAGGTCTCGGTGGGCACGCATACGGTCTCTGAGACGTCCGGAGCGGGAACGGTTCTGACGGACTATGTCAGCCGGATCGAGTGTCGCGACAAGGGCGGGCAGGGCACGCTGGTAGCCAGCAGCGATAGCGTCGGCCCCCTTGAGGTTGTGGTCGGTGCGGAGGACTATGTCGTCTGTACGATTCTCGAACGCGCGCAAGACCGGCTGGTCGAAGGTACTGAAAGACCTGCAGCCGAGCGCCGACCCCGGCCGGTTTGACCTCCAGATTGATAGCGTAACCAAAAAGTCCGCAGCCGGCGACGGCGATAGCACCGGCACACCAGCGCGGCGGTTCCACACCAATCCGCGCCGCTGGGACACCGACCGTGACGGGCTCTCCGACGGTGACGAGGTGCGCAGGTACAAGACGAACCCGCGCAAGGCCGACACCGACCGTGACGGGCTCTCCGACGGTGACGAGGTGCGCAGGTACAAGACGAACCCGCGCAAGGCCGACACCGACCGCGACGGCATCTCCGACGGCGACGAGGTCGGCGCCGGCAGCGATCCGCGCAACCCCGCGAGCCCCGGCACCGGCACTCCCGGAGGCGGCGGCACGCCCCCCGGGACCGGCGGCGGCACACCGCCCGGTGGTGGCACGCCCCCCGGGACCGGCGGCGGCACACCGCCCGGTGGTGGCGGGACGCCCCCGACCGGCGGCGGCACCCGCCCGCCGACGTGACGGCGCCGCAGACGACGCTCGTGAACGGCACGAGCGGCGCGCAGGCCGCCACGACCGCGACCTTCACCTTCAGCGCAGACGAGACGGCGACGTTCGAGTGCCGCCTCGACGGCGGGGCCTACCTGCCCTGCACCTCGCCCAAGTCCTACACCGCGCTCGCCGACGGGCCGCACACGTTCGACGTCCGGGCCAGGGACACCGCCGGCAACGTCGATACGACGCCGGAGTCCGCCGCCTGGTCGGTCGACGCGACGGCGCCGGTGACGAGCATCACTGCGGGCCCGTCCGGCACGACCACCTCCACCACCGCGCAGATCGAGTTCTCCGCCGACGAGGACGCCACTTTCCAGTGCCGCCTCGACGGCGGCGCCTGGGCGGCCTGCACCTCCGCCGTCGTGCTCACCGAACTCGCTCTGGGGCTCCCACACGTTCGAGGTCCGGGCCACCGACGCGGTTGGCAACACGGACGCGACCCCCGCCCAGCGCACCTGGACGGTCGAGCAGCTCGTCCCCGACACGACGATCACGGGCGGCCCGAGCGGCACGACCACGGAGTTCTCGGCGACGCTGACGTTCACCTCCCCCGATCCGGGCGTCACGTTCGAGTGCCGGCTGAACGGCTCGGCGTGGGAGGCCTGCACCTCGCCGACGTTCTACCCGGACCTGCTGCCGGGCGACCAGCTCTTCGAGGTCCGCGCGAAGACCCTCGGCGGCGGCGTCGTCGACCCGACGCCCGCGAGCCGGACGCGGACCGTCGACGATCAGGGCGGCGGGATCAGCTGAACAGCGGGGCGATGCAGCCGGCGGCGATCTCGGCCGCCTCGGGGCCGGGCAGCTCGGTGACCTCGATGCCGATCACGGTCGCGGCGCTCGGCCACCTCGGCGCAGCATGCGCCGCAGCCCCTCGGCGCTGAAGCCGCCGGTCGCCGGGAAGGTGAAGCCCGGCGATGACGCTCGGATCGAGGACGTCGAGGTCGAGGTGCACGAAGACCTCGCGGCCGGCCAGCGCGTCGGCCAGCCGCGAGGGCCGGTCGACGCGGCGAGACGTCGTGGCGTCTCGAGCAGCACGCAGCTCGCCCGGCGTCGACGTCCCGTACGCCGCACATCACGACGCGCGTCGGGTCGAGCGCCGGACGGTCGAAGCCGGCGTCCCAGACGCCGCACGCGCCGGCCAGGCACATGCCGCCCAGGAACCGGGAGGGCGAGGTCTCGGGCGAGTTGAAGTCGCCGTGCGCGTCGAGCCACAGCACGAACGCGTCGGGGCGGTCGCGCGCGAGCGACCGGCAGCGTCGTGACGCAGATCGAGCAGTGCGCCGGCGCAGAGGACCGGGAACGTGCCGTCGTGGAAGGCGTCGGAGAGCTGGCCGCCGGCCTCCAGCAGGCAGCCGCGCGCGTCGCGCAGGTCCTCGTCGTACGTGCTGTCGCGCGACCTCCCCGGGCGAGCCGACGAGCCGCGGCTGCACGCCGGCCGCTCCGCGATCGCCTCGGCGACGGCCTGCGCGCCTCGCGCGGAAGCCCTCGCGGTGCGCTCGGGCGTGCGGCAGAGCAGTCGACGACGGCCGCGTCGGGGTCAGCGGCCCTTCCACTCGGGTCACGCTTCTCGAAGAACGCCTTCACGCCCTCGCTGGATGTCCTCGGTCGCGAACGCGAGCGCGAGCTGGGCGCGCAGGTAGTCGAGCGCGTCGTCGAGCGCCATGTCCTGCTGGCGCCACATCGCGTCCTTGCCCAGCCGCATGAGCAGCGGCGACTTCGCCGCGAGCCGCCGGCCCAGTCGGCGACCGCGGCGTCGAACTCGTCGTCGGCCACGACGCGGTTGACGATCCCCAGCTCCGCTCGGCCTCGCGCGCGTCGATGCGCTCGCCGAGCAGCAGCAGCTCGGTCGCCTTCTTGCGCGGGACGTTGCGGTAGATCAGCGCCATGATCATGAACGGGAAGACGCCGACGTTGATCTCCGGCGTGCCGAAGGTCGCCGACTCCTGGCGATCATCAGGTCGCAGGCCAGCGCGACGCCGAGCGCGCCCGCCAGCACGTGCCCGTTGGCGGCGCAGATCGTCGGCTTGCCGAGCGTGCCGATCAGCGCGGAAGAGCCGCGGGAAGCGGCCGTGCCGGTGTACTTGTGGGCCAGCGGCACGTCCGCGCGAAGCCGTCGAGGTTGCCGCCGACGAGAACGTCGTCTCGTGCGTGGAGGCGAGCACGACGACGCGCGCGTCGTCGTCGTCGGCGGCCGTCGAAGGCTGCGAGCAGCGCGTCGAGCAGCTCGTCGCGAGAGCGCGTTGCGCGTGTCGGGCTGGTTGAGGCTGATCGTCGCGACGCCGTCGGCGCAGGCGTAGAGCACGGGCTCGGACATGCGCCGGACCGTACAGGTCACGCCGCAAAGGAACGCCGCCCGCCGTGGCCGGGGCGTGCCCGGCCGCGGCGGGCTCCGGCGCAGCGAGGAGCGAGACGGGGAGGAGCCGTCGCCGTTCCTGCGCGGTGCGTGGGCTTCGCATCTGCACGACCGTCACCGTCACGGGCTTCGCTCTACCCGGTTCACCGCCGCCTCAACGTTCGCTCAGGACTCCGCGACAGTAGGAAGAGGGAAGTCTACTGTTCACTTTCCCGCGAGTCTACGCTTACGGTCCGCGCTCGTCAAGCCCCGTCCAGGCCACCGGAGGTTAGTTCCCAGCCGACATGCCGCTCGACCGACCTCAAGCCCGACTTCGGCGCGAAGCGAGGCAGCCACTTCTCTTCACCGACGAGCACGAGGCGCTGCGGAGACGGTCCGGGCCTTCGGCCAGCAGCGAGCTGGCGCCGCACTCCGAGGAGTGGGAGGAGACGGGCTTCCCGGACTCCGTCTTCCACCGCATGGGCGAGCTGGGGTTCCTGGGGCCTCGACAAGCCCGAGGAGTACGGCGGGCAGGGCGGCGACTACTACACCGCGCTCGTCCTCGGTGAGGAGATGGCGCACGCCCAGTCCGGCGGCGTCGCGATGGGCGTCGCGGTCCACACGGACATGGCGATGCCGCCGATCCTCGCCTTCGGCACCGAGGAGCAGAAGCAGGAGTGGGTCGTGCCGGCGATCAAGGGCGAGAAGATCCTCTGTTGGCTCGAAGGGAGCGGCGTGGAGGCGGTGTTCGTGGGGGCGCAGTCACGCGGCCGCCCGCAGCGGGAGGCGCGGGCGGCGCTCGCGGACGGGCGCGCCCGGATCGCCATCGGCACCCACGCGCTGCTCGAGGAGGGCGTCGCCTTCGAGCGGCTCGGGCTCGCGGTCGTCGACGAGCAGCACCGCTTCGGCGTCGAGCAGCGCGCCTCGCTGGCGAAGAAGGGGCGGCGCCTGGACGTGCTGGTGATGACGGCGACGCCGATCCCCCGGACGCTCGCGCTCGCCTTCTACGGCGACCTCGACCAGTCCAAGATCGACGAGCTGCCGCCCGGCCGCGCGCCGGTCGCGACCCGCGTCTTCGGCGACTCCCAGCGCAAGGCGGCGTACGCGCTCGCGAGGAAGGAGCTGGACGCGGGGCGGCAGGCCTACGTCGTCTACCCGCTGGTCGCGGAGTCGGAGAAGAGCGACCTCGCCGACGCGACGAGCGGCGCCGAGGCCCTGCGCAAGGTCTTCGACGGCCACGAGGTCGGCCTCCTCCACGGCCAGCTCAAGGCGGAGGAGAAGCAGGCGGTCATGGACAGGTTCCGCGCCGGCGGCATCCGCGTCCTCGTCGCGACCACCGTCATCGAGGTCGGCGTCGACGTCCCGAACGCCACGGTCATGATCGTGGAGCACGCCGAGCGCTTCGGCCTCTCGCAGCTCCACCAGCTGCGGGGGAGGGTCGGGCGCGGCGCCGTCCAGAGCCACTGCCTCCTCCTGGCCCACTTCAAGCGGGCAGGGGACGACGCCCGCGAGCGGCTGGAGGCGATGGTCCGCACCCAGGACGGCTTCGAGATCGCCCGGGTGGACCTGAAGCTTCGGGGGCCCGGCGAGCTGCTGGGGACGCGTCAGGCCGGCCAGCGGCTCCTCGAGGTGGCCGACCTCTATCGCGACGAGGCGATCCTCGAGGAGGCGCGCGCCGAGGCCTTCGCGCTGGTCGAGGCGGACCCGGCGCTCGGCAGCCCCGAGAACGCCGCCGCGGGAGAGGCGCTGCAGCAGCGGTGGGCGGGTCGGCTCTCGCTCGCCCAGGTGGGGTAGCCTCCTGGGTTCCGACCGTGAAGTGCGGCCCGGGGCTATGATCCGCACGTGAGCGAAGAGCTGGCGCGCGACCTGCGGCGGATGGGCATCCGGGACGACCGGGTCCTGGAGGCGATGGCCGCGACCCCTCGCCGGCGCTTCGTGCCCGAGGACTTCCAGTCGCGCGCAGACGGCGACCACCCGCTCCCGATCGGCTTCGGCCAGACCATCTCGCAGCCGTTCATGGTCGCCTGGATGACCGAGCTGCTCGAGCTGTCGGGCACCGAGCGGGTCCTGGAGGTCGGGACCGGCTCCGGGTACCAGGCCGCGATCCTGGCGCGGCTCTGTGCGCGGGTCTACACCGTGGAGCTGCTCACGGCGCTCTCGGAGCGGGCGCGCGCGATCCTCGCGCAGCTCGGGATCGAGAACGTCTCGCTCCGGCAGGGGGACGGCGCGCTCGGCTGGCCCGAGGAGGCGCCCTTCGATCGGGTGATCGTGACCGCCGCGGCGATCCGGACCCCGCCGGCGCTGCTGGACCAGCTGCGCCCCGGCGGGCGGATGGTCATCCCGATCGGCGCCGAGCACGACGTCCAGTACGTGCACCTGCTCACCAGGGACGCCTCCGGGGCCGTCTTCGACCGGGAGCTCCTCGCGGTGCGCTTCGTCCCGCTGCGAAGCGCCGAGGGCGGGGTTGGGCTAGGATTGGGCGAATGATCGTCTGCCCAGTCTGCGAGCACCCCCAGCAGTCCGGCGCCGAGTGCGAAGTCTGCGGAAAGCGCTTCGCCCCAGGAGCCCTCCCGGTCCCGCCCGTCGCGCGGATGGAGGGGCTGGAGCCGACCCTCCACGACGCGGTCGACGTCGACCCCTTCGCGATGCCCTCCATCCCGGAGCTGGAGCCGACCCTCGCGGCGCCCGTCGACGCCCCGGAGGTGCGGACCCCGGACATCGATCCCACGAGCGCGGCTCCGGTCGACGTGGACTCGGAGGCGATGCCGGACATCGAGCGCATCGGGGACGAGATCCCGGTGGACGCGCCGACGGGCCTCCCCATCGCCCCGGTCTGCCGCTACTGCCGCACGCCGGCCGTGCCTGGTGAGCGGCTCTGCAGCCGCTGCGGGATGCGGCTCCCCGTGATCGACACGCCGCCTCGTCCCGGAGGGGACCGAGGGGCTCCACCTGTGCACCAACTGCGGCGCGATGACGACCCGCGAGCTCTGTCCTGCGTGCGGCAACCGGCTGACTCCGGCGGCGCTGGAGTAGCGCCGCTCGCCTTGCCAAACCGCCTGCGCCGCGGCAGATTGGCGCCCCCGAATCCCGAGGGTTCCAGCCCATGTCGATGCTTCCTCCGTCCGCCTGGTTCCGCTGCAGCGAAGGCTGCGACTTCCGCGCCGACCTGACCGAAGTGGTCTACACCTGCCGCAAGTGCGGCGGCCTGCTGGAGGTCGAGCACGACGTCGCGGCGCTCGCGACGCGCAGCCGCTTCCGACTGGAAGGCGCTCTTCGACAGCCGCTTCAAGCTGGGCCCATGGCCGTTCGGCTCGGGCGTCTGGGGGAAGAAGGAGTGGGTGTTCCCGCAGGTCGGCGTGGAGAACGTCGTCTCGATGTTCGAGGGGGGCAGCCCGCTCCTGCGGATCGACCGTTACGCGCACGAGATCGGCCTGGAGGACGTCTGGCTCAAGGAGTGCGGCGTCACGCACACGGGCTCCTTCAAGGACCTGGGGATGACGGTCCTCGTCTCGGCGGTGAAGGAGATGCGGGCCCGCGGCAAGCAGATCCGTGCCGTGGCCTGCGCCTCGACCGGCGACACCTCGGCGGCCCTGTCCGCCTACTGCGCTGCCGCCGGGATCCCGAGCGTCGTGCTGCTGCCGCGCGGGAAGATCTCGACCGCCCAGCTCGTCCAGCCGATCTCCAACGGGGCGCTGGTCCTCGAGCTGGACACCGACTTCGACGGCTGCATGAGGGTCGTGAAGGAGCTCTCGCAGACGCCCGACATCTACCTCGCGAACTCGATGAACTCGCTCCGGATCGAGGGGCAGAAGACGGCCTCGATCGAGATCGCGCAGCAGCTCGGCTGGTCCTCGCCCGACTGGATCGTGATCCCGGGCGGCAACCTCGGGAACGCCAGCGCGGTGGGCAAGGGCTTCGTCCTGATGAAGGAGCTGGGCGTGATCGACCGGCTCCCACGGCTGGTGGTCGCGCAGGCCGAGAACGCCAACCCCCTCTGGCGCGCGACCGCTGGCGCCGGGCGCAAGGCCTCCCCCGGCGTGAAGGTGGAGCCGATCACGGCGAAGAAGACGCTCGCCTCCGCCATCCAGATCGGCGACCCGGTCTCCGCGAAGCGCGCCCTGCGCGCCCTCGAGGCGCTCGACGGAATCGTCGAGCAGGCGTCCGAGCAGGAGCTGGCCGATGCGTCGGCGCGCGCAGACCTCGCGGGCATGTTCACCTGCCCGCACACGGGGGTGGCGCTCGCCGCGCTCGAGAAGCTCGCGGCGCGCGGGGTCATCAAGCGGAGCGACCACGTGGTGGTCGTCTCCACGGCGCACGGGCTCAAGTTCTCCGACTTCAAGGTCGGCTACCACGAGGCGTCGCTGCCCGGGCTGAAGTCGCCCCTCCGGAACGCAAGCGTCAAGCTCGCGCCGACCCTGGACGCGGTTCACGACGCGATCGCCGCCCGCTTCGGGCGCAGCTAGGGAGGGAGCGCATGGCCAACCCCGATGGCGTCCAGCCGCGCGACGAGACGGCGCTCCGCGCAGAGCACGACGCGCTGGCCCGGAAGCTCGAGGTTCGCCGCTCCGTCGACGAGCTGCGCACGGCGGCCTACTCCGGCTTCGCGGCCGCGCTCTCCTTCGGACTGACGATCAAGTTCACGTGGGATCGCTGGTTCTCGAAGCTCCCGAGGACCTCCCCGCGCGGCCGCTACCCGATCCTGGTGATCCTCGCGGCCATCCTCTTCGCCGTGCTCCTCTGGGTCGCCCTTCGGGCGGCGAGGCGCGCGCGCGCCCACCGGGAGGTCGAGGAGCGGCTGGCGGTCCGGTTCGAGGAGCTCCGCCGGATGCTGAGGCTCGACCCGTGACCACCCCGGGCCGCAGGAAGCGGGCGCCGCGGGGACGCTTCATCGTCGTCGAGGGGATCGACGGCGCGGGGACCACCACGCAGGCGAGGCGCCTCGGCGAGCGGCTGAAGGGCACCGGTCGCCGCGTCCACGTCACCTCGGAGCCGTCCGGGGGGCCGGTCGGGGGGCTCCTGCGCCAGGTCCTCTCCGGCAGGCTGCGCGGCCGCGCACCGGACGGTGCCTTCGACGCAGAGGCCCTCGCGCTGCTCTTTGCCGCCGATCGCCTCGACCACGCCCGCTCGGAGATCCTCCCCGCGCTGGAGGCCGGGCTCGACGTGATCTCGGATCGCTACACGCTCTCGTCGCTCGCCTACCAGGCGCTCACCACCGGCGATGCGCGATGGGTCCAGTCGATCAACGCGCGCGCCCCGGCGCCCGACGTGACGCTCTTCCTGCGCGTCGGCCCGTCGGTCGCCTTCGCGCGCCGGCGCTCGGCTTCCCACGAGCGCGAGATCTACGAGAAGGCCGCTTTCCAGCGGCGCGTCGCCGAGGCCTATGACCGGGCCATCGCGGGGCTGCGCCGCAGGGGAGAGCGGATCGAGATCCTCGACGGCTCCGCTCCTCCCGACGCCGTGTCGGCCGAGATCGACCGGGTGCTCGCGACGATCAGCCCAGCGCGACCCTGAGCCGCTTCCGCAGCAGGAAGTGCTCCTCGGTCGACGCGAAGGCCAGGAGCGAGGCGATCTCGGGCCGCTCCAGCGCGGCCGCGGCCCGCTCCGCTGCCGTCAGGGTACGCCCGCCGAGGGCGCGCTCCCCCACCATCAGCGAGAGCGCGGTCGGGATGTCCCCGCAGAGCACCGCGCCTGCCCGCTCGGCCGAGAGCCGCGCGCCTGCGCGCCACTTCGCCAGGTCGGGGGCCGGGTGGATCGCAGCCAGCGCCCTGGCCGCGGGCTCCAGCGCCCGGCGCTCCCTGCGCCCCATCACCTTGCCGAGCTTCCGCACCAGCTCCTCCGAGGGCGTACCGGTGCCCGAGTAGCCGGGGACGACCGTGTTGACCGCCGCCGCGATCGCCGGACCGAGCGTCGCCTCCGGGAGCGTGTCCGCGAGGTGAGCCTGCTGCCGCACGCTGGCCAGCGCGCGTCCGAACAGGAAGCGGGTCTCCAGGGGGGTCGATCGGCTCGTGACGTCGAGCCCCACCTCGAGCACAGGCGGCGTAGCGGCAGTGGCAGTCACCCGTCCAGGATCCCCGGGCCGGACGTCCCATGCCTCGATCCCCATCGCCGCCGCGAGCTCGGCGACCTCCTCCCGCATTGGGTGGTCGGCCCGGATCGGATGAGTCGGCGGCGGGACCGCCGGGCAGATGGCCGACGTGATCGCGGGGCCGGCGACCTCGAGCACGTCGGCGAGCGGTCCCTGGACCAGCGGGTGCCGGATCAGCGCCCAGTCCGACTCGGCCAGGACGGGGACCTGAGGAAGGTCTCGCAGTGTCCCCGCTGCGAGGAGGGCGTCGGCCTCGGGACCCGGAGACGGGGCGCCGAGCCACGCCAGGACGCCTGCAGCGACGAGGGCCCGATCCCGTGCGCCGGCCGCCGAGAAGATCCGGTAGAGGGCGCTCCAGCTGTCGACCCGCGCGGGGGTGCCGGCGATGAGGGTCAGGTGCTCCTGGGCGGCGAGCGGGGATCCCGCCTCCTCGAGGAGGCGGGCCAGGAGGACGCGGGCGTCGTCGTGCTCCGGTGAGGTCGCGAGCGCCGCGTTCAACTGTTCGATCGCCCGGTCGCGGTCCTCGAGGCGATCGGCGCAGACGCGAGCGAGCGCGATCCTGGCCTGCAGCCGGGCGGTGTGGTCAGGCGCTGTCTCGGCGGCGAGCTCGTGCGCCGCCGCCAGCCCTGCCCAGTTGGCGCGCCGCTCCTCGAACTCCGCGAGGAGCCGGAGGGCGCGGGGATCGCCAGGGTGTGCCTCCAGGGCCCGCCGGCAGGCGTCGGCAGCGGCGCCGAGATCACCGCGAGCCGCCTCGATCGGTGCGAGCCCGAGCAGGTGCTCCGCCCGTGCGGCCGCAGAGGTGGAGGGGAGGTCCGCGAGCCGCCGCAGCGCGTCCGCGGCAGCGGGGAGGTCCTGCGCGTCGAAGTGGAGCCGCGCCAGCCGTCCGAGCGCCTCGGGGCTCTCGGGGGAGAGCGCGAGCGCAGCCTCGAGGTGCCGGAGCGTGGCCACCGGGTCCGACTCCGAGTCCTGCAGGAGCGCCGCCGCAGCGAGGTGGAGGGGAAACCGCGGCGGCCCTTCCTGGGTGAGGCCGATGCAGGCCTGGTAGTCGTCGACCGCCTCGCGGATTCGCCCCTCCTCGCCCAGGGCGCGCGCCCGAAGGGCGAGGGCGGGCGCGAGGGCGGGCTGGGCGGCGAGGGCACGGTCGAGCGCGTCGAGGAGGTCGCTGGAGCCGGCCGCCCCCATCAGCGACGCGATGCGCGCTACGTCGAGCCAGGCAGCGGCGGCTCGCTCCGGCTCCGTCTCCGACGCAGCCCGGGCGCGCTTCAGCTCGAGGAGCTCGAAGCTGCTCTGGCCGGCCACCAGCGCCTCGAGCCGCAGGAGGGCGGTCGAGTCCGACGGATCACGCTCCGCCGCGTTCCGGTAGTCGCGCGACGCGCTCTCGGCGTCGTCGAAGTGCTCCTCGGCGATGGCGCCGGCCCGGAGCCACGCTGCGGCGGATCCCGCGCCGTCACGCCGCGCCATCCCCTCGACCTGGAGCGTGCCTCGGACCGCGGCCCAGTCACCGCTGCGGGCGAGGACGGCGCGCGCCGCGCGGAGGGCGGGGAGGTGCTCGGGCGCGACCGTGAGCGCCGCGCGGTAGGCGGCCAGCGCCGAGGAGTCGTCACCGGCCCGCTCCCAGGCCTCTCCTGCGCAAACGAAGCAGTGGGCCCGGAAGCCGGGGGACTCCTCCCGCTCTGCCGCGGCCTGGAGGCGCGCGGCGACGTCGGCGGGGGATCCCTGACGCATCGCGTCCGCGGCGTGCGGAGCGAGGGGGGCCTGCTCCGGCGCGATCGCGGCAGCGCGCGCGAGGATCGCGTCGCGCGCGGCACCCGGCTCCTGCTCCGCCGCCGCGCTCATGAGGATCACCGCGATGTCGGCGGCGTTGCTGGCCCCCTCGGAGAGCGCCGTCCGGATCTGGGCGCGCGTGTGCGCCGGGAGTCCACCGGCGAGCGCGACCATCGCCGGAGCACCCGAGGCGCGCATGCGGCCGAGCGCCTGGGCCGCTTCGCGGGCTGCGGCGCGGTCTCCGCCGTCGCCGAGCTCCATCGCCACCCGCTGGACCAGCAGCTCCGTCGTGGCCGGCGCCGAAGGGCCGCTGCGGAGCGCTCGGAGGGCGTCCCTGCGCCGCGCGTGCGAGTGGAGGCGGTCGAGGGCGGTGCGCGCGAAGAGCTGCCCGGGGTCGGCGGCGAGCGCCTCCTCGTACGCGGCCACGGCCTGCGTCGTGTCGCCCAGCTTCTCCTCGCAGAGCCGAGCCGCCTCCACCAGCGAGGCGCCCTTCACCTCCGGGACCTGCGTGGCCGCGGCCCGCGACCGGAGCACCTCGATGAGCGCCTCGGAGTCGCCCCGGCGCCTGTAGATGCCGGCGAGCGACTCGAGCGCGCTCAGGTGGTCGGGAGCCAGCGTGAGCGCCTCGCGGTAGAGCAGGGTCGCCTCTTCGTCGCCGCCGGACATGCGGCTCGCGATGGCGCCGGCCCGGACGAGCATGGCGGCCGCGGTCGCCGGCGTCGGGGCGCTGTCGGCCTCCCGTCGCAGGAGCGAGATCGAGTCGGTGGTCCGCTCGGCGCTGGCGTGGAGCCGTCCGAGGGCGCGCTGGGCCGGGACGTGACGCGGATCGATCCCGAGCACCTGCTCCCACTCGAGCCTGGCCGCCTCGGGGTCGGAGAGCCGCTCCTCCAGGAGCTCGGCGCGGCGCGCGTGGATGGCCGCACGGCGGCGTGGATCGTCGACGACGCTCCCCTCGCAGCCGAGCACCTCGACGAGCTCCCGGTCGCGCCCCAGCTTCTCGAGGCACCGCGCCAGCGCTCGCAGAGCCAGCAGGTGCTCCGGCTCGACGACGAGGAGCCGCCTCCAGGTCTCGGCGGCGGCGGCGGTATCCCCGAGCCGTTCCTCCTGGATCTGCGCCATCCGGAAGAGCTGTGCGACGCGCTCCTGGCGCGCGTTCAGCTCGGCCAGATCGGCCTCCAGGATGCCGAGCAACTGCGCCCAGCGCTCCGCCCTGGTGTAGAGCCGCTCCAGCGCGTCCCGCGCCGGCACGAGTGACGGATCCGTCGCGAGGGCGGCGCGATACTGCTCGAGCGCCTCCTCCGTCCGGCCGAGCCGACCCTCCATGACCTCGGCCGCCCGCAGCAGGAGCAGGCTGCGATCGGCCGCGTCCACCGCGGCGTCCGCCTCGGCCAGGTAGGCGGTGGCCACCCCCTCGAAGTCGCCGATCCGCGCGCAGAGGCGCCCGAGCGTGGAGAGGATGGCGCGCTCCCCGGGGACCAGCGCCAGGGCCTCCCGGCAGGCGGCGAGCGCCTCGGGTACCCGCCCGCGCAGCTCCTGGAGCGTCGCGAGCCTCAGCAGGACGTCGACGGCCTCCTTCCGCTCTGCCGGGGCGCCCCTGCTGGCGAAGACCTCGGCGAGCGCAGAGAGCGCTTCCGTCTCCCCGGCGAGCTCGCCGGCCGCCTCCTGCGCGCGCGCGAGGGCGCGGAGGATCTCCGGCGAGCGCGGTGCCGCCTGGGCAGCGCGCTGGAGACACTCGATGGAGGCGGGGAGCCGGCCGAGCCGGCTGTCGACCCATGCGGCCGCGGCCCACGCGGCCGCCGCCTCGCGCCCCGTCGCTTCTTCCGCCTCGGAGCGCAGGAGGGAGGCGAGCTCTTCCCATTTCCCCTCCGCGCGGGCGTGGCGGCGTGCAGCCGCGCGAAGGAACGGATCCTGGGGACGGCGGGCGAAGGCGGAGAGGTAGAGCTCGGCCGCGCGCTCCGGGTCCCCTAGCGACTCCTCGAGGAGCGTCGCGGCTGCGGCCTGGAAGTGTGGCGCGAGGGCGGCGTCCGCGACCGTCTCGGAGCAGCGCATCCAGGCTTCCGCCAGCGCGGCGGCGTCGCCCGCTGCCGCCGCGGCGGCCGCCTGCGCCTCGGCCACCGCGAAGGAGGCCGGGGCGGCCGAGGCGGCCTCCTTCAGCACCGCCTGGGCCTCCGGCACCCGCCCCAGGCCGAGTAGCCAGCGAACGCGGTGGGCTGCAAGCTGCGCTCGGCTCGCGGGGTCGGCCTCCAGCCGCTCCTCCGCCGCGAGGACGTCGACGACGAACGAGTCGTCGCCCAGGTGGGTCGCGAGTCGCCGGGCGGCGTGCAGGTTCGGTCGGAAGGTCGGGTCCCGCTCGAAGGCCCGCCGGTGGACGGCGAGAGCCTCGGCAGGGGAAGCGAGCCGCTCCTCGAAGATCCGGCCGGCCTCGAAGAGGAGGGCGGCGGCGGCGGGCGGATCCTCCGCCCTGGCCAGCGCCTCGCGCTCGTAGCCCGCAGCGATCGACGCCCAGTCGAGGGCGTCGAATGGCTCGGTGGGGGAGGCCTCGATCCGTGCCGAGATCTGGCCGGCGATGGAGTCGGCCAGGGCGTCGGCTAGCGCATCCGCGAGGGTGACCTCGGTGGTCGAGTCCCCACCATCGGGCCAGCCATCTGACTCCCGCTCCGGCACGTGAGCCCCCTGGCGGGTCGTCCGCCGGCTCGCTAAGTCTCGAACCGGTCGATCTTACCGTGCTTCTGGAGGATTTCGAGGGCGCCCTTCGTGACCTTCTCCTTGTCGCCACCCTGGAGCTTGACGACCAGCGGGGAGATCCCGGGATCCGCGGGCCTCACTGCGACGGCCCAGCCGTCGCCGAGATCCCTGTCCGCGGTTACGGTGCACTCGGTGTTGCCGATGAAGGCTCGCGCCATCGGTCTCTCCTGAAAGCGATGAGGGGTCGAAAACCGGCGCGACGATAGCCCAAAGGCGGTCGATCCGAAAGGCGAACCTGCAGTCGCCGGAGCACCTCCACAGCGGGCGAAACCGTGGTTAGAGTGGGGCCTTACGCGGGGAGGGAGGCAGGTCGATGGAGCGGCTGCAGCTCGACGTAAACGGGTGCTTCGACTCTCAGGCGGGCGGGCTGGCCCGCGAGGAGCTCGCGTCGCTGGGCGGGGCGGCGGCGAGGGTCTACGAGACCTTCGAGGCGCGCAGGCGGACGGGAGAGATCGGCTTCCCCGACCTCCCGAGGAACCGGGGGCTCTCGCAGCAGACGGCCGGGCTCGCGCGCGAGCTGGCAGCTCGCTTCGACAACCTCATCGTCCTCGGCATCGGCGGGAGCTCGCTCGGCGGGCGAGCGCTCGTCGCCGCGCTGGCGCACCCGTTCCACAACCACCTCCCGAGGGTGCGACGGACGGGGCTCAAGGTCTTCTTCCCGGACAACTCGGATCCCTCGACGTTCGACGGGCTCCTCTCGGCGGTGGACCTCGCCGAGACGTGCTTCGCGACCATCACGAAGTCCGGCGGGACCGCAGAGACGATGGCGCAGCACCTCGTCCTGCGGGAGCGGTGCATCGTCCGGTTCGGCATGGCGGGCTATCGCGAGCGCTGCGTGCTCGTCACCGACCCGGCCAAGGGGGCGCTGCGCAAGATCGCGGACGACGACGGGCTGAGGGCCCTCGGCGTGCCGACCAACATCGGCGGCCGCTTCAGCGCGCTGAGCCCGGTCGGGCTCCTTCCGGCCGCCGCCGCCGGGGTCGACGTCGAGGCGCTGCTGGACGGCGCGGCCTCCATGGAGGAGCGCTGCCGCTCCGGATCCCCGCTCGAGAACCCGGCGCTGCTCTACGCCGCCGCGCTCCACCTGGCCGACGTGAAGCGGGAGCAGCGGATCCACGTGTTGATGCCCTACGCCGACGGCCTGCGCGACCTCGCCGACTGGTTCGTGCAGCTCTGGGCCGAGTCGCTCGGGAAGTCCGAGAAGGTCGGCCCCACGCCGTTCCGAGCGGTCGGTGCCACCGACCAGCACTCGTCCATCCAGCTCATGATGGAGGGACCGAAGGACAAGCTCGTCACGTTCGTTCGCGTGGAGACTCCGCGCGCGGACGTGAAGATCGACGTGCCCGAGCCGTATCGGGAGCACGCCGAGATCGCCTACCTCGACGGTCACACGATGCGCGAGCTGCTCGACGCGGAGCTCACGTCCACCGAGGCCGCGCTCCGCAGGGCCGGCCGGCCGAGCCTCCGGATCACGCTCCCGAGGCTCGACGCCCGCACGATGGGCGAGCTCGTCATGTTCTTCGAGCTCGCGACGGCCTATGCGGGCGGGCTGTACGGCGTCAACCCGTTCGACCAGCCGGGGGTCGAGGCGGGGAAGCGCTACGCGCAGGGGCTGCTCGGGCGGCCGGGGTACGAGAAGGCGCGGGAGGAGCTGCTGTCGCGCCCCGCGGCCGACCCGGCGCTCGTGCTGGGGTGACGCCGAGGTGGGCGTGCGGGACGCGCGCCCGGGGAGGGCGGATGGCAAGGCGGAACAGGAGGCATTAGGATGGGGATTGCGATGCGGGCACTCAAGGCACACGTGAAGGGCGGACGGCTCCTGCTGGACGAGCCGACCGAGTTGCCGGACGGCGAGGAAGTCGAGTTGGTTCCGCTCGACGAGGTGCTCGCCAGCGGCGGGGACTATCTGGGCGACGAGGAGCGCGAGCGTCTGCACGAGTCGCTTCGTGAGAGCATCAGGCAGCTAAAGGCCGGCCAGATGGTGGACGCGGCGACGGCCCTCGCCGAACTGCGCGCCCACCGATGACCCTGCGTCTTACGCCACGCGCGCTGGCAGAGGCCAAGCGCATCAAGACGTGGTGGCGTAGGAACCGGCCGGCGGCTCCCAGCATGTTCGACCAGGAGTTCGCGGCTGCGCTTGACCGAATCGCGCAGTTGCCGGGGGTAGGCAAGCTGTACGTGGAGGGGGACCTCGACGTGCCCGTCCGGCGCGTGCTCCTCCCCAAGACGCTGAACCACGTCTACTACACCGTCGCAGGGCAGGACGTGGTGGTGCTCTCGGTCTGGGGCACTCTGCATGAGCGCGGCCCGCGGCTGTAGCCCGCCCCCACGAACGCGCCGCGCGAGGTCCGGCCAGCCCCGAAGTTGATGCCAAGTGTACTCCCCACGCGTCGCCCGCAGCTCCGCGCCCAACTGCGGGCCGGAGGGTGAAGCTCCAAATCCTCCCTCGCGCGCAGGCACAAGTGCGCACACCGAAGCTGTTCGACGAGCGTCTGTAGCCTGGGCCGGCGAGGGCGGACCGTGCTACGTATCCCCGATGGCCCGCGTCCACCTCCTCCCTCCCGGTCTCGTGAACCAGATCGCCGCCGGCGAGGTGGTCGAGCGCCCTGCGTCCATCGTCAAGGAGCTGGCGGAGAACTCGCTCGACGCCGGCGCCCGGAACGTCACGATCGACATCGAGGAGGGCGGGCTGGCGCTCGTGCGGGTCGCGGACGACGGGTCGGGGATGGAGCACGAGGACGCCCTGCTCGCGCTGGAGCGCCACGCCACCTCGAAGCTGGCCGACGCGGAGGGGCTGGCCGCCATCGCGACCATGGGCTTCCGCGGCGAGGCGCTCCCGGCGATCGCCTCCGTCGCGCGCTTCCGGCTCGACACGGCGCCCGGCGGCGACGGGTCGGGGACCCGGATCGTCGTGGAGGGTGGAGCGCTGGTCGAGTCGGCGGCCGTCGCCCGCGCGCGGGGGACGACCATCGAGGTGCGCGACCTCTTCTTCAACACGCCCGCCCGCCGGAAGTTCATGCGCGCCAGCGCCACCGAGGCGAGCCACGTGAGCGAGGCGGTCGTGCGCCTCGCCCTCGCGCGACCCGACGTGGGGTTCACCCTCAAGTCCTCGGGCAGGCTGCTCTTCGGCGCTCGCGCCGGCGGCGACCTGGCCGATCGGGTGGGGCAGGCGCTCGGCCGCGAGGCCTTCCGCCACCTCGTGGCTGTGGACGGGCGGCGCGGCGAGGTCGGCGTGCGCGGCTTCGTCTGCTCGCCGGACCACTCCGAGGCGACTGGCCGCTCGCTCTACCTCTTCGTGAACGGGCGCTACATACGAGACCGCTCGGCGGCGCACGCCGTCCTGAGGGCCTACATGGGGACGCTCCCAGGGGGCCGATACCCGGCGGGCGCCCTCTTCGTGGAGCTCCCGCTGAACCGGGTCGACGTCAACGTCCACCCGCAGAAGCTGGAGGTGCGCTTCGCCGAGCCTCGCGAGGTGCAGGAGGCGCTCAACCGCACGGTCGCGGAGGCGCTCAGGACTGCGCCGTGGCTCCGGCCCGACGGGGCGGGGCGGCCGCAAGCCGGCCAGGCGATCCCGCCGGCGCCCGCAGGAGGCTGGCCCTCGGAGGTGCGCGAGCGCGATGGCGCGGAGAGCGTCCTTGCCCTGGCGCGCGCGCTCCACGCGCCCGAGGGAAGCGGCGCCTCACCGCTGCCTGCCAGCGCGGCGCCGGCGCTGCCGTTCAGGGTCGACGGCGGGGAGGGGATCTCACCTTCCGCCGGGTACTTCGCCTCGCTGCGCTACATCGGCCAGCACGCCAGGACCTACCTCCTCTGCGAGGGGGCGGGGGGCAGGCTGGTGATCATCGATCAGCACGCCAGCCACGAGCGGATGCTCTTCCACCGGCTGCGCGAGGCGGCCCGCGCCCGGACCCTCGCCGTGCAGCCGTTCCTGCTTCCACAGGTGGTCGCGCTCTCGCCCGGGGCGGCCCGGTCCATCGAGGCCCACCGCGAGGAGATCGCCCGGCTCGGACTGGAGGTGGAGCCCTTCGGCGGCGAGAGCTTCGCGGTGAAGGGTGCGCCGGCCGCGCTCGCTGGGGTCGAGGTCGGGCCGCTCCTCACCGACCTGTCGGACCAGCTCGGAGAGCTCGACCGGGGCACCGCCGTCGAGGACGCGTTCCACGACCTGCTGGCGACGATGGCCTGCCACGCCGCGGTGAGGGCTCACCAGGAGCTCGCGGCGGAGGAGGCGCGGGCGCTGCTCGACGGGCTGGACGCCATCGACTTCAAGGCTCGCTGCCCCCACGGCCGCCCGGTCGTGATGGAGCTGGAGCTGGCGGAGCTGGAGCGGCGCGTCGGCCGGCGTTGAGTCGCAGCCAGCCAAGGTCGTGGACTGAGCCCCGGAACGGTGGCAGATTCGCGGTGCGTGGCGCCGCGAGACCCCAAGCTGAAGCCCTACCGGGCCGCCCTCTGGGTGACCTACTTCGTGGTCATCCTGGTTCCGATCGGGCTGGTCGTGACGAGCGTGGTGCGCCACCTGCGCGGTCCGCACCGCCCGAACGGCGCCGTTGCCCTGCCGACACGCGCCGCAGCGCGCGTCTGCGTGCAGGAGCTGGAGGCGCTCAACGCCGATCAGAACCGGCACGCCTGGGCGCTCGGGCAGGAGATGGGGCGTCCGGACGCAGTCGCCAGGTTCCTCGCGTGGTCACAGGACTTCGAGCGGCGCGTGGAAGACCTCGGCGATCGCTGCCACCTGGACGGCGGGGCGCCGGACGCCGGCTTCCGCGGGCGGGCGGAGCTGGCGAAGGCGCGCGACTCCGTCCTCGCGCTTCACCGGGTGTACCGCGCGCAGGCGAACCGCTTCGCCCAGGAGGGGGCCGACCTCGCGATCGCCGCGGCCGCGGCGCTGGCCGAAGCCAAGGACGCTGCGCGCCGGCAGTAGCGGCGCCGATCAACCCCGCTGTTCGGGGTCGTCCGGGGAGCGCTCCCCCTCGAGCTTCTCGAGGTGGCGGAAGATGGTCCGCGGATCGACGCCAAGGTCCTTGGCGGTCTTGGTCCGGTTTCCGCCGTTCCGCTCCAGCACCTCGTTGATGTACCTCCTCTGGAACTCCTCCTTGGCCTGGGCGAGCGGGCGCACGGGCTCCTGCTCGTCCGCGCGCAGGTCCAGATCCTCCGGGCCGACCAGCGGCTTCTCGGCGAGGACGACCGCCTTCTTCACACGGTTCTCCAGCTCCCGGATGTTGCCGGGCCAGGCGTACCGCTTGAGCGCGACCACCGCCGCGGGCGTGAAGCCGCGAACGCGGGACGCGAACTCGCGGGCGTACTTCTGCAGGAAGAACCTGGCGAGGACCAGAACGTCCTCCGCGCGCTCGCGGAGGGGCGGGAGCCGGATGGAGACGACGTTGAGCCGGTAGTAGAGATCCTCGCGGAACGTGCCGCGCCTGATCTCGTCCTCGAGCACCTTGTTCGTGGCGGCGATGACGCGGATGTCGACGGGCTCGGGGTTGGCCTCGCCGACGCGGGTCACGGCGCGGTCCTGGATCGCCCGCAGCAGCTTCACCTGGAGGGCGACGGGCATCTCCCCGATCTCGTCCAGGAAGAGGGTGCCTCCGCTCGCCGCGTGGAACTTGCCCAGCCGGTTCGCCGTCGCGCCGGTGAAGGAGCCCTTCACGTGGCCGAAGAGCTCCGACTCCAGCAGCGCCTCGGGGATGGCACCGCAGTTGATCGCGACGAACTGGCCGTTGGCGCGCGTCGACCGCCGGTGGATCTCCCGCGCCACGACCTCCTTGCCGGTGCCGGTCTCGCCGGTGACGAGGACGCTGATGTCGGTGCCGGCCACCTTCTCGATCCGCCGGAAGACCTCCCGCATCCCGGGACCTGCGCCGGTGAGGTCGCCGAACTGCCGCGCCGTCACGACCTCCTTGAGGGCGACGTTCTCGCGGCGGAGCGCGTCGAGGAGCAGGGTGTGCTGGAGGAGGAGCGAGGCCTGCCCGGCGAAGACGGTGAGCACCTCCAGCGAGCCCTCGTCGAAGCGCGACGCGACCCGATCGTTGCCGAGGTAGATGACCCCGAAGACCTCTCCCTTCTGCATGAGCGGCGCGCACATCACCGAGCCCAGCCTGAGGTTCACGACCGAGGAGGAGCCGGACCAGTGCTCGTCGTTGAGGGCGTCCGCGACGACGAGCGGCCGCCGGCTCTCGACCACCCGCTGGATGATGCTGTCCGAGAAGGTCTCGACCGTCGCCTCGATCGTCTCCCGGGCCAGGTTCCGCGCGGCGCGCACGGTCCGCACGCCGGCGTCGAGCAGGATGAGGAACCCCTTGTCGGCGCCGGTCACCTCCACCAGGGCGTCGAGGAGCTCGTCCAGCAGGCGCGCGGTGTCGGTGGCCGCCAGCAGCCGCTCCGAGAACCGGACGAGGCTGTCGAGTGCGGGCTTCCGCGACGGGGACCTGTCCGGGGTCACCGTCGGACTATGACACGCGTGGCAGGGTCCAGGCCACCACGCGCGTCATGAGAGTCGGGGTCCGGCCGGCGTCAGGCCCGGACCTCCGGAGTCGCGTCGGTCTTCTTCTCGCCGCCGCCGTCGGGGGCGCTGGGCGGAGGCGTGCGGCCAACCGGGTTCTCCTCGAGGGCGGCCTTCAGCACCTCGTCCATGCGGGTGGCGAAGACGAAGTCGAGCTCCTTGCGGGCCTGCTCCGGGACCTCGGCGAGGTCCTTCTCGTTCCGGGCGGGGAGGATCACGCGCTTCATGCCGGCGCGGTGCGCGGCCAGGATCTTCTCCTTGATCCCACCGACCGGGAGCACGAGCCCTCGGAGCGTAATCTCGCCGGTCATCGCCACGTCGGAGCGGACGCGGATTCCGGTGAGGAGCGAGACCAGCGCGGTCAGGATCGTGACGCCGGCGCTCGGCCCGTCCTTCGGGATCGCGCCCGCGGGGAAGTGGATGTGGATGTCGGTGCGCTCCAGGAAGTTCGCCTGGATGCCGAGGGTGTCGGCCTTCGACCGCAGGTAGCTCAGCGCAGCCTGCGCCGACTCCTTCATCACGTCGCCAAGCTGGCCGGTGAGGGTGAGCGACCCCTTCCCCTGCATCTTGGTGGCCTCGATGAAGAGGATGTCGCCGCCAGCGGCCGTCCAGGCCAGGCCGGTCGCGACCCCCGGCAGCTCGGTCCGCTCTGCCGTCTCGTTGTAGAACTTCTCTGGCCCGAGCATCTCCTCGACGTCCTGCTCCACGATCGCGCGCTTGTCCCCGACCGAGACCTTGCCGCTCGCGACCTCCACCGCGATCGAGCGGCAGATGTCCGCGATGCGGCGCTCCAGGCTCCTGACGCCGGCCTCGCGCGTGTAGCCGATGATGATCCTGATGATCGCCGGCTCGGTGATCGACACCGTCTCGGCAGGGAGCCCGTGCTCCCTGAGCTGCTTCGGGATCAGGTGGTTGCGGGCGATGTGGACCTTCTCCTCGAAGGTGTAGCCGGGCAGCTCGAGGATCTCCATGCGGTCCCTGAGCGGGCTCGGGATGGGGTCGAGGAGGTTGGCCGTGGCGATGAACATGACCTTCGAGAGGTCGTACTGCACGTCGAGGTAGTGGTCGGAGAAGCTGTTGTTCTGCTCGGGATCCAGCACCTCGAGGAGCGCCGCGCTCGGGTCGCCGCGGAAGTCGGCCCCGAGCTTGTCGATCTCGTCGAGCATCATCACCGGGTTGATGGTCCCGGCCTTCTTCATCGACTGGATGATCCGGCCGGGGAGGGCGCCGACGTAGGTGCGCCGGTGGCCGCGGATCTCGGCCTCGTCCCGCACGCCGCCGAGTGAGAGCCGGACGAACTTGCGGCTGGTCGCCCTGGCGACCGACTGGCCGAGGGAGGTCTTGCCGACCCCGGGCGGGCCGACGAGGCAGAGGATCGGCCCCCGCATGTCGTTCTTCAGCTTGCGCACCGCGAGGTACTCGAGGATCCGCTTCTTGATCTTCTGCAGGCCGTAGTGGTCGGTGTCGAGGACCGTCCGCGCGTTCTCGATGTCGAGGTTGTCCTCGGTCCGCTTCGACCAGGGCAGGTCGGCGATCCAGTCGAGGTACGTCCGCGCGACCGTGTACTCAGAGCTGGCGGTCGGGATCGACTTGAGGCGGGAGAGCTCCTTCTGGGAGACCTTCTCGACGTCGGGAGGGAGCCCGGCCTTCTTGAGCCGCTCCGCGAGCTCGTCGAGCTCCTCCTCCTCCTCGCCGATCTCCCCTAGCTCCTCCTTGATCGCCTTCAGCTGCTGGCGCAGGTAGTACTCGCGCTGCGTCTTCGACATCTCGCCCTTCACGGCGGAGTCGATCTTGTTCGAGAGCTTCAGGATCTCGCGCTTGCGGTTGAGCAGCTCGAGCGCGAGCTGCATCCGCCCCTTGAGGTCGACCATCTCGAGGACCTGCTGCTTCTCCTCGATGGTGAAGTCGACGTTGGCGGCGATGAGGTCGGCCAGGTGGCCGGGGTGCGTGATCGACTCGAAGAGCTCGGTGGCGGCGGCCGGGAGGTCCGGCATCAGCTCGATCACCTCGCGCGCGAGCTTCTTGAGGTTGATCGCGAGGGCCTCGATCTCGACGTCGTCGGCGGGGGTCTTGTCCTCCACCGGGTCGACGCGGGCCTTGAGGTAGGGGTTCTCCTGGACGAGCTCGACGACGCGGAAGCGCGCCAGCCCCTGGACCACGAGCGAGTAGTTGTCCTCGCCCATCTTGAGGAGCTTCACCACCCGGGCGACCGTTCCGATCGTGTACAGGTCGTCGGCCCCGGGGTCCTCCTCCTCCGCGCGCCGCTGCGAGACGACGCCGATCACCTGCTCGTCACGGACGGCGTCCTTGATGAGGGCGATGGTCTTGGCGCGCCCGACCGCGAGCGGAAGGACGCCGCCCGGGAAGAAGACGGAGTTGCGCAGCGGGAGGATCGGAAGGACCTGCGGGATCTCTTCGCGGGCGATGAATCCAGGCGGCCCCATCGCTGGCGCCACCTGGGCTCCAACCGCGCCCCTCTTTTCCTTCTCCGGCATCGTGAATCTCCTTGGGGCAACCGAAACCAGCGCGATCCCTTGCGTCTTCCGATACCCGTGGGTTCCCACTATATCAACAACAACGTCGGGGACCTGCCCGATTCCTGGCGATGTGCTCGTCGTTACAAGGGCTTTGACAGCGGCTCGATCGCACCGATAGCATCCGCGAACACCGGCGGGCCACGCGACATCCAGGCCCGGGGGAGACCGCCATCATCCGCCTCGGACATATCAGCGACCTTCACGTCGCCGACAAGGGACGCTACCCGCGCAACGGCCTCACCCCGAAGGACTGCGACAAGCACTCGGTCCGGCTCCTCAAGGGGCTGCTCGAAGCGCTGGAGGAGGTGGAGGTCGATCACCTCGTCGTGACCGGCGACGTGACCCTCTCGGGAGAGCCGACGGAGTTCGAGAAGGCGAAGAAGCTCCTGGAGCCGTGGGCGGAGAGCGGGAAGCTGACCGTGCTCCCCGGCAACCACGACGTCTGGAGCTACGAGGCGGCGGAGAAGTACCGCTTCCTCAGGGCGATCGGCGTCGACGGGATGGGGATGCGCGCTGCCGTGCAGAGCTTCCCCTGCGCCGTCCCGCTGGGCGACGAGGCTGTCCTCATCGCGCTCGACAGCGCGCGCTGGGGCGAGGATCCCTGGCAGACGCCCGGCAAGCTCGGGAGCCAGCAGCTGCGGGTCGCGCGCGAGCTCGTCCGCGAGCACGCCCGCCGCGAGAAGGCGGTGCTGCTCGCGGTGCACCACCACCTCGTGATCCCGCAGGAGCGGGTCCCGTCGGACGCCCGCGTGGCCCGGATGCCTCTCGCGGACGCGGACCAGATCGTCCGGATGGTCGCGGAGCTCCCCATCGCGGCCGTCCTGCACGGCCACCGGCACGTCGCCTTCAGGGTCGACCTGCCGGCCCCCACCGGGACGACCCCGGTGCTGTGCGCCGGCTCGGCGTCGCGGGTGGCGGACGAGCCCGTGCGCCGGGCGCGCGCCTTCGTCTACGAAGTCGATCGCACCGGCGTGAAGAACGTCGAATCATTCGTCGCAGGAATGGAGTGAACCGATGAAGAAGCTCCTGTTCGTAGCGCTCCCCGCAGGGTTGTTGATCCTGGGCGTAGTTGGCTTCTTCTCCACGCTCCGAAGCCGGGGCGAGGCGAGCGCGGCCCTGCTCGAGCGCGCGCAGCTGAAGCGCGAGTTCGTGGAGCGGGCCGCCGTGGGTCGCGCGCTCCCTCCCGAGCGGATCGACGAGTGGCGGGACGAGGCCGCGGCGCTCTTCCGCTGGTACCTGCGAGGAGCTCTCGGCCATCCGGAATCGCCACCCGACCGTCCCCGCGGCGCCGACGGGGGTGGCGGCGGCGGCAGAGGAGCGGAAGGGGAAGTTCACCGACAAGGAGCGCGCCAGCTACGAGGAGTGGCAGAAGCTCGCCGAGGGGCGCTTCGCGCTCGTGAAGGAGGCACGCTACGCGCCGCTCTTCACCTCGACCGTCGAGGGGATGCGGCTCGACCTGCTCGCGATCGAGCCGGGTCCGCACCCTGCCGGCGGTGACCGCGGCATCCGGATCGACTTCGCGCTCTGGGGCGCGCCGCGGCGCGTCGAGAAGGAGAAGTCGGGGGACGTGACCACCACCAAGGTCCTGCTGCCCATCGTCTTCCGGCAGATCGCCTTCCGCATGCTGGACGAGAAGGGGAAGCTCTACGGGGAGATGAACGGGCCCGGCGAGCCGTTCCAGAAGCTGGCCGACCCCGAGCGGTGGGTGGAGGACTTCCCCCCGGGCGTCGTCTTCGGGACCTGGTGGGTCGACCTCCTCCCCAGGGAGGCCGTGACGACCGAGATCGACCTGGACGTCTCGCTGCGCGGGGCCAACGGCAACGAGCGAGCCGGCCTCTTCAAGTTCACCATGCCGGTCCGCGAGGAGTGGAGGGTCCCGGCGGGCGCAGCCTACGAGGCGCAGACCCGCGAAGGCGCGCCGACTCCCTAGCGGAGCGCCCCAGGCACCGCTAGCCAGTGGCGACGAAGAAGAAGGCGAAGCGCGCTCCGCGCGCCAGGAGCGCGCGGGCGGCCAAGCCGCCTGCCCGAGCGCTCCCGGCCGCGGACGGGGACGCGCCGCTCCACGAGCTGACTCGCGACGAGCTCTCCGTCTTCCTCTACGCGGCGCTCCTCCCCGAGGAGAACCTCCTCGTCGTCAGGGAGCTCGGGCTCTCGGTCCCCGGCTTCCGTACAGAGGCGCTCTCCGAGCCGGAGCGGTGCGACCTCATCGCAGACGAGGTGCGGGCGTCGCCACCGCTGCGCGCCAACGTGCTCGACGCCCTGCGGAAGGGTTTCGGGCACCCCCCGCTCATAGCGGTCGGCCTCGACCCGCGGGCGGCGCAGGACCTCGTCGACGTCGGGACCACGGAGCACGGCAGCGTGCTGGCGCTCTGGCGCGTCCTCGCCGACCCGGCGCCGGCCGTGCGCGCGCTCGCCAGACCGCTGCTGGCGCGCATGGTGGAGGAGTACTACGGGCCGCCGCCAGGTGGTGGCGGCGAGCGGGAGCCGCGCGGGGAAGAACCCGCGGAGGGTTCCGACCGCGACGACGCGGGGAGGCTCCGGCAGCTCGAGCGGCAGCTCGAGGTGCTGCGCGAGCGGGCCGAGCAGGCGCAGTCCAGGCGGGACGAACGCGCGGAGAAGCTGCAGGGGCAGCTCAAGGAGGCGCGCGCGACCGAGGCCCGCGCGGCCGGCGACGCCGCCCGGGCCAGGGAGGCCGCCGAGCAGGCCAGGCGGGCGCTGGAGCACGCCGAGGCCGAGCTGAAGGCCGCGCGCGGAACGGACGCAGCGGCGGAGGCCCAGCGGGCGCGACAGGATGCGCGCGAGCTCGCCGGGAAGCTCGGCGCGGCCGACGCCCGCGCCGAGCGAGCGGAGGCCAGGGTTGCGGTCCTGGAGCGGGCCGTCGAGCAGGCCCTTGCCCGCGCAGCGGCGGCTCCGAGCGCGCAGCCGGCCTCGGCCGAGGCGGAGGAACCGGACGAGGCGCCCGCCAGCTGGCTCCTGCCGATCTACACGCGCGAGTTCTACGACTCGCTGGAGGGGTGGGAGCGCCGGATCCAGCGGGCCGCGTTCAAGCAGGCCCACCTGCTCGCCCAGGATCACCGTCACCCGAGCCTGCGCGCGCTGCCGCTGGAGGGGCTCCCCGGCTACTACCGCGTGAGGGTCGCCACCGACGTTCGCCTCATCTACAGGCGCGGCGAGCAGCAGAGCGCCGTCGAGATCCTCTCGCTGATCGATCGGGAGGACCTGGATCGATACGTGCGGCAGGCGAAGACCAGGGGTTAGGAGAGTTTTCGGTAGATACCCACGACCACGCCGAGGATCATCGTGCTGCGGAAGTCGGACTCCCTGACGTAGATGGGCGCCATGCGCGGATTGGACGGCTGGAACCGGACCCGGTCTCCCTCGAAGTAGACCCGCTTCACGGTCGCCTCGTCGCCGATCATGGCCACGACGATCTCGCCGTCCTCGGCATGGAGCTGCTTCTTCACGAAGACGTAGTCGCCGGAGAGGATCCCGTCCCCGATCATCGAGTCGCCCTGCACGCGCAGGCCGTAGACCTTCTTGTTGGTCCCGAGCAGGAAGGAGTCGACCTGGACGGTGTCCTCGACGTGCTGCTGGGCGAGGATCGGCTGGCCGGCGGCGACGCGCCCGAGGATGGGGATCTCGACCAGCCGCGTCCCCGGCTTGCCCGCCACGCGCGGGCGGAGGGGGACGACCTTGGAGTCATGCCCGCCGCCGAGCACCTCTCGTGCGCGCTCGCCCGGGATGAGGGCGCGCGACTTCACCGGGTCGCGGGTCAGGAAGCCCTTCTTCTCGAGGGCCTTGAGGTGGTCGTTCACGCCGTTGGTCGAGCGGATGTCGAGCGCCTCGCCGATCTCGCGGATGGTGGGCGGGTACCCGTTGTCCTCGATGTTCTGGACGATGAAGCGGAGCACCTCTAGCTGCCGGTCGGTGAGGGTAGCGCTCATGACACCTCCTGAACATCGGTATACTGTCACCGTGTTCAGAAGGCAAGAAACAGGCGTGGGGCGGGGTAGGGTGGCGCGGTGAGCCCACCGCCCCTCGGGACGTCGATCTCCGCCGGCCTTCGCGCCGCCGCTCGCGAGGGCTGGCTGCTGCCCGTCTCCGCGCTCCTCTCGGTCCTGCGGTCCGCCGCGACGGTGCCGGCGCTGGCCGTCGCGGTGCTGCTTCCGCTGGAAGGTGCTGCCGCCGCGGCGCGCCGGTCCCCGCTCTCGCTGACGGCGCCGCTCGAGGGCGCCTGGGCGGTCATGGGCTCGACGCGGTACCTCGCGCTCGTCGGCGGGCTCCTGCTCGCGGGGACCCTCGCAGCGGCGCTCCTCCGCGTCCTCTTCCTCGCCGGCGCCCTCCCGACGCTGGGCGCGAGCATGGCCGGGGTGGATGCGACGCGCTCCTTCGCCCCCGGCGTCGCCTGGGGGTTCCCCAGGCAGCTCGCCACCTGGACGCTGGCGGCGCTGGCCGACCTGGGTGCGGTCGCCTACCTGACCGTTGGGGTGGCGGCCGCGATCTGGGCAGTCGGCGGCGGCACGGGAGCTGGCCACCCGGTGCTGCTCGCCGTGCTCGGCGCGCTGGTGCTCGCCACAGGCCTGGCGGCGATCGTCGCGTCCCGCGTGGTGGGCGACGCGGCCGCCGCACGGTGCGCGATCCTCGGGGAGGGGGCCGCGCAGTCCTTCGCGGGGGCGACCCGCCGCCTACTGGAGCGCCCCGGCGCGTTCCTCATCGGCGGCCTGGTGGCGGCCCTGGCCGGACTGGCGGCGACGGCGGCGCTCCAACCGGCCGCCGGCATCCTCGGAACGCTCGGCGGGCGGCTGGACGGGGTGGCGCTGCTTGGGCCCCGGTGGATGCTGGCGACGCTCGCGGCCCTCGCGGCGGCGGCCGTGGACCTCGCCTGGCTCGCGACGATCGGCGCGCTAGCCTGTGGCGAGGACCGCAGGGCGCGGCGCTAGCGGCCTGCTCAGCGCTTCAGCCAGCGCCGCAGCGGCACCTTGCGCAGGTGTAGCGGCGCGAGGTGCATGAACATGCCGCCGAGCGCCAGCAGCGAGCCGGCGCCGAGTGAGAGGGCACCGATGAGCGTCACGTGCCCGCCGCCGGCCGCCAGGGCCACGAAGCCGCCGACGAGGAAGGCGGAGGCCAGGAGCCCCGTGAAGAGCAGCGCGGCGGCGTTCCGCAGCTGCACCGTGGCCCGATCCATCGCCTCCGAGGCGACGTTGACGCGGAGCTTCCCGGACTCCAGGTCGACCAGGATCTGGCCGAGCTGCGTGGGGAGGTCCTCGGCGAGCCCCTGGAGCTTCATCAGGGAGCGGAGGAGCACCCCCGACGCGTCCGCCGGGTTGAAGCGGGCGAGGAGCAGCTCCTTGGCGTAGGGGAGCCCCACCTCGAGTATGTCGAGGCTGGGGTTGAGCCGGCGGATGATCCCCTCGACGGTGATGGCCGCCTTGGCCAGCACCGCGTACTCCTTGGGGATCTTGATCTTGTGGCGGACCGCGAGGTCGAGCAGATCCCGGAGCAGCGTCGCCGTCCGGATCTCGTCGAGCCTGAGCCCGAGGTAGCGCTCCAGGATCCCGTCGATGTCGGCGCGGAAGTCGACGATCGGCTGCCGCAGCTCGACGGTGCCGATCCGGTTGAGCAGGCGGGCGATCGACTCGGAGTCGCGCAGCGCGACGCCGATGATGAGCGTGACGAGCGCGTCCTGCTGGACGCGGGTGAGCCGCCCGACCAGGCCGAAGTCGAGGAGCGCGATCCCGTTACCGGGGAGGACGAGGACGTTCCCGGGGTGGGGATCGCCGTGGAAGAGGCCGTCCTCGAAGAGCTGGCGGAAGGCGGCCTCGATGATGTTGCGTGAGACGCGGTCGAGGTCGAAGCCGCCGGCGGCCGTGACGTCGCCGAGCTTCGTCCCCTCGATGTACTCGAGCGTCAGCACGGTGCTCGAGGAGAGCTCGTCGAAGACGCGGGGGATGATCGGCACCGTCCGCTTCCCGGCGGCCACGGCCATCTCCTTGGCGTTCCGGGCCTCGTTGGAGAAGTCGAGCTCCTCGTGGATCGTCCTGTCGAACTCCTCGATGATGTCGGTCGGGGTGTAGACGCCCGTCTCCTCGACGACGGCCCCGACCGCGCGCGCCAGGTAGTAGAGGAGCGTGAGGTCGGACTCGATCCGGTCCCTGATGTGCGGGCGCTGCACCTTCACCACGACGCGCTCGCCGGCGTGGGTCCTGGCGAGGTGCACCTGGGCGATCGAGGCGCTGGCGAGCGGCCTGGGATCGAGCTCGGCGAAGAGCGTCTCGACCGGCTTGCCGAGCCCCCGCTCGATCTCGTCGCGGATCTCGCCGATGTCGACCGGCGGGCAGGCGTCCTGCAGGTGCTCCAGCTCGTCGATCCAGTGGGAGGGGAGGAAGTCCGGACGGGTCGAGAGGAGCTGCCCCAGCTTGATGAAGGTCGTGCCCAGCTCAGCGAGCATCTGGCGGAAGCGGGCGGCGGTCTTCCGGTCGGGCGCCGGCATGCCGCCCGCCTCCGCCGGCACCGCGTCGCGTCCGAGGAGCTCGCCGAGCCGCGAGCGCTCGAGGTACGCGCCGAACCCGTGGCGAGCGAGGGCGGCCGCGATCTGGCGCAGCCGGTTCAGGTCCTGGAAAGCCTCTCGGAACATGCAGTGGCGCCGATGCTAGCGCCGTTCCGGGGGTGGATGCGATAAGACACCCAGCGCGCATGCCCGATATCGCCCCAGCCACGACGCCGATGATGCGCCAGTACCTCGAGACCAAGGCGAGGTACCCGGACGCCATCCTCTTCTTCCGGCTCGGCGACTTCTACGAGATGTTCTTCGAGGACGCCGTCACCGCCTCGGAGGCGCTCCAGATCACCCTCACCTCCCGCGCGAAGGGGGACGACCGGGTGCCGATGTGCGGCGTCCCCCACCACGCCGCGCGTGGCTACGTCGCCCGCCTGCTCGCGAAGGGGTTCAAGGTCGCCATCTGCGACCAGGTGGAGGAGCCGGGGAAGTCGGCCATCGTCAGGCGCGAGGTGACCCGCGTGGTCACGCCGGGGATGGTCTTCGACGACCAGGTGCTGGAGCCGCGCGAGTCGAGCTACCTGGGCGCCGTCGCGCCGGCGGCGGGAGCGATCGGCCTTGCCCTCCTGGACGCCTCGACCGGCCAGCTGCTCTGCGGCGAGGTGCCGGACGACGCGCGCGCGGTGGACGAGCTTCGCCGAGCCGGGGTCCGTGAGCTGATCTTCCCCCGCAGCGCCGAGCCGTCCCGGGTGGAGGCCATGGCCAGGGAGATCGGCGCGCCGGCCGCGCTGCGCGACGACGACGACTTCGCGCGAGCGCCGGAGAAGCTGCGCCGCCACCTCGCCGTCCAGGGGCTCGACGGGTTCGGGGTCGACGGACTGCCGGCGGGGCTCTCGGCCGCCGCCGCCGCGCTCGCGTACCTCACCGAGACGCAGCGCTCCAGCGCGCGCCACGTCGACCGGATCGCGCGGCTCCAGACCGACCGTGTCCTCCTGCTCGACGAGAGCACCCGCGCGAACCTGGAGCTGGAGCGGACGCTGCGGGGAGAGAAGCGCAAGGGGACGCTCCTCGCGCTGCTCGACCGGACCGTGACCGCGCCGGGGGCGCGCCGGCTCGCCGAGTGGCTCCGCTACCCGCTCCTGGACCTCGACGGGATCCGCGACCGGCTCGACGCGGTCGAGGAGCTGGCCGGCTCCTCCGTGCGGCGCGAGGAGCTGCTGGACGGGCTCCGCCCCGTGGCCGACGTGGAGCGGCTCCTCTCCAGGCTGGCGCTCGGGCAGGGGAACGGGCGGGATCTGAGGGCCCTCGCGGGCGGGCTGCTCGCCCTCCCGGCGCTCGCGGACCTGCTGGAGGGGAGCGCCTCGACGCTGCTTCGCGTCGCCGGCGCGGGGCTCCGCGGGCTCGAGGAGCTGGCGGCGCTGCTCGACCGGGCCGTGGCCGACGAGCCGCCGGCGGGGCTTCGGGACGGCGGGCTGATCCGTAGGGGCTTCTCGGCCGAGCTGGACGAGATCGTCGCCATCTCCGAGGACGGGAAGGGCTGGATCGCCAGGCTCGAGGTCAGGGAGCGGGAGCGGACCGGGATCGGCTCGCTCAAGGTGCGGTTCAACAAGGTCTTCGGCTACTACATCGAGGTCACGAAGCCCAACCTGCACCTCGTCCCGGAGGGCTACGAGCGGCGCCAGACGACGGTGGGCGGCGAGCGGTTCGTGACCCCCGAGCTCAAGGAGTTCGAGGAGAAGGTCCTCACCGCGGAGGAGCGCCGCTTCGCCATCGAGGAGCGGATCTTCGAGGAGCTGCGGCAGGCGGTCGTCGAGGCGGCCCCCCGCATCCGCGGCGCGGCCGAGGCGCTCTCGCGTGCCGACGCGCTCCTCTCGCTCGCGCGCGTCGCAGCGGAGCGGGGCTTCACCCGCCCCGACGTGGAGGACTCCGAGGTCCTCGAGATCGACGAGGGGCGCCACGCGGTGGTCGAGGCGCTGCTCCCCGCCGACTCCGGAGGGTTCGTCCCGAACGACCTGCGGGTGGCCTCGCGGGGGGCAGGGGAGGCCGCCTCGCACGGCGCGCTGCTCGTCATCACCGGCCCCAACATGGCCGGGAAGTCGACGGTCATGCGGCAGGCGGCCCTGATCGTGCTGCTCGCGCAGATGGGGAGCTTCGTCCCGGCGCGGCGGGCACGGGTCGGGCTGGTCGACCGGATCTTCACCCGCGTCGGCGCCTCGGACGACCTCGCGCGCGGCCGCTCCACGTTCATGGTCGAGATGACCGAGACCGCGGCCATCCTCCACAACGCCACGCGCCGCTCGCTGGTCGTCCTCGACGAGATCGGACGCGGCACCTCGACCTTCGACGGGCTCTCGATCGCGTGGGCAGTCGCGGAGCACCTCCACGACAAGGTCGGGTGCAGGACCCTCTTCGCGACCCACTACCACGAGCTGCAGGACCTCGCCCGCGAGCGCCCCGACGTCCGAAACCTCACCGTGGCGGTGAAGGAGGTCGGCGATCGGATCGTCTTCCTCCGCAAGCTCGTGCAAGGGGGAGCGTCGCGCTCCTACGGCATCGAGGTCGCGAAGCTGGCGGGGCTTCCCGCCGAGATCCTGCTGCGCGCCAGGGAGATCCTGAAGAACCTGGAGTCGCTCGAGGTCGACGACGGGGGCCACGCGACGCTCGCGCGGGAAGGCGGCCGCGCCGTCCGGCGCCGCCCGCCGAGAACCAGCTCGGGCTCTTCGGCGCCGGGGGCGATCCCACGGCGGCGCGCCTTCGCGAGGAGCTGGAGGCGCTCGACGTCGACGCGCTCCGCCCGCTCGACGCGCTCAACCTGGTGGCCGGCTGGAAGAAGCTGGTCGAGTAGGGCGCCCCTCACCCCGGCCCTCAACCTCGGCGGGACCGGGGAGAGGAGAGAAGCCTGCTGCGCTGCGCGCTCAATAAGAAAGGGACCGGCGACCGGTCCCTCTTCGTGTCACGCGGGCGTTCAGGCCGCGCGGCGCGTGCCTACTTCTTGTGGCACTCGGCGCACTTCTGCGGGCCCTTGCCTTCCTTCTTGTGGCACTCGTGGCACATCTTGTGCCCCTTGTCCTTGTCGAGGCCGGCGATCTTGCCGCCCTTGGCGTCGGCGTGGCAGGTCTCGCACTTCAGCGCCCTTGTGGCCGACGAGTGATTGAAGGTGACCGCGCCGCTCTTGGCCTGGAGGACGACGGCTTCGCGGGGGCGTCGGCGGCGATCGGCAGTTCCGACGAGCATCATGGCGGCAGCCGCCATCGAGAGAAGAACCTTCATTTCTGTGAACCTCCGGTATCTGGGCGGGTCAATTCCCGGCCGTGTAAGCGCGTGACGCTACCTCCTTTGTGGAGAGACGCCACGCGGCACGATGCCGCACCCAGACGTGACGCTCGCTCCACAGAAAGAGGGGCCGGTCGCCCGGCCCCTCTTCCTTCATCAGCCGCGCTTCACGCGGGTCGAAGTCGGCAGCCTACTTCTTGTGGCAGCCGTCGCACTTCGTAGGCCCCTTGGCCTCCTTCGTGTGGCAGCCCTTGCAGAGCTCGTGCGCCTTGTCCTTGTTGAAGCCCGCGATCTTGCCGGGGGCCGCAGTGTGGCAGGTCTTGCAGCCCTTCGTGGCGTGGGCCTTGTGCGCGAACGTCACCTTGCCGGACTTGGCCTCGAAGGTGACGGTCTCCGGCGGCGTGGCGGCCGACGCGACGGTGACGATGAGGGCGGCGAAGATGGCGGTGATCAGCTTGGTCACGTGCATGCTCCTGGTATTCGGGGGCGGATGAGCCCGCCCGGGTGTTGGACGGCGCAGTCTAGCCGCTATTCACATCCCCCTGTAACAAAATGTCGCAGGCGCTCAGGCATTCGGTAAGTGACCGTAACTACGCAATGTAGCTGACGTTTACCCAAGCGCACGCCCTGTCGAGCACTGCCTCGACACTGGCAGGCCCCGAGCGTGCGAAAAATGGACGCCGATATCGAAGGGCGGGAGATTGGGGTCCATGGGCCGGATCGCCGTCCTCGTCGCGAGCCTTGCGCTCGCCCTCCCAGCGGTTCCCTCCGCCGCGGCCGGGCGGGCCGCTGCTCGCCGCAACCAGCCGCAACCCGTGGCGAAAGGCGCCAGGACCCCGAGCCTCGCCGAGGCGACCGAGGCCATGAAGGCGGTGATGCGCGACCCCGAGCGGCGCAACTACCGCCAGAACTGGGAGAGGGCCATCAATGGCCTGCTCTCGGCAGCGCGCGGCGAGAGCAAGGCCGCCGCGTGGCTGGAGGCGGGGCGGGCTCGCTGGGCACTGTACCGCTGGTCCGCAAACGAGAGCGACCGTGAGAAGGCGCTCATCCTCGCCAACCGCGCCGTTCAGCTCGGCTCCGCGGAAGGCAGGCAGCTCGCGGCCGCGATCCGATCCGGGCTCTGGCGACGACGCTGGTGAGGGCGAGCGCCGTTCGCGTCCCGGCCGAAGAGGCCCGCCACCGTCCGAGGCAAAGGGGGAGCGTGGGCCTGGGCTCGCCAGGGCGAGCGAAGCCATGAAGTCGCTCATGCGCGACCGCGAGCGGCGCCGTTACCGCCACAACTGGGATCGCGCCATCAATGGCCTGCTCTCGGCCGCGCGCGGCAAGGACAAGGCTGCCGCGTGGCTGGAGGCAGGGCAGGCCCGCTACGCCCTGTACCGCTGGTCTGCGAACGAGAGCGACCGCGACAAGGCGCTCACCCTCGCCAACCGCGCCGCGCAGCTCGGCTCCTCGGAGGGCAGGCTGCTCGCCGCGGCGATCCGGGAGGAGGCGGGCGACGACACTGTAGAGGTCGCGCGCCGCTCGCATCCCGGCCGCAGGGGCGTGAGTCATCCACGGCTCTCCCCCGGGAGGGAACCAGCCCGCGAGGAGCGGGATGAGGTCGAGGAGGACGAGGACTCGCCGCCCGATCCGACGCTCACCGCGGCGCTCGCGGATCTCGAGTCGCCGGCCGAGACACCCACGCTGAAGCTCGGCGAGGACCGGCAGCAGGGACCGGCGCAGGTCACCGAGGTCCGCTCCTGGGCGAGCGGCGACTACTCTCGCGTCGCGGTCTACCTCTCGCACTGGGTAGGCTGGCAGAAGCTGGAGCTGCCGCCCGAGGGCGGCCAGCCTCGGCGCCTCGCCTTCGACTTCAGGCCGGCGACGCTCGCCGGCAAGGCGCTCACCCGCTCCATGGCGGGCGCGCAGATCGACCGGGTGCGCGCGGCGCAGAACGCCGGCGACACGGTCCGCGTCGTGCTCGACCTCGCCGGCAGCGACGCCTCGGAGGTCTTCGCCCTGGACGACCCGCCGCGACTCGTCGTGGACGTCGGCACGCACCCGGCCCCCACGCCGGTCGCCGACGGCTCGACGCGTCCGGCGGAGCCGTCCCCGGTCGAGCCGCCGGAGCGCAAGGCCCCAGCCGCCGGCGCCTCGGCGCGCGAGGAGGAGGAGCAGCAGCCGCGCACGGTCCGCCGCATCGTCGTCGACGCCGGTCATGGCGGACACGACCCCGGCGCCATAGGGAGGCGGGGGCTGCGCGAGAAGGACGTCACGCTCGACATCGCGCGAAAGGTCGCCAGGCTCCTGAAGGCAGACGGCTTCGACGTGGTCCTGACGCGGGACGCCGACAGGTTCCTCCAGCTCGAGGAGCGGACGGCGCTCGCCAACACCTCTCGCGGCGACCTCTTCGTCTCGATCCACGCGAACGCCCACCCCAGGCGCAACCGGAGCGGCATCGAGACGTACTTCCTCAACGTCACGGACGACCGCTACGCCGCGCGGCTGGCGGCCCGGGAGAACGGCGCCGCGCCGGACGGAGAGGACTCGGACGACGTCCTCCAGCGGATCCGCTCCGACCTGGACGCGGTGGCGAGCGCAGGATCGTCCAGGCAGCTCGCCGACCTCGTCCAGCGGGAGCTCTGCCGGTCGGTGCGGAGCCGCTTCGGAGACGTCAGGGACCTCGGGGTCAAGAGCGCGCTCTTCTACGTGCTGCTCGGCGCCCGGATGCCGGCGGTCCTGGTGGAGACGGGCTTCATCTCGAACGCCGCGGAGGAGAAGCGGCTCGCGTCGCCGGCCTACCGCGCCGAGGTGGCCAGCGCCGTCACGCGGGCCGTGCGGGGCTTCGCCAGGTCGGACGAGCGCGTCGCCGCAGCCCGCTGAGCCCTGCCGCCGCTATACTCGGGTGAGCATGAGCGAACCCGTGACCGCGACCGTCCTCCCCGACTTCGTTCCCTTCAGGCGCGACGAGCAGATCCAGCTGCTGGCGCCGCTCACCGGAGACGTGAAGGCGGACTTCGCCGCCCAGCGCAAGGTCGTGGAGGAGTTCCACCGCTCCGGGGCGAGCGGCCACGCCGTGGTCAGGCTCCAGAGCTTCGCGATGGACCGCATCGTCCTGGTGGTCTGGGAGCGCGCGCTCGCCCACGCGGCCGGGCTGGGCTGCAAGCCGACGCCCGTCTCGCTGGTCGCGCTGGGCGGGTATGGGCGCAAGGAGCTCGCCCCCTGGTCGGATCTCGACATCCTCGTCCTCCACGGCGCCGGCGACCCGAGCCCGTACGTGCGGACGGCGAGCGAGAAGCTCGTCTATGCGCTCTGGGACCTCAAGCTCGAGGTCGGGTACGGCGTCAGGGACCTCGCCGCCTGCGACGCGCTCGCCGAGGAGGACCACCCGGCGCGCACGGCGCTGCTGGACCTGCGCTTCATGGCGGGAGACGCGGAGCTCTATCGGCAGCTGGAGCGGGAGCAGCTCCACGGGTTGTCTGAGGCGAAGGTCGACCGCTTCATCCACGACAAGCTGGCCGAGATCCGTGACCGCCGCGAGCGGTTCGGCGACTCCCTCTACCTGCTCGAGCCGAACATCAAGCAGTCCGAGGGCGGGCTGCGCGACCTCCAGTCGGCCCTCTGGCTGGCGCGCGTCAGGTTCAAGGTCGGTGGGATCACGGACCTGCTGACCAGGGCGGTCCTCCCAGACCGCGAGGTCCGTGAGATGCGGCGCGCGCGCGACTTCATCTGGCGGATCCGGAACGAGATGCACTACCTCGCGCGCCGGAAGACCGATCAGCTCACCTTCGACCTCCAGCCGCTCGTCGCCGAGGGGATGGGGTACGTGGACGGGGAGGCGGGGAGCGGGGTCGAGCAGTTCATGCGCCACTACTACGTGGCGGCCAAGACCGTCCTCGTCGGGGTCGACGCCATCGTCGACCGCTGCCTGGAGCCCCAGGACGCCACCGGCTGGAGGACCGTGCCCCCACCGGCTGCCGCCATCGGCGCCGAGCGGACGGTCGTGATGCTGCGCGGGAAGCCTTCGCGCGAAGGTGAGCGGACGCTGGAGGGGGGCGAGTTCAAGGTCTTCCGCGGCAGGCTGACGGTCACCGGGTCCGACGTCCTACAGCGGTCCCCTGGCGCGCTCGTCCGGCTCTTCGCCACGGCCGACCGCGAGGCGCTCGACCTCTACCCGTACGCACGCGACCTCGCGGCCCACGTCGCCGTCGAGCTCCCCCCGACGGCTGCCGAGGATCCGGAGGTGAGCCAGGAGCTGCTCGCCTGCTTCAACCGACCGGGGACGCGCGGCAGGTTCCTCACCCGGATGCACGACCTGGGCGTGCTGCAGCGGCTGGTGCCGGAGTTCGCGGCCATCACGGCGCGGCGGCAGATCGACGTCTACCACGTGTACACGGTCGACGTTCACACGCTCAACGCCGTCCGCCGCCTCTTCGCGCTCCGCTGCGGGGACGTGAAGGAGGAACTGGTCACCGGGATCATGCAGCGGATGGAGCGCCCCCTGCCGCTCTACATAGGCACGCTCTTCCACGACGTCGGGAAGGGGAGCGGCAAGGAACACTCGGTCCGCGGCGCAGAGTTGGCGGGGCCGGCCAGCGTCCGGCTGGGGCTCGACGCGGCAGACGCCGCCGACATCGAGTGGCTCGTGATGAAGCACCTGCGCATGGCGGCCATCGCCCAGCGGCGCGACCTGTCGGACCCCGACCTGATCCATGCCTTCGCCGAGGAGGTCGGGACGGTCGATCGCCTGGAGAAGCTCTACCTCCTCACCTACGCCGACATCTCGACCGTGGGCCCTGGGACGTGGAACGAGTGGAAGGCCCGGCTGCTGCGCGAGCTGTACCAGAAGACCCGCGCGGTCCTCGCTGGCGGCGAGCGCCGCCCGGAGCCGGGGATGGCGGAGGCGGCAGGGCGCGCAGAGGCAGCGGCAGAGCTCCGCGGACGGGCCGCCGCCGCCGACATCGACCGGTTCGTCGCGGCCATGCCAGCCCGGTACTTCCTCACGGAGGCACCGGACCGGGCGCCGGTTCACCTCCGGATGCTCCGACGAGGACGGGCAGGAGCGGTGGCGACGTACCTCCGGTGCCGGCCCGTGCTCGGCCGCTGCGAGCTGACGCTCACGGCTCCAGACAGGCCCGGGCTGCTCGCCACCATCGCGGGAGTCCTGGCTTCACATCGGATAGACATCCAGCGCGCCGAGGTCTTCTCCACTGCGCGGGACCCTGCGCTCGACTGGCTCCAGGGGCGCGCGCTCGACGTCTTCGACGTCCGGGGGCCCGAAGGAGGGGCCGTCGATCGGGACCGGTGGAAGGCCGCCCGCGCCGACCTGCGCAGGGTCCTCACCGGTGAGGAGGCTCTCGCCGAGTTGATGGGGCGCCGCCTCAGGGCCTCGGCCCTGCCGGCGAAGCCGCTCCCTGCCCTCAACACCAAGGTCGTCATCGACAACGTGAGCGCCCGAACGCACTCCGTCATCGACGTCTTCACGGCCGACCGGGTGGGATTGCTGCATACATTGGCGAAGACGCTCTTCGATCTGGGGCTAACCGTCGACCTTGCCCGGATCTCGACCGAAGGACACCGGGCGCTCGATGCCTTCTATGTCCGGACCAAGGACGGGCAGCGGCTCGAAGGGGAGGCCGCGGGGAGGGTGGTCGAGGCGATTCAGCAGGCGCTGGCGCGCAGCAACTGACTCGCGCCGAGGTCGGCGTCTTGCATCAACCATCGACATTCACGGTGGTTTAGTGGCGCTATCGGCCTACATTGACAGGCTAGCGGACGGTTGGTAAACGCTCGCTCCGGTAACCGGAAATACCAGCAATGTCGGAAAACCGCGAAGAGATCGGTCGCCCTGGCCGCTTCCTGACGAGCGCAGAGGTAGCGGAGCTCGTTGGCGTCTCTGCGCGGACGGTCTCCAACTGGATCCGGGACGGCCACCTCAAGGCCTTCAGGACGCCCGGGGGGCACAGCAGGGTCGCAGAGGAAGATCTCCAGGGGTTCCTTAAGGAGCGCGGGATACGCCCGCTCCCCGTCCCGGCCAATTCGCCGTCCGCTCGCGACGCCGCGTCGAAGCGGCCGCGCGTCCTCTTCATCGACGACGACGAGAACCTCCTCGACATCATCCGCGAGGTCCTGGAGGCGAACGGCTACGAGGTCCAGACCGCCCGTCACGGCTTCCTGGCTGGCTACCTCGTCGCCCACTTCCAGCCTCACGTGATCGTGCTCGACCTGATGATGCCCGGGCTGGACGGGTTCGAGGTCATGTCGCTCCTCCGGAAGCGGCCGGAGGCGCGCTCACTCCCCGTGGTGGCCTGCACCTCCTTGCGGGGGACAGAGGTGGAGGCGCGCGCGCGGGAGGCCGGCTTCGTCTCGTACCTCAAGAAGCCCCTGGACTTCCGCGGGCTCGTCGCCGTCCTCCGCGAGGTCATCGCCTGAGCCTCCCGCTCGCCAGCGAGGAGGCGCTGCTGGCTGCGCTCGAGCGCGCGCTGGAGGCTGGCGCCGCGAGCGCCAGCCCGGTCGGCGTCGTCACCATACGGGACGCCGGCGGAGGCGACGAGGCCGTGCGGCTCGCCGCGGCATCGATGGACGCGCTGCCAGCCGGAGGCGCCGCGGGGCTCCTCTCCAGCGACCGGGTGGCCATCGTCCTCCCTGGCTTCGGGCCGGCCGCTGCTCGCGACGTGGCGCGGCGGCTCGCGGCCGCCTTCCCGCAGCTCCGGGTCGGCTCTTCTGCGTCCCTCCAGGACCGGCCCCCGCGCGGTCCGGCGGACCTGATCGCCGACGCGGAGCGCGCTGCCGATGCGCTGCGGCGGCGGATCCTGGTCGTCGAGGACGAGCCGATGCTCGCCCAGATCATCCGGACCTTCCTGTCCGCGGTCGGCGGCTACGACGTCGTCGTCGCCCACTCGGGAGACGAGGCGCTGGCGAGCTGCGCCGAGGCGGAGCCGGCGCTCGTCATCCTGGACCTCGAGCTGCCCGACGTCGACGGCCCCGAGCTGCTCCGCCGGATCAGGCTCCTGGGAAGAGACGTGGCGGCCGTCGCGTGCAGCGGGAAGCGGCCCGAGTCGGCCGCGGGCGCCGGGTTCACCGCCTTCTTCCGGAAGCCGTTCGACATGCGCGCGCTGGTGGCCGAGGTCGAGAGGATCCTCACAACGCAAGCCCTTGGGGTCCCCTAGGAAAGCTGCTAAGTAGCCGGTCACCATGTCGCTCGCCCCGATCCTGGAGATCGACCCCCGGCACCCGCAGCCTCGCACCATCGAGCGCGCGGTCCAGCTGCTCGCCTCGGGCGGCCTGGTGGCCTTTCCGACGGACACCTACTACGGCATCGGCTGCGATCTCTTCGACAAGCGCGCCATCGAGCGGATCTACCAGCTCAAGCGGCTGCCACGTGATCACGAGCTGTCGTTCATCTGCCAGGACCTGGCCGAGGTCGCGCAGTACGCGATGGTCGACAACGCCGCCTACCGCGTCCTTCGCCGCAAGGTCCCCGGGCCCTACACGTTCATCCTCCCCGCGACACGGGTCGTGCCGGACCTCATGCTCCGGCGGCAGAAGACGGTCGGCATTCGCGTCCCGGACGATCCGATCGCGCTGGAGATCGTCCGGAAGCTCGGCCACCCCATCGTCTCCACCTCGGCGGCCACGCCGGAGGGGGAGATCCTGATCGACGCCAAGGACATCAAGGATCGGCTCGGGCACGGGCTCGACCTGGTGCTCGACGGCGGCTACAAGCCGAACGAGGGCTCGTCGGTCGTCGACCTCTCGGGGCCCGAGCCCGTCGTGATCCGCGTCGGCAAGGGCGACGTCGGCGACCTGCTCGCCTGATCGCGCCCACGAAACTGGACGCCCCGGCGCCCGGCGATATCGTCGGGCCGATGTCACCGCTCGAACCAGCCCTCGACCTCTTCCTCGCCCACATCCGGGTCGAGAAGGGGCTCGCCGACAACAGCGTCGAGGCCTACGGCCACGACCTTCGGCGCTACCTGGAGCAGCTGGCGGCGATGGGGATCGACCGCTGGGATCGGGTGGGGCGCCCCGAGATCCAGGCGCACCTCGGCGAGCTCCTGCGGCAGGGGATCTCCTCCCGCTCCCAGGCGCGCGCTCTCTCGGCGATCCGGCAGCTCCACAAGCTGCTGCTGCGCGAGCGGATCGCCTCCGCCGATCCGACGGACGAGATCGGCTCGCCCCGCCCTGGCAGGAAGCTGCCAGCGCCGCTCTCGCGGGCCGAGGTGGAGGGGCTCCTCGCCGCGATAGACCCGCGCACCCCGGCCGGCGCGCGCGACCGGGCGATGGTCGAGCTCCTCTACGCCACCGGCCTGCGCGTCTCCGAGCTGGTAGGGCTGCGGCTCAACGACATCGACCTCGAGGGGCGCGTCCTCCTCGCCCGCGGCAAGGGGAGCAAGGAGCGGATGGTCCCGATCGGCGCTCCCGCCGCGGAGGCGGTCAAGGGGTACCTCGCAGCCTCGCGGGAGCGACTGCTCAAGGGGCGGCGCTGCAGGGAGCTCTTCGTCACCCCCCGCGGGGCCCGGCTGACGCGACAGGGGTTCGCGAAGCTCCTCGGGCGTCACGCCCGGGCGGCGGGGATCGGCCGCCGGATCTCGCCGCACAAGCTCCGCCACAGCTTCGCGACCCACCTGTTGGAGGGGGGAGCGGACCTCCGCGCCGTCCAGGCGATGCTCGGCCACGCCGACATCTCCACGACGCAGGTCTACACACACGTCGACAGGACGCACGTCCGCAGGCTCCACGAGCGCTTTCACCCCCGCGCCTGACCTCGAAAAGTCGCCGTGGTTCCAGAGGGATCCGGCGGGTCGCACCCGCCGACGCCGCGCGTTGACCCCACGGGGCCGCGCTGCTACAAGGCATCCTTTCCAAAGGGGTTTTCGTGAACGGCATGGACCTGGTGGGGGCGGTGATCGGCCTCATCCCTGTGATCTTGTCGCTTTCGGTCCACGAGTTTGCACACGCGTGGACTGCGAGCCGACTCGGCGACGACACCGCCGCGCGAATGGGGAGGCTCACGCTCAACCCGATCGCCCACATCGATCCGTTCGGCACGGTCATCCTCCCGCTGATCCTCGTCCTTCCAACGTCCCGGCGTTCGGCTGGGCGCGCCCGGTCCCGGTCGATCCCTCGCCGCTTCCGGCGCGACGTGTCCATGGGCCGAGGGCATGGCGCTCACCGCGAGCGCCGGCCCGATCTCCAACTCGCGCTGGCCATCGTCGCGACGCTCCTCCTCGGGCTCCTGGTCCGCGCACGCACCGCGGGCACGACGATCGCAGGAAGCTCCTCATCGACGTCGTCCTGCTGAACGTCGTCCTCGCGCTCTTCAACCTCATCCCGCATCCCGCCGCTCGACGGCAGCCGCGTCAGTCGCGTGGCTCCTGCCGACACGGCTGCGCACGGCTGGCAGGCGGTCGAGCGCTTCGCCCCGATCCTCCTGATCGTCATCCTGCTGTTCGGTGGCCGCTCATCCGCGGCCCGGTCAACGCAGTCGTCGGCCTCCTCGAGCGGCTCCTGAACGCCATCGTCTGAGCGCCTCCACGCCATGACGAACTCCTCCCGCCCGATCGTCGTCTCTGGAATGCGCCCCACGGGGCGGCTGCACCTCGGTCACCTCCACGGCGCGCTCGCGAACTGGGTGAAGCTGCAGGAGGAGAACGACTGCTTCTTCTTCAGCGCCGACTGGCACGCGCTGACGACGAACTACCAGCAGACCGACACGCTGAAGCAGATGGAGCGCGAGATGTTCGTCGACTTCATCGCCGCGGGGATCGACCCGCAGCGGTCGACGCTCTTCGTCCAGAGCCAGATCAAGGAGCACGCCGAGCTCTACCTCCTGCTCGGCATGATCACGCCGCTCGGCTGGCTGGAGCGCTGCCCGTCGTACAAGGAGATGCGCGAGAACATCACGGATCGCGACCTCGCGCTGTACGGCTTCCTCGGCTACCCGGTCCTGATGACCGCGGACATCATCCTGTACAAGGCGACGAGGGTGCCGGTCGGCGCGGACCAGCTCGCGCACCTGGAGCTCAGCCGCGAGATCGCGCGCAAGTTCAACTTCCACTACGGCCCCGTCTTCCCCGAGCCGCAGCCGATGCTCACCGAGGCGGCGAAGGTCGTCGGGATCGACGGCCGCAAGATGTCGAAGAGCTACGGCAACTCGATCGACCTCGGCGAGCCGTCCGACTCCACGACGAAGAAGATCATGGGGGCGGTGACGGATCCCGCGCGCAAGCGGCGCCAGGACCCGGGTAACCCGGAGGTCTGCGGCATCTTCTACCTGCACAAGATCTACAGCACCCCGGAGACCGTCGGCTGGGTCGACACCAACTGCCGCACCGCCGGGATCGGCTGCGTCGACTGCAAGAAGAAGCTGCTCGAGCGGCTCCTCCCGGAGCAGGAGATGATGCGCGAGCGGCGCGAGCGGCTGCTCGCCAGGCCGCAGGACGTCGAGGAGCTGGTGCAGCTCGGTAACTCCAAGGCCCGCGAGGCCGCGCAGCGGACCATGGAACAAGTCCGCGCGGCGATGAAGCTGTAGCCGCACCCGGACCGGCTGGTGGATGGTCGAGCGAGGTGACGAGACGGCCCGCGAGGCCGATGGCGCTGGCCCGGAGCCCCGGGAGCAGCCAGCGCCTTTCCGCGTCGCGCTGCCGCCCTTCCGCGCCGGGGAGCCGCCGTTCGAGGGGCCGCTCGACCTCCTGCTCCACCTGGTGAAGGAACACCAGGTCGAGATCTTCGACATCCCGATCGCCCGGATCACCGAGAGCTACCTCGAGACGCTGCAGGCGCTCCAGGACCTGGACATCGACGTCGCGGGCGAGTTCCTGTCGATGGCGGCCCAGCTGATGTTGATGAAGTCGCGGCTGCTGCTGCCGCGCACCGAGGTGGCGGAGGACGCGCCCTCGCCGGAGGATCAGGGGGTCGATCCACGGGCCGAGCTGGTCCGGCGGCTCCTCGAGTACCAGAAGTACAAGGCGGCCGCGGAGGAGCTGGGCGATCGCGACATCCTCGACCGGACGGTCTTCGTCCGGCGCGTCCGGCCGGAGCGGCTCTCGTCGGCGGACGGCCCGGAGGGGCTGGCCGACGTCTCGGTCTTCAAGCTGATCGAGGCGCTCGATCGGGCGCTCGCGAACGCGGCCCCGGAGAAGGCGCACGAGGTCCTGACCGACAGGCTCACGATCAACGACGCCATCAGCCGCGTCGCCGAGGTGCTCAGGCTCCAGCGACGCGCCACCTTCGATGAGCTGCTGGCCGGCCCCTCCGAGCGGCGCAACACCCGGGCGGACGTCATCGCCACCTTCCTCGCGATCCTCGAGATGACCAAGCTCAAGCTCATCCGCATCTACCAGGCATCCGTCGACGAGGCCGGCCCGGGCGGCGAGATCATCGTCGAGGCGCGCGACACGCTCGGCGACGACGTCCCGCCCGGCGACACGGAGGAATACCGATGAGCGACAAGCCGATGGAGCCCGGGGCCGAGCCGCAGCCGGGCGCGGCGCCAGGGGTCTCCGAGGACGAGCTCCGCACGCTGCAGCAGGCGGAGGAGGCGAAGGGGGACCCCGACCTGGACGAGGTCGAGACCGCCCAGATCGACGTCGCCGACGAGAAGGAGGAGCCCTTCGAGAAGCTGCAGGCCTCCGCCCGCCGCCTCTCGCCGGAGCGGGTCCGGACGATCGTCGAGACGCTCCTGTTCGTCGCCGAGCGGCCGCTCTCCGTGCTGGAGATCCGGCAGGCCACCGGCGTCGACGAGGAGCGGCTCGCCAAGGCGCTCGACCAGCTCTCCGGCCACTACCGGGAGGGGATCTGCGGCATCGTCCTGCACGAGGTCGCAGGCGGCTGGCAGCTCCGGACGTCGCCGCTCAACTCGGACTCTGCCCGCCGGTTCCTGCGGATCAAGCCCCAGCGGCTCACCCGCGCGGCGCTCGAGACCCTGGCGATCATCGCCTACCGGCAGCCCGTGACGCGCCCCGAGATCGAGGAGATCCGGGCGGTCGACTGCGGCGCCGTCGTGAAGGCCCTGCTCGAGCGGAAGCTCATCAAGATCCTGGGCAAGAAGGAGGAGCCAGGCCGTCCGATCCTCTACGGGACCAGCCGCGAGTTCCTCGAGTTCTTCGCCTTGAAGGATCTCGCCTCGCTCCCGACGCTGCGCGAGTTCCACGAGCTGTCCCGGGAGAACAGGGACATCGTGGAGAAGGAGACTGCGCCTCCGCCCAACGTCCAGGGGTTGGTCGAGGAGCTCTCCGATCCGGCGCTGCAGGCGGCGCTGGAGGCCTCCCGCGCGCAGAGCGACGCGGCGCTGGACGAGCTGGAGAAGGCGATGGAGCTGGCGGAGGAGAAGGGGCGGGCGGCGTCCGCGGCGCTGGAGAGCGCGCGGACGCCAGTCGAGCCGGACGATGGGACGGTGGGGTGACCATGGTGACTCTCGAACGGCTGCAGAAGTACCTCGCCGCAGCAGGCGTGACGTCGCGCCGCCGGGCGGAGGAGCTGATCGTCGCTGGGCGCGTGGTGGTGAACGGCAAGATCGTCCGCGAGCTGGGGAGCAAGATCGATCCGGAGACCGACCTCGTCGTGGTCGACGGCAAGCCGGTCCTCCGCAACGACACGCGCGCCTATTACCTGCTCTACAAGCCCTCGGGCTGCGTCACGACCGCGTCGGATCCGCAGGGGCGCCCGAAGGCCATCGACTACCTCCGCGGCATCCACGAGCGCGTCTTCGCCGTCGGCAGGCTCGACTACGACGCCGAGGGGGCGATCCTCTTCACCGACGACGGCGAGCTGGCGAACCGGCTGGCGCACCCGCGCTACGGGCACGCGCGCACGTACCTCGCCAAGATCAGGGGCGAGCCGAGCGAGGCCGCCATGGATCGGATGAAGGCGGGCGTCCGGCTCGAGGACGGCCCGGCCAAGGCGCTGGAGGTCGCCGTCCACGAGAAGACCGAGAAGAACACGTGGATACGGATCGTGGTCGGGGAGGGGAGGTTCCACCTCGTGAAGCGGCTCTGCGAGGCGGTCGGGCTCCAGATCCAGCGGCTCTACCGGCCCGAGTTCGGCGGCGTCACGGTGGAGGGGCTGCGCGCCGGAGAGTTCCGCGCGCTCACGCCGAACGAGGTGAAGGCGATGAAGGCGCTCGTCGGCCTCGTCGCCGCCGGCAAGGAGATCCCCGCGCGGCCGCTCGGGAAGCTCCCACGAGCCGCGCGCCGACACGGCCACGGCCCGCCGTCCACGGACCCTGACGCCGCGCCCTACGTCAGGCCACCCGCGCCCGACGAGCAGGACGAGGGACCCGGCGCTGCTGCGTCTGCGCCGCGAGACGAGGCCGGGCAGGACGTCCTTCCCAAGCGCACGCCTCCGAGGAAGCTACGGGATGGCCGCGACAACCGGTTCAGCCGCGCGCCGGTGAAGAAGAAGGCCCCGGCCGGCCGCGAAGACCGCCCCGGAGGCTCGCCGGATCAGCGAGGCCCGGCCAGGAGGGACGACCGCACCGGACGTTCGCCGTCGTCCCAGAGATCTTCGTCCGGGCGGAGCGAACGGTCCGCTGGGGCGCAGCCAACCAGGAAGGCCCCGGCCGGCCGCCACGACGACCGCACAGGCCGCTCGCCGCCGAGGAAGGGCCCTCCGGGAGGGCGCGAGGAACGCCCCGGCAGCCCTGCGCGCGGTGGCGGGCCCAGGCGCGGCCCGCGCGGAAGAGGGTGAGGATGCAGGGACGCTCTGCGCCCGCGGCAGCTCTCCTCGCGCTCCTCGCCGCGCTCTCGGCGTGCAGGGGCAGCGTGGACTCCACCTCGCCAGTCCGGCGAGCCGCGGCGGTCCGCCGGCTCGCCTCTGATCCGGGGGACGGGCCAGTCCCGGCCCTGCTCGTCGCCCAGCGCGATCCGAGCGCGCTCGTCCGCAAGGCCGCCGCCGAGGCGCTCGCCGAGCGCCGCGGACCGTACGCCGCCGAGGCGCTCGGCGCGATGCTCGGCGACGTCGACTCCGGCGTGGCGACCGCCGCCGCGACGGGGCTCGCCCACCTCGGTGACCTCGTGGCCTCGCGGGCTGCGCTGGTCGATGGCTACGCCGTGGCCTCACCTGCGGGGCGCACGGCCATCGCTGCGGCGCTCACCGAGTTGGGGATCTCGCTGCGGGACGCAGTGGAGGCCGAGTCGCGCTGGCGCTGGGCCAGGAACATCGCCGCGCTGGCGGCAGGCTCACCCGAGGCGCGCGCCGGGGCAGCCGAGGAGCTGGGCGCCAGCGGCCGGACGGAGGCCGTGACCCGGCTCCGCGAGCTGATCGCGCGTCCCGGCGAGGACCGGCGCGTCGTCGCCGCAGCCTTTCGCGCGCTCGGGGAGGCCGGGGACACGTCGGTTCGCCCGCTCCTCGAGACCGAGCTCCTCAAGGCGGACCTGGACGTCGCGCAGGCCGCCGCCAGCGCGCTCGGGCGGCTCGGCGACCCCGCCGCGACCCCGGCCCTCGCGCGCGTCGCGGCGGGCGGCTCGGCGGGCCCGAACCGTGCTGCGCTCGAGGCGCTGACGGAGCTGCCGGCTGCGCCCGAGGTCTCCCAGGCGCTCTGCGGCGTCGCGCAGCGCTCCTCGGTCCCGTCCATCGCAGGCAGGGCGGCGCGCGCCGCGTGGGGCCGCAACGCCGACTGCCCGGCCTCCGCGCTGGCCGCGCGCGCCGGGCGAGGGGACGCGGCGGCCCTCGCGGCGATCATCGAGCTCCATCCGGAGCCATCCGTGGTGGCGCCGCTCGCTGCGCGACTCGTGGCGCTCGTGTCCAACCCGCGCTCCTCCAGCGATCAGCGCCGCAGGGTTGCGACGGCGCTGGGGCAGCTCGCCTGGGGCCCTGCCGGAGCGCCGATGGAGGGGAGAGCGCGTGAGCTCCTCGCGCGGGTAGCCGTGGCGCGGGCGTCCTGGATCCCGGGCCGCTTCTCCGGGGATCAGCCCGAGCTTCCAGGTGATGCCCGCGCCCGCTTCGAGTGGCTGCAGGCCCGCTCCTCGGTCGTGGCGCCCCGCGCCGACGGTGCCCCGGCCGTGAGGGAGTGGATCGAATCCGACGCGCGAGGACGACCGCGAGGAGCTGGGCACGCTCTTGAAGGCGCTCGGCCAGCTTCAGTCCGCCGACGCCAGGACGCTCCACCTCGCTGCGGTCGGCGACCCCTCGACGACCATTCGAGCGGCCGCCGTGGAGGGGCTCGGCTACCTCGGCGGCGCGGCACCGGCGCCCGAGCTGCTCAGGGCCCTGACGGACACCTCGGAGCGCGTGAGGCTCGCTGCCTTGAGAGTGCTGCCGCGCTATGGACCGGGTGCCGTCCCGGCGCTCGCCGAGGCGGTGCGCGCGGCTGGCGGACGCGACGGCCACTGGAGCGACGCCCTGGCTCGGGCGCTAGGCGAGACGGGCACGCCCGAGGCGCTGGCGCCGCTGGCCCTCCTGCTGGAAGGGCCGGCGCCCGGCGCAGCGGCGAGCGCCATCGCGGCCGTTGGAGTCCCTCCAGGCGCCGAGCCGCTGCTGGCTCACCTCGCCCGGAAGGACGCCCCCGGACGGGTCGAGGCGCTGGATGCGCTCGCCCAGCTGGCGTCCGGGAACGCCGGGCCCGCCATGGAGGCGGAGCTGCTCTCCGAGACCCCGGAAGTCCGCGTCGCAGCGGCGCGGGCGATCGGCAGGCTCAAGTACGAGCCCGCGTCACATCGGCTCGAGGCGCTCCGCGTGGACTACGACGGCCGCGTGCGCAGGGCGACGATCGAGGCGCTGGCGAGGCTCCCGAGCGGCCGGCCGGGGGCTCGCTAAAGGGGATCCAGGCGGGCCGTCATGATAAGCAGGAGCGATGGCCGATCTCCGCAAGCTCAAGGACAAGGCCGCCGAGCTCGCCGCGAAGGGCAAGGTGGAGAAGGCGTCCTCCGTCTATCGCGAGGTCGTCGAGGCCGATCCCAAGGATCTCACCTCCCGCCAGAAGCTGGCCGAGGTCCTGCGCCGTTCCGGGCAGATCGCCGATGCGATCGAGGAGTACAAGCTCGTCGCCGATCGCTTCGCCCAGGACGGGCTGCTCATCAAGGCGATCGCCATCTGCAAGACCATCCTGGAGCTGGATCCGCAGCACGTCGAGACGCAGCAGGCGCTCGCCGAGCTCTTCTCGCGCCGTCAGGCGAGCGACGCCGCGAGGCCTCCGGTCCGCCAGACCCTGATGATGGCCGTGGCTCACGCCCCGGCAGGCGCTGCGCCAGCGCAGCCGCCACCGCGCCCTGCCGACGAGCGGTCCGTCGTCATCCGGCTCTCGCCGCCGGCCCAGCCTGCGCCTCCGCGCTCGACGGGCAGCTTCAGGGCGATAGTCCCGCCGCCACCGCCCCCCGACCCGTTCTCCGCGCCGCTGCCGCCCGAGGCCGACGATCCCTTCGCCGCCCCGCTGCCGCCGCAGGCGCTGGACCCGTACGTGCCGCCGCCGGCGCCAGAGGACGAGGCCGTAACGCTCGGCGGTAACGAGCTCTCGCCAACCGAAGCGGCCGACGCCACGGCGCTCTCCCAGATCGTCGAGGCGGCCGAGCTCGCCGTGCAGGACGGCATCGTCGAAGAGCTGATCCTGGAGGTCGACGAGCCGCTGGCCTTCGAGGAGGCGGAGATGCGAGATCGCGCCGGAGCCGCTCCCCGCGCCGCCGCCGCTGCCGGCCCGCGCCTCGCCTCCGGCGGCCGCCGCGCTGCGCCCACCTGCGCCGCCCCCCCAGGCCGCCGCGCCGCGCCCATCTGTGCCGCCGCCTGCGGCGATGCCTGCCGCCCCCCAGAGGCCACCGCCGGGCCGGCCCGCCGGGCTGCCGACCATTCCGATCTTCTCGGATCTCGGACGGGACGCGTTCATGGCGCTCATGCAGGGGATGGTCCTGCACCGGATCGGCCAGGGGGACACCGTCCTGCGGGAGGGAGAGAGCGGCAACAGCTTCTTCGTCGTCGCGACGGGGCGCTTCACCGTCTCGAAGCGGGACGAGGTGGGGGAGCAGATCCTCCTCGCGCACCTCGGGGAAGGGGACTTCTTCGGGGAGATGGCGCTCCTGTCCGGCGCGCCCAGGGCGGCGAGCGTGACCGCCGACGTCCCCTCCGAGGTCCTGGAGTTCAAGCCGGACGTCCTGGTCTCCATCGCGCGCCAGCACCCCCAGCTCGCCCAGTCGATCCGGCGGTTCTACCGGCAGCGGCTCCTCGCCAACGCGCTGGCCACCAGCGCGGTGTTCCGCCCGTTCCCGACCGGCGATCGCAAGCTCATCATGTCCAGGTTCGTCGCGCGCGAGACGAAGGCCGGCGAGGCGATCATCCGGGAAGGGGAGCCCTCCGACGGGCTCTACGTGGTCCTCGAGGGGTCGGTCGACGTCCTCAAGCGCCAGATGGGGAAGGACGTCCTGGTGAGCCAGCTCCGCGAAGGGGACCTCTTCGGCGAGATGAGCTGCCTGCGCAAGATCCCGGCGACGGCCTCGATCGTGGTCCGGAGGCCCGGGACGCTGCTGCGCCTCCCGCGCAAGACCTTCGACGAGCTGGTCGTCAGCTACCCGCAGATCCTGGAGCTGGTCAGCGACCTCTCGTCAGAGCGGACGGAGAACCTGGACGCCATCCTGTCCGGCCACGCCGAGTGGACCGACGAGGGGCTCGTCCTCACCTGAGCCGCTCGGCGAGCCGCAGGGTCACGCCCAGCGCCGGCGTCGGATGAGGAGCAGGAGCCCGACCGGCAGGAGCACCATCGCGCAGAGCACCGCCGGGATGGCGAGCCGCGGCGGGACGATCTCGAGGTTCATCCCGAAGAAGCCCGCCACGAAGTTGAGCGGCAGGAAGACGGTGGCGACGAGCGTGAGCCTCGTCGTGACCGCGGCCAGCCGGACGTTGGCGCGGGAGAGGTGGACCTCCATGGCCGACGCCACCAGATCGCGGCTCGAGTCGATCTCCTCCGTGAGGCGCAGGACGTGGTCCGTCACGTCGCGGAAGTAGAGCGCCGTGGCGTCCTTGACGAGCGCCTGACCCGGGCGCGCCAGCGCCGCGTAGACCTCGCGCTGTGGCGCGAGCCGGCGCCGAAGCAGCGCGTGGGAGCGGCGGGCGGAGACGATCCGCTCCAGGAGATCGGACGCCAGCTCGCTCTCCAGCGCCTCGTCCGTCAGCTCCTCGACCTCTCCGGTCAGCGCGTCCACCACGGCGAAGTGGATGTCGGTGACGGCGTCGTGGAGCAGGTAGAGCGCGAAGTCGGGGCCGCGACAGAAGAGCGCCGGGTCGGCTGCGCAGCGAGAGAAGACCTCGTCGACCTGCGCGATCGGCGCGAGGTGGACCGTGACCAGCGCCTCGGACGTGAGGAACGCGTGGAGCTCGCTGGACTGGATGCCGCACTCGTCCGGCGCCGGTGAGAGCCGGTGAACGACCGTGAAGAGGTGGTCCGCGTACTGCTCGAACTTCACCCGCTGCCCCTCGTGGACGCAGTCCTCGAGGGCCAGTGGGTGGAAGCCGAAGCGGGCGCCAAGGAAGGAGATCTCCTCGGCCGTGGGGGCCAGATCGATCCAGATCGGCGCGCCGGGGCCGGTCAGCTCCCGGCCACCCGTAAGCACCTGACCTCCCTCCAGCCGCAGCACCCTCATACGGCGAGCCCCCCTCTTTCGACGAGCCTATCAGACCGGCGCGCGAGCGTTGTGGCACGCCCCCGGCAACGCTATAAACACCGCGCACATGGCCATCGACAGAGACTCCGCCCTCGAGGCGCTGAAGAAGGTGAAGGACCCCGAGCTGGGGCGCGACCTCGTCACGCTCGGGATGGTGAAGGAGCTCGCGGTCAGCGGCGGCGCGGTCAAGGTGAACGTGGAGCTGACCACGCCCGCGTGCCCACTCCGCGAGACGATCCGGAAGGACGTCGAGGTGGCGCTCCGGGCCGCCGGCGCGACCGCGGTCGAGATCACCTTCGGCGCGCGCGTGCGCGGCGCCCCCGGGGTCGAGCACTCCCAGCTCACCCCCGGCGTGAAGAACATCGTCCTCGTCGGCGCGGGCAAGGGCGGGGTGGGCAAGAGCACCGTCGCCATCAACGTCGCGGTGGCGCTCGCCACCACCGGGGCGCGGGTCGGCATCCTGGACGCGGACGTCTACGGCCCGTCGATCCCGATCCTCACCGGCATCACCGATCGCCCGACCTCGTCGGACGGCCAGAAGCTGCACCCGCTCCGCGCGCACGGGATCGACGTCATGTCGATCGGCTTCCTCGTCGACCCGGAGCAGCCGCTCATCTGGCGCGGCCCGATGGTCACCGGGGCGCTGATCCAGCTCCTCCGCGACGTCGAGTGGGGCGAGCTCGACTACCTGATCCTCGACCTGCCGCCCGGCACCGGCGACGTGCCGCTCTCGCTGGCCCAGAACGTCAAGGCCGCCGGCGTGGTGCTCGTGTCGACGCCGCAGGACGTCGCGCTCGCCGACGTGATCCGGGCCAAGCTGATGTTCGACAAGGTCTCGATCCCGATCCTTGGGCTCGTCGAGAACATGTCCTCCTTCGTCTGCCCGCACTGCCGGCAGGAGACGGCGATCTTCGACCACGGCGGGGCGCGCACCGCTGCCGACAAGATGGGGATCCGCTTCCTCGGCGAGATCCCGATCGACCTCGCGATCCGGCAGGGGGGCGACCAGGGTGTCCCCGTGGTCGCCGGCCAGCCAGACAGCCCTCAGGCACAGGCGTTCATGGCGGTGGCCCGCAACGTCGCTGGAGCGGTGAGCACGCAGGCGCTCAAGGCGCCGCGCCTCCCGGTCATCGGCGCCCAGGCGCGGACCTAGCCCGCTCGCCTCACCCGGCCAGCATGTCCGACCGCTCCTCCGACGGGAGGGTGAAGCGGAACGACGCGCCGTGGCCGACGTGCGACCTGACGGAGACGGTGCCGCCGTGCGCGTCGACGATCGCCTTCACGATGGCGAGCCCCAGCCCCAGCGAGCCACCGTTGCGGCCGGTGGGGGTGACGTCGCCGACCTGGTAGAGCCGGTCGAAGATCAGCTCGATGTGCTCGCTGGAGATCCCCGGCCCGCTGTCGGCGACCGCGACCGAGAGCCAGCCGCCCGGCGCCCGTGCCGCGGCGAGCCTGATGGTGGCTCCCTCCGGGCTGAAGCGCTCGGCGTTGGAGAGCAGGTTCTGCAGGACCTGCAGCACCCGGCCGCGGTCACCGTAGGCGCGGGGCAGGGGGGTGGCCGTGCGGATGCGGGGCCGGATGTGGCGCTCCGCGAAGCGGGGGGCGAAGCCGGTGACCGCGTTGTGCATCACCTCCACGAGGTCGAACGGCTCCATCCGCAGCGCCTCCCGCGTCAGCTCGTGGCGGGAGAAGTCGAGCAGCTCGTCGATGAAGCCGCGGAGCCGCTTCCCCGACGAGAGGACCACCGAGAGCGCCGCCCGCTGCCGCGGCTGGACCGGTCCCAGCCGCTCGCCCAGGAGCAGGTCGGCGTACCCCAGGACGGTGACGAGTGGCGTCCGCAGCTCGTGCGAGATGTTGGCCAGGAAGTTGTCCTTCTTCCGGTCGGTCTCCTCCAGCGCCCGGACCGCGGCCTGAAGCTCCCGCGTGCGGCGGTCGACCTCGTACTCGAGGTGGGCCCGCTCCTCCCGCAGCACCCCGAAGAGCCGCGCCTTCTCCAGCGCGATCGAGGCGAGCAGCGCGAAGGCGTCGATCGCCTGCGGGTCGCTCCGTCGCCCAGGCGGCGCCGTCACGGCCAGGAGGCCGGTCGAGCGGCCGGCAGAGCGGATGGGGGCGAGGACGACGCGCCGGTACCCGAAGAGCCGGCCGATGGCCCGCACCTGGGCGGGATCCTTCCCGCCGAGGAGGTCGTGCACCGGCGCACGCATCTTGTCCGTGGCGATCGTGCGCCCCTCGTCGAGCACCTTCTTGATGAGCGGCGCGCTGTCTGGGTCGATGGTGAGGTCGGCGAGCGCGAAGCCGAGCGTGGCCTCGACCGAGCGCATCAGCTCCGCGGGGAAGCTGTGGAAGCGCCAGCGAAACCGGCGCGAGCCCGGCGCCTCGCTCGGGACCTCCCCGAGGATCGCGACGTGGAGGCCGAGCTGCGACAGGTCGCTGGCGAGCGTCGCGACGATCGCGTCCTCGTCGGTGAGCTCCATGAGCCGCGCCCCGGAGAGCGTCAGCGCCGTCAGGGTGTCCTTGGCCTCGCGGAGGCCGTCCAGCGCCCGCCGCTCCTTCGCCACGTCGTGGGCGATGACGTGGAGGACGGTGCGGTCGGGGAGATCGATCCTGGCGGAGGTGAGCGCGACGGGGATGGGGTCGCCGCGCCAGCTGATCAGCTGCGCGTCCGGGTCACGCAGCACGGGGGCCGAGCCGAGCCAGGCGAGGAGCCCGGGGCCGCCGTGGACCGGGTGGCCCACGATCCGATCCACGGTGAGGCGGCGCAGGTCGCGATCGCGCCGGCCGGTGAGGGCGAGCAGCGTCGCGTTCCCGTCGAGGATCCGGCCGCTGACCGGATCGACGACGAAGATCGCCTCGCCGGCGTGCTCCATGAAGGCCCGGTAGGCGGCGCTCTGTCCGACCGCGACCCGCCGCCAGTCCTCCGCCTCGAGCCGCGAGGCCGCCAGCCTGACCACCGCCTCCAGCGTCTTGATCCCCGGGGCGCGGATTGGCCCCTGGAGGACGAAGCGGAGCACCGCGATGTCCCGCGGAGCGGCGGGAAGGCGGAAGGCGGCCGAGCGCCAGCCCAGCCGGTCGGCCGTCGCGGGGAGCAGGGCAGCGAGCGCAGGTTCGCAGCGGCCGATCCTCCTCGTGGCGCTAGCCCGGGGTTCGAGCAGGGGATCTTCCAAAGTGAAGCCCGGCACGGTGGAGAGGAGCTTCTCGACGGAGTCCCGGGCCGGCCGCGCGGCCAGGAAGGCCCCCTCGACCGCGACGGTGGAGCACCGTGGCTGGCCGCGCCACTCGGTGCGCGTGACCATCTGGACGAGCGGCGCGCCGGACAACCGTGCGGCATCTCTCACGATCTCGCGGTAGGCACGCTGCATCTGGTTCGGTAGGTGCCCGGCCCGCCCCCTGGCCGGTGGCGAGCAGCATCCCCGCATTCGAGTGCACTGACAAGGGCGTAAGATCGCGTAGAAGCAGGCGGTTCGGATTCCCGACCCCTCCGGTCCAGTTGACCGCGCGGCGCCGCCGGATTTCCCAGTGAAATTGGAGGGATCCTCGTGCTCCTACGATTGACAGTCGCGCGTGCGCCCGTTAGGCAAAGCGCATGGGTGCGGAATACACGACGGGGGACCTCGCGCGAGCGACGGGAAACACCGTTCGGACCGTCCGCTTCTACGAGGAAGAGGGGATCCTCGAGCCGGCAGAGGTGAGCGATGGAGGGCACCGCCGCTACGGCGACGACGACCTCGAGCGGCTCAAGCTGATCGGCGACCTCAGGGAGCTCGGGCTGTCGCTCTGCGAGATCAAGGACATCCTGGCGCTCCGCAAGGGCTGCTCCTGCGTCGCGGAGTTCGCCGAGCGGCTCGAGCAGTCGCTCGCGGGCCACGTCGCGGAGGCGCAGCGCCGCATGGAGCGGCTCGAGCGCGTGCGGTGCGAGATCGAGCGGACCATGGCGCTGGTCCACAGCCATCTGAAGTCAGGCTCCAAGCAGGTCCGGCCATGCGATCTGTCGTGCGCACCCGACGCGCCGAAGATGCTCCGGGTGCTCGCGCCGCGGGACACGCTCTGCGCGCTGCACGAGTCGGTCGAGGACCACGAGCACCACGTCCAGGTCGCGGCCAGCGCCGCGGAAGCGTCGCAGCCAGCGATCCCCGAGACGGGCGGCTGGGTGATGCACGCGGCCACGAAGCCTCGCCAGTAGGCAGACCAGCAGCGGGGCCGGGGCGAGGGCGCCGCAGCCCCGATGACGCGTTCACGCAGAGTCGCGCCATCCTAAGGCGGGCGGTCCGCGCTCCAGGCAACTCAATCGTAGACGCGAGATCCAGGTGGTCCAGTGGCTCGCGTAGTTACCATAATCCATATTATCGGACGTTCTAGTACCCACGGGATGGGCAGCGGAATCGCTGGGGCACAGGCTTGTGGGCGGTTCAGCGAGCATTCCGCGTCGCATATCGGGCAGCGTCGCCGGTGCAGCGCGCTGCACCGCTCGCCGGGACGTGCTCGGGATCGCGCGGCGTTCAGTTCCAAAGGTGACTTTGATTTGGCGGATATGGTCAGCGGTCCGGCGACCGTACGCGCGGCGCTTGGTTAGCGGATCGCTGGCCACTGAGACTGGGCTCGATCTCGCACGCGCCCAGTTCTAGAGTGCGCGGATGGTCATGAAAGGTCAGTTCCACGCAGGGAGCGGTCGGTGACGGGTCCCGCCTTTCCGTCCTCGACAGATCAGGGTCGCCGCCCGCTGATCGGCGCGGTCGTCATGGCGGCGGGCGCCGGTCTATGCGCGCTCGGCATCGCGTCGGGTTTCGCCGAGGCGCACGGCGTGATTCCTGAGATCCCTCTCCTGCGCCGCTCTCTTGTCTGCTTCGGCACGGGTCTCGTCTCGCTTGGCGCAGCCCTGATCAAGGGAAAGCCGATCCCTGACTTGGAGACGCGGCCGACCAGCTCAGTCATCATCGTTCTCGCCCTCGTCCTCTTCGGCGTCGTCCTCCTCGGCGCCGGCTTGACCATGGCGGACAACTTCCGAGATGGCGCCGGCGGAAGGCGATGGGTCGTAACCACCGGTCTCAACCTGGCGGCCGTCTTGGTGGTCTACGCGTTGTTGCGCGATCTGGTTTGGCGGTTCGAAAAACGGATCCCGTCCGATGGTGCGGTGACCACGCGACGTGCCTCGTAGTCCTGCGAAGCACGGGGTCCGCGTCTAACGCCCTCCCCGCGTGTCCTACCGGGCCGCAAACGGGGGATCCGTGCCGCACGCAACCTGGCGGTGTAGCGATCGTCACAGCGACCGGCAAGTACGGTTACGTGTGGTTGCGCGCTACTGAGCGCACCACGCTTGGCCCCTCGCTCAGTGAAGCAGTCGACCGGACTTACGGAGAGGTCGCGTTCCGGCGATTTCCTTCGCCTGTTGCTCGGCGAACGCGCGGGTCTGCATCTCGGTCATTCGCAGGAAGTCGGCGCGGTCGGCCTTCGGCCCGGAGAACGACCACCTTCGCGTCACCGCCTCGAGCTCCTCGACGAGCAGCTTGATGCGGTTGTCCTTGAGGAGCCGCGCGAAGAAGGCGACGGCGCCGCGGCCGCGTGCGAGGTATGGCTTCAGTGAGCGCACGAGGTGGACGCCGGTGTTGTGATCGCGCCCCTCGATGCCGTTCACGGGGCGCGTGGCGCGCAGGCCCATCAGGATCCGGGCCGCCCGGGGCTTGTTGAGCGCCCCGTGGAGGAACGAGGCGAGCGCGGCGTCTCGCTGCTCGGACTCCTGGAGCGCGAGGGCAGCGATCAGACTCTGCGAGGGGTCGAGCTCACTTCCGTAAGTCGCCGCCTTCGCCGCGGCCAGCCATCGACCGGTGGTGAGGAGGACCGGCGCACGGAGTGCGTTGGCGGAGATGGCGTCGGCGCATTCCGACTCCAGCCGATCGCAGATCGCGAGCGCCTCGTCGTACTCCCCCGACTCGTTCAGTGCGAGCGCGAGGTTGCGGAGCCCGCGCATGTACGGGCGGGTGTAGAGGTCGGTCCACCAGCTCGACCGGGCGACGCGCTTCGGGAGGAGCCTGCGGCCGACCTCGATGGTCTTCCGGAAGTGGTCGATCGCCTCGGGGAGCCGTGCCCGGTCGTAGGCGATGAGCCCGAGGTAGTTGTGCCCCTCGGCGTAGTCGTCGAACGCGTCCACGAGGAGTCGGAAGATCACCTCGGCCTTCTCGTACTCCTGCCGATCGTAGTGCTCGGCGGCGAGCTCCTCGACGTCGGCGGGGACGTCGTGGCCCCGGAAGGCGAGTTCGCCAGAACCAGGGATTGTCCTCGTTGTACTTCGCGGGCTCAGGCGCGGGCGTGCGGAGCCGCGCGCTCGATGAGCTCGACGAGGAACGCCGAGCTCGGCGCGATGGGCGTCGATGGTCTGGCCGGCGGAGAGGAGCGAGTTCGGGTCCGCCACGATGAGCTGCTTCGCGAAGGCGCAGAGATCGGCCCGAAAGCGCGAGAGGAGCCGCGTGCGTCCGGTACTCGTACGTTTCCGGCAGCGCGTCGAGGTTCGCGGCGATCGCGCGCTCGATCCTCCTTCCAGTCGAACCGGAGCTTCGGGTAGGCGTTCTCGACGAGCGCGCGGAACTGGTGGCGTCCGTCGGCGCTGCCGCGGCCGATCGCCTCGAGGGCCTCGGGGCGCGAGTAGAGCGTGAAGAGGATCCGCTGCTGGACCTTGCCGGTACCCGGCTCACGCTCACCATGGGCGAGGACGAGCTGGCTACCGCGGCGGCGAACGAAGGGCATGACGGCTCCGTGTTGTGTGCGCATGAGATCGCCCACACAACACGAGCGCTGTCAACCCGCAGCCTCAGCCCCCCGCCACGCGCTCCACTTCGGCAAACGTCCGCACGACGTCTCTCACGACGAGGGCCCGATCGATTCCCGCCAGGGTCGGCGCGAACTCGAGGACCTCGGTGACACCACGTGCGTCGTCGGACCCGAAGAGATCGCGGAGGCGCTTGAGCGCTTCGTCCCGCTCAGGTTCGAGGGCGAGCGCGCGGCCAACGACGGCTGGGCTCTTCCTCCGAACGTACGCGTAGAGATCGAAGGCATCCTTGGCGCTCGGGGGGCGCCGGATCCTCGTCGCGTCGAGCTTCATGAGCACGAAGTCCACGATGCTCGGCGTCCTGATCCTGACGTCGCGGTTTCCGAGGCGCAGCCGGAGCTCGACCGCCCTCCTGAGCACCTCTTCGCCACGAGGGAGCGGCGTCATCTCGGTCGACGGGATGGGACCGCCCTCGGGAGTGAAGAGGTCCAGCCGCACGTAGACCTCGCCAACCTGCTTCTCCCACTGGAAGGCGCGGCCGCCGCGCCGGTACCCCGCCTCGCGAAGGAGATGCGGGAGCTCGTCCCAGCGAGCGGACTCCTGGGGATCGACCGACTCGACGAGCAGGTCGGGATCGAAGGAGTAGCCCCGGACGACGCGCTGGCCCGTGTCGGTCTCGACCTCGAGGACGGGGTCCTGGGAGGCGGCCACCTGCTCGACCGCGAGAACCTGCCCTCCGATCAGCACCACCTCGGACAGGCCGTCGAGCCGGTTGAGCAGCGCCCCGAGCTCATCCAGGACGACGGCGAACCGCTCCGCTTCGGTCATGACTCGAGCTCGGGTGGCGGCAGGCTCTTGGCGTACAGCTCCACGAGGCGCTCCGCCTGTTCGCGACCGCGGCCACCGGCCGTTGCGAAATCGGAGGCCAGCTGCGGCACCGCGACTCCGGTCCCGTGCGGCAGGGTTCTCGTGAAGCCGTAGATCCCCGCCGCGGACTCCGCTGCGGGCTCCGCCCGGAGGACGAGGAAGTTGTGCGGCGTCGTCGCGCGCTCGAGCTTCAGGGCGTCCTCGATCGGTGCGACGTCGCCGGAAGCGTACAGACCGTGCGGAAGGCCAGAAACGAAGGCCTCGCTCGGGAGCAGCGCGCTCGCGAGGGTGAACACCGTCTTGACGCCACTCGCCCTGGCCGCGGCCTCCGCGGCCGCCAGTGCAGCGGGGCGTGTGTCGGGAGCGAAGTAGGGCGTGATGCTCACCGCCGTGCGCTCCCCGCTGTTGAGCCAGGCCTTGAGCAGGCCGGTCGCGTCGCTCACCTTGAAGCCGGATCGGGGTGACGAGCGCACGAGGAAGCCATCTCTCTCGAGCTTCGCGAGAACGCCGTAGGCGAAGGCGTAGCTCGTTCGCGCGGTGGACGCGAGATCAGCGGGCTTGACGCGCTGCCCTGGCTGCGCGAGCAGGACGCGGACGATCCGGCACGCCTTTCCGGAGAAGAGCCGAATCCGCGACGTTCGTTCCACCGTCGCGTGGCCCTCGACGTGGACGTAGACGGGACCGCCGTGGAGGATGAGCGTGCCCCGTCGGTCGATGACCCCCAGCCCTTCCCGAACGCAGACGTCGATGACTGTGCGGGTGGCGACTTCGGTCGCAAGCGTCGGAAGATATGGAACGCCTGCCGAAGTGGTGCCGGCGCTCCGCCGCCTCAGGTCGTCGATGACTGTCCGGAGTTGATCCCTTGCTGCCAGGGCGTCCTTGCTCGTCGCTGGTGAGCGGAACGCGATGACCAACTGGGCGCTCGCCGATGGGGTCTGCAAACGAGCGATGTCGAAGACTGTCTCGCCTCCGCGGCCCCGGCGCGGGACGACGACGGATTCGAGCTGAGCGAGGCGCAGACCGGGCGGAAGAAGCGGCGGTTGCGCCCAGAAGAGGTCTCGACCCGATCGAGTGGCGGCTGGTTCTGAGGCGCTCATTGGTGGTGATACTGCTCTTATATTGAGATCTACATGATGTCACTACGGCTCACTAGTTATTATCACTAACAATGTAGGAGGTCCATCTGCCGCCAGTTCGCTCTACATCCGGAAGGAGAAGCAGGCGTGCCTAGAGGTTCGGCGTCGCGTGGCGACCATCAGCCCGGGACCGGAGGGTGCCGACCCGGTTCACGATGGCCGTCTGGGTGTTCACGATGCCCGACCTCGGCGTTCACGATGGCCCGATCCGGCTGTTCACGATGGCCCGATCCGGCTGTTCACGATGCGCCGATCCTCGTGTTCATACCCGGCGAGCTTCGCCAGCAAGGCGCGTCCCTCCTGGTACAGCGCCGACAGCGTGCCGCTCCCGAACGCGATGCACCCCCCCGCGTCGGTCTGCCTCGTCACGTACGCCGGCCAGTAGCCGTCGGGCCTGACCTTCAGCATGTAGCCGAAGTACAGGCGGTCCGGCGTCGTTCCGATCTCCCCGGCGAGCTTCGAGAAGAACCGGGTGTCGGGCTCTACGATGATCACTTCCTCGCGGTTCACGACGAAGCCCTTCATTCCTCGCTCGACGGATCGGTAGTCCTCGACGGACAGGTGCTCGATGTTCGGACGCAGCTCGGCGGCTAGCTCGTTCCCCCGTCGCAGTAGATCCTCCAGGGATGCCCCCTTGCCGGACGTCTCGGCGCGCGCCACCGCCTTGCCGAACTCGACGGCTCGTCGCACCAGGGAGACCGCGCCACCGGCGGCCGAGCCCTTCATGGTCTGGGCCCCCAAGCCGCCCCAGCACCGGCGCGGTGGGCCTGTTCGGTAGTCCGTCTTGTAGTCGCACCGCCGCCGGTCAACACCAAGCCGTCTGGCCTGCTCCTCGGCCGCGGCCATCAGGCGTTCGAGCGGGACGAAGCGGAGGACGCTGGTCTCCAACTCGTTCGGGTCATCGGGCATGCCGCAGGAGCCGAGCCGATCCATGGCGCCCCGAACGACGAGCGCGGCCCCTTCCCTCCAGATCTGCACGCGACGCCCGTCACAGCTGTCCCCGGCGCAGGGCGTCTTCTGCGGCTTCCCGTCGAAGTCGGGGCGCTCGAACGAGCCCTCGGCATGATCGCCCTCGACGAGCTCGACGCGAAACGGCAGCGGCGAGCACTCGCCGTCGACGCGGTATTGCAGTTCGCCGTCGCGGAGATCCAGGAAGCCCCTCTGTACGAAGCCGAGGGCAAGACAGAGGTCGTCGAGCGTCGCCGCGCACCGGGCGTCGAAGACGGCCTGCTCCTTGCACGAAGGGCCGGTCAGCTTCCACGGAGCGAGAGGCCCGGGCGCGCCTCCCGCCTGCGCGAGAACGGCAACGAGAACCAGCGGTGCGACGGCCATAGAGATGCCCCCCACGTCCGATAGGATAGCCTACGGCGTGGGGCCCAAAGTGCTTCTCGGCTCTTCACACCAGGGCTGGGCTCGCTCCCGTGCAAAGCACTCGCTCGCCGAGATCCAGGTTCGCTGGCGCAACCTCTGGAAGGCGAACGAAGGGCGGGTTTCTGGGATGAGGGGGCTCGCTGCTCCCGCGTGAACGGGGCGTAGGCGCCTCCCACCCACCGTCTCGGACGTTCTGATACCCGCGGTATAGGTAGCGGAATCGCTGGGGCGCAGGCGTTTCGAGGCTTCCTCCGCCACGGGCTGTCCGGGTACCCGCATACCGGACAGGTCGACCGCGCCGTGCCTCCGCCGCTCATGCGCCCTCGCCGCGGCGGGAGGCTCCGGCCAAGAGGACGACCCCGTCGACCCTGCCGAGTTCCCGATCGAACGTCCCGAGTGGCCCATGCCCCGCCTTCCGCGCCGCCTCCAGCACCAGGCAGTCGGAGAACCCGAGCGACGGCCGCCTCCGGAAATGCTCGAGCGCCCGCTCCACGACTTCCGGGGCCTCGAGGCTCAACTCGCGGTGATTCAGCAGCATCTCCACCGCCTTCGCACGCCCGCGAGCGTCCACGTCGTAGACCGACTCGAGGACCCAGACCGTCTCGACGAGCACCACGTGAGAGACCCACGCGCCGGACGCGACGAACGCCTCCGCGACCTTGGTCTGCTCCTCGTCGTCCCGCGTCAGCAGCCGGACGAGGACGTTGGTGTCAACGGCGCGCATGGCGCTTCTTCGCGTGGGCGCGAATGCCGGCCTTGATCTCGTCGGCGCTCTTCCGGACCCCGATTCCGTACGGGAAGACCTCCTCGTGTACCTCCGAGGACGTGAAGCGTCCCGCCCGCCGGACGACGATCCGGTCCCCGTCCGCGTCCCATTCGATGACCGACCCGGGGCCGACTCCGAGCCGGCGTCGCACCTCGGCCGGCACGGAGATCTGCCCCTGGGCAGTCACGCGCGACTCGGCGATCTTGTGATCCTCGCTGGGCATGTCGAGATCATTACCGCGGTAATGCGTACTGTCAATCGATGAGCATCTGCCGCCACCATGCCCGCAAACACGCAACACTCGGCCTCGATCTGCGAGCGCAACACCCTCCCCCATTCCGCTCGGAATCCCGCGCCCCAACCGGCCGGATTCACGAACGGATTCGACAGAACCCAAAGCGCAACACCCCCCGAAGTTGCTCAGTCTCGGACGGCCGGCCTGCCGTGCTCCGACCTACCTCCGGCGGTAGTGCAGCGCCATCACGCCGGACTTGAAGCGTCTCGTGTCGAGGAGCTTCATGCGGGACGACAGGCTCAGGCCGGAGAACAGCGTCGGTCCGTGCCCCGCCAGGACCGGATGCACCGCCAGGCGGTACTCGTCGATCAGCCCCATCTGCTCGAGCGCGGCCGCGAGCGTCGGGCTGCCCACGAGCACGCCGCGCGGCGTGCGTCGCTTGAGCGCCGCGATCGCCTCGCGCAGGTTCCCCTCGACGGGGAACGTGTTGGCCCAGGGGAAGTCGCGGCGCGTCGTCGAGACCACGTACTTGGGCTTGGCCTCCAGCTTGCGCGCCCAGGCGCGGAGCGCGGGCCGCGCCTTCGGGTCGCGCGCCACCGCAGGCCAGGCGCTCTCCATGAGCTCGTAGGTCACGCGCCCGAACAACATGGCCCCGGCTTCGTCCATCAGGCGCGTGTAGTAGCGGTGCAACGCGTCATCCGCGACCCCCTCGCGATGATCGCAGCACCCGTCGAGCGTCACGTTGATCGCGAAGGTGAGTCGCCCCATGACGCTGAGTCCATAACCATCCCGCTGCGTCGGAGCCGCCGGTACGTCCAGCCCCTCTCAGGGCCTCGCCTTCTTGATCGCCTACCCTGCGCTGTCAATCGAGGAACCTCCGCCGCCAGCATGCCCGGTCTCGTTCCAGATCATGAACGCGATGAATGGAGGCGCCCTCTGCCCGTGACGTTCGGGCGACCGCGACCAGCACAGCGCGCGATTTCCCATCGCGCGCCGCGCTCTGCTACCTTCCTGTCCGACGGGAGGTGACGACCATGCGCGCGATCGAGTCCCGCAGCCCCCTCGACCTCTGAGGCCGTGAGGCCGGGAGGCCGGCGGCTTCCCACGAGGACAGAAGCGGCGGACGCGCCGACCGCGCGCGGAGGTCGTCACCCCGCGCCAGGCCGCACCACCCCTGAAGCGCCCGCCATCACGTCACACCGAACGCGCGCCATGCGCGCGGGCTCAGCCGTCGCGCCGACCCGGCGGCGGATGCGGGCGAGATGTCCGAAGATCCGTCGCACGACGACGCCTGGGACGCCGGCGAGCTCGGCTGCGGTGAGCTCGTCGTCATCCTGGCCGGTCGGCTCGAGGCGCTCGCGCCGGGCCAGCGGCTGCTGCTCACGGCCACCGACCCGGGCGCCCGGTACGACCTCCCCTCCTTCTGCCGCCTGACCGGCCACCGGCTGCTTCGTGCAGAATCCGCCGCACTACCTCGTTCAACGAAAGGACTGATCACATGGCCAACCAGCTCTGCGTCTCCATCACCAACGCGAAGAACGACCTCGACCGCGCCACCGTCGGCTTCGTCGTCGCCAACGCCGCCGTCGCCTCCGCCCAGGAGACGCTCGTCTTCCTCTCCACCGAGGGGGTGCGGCTCGCCGTGAAGGGCTTCGCCGCCGGCCTCCAGGAGCCCGGCTTCGCTCCGATCGCCGATCTGATCGCGAGCTTCACCAAGGCCGGGGGGAAGATCTACGTCTGCTCCCCCTGCATGAAGAAGCGCGGGCTCGACGCCGAGCCGCTCGTCGAGAACGCGACCATCGTCGGCGGCGCCAAGCTCGTGGAGTTTCTGGCCACCGGCGCGCCCTGCATCTCCTACTGACGGAGCCCCACGTGATGACCCCCGGGACCCGCCATCCCTTCCCGCCCCGGGCGAGCTTCGACGGCGGCACGCTGGACTGCGGGAGCGGGCTGCTCCTGCTCATCCGCCAGCAGATCGACCCGCTGGCGCCAGGCGAGCTGCTCGAGATCCGCTCGGCCGAGCCGTCGGTCCGCGAGGACCTCCCGGCCTGGTGCCGGCTGACCGGGAACGAGCTGGTCTCGCAGCTTCCCGTCGCCGGGGGGGGCGAGCTTCCTCGTCTCGAAGGGGAAGTTCGTCGTGCCGCCCCCCGGGGAGGCGCCAGCCGCCTCCCAGGCCAGCTCGACGGCGGCGCCGACGTCGTGACCGACGGGGAGCAGCGGCGGGACTCCTACGCGAGCTTCGTCGGTGCGCGCCTCGACAACTGCCAGCTCGTGCCGATCACCGACCTACTCCCGTACGTCTCCGACCCGTCGGCGTTCGAACGGGAGCTGCGGGCCCTCGACGTCCCCGCTGGGCAGGTGCGTCACCCGGCGGTCTTCGGGCCGCTCTCACGACTGCGGCTTCGCGACCTTCGCCGACAACCCCATCGCCCCGGCGAAGCTCGCGACCGACCACCTCGCGACCATCGCGACCGCGGCCCGCACCCTCCGGGCGCGGCACCGCGTCGGCTGACCGGGGCCCCTCAGGTGCGTC
>CAWJSR010000013.1:0-39806 GCA_963845515.1 uncultured delta proteobacterium
CCCAAAAACAATGAAACCCCGCGGACTTTGCAGTACGCGGGGCCTCTGATGTCGGACGAGATGTCTGTGCCTGGACCCGGAATCGAACCAGGGACACGGGGATTTTCAATCCCCTGCTCTACCAGCTGAGCTATCCAGGCGTTCTGCGCCACCGGCGGGGAGACCGCCGGGGTTGGGTCTTTTACGATCCCCGGCCGCGGAAGGCAACAGTCTAGCTGCCCCCCGCTCGCTACGTCCTGGGGACCGCCTTGAGGGTCGCCTTGCCGTCCTTGACGACCACCTTGAACTCGACCGACTTCGCGTTGAAGCGGGTCAGGATCTCCGGCACCTGCTTCTGGACGCTCTTCGCGACCGCGTCGAAGGTGAGGCGCGACACGTCCTCGCCGCACTGCTTCTTCGCGGAGATGTACTGCGTGTAGAGCTCGCGCATCTGCCTGTCGGCGACGCCGGCGGCCGTGGCGGCGGGCGGGGGACGTGGGGCGCCGGCGGGGGGCGCTGCTGCGGCCTTCGGCTGGGCGGCCGGCACCTTCCCGCTGGCTGGCGGGGGAGGCGGCGTGGCGGCGGCCTCCTCCTTCGCCTGCGCCTCACGCTCCCTGCGCGCGCGCAGCTCCACGTGCATCTTCGCCTTGAAGACGTCGCGGTGGTACGTCCCCTCCTCCTTCTCGCGCGCGGACCTGAGCCACATCCGCTCGTAGGAGAGGAACCGCGCGTGCAGCGACTGGAGCCGGAAGCGCAGGGCCGCGTTGCGCGTGAAGGCCTCCTTGATGCGGAGGACCTTCTTCTTCAGCTCGTCGCGCACCCTGTTCGGCTCGCGCTTCTCGACGCCGAGGAAGTACATCTCGTACTTTACTTTCAGCTCCTCAAGCTCGTACTCGAGCGCGGTGCACTCGTCCGCGATCGCGTCCTTCTGCTTCTGGGCCTTGGCGAGTGCGTCCGCGGGGCGCTCGAGGCCGCCCTTCTGGAGGCCCGGCTTCTGCGGCGGCTTGATGGTCGGAGGCACGGCCGGATCCTACGGTCGTGCGGGGCGCGGGATCAACGTGCCAGGCGCCCCCGGGGGGCTGAACGTCACGCTGCCAGGCGCGCTCGTGTCGCCCGGAGCCCCACGACCCAGACGAGGACACCAGCCGCCAGGATGACGATCGACGTCCACTGCCCGGCCCCGAGCCCGAAGTAGACGCCCCGCTCGACGTCGCCGCGGAAGAGCTCCACGGTGGTCCGCAGGACCGAGTAGACGAGCAGCCAGACGGCGAGGACCTGCCCGTCGAAGCGCTTGCGGGGCCTGACGACCAGCACGAGCAGGAGGAAGATCCCGAGCTCCCCGAACGACTCGTAGAGCTGGGTCGGGTGGAGCGGGAGCGTCGTCGCCAGGTCCGGCGCGATGAACTCCTCCGGGTGCGGGCGCCCCGCGAACGTCTGGTACGCGAGCGAGACGCGCGGGAAGCTGGCGAGCCAGGGGAGGTGCGTGTGCGCCACCTCGCCCCAGCAGCAGCCGGCCCCGAAGCAGCCGAGCCGGCCCATGAAGTGGCCGAAGGCGACCGAGGGGATGAGCGCGTCGGCGTACTGCAGGAAGCGCATCTCGTGGCGGCGCATGTAGACGAACGCGCCGATGACCGCGCCGATGAAGCCCCCGTAGAAGACCATGCCCGCCGGCAGCAGGAACTTCGGCCACCGCCCGAAGGCGCGGGTCGTCGTGAGCCAGTCGGGGCCGAAGAACTCGTCGAAGTTCACGAGGACGAAGTACAGGTGCGCGCCGACGAGGGCTGAGGCGAGGATCCAGAAGGCGAGGTCGGCGACCCGCTCCGGGTCGAGGCCGACCTTGGCCGCCTCACGCTGGGCCAGCGCCGCGCCGATGATGAAGGCGCTCGCCACGAGCAGGCCGTAGGTGTGGAGCGGCAGGGACACGTCGCCGTCGAGGTAGCCGCCCTTCCAGAGCACGATCGCCACGGCGGCCAGGATCACCACCGTGACCGCGTCGTCCTTGATCGCGCCGAGGAGCGTCGCGTGGTGCCCCTCCTTGCGGGCGCGCCGGACGTAGAGGAGCGCGCGGCCGAGGGTCAGCGCGAGGAAGACGAGGGCGACGACGAGCTTCGCCCACGCCGCGGGGATCGAGATCTGGAAGAGGACGGGTAGCATTCAGGGGGGCCGGAGCAAGAACCGCCGCGAGCGGTCAGGCCTTCCCGTCGGCCGGCTTTTCCCCCTTCGAGGGGAACGGCTTCAGGAGGAGCAGCGCGACGCCGACGACCAGCATGGAGTCGGCGATGTTGAACGTCGGCCAGCGCAGGTCCGGCCGGTTCCACCAGTACCAGTCGATGTAGTCGATGACGTACTGGCGCAGCGCGCGGTCGATGAAGTTCCCGAGGTCGCCGGCGAGCACCAGCGCGAGCGCCACCTGGAGGAAGCGCTGGTCCTCGCCGAGCTGGCGGAAGTAGTAGAGGATCGCCACCGCGGCGGCGGCGGCCGCGACGAGGAAGACCGCGAGCCGGGGACCGTCCGAGAGGAAGCGGCCGAGGCCGAACGCCGCGTTCGGGTTCTCCACGTAGAGCATCCGCCAGAGGGGCCGGAAGACGTAGTACGGCTCGGTCGCGAGCGACTCGAGGTTGCGGTGGCTGAGGAAGGCCGAGACCTTCTCCCCGATCGTCTCGGCGCCGACGCGCCGGAACAGGTCGGTGAGCCTCGAGACCGCCAGGAACTTCGTCCACTGGTCGAGGGCGATCCCGGCGCCGAAGACCGCCGCCAGCACGGCCCACTTCGAGATGGGGCGCCTCACGCCAGCGCCTCCCCGCACTTGCCGCACACGGTCGGGTGGGCCGGCGCCTTGCCGATGTCCTCGGCGTAGATCCAGCAGCGCTCGCACTTCTGGCCGGGCGCCCGCGCGACCTCGACCGAGAGCGGGCCGTCGGCGAGGACGACCTTGGAGACGATGAAGAGGGCGGGGAGCTCCGCCTTCGCCTCCTCGAGCAGCCTTCGCTGCTCCCCCTCGGCGCGCACCGTCACCATCGCCTCGAGCCCGGAGCCGATCAGCTTCGCGCGCCGCGCCTCCTCGAGCTTCCCCTGCACCACCGCGCGCACCTCGAAGAGCTTGCCGTAGCGGGCCTCGAGGGCGTCCGCGTCGCTGGGCCGCTCGCGGGTCGGGAGCCCGGCGAGGAACACCGACTCGGCCGGCTTGCCCGGCAGGAAGGCCCAGGCCTCGTGCGCGGTGAAGGAGAGGATCGGCGCGAGGAGCCGCATCACGTCCTGCGCGACGATCCAGAGGACGGTCTGGGCGGAGCGCCGCGGCTTGCCGTCCCGCCTCGCCGTGTAGAGCCGGTCCTTCAGGACGTCGAAGTAGATCGAGGAGAGCTCCACCGCGCAGAACTGCATCGTCGCGTGGTAGGCGACGTGGAACTCGTACCCCTCGTACGCCGCCTTCACCTTCTCGTCCCACGCGGCGAGCCGCGCGAGGGCCCAGCGGTCGATCGGCTCCATCTCCGCGACCGGGACCTGGTCCCTCGCGGGATCGAAGCCGTCGAGGTTGCCGAGCAGGTACCGCAGGGTGTTCCGGATCTTCCGGTAGCCCTCGGCGAGCCCGCTCATGATCTCGTCGCCGATCCGCACGTCATCGCGGTAGTCGGCCGCCGAGACCCAGAGCCTCAGGATGTCGGCGCCGTACTTCTTGATGATCTCCTCGGGGGCGACGGTGTTGCCGAGGCTCTTCGACATCGCCTTGCCGTGCGCGTCGAGCACGAAGCCGTGCGTCAGCACCGCCCGGTACGGCGCCTTGCCCTTGATCGCGACGCTGGTCAGCAGGGAGGAGTGGAACCAGCCGCGGTGCTGGTCGGAGCCCTCCAGGTAGAGGTCCGCCGGGATGCCCAGCTCCTTCGAGCGCTCCGCGACCGCCGCCCACGAGACGCCCGAGTCCCACCAGACGTCGAGGATGTCCTGCTCGCGCCGGAACGCGCTCCCGCCGCACTTGGCGCAGGCGTGCCCCTCGGTGAAGGCCGTCGGCTCGCGCCGGTACCAGGCCTCGATCCCCTCCGCCTCGAAGACGTCGGCCACCTTGTCCATCACGGCCGGCGAGACGAGCGGCTCGGCGCACCCCTCGCAGTAGAAGACCGGGATCGGCACGCCCCACGTCCGCTGGCGCGACAGGCACCAGTCGGGGCGGTTCTCGATCATGTTGTGGATCCGCTCGCGCCCCCAGTGCGGGATCCAGCGGACGCGGTCGATCTCGCTGAGCGCGGTCTCGCGCAGCCCGTTCTTGTCCAGCGACAGGAACCACTGGTCGGTCGCGCGGAAGATGACCGGGTGGTGGCAGCGCCAGCAGTGCGGGTAGCTGTGCTTGATCCTGGCGGACGGGTCGGACAACAGATTTCCGCTCGCGTGGAGGTCGGTCACGATCTCGGCGTTGGCGTCCTGGATCTTCTTGCCAGCGTACTTCCCCGCCTCGGCAGTGAAGACCCCGGCCCCGTCGACCGGGTTGAGGATCTCGAGCTTGTAGCGGAGGCCGACCTCGTAGTCCTCCTGGCCGTGGCCGGGCGCCGTGTGGACGAGCCCGGTCCCCGCCTCGAGCGTCACGTGCTCGCCCAGGATGACCGGCGACTCGCGCCCCATGAACGGGTGGCGGTAGGTGAGCCCTTCGAGCGCCTTCCCCTCGACGCAGCCCAGGAGCTTCGCGGGGTCTGCCAGGCGCGCCGTGCCGCCGACCCCGGCGCCGCCGGTCGCCGCCTCGTGGGCCGCGGGCGAGTGGGCCTGCGGCGCGTCGGTGAGCGAGAGCTCACCGGGGGCGCAGTCTGCGAGGAAGGCGACGAGCAGGTCCTTCGCCACGACCACCACCTCGCCGTTCAGGTCATAGGCGGCGTAGGTGAAGTCCGGGTGGGCGGAGACGGCGAGGTTCGCAGGCAGCGTCCAAGGGGTGGTCGTCCAGATGACGAGCTTCGCCTTCCGCTGCGCGAGCTTCGGATCCGGCAGCGGCTTCGTCAGCTCGAACGCGACGTAGATCGACGGCGAGGTGTGGTCCTCGTACTCGACCTCGGCCTCGGCGAGCGCGGTCCGGTCGGTCGTGCACCAGTAGACCGGCTTCTTGCCGCGGTAGAGCAAGCCGCGCTCGGCCGCGCGCGCGAGGGCCCGGACGGTGTCGGCCTCGTAGCCCCTGGCCATCGTCTCGTAGGGCGCCTCCCAGCGTCCGAAGACGCCGAGCCGCTTGAAGGACGTGCGCTGGCGGTCGATCCACTTGCGCGCGTACTTGCGGCACGCGTCGATGATCGCCGGCCGGTCCATCTCGCGCTTCTTCGACCCGAGCTCCTTGTCGACCTTCAGCTCGATGGGGAGACCGTGGCAGTCCCAGCCGGGGACGTAGTCGGCCGTCTCGCCCTTCTGGTTCCGGTACTTGACGATGACGTCCTTGAGGATCTTGTTGAGCGCGTGGCCGATGTGGATGTCGCCGTTGGCGTAGGGCGGGCCGTCGTGCAGGACGAACTTCTTCGCCCCGGGGCGCGCCGCGTTGGCGGCCAGGATCCGCTCGAAGAGCCGGTCGGCCTCCCACGCGCGCTGGATCTCGGGCTCCCGCTGCGCGAGGTTCGCCTTCATCGGGAAGTCGGTCTTCGGGAGGTTGACGGTATCCTTGTAGTCCACGGCCATTTTTCCTCGTAAAGTCGAGGTTTCTAGCAGCGTTGCGGCCGCCGGGCAACGCCGCTAGCTTGGTGCGCTCGAACATGGCCACGCGACGACCCCGCACGGGCGAAGGAACCCGCCGAAGCGCCCCCGCGCCGGGCGGCCGGCGAGCCCCCAGGCGGCAGCTCGCGATCCTCTCGAGGAACCCGCGCCTGCACTCGACGCGAAGGCTCGTGGAGGCGACGCGCGCGGCCGGGCTGCGCCCCCTCGTCCTCGACACGCTCCGCTGCAACATGGTCCTGGACGGCTCCCGGCCCCGGATCGTCTACCGCGGTGAGGAGCTGGTCGCCGAGTCGATCCACGTGGTCATCCCGCGGATCGGCGCGTCGATAACGGGCTACGGCCTCTCGGTCGTGAACCAGTTCGACATGATGGGGGTGACGGTCCTCAACAACGCGATCCCCATCTACCGCTCGCGAGACAAGCTGCGCGCGCTCCAGTTCCTGGCGCGGTTCGGCATCGACATCCCGCGGACGGTGATGTGCCGCTACCGCGACGAGGTTCCGCAGGCGGTCGAGATGGTCGGGGGGCTCCCCTGCATCATCAAGCTGCTGCGCGGCACGCAGGGCGTGGGCGTCATGATCGCCAACACGATGGCCGAGGTCGAGGGGATGCTCGACACCCTCTGGACGCTCGGCCAGGAGATCCTGCTCCAGGAGTTGGTGGAGGAGTCGCGCGGCAAGGACGTGCGCGCCCTCGTGATCGGCGACCGGGTCGTGGCGGCGATGCGAAGGCGCGCGCGCGCGGGCGACTTCCGCTCCAACATCCACCGCGGCGGCGAGGCGGAGGCGGTCGACCTGCCGCGCGAGTTCGCCGAGGCGGCGGTCAAGGCGACGCGGGTCATCGGACTCGAGGTGGCGGGCGTCGACATGCTCGAGGCGCGCACCGGCCCCAAGATCCTGGAGGTCAACTCCTCGCCCGGCTTCGAGGGGCTAGAGGCCGCCACCGGACTGGACATCGCCACCCCCTACGTGAGGCACGCGATCGAGTACGCGGAGGGGCGCCAGTCGGGCTACGGCGGCGGCCACGTGGTGTGATCCGGGCCACTTCCGACGTGGCGCCGGGCGTGCCTGCGAGCCACTGTGAGGTCCGGCGTCGACGTCTCCGTCCGTTTTCCTCCAGTGAATTCGAGGGGAGTGCGCTGGCACGCTGCCTGCTTTGGCTCCCCTTGGGTGTCAACACGGCCGAAACTGGCTCCCCGGCGGTATTGTCGGCGGGTCCTGCTTGCCGTGAATCCATGGGCTTCGCCGTCCGTCACGACGGCACGTCCGCTGATGAGGAGTAAGCGATGAGATATCTCTTCCTGGCAGTCCCGCTTGCGCTGCTCGCGGGCTGTGTCGTCCGAACGGGGCCCTACCGCGGCTACCAGACTTACGGAACGACCGCGGCGCCGGCGGCTCAAGGCGAGGTCTACTACTACGGCAACCACTTCATCCCTGAGAACGTCGGCGGCGGCTGGTGCTACATCGACGGGCCGCACACGCACGACTACTACCCGGACCGCGACGACTACTACGACTACGACCAGGGTTATTACTGGTACCGCGGCCCCTTCCTCTTCGGGTTCTTCGGCGGTCACCCGCTTCCGGGTGGCGGGTGGTGCTACATCAACGGCCCGCACCAGCACGACTACTACCCGCCGTCGGGTGGCGACTGGCGCTGGAACCGGACGGGCTACGTCTACCAGGGGCCGTACCGGCCGAACCGCCTGCCTCCCGCGAACTACTGGGCTCGCCCGGCGCCTCGCCCGGACTGGCGCAGGGACCGGCCAGCCGTCCGCCCCGCTCCAGGCCGGCCGCTCCAGCGCCCGACGCGCGGCGACATGCGCCCGGGAGCACCGGACCGCGACCGCAGGTTCGAGCCCAACACCCGTCCCGAGGCGAGGGAGTCGGCCCCAATGACGCGTCCGTTCCCTGGACAGAGTGGCGCGGCGCCGGGGCACGGCGACAACCTGCCGCCGGGCCAGGGCGGTGTTCCGCCCGGCCAGCTGCGACCGGGCAACCTCCCGCCGGGTCAGGACCGGCGTGACGACTTCTCTCCCGGCCGGGGCGGCCGGCCCGGCTTCGTCGCTCCCGGTCAGCAGGAAGACCGTGGCGGTGGGCGTCAGGGCTTCGCGCCTCCCGCTCAGGAAGACCGTGGCGGTGGGCGTCGGGCTTCGCGCCTCCCGCTCAGGAAGACCGTGGCGGCGGGCGTCCGGGCTTCGCGCCTCCCGCTCAGGAGGACCGCGGCGGCGGGCGTGATCGCGACGAGAACCGCGGCCGCGTAGAGCGGCCCTCCGCGAGCCCCGGCCCCGCTCCTGCGGCGACCCCGCAGCCGGCCCCCGCCGCACGCGGCGACGCCAAGGCCAAGCCGGAGAAGAAGAAGGCCGACGACGAGAAGGAAGAGCGCTCGCGCCCTGGCCGCGGTCGCTGACCGATCCGCAGCCTGCTGGACCGTAGGGCGCCGCCTCAGGGCGGCGCCCTCTTCATTTCTTCGCCTTCCCAGCCCGGGCCGCGCGCAGTGCCGCGGCGCAGCCCGCCAGGCGGACGCCCACCTCGCCCTCCAGCAGCTCCGCGTCGTTCCCCGAGCGCTCGTCGGCGCCGAGCGCGGCGAGGATCGCCTCCTCCGCGGCGCGCCGGGTGCGCTTGCCGGAGTGAGCTGCTTCGGCCGGGACGGCGGCGCCGTGGGGATCGTGCCTGAACGCCGCGAAGAGCCCGTCCGAGCCCGGCTCGAGCTCCTCCTTCAGCGCGAGGAGCCTCCGGAGCGCCGCGGCGACCGGCGGAGCCTTCAGCTCGGCAGGCTCGATGGCCCCCCCGGACTCGCCAGCCAGCGCCTCGAGCACCGCCCGCAGGAAGGCGGCGTCGGTCGCGACCAGGCCGTAGAGGTGGAAGTCGGTGGCCGCCTCGATCAGCGTCGCCTCGCGCTCGCCCATCGCCGCGTGGCTCGGGCAGAGGAAGGACTCGCAGGTCTCCACGTCGTAGACGCCGCACGCGCGCAGGTCGACGCCGCCCGTCGCCTTCGGATGGGCGAGGCAACCGACGCGGGTCTCGGCGGCGTCGAGGAAGCCGACGAGCTGGCAGACGCGGATGGACGGGAAGAGCCCCTCCGGCGCGTCGGCAGCGAGCCGGCTGGACGCCTCGCGGAAGCCCTCGGGCGTGCGGGGCGCGCGGGCGAGGACGCGGGTGTGCCGGGCTAGCTCCGCGCGCACCGCTGCGCGGCCGAAGTCCCTGCGGTTGTAGATGCCGCAGCAGGCCCCGCAGCTCGCCCTGGTGCGCTGGCAGAGCCGCACGGTCACGGCGCCACCGGTGGCGGCCACGACGCGAGCGCCGCGCGGTGGAGTGGTTGAGGCGGAAGGATTCGAACCTTCATAGACGGATCCAAAGTCCGTCGTCCTGCCATTGGACGACGCCTCAGCGAAGGTGGGGAGAGAGATGCTACCAGCGAACGAGCGCGCTCGCCCAGGTGAAGCCGGCGCCGAACGCGCAGAGCCCCACGAGGTCGCCGCGCCGGACGCCCCTCGCCTCGATCGCCTCGGCGAGACAGAGCGGGATCGAGGCGGCCGTGGTGTTGCCGTACTTCTGGATGTTGTTGAAGACCTGGTCGTCCCGCAGCTCGAGCGAGCGCTGCACCATCTCGGCGATCCGCATGTTCGCCTGGTGCGCCACCATCAGCTTGAGGTCGGTGGTCGCGAGCCCGTTGGCCGCGAGCGCCTCGCGCATCACCTCGGGCATCCGGGTGACCGCGTGCTTGAAGACCTTCTGCCCCTCCATCTTCGGGTAGACGGCCCCCGACTCGATCTGCGCGAGGCTGACGCGCGGCGAGTAGACGGAGCCCGGCGCGTCGCACCAGAGCTCCTTCGCGAAGCGGCCGTCGGCGTGGAGGTGGCAGGAGAGCACGCCGCGCCCCGGCTCGTCGGACGCCTCGAGCAGCGCCGCGCCGGCCCCGTCGCCGAAGATCACGGCGGTGTCGCGGCCGCGCGTCGAGACGTCGAGCGCGGTCGACTGGACCTCGGCGCCGACGACCAGCACGCGCCGGTACATCCCGATCCGGATCCAGGCGTCCGCGACGGAGAGGCCGTAGACGAAGCCGGTGCACTGGTTCCGGATGTCGAGCGCCGGCACGCCCGGGATCCCCAGCTTCGCGTTCAGGAAGCAGCCGTCGCCGGGGAGCATGTGGTCGGGGGAGAGCGTGGCGTAGACGATCGCCTCGATGTCGGAGGCCTTCCAGCCGGCCGCATCCAGCGCGCGCTTCGTCGCCTCGAGCGCGAGGTCCGACGCGCCGGTCCCGGGCTCGGCCCAGCGCCGCTCGCGGATCCCGGTGCGCTGGACGATCCACTCGTCGGACGTCTCCATCCGCGTCGTCAGCTCGGCGTTGGTGACCACGCGTTCCGGCACGTAGGTGCCGAGCGCGGCGAAGACGGTGCGGGGCATACGTCCTCCGGCATCCCCTCGCCCCACCGGGGGAGAGGGAAGGGTGAGGGGGCGAGTCAGATGTCGAGGTTCTGGACGTCGAGCGCGTGCTTCTCGATGAACTCGCGCCGCGGCTCGACGGCGTCGCCCATGAGGATGCTGAAGACCTCGTTGGCCTCCACGGCGTCGTCCACCCGGACCTGGAGCATCGAGCGGCGGGCGGGATCCATGGTGGTCTCCCAGAGCTGCTCGGGGTTCATCTCACCGAGCCCCTTGTACCGCTGGATGTTCTGCCCCTGCGCGGCGGCCCGCTTGAGCGCCTCGACGGCGGCGAAGACGTCCAGGACCTCCTCGCTCCCCTCGGGCGTCTCGAGCTGGAACGGGCCCGGCCCGAGCTCGGCGATGGCCCCGTGGAGGGCGCTCAGCTCCGCCCACTCGGCGCCGGAGAGGTAGTCGTGGTCGAGCCGCGTGTCGCGCGTCGCGCCCATGACCCTCGTCTGGAAGATGAGCATGTCGCAGTCGTGCTCCACGTCCCGCTCGATCCGGGCCAGCTTCACCTCGAGGTCGGGGTGGAGCCGCTGCGCCAGCTCGCCGATCTTCGCCACCTGCTCGCGGACCTTCTCGTGGTCCTTCAGGAGCGCGAGGTCGAGGTCGCCGAGCCGGATGGCCGCGTCGACGATCCGGCTGTCGCGGCGCCGCTCGACCCGGCCGAGGAGCTGCTGGGCGGCGATCGCCTCCTGCGCGAGCCGCTTCAGGTCGCGCCCGGTCAGCACGATCTCCCCGGCGACCAGCTTCGCCTTGTCGGTCCCGATCGTCGAGCAGGTACTCGTCGAGCGCCGGCTCGTCCTTGAGGTAGCTCTCGCGCTTCCCCTTCTGCACGCGGTAGAGCGGGGGCTGGGCGATGTAGACGTAGCCCTTCTCGATGAGCTCCGGCATCTGCCGGAAGAAGAAGGTGAGCAGGAGCGTCCGGATGTGGCTCCCGTCCACGTCGGCGTCCGTCATGATGACGATCTTGTGGTACCGGAGCTTGCTGACGTCGTACTCCTCGGCGCCGATCCCGGTCCCGAACGCCGTGATCATCGTCGCGATCTCGGCCGACGCCAGCATCCGGTCGAAGCGCGCCTTCTCGACGTTCAGGATCTTGCCGCGGAGCGGGAGGATCGCCTGGATGCGGCGGTCGCGCCCCTGCTTCGCGGAGCCGCCGGCGCTGTCTCCCTCGACCAGGAAGATCTCGCAGTCCGACGGGTCCTTCGACTGGCAGTCGGCCAGCTTGCCCGGCAGCGAGGCGCTGTCGAGCGCCCCCTTCCGGCGCACCGTCTCGCGCGCCTTGCGGGCGGCGATGCGGGCCCGGGTCGCCTCGGCGACCTTGGCGCAGACCCGCTTCGCGATCGCCGGGTGCTCCTCCAGGAAGGCCCCGAGCCGCTCGTTGAGCATGGTCTCGACCATGCTCTTCGCCTCGGTGTTGGAGAGCTTCGTCTTGGTCTGCCCCTCGAAGCTCGCCCCGGGGAGGCGCATCGAGATGACGGCGGCGAGCCCCTCGCGCATGTCGTCGCCGCTGGGGAGCTCGTCCTTGAGGTCCTTGAAGAGGTTGTTCTTCTGCCCGTGCGCGTTGATCGTCCGGGTGAGGGCGGCCTTGAAGCCGATGAGGTGCGTGCCCCCCTCGTGGTTGTGGATGTTGTTGGCGAACGCGAAGACCTTCTCGTCGTAGCCGTCGTTCCACTGGAGCGCGATCTCGACGAGCGCCGTGCCGCGCTCCGTCTCGACCTCCTGGCGCAGCGAGATGGGCGGCTCGAACAGGGTCGCGCGGCTCTTGTTCAGGTAGGAGACGAACTCCTTGATCCCGTCCTTGAACAGGAACTCGTGCTTCTTCCCGGTCCGGTCGTCCTCGATCGTGATCTTGAGCCCGGCGTTCAGGAACGCGAGCTCGCGCAGCCGGCCGGAGAGCGTCTCGAAGCTGTACTCGGTCACCTCGAAGATCGTCGTGTCCGGCTTGAAGGTGACCTTCGTCCCGCGGCGCTGGGTCTCGCCGACGATCGTCACCTTGCCGGCCGGGTTCCCGCACTCGTAGCGCTGCGCGGCGACCTTGCCGTCGCGGTAGACCTCGACCTTGAGCCACTCGGAGAGGGCGTTGACGCAGGTGACGCCGACGCCGTGGAGACCGCCCGAGACCTTGTACGCGTTCGACTCGAACTTGCCGCCGGCGTGGAGCTTCGTCATCACCACGTCGAGCGTGTCCATCCCCTTCACGGTGGGATGAGGGCCGATCGGGATGCCCGAGCCGTTGTCGACGACGGTGACGCTGTTGTCGGTGTGGATCGAGACGTTGATCTCGTTCGCGCGCCCGGCCATCGCCTCGTCGACCGAGTTGTCGACGACCTCGTACACGAGGTGGTGGAGCCCCCGCTCCCCCACGTCGCCGATGTACATGTGCGGGCGCTTGCGGACCGCCTCGAGCCCTTCGAGCACCTTGATCGCATCGGTGCCGTAGTCGTCCGCACCTCCGTTCACGGGGAGGCCGTTCATCTCGCCGGTTTCCAGGGGGCGCTCCTTGGTGCTTTCTCTCAGGTCATCCGGGTACTTGGACGACAGATGGATATACCAGAGAGGGGTGGGGGCGGCAAGTGGCGCCCCGCGATACAAATAGCCGTGATTATTGGTGATTCATGCCAGCCACGGTGCCCGACTCGACCCGCAGGAAGAGGGTGTCGCTCCCCGCCGCCGGCGAGAGGAGTCGCGCGTCGGTCGTGGTGAGGAAGGCCTGCCCGTCCAGCGAGCGCAAGTAGCCGAGAAGAAAGCGGTTCTTCTCGGGATCCAGCTCCGACGACACGTCGTCCAGCAGCAGCAGCGGCGGCCGCCCGAGCAGCTCCCGGATGTTCTCGATCTCGGAGATCTTCAGGGCGAGGACGAGCGCGCGCTGCTGCCCCTGGCTGCCATAGGTCCGCGCAGGGCGCCCCGAGAGCGCCAGCGAGAGGTCGTCCATGTGCGGGCCGACGGAGGTGAAGCCGCGGTCCCGGTCGCGGTCGCTGCGGGCAGCCAGTGCCGAATGGTACCGGGCGGCGATCTCCTGCTCGGTCCCCTCGAGGTCGAGGCCGCCGGCCGGGCGATAAGCGATCTGAGCCCGCGGCGCCCCGGGCCCGGAGATCTGGTGGAACGCCAGGTCGACGCGGGGCGCCAGCTCAGCGACGACGTCTCGGCGGCGCACGAGGAGCCGCGCGCCGGCGCGGACCAGCGGTTCGCGGAAGCTCTCCTCGACGTCCGGGCCAGCGGTCCGGAGCGCAGCGTTCCTGGAGCGGAGGGCTCGCAGGTAGTCCCTCGCCTCGCTCAGGACCGCAGGCCACCGGTTGAACGCGGCACGGTCGAGGAAGCGCCTCCGCCCCTCGGGGCTCCCCTTCACGAGCAACAGGTCGTCCGGCGCGAAGCAGACGGCCGCCAGCCCCTCGAAGTAGCCCTCCAGCCGGTCCTGTACCTTGCCGTCCAGCCACGCCGTCCGACCGGTGCCGTCCACCTGGACGGCGATGCGCCGGAGGCCGCCCGGCCCCTCCATCTCGGCGGAGACCTGCGCTCGCTCGGTGCCGAAGCGGACGAGCTCAGAGAGGCGGGCGGCGCGAAGCGGCTTCAGCGTCGTGAGGAAGAAGATGGCCTCCAGGAGGTTCGTCTTCCCCTGGCCGTTGTCGCCGACCAGGACGGTGGTGCGCGCTGAGGGCCGCAGCGAGACCTCCGCCAGGTTGCGGAAGTCGGCGATCTGGAGGGAGGCGACCAGCAAGAGGCTGGATCAGATCCGCATCGGCATGACGACCGCGGTGAAGCCGCCATCCTTCTCGGCGTCGGCTCCCTTCACGACGCCGGGCGAGAGATCGTTCTCCATCTCGATGACCACGTCGTCGCTCTTGACCACCCCGAGGACGTCGGTCAGGTAGCGGGCGTTGAAGCCGATCTTGAGCGGCTCGCCGTTGTACTCGACGGTGATCTGCTCGCGGGCCTCGCCGAGGTCGGGGTTCTGGGAGAGGACCGTCATCGTGCCGTCGCCGAGCTCCAGCTTCACGGCGTGGGCCTTGTCGGACGAGAGGAGCGAGACGCGGCGCAGCGTCGTCAGCAGCGCCTCGCGACCGACCTTCACGAAGGTCGTCCCCTGCTTGGGGATCACCTGCTTGTAGTCGGGGAAGAGCCCCTCGATGAGCCGCATCGCGAGGACGACGCCGGGCCTGCCGAAGATGGCCGCGTTCTCGACGAAGCCGAAGCGTGCCTCGGGCTTCTCCTCGCCGGACTCGGTCGCCTCGACCAGGAGCTTCTTCAGCTCGTGCAGCCCCTTGCGCGGGAGGATGACGCCGCGCTTCAGGGCGAAGTCGCCGGGCGCCGCACGCTCCGAGAGGGAGAGCCGGTGGCCGTCGGTGGCGACGAGCCTGAGCACGCCGTGGGTGGGCTCGAAGAAGACGCCGTTGAGGTTGTAGCGGGTCTCGTCGCTCGAGACCGCGAAGGACGTGCGATCGATCTGGTCGAGGAGGGCGGCTGGATCTATCGCGACGAAGGGGACCTTCTCGAAGCGGGGGAGGACGGGGAAGTCGTCGGGGGAGAGCCCGACGATCTTGAACTCCGACGCGCCGCTGCGGACCTCGAGGAAGTTGTTGTGGGCCTTCTTGAGGGTGACGGTCTTCTCGGGCAGCGAGCGGACGATCTCGTAGAGGTGCTTCGCCGAGACGGCCAGCGCCCCTTCCTTGACGACCTCGCACTCGTGCTCGGACGAGATCGAGATGTCGAGGTCTGTGGCCGAGACGTGCAGCGTCTTCTCTCCCTTGGCCTCGATGAGGACGTGGGAGAGGATCGGCATCGTGCTCTTCTTCTCGACGATCCCCTGGGAGCGACCGAGTGCGCGCGCTAGCTCGGGTGCGGCGATCTTCAGTTCCATAGGGAGATCCTCTTCTTTTCTTTGATCGAAGTAGTCGTATGGGAGCGAACGATGGGGATAAGCGGCTGATCGGTCCGAAACGACTGGTTATTTCGATCTGGAGAAGGGCGGGAAGAAAGGCGTTGGCAGGTTGTGTAGCCCGGGCCGTTTTGGGGTGTCAACGTCCACCCACATGGGATCCCCAACCAGATCGGTCCGCGATCCACGGACGATCCACCAAGTTCGGGTTCAGGGCTGCAGGTCCTTGCGGAGCTTGTCGACCGCCGCCTTGAACTCGGGGTCGGTCTGGATGAGCTCCTTCGCACGATCGACGGCGGAGATGACCGTCGTGTGGTCCTTCTTGTTGAACTTCTCGGCGATGGACTGGAAGGTCTCGCCGGCGATCTCGCGGCAGAAGAACATGGCGAGCTGGCGGGGCTGCGAGACCTTCTGCTCCCTGGAGCCGCTCGTGAGCTTGGCGACCGTCAGGCCGAAGTGGGCCGAGACGGCCTCCTGGATCTTCTCGATGGAGGGGCGGTAGCCGGGCGGCGGGATGACGTCCGAGAGGACGTCCCGGGCCAGCGCGAGGGAGATCCGCTCCTTCTTCAGGGAGGAGAAGGCGGCGAGACGCATGAGCGCCCCCTCCAGCTCGCGGACGTTGGAGCGGATATGGGTGGCGAGGAGCTCGCAGACCTCGGAGGGGAGATCGAACGCCTCGACCTCGGCCTTCTTGCGGAGGATCGCGGCGCGGGTCTCGAACTCGGGGGGCTCGATCTGGACGCGCATGCCCCAGTTGAAGCGGGAGCAGAGCCGCTCCTCCAGCCCCTTCAAGTCCTTCGGCGACCGATCGCTGGACAGGACGATCTGGACGTTCCGGTCGTAGAGGTCGTTGAAGGTGTGGAAGAACTCCTCGGCGGTCTTCTCCTTGCCGGCCAGGAACTGGACGTCGTCGACCAGGAGCGCGGCGCACTCGCGGTACTTGCGCCGGAACTCCTCCATGGCGCCGGTCCCCTTGGAAAGAGCGCCGACGAACTCGTTGGTGTAGCGCTCCGACGAGACGATGGCGACGCGCCCGCCCGAGCTCTGGCCCAGGATGGAGTTTGCGACGGCGTGGAGCAGGTGGGTCTTGCCGAGGCCGGAGGCGCCGTGCAGGAAGAGCGGGTTCCAGGCGTGGCCGGGCTTCTCTGCGACCGCCTTGGCGGCGGCGAAGGCGAACTGGTTGGAGCCGCCGACGACGAAGGTCTCGAAGAGGTAGCGGGGGCTCGGGCGCGTGTCGCGGGGATCGCCGGCGGGGGCGGGCGGCGCGATCGCGCGCTCGAAGGCGCGGTTCGACGTCTGGGCCGGGAGGCTGGCCGCGGCGGCGGGGCGCGGGGCGTCATCGACGGCGAAGGTGATCCGGATGGCCCGCCCGGCGAGGGCAGGGAGGAACTCCTCGAACCAGGCGCGATAGTTGTCCTCGACGAAGTCGCGGTGGAACTTGTCGGGCGCGGCGACCCGCAGCCTGTCGCCCTCGAGGGCTAGCGGGCGGAGCGCGGAGAACCAGCGTCCATAGAGGTCGGGGTTGAGGCGGCCGCGGAGGTGTTCGTCTACGCGTGACCAGAAGGAGTCGAGCGGGGATGGGGCGTGTGCGCTCGCGGCGGAATCCATTGCTGTTCTCGAGTCTGCGTATGAAATGACGAATGGATGCCCGTCGCAGCGCTCGACGGAGAGCGCTGCGCGCTCGTGCTGGAGCGGCGATGAAGACGGAGAGGCCCCTTGCTGCGTGAGGCGGCACGTTAGCCAAGCTTTGGAGAGAGGATCAAGGGCGTCGTTGGGGTGATCCGACTTGTGGCCGAAAGGACGCGGCTTTTCGGCGGGGTGGTTGACGTAACGTGAAGGGGGCAGAGGGGTGGTTCGGGGGGGGGGACGGATTCGTCGGTGAAACCTTGACAGCGCCCCGCTGATCGGGGAGTTTCCGGCGCCATGAAGCGGACTTATCAGCCCAAGAAGATCAAGAAGAACCGTACTCACGGCTTCCGCAAGCGGAGCTCCACTCCGGGCGGGAAGAACGTCCTCAAGCGTCGGCGCGCCAAGGGGCGCAAGCGGCTTACGCAGTCAGCGCCGCAGAAGTAGGCGTGACGTTCGGCAAGGCGGCGCGGCTGCGTCGCCGCCGAGAGTACCTGGCGGTGCAGCAGCGCGGAGCACGGGTCTTCGTCGGTGATGTCATCGTGCTCGCGCTGGACGCAGGTGCCAACGCGCCGCGGATCGGGATCACGGTGTCATCGAAGATCACGAACGCGGTCGGGCGCAATCGTGTTCGGCGCTGGGCCCGCGAGGCCTTCCGCGCCGTCTGCTCAGAGCTCCCACCGGTCGACCTGGTGGTGATCGGGCGGGCAGGGTCTACGACCCTGGGCCTGCAGGGAATGGTGCGCGCGCTGCGCAGCGCCGGGGAGCGCGTTAGGGCCAACGCCGGGGGAACCGGGTGATCGTCCGTCGCGCGCTCGTGGCGTTGATCCGCCTCTACCAGCGGCTCGTCTCGCCGATCCTCCCGCCGGCATGCCGGTTCCATCCAACCTGTTCGTCCTACGCGGTCACTGCGATCGAGCGACATGGGCCCCTTCGCGGCACGTGGCTCGCGGCCCGTAGGCTGGCACGTTGCCATCCATTCAATCCCGGCGGCATCGATCCGGTGCCGTGACCCTAAAGAGGTATAAAGTGGGCATCGACAATCGCCGTCTACTCGTCGCTACGGTCGCTTGCATCGCGGTCGTGATCTTCTGGCAGATGCTTTTTGTGCCCAAGAAGGGTGAGCCGGGGGCCAGGCCGGCGGCCGCAGCTGGGGAGAGCGCCAAGAGCGCGACCGCTCCGCTCGTCGGCGGCGGCACCAGCCGCCGAGGCGGTTCCGGCCGTGACGGTGGCCGCTGACGCCCCCGAGGAGCAGGTCACGCTCCAGGGCAAGGAGTTCGACGTCGTCATCTCGAGCCACGGCGGCCGCCTTGCCGCTCTGACCCTCAAGGGTGAGAAGTTCGTCGAGGACAAGAACGGCAAGACCGTCTCGATCGATCTCATCCGCACGCCGAAGGAGATCTCCAGGGCGCTCGCGGTGGTCTCGACTCCCGAGAACGGCGGGACCGGCGACTTCTGGACCGACGGAGCTGCGCTCGCGCCGATGCGGGTCGTCTCGAAGGACGCGTCGAGCGTCACGCTAGAGGGGCGGGCCGGCGCGCTCACGATCCGGAAGACCTACAGGCTGACCAACAAGCCGTACGAGATCGCCCTGGATCTCGAAGTCGAGGGGGCGAGCGGCAAGGGCGGCGCCGCGCTCCTCTTCGGCGGCCAGCTCCCCGAGGGGGCCAAGACGGGCGGACTGACGAGCGCCCCCTCCATGGACATGTTCAAGCCGGTCTGCCGCAGCGGCGACAAGACGGAGCGGTTCGACGTCACGGGAGACAAGCCGGGGCACAAGGTTCCGGGGGCGGTGGCCTTCGCCGGAATGGACATGCACTACTTCGTCGCGGCGCTCATGCCCGCAGCCGTCGGCGGCGAGTGCGAGTTCGTCAGGGGCTCCAGGCCGAAGAGCGGCCTCGTCGCGCTGACCGTCCCGCTGGAGGCTGGCGCCAGCAAGCGTAGCTTCACGTTCTACGCCGGCCCCAAGGACCTGGACTCGCTGCGGGCGTACGACCGGGGGCTCGACACCTCCATCGACTACGGCGCGGTCGCCAACCTGTTCGCGGTCTTCGCGCGGGGGCTGCTGTACGTGATGCGCTGGCTCGAGTCCTTCACGCACAACTGGGGCGTGGCGATCATCCTGCTCACCGTCCTCGTGAAGCTCGTGCTCTTCCCGCTGACCTACAAGTCGACGCAGTCGATGAACGCCATGAAGGCGCTCCAGCCCGAGATCGAGAAGCTGAAGGAGAAGCACAAGGGCGACCGCGAGAAGCTGAACGTCGCGACCATGCAGCTGTACCAGAAGTACAAGGTGAACCCGCTCGGCGGGTGCCTGCCGATGCTGCTGCAGATGCCGGTCTGGTTCGCGCTCTATGCAGCGCTGCAGACCTCGGTCGAGCTCTATCGCGAGCCGTTCCTCTGGATGAAGGACCTCACGATCCACGACCCGTACTTCATCCTGCCGGTCATCCTGGGCATCTCCAGCTTCGCGATGCAGAAGCTCTCGCCGCAGCCGGCTGACAACGCGCAGGCGAAGATGATGCTCTACTTCCTGCCGCTCTTCTTCAGCTTCATCATGATCTGGGTCCCGGGCGGGCTGACCCTGTACATCGTGGTCAACAACCTGCTTACGATCGCTCAGACGCGTGCGATTCAGGCCCGCACGGCCGCCGTCGCCAAGGCGTAACAAGAGGGCAGACCATGGACGAGACGAATCGCCCGGCGGTGCCCCCGCCTGCCCACGCGCCTGAGAAGGTGGCGCGAGCGAAGGGCTTCTGCGAGGCACTCTTCCAGAAGCTCGAGCTCTCGGTGACCGTGGAGGTCAAGGAGACGCCGGAGGCGATCGGCGTCTCGATCCGCCCGGCTCCGGGGTCCGAGGGGGAGATCGGCTCGGCGCTGATCGAGGCGATTCAGTACCTCGCGAACCGGGTGGTGAACCCCAGCGCCGAAGGGCGCAAGTGGGTGAACCTCGATCTCGGCGGCTTCAGCGACGAGGGAGACCCGGCTGTCGCGGCGATGGCGGCGAGGCTGGCCGCGTCTGCCGTGAAGATGGGGAAGGTGCTCGCCGTGGCGCCCATCAGCCCGCGTGAGCGGCGACAGATCCACGTCGCGCTGGTCGGGCAGGAGGCGGTCAAGACGCAGAGCGAGGGGGAGGGGATCTTCCGTCAGCTGCTGATCATCCCGGCGTCGCTTGGCGGGCCGCGCCGGGGTTAGGGGAGCCTTGGCCCGGACGAAGACCAGGCAGGAGAAGCTCTTCGCCGCGGCTGTGCTGCGCCGCTCGTTCGAGCTGCGCGGCGAGGACCACGGCGCGGCCTTCCAGTTCGTGTACGAAGGCGTCCTGCGGGACCTGGGGCTTGAGGACGAGGACGTCGTCGCCCACCTGCGTGCGCACGCCGCTGAAGTCGAGGCGGCGATCGTCCGGCGCTGAAGGGGCCGCGTTCCACGTGGAACATGGACGACCGATTCCGTAACGCTCTTCGAGATGGCATCGCCGGGCTGGGGCTTGAAGTCCCGGCCGAGTCGCTCACCCTCCTGGAGCGCTTCGCGGACCGGCTCCTCGCCTGGAACCGCAAGGTGAACCTCACGGCCATCACGGCCCCTGCCGAGGTGGCGGAGAAGCACCTCGTCGACAGCCTCGCCCTGCTGCCAGACCTGGTCGGCGCGAGGACGCTCCTCGACATCGGGTCGGGCGCCGGCATCCCTGGCGTCCCGATCGCGTGCGTCGAACGCAGCCTGGAGGTCACCTGCTGCGACGGCGTCGGGAAGAAGATGGCCTTCGTGAAGGCGGTGGTGGCTGAGCTCGACCTCAGGGTGCGGGCCTTTGCCGTTCGCGCGGACGGGGACCCGGAGGGCGAGAGGCTGCCCAGGGCAGAGGTGGTCGTGTCGCGCGCACTGGCCGACCCCGACCGGTGGCTGCCGCTGGGACTGAACTACCTCGCGCCCGGAGGGCGCCTGCTCGCGATGCTTGGCCGCGAGGCGGACGAGGCCGCGCTTCGGGCGACTGCCGAGCCACTCGGCCTCCGGCTGGTGGGGATCAGACGCTTCGTGCTGCCGGCGTCCCGCGCCGAGCGCGCCGTGGCGCGGTTTGAACTGGTCGGCTAGCGGAACCTGCTGGGCGTTCCACGTGGAACACTGGCCAGCCTACTCACCGGATGTTCCACGTGGAACACCGAGTTGGCGCCTGACTTTTTGCACCGCCCTCACCCCTGCCCTCTCCCGCGGAGCGGGAGAGGGGGAGTTCGCTTCGCGAACTTCTTGTCAGAGGTTTGAGGCAGAGTGCCCCCTCGAACGGCCGACGGGTGTATTCCCGGCGGTCGAACTGCCTGAGGGGTGAAGCTTGAAGATCGACGGTCACGGGGGGCTCCCCCCGACGATGGAGCCAGAATCGATGAGCCGCATCGTCTGCATCGCGAACCAGAAGGGCGGAGTCGGCAAGACCACGACCGCCGTCAACCTCGCCGCTTCCCTCGCGGCAAGTGAGCGGCGGACGCTCCTCATCGACCTCGATCCGCAGGGAAACGCGGGCTCGGCGCTCGGAATCAGGCGCGACGAGTCGGACAAGACCATCTACGAGGTCCTGCTCGACGGGGTCCCGCTCGCCGAGGCCGTTCGGAAGACGGAGCTCAAGTTCCTGGATCTCGTCCCGGCGTCGAAGCACCTCGTCGGCGCCGAGATCGAGCTTGCCGAGACCGAGGGGCGCGAGTTCCACCTGCGCGACGCCCTCGCCGCCCTTTCGCACGAGTACGAGTACGTCCTGATCGACTGCCCACCGTCGCTGGGGCTCCTCACCATCAACGGCCTCGCGGCGGCGCAGGGAGTCGTCATCCCGCTGCAGACCGAGTACTACGCGCTCGAGGGGCTCGCCGACATCCTGCGGACCATCGACCTCGTGAAGGTCGCGGCCAATCCAGACCTCAAGATCGACGGGATCCTCCTCACGATGTACCAGTCCAACAACCTCGCCAACCAGATCGCCGACGAGATCCGCCGGACCTTCCCGCAGCAGGTCTTCCAGACGGTCATCCCGCGCAACGTCCGGCTCTCTGAGGCGCCGTCGCACGGCAAGCCGATCCTGCTCTACGACGTGGCCTCCAAGGGCTGCCAGAGCTACCTCGAGCTGGCGCGAGAGGTGACCACGCGCGCGGCTGTGGCCGGAGGTATGCCGTGACCATGGCCGAGAAGCGTAGGCCCGCCCTCGGGCGGGGGATGGCAGCCCTCCTCTCCAACGCACCCGAGCCGGCGCGCGCAGCGCCGTCAGCCGTGGCCGGACGAACGCTCCTCTCGCTACCGATCGAGGCGGTCGAGCGGTGCGCCGAGCAGCCCCGTAAGCGGTTCGAGGAGGCCAGGCTGGAGGAGCTAGCCGCGTCGATCCGAGAGAAGGGGGTGCTCGAGCCCATCCTCGTCCGCCGCGACGGCTTGAAGTACCGGATCGTCGCCGGCGAGCGCCGCTGGCGCGCGGCACAGCGCGCCGGCCTCAAGGAGATCCCCGCGATCGTTCGCGAGGCGACCGATCGAGAGGCCTTCGAGATCGCCCTCGTCGAGAACCTCCAGCGCGCCGACCTGAACGCGATCGAGGAGGCGGAGGCCTACGAGGTCCTGCTGAACGACAACGGGCTCACGCAGGAGGAGATCGCGAAGCGCGTCGGCAAGGAGCGCTCGACCGTCGCCAATGCCCTGCGGCTCCTCAAGCTGCCCGAGGAGGTGCGCGACGCGGTCCGCGACGGCCGGCTGGACATGGGCCACGCGCGAGCGCTGCTGGGGCTCGAGGATGCAGACGCGATCAGGCGCGCGGCCCAGCGCGCGATCCAGGACCGGCTCTCCGTCCGCGCCACCGAGGCGCTGGTCCGTGAGCAGGCGACCGGCGGCCAGAAGAAGAAGGCCGAAGGTGCCGTCGCCGACAGCCCGGCGATCAAGGACCTCACGCAGCGGCTTCAGCGCAGGCTCGGAGCGAAGTGCCGAGTGGTTCAGCGCTCGCAGCAGGCAGGCAAGCTCGAGATCCAATACACCTCGCTGGACGAGCTCGACGGGATCCTGGGGCGGATCGGGGCCTGACGCGCCGCGTCAGCCGCGGGCGGTTTCGGTCGTCGGCGGGTGGACGGAACCCGTCCTCAATGCTAAACGCCCGATCGCGTCGCGGACGACAACGTCCCGCCGAAAGGACAGGAACGAGATGGCCATGCTCAAGCGCGAAGACTACGTCGCCCCCACGGGTGCGGCGGCCGTTACCAGCGACCTCAACGCCCTGCTAGGGCGCGGCTCCGAGTTCGAGGGGAAGCTGACCTTCGACGGCACCGTCCGCATCGACGGCAAGTTCAACGGCTCCATCGTGACCAAGGACGTCCTGGTCATCGGCGAGGGGGCAGTGGTCACCGCCGAGATCGAGTGCGGGACCATCATCGTCCACGGCCAGATCATCGGGAACGTGAAGGCGCGCGTCGGGGTGGAGCTGCACAGCCCCGCCCGGGTGAAGGGCAACATCGAGGCCCCGTCCCTCATGATGGACAAGGGCGTCACCTTCGACGGCCAGACCAAGATGGAAGGCGTCGAGCGTGCAGCCGGCGCCAACGTGACGTCGATCAAGCTCTAGCGATTTACCACTGCGGCAAGCAGGCCGAAGGTCCGGGATTCCCGTCGGAATCTCCGCTTGACCTGGTAGTTGCCGCATGCTACGAGGCGCGTCCCTTATGATCTCCGGTTCCATTGGTCGCCGCTACGCCAAGGCCCTCTTCGGCCTCGCCGTCGACCTGAATCGCGTCGAGCCCTGGAGCGACAGCCTCCGCGCGCTCAAGGCCGCCGTCGAAGGCTCGCCCGAGCTGCGGGACGTCCTGCAGAATCCCGTCTACTCCAAGGATCAGCGGAGGGCGGTCGCGGCGAAGCTCGCCGAGACGCTCAAGCTCGACGCGGAGCCCGCCGCGCTCCTCTTCCTGCTCGCCGACCGGAACCGGCTCGACCACGTCGCCGCCGTCGCCGTCCACTTCGGCGAGCTCGCCGACGCGAAGCTCGGCCGGATCCGCGCGCGCGTCACCACCGCCACCGCCATCGACGCCGCCGCCCTCGCCGCGATCGCCGACCGGCTCGGCGCCGCCACGAAGGCCACCGTGCTCGTCGAGCACGCGGTGGAGCCGGCCATCGTCGGGGGCGTCGTCGCGCAGATCGGCAGCGTCGTGTACGACGGCTCGCTGCGCACCCAGCTCGAGCACCTCAAGACCTCTCTGAAGCAGTAGCCACTTTCTCTCCCGCAACGCACCCGGAGAACGAAGAGATGGAAATCCGCGCCGACGAGATCAGCCGCATCATCCGCGAGCAGATCAAGGACTACGGTAAGAAGGTCGACGTCGCCGAGACGGGCACCGTCCTCTCGCAGGCGGACGGCGTGGCCCGCATCTACGGCCTCGCTGGCGCCGCGGCGGGCGAGCTGCTCGAGTTCGCCGGCGGCATCCGCGGCCTCGTGCTGAACCTCGAGGAGGACAACGTCGGCGCCGCCATCATGGGCGACTTCGAGCACATCCGCGAAGGCGACGTCGTCAAGCGGACCGGCAAGATCGCCGAGGTCCCGGTGGGCGAGGAGCTCCTCGGCCGCGTCGTGGACGGCCTCGGCAACCCGATCGACGGTCGCGGGCCCCTCAACGCCAAGCAGACCCGCAAGATCGAGATCAAGGCCCCCGGCATCGTGCAGCGCAAGTCGGTGCACGAGCCGATGCAGACCGGCCTGAAGGCGATCGACGCCCTGGTCCCGATCGGCCGCGGTCAGCGCGAGCTGATCCTCGGCGACCGCCAGACGGGCAAGACCGCCGTCGCCATCGACGCCATCATCAACAACAAGGGGCAGGGGCTCCACTGCTTCTACGTGGCGATCGGCCAGAAGCAGTCGACCGTCGCCCGCGTCGTCGACACGCTCAAGAAGCACGGCGCGATGGAGTACACGACGGTCATCGCGGCCAACGCCTCCGACCCGGCCCCGATGCAGTACCTCGCGCCGTACACCGGCGTGACGATGGCCGAGTACTTCCGCGACAGCGGCCGCCACGCGCTCATCATCTACGACGACCTCTCCAAGCAGGCCGTCGCCTACCGGCAGCTCTCGCTCCTCCTCCGGCGTCCGCCGGGGCGCGAGGCCTACCCGGGCGACGTCTTCTATCTCCACAGCCGCCTCCTGGAGCGGGCCGCCAAGCTCTCCGACAAGGAGGGTGGCGGGTCGCTCACCGCGCTCCCCATCATCGAGACGCAGGCCGGCGACGTGTCGGCATACATCCCGACCAACGTCATCTCGATCACCGACGGCCAGATCTTCCTGGAGTCCAACCTCTTCTTCCAGGGGCAGCGCCCGGCCATCAACGTCGGCATCTCGGTCTCCCGCGTCGGCGGCTCGGCCCAGATCAAGGCGATGAAGCAGGTCGCCGGCTCGCTGAAGCTGGAGCTCGCCCAGTACCGTGAGCTCGCGGCCTTCGCCCAGTTCGGCTCGGACCTCGACAAGGCGACGCAGGAGACGCTGGCCCGCGGCGCCCGGCTCGTCGAGGTGCTCAAGCAGGGGCAGTACTCCCCGCTGACGGTCCAGGACCAGGTCATCCAGATCTACGCCGCGACGATGAAGGACGAGGCCGGCCAGGGCTGGATCCGGTCGATCCCGATCGAGGACGTCACCCGGTACATGAGGGAGCTCATCGCGTTCCTCGACGGGCGCCACCCGGAGATCGGCAAGACGATCGCCGAGAAGAAGGCGCTGGACGACGGCCTCAAGACGCAGCTCGACGCGGCGCTCAAGGAGTTCCGCGGCATCTTCCAGGCGAAGGCCTAGGCGAGAGACGAGGAAGAGGATCCCGTGCCCTCCCTGCGCGACATTCGAAACCGAATCACTTCGGTCAAGAGCACGCGGCAGATCACCAAGGCCATGAAGATGGTGGCCGCGGCGAAGCTGCGGCGTGCCCAGGACGCGATCCTCAAGACGCGCCCCTACGCCCAGCTGCTCGACCAGACCCTCTCCCGGGTCGCGGCCCGCGCGGCGGCCGACGGCGCGCTCACCCACCCGCTGCTCGCGGCGCGAGCCCAGCAGAAGGCTGCCGAGGTCGTCGTCATCACCAGCGACCGCGGCCTCGCCGGCGGCTTCAACTCGAACATCTCGCGGCGGGTCCAGCGCTTCCTCACCGAGGACGGCGAGCGCTTCGAGAAGTCCACGCTCGCCACCATCGGCCGGAAGGGGCGCGACTTCTTCCGCGCGCGCAAGGTCGAGATCCGCAAGGACTTCGCCGGCATCCACTCCGGGCTCGACTACGTGAAGGCCGACGCGATCGCGCGCGAGTACACCGAGCGCTACCTCTCGGGCGAGGTCGACGCGGTCTTCCTCGCGTACAACGAGTTCAAGAGCGCCATCTCGCAGAAGCCGGTGGTGATCCAGCTGCTCCCGGTCGACGCCGGCTCCGCCTCCGAGGCACCGGCCGCGTCGATCGACTTCAAGTACGAGCCGTCCCGTGAGGCCCTCCTCGCGGACCTCCTCCCGCGCCACATCTCCATGCAGGTGTGGCGTGCCCTCCTCGAGTCGGCGGCGTCCGAGCACGGCGCCCGGATGAGCGCGATGGAGTCGGCCACGAAGAACGCCGAGGAGATGATCGCGGCGCTAACCCTCCAGTACAACCGCGCGCGTCAGGCCTACGTCACGAAGGAGCTGATGGAGATCGTGAGCGGCGCCGAGTCGCTGAAGTAAGGATTCCGGAAAGGACCACATGACCACCGCTACGAACCTTCAGAACGGCAAGATCAACCAGGTCATCGGCCCGGTCGTGGACGTGGAGTTCCCGGCAGGATCGCTGCCGGACATCTACACCGCGCTCACGATCACCAACCCGGGCATCGACGCCCGCGCGGACAACCTCACGGTCGAGGTCTCCCAGCACCTCGGCGAGAACACCGCGCGCTGCATCGCGATGGACTCCACCGAGGGGCTCGTTCGCGGCATGGCCGTGAAGAACACCGGCGCCAACATCTCGGTGCCAGTCGGCAAGGCCGTGCTCGGCCGCATCCTCAACGTGGTCGGCGAGCCCGTGGACGAGAAGGGGCCCGTCAACGCGGTGAAGCGGCTCCCGATCCATCGCGCCCCGCCGGCCCTCGTCGACCAGAACGTCAAGATCGAGGCGTTCGAGACCGGCATCAAGGTCATCGACCTGCTGGCCCCTTACCTCCGCGGCGGCAAGATCGGCCTCTTCGGCGGCGCCGGCGTCGGCAAGACCGTGCTCCTCATGGAGCTCGTCAACAACGTCGCCAAGGCCCGCGGCGGCTTCTCGGTGTTCGCCGGCGTCGGCGAGCGCACCCGCGAGGGGAACGACCTCTACCACGAGATGATCGAGTCGGGCGTGCTCAAGCCCGACGACCTCGAGAACTCGCAGTGCGTCCTCGTGTACGGCCAGATGAACGAGCCGCCGGGCGCCCGCGCCCGCGTCGCGCTCTCGGCGCTCGCCATCGCGGAGTACTTCCGCGACGAAGAGAACCGGGACATGCTGCTCTTCATCGACAACATCTTCCGCTTCACCCAGGCGGGCTCCGAGGTGTCGGCGCTCCTCGGCCGCATCCCCTCGGCCGTCGGTTACCAGCCGACCCTCTCCACCGAGATGGGCGAGCTGCAGGAGCGGATCACCTCGACGCACAAGGGCGCGATCACGTCGGTGCAGGCGATCTACGTGCCCGCCGACGACCTCACCGACCCGGCGCCGGCCACCGCGTTCGCCCACCTCGACGCGACGACCGTCCTCAGCCGCAAGCTGACCGAGATCGGGATCTACCCTGCCGTCGATCCGCTCGACTCCACCAGCCGGATCCTCGATCCGCTGGTCGTCGGCGACGAGCACTACCAGGTCGCGCGGCGGGTCCAGGAGACGCTCCAGCGGTACAAGGACCTCCAGGACATCATCGCCATCCTCGGAATGGACGAGCTCTCCGAGGACGACAAGCTCACCGTCGCGCGCGCCCGCAAGATCCAGCGCTTCCTCTCGCAGCCCTTCTCGGTCGCCCAGCAGTTCACCGGCAACCCCGGCAAGTACGTCAAGCTCCCCGACACGATCCGCGGCTTCAAGGAGATCGTCGAGGGCAAGCACGACGACCTGCCGGAGCAGGCGTTCTACATGGTGGGCGGCATCGAGGAGGCCATCGAGAAGGCCAAGAAGCTCGCCGCGGGGTAACCGATGGCACTCACCCTCGACATCGTCACGCCCGAGCGACGCGTCCTCTCGGTCACCTGCGACGAGGTGCGCGCTCCGGGCGTCCTCGGCGGCTTCGGGATCCGGCGCGATCACGAGCCGTTCATGACGGCCCTCGAACCCGGCAGGCTGACCTACGTCGAAGGTGGTCGCGAGCACCACTTCGCGGTGGGCGGCGGGTTCCTGCAGGTCGCCGAGAACCGCGTCATCGTCCTCGCCGACACCGCGGAGTCCGCGACCGACATCGACGTGGAGCGCGCCAAGCGCGCCTTCGCGGAGGCGCAGGACCGGCTCCTGAAGCTCACCGAGCAGGACCAGAACCACGGGATCGAGTCTGCGCGCGTACGCCGCGCCGCGGCTCGGATCCACGTCGCAGAGCAGTAGGCGACCCCGAGCAGCCTTCGAGCGCCGGCGAGCCCAGGCTCGCCGGCGCTCTCTATTCAGCGAGCGGCAGCGTCACGCGGAAGCAGGCGCCGTGCTCGAGCTTCCCGTCCACGTCGATGTGGCCGCCGAGCCCGAGGACGATGCCGGCCGCCACCGAGAGCCCCAGCCCGCGCGCCTCGTGGGCGGGATGGAGGTGCACGAAGGGCTCGAAGACGCGAGGCAACAGCGCGACCGGGATCCTCGGCCCGTCGTCGCTGATCGCGATCTCGACGCCCTGCGGCGCGGCTCGGACCTCCACCCGCACGCGTCCGTCGGCGCCTGCCGAGAGGACCGCGCGATCGAGGATGGAGAGGAGCGCCAGCGTCACGAGGTGAGGAGGCCCCTGGATGGCCGGCGCGCCGTCCATCACGAGCTCGACGGGCGGCGGCGCGCTCGCGCGGTCTCGCGCGAGGGCGATCGCCGACCGGACGGCGTCCGCCGCCGGCACGCGGCCGCCGCGGCCGATCTCACCGGCGCCGAAGAGCCGCAGGTCCCGGCCGATCCCCTGGAGGCGCCTTCCACCCTCGGTGACCTCGGCGGCGAATCCCCGAAGCTCGCCCATGAGCGCGGAGAGCTGCGCGGCGTCGAGCGGCTGCCGAGCCTTCGCCGCATCGTCGATGGCCGCGACGAGGGCAGACGCGGAGGACGTGACGAGGGACAGCGGGTTGTTGATGTCGTGCGCGAGCGACGCCGCCAGGGCGCCCACTGCGGCGAGCCGCTCGTACCGCGCGAGCTCCGCCTGTGTCTCACGCAGCGTGAGGTTCAGCTCCTCGAGCGCGCGCGTGCGCAGCGAGAGCGAGAGCATCGCCCGGCGAAGCCGAAGGAGCGAGGCGACGCGGGCGAGCAGCTCCCGCTCGCGGATCGGCTTCACCAGGTAGTCGTCCGCGCCCGCCTCGAGCCCGACCGCCCGCGACTCGGTGTCGCTGACGGCGGTGAGGAGGACCATCGGCACCTCCTCGAAGGCGGGGATCGCCCGGAGGTGACGCACCAGCTCGCGACCGTCCATCCCGGGCATGATCAGGTCGGTGATCACGAGGTCCGGCGAGAACTCCGGGGCCTTCTCGAGCGCCTCCTCCGCAGTCGCCGTCAGCTTGAGCAAGTACTTGCGGCCGAGCAGCATCGCGAGCAGCGACCGGACGGTCGGCGCGTCGTCGCAGACGAGGATCCTCGCCTGGCCGGCCGGAGCGATCGCGGGGTCGTGGTGCTGGCTCATGTTCATGGCTGGTGACGCCCTCGGTTCGGGCCTCCTCGCCGCACCCAGGAGTTGCTGCAAGGCGGGCTCCAGCGGGCCTGGGAGCGCGGCCGCCGCATAACCCCCTGGAATGACGAGGGATGCGGGACCTCCACGAGGAGTGTCGGCCCGTGAAGTCGCACTCCGCACGGCTGGGTATCCGCACACTCATGGGCCAGCGGCCCGAGGCGCGGTGAGACGGGGGGCCAATCGGGGCAAACACCTTGAAACCTTTAGGCAAATCCGGTAGAAACGACCCTCCACGCAATGGCTGAAGAAACCCTCCCACCGATCCCTGAAGAAGCCCCGCCTCCGCCCCCCGGAGACGGTCATCGCGCGTCGCAGATCAGCATCGAAGACGAGATGCGCAAGTCGTATCTCGACTACTCGATGTCGGTGATCATCGGCCGCGCGCTCCCCGACGTGCGCGACGGCCTCAAGCCGGTGCACCGCCGCATCCTGTACGCGATGCACACCGAGGGGCTGCACCACAACAAGCGCTACTCGAAGTGCGCGGGCGTCGTCGGCGAGGTGCTGAAGAAGTACCACCCGCACGGCGACTCGGCGGTCTACGACGCGCTCGTGCGGCTCGCGCAGGACTGGAACCTCCGCTACCCGCTCATCGACGGCCAGGGAAACTTCGGCTCGGTCGACGGCGACTCGGCCGCGGCCTATCGCTACACCGAGTCACGCCTGGAGAAGCTGGCCGACTGGCTCATCGCCGACATCGACAAGGAGACGGTCGAGTGGGGGCCGAACTTCGACGACACGACGGTCGAGCCGCTCGTCCTCCCGACCCGGTTCCCGAACCTGCTCGTCAACGGCTCCGCCGGCATCGCCGTCGGCATGGCGACCAACATCCCGCCCCACAACATGGGCGAGGTGATCGACGCCGTGATCCACGTGATCGGGCACCCGAAGGCCACGCTGCCGGAGCTGATGCGCTTCGTCCAGGGGCCCGACTTCCCCACGGCAGGGATCATCCTCGGGCGCGACGGGATCCGGCAGGCGTACGAGACGGGGCGCGGCAACGTCCAGGTCCGCGCCCGCGCGTCGATCGAGGTCCACCCGAAGACCGAGCGCGAGGCGATCGTCGTCACCGAGATCCCGTACCAGGTCAACAAGGCGAAGCTGGTCGAGCACATCGCCGAGCTGGTGCGCGAGAAGCGGATCGAGGGGATCAGCGACCTGCGCGACGAGAGCTCGCGCGAGGGGATGCGGATCGTCGTCGAGCTGAAGCGCGACGCGGTCGCGCAGGTGGTGCTCAACAACCTCTACACGCACACGTCGATGCAGACCGGCTTCGGCGTGATGCTGCTGTCGATCGACGGCGGCCAGCCGCGGATCCTCGGGCTGCGCGACATGCTCGACCGGTTCATCGCGCACCGGCGCGACGTCGTCACGCGCCGGACGCGCTTCGAGCTGAAGCAGGCGCGCGCCCGCGAGCACATCCTGGTCGGGCTCCAGATCGCGCTCGATCACATCGACGAGATCATCGAGCTCATCAGGAGGGCGAAGGACCGGGACGCCGCGCGCGAGGAGATGATCGCGCGCTTCGCCCTCTCCGAGCTCCAGGCGAAGGCCATCCTACCTCGTCCAGCTCCTGACTCTTGCTGCGGATGTAGGGCAGGCTGGTGTCCGGATGGTGAAAGGCATAGTCGACGCTGTCCCGGATGGCCCGGTCGATCGCCTGGATTTTCTTTTCTCCCAGACTCCGGCGGGCAACAATACAACCCAAGGGAATAGGCAGGCCAAGGCTTTTCTCCCACCACTCGCCGAGATCCTGCAGACAGACCAGGCCTCGCTCATGGTAGGTGAAGCGGGATTCGTGGATGATGACCCCGGCATCCACCTCGCCCGTGCAGATGGCATCCATGATCCGGTCGAAACGCATCTCCACCAGCTCGCAGCGCTCGGGCAGAAACATCTGCAAAAGGAGCGCCGCAGTGGTCAGTTTGCCGGGGATGGCGATCCGTTTGCCGGCAGAGTTTCAAGGCCTCCCCACCTGGCCCGGCAACCAGCAATGGGCCGCAGCCTCGGCCCGAGGGCACTGCCGGCGGAAAGGACACAGTACTCGTCGAGAACATGCCCCAGGGCATGACAGGAAAGCTTCGTGACATCGAGGTTCCCGGCCAGTGCCCACAAATTGAGTTTTTCCACGTCCTCCAGCAGGGGCTCCCGGAAGACCAGGTCGCCGGTGTCTATCTTGCCGTGCACCAGGGCGTAAAAGATGAAGGTGTCGTTGGGACAGGGCGAAAAGCCCAGGGATAATTCGCTTTTCATATGGACAATCCTTTGATGATGAGGGCGGCGGCGCGACCGGCTTCACGGCAGGCCTCATGCAGCCGCCAGTTGGCCGGCTGCCGGTCTTCGACATAGTTGGAAATGGCCCGCAGTTCAAGGCACGGCAGGGAAAATTCCCGGCAGACCCGGGCGACCGCCGCGCCCTCCATATTTTCGCACAGCCCCTGCCACCGCGCCCGCAGCATCTCCCCGCGGCGCAAGGTGCCGGAAACGGCGTTGACCGTAATGAAGACTCCGGAATGGCAGGCAAGACCATGACCTTCAAGCAGCCGGCGGCCCGCCTCGCGCAAGCCGGTCATCAAGAGGAGAGACGAGCTCTCCGGTAAGCGCCCGATCAAGGGGAACCATCTCCTGGGCAGAGAGATGCCGAAATCGCCGAACACTTCCTGTTCGGCCAGACAGATGTCCAGCAAAGCAGGTTGCAGAGTGCCGATCGGCTGCAGATAAGCGCCGCCGATCCCGAAGTTGAGCACCGCCCGGACCGGCTGGTCCAACCTGCCGAGAAACCTGGTCAGGCGCACAGCCGTTTCCACCGGGCCGACTCCGCTCACCAGGGTCAGACAGGAGGAGACGTCCTGGCGAGTTCTGCCTGAAACGGCTGCATTTCTATTTCGGTTGCGGCTACGGCCAGGATCATGGTATCTACATCATCTTTACTAGTTATCGTCATTTTCAGGAATTTTCCTCTGCCGCCTGCGCCAGTTGCCGCAGCCGGCAAAATACCTTAACGTATCCGGTTGTTTTCTGCATCGCTTACCGTAAGCAGCATTTTCATCTTTCACCCCGACAAGAAGTATCATGCACCACGACCATCTCCTCAGCGCCTATTCCTACCATCTTCCCGCCGAACTCATCGCCCAGCACCCGGCGGACAAGCGGGACAACTCCCGGTTGATGGTGGTGAACATGGTCGACAGTAGCCCAGCCAACTCAGCCATCGTCGCTTCGGCGATATCGCCTCCTTCATCGGCAAAGAGGATATGCTGGTGGTGAACAATACCAGGGTCTTTCCGGCAAGACTCCTCGGCAAGAAAGAGAGCGGCGGCAAGGCCGAAGTTTTTTTGCTGGAATTCCCACTCATCGACCGGCCAGAAGCGGGAACGGCCGTCGCAACCGCCCTGATCAAGGCCTCGAAACGGCCGAAACCGGGTACGAAAATTCATATCACCGACACGTTCCATCTGACGGTCATCGAAGACCAGGCGGCGGCAAGGTCAAACTGCAACTGCACTTTGACCGGGCGACGGGCCTCGCCGAGACCCTCAGGCTTTCAGGCCAGGTGCCCCTGCCGCCGTATATCGAACGACGGAACGGCTGCACCGCCGAGGATGTGCGGCGCTATCAGACGGTTTACGCCAACACTCCGGGGGCGGTGGCCGCCCCGACGGCGGGCCTGCACTTTACCGATGAATTGCTGCAGACCATTACCGAACGAGGCACCCGGCTCGGCCAGGTCACCCTCCACGTCGGCTATGGCACCTTTGCCCCGGTGCGGGAGGAGGATATCACCCGCCACCGGATCCATCATGAGTATCTCAGCATCTCCGCAGGAGACGGTCGATGCGATCGTGAAGACAAAAAAGAGAGGGGGGAAAATCTGGGCAGTCGGCACCACCACTGTGCGGGCCCTGGAATACGCGGCAAAAGAGGCAGGAGGTCTACGGGCGATGGACGGATGGTGCGATCTCTATATCTATCCCGGATTTCGCTTTCAGGTCGTCGATAATCTCATTACCAACTTCCACCTGCCGGATTCGTCGCTGATGTTTCTGGTATCGGCCCTGTGCGGCCGGAAGAACCTCCTTGACTGCTATGACACGGCAATCAGGGAGGGGTATCGTTTTTTTTCTTACGGGGATGCGATGGCCGTCATAACCGGCCGGTCCGCATGAGCGGGAAGGAAAGAGGGCTGGCGATCAGGCTGTCGCGGCCGCCGGACAACCGGCACAACTCCCGCCCGACTGACAGGGAGAGGCCGCCGGAGAGGCTGCGGAGGCTGCCGGAGGGACCGCCGGTTTCGCGCCGCCGGAGCTGCTCGAATAGCCGTCTGCATACCAGCCGCCGCCTTTCAACTGAAAGGAGGACATCGACATCAGTTTTTTTACCGGAGCCTGGCATTCAGGACAATTGGTCAACGGTTTATCAGCCATTTTCTGCTGTACTTCAAAAACCCTGTCACACTCTTTACACTCGTACTCATACACTGGCATTGCTCGTCACCTCTTGCATCGCATTCTAAATGTTATAACTGTTGCTGTTGAGCTTGAAATGATCTTTCGCCGTCCCTACCAATAATTGATCTTGCAGAGGAACAGCTATCTCGTTCAATAGTAAGACAAATTTGTAAATACTGATTACTCAGGACTTTCACCTAAGAAGCAACAGCAGAATAATTCTCGCGCTCCCATCTGTCAATATCGGCAATAGGTCAAGATAAAAATTGTCATGACCTAAGCCTGAAGTTGCCGGCTTGTTGAAGGAAGAGTTTTCTGGTAGAGTATCGCGACATTTATCCACTTACCTCCCCCAGGAAGGTTTACACACTCTCACTCTTATTCACCCATGATCGGTATTTTTGATTCAGGCGTTGGCGGCATGACCGTGGCCAGGGCTGTGGAACTGTTGCTGCCGCGCTTTCCCCTGCTCTACCTGGGCGATATCGCCAGATCCCCTTACGGCACCAAAAGCGACCGGACTATCGTCGAGTATTCGCTTGAAAACACGAAATTTTTGATCGAAAGAGGGGCGCAGGTCATCGTCATCGCCTGCAATTCGGCTTCGAGCGTCGCCACCGACCGCCTTCGGCAGGAATTCAGCATTCCCATCATCGAGGTCATTACCCCTGCGGTCGATCAGGCCCTGCGGCAGACCCGGAGCGGCAGGATAGGCGTCATCGGCACCAAAGCCACCATCCGCAGCAACATTTACGAGCGAAAGATCCTGGCGGAAAAACCCGAGTACCGGGTCGTTTCGACCCCTTGTCCGTTGCTCGTGCCGCTGGTCGAGGAGGGCTGGACCAACAAGAGGGAAACCAAGATGATCCTCCGGCGGTACCTCAATGGCCTGAAGGAATCCCAGATCGATACCCTGGTGTTGGGCTGCACCCATTACCCTCTGCTGAAACACCTGATCCAGCCCCGGATCGGCAAGAGGGTCACCTTGATCGATTCGTCGCTGGCCGCCGCCGAATATCTCCGGCAATACCTGCAGGACCATCCGGATTTAACGCCGTCCGCCCAGCATGAACCGAGCGGCAACAGATACTTTGTCACCGACCTCACCGAATCCACCCGATTTATGGCCGAAAAGATCTTTGCCCGGCCGATCGATCTTCAACCTGTCGAGTAACCGATGCAAATTTTGCGTAAATTGCTTCTTTTATTTGTTGGTTGTTGTCGATTTTTACCGCAACCGTCCACGCCGCCGAAACCCCGGTGGAATATCCGGAGGACATCGCCGCCCGGCTGCAAAGCCGCTACGACGCCATGCAAAGCCTCACCTTCAACTTTCACCAGGATATTCGCGGCGAAATGAGCGGTCGGCCCCGCCAGGGCTCAGGCCAGGCGGTCTTTTACAAGCATGACGGCAAGGCCCGGATGCGCTGGGACTACACCAGTCCGGACCGCCAGGTTCTGATCAGCGACGGCGTGCTGTTTTCCATGTATGTGGCCAACCAGCAGCAGCTGATCATCACCCCGGCGGAAAATCTCGATACCGATCTGACCTACTCCTTTTTCACCGGCAAAGGTCTCTTGCAGCGGGATTTTTATATTCGTCCCGCCAATGAGGACGAGCAGCCGGAAAACGAAGCGGAATTCAAGGTGATCAAACTCATCCCCAAGACCCCACAATCCCAGGTCCAGGATATCCATGTCTGGGTCACGCCCGAGTCGCTGATTCGCCGGATCAAGATCCAGGATCATTTCGGCACCATCACCGTTCTCAACCTGAGCGACATCGAGACGAACACCCTGACCGGCAAGAGCCCCGCCGAAATCGACAAACTCTTTACCTTTACGCCGCCGGAAGGTACGGAAATCATCCGGCAATAACATGACTGCACCGACCTCCGGATTCAGGATCGGTCTTGCCGCCATGCCCTGGTCGATTTTCAACCGGCCATCCCTGCAGCTGGGGGCCTTGAAAAGCTATGTGGAGAAAAGGCTCGATGCCCGGGTGGATGCTTTCACCCCTCGCTCCCCGTTGCCGAGGCCATCGATGTTGACCGGTACACCCGTATCGCCCACTCCGGCTGGGCCGGCGAGGCTCTCTTTGCGCCGCTGCTTTTCCCCGAGATGAGAAACCCGGCCAAAAAGCTCTTTTAGGCAAGTCTTGGCGGGAAAGAACCGGCCATTGCCCGATTTTGACGAACTGGTCGAGCGGATCGACGAAAGCTGCGCGACTGGTCTCCAACCTTACGATGGACGACTACCGGCTGTTCGGCCTTTCCGTCTGTTTCTTCCAACTGCTGCCCTCGCTTTATCTGGCGAGACTGCTCAAGAATACCAGGCCGGAGTTGCCGATCGTATTCGGCGGCTCGTCCTGTACCGGAGCGGTTGGCGCCTCGCTCATCGAACATTTCCCGGAAATCGATTATCTTATTGACGGCGAGGGCGAGGAAGCGCTCTGCCGGCTCTGCCGTTTCCTTGCCGGCGACGCGACCTCACTGCCGGCGGACATCCTCTCGCGGAATGCCGTGGCCACAGAACCAGCCCCGGCGTCAGGCCTCAAGCCGGACGATCTGCCGTACCCCGATTACTCTTCCTATTTCAAGGAGATGCGCCAGTTCTTCCCGGAGCAGCCGTTCATCCCGATATTGCCGGTCGAATTCTCCCGCGGCTGTTGGTGGAACAGCTGCACCTTCTGCAATCTCAATCTGCAGTGGCGGGACTACCGGTGGAAAAACAGGAGAAAAGATGGCGACAGAGATCCTGCATCTCGCGCGGACCCATGAATGCTCTGCATTTCACCTTCGCCGACAATGCCCTTCCCTTTCGGGAGGCTGATCACTTTTTCAGCACAATTGCAGCAACCGGCCTCGATCTGCAGTTTTTCGCCGAGAGCAGAGCGATTGCCGAGCCGGAAAGGCTGCAGCTCTATCGGCGGGGCGGCCTCCGAACGATCCAGGTCGGAATCGAAGCCCTGTCGACGTCCCTGCTGCAGAAAATGGCCAAAGGCACGACAGTTATCGAGATAATGGCGACAATGAAAACCTGCAGCGAAGTCGGGATCTGCCTCGAAGGCAATATCATCACCGAATTTCCCACCACGACCGAAGCGGAGATTGCCGAGACGCTTAGTCATCTCGACTACCTGTTTCCTTTTCCCCCGCTGCAGATCGCCCGTTTCTTCCTGGGTTACGGCTCCCCCATCCATGCCAGGGCAAAAGAATTCTCGATCCGGGCCATATTGCCCCACGCCAAAAATCGCAGGCTTTTCCCCCGCGACCTGCTGCGATCGATGACCCTGCTGACCTGCGGCTACCGGGGCGATCGCCGAAGGCAGCAACGACTCTGGCGGCCGGTTCACGAAAAAATGAAAGCGTGGCGGCAATACCACCGGCAAAGGGACAAAAACCAGCCACACCCCCTCTCGTATGAGGACGGGCACACCTTTCTGATCATCCGGCAGGAACGGCAGGTCGGCGCGCCGTTTTTGCACAGGTTACGCGGTCTTTCCCGGGAGGTCTACCTCTGTTGCCGGAAACCGCGGAAAAGAGCGGACATTTTCCGCGAGTTTCCTGCCGTCTCCGCAAGGAGCTTGGAAAACTTTCTCGCCGAGATGAGCACCAAGCGGCTCATGTTTATCGAGGGCGATCTGGCCCTGTCGCTTGCGGTCAGGGCTGATCGGGGGTAGTGATGCCCCGAAAAGACAAAGACTTGCCTAGTACAATGTAAAACACAATACTTCGCATATTTCGTAAAACTTGCTATTATTGTCTCCATTAAAAAGGAGGACGATATGGCACCGCGATATAAAGTGACGTTAAACAAAGAAGAACGGCAGGAGTTGCAGGCTATTTCAACCAAGGGAAAAAGAGCTGCTAGGACAGTATTGCATGCCCGTGCTTTATTGCTGCTCGATGCAGGCGAACATGGACCTAAGTGGTTTGTTGAAAAAGTTGCAGAAGCTGTAGGAATGACTGCCCGTAGTCTTGAACATTTAAAAAAGAGATTTGTAGAGGAAGGCATTTCTGGTGCTATTGAACGAAAAGAACGACTGACACCGCCAAGAGAAATCCAGTTTGGTGGTGAGTTTGAAGCCCAGCTTATAGCATTGGCATGTTCGGAAGCACCTGATGGGCGAAGCCGATGGACAGTTCGACTCCTTGCTGAAAAAATGGTCGAACTGAAGATAGTGCCGAGTGTTTCGCCGATGACCGTTTGTAACACCTTAAAAAAAATGAACTTAAGCCTCACCAAAGCAAATACTGGAAGATACCGCCCGACCAAAATGCAAACTTTGTAGCAGCAATGGAGGATGTTCTTGAAGTATACGCCCGTCCATACGACCCGGAATTTCCGGTGCTGTGCATGGACGAATCGAGCATTCAGTTGATCGGAGAAGTACAAGAGCCAATTCCTGCTGTTCCCGGACAACCTATTCTTGTCGATGATGAGTATGTTCGAAAAGGCGTGGCAAATATATTTGTAGAAATAGAAGCACTTGGCGGAAAGAGAGAGGTGAAAATCACGGAACGTCGGACCCAAATTGACTGGGCACATTTCATCCAAGAGATGCTTGAAGAACGGTATCTTGATGCTACCAAGGTGGTTTTGGTTATGGACAATCTCAATACTCACACTATCGCCTCGCTATACCTCGCCTTTTCTCCAGAGAAGGCGAGGAGTTTAGCAAATCGCCTGGAGATTCACTACACTCCAAAGCATGGGAGTTGGCTCAATGTTGCGGAAATAGAACTCAGCGCTTTGAAGCGACAATGCCTGTCGGTCAGAGTCGATTGTATAGAAAAAATGCGAGAAAAAGTAATGGCTTGGAATAAGGATCGTAATAACCGACAAACAAAAGTGGACTGGCAGTTTAAAGCGGCTGACGCTCGAATCAGACTTAAACGGTTGTATCCGAAATTATGAATTATACAATGTACTAGACTGGTACAGATAGTTTCGATTTAACTCCGCTCCAGATGTACCCACTTTCTCCAAAGCGCATTGCAGTGGCAACAGCGGTGAATGTCAGCTATTCTACTGTTCAATTGCCATCCTCCATTCTGGCTCTCCTCTGTTTGACCATGAATGCTTATATATATTTATATAATTAAATGGCGCGAACACGTAATAAATGGCAATCGGCAATGGGGGCGAGATATGAAACTTCGTTTGCTTATAACGGCCTTGCTCTTCGTCTGTAGTAGTTGTGTGGTAGCTCCTTATTACGACGATCCGTATTATTACGACGGGTACAACTACGGCAGTTATTACCCGTACTACTATTATCCTTACTACTATCCCTATAGTGGGGTGTATTGGTATCCATATGGGTTCTATCCATACGGAGGATACAACCACGGTTACTATGGTGGATACTACCATGGTTATTACGGTGGCCATCATGGCCATGGCGGGCATAGGCACTGAAAATTCAAGACGTTCATAACGGCAAGCCTGCCTTCCTTCCTTTTCGCTGCTCTAAAAAAGCATCAGGAAGAAGCTCAACCGTGTGTTGTGTTTCCAAACTGAATCTTGCCATCGGATACCTTTCCTTTCGAAATGCTAACTTAAGTCAAAATTCCCAAGAGATGCCTAGACAATTTGCATCCCAGATTTCAATGGTGTCGGCAACTCCCCATCGGCTCGACTTGCGTAATCCTTGACCAAGTCTTTAAGAATGGTCATAGTGGAAGACAAAGAAAAGCAAACCTCGCGAAAAGATAAGGGCGCAAAGCCACTGGCCTAAATCATTAACCTTAAAAAGTTATGGCATGGTAGCAGGGTTTCCTCATTTTTTGCCTATCCCGGTATAGTAGCTAAAATCTTCCTCAAGAAGACTTTGTTCCTTCGCCCTTACCCATTTTTATTGAGCACGCTCGTCTGGCCAGTGGACATTTCTTACAGGCAAGATTTCTGTTCTTCTAAAGA
>CAWJSR010000014.1:0-3341 GCA_963845515.1 uncultured delta proteobacterium
GGCGCGGGCTGGCCTCGAGCTGACACGTCAGGAGCGCGGCCACTCCGTGGGAGACATGCCCTCACCCCTCATGAGGTACAGGTGAGAAAGAAACTGTTGAGCCACGCTGCTCTCCCTTGGAATCATCCCCTCCCCCTCATCGAGGGGGAGGGTCAGGGAGAGGGAGCAGATCGCGGCGAGCAGATGGCCCAGTCCGCTACCCGATAGTTCCTGAGAGCGGATCGTGGCGGTCACTCACTCATGAGTACGAGCGAGGCCGCCTTGGCACCACGCAGCGTAGTCGAATTCCTCGGGGTGCTCGAGCAGCCTGCGGGATCGGCGCACCCAAAGTTGGATCGAGTGGTCAGGAAACGAAGAGGCCTCTTCGAGCAGGGTCAGGAGGACACCCCTGTCGTGGTCAAGCCACTCCCTAAAGACTGCGTCTCCGATGAGCAAGTACAGCACCTCAAGGAAGAAGGCTCGTCTGGAAGGCGTGGCGCTGACGGCGAGCGCCAATACGTCACCCGAGAGATCATCCCTCGCGACTGCCAGATCCCAGTCTTGGGTGGGCCACTGGGCGTCGGGGTTCGCCGCCCACTCCCGCAACTCAGGGGCCGTCACGTTCCACGCCGTGTCTTCGTCGAGATGCCGACTTCCTGAACTCGTCACCCAGTACCTCCACTCCCTCGGCAAGTGCTCACCGAGCTTATGGGGCTTCTGTCGAGACGGCCATTACCGGGCGGGTACGGCGAGCCGGTGGCGACTTGGTCGGAAGATCCGGAGGTGCGGGATTGCAGCAGAAATCGAGCCGGGTGACCAGATCGTTGACCCGGCGACGCTTCGATCTACTCGTGCTTGGGCGTCGCTGGCTGTGATGGCTGTTGGGAGCCGGGGTCCGCAGCTGAGAGCTGTGGCGATGCGAGCGCGCCTGGCCCGAGTGGAAGTCCTTCCACGAGGCCCGTGGCCGGCTCCCTCTCCCTGACCCTCCCCCTCGATGAGGGGGAGGGGAAGATTCAAAGGGGGCGAGCGCCGGGTTCTCAGCGTGGCCTCGCCTAACCCACCTCTGCCGCCATCCTCCGCCGCAGCGCCTCGTCGGGGAGCGGGCCGAAGCCGGCCAGCACGTTCTCGGCGAGGTGCTTCGGGTTCGACGTCGCGGGGAGCACGGCGGTGACGGCGGGGTGCGACACGATGAACTTGAGGAACACCTGGCTCCAGGACGTCGCGCCGATCTCCTTCGTCCACTCGGGGAGCGGCCGCCCCTTCACGGCGCGGAAGAGCTCCCCCTCCTCGAACGGGCGCATGACGAGCACCGCGGTCCCGGCCTCCGCGGCGGCGGGCAGGAGCCGCCGCTCGACGTCACGCGACGCCACGGAGTAGGGGAGCTGGACGAAGTCGAGCTGCTCGCTGCGAAGGAGCTTCTCCACCTCGGCGAACGCGGAGCGCGAGTAGTGGGTGACGCCGACGTAGCGGACCTTCCCGCGGGCCTTCAGGTCGCGGAGCGTCGGGAGGTGCGTCTCCCAGTCGAGGAGGTTGTGGACCTGGAGGAGGTCGAGCGGGTCGGCGCGCAGCCGCCGGATCGACTCCCGGACCTGCTCCTCCCCCGCCCGCTTCCCGCGCGTCCAGACCTTGGTGGCGAAGAACGGGCGCGGCGCGCCAGGGAGGCGCGCGAGGAGATCGCCGGTCACCGTCTCCGCGCGGCCGTACATGGGGGACGAGTCGATCACCCGCCCGCCCGCCGCGAGGAACGCGCGCAGCACCTCGAGCCTCGGGGCGCGCTCTGCCTCCGAGGCGCCCACGTCGAAGGTCTGCCAGGTGCCGAGGCCGATGACCGGGATGGGCTCGCCGGTGATCGGGATCCTTCGTGTCAGCATGCTCCCCCCCGCGAGCGCCCACGTCCGCGCCGCGCCGACGAGCCCCGCCGCCGCCGTGAGCGTCAGGAACCGTCGCCTCGTCATGGCCGTCATGGTGGCGCCTCCTCGAGCCGACGCTGCCGCCGCGCGAGCCAGAGCGCCAGCGCGAGCGAGGCGAGCGCGAACGGGATCGCCGCGAGGGAGAGCGCCGGCAGGGCGAGCCCGAGCCCAGCGAGCGCGGCGTGGAGCCAGCCGGCGGCGGCGTCGCCGCCGCGGTAGACGAAGGTGTCGACGAGGTTCTTAGCCTTGTACTTCTCCTCCGGGCGCACGACCGTGAAGAGCACCTCGCGCGCGGGCCGGTCGATGGCGAAGTGGAGGGCGCGCCGGAGGGCCTGGATCGCGCCGAGGACGCCGAAGCGCGGCGCGAGGGCGGCGGCGCCGAACCCCAGGGTCGTGAGGATCGGCACCGTGGCGAGCGCGCCGGCCAGGCCGAAGGCCGCGACGAAGCGGCCGGTCACGAGCGACTGCAGCGCGAGCGCGAGGACGTTCACGGCGAGGTCGATCCTGGCGAAGAGCGCGGCCCGCGTCGCCGGGTCGGGGAGGGCGGCGGCGACTGTGCGCGCGAGGTTGAAGTAGAGGAAGGTGGAGCCGAACGTGAAGAGGAGGGTCTGCACCGCGACGGCGAGCAGGTAGGGGGAGCGGACCACCGCGCCGAAGGCCGCCCAGGCCGTCCCCCCGAGCGCTCCCTCCTCGCGGCGAGCCCCCTCGGCGCCGGCGGCCGGTGCCCGCCGCGCCCAGCGCGCCAGCCCGGCGGCGCACTGCGCCGCGACCTCCAGGAAGAGGGCGGAGAGCAGGAGCAGGTTCGCGACGCCGAGCGAGCCGGCGAGCCACGCCACCGTGGCGGAGCCGAGGAGGGCGCCTGCGCTCCCGCCCGCCGCGACGACGCCGAAGAGCCGCCTCCCCTGGGCGCCCGTGAAGAGGTCGGCGAGCAGGCTCCAGAAGACCGAGACGACGAAGAGGTTGTAGACCGAGACCCAGACGAAGAAGGCGCGCGCGACCTGCGCTGGCGCCACGCCGCCCTGCACGAGCGCCCAGAACGCGAGGAGGTGGAGGAGGAAGAAGCGGTACACCCAGGGCACCGCACGTCGCCTCGGCACGCGCGCGACGAGCGCCGAGAAGAGCGGAACGGCGACGAGCATGACGACGAACGTGGCGCTGAACACCCAGTGCAGCCTCGCGGGGTCGCCCTGGATCCCCATCTCGTCGCGCAGCGGGCGGAGGAGGTAGTAGCCGTACAGGAGCGCGAAGAAGTACGCGAAGCCCCAGAGGAGTCCCGGCTCCTCGCCGTCCCGGAGATCCACGGCACGGGAGACGAGCGGGACTCTGTGCAGGATCGGTTCCAGGGGACGCCCCCCGCGCCGCGACCGCGCGCCCGGTGAGGCGAACGATAAGGCCCCGCGCCGGCCCCCGCACGAAACCAGCAGGGGCGTGGGTCGCCGGTCGCGCTACTGG
>CAWJSR010000015.1:0-143751 GCA_963845515.1 uncultured delta proteobacterium
GGGTAGCGCCGGACGCATTGGTCTAGAATCGGAGCTGTCGGATCCGCCGAAGGGAGCAGCCGTGGAACAGGACGTCCGGTGGAAGCAGCGCTTCCAGAACTTCGATCGCGCGGTCGTCTTGCTCCGCGAGCCCATCGCGCGGGACGTCACCACGCTCTCGAACCTCGAGAAGGAGGGCACCGTCCAGCGCTTCGAGTTCGCGGTGGAGCTCGCGTGGAAGACGCTGAAGGACTACCTGGAGCACGAGGGGCGCGTCATCGCGCCCGTCACGCCGCGCAACGTCGTCAAGGAGGCCTTCGCGGCTCGCGTTCTCGCCGACGGGCAGGTCTGGATCGACATGCTCGACCACCGGAACCTCCTGGCGCACACCTACGACGCAGTGGAGTTCGACAGGGCGGTCCTGGCCATCAGGGATTCGATATCTCGCAGCGTTCGAGAACCTTCACGCCTGGCTGAAGGCACGAGCGCAGCCGTGACTGCGCCGGTCGGCCTCGCGCCCAGTGAGCTGCTGCTCATCCGAGAGGTGCTGGCCCGGCATCCGGCCATCACCGGAGCCATCTTGTTCGGCTCGCGCGCCAAGGGCACCGCGGCGCCCGCGTCGGACATCGACCTCGCGCTGGAGGGGATCGACGACCCGCTGCAGGCAGAGGCCATCGCCAGCGAGCTGGACGACCTGCCCCTGCCGTACCACTTCGACGTCACCGCGCTCGCCGCCATCCGCAGTCAGCCCTTGCGCGAGCACATCGCTCGGGTCGGGACGAGGATCCGCTGACCGACCGAGCGAGCGAGCTTCCGACAGCATCGCCGCCGCTACATCCTCCCGTACGGCCGCAGGTAGGGACACCTTCGGCAGCGCTCCCGGAAGTTGGCGCACCGTACCGCGGGTCGTCCGATGGCCCCCCTGCCGATGGCTGACCGGAACCCGAGAACCCGGCGAAGTGGGAACCCTTAACAGAATCAGAGGCCGCCAGCGGACACACCAGCACGTCGGGCTCGCGGTGGTCGCCCTTGAGACATTCCACCGCAAGCCCGACAATGATTCGCTCAGGCCATGCCATCGGCGCGATACATGGCCCTTCGTCGCGTCGGCGACCCCACGCGCACTACTTCTGTCCGCCTTGCACGAAGGTTGCTGTCACCGCCTTCGCGGCGTCCATCGAGACGACGCACGCGGCCGTTCCCCCGCACGCGCCGGACCACCCGGCGAACCGGATTCCGCCCTTCGCCGGCGTCGCGCTCATCGAAACAACTGTGCCGTGAGTGTACGTCGATACGCACGTGCCTGTCGCGCACGTGAATCCATCGTCAGCCGCGATCGAGCCATCACCCTCCACGGTCGCCGAAAGCGTGTAGTGGTTCAGCGCGAAGTCCGCTTGGACGTACACTGGAAGAGCGCTGCCCACCATGATTTGGCAGGGCTCGAGCCCCGAGCACCCGCCAGACCACCCAGCAAAGGTCGACCCGATTTCAGGGGCGGCGGTCAGCGACATGAGGCTTCCATCCAGGAAGTAGCTCTCGCAGTGCTGCCCGACTGCGCAAATGAACGCGGCGGGATTGCTCGTTACGACACCCGCCCCGTCTCCGAAGACAGACGCTCTGACTTGGGACGAGTCGCGCAGCACGGCGCTGCGTACGCCTCCGGCATGAATCGAGATCGCGGTTGCATGAAGGCCGGTGGGGACTATTGATTGTCCGTAGTCGCTTCGGCCCCATCCAACCACCGTGCCGTCTTCCTTGAGCGCGAGGTTGTGCTGACCCCCCGCCTGGACGGCGACCACGTGGTCCAGGCCGGCAGGGACGCTCGTCTCCCCAGCGAAGTTGGAGCCCCACGCGACGACAGTCCCATCGTACCTCAACGCGAGCGCATGAGTATAACCTGCGGCGATGGCCACGACGCCGCTCAGGCCTTCGGGCGGCGTCCACTGTCCTTAGTCGTTCTGAGTGCCCCAGCCAACGACAGTCCCGTCGGACCTCAGCGCGAGGCTGTAGTAGAAGCCAGCAGCGATGGCAACGACGTTGGTCAGGCCGCCGGGGACGGTCCCCCCATCATTTGCCGGCCACGCGACCACGGTGTTGTCTGACGCGATCGCGAGGCTGTGGTTACCGCCGGCTGCGATGGCCTTCACACCGATCAGTGGTGGGGGAGGGGGGAGTTCGCCCGCGTAGTACTCGCCCCAGCTGACGATGGTCCCGTCGGCGGTGAGCGCCAAGCTATGGTTCATGCCGGCCGAGATGGCAACCACGCCGGTGAGGCCCGGAGGAACGGCGGTCCTAGCGCCGCCTTCCGGCCAGGCGATCACTGTGCCGTTCGCCTTGAGGGCCAGGTTGTGATACACGCCCGCGGAAATGGCCGAGATCACCTCGCCCTCCGGCAGGGCGGCGGGGGCGGAGTTCTCCCCGGCCCGGTCAAGCCCCCACGCGAGGAAGTGCGGCACTGTTCCGGATGCCTCTGACTGCGACGGCACGCCCGCAAGTGCGGCGAGCAGCATTGCCGACGCTACCCTAAACCCCATGCGACTCATTGTCATGCCACTCCTTGATCGACAGCCGAGCCAGCTCTGTCGACGGACGTAGGAAGACGAGCTCACGCGCAGTATATGTTGACCCAGCGCAAAGATGCACGTTTCGTGACCTTGGAGCGGGCGGCCGCGCCCGCCGGATCCTCCGCACATGTTGCAGGTGTTGAGCAAGGTTACGCAATGCGGTCGTAGGCAGGAGCCCGCGTGTCACGCGCTCCCGGCTTCGCGAACTCCAACGCTTTGCCGGTGTACGGCACCCGAGTCGTCGGGGGCCTCGGGGCACCGGCTCTCCTGGGAAGGTTTGCAGCGGATCCTGGTTTCGCCGCCTTCCGTGCTAGCTTCGGCGCGTGCCGTCAGAGACCGCACCGAGCTCGCCTGCACCGCCGCTTCTTTCTCGGGCCACCTGGTGGCCCGCGCTCGCCGTCGTCGTCGCGCTCCCGGCTATCTCCGCCGCGCTTTCAGGCAAGTCGATGGCCTATCGCGACACGGCGCTTCTCTATGCCCCCATGCGTTCTCTGGTGGCCGAGGCGCTGCGGGCCGGGCACCTGCCGCTCTGGAATCCCTACGAGGGGATCGGCAAGCCGCTGTTCGCCGAGGGAATCCACGGCGTGCTCCACCCCCTCTCCCTCGTCGCTGGGCTCTTGGACCCCGGCGGCGTGGACCTGCTCATCGCTCTCTACCTCGTCTCTGCGGCGCTCGGCACCTTTGCGCTCGCGCGCGAGCTGGGCCTAGATCGGCCCAAGGCCTTCCTTGCAGGGACGGCCTTCGCACTCTCCGGCTTCGGCGTCTCGATGACCGGCAACCTCGTCTTCCTCGCGGGGGTGGCGAGCATGCCTTGGCAGGTGGCGGCGCTCGCGGCCGTGGGGCGCTCGGCGCGCCTGTCTATCCCCGCCGCCGCCCTTGCGACGGCGGTCACCCTCTTCTCGGGAGACACGCAGATGGCCGCAGTCTCCGCGCTGTTCGGCGGCGCCATCGCGGCCGAGCGCGCCGGGTGGCGTGCGGTCGCGCGAGTCTGCGCCGCAACGGTCATCGGTGGCCTCCTGGCGGCCGTTCAGATCCTCCCCACGTTCGCAGCGCTCGACGTTTCGGCCCGCAGCGCTGGGCTCCAGCCCGTCGAATCCAACCAGTTCGCCTTCCCGCCTTGGCGCCTCATCGAGTTGCTGGTCCCCGGGGTCTTCGTGCGGCTCGACGGCGTGCCGTCTTCCGAGGTCTTCCGCTGGCTCGGCGGTCCCTTCGCGGCCGGAAACGAACTGCCCTTTTGCCCAAGCGTCTATCTCGGGGTACCGGTGGTTGCCCTCGCGGCCTGTGCACCGCTCCGTGACGGCCGGGTGAAGATCCTCGCCGCCGCGGCCTTGGTCTTCCTTTGGCTCGCCTTCGGACACTTCGCGGGCGCGCGCCAGGCGCTGGAGTGGGTCCCGCTCTGGAGCCGCTTCCGATACGCGGAGAAGTTGGTCGCCCCGCTCTCGCTCTCGCTCGCCCTCCTCGCCGCCTTCGGAGCGAACGGGGTGGATGGCACGGGGCCGGACCGTCGGCGCTTCCTCGTCACCACCGGGATCTGCGTGGCCCTCGCCCTCGCTGCGCTCGGCGTCTCCTCTATCATCACCGACTCCCCAGGGCGCGCCGCAGCACACCTCGCCTCCAACATCCAGCACGGGCTGCCACACGTGCTCATCGGGTCCGCCGCGATGGTGGCGGCAGGTCTGCTGCGCCGAGCGCGAGGCGCGCTGCTCGGAGCCGCCGTCGCGGCGTCCCTCCTGGCAGCCGTGCCATTCGCCCGCGTGCTCATGCCCCTGCAGCCGTGCCATGCGTGGCCCGGCGCTCTCGCCGCCAATCCGCCGGGGGCTCGTCTCATCCTCCCCTACTTCACGCCGCACGTGGACTTCATGGGGCCCGAAGCGTCGTACGCTGACGTGTTGGCCAGCATCGCGTGTCAGCTCGCCACGGTCGCGGGACCAGCCCAAAACGTGCGTGATCGAGTCGACAGCTTCTGGAGCTACGGTGGTCTCGGCTCGCACCGGCTCTCGACGATGGCTACCGCGCTACCCGGCCAGTGGGCGCGGGGTTCCCGCCATTTCTCGGTAACGCACGCCTCCCTCGTGAGGTGGGCGTCCTCCGAGGAACAGGAGAGCTACCGCGCGGCCACCTCGGGAGGCCGCCTCGTCACCGCGGATCGCGGCCACACGATCGAGCTCCACGCCGTTCCACACCTCCCGTGGGCCCGGTTCGCTCCGGAGGTCACTCTTGCCGCGGGGCTGGATGAGGCGGCCGAGCTGTTCGCCTCCGTCATACCATCGGGCCGGGACGTCGTCGTCGTGGAGTCAGCCTCGACCATCCCCATCGGGCAAGGGCTCGTCCGCTCCCAATCCCGCCAACCAGAGCACCTCGCCCTCGAGGTTGACGCCTTCTCAGAGGGGCTTCTCGTCGTGAACGACGCATTCTGGCCCGGCTGGGTCGCTCGTATCGATGGTCGCGAGGTTCCGCTCCTGGCTTCCAACGTGATAGCCAGGGGTGTCGTTGTTCCTGCGGGGCGCCACGTGGTGACGATGGACTACGAGCCCTTCGAGCTTCGCGCCGGTTTCGCGCTCTCGTCGCTCGGCGCGCTGGTCCTGGCCGCGCTGATCGCGATCGAGGCGCGCCCGCATCTCCGCATCCGCATCCCACCGCAGTCAGCCCCTGCGTGAGCACGTCGCGCGGGTCGGGACGAGGATTCACCGGCGAGGTGGGTGAGCCGGGTGGGGAGCGCCGGCCGGCGCGAAGGCCGCGCGGAACGGCGCCGGCACCGTGACCACGCGCCGCGTCGCGTAGTCGAAGAAGACGATCCCGGTCTTCACGCGGGCGATCTCGGCGCCGGTGGCGACGTCGGTGATCCGGTGGAGGAGGTCGCAGGCGCGGGAGCGCAGCTCCGCCACGGCCACGTCGACCTTGAGGATCATGCCGTGGAAGCCCTCGGCCCTGTAGACGATCGCCGCGTCGGCCATGATGATGCCGGCCCCCGCGACGTCCAGCTCCGTCCAGCCGTGCGCCGCGAGGAAGCGGACGCGGGCCTCGTGGACGATCGAGAGGATGGCGTCGTTCCCGACGTGGCCGCCGTAGTTGAGGTCGGTGATGCGGACCGGGATCTCGGTGGAGAACGGGAAGGAGTCAGGGAGCGGGACGTCGACGCGCGCCATGGCGATCCCCTAGAGCCGCCCGCACGGGCGCCGGTACGGACAGCGCCGGCACTGGTCGCGCGCGTCGAGCTGCGGGAAGTCGGTGGAATCGGCGACGTTCCGGGCGGGGTCCCGGAGCGCGGCGCGCATCGCCGCGATGCTGCTCCGCATCTCGCCTTCGCACCGTCCGAGGGCCTCGTCGTCGACGCTCACCTCCACCCGCTCCCCCGCCCGCGCGCCGTCGGCGCCGTTCCCGACGAGGTAGACGAGCCCGCCGACCACCCCCTCCGCGCTCGTCCCCCACTTGTTCCGGGCGTAGAGGGCGTAGGAGCCGACCTGCAGGTGGTCGACGCCGCGCTCCTTCCCCGTCTTCCAGTCGAGGACGTGGACGCGGCCGCCGTCGTCGCGGAAGGCGAAGTCGATCGCCATCCAGATCTTCGACCCCTCGAAGACCCACGAGTCGAGCCGATCGATCGTGAGCCAGGCGTCGCGCGGCGTGCGGCGGATCTCCTCCAGCGTCGGGCTCGCGCAGAAGGCCCTGAGCCCCCCCTCGATCACCTGGTCGTAGAGCCGCCTCCACTCGTCGTCCGCGACCGGCTCGCCATACTCGTGCTCGACGAGCCCCACGATCCTGGACGACTCGCGCCAGTAGCTCTTGTCCCGCGAGCCTGCCCACTGGGCGCGGGCGCGCTCACGCGTCCGCTGCACGAGCTGGTCGACGGGGGTGAACTCTCCCCTGAGCCTGGCCCGCTCCAGGAGCTGACGGATCGCGTCGTGCACGATCGAGCCGGCCCACTGCCACCGGGTCGAGAGCTTCTTCAGGACGTAGAGCTCGCGCACCGGCGAGCCGTCCTTCGCCTCCCAGCCTCCCCAGCTGCCGTAGTAGGTGTAGAAGTACGCGCGCCGACACTCCTTGAACTTCTCGTGCCGCGACTTGGACCAGGAGAACTCGTTCTGTAGATCGGCCATGTGGTTGGGGCGCCCAGCCTTCGGGCCTGCGGCCGAGTATACAGGGTGGCTCTGGCACCTTGCGCTCCCGGCAGTTGCGCGGGTCGCTCGCGAGCGTATCCTCCCTGGGCATGGGAGTCCCCGCGCCCCACCCGCTCCGCATCCTCATCGCCGACGACGAGCCCGCGGTGCTGATGCTCTACGCGCGGTACGCGGAGAAGCGTGGCCACGCGACGCTCCTCGCCCGCGACGGCGCGGAGGCGCTGGTGATCGCCGCCTCCGAGCTGCCGGACATAATCTTCCTCGACGTCGCGATGCCCAAGCTCGATGGGCGCGACGTGCTCCGCCAGCTCAAGGCCAACGCCCACACGCGGGAGATCCCGGTGCTGGTCATCACCGCGTCCGGTGGCGAGCAGAACCTCCGCACGCTCCTGTCCGAGCTGGGGGCGGCGGACGTGCTGGAGAAGCCGGTCGACCTGCCCATCGCGTTCGCGAAGGCGGAGCGGATCGCCCGGCGCACCGACGGCCCGTAGCGCCCGCCGCGGACGCTTCAGCCGCCCGCCACGACCCGCATGCCCTTCGGGATCACGACGATCCCCTTCTCGGTGACGCTGAAGCGGCGGCGATCGGCCTCCTCGTCGTAGCCGATGACCGTGCCGGCAGGCACCTCGACGTGCTTGTCGATGATCGCACGCCGGATCCGGCAGTGGCGCCCGATGTTCACGTTCTCGAAGATGATGCAGTCGTCGACCTTCGTGAAGGAGTTGATGCGCACCTTCGGAGACAGGATCGAGTGGTGCACCTGGCCGCCGGAGATGATGCAGCCCTCCGAGACCAGCGAGTCGGTCGCGCGCCCCACGCGCCCCTCGCCCTCGTTCGCGAAGACGAACTTGGAGGGAGGGTAGTTGTTGCGGGCCGTGTAGATGGGCCACCGGTCGTTGTAGAGCGAGAAGATCGGGTCGACGTCCACGAGGTCCATGTTGGACTGGTAGTACGTGTCGATCGTGCCGACGTCTCGCCAGTAACCGCGCTCCTTCTCCCCCTGGCCGGGGACCACGTTCGTCGCGAAGTCGTACACGAAGACCGGCCGCGTCTTGTACATCGACGTCACGATCGACTTGCCGAAGTCGTGGGCGCTGCCCGTGTCACCGGCGTCCTTCACGATCTCGCGGAAGAGCGAGTCGGTCGTGAAGATGTAGTTCCCCATCGACGCGAGGCAGCGCGTGGGGTCGCCCGGGATGGTCTTCGGGTTCACCTTCGGCTTCTCCTCGAAGCCGATCATCCGTCCCTCGGCGTCCACCTCGATGATCCCGAACTGGTCGGCCGCGGCGACCGACACCGGGATGGCCGCGACGGTCAGGTCGGCCTTCCGGTCCACGTGGAAGTCGAGCATCTGCCGCACGTCCATGCGGTAGACGTGGTCGGAGCCGAAGACGAAGGTGTAGTCGGGCTGCTCGTCGGTGATGATGTTGAGGTTCTGGTAGATGGCGTCGGCCGAGCCTTCGAACCACTTGGGGCCGACCCGCATCTGCGCCGGGACGATCTCGACGTACTGGTCGAGGAAGGCGCTGAGCCGCCACGCGCGCTGCACGTGCGTATTCAGTGACTCCGACTTGTACTGGACCAGCACCTTCATCTTGAGGATGCCGGAGTTGGCGAAGTTGGAGAGGACGAAGTCCAGGATGCGGTAGCGGCCGCCGAACGGCACCGCTGGCTTCGCCCGCTCCCGCGTCAGCGGATCGAGCCGCCGGCCTTCACCACCTGCGAGGATCATCGCCAAGAGCTTCGCCATCGCGCCTCCGGTGGGGTGGGACCAAGGACTCTATGCAGCGGTCGGCCGACCCCGCAAGGAACAGGCCGCTCGCCCCCTAAGGGGTACCGCTCCGGTCCTTCGGAGTGCCGGCCATTCACGAGGCGTTGCGATCCTGCGTCTTGACGGACCGTCACGACTCGGGCGTACTCGTCTCCATGCGCAAGCTCGCCCTCGCCCTCGCCCTCGCCTCGGTCGCCGCTGGCTGCTCCCACAAGAAGCCCCGGCCGCCGCCCACCGGCCCCAATCCCCGTGGCGCTGCCGAAGATCGCGTTCGAGGGCGCAAAGGTCGACGAGTTCAAGTTCACCCAGGCGCTCATGACCTTCCAGTGCCGGGTCGACAACCCCAACCCCTTCCCGCTCTCGGTTTCGCGCGTCCGCTTCGGCCTCCTGCTAGAGGGCAGGCCGGCCGCGCAGGGGGAGGTGGCGACCGCGTTCGCCATCCCGGCGATGGCGCCCGACCTCGTCCCCGGGTCCGGCTCGATCACCTTCCCCGTGGCGATCCGGTTCGGCTCCGTCCCCGGGTTCGCCAAGGTCATGGCGACGCAGAAGGAGGCCGCGTACGCCTTCACCGGCGCCGTCGCCTTCAGCACCCCGCACGGCGTCGTCGAGGTCCCGATCCAGGGCGGAGGGATGCTCGCGGTCCCGCGGATGCCGGACGTCGAGGTGGCGCGGTTCACGCTGCGCTCGATGTCGCCGACCGAGGTGGTGCTGGAGCTTCGGGTCAAGGTGGGGAACACCAACGGCTTCCCGCTCCCCTCCGCGACCCTCGACTACGCGCTGATCGTCTCCAAGAAGGAGATCGCGCACGCGGTCGGTCGGCTGGAGGCGCCGATCGCCCCTGGCGAGAGCGCGGAGCTCGTCGTCCCCATCAAGATCTCCATCCTGAAGGCGGGGAAGGCCGCGGCGCGCTTCCTCCTGCCCTTCGCGAGCCTGAAGGTCGCGCTCAAGGGCGGCTTCAACTTCGACGGCGTCCCGCTCCCGCTCGACCTCGACGCGGACGTGCTGTCGTCTTCATTTCGGACCTCCTCGCCGGATAGGGCGATGTGCCCGGCAAACCGGCTGAGGTGGCCTTGTCCCTTGAACGGGAGACACCGGCCATGGAACACATGGGGTGCGACACGCACCGCCAGTGCTAAGCGCGCCAAGTTGCTGCGAGTGCCCGGCCAGACCACCATCGGGGAGCCTGCGGCACGCCTCCACTCTGCGTCCGGAACCCCCGAGCGTACTGGTCCTTCCCGGAGACGATCAGCCCTACCCCGGTCGCAGCAGCGGCCCGTGGCTCGCCTCGTGGGCGAGGAGCCACCGCTTCTTCTCCAGTCCGCCGCCGTAACCGCCCAGCGCGCCGCCCGCCGCCACGACGCGGTGGCAGGGGACCAGGATCACGACCGGGTTCTCGTGGTTCGCGCCGCCGATGGCGCGGGCCGCCCCCGGGCGCCCGATGCGCGCCGCCACCTCGCCGTAGCTCTGCGTCTCTCCCCACGGGATCTGGAGCAGCGCCCGCCAGACGGCGCGCTGGAAGTCGCTGCCGCGCAGCTCCAGCGGCGGCAGCGTCGGAGGCTTCCCCGCGAAGTACTCCTTGAGCGCCCGCCGTGTCGCCTCCAGGTGGGCGTCTTCGGCCGAAGTGCGCGGCGTCCGCGGCGTACCCTGTGCACCGAAGCGGAGCGCCCGCAGGCCGCCGTCGTCCACCTCGATCGTGAGGGTGCCTACTGGAGAGCGGTAGCGAGCGCAGGCGGCCATCGGTACTCGACGCTACGCAACGGGGTCGCCGCCGTCCAGCCCGGCTCCCTGGAAGCGCGCGATCACCGTCGCGATCTCCTCGTTCACCGCCTTCAGCAGATCGGCCTTCTCCCGGAACGGCAGGAACGCGCTCTTGAACCCCTGGACGATCACGGTGGTGAGGTCGTCGAGCGTGAAGCCGAGCTCCCGGTGGGCGATCATCAGCTCCTTCGTCGCCGTGGTGTCGGTGATGAGCCTGTTGTCCGTGTTGACCGTCACCCGGAGCCCGAAGTCGAAGTAGAACTTGAGCGGGTGCGACTTCAGGTCGGTCACCGACCGGGTCTGGACGTTGGAGGACGGGCACATCTCCAGCGGGATCCGGTGGTCGTTGACGTAGTTGAGCAGGTCGCCGTTCTCGCGCAGCCGCACGCCGTGGCCGATCCGGTGCGCGCCGCAGAGGTGGACGGCCTGTGCGATCGACTCGGGGCCGAAGGCCTCGCCGGCGTGGATCGTGAGGTTGACGTTGTTGTCGAGGATGAGCGCCAGGGCGTCCCGGTGGTGGCGCGGAGGGTTCCCCTCCTCCGCCCCTGCGAGATCGAACCCCACGACCCCCTTGTTCTTGTAGGCGACCGCCAGCTCGGCCAGCCGGACCGAGGTCGTCGGGTCCATGTGGCGGATGCCGCAGATGATGACGTTCGACTTGATGCCGGTCTCCCGCTTCGCGGCGCGCAGCCCCTCCAGCACTGCGTCGACGATGGAGGTCGCCTTGAGGCCACGCCGCGTGTGGAGCACCGGCGAGTAGCGGACCTCCAGGTAGCGGACGTTCTCCTTGGCGCAGTCGATGGCCAGCTCGTAGGCCACGCGGCGGAGCGCGTCCTCGGTCTGGAGCACGGCGAGCGTCACGTCGAAGGCGGTGAGGTAGTCCTCCAGCGACTCGCAGTTCTGGCCCGCGTGGATCGCCTTCGCGAGCCCCTCGGGGGTGTCCGCCGGGAGCGTCACCCGCTGCTCGCGGGCGAGGTCCAGGATGGTCGCGATCCGGAGCGACCCGTCGAGGTGGCAGTGAAGGTCGGTCTTGGGAAGGGCGCGGACCAGCGCCTCGGTGACCGGCGGAGGCAGGGAGTTGGCGGTCTCGCTCATCCCTGGATGATACGTCCTGGGGAGGACGCGCGCCTCCCACCCTCCCGCGGCGCCGCGGAGGGCCCCGACGGAGCGCTAGCCGGCGCGCGCCAGGAACCTCGCCACCACGCGCTTCTCGCCGACGGTGTAGAAGCGGACGGTCGCCTTGGCGTCGCTGCCGCCCGCGTCGCACGCGACCACGATCCCCTCGCCGAACTTGGGATTGGTCACCCGCTCGCCGGGCCTGAAGGCGGCCGCCGGCGACCCGGCGCGCTGGTCGAAGGAGTAGTCGACGGTCGGCTCGCCGCGGGGCGGGCGCTCCAGCGATCGCGGCGGCGAGGGCTCGGCCAGCTCGTCCCCGTCCAGCTCGATGTGTGGCTCGCCTGGGAGCGCGCCGGGGTGGCGCCGGATGACCGGGCCGCGCGGCGCGTGGCTCGCCACCGGCACGGCCGGGAGGCCGAAGAGCTCGGGGGGGAGGTCGGCGAGGAAGCGTGAGGGCTCCATGTTCCGCCAGGTGGCGCCCCCCTCCCCGTACCCGATCCGGCGGCGCGCGAGCGAGAGGGTGAGCCGCTTCTTCGCGCGGGTCATGCCGACGTAGCAGAGCCGCCGCTCCTCGTCGATGTCCGCGGCGCGCTCGCTGGGCGTCCGCTCCATCCACGGCTTCTCGTGCGGCAGCGTCCCGTCCTCCAGCCCGGCCATGATCACCGCCTCGAACTCGAGTCCCTTGGCCGCGTGGAGCGTCATGAGCGCCACGCGCCCCTCCGGCGTCTCGGCGTCCGCGTCGCCCAGGAGCGCGATCTGCTCGAGGAAGCGGGCCAGCGGCGGCGGCCGGACCTCCTCGGGATCCCGCGGCGGCCGCTCCCCGGCGATCGCCTCGTCGAACTCGCGCGCCGCGGCCACGAGCTCGAGCAGGTTCTCCGCCCGGTCGGCCGACTCGTCGGTCTTCTCGTCGTCGAGCCGCGAGAGGAGGCCGCTGCGCTTCAGCGCCACCTGCACTGCCGGCCCCGCCTCCATCGCAGGGAGCTCGGCCGCGAGCGCCGCGACGACGCCGTGCAGCTCCCCGAGCGCGCGGCGCGCCGCGGTCTTCAGCTCCGGGATGCTCTCCCTGTCGGCGGCGGCCTCGAAGAGCGTCCTTCCGGTGGCGGTCGCGTTGGCGCGGAGTCGCTCCATCGTCTTCTCACCGATGCCGCGCGGCGGCCGGTTCACGACCCGCTCGAAGTCGAGGTCCGACTGCGGGTTGAGGGCGAGGCGCAGCCAGGCGGCCGCGTCCTTCACCTCGGCGCGGTCGTAGAAGCTGGTGCCTCTGACGATGACGTAGGGGATCCGGCGCTCGCGAAGGGCCGCCTCGACGGCGCGCGACTGGGCGTTGGTCCGGTAGAGGACGGCGATCTCGTCGCCCCGCGTGCCGCGGGCCCGCTCGGCCGCCACGGCGCGCGCTATCCGCTCCGCCTCGTCGTGCTCGTCCTGGCCGACGATGAGGGCCAGCGGATCCCCCGCGCCGGCCTCGGTCCAGAGCTTCTTCTCGCGGCGGCGCTCCGCCCTGGAGATGACCGCGTGGGCGGCGTCGAGGATGGAGCGGGTCGAGCGGTAGTTCCGCTCCAGCTTGACGACCTCGGCCCCCTCGAAGTCGCGGTCGAAGCCCAGGATGTTGCCGACCTCCGCGCCGCGCCAGCGGTAGATCGCCTGGTCGTCGTCGCCGACGACGCAGACGTTCCGCGCCGGGCCGGCGAGGAGCTTCAGCAGGCGGTACTGGACCGCGTTGGTGTCCTGGAACTCGTCGACGAGCAGGTGGGAGAAGCGGCGCGACCACTGCAGCCGCAGCGCCTCGTCCTCCTCCAGGAGCCGCACCGGACGGACGAGCAGGTCACCGAAGTCGGCCGCGCCCGCGCGGGCGAGCGCAGCCTGGTAGCGGACATAGACGTCGCGCGCCGCCCCGCCGGCCAGGTCCAGCTCACCGGCCCTGACGTCTCCGGGGCCGAGCGCTGCGTTCTTCCACCTGTCGATCCGTGAGAGGGCCTCGCGGGCGGAGAGCGGCGAGCCGTCCTCGAGCCCCATCTCGGCCATGATCCGCTTCACCAGCCGGAGCTGGTCGTCGTCGTCGTAGATCGCGAACGAGGGCGGCAGCCCCGCCCTGGCCGCCTCGCGCCGGAGGAAGCGGGCGCCGAAGGCGTGGAAGGTCTGGACCCACAGCTCGTTGGCCTCGGGGCCGAGGAGCGCCTCCAGCCGCTCCTTCATCTCCCCCGCGGCCTTGTTGGTGAAGGTCACCGCGAGGATGTGCCAAGGCGAGACGCCGCGCTCCCGGACGAGGTGGGCGATCCGGTGGACGATGACGCGGGTCTTGCCCGAGCCGGCGCCGGCGAGGACGAGGAGCGGCCCGTCGCCGTGCAGCACCGCCGCGCGCTGCTCGGGGTTCAGGTCCTGGAGGAGCGACTCGTCCATCGGATCGGTCACCGCGCGGCCGCGGCGCGGCGCACGTAGCTCCAGCTCCACTCGGTCCGCTCGACGTCCTCGAGCTCGCGCGCCCCCTCCTCCTCGTCGGCCACGGTCGCGCGCACGGCGCGGCGCCAGACGACGCGGTGGGGGACGAGGGTCTCCGGCTCGGTGACCAGCGTGAGGTCGGTCGCGAGCCCCACCTCCCGGATGGCCCCGGGCGGAAGCGACCCCTCCACCTCGGACAGCTTCGCGACGATCGCGCGGGTGAGCGCCGCGAGCCCGGCCAGATCGGGCTCCGAGTGGAGGGTGAGCTCCACGCAGCGTGCGCGCCGCTCCGAGGCCGAGCACGGGACGCGGCGGCGCGCCTCGATCCGGACGCGGCTCTTCACCGCAAGCGTCGGCAGGAGCCAGACGGACGCCTCTTCTTCCTTCTCCCACGCCCGCCCGAAGTCGAGCTCCGCGCCGATCCAGAAGCCGACCGCCAGGTTCCAGCCGGCGCGCGCCTCCTCGACCATGCCAGCCTCGACGCGTGCGATCGCCTGCTCGGACTCGTCGTTCGAGAGCCCGGCCGCCTCGTAGATCCGCTGCATGACGGGGCGCAGCGCGTCCTGGTTCTGGAGTCCGATGAAGGCGCCTTCGGGGTCGACCCGCTGGATCACGGCCTCGGAGGCGCGGATGGCCGAGCGCACCTCGCCGGGCGGGTACGGGATCTCTCCCTCCCATCGGGTCCCCGAGGTCGCGACCCTGATCTCGTCCCTGAGGCGGGTGGCCTTCTCCGTGTACCTCGCGGTGAAGACCCGTTGGCTCGAGCCGGTCCGCGCGGCGACGCGCCGGTATACGACGCGTGCCTCGAGCGAGCGCGGCCAGGCAAAGCGGAGCGAGAGCTCGCGCTGGCGCGCGGTGGCGGCTGGTGGCTCGTCCTGACCCCCCGTGGGGCCGGGTGGCCGGTCGCCGCCCTGCGCGGTGGCCGCGCCCCCCGTGAGCGAGAGGGCGACGAGTGTGGCGAGTAGGAGGCGGTGCACGTGAGTCGGGCAAGTTACCACGAGGGGCATCGAGCCGGTCTTCCCGCCCGCCCCCGGGGGGGGGAGGCGGCACATGCACCCACCGGGTGGCATGACGGAACCGGCGCGGGGTGCTCTCCTCTCCTCCATGAATGCACGCAGGGTCATCCTCGTGGTGGCGGCGCTCCTCCTCGCCATCCAGGCGGTTCCGGTCTCCCGCACCAATCCGCCTGTCGAGTCGGACGTCGACGCCCCCCCAGTGGTGAAGGCGCTGCTTCGGCGCGCCTGCTACGACTGCCACTCCCACGAGACGGTCTGGCCCCTCTACGCGCGGATCGCGCCGTTGTCGTGGCTCATCTCGCACGACGTCCTCGAAGGGCGCGAGGAGCTCGACTTCTCCCGGTGGACGGCCCTCGACGACGCTCGCCGCGTCAAGGCCCTGAAGAAGGTGGCCGAGGAGGTGGGCGACGAGGAGATGCCACCGTGGAGCTACCGGCTGGCGCACCCCAGGGCGCGGCTCACCGCCTCCGAGCGGAACGTGCTGGTGGAGTGGGGCCGCTCGAACGTGCAGTGAGCGCGCCCATGGCCCTTCCTGCTCCCGGCCGCAACTGACGACGAGCCGATCGCCCGGACGGGTTAGAGTGGCGCCGTGGCGCCACCTGTACGCATCGTCGCCCTCGGGGGGCTCGGCGAAGTCGGAATGAACTGCACCGTCCTCGAGTGCGAGGGGCGGCTGGCGGTCATCGACTGCGGCATCCTCTTCCCCAATGAGCCGATCGGCGTGGACCTGATCGCGCCTGACATCGGCTGGCTCGCCGACCGGCGCGAGCAGGTCGGGGCGATCTTCCTGACCCACGGCCACGAGGACCACGTCGGCGCGCTCGCGCTGCTCCTCGCGGAGGTGAAGGCCCCCGTCTACGGCACCCGCTTCACCCTCGCGATGGTCCGGCGACGGCTCGAGGAGGCCGGGATAGCCGCCGACCTGCGCAAGGTGGTGCCCGGCGACGTGCGGGATGCGGGAGACGGCTCCCCGTTCGTCGCCGAGTGGATCGCGGTCACCCACTCCATCCCCGACGCCTGCGCCGTCGCCATCTCCACCCCCCAGGGGACGATCCTCCACTCGGGCGACTTCAAGCTCGACGCTCGGCCGGTCGCGGGTCCGTCCACGGACCTCACACGGCTCGGGGCGCTCGGACGGCAGGGCGTCCGCCTCCTCCTCTCCGACTCGACCAACGCGGAGAAGCGCGGCCGCTCCCGCTCCGAGTCGGACGTGCGCCCGGCGCTGGAGGAGGCCTTCGCGACGACCGACGGGCGGGTCGTCGTCGCCTGCTTCGCCTCCAACATCCACCGGATCCAGCAGATCGTCGACGTCGCCCGCGCCGAGGGTCGCCGCGTCGCGCTCGTCGGCCGCTCGATGGAGGTGAACGGCGGCATCGCCCGCGAGTTCGGGATGCTGGCGCTCGCGCCCTGGCAGCCAGTGGGCTTGCAGGAGGCGCGCGACCTGCCGCCCCGCGAGCTCTGCGTCATCACCACGGGCACGCAAGGGGAGCCGCGGTCGGCGCTCGCGCGCCTCTCCCGCGGCGAGCACCCGGACCTCAGGATCGGCCCCGGCGACCTCGTCATCCTCTCCTCCCGCTCGATCCCCGGGAACGAGATCGCGACCGGCCAGGTGGTGAACGATCTCCTTCGGCTTGGCGTCGAGGTGCTCTACGACGGCGCGCGCGTCCACGCGAGCGGTCACGCCCACGAGGACGAGCTGCGCGAGCTGATCGGGCTGGTCCGGCCCGACGAGTTCGTTCCCATCCACGGCGAGTACCGGCAGCTACACCGCCACGCCGCCCACGCCGCGGCGGAGGGGCTCCCGTCCGACCGGGTTCACCTCCTGCAGAACGGCCGGGTGCTGGAGCTCTTCGACGGCGGGGCGCGCGTGCTGCCAGAGCCCGTCCCCACGGGGCGCGTCTACGTCGACCGCGACAGCCTCGGCGCGGGCGAGGTCGGGGCGCTCGTGGTAAGGGATCGCCGGCTCCTGGCTGAGGCAGGGCTCGTCATCGCCGTCCTCGCCGTGGAGAAGGCCTCCGGAGCTGCCGTTCGTGGCCCGGAGCTCTTCGCGGTCGGGGTGGCGGGCTTCGAGGGAGCCGAGGCGCAGGTCCGGGGCGAGGCGCTCCGCGCCTTCGAGGAGCTGACGCCGGCGGCGCGGGGGGCGACGGAGGAGGCGCAGGAGGCCCTCCGCTCCGCCATCCGGCGATGGTTCCGCCGTGAGACCGGGAAGCGCCCGACGGTGCTCCCCATCGTGCTGGAGCTGTGATCCAGGAGGAGTGACGGAATGCCGAGCTTCGACGTCGTGAGCGAGCTGAACATGAACGAGGTCGAGAACGCCTTCAACCAGGCGCGCAAGGAGCTGCTGCAGCGCTTCGACTTCAAGGGGACGAGCACCGACGTCGAGCGGGACAAGGACCTGAACTTCGTCATCAAGGCCAACTCGGAGGGGCGGGCAGAGGCCGCCCTCGGGGTCCTGATGGAGAAGCTGGCGAAGCGCAGCGTGCCGCTCGAAGGGCTCGATCCTCAGCCGGTCGCGCCCGCCGCGGGGGGCCATGTCCGCCAGCTCGTGAAGCTGAAGCGCGGGCTGAAGCAGGACGACGCCAAGAAGATCGTGGCGCTCCTGAAGGCGTCAGGCCTGAAGCTGCAGGCGGCGATCCAGGGCGAGGCGGTCCGCGTCACCGGCAAGCAGCGGGACGAGCTGCAGGCCGGCATGCAGGCCATCCGGGAGGGGAAGCTGGGCGTCCCGCTCCTCTTCCAGAACTTCCGGGAGTGAGTCGGGTGGTCGTCGCGCGATCCACCCAAGGCCGCACCCCCCGTCCGACTTGCCGCAGCGTCAAGCTCCCTTAACGTTCAGTTGACACTGCACTCCCCGTGTGAAACGTTCCGCCGTCTCACATTTCACTCTGGGAGGCAGGAATGGGTTCCACGCTCCGTCTCATGCTTGCTTGCTCCGTCGCCCTCGGCGCCACCGTGGCGCAAGGCCAGGCCGAGCTTCAGTGGGCCGTCCGGTACGACGAGTTCACCAACCTCATCGGCAACGCGTCGCAGGTGCTGGTCGAGCCCACCGGCAGGACCACGATCGTGGGCAGGTACGCGGACAACCTGCTCGTGGCGCGCTTCTCGCCCGAAGGCAACCTGCTCGTGAGCCACGAGATCCCCGGCCGTAGCTGCGGGATGTGGGAGCGGGAGGGGCGCTGCGCCGCTCTGGACGGCAACGGCAACGTCTTCGTCGCCGACGCTTCGGGCTACGTCATGAAGTTCACGCCCGAGGGGGTCCTGGAGTGGGACCTCCCGGTCGCCCAGGACGCGGGGGTGAGCTCCGCGCTCTCGATCGCGGCGGTGGACGCTGCCGGGAACGTGTATCTCGTCGGCACGACCTCCGGCGCCGCCGGGCTCGATGGTCTCGCACTCAAGTACTCGGCGGCAGGGACGATGCAGTGGGCGTCCCCGTGGAGCAGCGAGGGGGACGATCTGCCCAGCACCGCGCTCCTGGACGCCGACGGCGACCTCGTGGTGGCAAGCTCGGCATCGGGCGCGCTGGACCTGCTGGAGCTCGACGGCACCACCGGCGCGACTATCCGTCGCCTCCAGAAGCCCGAGCTGGGGCCGCCCGTCGCGCTCCAGATCGCTCCGTCCGGCGACATGTACCTCGTTGGGACCGTCTCCCAGACGTACGAGATGTACGTCGTTCGCCTCGACGCGGCCGGCGCGCAGCTCTGGGCCGCGTTCCAGCCCGGCGCGTCTCCGTCGGCCCTACGGGTCGACTCCGGCGGGAACGTCTACGTCGGCGGGTCTGCCAACTACGACTCGACGTTCGGTCGCTACATGCTCCGGAAGCTCGCGCCGACGGGGGCGCTTCGAATGGGAGCAGCTTTACTACCAGTACGGCGACTCGCGGATCATCGCGATGGTGCTCCACGGTGACGCGCCGATCGTGACGGGCGAGTTCGGGTACTACAACGACGTCATCCGCACCATGGAGCACTCCCCCTCCGGAAGGGCAACGTGGGATGCGTCGTATCGCGGCACCTACACAGGGTACGGGAGCGTGAACTACGGCACGTCGCTCGGCATGGACGCCGCGGGCAACGTCTACGTGTCGGGCTACACGCTGAACCAGTCCGACCTTGGCTATCCGTACAAGCCGACGCTGATCAAGTACGCGCTGGCGACCGACGGCGACGGCGACGGGTCCTACGTCGGCTACGGTGAGTGCAACGACGCCGACCCGCTCATCAGCCTGGACGCCGGCGAGGTGCCGTACAACGGGATCGACGAGAACTGCAACGGGATGTGGGACGACGACGACCTCGACCGCGACGGCCATCTCAGCGCGAACGACTGCAACGATGGCGTCGCCTCCATCCACCCCGGTGCGCTCGAGTACAACTACGACGGCATCGACCAGGACTGCGACGGCGTGGACGGCACCATCGACGGGACGTTGGTGACCATCCCGCAGGAGAGCGTGAACATCGGCGTGGAGCAGTGCAACGAGGCCTCCGCCGGTGGGACGGTCAGCGCGTTCCCGGTCTGGGAGGGCGAGCAGGGCGTCGACCTGAACGGCGACAACGACACGTCGGACAACGTCCTCGGCTACTACGACTTCGAGAGGGACCACTTCGTCAACATCGGCGTCGAAGCAAGCATGGCCGTGACGGACGGAGCGATCATCGTGTTCAACCAGTGGTATTCCGGCACGCTCTCCTATTACCGGATCGCCGACGGCACCATCCATGACTCCGGCGTCGAAGGCTCCCTGGAGCGCATCAGGTCGGTCAGCGGGGGCAGGTTCGCGTACACCGATCGGAGCGCGGACCTCGACGGCGACGGACTCTATGACCCGCGCCCCTGCGTCTACGACACGAACCTCGGAGCCGGGGCCTGCGCAGCCTCGATTGGAAGCCGGCCGACCCTCAGCGGGCACCAGGTCGCCTTCGAGGCCCAGTACGGGACGATCGCCCTCTACGACTTCTCCACCGGCATCGTCGACGACACCGGCGTCCTCGGCTCGTCACCGATCATCGACGGCGACTACGTCGCGTTCGCCGGGTCCCCCGGAATCGCCTACTACCGGATCTCCACCGGAGCCGTGCGGCAGACGACCTACCCGATCTCCCGGATGTTCAGCATCAGCGACGGCCGCATCTCCTTCCTCGCCGACGAGGGGGCGTACTGGGGGGACCTCACGGGCGACGGGGACCGTGACGACTACGAGATCGTCGTTTACTACGACATCCTCAACGACACCGTCGTCAACACCGGCGTCGTGGGCTGCTGCGGTCCGGACATCTCGCGCGGCGTCATCGTCTATGACATCTACGAGGACAAGGACGACATCGACCTCAACGGCGACGGTGACATCTCGGACTGCGTTCAGCAGTACCTTCGCATCAACACGCTGGTCGTCACCGACGCGCAGTTCGCCGACTCCAAGCTCACTGTCACGGCCCGCAGCCCACTCGGCGCCGGGGCCAACCTCGTCCTCGAGGGCTACGGTCCAATGACGTGGTGGGCGTCGAAGGGCGTCTGGGAGGTAAAGGTGTCGGGCCTGGGCACGGCGCCCGTGAGCGTCTTCGTCTCCGGCATTGAGGGGCGCGTCATGGCGACGGTGAGCGCTCCGTAGCAGCCGGCGCTCAGCCAGCGAGACAACAGATGGGGCGCGGGGCTCTTGGCTCCGCGCCCCATCGCGTCTTCGGAGAGGCGGGATCCGTCGACGAGGGGCAGGAGTTCGTCGAGCCGCTCAGGCCGACGCGTCCGACCGGCGACGCCGCTCGATCTCGCGCTCCAGCGCGGCGAGCCGCAGGTCCAGCGGATCGATGCCGTCGCGCTCGCGCCGCGCCGCGGCCGGCTTCCCCAGCAGGTGCGCCTCGCCGGGGATCCGGCCCGGGGCCACGGTCGCCGCCAGCTCACCGGCGCCTTCCGAGAAGGCCGCGAAGAGCTTCCTGAAGTCGCCGTCCTTCAACGCCGCGCTGCCGTCACGCCAGGTCATGGTGTCCTCGCCTACTTCCGCTTCTCGTCGATTTCCTTCGCCAGCTTCTCGAGCTCCGGGGACGGCTTCGCCTCGCCCTTCTTCTCCTCACCGGGCTTCCCGGCGAAGTGGGCCGCGCCCGGCGCCCAGCCCGGGGTCACGTTGGCCGCGAGATCCTCGGCGCCGGTCTTCACGCCGCCCAGGACCCGCCTGACGAGCGAGTTGCCGATCAGCACGAAGCCGATGACCGGCAGGAACACCAGGAAGAGCGCCCCCATGATCGGGACGACGACGAAGAGGAGGGGGAAGGGGATCCGGGCGAAGTGAGCCCGCTCGGAGCCGGGGAGCACGCCGCCCTCGGCGGTCACCGCGTGCAGCTCCCAGGTCCTCGGATTCCAGTAGTAACCGCTGCCGACCTTCATTCCGCCGACGTAACGGGCCATGGCTTCCTCCTTCTTCCTTCCTTCCGCGTTCCCCACCTTCGGCTCGACTACTTCCGCTTCTCGGAGATCTCCTTCTCGAGCGTCGCGAGCCGCTCCGCCTCGGGGGCGGCCGTCTCCAGGGCCTTCGCGTCCTTGTCCGCGCCCTTGCCGGTGAGGTGCGCCTCGCCAGGCAGCATGCCGGGGGCCATCGTCGCCGCCAGCTCGCCCGCGCCGCCGCGGACCGCGCCGGCGAGCTTCTTGCCCGCCGCCTCGCCGCAGAGGACGAAGCCGATCATCGGGAGGAACATGAGGAAGAGGGCGCCGAGGATGGGAGTCAGCGCGAGCGCAGCGAAGGTCGGGATGGCGAGCCAGGTCCCCTTCTCGTTGGGGAGCCGCTCGCCGTCGCGGGCGACGGGGACGATGTTCATGGTCACCGGGTTGAAGTAGTACCCGCTCTTCACTGCCGCGTTGCTCTCGAACTTGGTCATGGTGTCTGTGTCCCTTTCTTGATTCGACTCTCTCGCAACCCCAGGCGCGCCGATATTGGGAGGAGTCAGGGATCGCGCCGCTTTGATTCCCTACGCGGCCTCCGGAAAACTCCCTAGACGGCAGGGCGCAGGGGCCGGACCCGGAAATGCGGCGTGACTCCGCCTACTTGCGCGTCACCGCCCGGAGGCTGCATTGCGCCGCACCCCTCCGGCTGTTAGATCCGCCCGCCCGTGATCACTCGCGTCTACATGCACACGCTCGGCTGCCCGAAGAACCGCGTGGACAGCGAGGTGATGCTCGGCACCCTCGTCGAGTCCGGCTTCCGCTTCGAGGCCGATCCGGCGAAGGCCGACGTCATCGTCGTCAACACCTGCGGCTTCATCGGCGACGCGAAGGAGGAGTCGGTCGAGGCGATCGTCGAGCTCGCGGCGCAGAAGACGTCGGGGCGCTGCAAGAAGCTGGTCGTCGCCGGCTGCCTCGTGCAGCGCCACGGGGAGGAGCTGGCCAGGGCGCTCCCCGAGGTGGACCACTTCCTCGGCACCGGCGCGTACGGGGAGATCTCGAGGGTGGTGCGCGACGCGCACGCGAAGCGGCTCGTGATCCCGGATCCGGACTTCGTCCAGTCCGCCGGCAGCCCGCGGATCAACTCGATGCCCTCGCACACCGCCTACCTGAAGGTCAGCGAGGGCTGCGACCGGACCTGCGCCTTCTGCATCATCCCGAAGCTGCGCGGCCCCCAGCGGTCGCGTCCGGTGGCCGACGTCGTGGAGGAGGCCGAGCGGCTCGCCTCCCAGGGGACGATCGAGCTGTCGCTCGTCGCGCAGGACCTGACCGCGTACGGCGAGGATCTGCCCGGCAGGGTCAGGCTCCACGATCTCCTCCCGAGGCTGGCCGCCGTGGAGGGGATCCGGTGGCTCCGGCTCCACTACGCCTACCCGCGCAACTTCCCGGACGCGCTCGTCGACGTGATCGCGTCCGAGCCGAAGATCGTGAAGTACCTCGACATGCCGGTGCAGCACTCGGCCGAGCGGCTGCTCCGGGCGATGCGGCGTGGCGGCTCGGCGAAGTCGATGCTGGCGCTCCTCGAGAAGCTGCGCAGGCGCATCCCCGGCCTCGTGCTCCGCACCTCGCTCATCGTGGGGCTGCCCGGCGAGACCGAGGCCGACTTCCGCGGCCTCCTCTCCTTCGTGAAGGAGCAGGAGTTCGAGCGGCTCGGCGTCTTCGAGTTCTCGCCCGAGGAGGGGACGGCCGCAGCCGCGATGAAGGGACAGGTCGCCGCGAAGGTGAAGCGCTCCCGGTTCGACCGGATCATGCGGGCGCAGCGGGCGATCTCCCGCAAGCAGCAGCGGGCGATGATCGGGCGCCGCGTCGAGGTCCTGGTCGAGGGGCGCGCGGAGGAGACCGAGCACCTGCTCGCCGGCCGCCACGCCCAGCAGGCGCCGGAGATCGACGGGATCACCTACATCAACGACGGCGTCGCCTGGCCCGGCGAGCTGGTCACGGTCGAGGTGACCGAGGCGATGGACTACGACGTCGTCGGCCGGGTCGTCGCGCGCGATCCCGAGCGGTCGGCGCGGCGGCTCCCGAAGGCGGCGGCGCCGAAGCTCGTCGTCGAGCCGCCACGGCAGCGCGGCCTGCCCATCGTCGGTTAGCGCGCACCCGGCCGCAGCGCGCTTCGGCTCGCTGGCGGGACCGCCGTGGCATACTCCGCCGCCGGGCCGCTCCGGCCGGGAGCCCACATGACCGAGTCCGAAGCGAGATCGATCGTCGAGTCCGAGGCCGCCTCCAGCGGCGCGCGCGTCCTGTGGTGGGGGCGCCCCGCCGCCGGGCGGCTGGCGCTCCAGTCGCTGCCAGTCGCAATCTTCGGGATCTCCTTCGGCGGCTTCGCAGCCTTCTGGATCTGGGGCGCGGCGGGGGGGCTCTCGGGCGGCGCTCGTCTCCAGGGCGGAATGATGCTCTTCCCGCTCTTCGGGCTGCCGTTCCTCCTGATCGGCCTCGGCATGATCCTCTCGCCGCTCTTCGCGGCCCTGGGCGCCTGGCGCACCCTCTACGCGGTCACCGACACCGGGATCCTGATCGTCCGCGCGGGGCGGTGGCGGCGCGTCGAGCGCCATCCTCTCCCGCGCGACGGAGAGCTGCAGCGCACCGAGCGGGCCGACGGGCGTGGCGACCTCGTCGTCGGACGCGTCGTGACCACGGGCTCGAAGGGGCGCACCCTGGAGCGGGCGATCACGTTCGTGGGGATCCCCGACGTGCGCGGCGTGGAGCGGATCGTCGGCGACGCCGCTCGCGGCAGGCCCGACTCGGGCGACGAGTACCAGCCGCCCTCGACCCCGGCTCCGGCCGTGTCATCGCCCGGCGCCGCGGCGCCGGCACAGCCGTTCGGCCACCGCCATCCCGGCGGATCGCCTCAACCGTACCGGGTCGACGAACCCCGTCGCCTCCCGGCGGCCCTGGTCGCCGTCGTCGCCTTCGCCATCGGGTTCGGCGCGGCGCTGGCGCTCGCGAGAGCCGGCCGGCTGCCCATCGGTGATGGGTCGTCCGCGGCCCCGCCGGCTCCATGCGCGGAGACCGGCGTCGAGTCCGGACGCTGACGAGCGCGCTCCTGCCACCCCGTTGGGGGCTCGCGTCACTGTTGACCCTCTCCGTCGCCTATGTCCCAATCGGCCGCTCGCAAAACTTTCCCAAACCCCGCTTCGAACCGCAGGAGCCCCCGATGAGCAACGCCCCCCTCAACCCGCTCGCCCAGGCCGCCAACGACGCGCTCCAGAAGGACTGCCCCGTCGTCCTCGACATGCTGAGCGCGCGCGGCAAGCGCTTCTTCTTCCCTGCCAAGGGGATCCTCGCGCAGGGGGCCGAGGCGAAGCAGAAGGCGAAGACGGCGAACGCGACCGTCGGCATCGCGACCGAGAACGGCGCGCCGATGCACCTGCAGGTCATCAACAAGTACTTCACCGGCCTCACCCCGTCGGAGGTCTTCGACTACGCGCCCAGCTACGGCAAGCCCGAGCTCCGGACCGCCTGGGCGAAGAAGCAGCGCGCCGAGATGCCGAACCTCGGCGAGCACCTGATCTCGAACCCGGTCGCGACCAACGCGCTGACGCACGGCCTCGGGCTCGTCGGCGACCTCTTCATCGATCCCGGCACGGCGCTGCTCTCGTCCGAGCTGCTGTGGGAGAACTACAACCTCAACTGGGAGACCAGGCTCGAGGGGAAGTTCGACTACTACTCCTTCTTCGACGACAAGCTGACCGGCTTCAACGTCAAGGGGTTCGCCGAGGCCCTCGCGAAGCACCGCGGCAAGAAGCTGGTCGTCTCGCTCAACTTCCCGAACAACCCGTCCGGCTACACGCCGACCAGGGACGAGGCGAAGGCGATCGCCGACGCGCTCACCGCCGAGGCCGAGCAGGGGACGAAGCTCGTCGTCTGCGTCGACGACGCCTACTACGGGATGTTCTTCGACGACGCCTGCGAGACCGAGTCGCTCTTCGCCCGCCTCGCGAAGGCGTCCAACAACCTCCTCGCCATCAAGGTCGACGGCGCCACCAAGGAGGAGTTCGTCTGGGGCCTCCGCGTCGGCTTCGTCACCTTCGGCATCAAGAACGGGACGGCCGCAGTCTACAAGGCGCTCGAGGACAAGACCGCGGGCATCATCCGCTCCTACGTCTCGAACATCTCGCAGCCCGGCCAGTCGGTCGTCCTCAAGGCGATCAACGACCCCGACTTCCGCAAGCAGCAGGCGGAGAAGGTGGCCGTCCTCCGCGCCCGCGCCGCGGTGACCGCGAAGGAGTGCCGCAAGGCCGAGTACGCCGACTGCTGGGACGTGTACCCGTTCAACTCGGGCTACTTCATGTGCCTCAGGCTGAAGGGGGCCGACGCGGACACGGTCCGCGTCCGGCTGCTCGACGACCACGGCGTCGGCACGATCGCGCTCGGCAAGAGCGAGCTGCGGATCGCGTTCTCCTGCCTCACCGAGGCGCAGATCCCGGTGGTCTTCGAGGGTGCGGCGAAGGCGGTCCGTTCGGTGCGCGGCAAGTAACGCTCCAGGCGACGGTGTTCGACGGGAGGGGTGCGCGTCGTCGCGCACCCCTCTCGCATTTGGGTCGCTCAAGGGATTGGCTCGATCCGGGACAAGCGTTAGGTATCGTGACGCATCCAGTCACGCGCAGCCCGAGGTGATCGAAGAATGTCCTGCTCGCACGTCTCCAGCTGTCCCCTCTTTTCGCTCTTCACGCTCAAGGCCTCGCTCTCGGTCTGGCAGATCCACTACTGCAACGGCCAGTTCGAGACCTGCGAGCGGCTGAAGCTCGCGAGGCAGGGGCAGCGCGTCCCGCCAAACCTGCTCCCGAACGGCAAGTCGCTCGATCCGGCCGTCCTCAAGCGCTGAGCAACTGGAGATCGTGATGACCAGCTACTGGCCGTTCTGGGTCGCGGCGCCGGCGCTCGCCGCGCTCACGGTGGGCTACTGGATCGCCCTGCGCAGGCCGCTCGGCGTCTCCGGTGTCCTGGCCCGCTTCTCCCGCGTTCGCGAGGAGGCCGAGGTCGATCGCGGCTTCGACGCGCTGCAGGCGGATTCAGCCGAGCTCGAAGCAGCGCTCGCTGCCATGACCGCCGAGGCGTTCGGGCTGCCGCCTCCGTCGGAGCCTGCGCCGGCCGAGGCTGCCTCCTCGTCGCTCTCAGACGCCGCCATCGCGGCGCCGTCCATGACAGAGCCGCCGGCCGGGCGTACCTGCGCCCCCACGCCGCCCCTCGCCGTGCATGCGGTGTTCCTCGTTGCCATCGCGCTGGGTGGCCTGCTCGCCTCCCTGCTGCGCGGCTCCTTCGGCGCGACGGCCGGGATGGGCGAGACCTTCTCTCGCCTGGTCACCGCGGGACCGGGCGGCCTCGCCGCCCTCGCCGGCGGCGGCCTCCTCGTCGGCTTCGGGTCCGCCCTCTGCGGCGGCTGCACCGCCGGCCACGGCCTCACGGGCTGCGGCCGGCTAATGCCTGGCAGCCTCGTCTCGACGGTGGTCTTCTTCGCCGCCGCGGTCGGCGTCTCCTTCCTGATCGCGGGGATCGCATGATCGGCGCGAGGCGGCGCAGCTACCTCCTCCCGGCCGCGCTGGGGCTCGCGCTGGGCTTCGCCATCTCCGCCTCCGGACTCTCCGACTGGGGCGAGCTGCACCGGATGTTCACCTTCCAGGACCCCCGGCTGCTCCTCTCCTTCGGCGGCGCGGTGGCCCTCTCGGTCGGCGGCTTCCTGCTCCTGGCGCGGCGCGACCAGCTCCCGCCCAAGCACGTCGTCGCGGGCACGGTGCCTGGGGCGCTCCTCTTCGGCGCCGGCTGGGCCATCGCCGGCGCCTGCCCGGGCGCCGCGCTCGTCCAGATCGGCGAGGGGAAATGGGCGGCGCTAGTCACGCTCGGAGGCATCCTCGCTGGCGCCTGGCTCCACGACCGGCTGCGGAAGCGCTTCGGCTGGGCTCGCCACTCCTGCATCGACTGACCGTGACGGCGGCGGCTACCGCCCCAGCGCCAGCAGCGCGTGCAGCATCCGAACGCGCACCATCTCGACGCCCCGCGCCGCCGCGCGCTCCAGCGGGACGGCGTAGATCGACCCCAGCTCCAGCCTGCGCCCCTCCTCGCGGTCGATCATCATGCTCGGCTTGTAGGCGCCGAGCCCCACGGTCTGCTCGACCATCGCCGCGACGCACGCGTCGCGGTCGATCGGCTCCGTGAACCCCTGCGCGTTCGCGCCGGCGATCACCTCGTGCATCAGCGCGATCACCTCGCCGCGGGTCGGCGCGTGATCCATCAGCCGGTCGGTGGTCTGGCCGGTGAGCGCGCAGAGCCCGTTGTAGGGAATGTTCCAGACCAGCTTCTCCCAGCGCGCCCGGAGGAGCTCCGCGACCGGCTCGCACCTCACGCCCGCCGCCGAGAAGACTCCGGCCACCGCCCGTGCCCGATCGGTGAGGCCACCCTGCAGCTCCCCGAGCCGGATCTGTCCCTTGCCAAGGTGGTGGACCGTGCCGGGCTCGCCCCGGTTCGCGCCGAGGAACGCGACGCCGCCGAGGACCCGGTCGGCGCCGAACGCCTCGGCGAGCAGCTCCTCGTTGCCGAGGCCGTTCTGGAGCGTGAGGACCGCGGCGCTCCCGCGCATGAGCGGGCGGCACAGCTCGACGAGCCGGTCGTTGTCGAAGGTCTTGAGCCCGACGACGACCAGATCGACCTCGCCCATCTCCTCGGACCGGCGGAAGGCCTGCACCTCTTCGAGACGGAAGTCGCCGTCGGGCGACGTGACGGTCAGGCCGCCGCTCGAGACCGCGTCGTAGTCGCGCCGCAGCAGGAAGCGGACGTCGTTGCCGGCGCGCTGCAGCAGCGCCCCGTAGTAGAGGCCGAGGGCCCCCGAACCGATGACCGCGATGCGCATGAGGAAGCCTCCGTTCCGCGGATCTTAACCACGGAACGGAGGCTTCTTCACGCTCGCGTCAGCGCGTCATGCGCGCGCCGGCCGCGTCACCAGACTTCCAGTGAGAAGGCCGTGATGGATCCCGTGTCCGACGAGTAGGAGTCCACGGCCTTGAGCTGCCACGTTCCGTTGGCGTCCTGACCTGCTACCGCCGAGAGCGCTTGGGCCGGCCGGAACAACCCGGTGAACGGCGCACTTCCGTAAGAGATCGAGGTCGTGGCCGCGTCGTCGAACATCGTGTCGGCGAAGTCGTTCGCGCTGCCCCCGACGTACTGCGCGAGGATGACCTGCGTACCCGTCGGCGAGATGAGGGTCAGGGTGAGGTCGCTGTCGTAGGTGTGCGTCACCGAGAGCCTCACAGTCACCTTGGTGATCGACGTCGCCCCGCCCGAGACCACCAGCGAGGAGGTCACGCCCGTGTAGTTGCCGTCGGGGATGGCCTTCGGCACGTCGGTGCTCGTGTACACGTGCCTGGGGGCCGCGGTGAGCACGTACCCTGCGCCCGCGCTCGACACCGTCGAGACGCGTATATGGAGCGTCCCACTCAGGGGGACCATCGCGAGGCACGAGCCGCTGGCGCTCGCCACCGTGACGGTGCAGAGATTGCCCGCAGCGTAGTTGCCGTCGTCGTCGACGGTCAGGGTGACGCCGGCGCTGAGCCCCGCCACGCCCACCGAGACGAAGCTGCCGTTGGTCGCGGTGACGACGTAGTAGCTCGACGAGGAGGGACCGACCTGCCCGGCCCAGGGGGTGCCCAGCGTCAGCGCGACGGGCGTGGGCGTTCCTTCCGAGACGCCCACCTCGTCGTCCGCGTTCGTCCCCGTGACAATCAGCGCCTGGAGGGCGTTGTAGATGGAGTCCCCGCCGGTCGTCTTGCCAAGGGTGATCTTGAAGGGCCGGGCCCCGTCCAGCTCGCCATCCTGCTGACCCGTCACGGTCACGGTCTTTGGCTGGTTCCAGTCCGAGCCCGTGAAGCTCAGCGACAGGCTGACGGCCTGGGAGCCTCCGGACGAGAGCAGGGCCTCGCTGTCGTCGTCGACGCTGATCGGGATCGTGACGGTCCCCATGGGGATGCTGGCGAGCGAGACGGTGAAGGTGGCCGTCCCGCCCGCCTCGGTCGTCGAGACGCTGGCTGGGCTGACCAGGACCTGCGAGGCGTCCTGGTCCGCGCTCTGGACGCTGACGGACTTCTGCAGCGAGGCCGTCGAAAGGGGTCCCCGCGGCGGCCGCCGTCGGTCCGACCGTCACGCCGACGCTGAAGTCACCGTCGTCGATGTGGTCCGCGACGCTCTGCACCTGGACTGTCTGCGCCGTGGACCAGTTGACCGTGGTGAAGGTGAGGTTCAGCGACTGGACGAAGAGCCCGCCCGAGCCACCGCCGGCGACCAGGACCTCGTCGGTGGTCCCCACCGACACCGGGACCGTCACGGTCGTCTCCGGCTTCACGTTCAGCGCCACCGTGAAGGTCTTCACGGCCCCGCCCTCGTAGGCCCAGAGGCTCGTCGGCGTGACGGTGAAGCCGGCGACGTCGGTGTCGACGTTCGTCGCGTCGACGACCTGCGCCGCGACGCCTGAGTAGGCCGCGTCACCCGTGGGGGCGCCCACCGTGATCGAGTAGGGCTGGTTGCCGTCCGCGGTCGTGTCGGGCTGGCCGATGACGGTCACGGTCTGGGTGTCCTGCCAGTTGGCCGCGGTGAAGCGCACGTTGAGCGTCGCGAGCGGGGTCGCGGGGGACTCGCCGCCCTGCACGAGCGCCTCGGTGACGTCGCTGACGGTGATCGGAACCAGGAGGTCGGCCGCCGGGAGCTTGTTGATCGCGACCGTGAAGGTCGCGGTCCGCGTCCCGGTCTCGCGCGTCTGGAGCGGCGTGCCCCCCACGGCCGGGACGATGACGGCGGCCGTATCGTTGTCCGTGTTGAGGACGTGGACGGCCTGCGCGGCCAGCGACGCGTAGAGCGCGTCGCCCGTCGCCTTCCCCACGGTGACGTCGTACGCGACGTTGTCGCTCGGGACCGGCGTGCCGGCCTCGTCCTGGCCGGTGATCGTGACGGTCTGCGCCGCGTTCCAGTCGTCCTTCGTGAAGGTGAGGTTGACCGTCGCGAGCCCGTTCTGGGCGCCGCTCGAGAGCCGCCCCTCGGCGGGGTTCCCGCTCGTCACTGGCACCGTCACGCTGGACGCCGGCTCGGTGTTCAGCTTCACCGTGAAGGTCGCAATCGTCCCGTTCTCCGACGTGACGAGCGTCGGCGCGCCGGCCGCCACCGTGATCCCGGCGGTGTCGTCGTCCTCGTTGGTGACGGAGACGGACTTCGAGAGGAGCGCCGCGTACTCGGAGGCGCCCGACGGTGCGGCCTACCGTCACGGCATAGGTCTGGTTGCCGTCGTCGACCGCGTCGCTGACGCCGTGGACGTAGACCGTCTGGGCCGTGCTCCAGTTGGTGGTGGTGAAGGAGAGGCTCAGTGTCGCGAGCTTCTCCGTCACCGACGTCCCCACCAGCCCCTCGGAGATGTCGCTGGAGGTGACTGGGATGGTCACCGCCGCCGTCGGCTGCTTGTTGAGCCGAACCGTGAAGGTGTCCTGCGTCGGCGTCTCCTGAGTCGTCGCCTGCGTCTTGCTGACGGTGAAGCCGGGGATGTCGTCGTCGGCGTTGATCACCGAGATCGTTCTGTCGGGGATCGTCAGGTAGACCGTGTCGGTCGTCGCGCCGACCGACACTGTGATCGTGTAGGTCTGGTCACCGTCGGTCGTCGTGTCGTTCCTGGGCACGACCGCGACCACCTGGGGCGTGTTCCAGTTGGTGGCGGTGAACGTTAGGGTCGCCCAGCTGCTGTCGTAGGCGCTCCCGGGTCCCCGGAGGTACCCCTCGTCCCCGGTCACGACCAGGTCCACCGCCACGCTCGCCGTGGGAGCCGTGTTGAGCGCCACGGTGAACTCCACGTTCGGGCCGCCCTCTGAGGTGTTGATGGCCGTGGCGCTCAGCGCGACGCCCGCATAGACACCACCCCCGGAGCGGCTGGGTTCGCACCCGGCGAGCATGGCGGCGGCGAGCAGCACCGTGGCCAGCGGAAGGACTGCTCTGACTGCGCGGCGGCTCGCGCCGCGCGGCGTGGCGCTTGCGACATTGCGGGACATGGTGGCTCTCCAGACGTTGCGGGCGGGCCGGCCCCCACGGCCAGCCCGCGACGAAGGCGTCCGGGCATATTAGCGGAGCGTGTACGGGACGCGACGTGAATCCGGGCGCCGGCCAGCGTCACCGTGTAGGCGGCTGTGATTTGACGCACCTCGCCGTGCGCCGGATCACCCGAGGTCTCGGGGCCGAGCGACGGGACGGGCAGCGACGGAGAGTGCGGGTGCGACCGGCCGGCGATCAACGCCCTGGTCGTGAGAGCGGCGACGCGCGCGCCAGCCTCCCTGACGCGCGCTCAGTACATGTCGACCGACCAGCGCTCGATCGTCCCGATCGAGCCGGTGGTCGTGTCGTCGACGAGGAGCTTCCAGGTGCCGTTCCCAGGCGTCCCCGTGTTGAATCCCAGGCCGCTGGAGGGGGCCCAGGTCCCCGTGATCGGCTCGGTGCCGCCGACCACGTTCCTGATGCTGTTCGCGGCGTCGGAGTCGAAGACCACGTCGGCGAAGCCGGGCGCGGTCCCGCCGAAGCCGTAGGAGAGCGTGATCGGATAGCCGCTGGGTCGTTCGAGCCAGAGGGTGAGCTGCTCCGCGCTCGGGTGGGTCACCGTCAGGCGGACTTTCACCTTGGTGACCGCGAACGGGCCGTCGGTGATCGTCAGCGTCGACGCCTCGGAGGAGTACGTGATGTCCGGGATCGCCTTCGGCACGTCGGCGCTGGTGAAGGTCCGCCACGTGCCGGCGTAGAGACCGAACCCGGAGCCGGCGGGGGCCGTCGTCGAGATCCGGACGTGGACCTCGCCGCCAGCCGGTACGACGCCGGTGCAGCGCCAGGTCCACTGGGCCGGGATCGGCGACTCGGCGCAGAGGTTGCCGGAGTTGTAGTTGCCGTTGTCGTCCACCGTGGCGCTCACGGCGTTGGTCGCGTTCGCGACGCTCACGGCAAACGGCGCGCCCGCGGGGAGGCTCACGACGTAGTAGCTCGGGGCAGCCGTGCCCGCCTGGCTCGTGCGCGGCGCCGCGGGGCCGAGCACGATCGGAGAGGCTGAGGTCCCCTCGGGCTGACCGACCTCGTCGTCGCCGTTGCTCCCCGTGACCCGCTGGGACCAGAGCTGGGCGTACTTCGGGTCGCCGGACGGCGTCTCGAGCGTGAGGGCGAACGGCTGCGCGCCGTCGATGAGGGCGTCGTCCTGCCCGGTCACGTAGACGGTCTGCGGCACGTTCCAGGCCTCGGGCGGAATGACGAGGTCGACCGACGCGGCCGGCGCCCCGCCCGTGCCGACCCACGCTTCGCCCGGGTCGTCGACGGTGATCGGGATGGTGACCGGCGCAGAGGGGATGGAGGTGAGCTGGACGGTGAACGTCGCGACGCCGCCCTTCTCGGTCGTCGCGAGGCCGCTCGTCCGCGACAGCACGACCGACGAGTCGTCCACGTCATAGACGTAGACCGAGACGCTCTTCGACGGGAGGCCGTCGAACCGGTTGCCAGCAGCGCTCTCGGTCGGCCCCACGGTGATCTTGGGGTACTGCAGGCTGTCGTCGACGTGGTCCGCCACGCCCTGGACCTGGACCGTCTGCGCGGTCGACCAGTCGGCCGGGGTGAAGGTGAGGTGGAGGATCGGACGAACGTGGAGCCGGAGTCCCCGCCCGCGACCAGCGCCTCGGTCTCGTCGTCGACGGTCACGGAGATGACGACGTCGGCGGTGGGCGCCACGTTCAGCGAGACGCTCAGGGTCTGCGCCGCCGCCCCCTCGGTCACGTAGACGTAGCTCGGCGCGAGACCGCGTAGCCCGCGGTGTCGGCGTCGATGTTCGTCACCTCGATGACCTGCGGCGCCACCGACGAGAAGGCCGGGTCGCCGGTCGGGGTGCCCACCGTGATCGTGTAGGGCTGGTCGCCGTCCGCCGCTCCGTCCCACATCCCCGTCACGTACACGGTCTTCGGGTTGAGGTAGTCCGTGGGGGTGAACTTCACGTAGAGGGTGTCGGCGGTGACCACGAAGTCCGTGAGCCGCCCCTCGGTCCGGTCGCTCGTCGTGATCGGGACGAGGAGATCGCCGATCGGCGCGCGGTTGATGGCGACGGTGAAGGACGCGTAGTTGACGGTGCCGCTCTCCCGGGTCTGGAGCGGGCTCCCCGACGCCGCCGGGACGATCACGACCGGGGTGTCGTTGTCCGTGTTGAGCACGTGGACCGCCTGCGAGGCCAGCGCAGCGTAGGCCGCATCGCCCACCGCCTTCCCGACCGTGACGTCGTACTCGACGTTGTCGGACGGCACGCTGTCGTCCTGACCGACGACGGTGACCGTCTGCGGCGTGGACCAGTTCAACGCCGTGAAGGTGAGGTTGACCGCCGCGCCGCTCTGGCCCGCGCCGGAGAGGAGCCCCTCGGCCGGCCTGCCGCTCGTCACCGGGACGACGAGGTCGCCGTCCGGCGCGCAGTTCAGCTTCACGGTGAAGGTCTCGACCGTGCCGTTCTCCGAGGTCACGAGGGTCGAGGTCGCGCCGGCGATGGTGATGCCCGCGGTGTCGGCGTCGGTGTTGGTCACCCGGATCGCCTGCGGAGCGGCGGCGAGGTACTCGGCGGCCAGCGTCTGCGCCGCCAGCACGCTCACCGTCACGTCATAGGTCTGGTTGCCGTCGTCGACGCCGTCCCCGAGCCCGTGAACGTAGACGGTCTTCGGCGTAGACCAGTCGCCCGGGCCGAACAGGAGGTCGACGGTCTCGTGGCTCATGTCGGCGTCGGTGGCGCCGAGCGTCCCCTCGGTGACGTCCGTGGAGCGCACCCGGACGACGACCGCCTGGCTGGGAGGCACGTTAAGCCGGACCGTGAAGGTGTTGTAGCTCCAGGGCTCCAGGGTCGCGAGGAGCGCGCTGTCGAGCGTGAGGCCCGGCATGTCGTCGTCGGAGTTGGTCACCAGGAGGTTACTGGGCGGGACGCTCGCGTAGACCGGATTGGCGTTGGCCAGGACCCGTACCTCGATCCGGTAGGTCTGGTTGCCGTCCTTGACGTAGTCGTCGACCGGGACGACCTCCATCGTCTGCGCCACGCTCCAGTCCGCGGGCGTGAAGGTAAGCGTGACGGAGGCGCCCCCCCACCACCCTCCCGGGTTCACCAGCATGCCCTCCGCGAGGTTCGTAGAGGTCAAGGTGACCGTCACGTTCGACGTCGGCGCCATGAGGAGCCGCACCTCGACGGGCACGTTTGGCCCGTTCTCCGAGGTGACGACGGACGACGCGCTCAGGAAGACGCCGGGGTAGGGACCCGACGGGCCGGAGCTCCCTTCGCTGCACCCCACGAGGAGCGCGGCGGCGAGCAGCGCGGCGGCGAAGGCGGTCGCGGCTCGCGGCGGCGCGCGCTGCGCGGCGTCGCATGGGCGGCGTGGACGGACATGTCGGCTCCTGGCGTTGCGCGCGGGACGGCCCCACGGCCGGCCCGAGACGAAGGCGGGTCCGCGCATATTAGCGAAGCGTGAACGGGACGCGACGTGAATCGAGGCGTCGGCCAGCGTCACCGTGTAGGCGGCTGTGATCTGACGCACGTCGCCGTGCGCCCGATCACCTGCCCGGCGGGGCGCCTGCCTGCTTCAGCCGCTTCCAGAGCGTGACGCGGGAGATCCCGAGCCGGCGCGCCGCCTCCGCCCGGTTCCCGCCGCAGATCTCCACCATGGCGAGGAGCTGCTCCAGCCCGAGCTCCCCGGGCCGCACGCCCTCGCGGCGGCTCACCTCGGCCCTCGGCGCCTCGGCGGGCACGGCGGGGCTGCGCACCTCCTCGGGCAGGTGCGCGGCCTCTATCAGCCCTCCCCCGGCACGAAGCGCCGCGAACTCCAGGACGTTCTGGAGCTCGCGCACGTTGCCGGGCCAGCGATAGGCCTTCAGCAGCGCGAGCGCGCCCGGCGCGAGGCCGGACGGGCGCGTGTCGCCACCCTCGGCGAGCCTCGCGAGCACGGCCTCGACCAGGAGCGGGAGGTCGTCGACGTGCTCCCGGAGCGACGGGACACGCAGCGGGAAGACCGCCAGCCTGAAGTAGAGATCGGCGCGGAAGCGCCCCTCCTCCACCATCGCCTTGAGGTTCCGGTGGGTCGCGCAGATCAGCCGGACGTCCACCTTGATGGGGGCGGAGTCGCCCACCCGCTCGATCTCGCGCTGCTGGACGACCCGGAGCAGCTTCAGCTGCACCGTCGGCGAGATGTCGCCGATCTCGTCGAGCAGCAGCGTGCCGCCGTGGGCCTCCTGGAAGCGGCCGCGCCGATCGCGGAGCGCGCCGGTGAACGCGCCCTTCACGTGGCCGAAGAGCTCGCTCTCCAGCAGGTTCTCGTTGAGGGCGGAGCATGAGACGCGCACGAACGGCCCGTCGGCGCGCCGGGAGCCGCGGTGGATGGCGTCGGCGACGCACTCCTTGCCGGCCCCGCTCTCGCCGAGGATCATGACGGTGGCGTTCGAGCGGGCGACCAGCGCGATGGTCCCGTAGAGCTCCCGCATCGAGGGGTGGTTTCCCACGAGGCCGCACGGGCCAGCCACCACCGGCTCGGCCGGCGTCCAGTCGCAGCGCGGCTCGGCGTCGGCGTCCCCGGCGGCGGTGAACGACTCGAGCGCACCCATTGGCCGGCCGTCGGGTGCGAGGAGCGCCACTGCGTGCTTCACGATCTGGAGGAGCCGCCCGTCCTTCGCGCGGAGCGTGCAGGTCTTCGACGTACGCCCCTGCCCCGCGAGGCCGCAGCGCAGCGGCCCCGCGCCGCACGAGCACCCGTTGACCGCGTCGCCGGCGAGGATGGAGCAGTCGCGACCTAGCGCGTCCTCGTGCGACCAGCCGGTGATCCGCTCGGCCGCCCGATTCCAGTAGGTGACCCTGCCGGCGAGGTCGGTGGTGAAGAGGCCGTCCGGCAGGGCGTCGGCGACGGCGCGGAGCGCAGCCTCGCTGCCGAGGCCGAGGAAGGGGAGCTTGCTGGCGGTGGAGTTCAGGCTCATCTGTGACCGGGCGGAGTATCAGACCAGTCTGAGCCCCGATGGCGCTCGGCGGTTCACCGTGAACGTTGCGGTGAACGTGGTGCGGCGTTTGGCCGCGGGCCACTACGGGGAGTGCGGGTGCGACCGGCCGGCGATCACCGCCCTGGTCGCGAGCCAGCCCGAGACCAGGGCGAAGGCGACGAACAGGTAGACCGCGGCGCGCGGTGGCGCGCTCGCGTTCGGGATCCCCTGCGCGTCCCGCGCCGACTCGACGGCGTCCGGTGGCGGATCGGGTCGCGGCTTCGCCACCCGCTCCTGAGCCTGCCGCACGCTGCGCGGCGCCTCCCAGACGGTCACCATCCTCGAGGGCGACTCGGCGTCGCCGCGCGGTGCGTACGTCGCCACGGAGGCCAGGGGAGCTGCCAGCCGCGCGACCACGGGGGGCGGTGGTGCGTCGGTCGGCTCCACGGGCGCGCTCGCCACCCCCGCGCGGGGAGCCGCCACCGGGGCGGGCACCGGCCCCTGCGGGCCGGGCGGCTTCGAGATCCACGCCGCTAGCTGCGGGAAGGCCGACGCCGCCGCGTCGATGCGGATCGCGAAGGTCACACCGCTCGCGTCGCGCGTCCCCGCCGTCACCACCCCGACCGCTCGGCCGAGCCGGTCCACCAGCGGACCGCCGGAGCTGCCGGGGCGAAGCGCCATCTGGGCCAGCAGCATCGGCGCGCCGTCCCCCAGCGGGCGCGGGTTGGCGATGAGCCCCGTGGAGAAGGTCCAGGCCGCGCCACCGCCGTGACCGACCGTGGCGGCGAACGAGCCGGCGCGAAGGGCGTCCGCGGCGCCGGCGACCAGGGGAGGAACGTCATCGAACGGGATCCGGACCAGCGCGAGGTCGAGTGCGCCGGTGGCGCGCGCCACGACGCGGCCGCGGCCGTAGCGGCCGTCCGAAAGCTGCACGGCCACCTCCTCCGCCTCGCCGACCACGTGCGCGTTGGTGAGGACGAGGCCGCCAGACCCCACGGCGAAGCCGGAGCCCGAGGCGCCGTCGCGGACCAGCAGGACGACCGACGGGGCCACTCGGGCGAAGAGGCTCGACTGCTCAGCCTCCAGAGACGCGAGCGACGGGCTGCCCTCGGCGCGGGCCTGCAGCCCCGTGACCGCGGCCGGATCGGGGCCTGCGACGACCAGTGCCGCGATTACGATCGTGATGAGCGCCCCCGGGATCATTGCGCTCTTGACCCTAATCAAGACGCTGGTGCCGCGCCCGACAGCCTGCTTACCGCCCCTAACGTGGCGCCCCTAATGGGCGCGAGGGTGGCGCCGGCGATCGGAGAAAGCTGTTGGTCCATGGCCGGCGACGTCTGGAATCCCGATCTCTACGCACGCTTCGGCGCCGAGCGCGCCCAGCCCTTCCACGATCTGCTCGGGCTCGTGAGGCCGCATCCCGGGATGCGCGTGGTGGACCTCGGCTGCGGCCCCGGCGAGCTGACGGCCCACCTGCACCGCGCGCTCGCCGCGCGAGAGACCATCGGCCTCGACTCGTCGGCCGCCATGCTGGAGCGGGCTGCCGCTCACGCCGGCGGCGGCCTCTCCTTCGTGAAGGGGGACATCGGCGCGTTCGAGGGCGAGGGGCTCGACCTCGTCTTCTCCAACGCCGCGCTGCACTGGATCCCCGGCCACGAGCCGCTCCTCGCGAGGCTCGCTGGCGCGCTCGCTCCGGGGGGCCAGCTCGCCGTGCAGGTCCCGGCCAACCACGACCACCTCTCCCACCGGCTCGCCTACGAGATCGCCCGCGAGCCTCCGTTCGCCGGACCTTTGGGAGGCTACGAGCGCGGCAAGCCGGTGCTGGAGCCGGAGGAGTACGCCCACGCCCTCTTCCGGCTGGGCTTCCGCGAGCAGCATGTCCGGCTCGTCGTCTACGCCCACCCGATGCCGGCGCGCGACGACGTGGTGGAGTGGGTCAGAGGCACGCTCCTCACGGACATCCAGCGACGGCTCCCGGGGGAGCTCTGGGAGCGCTACCTCACGACCTACCGGGCGCGGCTGCTCGCGGCGCTCCCCGACGAACGCCCCTTCCTCTACACCTACAAGCGGATCCTGTTCTGGGGAGTGCGCTGAGGCGCTCACCGGACGGCCACGGAGCCGGGCTGTCGTGCCCTGAGCTCGGGGGACACCCGTCCCTGGGATGCACCTGGGCCCGCGCTGGGCAGTAGATTTCCGGCGACGAGCGCATCATGTGAGGAGGGTCGATGGCAACCGCGAACCGTCCCGAGATCATCTACCCGACCGAGCCCGAGGGCTGGGCCGAGCGCGTGGCGTCCGCGCGCACCTCCGTGCACCGCGCGAAGTCTCTCGACGAGCTGGCGGAGGCGCTCAACAGCCCCGACTTCGCGGCGCTGCCGCTGAAGGACCTCGTCACCCTCCCCACCTTCGGCGGCGAGCGTCCGCGCGGGCGCTGCGTCTTCAGCTGGGACGACGACCGAGTCCTGATGATGAACGATCTCGGCGACGGGTTCACGATCGAGCCGCGCCGCCCCTGATCGGACGAACGCCAGCGCGACCCATACGGCTGGCTTGCGGTCGCGGCCGCTCGACCCGTATGACTGTCGGGAATGCGAGCCCCGATCGGTTCCACGACGGCGCGAGCGATCGCCCTCGTCCTCCTGTTCCTCGGCAGCGCGCCCCCGGCCGGCGCGCAGGCGCCCGGCCCCGCCGTGGGCGTCCAGGAGCGGCTCGGCGAGACGGTGCCGCTCGAGCTCGTGCTGCGGGACGAGCGGGGGGCGTCGGTCCGGCTGGGCGACGCCCTCGACAAGCCGACCCTCCTCGCCCTCGTCTATTTCCGCTGCCCGAGCATCTGCTCGCCGCTCCTCAACGGCCTGTCGAGCGTCGTCGAGCGGACGGGGCTCACTCCCGGCCGCGACTTCCAGGTCATCGCCGTCAGCTTCGACGACCGCGACACGCCCCCGCTGGCCGAGACCAAGCAGCGGAACTACCTCGCCGGCCTCTCGCCCGGCTTCCCGCCCAGCGCCTTCCGGTTCCTCACCGGCGACGCCGCGACGACCAAACGACTCGCCGATGCCGTCGGCTTCGGCTTCCGGCGCGAGGGAGAGGACTTCGCCCACCCGGCCGTCGTGACGGTGCTCGCGCCTGGCGGCAAGATCACGCGCTACCTCTACGGCGTGTCGTTCCTGCCGTTCGACGTCAAGATGGCCGCGGTCGAGGCGTCGCAGGGACGCGCGACGCCCACCGTGAGCCGCGTGCTCCAGGTCTGCTACCGCTACGACGCGGCGGGGCGCCGCTACGAGCTCGATCTCACCCGGATCTTCGGCATCGCGACGCTGACGGTGCTGGTCCCGTTCGTCGCGTTCCTGATCCTGCGCGGCCGGCGGAAGCGCGCCGAGGAGGGGCGATGACCGGTACGGCTGGCGGGAGCGGCTCGGAGGGCTACCTGGGGGCAGGTGCGCGACCCGGGATCAGGGGCTGGATCTTCTCCACCGACCACAAGCGGGTCGGCGTCCTCTACCTCACCTCGCTCCTCGGCTTCTTCATGGTGGCGATGGCCATCGGCGTCCTGATGCGCGTCGAGCAGCTCACGATGGGGCGCACGATCATGGGGCCGGTCACCTACAACGCCCTCTTCACGCTGCACGGCGTGATCATGATCTTCCTCTTCGTGATCCCCGGCCTCGGCGCGGCGTTCGGGAACTTCATGCTGCCGCTGATGATCGGGGCGAGAGACGTGGCGTTTCCGCGGCTCAACCTCCTCTCGTGGTGGTTCTACATCGGCGGCGCCGCCATCGTGATCACGTCGCTCTTCACCGGCGGCGGCCCGCCCGACACGGGCTGGACCTTCTACGTCCCGTACAGCCTCCGGACGACCACCAACGTCCCGCTCGCGGTCTTCGGCGCGTTCGTCATCGGCTTCTCGTCGATCCTCACGGGGCTGAACTTCATCACGACGATCCACCGGCTCCGCGCGCCGGGGATGCGCTTCGGCAACATGCCGCTCTTCGCGTGGTCGCTCTACGCGACGAGCTGGGTGCAGCTGCTCGCGACGCCGGTCCTCGGGATCACGCTCCTGCTCGTCATCCTGGAGCGCCTCTTCGGCGTCCCGATCTTCGACCCGGCGAAGGGGGGCGACCCGCTCCTCTACCAGCACCTCTTCTGGATCTACAGCCACCCGGCGGTCTACGTGATGATCCTCCCGGCGATGGGGGCCGTGACCGAGATCATCCCGACCTTCGCCCGCCGGACCATCTTCGGCTACCGCTTCATCGCCTTCTCCTCGATGGCGATCGCCGGCGTTGGCAGCCTCGTCTGGGCGCACCACATGTTCACGAGCGGCCTCTCGGACCAGGCGGCCATGGTCTTCTCCCTGCTCACCTTCCTCGTCGCGGTGCCGAGCGCCATCAAGATCTTCAACTGGGTCTCGACGCTCTACAAGGGGTCGATCCAGCTGTCCGCGGCGCTGCTCTACACGCTCGGCTTCGTCTTCCTCTTCAGCCTCGGCGGGCTCACCGGCCTGATGCAGGGGGCGCTCGCCGTCAACGTCCAGGTCCACGACACCTACTTCATCGTCGGGCACTTCCACTACGTGATCTTCGGCGGGACCGGCTTCGCCTTCTTCGCCGCCCTCCACTACTGGTTCCCGAAGATGTTCGGGCGGATGGTGGACGAGCGGCGCGCGAAGCTCGCGTGGATCCCGATCTTCGTCGGCTTCAACCTGTTCTACTTCTCCATGCTGGTGATCGGCGTCCAGGGGATGCCGCGGCGCTACTTCGACCACCTGCCGCAGTTCCACACCGGGCACCTCCTCGCGACGGGCGGCGCGTTCCTGATGGTCGCGGGGCTCCTCGCGATGCTCCACAACCTCGCGAAGGCGCTCCGCCGTGGCGCGCCCGCGCCGGCCAACCCCTGGGGCGGCGTGACCCTCGAGTGGTCCACCACCTCGCCGCCGCCAGCCGAGAACTTCCACGTCCTCCCCGCCATCCCCGTGAAGCCCTACGCCTTCCCGCGCGAGGTGGCGCCGTGAGCGCCGAGGCCGCGGGTCAGCCGGGCGCGGAGGGGGCCGCCCCGCACCGCGACGACGCCGGCTCGCGGATGGGGATGTGGCTCTTCCTGCTCTCGGAGCTGCTCCTCTTCAGCGGGCTCTTCATCGCCTACGCCGCCTACCGCTCGATCCACCGCGCGGACTTCCACCACGCCGGCGCCGAGCTGAACGCGGCCCTGGGGGTGGCGAACACCATCGTGCTCCTCACGAGCAGCCTCACCGTCGCGCTCGGGGTGCACGCCCTGCGGGAGGGGCGGGAGCGGGAGCTGCCGCTCTGGAACTGCGCCACGATCGTGCTCGCGCTCGTCTTCCTGGCCGTCAAGGCGGTCGAGTGGAGCGCCAAGTACGCGCACGGCCTCTTCCCGGGACAGCCGGGGCTGGACGCGCTCCCGCCGGGGGAGCGGCTCTTCTTCGGGCTCTACTTCGCCACCACCGGGCTGCACGCGCTCCACGTCGTCGCCGGGGCTGTCGTCCTCGCCGTGGCGTCGTCCCTGGTCGCGCGCGGACGCGTGGGACGCGACGCCCCCGTGATCGCCGAGAACGCCGGGCTCTACTGGCACCTCGTGGACGTCATCTGGATCATGATCCTCCCGCTCTACTACCTGGCCGCGTGATGGGGGACCGATGAGCGCACCTGCAGCACACGGGACGGCGGGCGCGAGGACGCTGGTCGGGGTCTGGGCGGCGCTCGTGGCGCTCACCAGCGCGCTGGTCGCGGCGAATCACTTCGCGCCGGGGAACCCGGGGATCGTCGCGACGATGGCGATCACGCCGGCCAAGGCGGCCCTCGTGCTCTGGTACTTCATGCACCTGCGCGAGGAGGGGCGCGCCGTCCGGTACATGCTCCTCGCCGCGGCGGTGACCATCTTCGTGTTCATCGGGCTGCTCATGGTCGACTACTCGTTCCGTTAGGGAGGACCGATGTTCCCGAGCGCGTCCAACCTGGCAGGCGGCGTCGACCGCGTCTTCCTCTACATCGTGGCGCTGTCCGCGGCCGTGCTCGTCGCGGTCACGGCGACGATGGTCTTCTTCGTCATCCGCTACTCCCGCTCGCGCCGGCCGGTGGCGGAGCAGATCGAGGGGAACCGCTGGCTGGAGGTCGCCTGGACCGCCATCCCCACCGTCATCTTCCTGTCGATGTTCTATTACGGCTGGGCAGTCTGGAAGGGCGGGCGCGGGGGCCCCGCCGACGCGCCGGTGGTCACCGTCACGGCCAGGCAGTTCGCGTGGTCCTTCACCTACCCGGGCGGCAAGACGACCCCTGAGCTGGTCCTTCCGCTGGGGCGCCCGGTCAGGCTGGACGTAAGGTCGCTCGACGTCGTCCACGGCTTCTTCGTCCCGGCCTTTCGCGTGAAGGTGGACGCCGTGCCTGGCCGGACCAACTACACCTGGGTCACGCCGACGGTCGAGGGCAGCTACGACATCGAGTGCACCGTCATCTGCGGGCCGACCCACTCCTACATGCTCTCGAAGGCCAACGTCGTTCCGGCGGAGGTCTACGACGCCTGGGTCGCCACCTCCGCGACCGAGCCTCCGGGCGCTGGTGGGGTCCTCCCCGCGAAGCCCGCCCCGCCGGCGGACCCCGTGGCGCGCGGGAAGGCGCTCGCGGCGGACAACGGCTGCACCGGCTGCCACAGCGAGGACGGGTCGCCGCTGGTCGGGCCGACCTTCAAGGGGCTCTGGGGCAGGTCGGAGCCGCTCGAGACCGGCAAGACCGTGGTCGTCGACGAGCCCTACCTGGTGCGCTCCATGAAGGAGCCGAGCGCCGACGTGGTGAAGGGCTACCCCGACGCGATGCCCCCGCAGCCGCTCACCGACGCCCAGATCCAGGACGTGATCGCGTGGCTCAAGACGCTGAAGTGAGCGCGGCCCGAGTAGCCAACACCTCTCCCCCGCCTCTGCGGGGGGAGGCGCGCCAAGAGGCGCTGCCATGCCGAGGGGGCTGATCTTGCGGCGCTGGCGAAGCTGAGGATCTCCCTCCTCTCCACCCTCTCCGCCGCCACCGGCTTCCTGGCCGCCTCGCGCGAGCTGCGCGCACCCCTCGCCGCGACGCTCGCAGGCACCTTCCTCCTCGCCGCCGCCGCCGCCGCGCTCAACGAGGTCCTCGACCGGAAGCGTGATGCGCTCATGCTGCGGACCCGCGCGCGCCCGATCCCCGCGGGCCGGCTCGGCGTGCGGCCGGCGCTCGGCTTCGTCGTGCTCACCTCGGCGGCCGGCACCGCGCTCCTCGCCGGCGGCGCGGGGCCAGTGCCCGCGCTCCTCGGCCTCGCCGCCCTCCTCTGGTACGACGCCGTCTACACCCCGCTGAAGCGCTTCACGGCGTTCGCGGTCCTGCCCGGCGCCGTCGTCGGCGCGCTCCCGCCAGCCATCGGCTGGACGGCCGCGGGAGGAGCGCTCTCCGACGGGCGGCTCCATGCGCTCTGCGTCTTCTTCCTCCTCTGGCAGGTGCCCCACTTCTGGCTGCTCGCGCTCCGGCACGCCGAGGACTACCGGCGCGCCGGGCTGCCGACGCCGGCGAGCCGCTTCTCCCCCGCGCAGATGGGGCGGATCACCGTGACGTGGACCCTCGCCACCGCCACCTCCACGCTCCTGCTGCCGCTCTTCGGCGTCACCCGAACCGCCCTGACGGCCTTCGGGTTCGTGGCCGCGGCGGCGCTGCTCGGCCCCTCCACCCTGGCCCTGCTGGAGGCAGGCGAGCGCCGGGAGCCCCTGCGGCGAGGCTTCGTGGCGGTGAACGCGGTCGCCGTGGTGGTGATGATCCTCGTGTGCGCTGACGCCCTGCGCTGACCCCCGGCACCTCGCCCGGCGTCGAACCTGCCTTCGAGGGCTTTTCCTGCCCAAGCCGACCGTGTATGGATTCGCCGCATGAAGACACTCACCGAGCTCGCCGGAACCCAGATTCGAATGGCAGCGGCCGCGATCGCCGAGGCGAAGCGGTCGCTCCCCCGCGAGGAGCCACCCGCGCCCTCCCCGGCGCCAGAGGCGGCCCTCGCCGAGGCAGTGCCCGCCGAGGCGGCGGCCGAAGCGGCAGCGCCCGCCGAGGCAGCCCCCGCCGAGGCGGCGCCCGAGGCAGGCGCTGCTGCCGAGCCCGTTGCCGCCCCCGAGGCCAGCGCCGCTGCGCCCGCCCAGCCGGACAAGCGCGCGAAGAAGGCCGAGCCGGTCGAGGAGGTGGAGAGCGACGCGGTGAAGGCTGCGCTCGACGCCGCCGTGGAGAAGGCCACCGGCATCTCGGGCGATCGCCTCTCGCGGCTCCGCGACGCGGTCAAGGTCGTGGGGAACCGCTCCAAGGACGTGCGGCTCGTCCGGGTCTTCGGTCCCGAGGAGCCCGTCGCTGGCGCCAGGACGATCGGCGGCTTCCAGTACGTGGCCGACTTCTCGCCCGCCAACATGGCGCAGACGTTCAGCGGCCCGAAGAAGGAGCGCGGCGGCCGTGGCGGCGGAGGCGGAGGCGGCGGTGGACGCGGCGCCGGTTCGGGCGGCGGCACCAAGGCCGGCGCGACCGGCGGCTTCTCGATGGACTCGCTCCGCGAGGACCGCAAGGGGCAGCGCCCCGGCGGCGGCCGTCCGGGCGGCGGCGGCCGCAAGCCCGGCGGCGGCGGCGGACCGCGCGGCAAGTAGCGGTCCGCTCTCCCCTCTCCCTCATCGAGGGAGAGGGTCAGGGCGAGGGAGCGGCTTCACCGTCCCGCAGCGGGCTTCGCGCCCGCGCGGGACGCCGTCTCGTCCATGCTCGAGAAGAGCGAGGGCGGCGCGCGGTCCGGGTCTGCCTTGCCCGGGTGGCACACGACGCAGAACACCGTCATGCTCGGCGCCTGCTTGCCCGAGGCAACCCGCAGGTACCGGTAGTTGGGGTTGGACGGGTGCGGGTCGTGGCAGGCCACGCACTCGAACTGTCCGTCGCGGAGCAGGTCCTCGGGGACCTTCGCGAGCCGCCGGTTCACGACGGCCCTCGAGAACGGGTGGCCGAGGTGATTCGCCACCGAGCCGAGCCCCTTGCCGCCCTCCGCCGGATCGGCGTGGCAGGCGAGGCAGAACTGGGTCACCGGCGCGTGCGGCTGGTTGGTCTTCGGGTCGAGCATCTTGCGGTTGGGCGCGACCGCGTACAGGTCCACCCCCTTCGCCGCGTGCATCGAGTGGCAGCCGGTGCAGCCGATCTTGTCGTGCCCCCCCACGCCGAGGGCAGCGGCGGGTGCCACCAACGTCAGGACCAGCGCCAGGGTCCTCATCGCCGCCTCCCTCCGAAGATCGAGCCGAGGACGCCGCGGATGATCTCCCGCCCGAGCTGCGTGCCCGCCGCCCGGACCGCGCTCGTCGCGACCTTGCCGAGGAGGTCGGCGGCGCCGCCCGGCTGGGGGCGGGCCGGCCGCTCGGCCTTCCGCTCCTGCGTCTGCCGGCGGCTCGATCGCCGCCGCCCGCTGCGAGAGCCGCTCGAAGGCAGAGTCGCGGTCGATCGCCTTCTCGTACTTGCCGGCGATGGGCGAGCCCTGGATCACCTCGCGCCGCTCCTCCGGCGACAGCGGCGAGAGCTGGCTGCGGGGCGGGACGACCCAGGCCCGCTCCACCGGCCTCGGCGTCCCGCTCGCGTCGAGCGTCGAGACCAGCGCCTCCCCCACCGCGAGCTGGGTGATCGCCTCCGCGGCGTCGAAGGCGGGGTTGGGCCGGAAGGTCTCGGCGGCAGTCCTCACCGCCTTCTGGTCACGCGGCGTGAAGGCGCGCAGCGCGTGCTGCACGCGGTTGCCCAGCTGGCCGAGGACCGTCTCCGGCAGGTCGAGCGGGTTCTGCGTGACGAAGTAGACGCCGACCCCCTTCGAGCGGATGAGCCGGACCACCTGCTCGATCTTCTCGCGCAGCTCGGCCGGCGCGTCGTCGAAGAGGAGGTGGGCCTCGTCGAAGAAGAAGACCAGCTTCGGCTTGTCGAGGTCGCCGACCTCGGGGAGGTCCTCGAAGAGCTCTGAGAGGAGCCAGAGCAGCAGCGCGCCGTAGAGCGCTGGTGAGCGCATCAGCCGGTCCGCGGCGAGGACCGTGACGACGCCGCGGCCGCTCGCGTCGGTCCGCATGAGGTCGGCGAGCTCCAGCGCCGGCTCGCCGAAGAGCCGGTCGCCCCCCTGCTCCTCGAGCGTCAGCAGGCCGCGCTGGATGGCGCCGACGCTGGTGGAGGTGACGTTGCCGTACTGCTGGCGCAGCTCCGCCGCCTTCTCGGAGACGAGCTGGAGCATCGCCCGCAGGTCCTTCAGGTCGAGCAGCAGCAGGCCGTTGCTCGTCGGCGACCCGGAAGGCGATCTGCAGGACTCCCGCCTGCGTCTCGTTCAGCCCCAGGATCCGTCCGAGCAGGAGCGGCCCCATCTCCGAGATCGTCGTCCGGAGCGGGTGGCCCTGCTCTCCCCAGACGTCGAGGAAGACGGTCGGGCACGCCTCCGGGGGCAGCTCGAGCTTCAGCTCCTTGGCGCGCGCGAGGACGCGCGGGTCCGTCCCGCCGGGCAGCGCCAGCCCGGAGAGGTCCCCCTTCACGTCGGCCATGAAGACCGGGACGCCCATCCGGGAGAAGCCCTCGGCGAGCACGCGGAGCGTGACGGTCTTGCCGGTGCCGGTGGCGCCGGCGACGAGCCCGTGCCTGTTGGCGAGCCTGGGCAGCAGCTCGACATCGGTCTTCGCGCGGGCGACGAGGAGGGGCGGGATCGGGTTGGGCATGTCCGACGTTTCTACCCTCTCGGGGAAGCGATGCAACGACCGAGCGCCGGTGCCAGATCCGTTTTCGGCGCCGCGCGTTGCACCTACAGGCGCCCCTATCGCGCCCTGCCCGGATCCTGCCAAGGTGTACTCCCCGGGGATGCGGCCCTCGCCGCACTGGAGAACAGATGCGCGTCCTGCTCGCCGGTCCTGACTTCGAGGCCAACCTCTCGCTCCTCTACCTGGCGGCGTCGCTGCGCGCCGCCGGGCACGAGCCGGTCATCGCCCCCTTCAACTGCTGGGAGGACGCGGCCTCGGTCGTCCGCGCGGCGCGCGACGCCGATCTGGTCGGCCTCTCGATGTGCTTCCAGGTGCGAGCGCTGGAGTTCCTGGCGCTCGCCGACGCGCTCAAGCGGGACGCCCCCGGCCGCCCGGTCGTCGCCGGCGGCCACCACGCCTCCTGCGCGGCGGACGAGCTGCTGGAGCACCACGCCGCGCTCGACGTCATCGTCCTCCACGAGGGGGAGGACTCGCTGGTCGAGCTGGCGGCGCTGGGGAGCGCGCTGGTGGCGCGCGCCAGCGAGGTCCCGGGGGTCGCCTTCCGGCGCGACGGCCGGGCCGCGCGCTCGGCGACGCGCCCGATCCGCGAGGCGCTCGACTCGCTCCCCCGGCCGGACCGCTCCGGCCCCGCCCGGCTCCTCTGCGGCGTGCCTACCGCCTACATGATGGGGAGCCGCGGGTGCGTCAGCGACTGCGACTACTGCTGCATCACGACGCTGCACCGGCTCTCCCCCGGCCCGCGCTTCCGTCAGCGCTCCCCAGAGGACGTCGCCGACGAGATGGCCGATCTCTACCACCGGCGGGGTGTGCGCCAGTTCGTCTTCCACGACGACAACTTCCTCGTGCCGAGCCAGGCGCACAACCGCGCACGGATCGGCGCCATCGACGCGGCGCTGAAGGGGCGCGGCGTCGGCGACGTCGGGCTCGTGCTCAAGTGCAGCCCGCGCGACGCCGAGCGCTCCACCCTCGAGCGGCTGCGCGACATGGGGCTCCTGCGGCTCTTCATGGGGATCGAGTCGGCCAGCGCCTGCGGCCTCGCGTCGATCGGGCGCCGCCAGACGGTCGAGCAGAACGAGCGGGCGCTCGCGACGACCGAGGCGCTCGGCATCTCGACGCAGTACACGCTCATCATCTTCCACCCCGAGGCGACGATCGCGTCGATGCTCGACGACCTCGACTTCGCCGGCCGCCACCCGGCGCACCCGCTCAACTACTGCCGCGCCGAGGTCTACTCGGGGACGCCGCTCGAGGCCCGGATGGTGGCCGCCGGCCGCGCCGAGGGGAGCTACCTCGGTCGCACCTACCGGTACACGGACCCGAAGGTCGCCCTCGTCTGGGAGACGGGCAGCGACCTCTTCGCGGGGCGCTGCTGGGGGAAGGACGACCTCCTCGGGAGGGTGATCCGGATCGACCACCAGGTCGCGGTCCTCGGCCACTTCTACGAGGGGCGCAAGGTCCGGGAGCTCGTCCGGTCGTTCCAGGGCTGGCAGGTCGAGCTGAACCTCGAGACCGCGGGGTACTTCCGCGAGCTGGTGCTGGCGTGCGGCGACGCGCGCGGGGTCGACGACCCGGTGCTGGAGCGCGTCGTCGACGGGATCCGGCGCAGGGAGGCGCCGGCGCGCGAGGTGCGGCTGCGCGAGCTCTGCCGCTACCGCGAGGCGCTCGAGCGGTTCGCCAACGCGTCCGTGGCGAGCGGGCGCCGCCACGCGATCGCCAGCCCACGGAGCCGGATGCTCGGCCCGCGCCATGCCGCCGCCGTCGCGGCCGCGATCGGGATGTTCGGCTGCGCGGTCGCGCACGACCGCGGCATCCAGGAGGCGCCGCCGCCGCCGATGGACCGGCGGCCGCCCCCGGTCCCGCCGCCGCCGGAGCCGCCGGCGAAGGAGCCGGCCCGGACGGAGTCCAAGCAGCCGCAGCAGGGGCCATGGGTCCCGGTCGAGCCCGACTACGTGCGGGATGAGGGGGTGGCCGAGGCCGCGCCGCCGCCGTACGACCCCGTCAAGCCGCCGCCGATCGAGGAGCCGGTCAAGGTCCCCACGCCATTCCTCCACGACCACGGGGTAGCCGAGGCGGCGCCTCCTCCGTACGACGAGAGGGTCGTGAGACCCGACGACGAGGTCCTGACGAAGCGGTACCGGCACGACCAGGGGATCGCCGAGGCCGCGCCGCCCCCATACGATCGCATCAAGGAGATGGCGACGCAGCCGCAGATCTTCGACCTGAAGACGTCACCCTCGGTGCCGCTCACCTTCCGGGGCCAGCCCATCAACGGGCCCTTCAAGCTCGCCGCAGGGGACCCGCCGGTCACCCTCGGAGATGCCACGACCCCGATCCGCGCGACGCTGAGGATCCTCCCGCGCCCGGGCCGGCAAGCGATGGTCCGGGTGGAGTCGAGGGGGCCGCTCACCGTGACGCTCGACGGAAAGGCGGGGCCGACCCCCTTCACCGCCATGCTGCCGGAGGAGGGCGGACCGTTCGCCACCCTCCTGCTCGATGACCCGGCGACGGCGGCCCGCGTCGTGGTCCGCCTCATCGAGCGGCGCTGACACCTCATGATGATCCTCCCTCTCCCCCACATACAAGGGTCAGGGTGAGGGGGCGACGGTGGCTACCGCTCCGGCGGCTGGACCCGGTGCACGTCCTTCGGCAGCTTCACGTCGAAGTCCGAGTCCTTCAGTCCGCGGTTGGTCTCGATCTTCTCGAAGACCACCCTGTTCTCGTTCCCTGAGCCGTCGCGGACGCGGGTCTCGGTCACCTGGCCCGACGAGGCCACGACCAGCAGGATCGAGGCCACGCGAGGGTCGGCCTCCTTCGGGCGCAGCAGCAGCCCCCCGGCGCCGTCGGTCGCGAAGTCGAACTCCTTCGCGAGGTCGCCGGTGCCCACGAGGAAGGTGACGGCGGCGCTCATCGCCGACGCGTCGAACCTCTCGTCGACGAAGGCCTGGTTCTCCTCCGGCTCGTACTGCACGAGCCGCTTCCCCTTCACCGCCACCGTCTTCGGCGCTGGGCTCTCGTAGTCCCACCGCATCATCCCGGGCTTCTTGACGCGCAGCCTCCCCTTCGAGACCTGCGAGCGCCCGAAGCTCGCGTAGGTGTACGTCTGGGTGAAGCGGGCCTCGAGGTCGCGGGTGCGCTCGTAGAAACCCTGGACCCGCTGCGCGAGCGCTGCGGCGTCGGGTGAGGAGGACAGCGCTAGGAGCATGGCGGCGGCGTGTGGAGCGAGCATGGAGCCTCCTCCATAGCAGACGCGCGGGGGTCGACGGCATTCACGGAGCGGGCCGGCGCGCCGTGTCCCGCCCTTGACGCACCCTGGCGTACGAGGGATCCTCGCCGGCCCTGATGCGCAGACTCCTCGTCATCGCCGCCCTCACCGCCCTCACCGCCTGCACGAAGCCGTGCGAGGAGCTGGGCAACCTCATCTGCAAGTGCTCGCCGACCGGGACGTCGACGGACACCTGCGAGCGGCAGGTGAGCAACGTCTATGACAGCGCAGATCCGTCCAAGGATCAGGACGCGCGCTGCGCCGACTACCTCGACAGCTGCGACGCCCCGAACGACGTCGACTTCTGCGAGTGGCTCTCGAGCCCGGACGGCAAGACCGCCTGCGGCCTCGCCTACTGATCGACCCCCCGCATCCCCTCGCGCCCGGCCTCTGCTCCCGCGCTCCGCGCCGGGGAGGTGGCGTCACGTCCTCCGTTCGTGGCATCGTGCCGTTCACTCTCAGGGAGGGACGACGTGGCGCCAGACGTGACTCAGAGCGAGCCCCCGCGCGTCTTCGTAGGCTTCTCCACCCCGAAGCGCTGGAACCCGCTCTCGTGGGCCATCCGACGCGCCACCGACTCACCTGCGAGCCATGCCTGGCTCCTCGTCGACGACCCGGTCTTCAAGGTCCGGCTCGTCGTCGAGGCGGGGGTGACGGGGTTCCGGATCGAGTCGCTCGCCCGCTTCGAGAAGACCAACGTGATCGTCGCGATCGTCGCGCCGCAGCACCGGCTCGAGGAGGGGATGCCCGAGACGGCCCGCTGGCTGGGAGAGAAGTTCGACAAGCGGGGGCTCGCCGGCATGGCGTGGGTGCTCATCGGGCGGCTCTTCTTCCACGCGCGCTGGAAGAACCCTTTCCGTAGCGTGAAGGCCCTCTTCTGCTCCGAGGCGGTGGCCAGATCCCTCGTCGAGGCGAGGTACCCCGGGGCCGCCGAGCTCTTCGAGGGCAAGGAGGAGGAGGTCGCCCCCGGCGATCTCCTGCGCTGGTTCGAGCGGGATGGGGCGAGCGTCGTCCGCTACGGAGCCGACATCACCAGCGTGACCCCGGTCGACGCCCCCGCGCTCTACCACGACGCCCTGGAGCCGATCCCCTGGCCACTCGTCGGCCGGCGCCGGTCCAAGGGGCAGCTCCTCGCGGAGCCGTGACCGCATGCAGACCATGAGGCGGCTGATCAGGATCCTCTCCCTCGCGTCGCTCACCCTCTTCGCGGACCGGGCGGTCGCGCAGCCGTGGCCGTCGGAGCCCGCGCAGCAGCCCCCCGCCGCGCTCCAGCCGCGCCCGTCGTTCCGCCCGTCGTTCGGCGCGGCGTCCGTCGTCTTCGACGACGCCGGGGGGCACCGGGTCGAGCAGAGCGGCGTCGCGCTCCAGCTGCGGCTCAGCGACCCGATCTCGGAGCACTTCGACGCGAACGTCAACGTCACCTGGGGGCTGACCGACTGGGAGCGCGCCAGGGAGTGGATCGACGCGGGCAACTCCTCCGGGTCCTGGACCACCGAGAAGATCGAGTCGGTCGCCGACTGGGTCGGCGAAGGCGGCGACTCGCAGCCGCTTCGGTTCATGGCGGCGATCTTCGCCGAGTTCGTCCTGGTCGCGACGTACGCGGCGGTGCCGTTCTGCTACGTCGGCAGCGTCGGGGGAGCCACGAGCCACCTGCAGTTCGACGCCACCGGCACGGCCTACCTGACCCGTGGCGCGGTCGATCTGTGGGCCGAGGGTGGGCTCGGCGTGACCACGCTGCCGGTCCGGTTCCTCGACTGGAGCTACGCGATCGGCCCGGTGGTCGGCGTGGGGCTCGACGTCGGGCCGCTCCGCGTCGGCGCCCGCGCCCTCTGGTCGCCAGGCGGGCTCAACTCGTCGGAGCGCGGCGACCGGAGCGTCACGACCGCGTCGCTGACGGTCGGCAAGCGGTACTGACCTGGTAATGACCGAGGGCCCTTCCCATCCGAGGGAGGGGGCCCGACGTCGCCGGCGGGGAGGGCGCGCCCTCCTATCGATGTATCGGCTTGTACCGGATCCGCTTCGGCTTGGCCCCCTCCTCGCCGAGCCGCCGCCGCTTGTCCGCCTCGTACTCCTGGTAGTTGCCGGTGAAGAAGGACCACTGCGAGTCCCCCTCGGCGGCCAGGATGTGCGTGCAGATCCGGTCGAGGAACCAGCGGTCGTGCGAGATGACCATCACGCTGCCGGCGTACTCGAGGAGCGCGTCCTCCAGGGCCCGCAGGGTCTCGACGTCGAGATCGTTGGACGGCTCGTCGAGCAGCAGCAGGTTCCCGCCCGTCATGAGCGTCTTCGCGAGGTGGAGCCGCCCGCGCTCGCCGCCGGAGAGCGTGCCGACGACCTTCTGCTGGTCGCCGCCCTTGAAGTTGAAGCGGCCGATGTAGGCGCGGCTCGGCATCTCGTAGCGGCCGATCGTGATCTGGTCGTGCCCGCCCGAGAGCTCCTCGAAGACCGTCTTGTCGCTCGAGAGGTTCTCGCGGCTCTGGTCGACGAAGGCCATCTTCACCGACTTGCCGATCACGACCTCTCCGGAGTCCGGCTTGTCGGCGCCGGTGATCATCTTGAAGAGGGTCGACTTGCCCGCGCCGTTGGGGCCGATGACGCCGACGATCGCGCCTGGCGGGACCATGAAGGAGACGTCGTCCATGAGCAGCCGTTCGCCGAAGCCCTTCGAGACGCCCTTGAACTCGACCACCTGATCGCCCAGCCGCTCTGCGACCGGGATGAAGATCTCCTGCGTCTCGTTCCGCTTCTGGTACTCGAAGCTCGAGAGCTCCTCGAACCTGGCGAGGCGGGACTTGCTCTTCGCCTGGCGCGCCTTCGGGTTCTGGCGAACCCACTCGAGCTCCTGCTTCATCGCCTTGATCCGGGCGCTCTCCTGCTTCGCCTCGACCTCGAGCCGCTGCTCCTTCTGGTCGAGCCAGGACGAGTAGTTCCCCTTCCACGGGATGCCCCGGCCGCGGTCCAGCTCCAGGATCCACTCGGCGGCGTTGTCGAGGAAGTAGCGGTCGTGCGTGATGGCGACGACGGTGCCGGGGAAGCGCGTGAGGAACTGCTCCAGCCACTCGACCGACTCGGCGTCGAGGTGGTTGGTGGGCTCGTCCAGGAGCAGCATGTCCGGCTTGGAGAGCAGCAGCTTGCAGAGCGCGACGCGCCGCTTCTCGCCGCCGGAGAGGACTCCGATCTTCTGCTCCCAGGGCGGCAGCCGCAGGGCGTCGGCGGCGAGCTCCAGCGCCAGGCCGGTGTCGGCGCCGGCCGCGGCGATGATCGCCTCCAGCCGCGCCTGCTCCTCCGCCAGCTTCTCCATGTCGGCGTCCGGCTCGGAGTAGGCGGCGTAGACCTTCTCCAGCTTCGCCTGCGCGCTGGCAACCTCGCCCTGCGCCGACTCGACCTCCTCGCGCACGGTCTTCTCGGGGTCGAGCTTCGGCTCCTGCGGGAGGTAGCCGATCTTGAGGTTGGACTGGTGCGTCAGCTCCCCCTCGAACTCGTCGTCCACCTTCGCCATGATCCTCAGCGTCGTGGACTTGCCCGAGCCGTTGAGGCCGAGCAGGCCGATCTTGGCGCCCGCGAAGAAGGAGAGGGAGATGTCCTTGATGATCATCCGCTTGGGCGGGACCATCTTGGACACGCGGTGCATCGACATCACGTAGGGGGGCATGGCGGTCGCTTCTACCGACATAGTCGCCGCGGGGCAACGGGCGGGCGCCCCGCACGCGGGCTCCACGTTCCTCGCGTAAGGGCCGCCTCACCCGTTCAGCCTGCCCACCCCTCCGCACATCGCGCTCTCCCGCACGCGCGGGTAGACTCCCCGGGCCACATGAATCGCCTCTCACTCCTTCGACAGCGGCCTCGCGCAGCTCCTCGTCGTGGCCCTCGTCGTCGCCATCGCCCCCACGTCCGCGCACGGGCGCGCTCGGGGCAGAGCCCGCTGCCCGACCGGCATGGTCGCGGTGGAGGGTGGGAAGCTCGAGCGCGCCGGGAGGGGCACCGCCAGCGTCAAGCCCTTCTGCCTGGATCGGACCGAGGTGACCGTCGACGCCTACGCCGCGTGCGCCGCCGCCGGCGCGTGCGCCGCCGAGGAGCTCGAGTGCGGCAACGCCGCCACCTGGGGCAAGAAGGGGCTGCGCCTCCACCCCATCAACTGCGTCACCTGGGCCGAGGCCGAGACCTTCTGCAGCGAGCACGGTAAGCGGCTGCCGTCCGAGGAGGAGTGGGAGTGGGCCGCGCGTGGCGGCGGCCGAGCGAACACCTACCCCTGGGGCGAGGAGCCGCCGGCCCGCCGCGCCTGCTGGGACGGTGACGAGAACGAGAAGGGGAAGGGGCTCCGGAAGACGACCTGCGCCGTGGCCAGCCACCCGGCCGGCAAGACCAGCGACGGCATCCAGGATCTCGCGGGCAACGTGCGCGAGTGGACCTCCTCTGCGCACGACCGCCACCGCGTCCTGCGCGGCGGCTCCTGGGGTGACAGCCTCCCCGAGTTCCTCTCGACGGGCTTCCGCGGGTGGAACTCCCCGGACGAGCGGATCGAGCTGCTCGGCTTCCGCTGCGCCTCCCCCATCGGCGCCGTCGCGCGCGTCCCGGTGCGCAAGCCGAAGAAGCTGGAGACCTCCCGCGCGCAGACCGACGAGGCGGGGGTCATGATCTTCGCCGTCCCGATGGAGCTGGGCTCGGGTCAGCGTCACAAGCGCTAGCCGCTACCCGACGTAGGCTCCGGGCATCGCCGCCGGCCAGCCCGCCTCGCTCCTGAGCGCCGAGGGCTTCACGTCGCCGAGCCGCTGGCCGCGGGCAGCGCAGGCCTCGTAGAAGGGTTCGAGCCCGTCACCGTCCACGCGGTAGACGCGCGCCGGGGCGAGCTGCCCCAGCCGCGCGCAGTGGGCGTAGTGGAAGCTCTCCCGGAGGAGCGCCTCCAGCAGCTCGGGCGCCCTCCCGGGCACGGCGGCCGCGGCCAGGACCAGCGTGTAGCAGGGGCGCCCCTCACGCTCGTCGGGTGCGAGGAAGGCGAGCCCCTCGGGGAGCGAGAGCTCGCTGCGAAGCCGCGCGATCACCTCGGCGGCGTGACCTGCATGAAGCTTCTCGCCGAACCGGTCGCAGAGCTGGTCCTCCTTCCCGAGGAAGCGCAGGCAGGGGGTCCTTCCGAGGAAGCCGGTCACCTCGACCCGATCCTGCAGCCGGTAGCGCCAGAGCCCGGCGCCGGTGGTGATGATCACGGAGCCCACGTCCCCCTCGCGAAGCTCGTGCACGAGGCGGGGCGCGCCGCCGCCGGTGTCGAGCTCGATGAAGTGCGAGGTGATCGCCAGCGGGCGATCCCCGCCGAACGGGATCGACACGACCCCCTCCGTGGCGATGAGCCCCTTCGCCTCCAGCGGGAGGCCGAGCCGTCCCTCGAGCGCTGCCGCGTCGCCGCTCGAGGGCCCGTCGGCCCAGCATGAGAGGAGCGCCAGGCGCGGCCAGAGGCGGCGCGGATCGGGACCGGCGCGCTCCAGCTCTCGCGCGCGGCGCTGGTCGGGGGGGAGCGCCTTCAGCCTCGCGACGCCCAGGTCGAGCGCTGGCGAGCCTCCGGCGATCTCTGCCGTGAGCTCCGGGAGCTGGGCGCCGAGCGGCGCGAGCAGCAGCGGCAGGAAGGACGGGCTCCAGAAGGACAGGAGCCGGAGCTCGCGCGCCCGGAGCAGGTGGAGCAGCGTCCGCCGGCGCCACGCGTCGACCTCGACGAGGTGTCGGACCTCCCCCGGCACGGCGAACCCCCAGGCGGCGAGCCGGCGCGCCACGGGCCCGAGGTACTCCGCGTCGTCCTCGAAGCCGACCGCGATGCCGCCGGCGGTGGGCGGGGAGCGTGGCGCCGCCGGGCTGATCGACCAGTACGCCGGGCCGCCCAGGAGCGCTGGACGGCGGCACGCCATGTCGGCGAGCCACGCCGAGAGCGCGCGGCGCAGCTCCAGCGCGAAGGGGGCGGTCCACGGGAGCAGCTTCGACGCGGCGGTGCTGCCTGACGACGGCTGGAACCGGAGGACCGGCGCCGCGGTGAGCACCCGCGGCTCCCCCGCCGCAGCCCGGTCGACCCACGGGCGCAGCTCGTCGTAGGTGCGCACCGGCACCCTGGCGCGCAGCCACGGCGCGCCGCCGCCGCCATCGAGGTCGTGCTCCCGCCCGAACGCGCTGCCGGCCGCGCCGCGCAGGATCCGATCGAGGACGGCTGCCTGCGCGCGCTCGGGATCCTCCAGCGCCGCCCGGAAGGCGCGCCGCGCCGGAAGAGCCGCGGCCAGCTGGGCGACGTTCGCGAGCGGGGCGGCGGCGATCACCCGGTGACGCCCAGGAAGCGCCGACCGGCCGAGGTCAGGTTCGCCTCGTCGACGGGGCTGAGGCAGCAGAGCTCGTCCCCCTCAGCGTGGCCCGGGTTGAGTGCCGCGAAGAGGGCCACGGCCGGGTCCCGGAGGCGGCTCGCCGTGACGTCGCCCACGCCCGGCCTGAGGCGGTGGATGGAGCGCTCCAGTCGAACGACGCCGCGCCTGGGATCGAACCCGTCCCCGTACCGCTCCCGGGCGTGCAGCTCGAGCCGGGCGCGCAGGTCGGGGCTCCCGCCGCCCGCCACGGGGACGTGCTCCGCGAAGACCGTGGTCATCGCCCGGAAGGTCCTGTGGCCCGAAGAGAGCAGGAACCAGTCGAGCGGCTCCGGCGCGGCGCGCGCCAGCGCGAGCGCGGCGCGCAGCCAGGTCCGCACTGCGATCGGCGAGCGCCAGGCCTCCGGGGCGACGATCGTGTCGCCCGAGAAGAGCACGCGCCAAGGCTGCCCGCGGACCCGGGTGTGCCAGACCTTGAAGGTCGAGAAGCCGACGAGCGCCCCGGCGCTGCTCCGGATCAGCATCGCCTGGTCCTTCTCCGCGAGGTCGAGGGCGAAGTCGCGCTCCCGCACGCCGTCGAAGTGCCCGTCGAGGAGCGCGAGCATCCCCGCGCGGGTCGCGCCGTCGAGCGTCGGCACCTCCACCACCGTCCCCGTGAAGGTCATAACGTCGCCACCTCGGGGCCGAGCGGGCGGGCGTCGAGCGCCGCTGCCGCGGCGGCGCCGTCCGGTCCGTGGACCGCGTAGAGCATCGAGCGGTACGGATGATGGGGGCGGCGGCGCGCCTCCCGCAGCAGCGGCTGCCCCTCGGCGAAGGCCACGAGGAGCTGGCGGAGCCCGCGCCGGCAGGCGTCGTCGAGCGCCGCGTCGAGGAGCGCATCGAGCACCGCGGCGTCGTCCCCCTCGACCGCGACGAAGGCCAGGAAGGCGGCGGCTAGCGGCTGGCCGATCGGCGGGAGCCGGGGCACCCCCAGCGCCGGGGCGAGCGGGCGCAGGAGCAGCCGCAGGGCGGCGAGCCCCGGCGAGTAGCCCCGGACCACCGCCTGCTTGAAGCCTCGCTGGTCCCAGATGGCGCCGCAGCCCACGATGCGCCCCGCGCGGGTGACGACGTGGAAGTCCGACGGCGCCAGGCCGCGCGAGCGCTCGGGCGACGCGAGCTGCGCCGCGGTGACCGCGGTCGCGAACTGGCGTCGCATCCCCTCCGCCCGGAGAAACGCCGCCAGCTCGCCCAGGCGCCCGTCGTCGCCCCGCCCCAGCGCCAGCCCGGCCGCGAGCCGAGGGCGCCTGCGCCGCGGCGCGAGCGCGAGGGTCACGAGCTGGCCGAGCGGCCTGTAGGTGGGGAAGCCCGCCACGCCGGCCTCGAGGAACCTTCGCGCGGGGAGGTTGTCGAGCACCACGCTCGTCAGGTCGAACGGGAGCTCTCCGGCCCGGCGGTCGGCCGCGAGCAGCTCGAACCCCTGACGAAGGGAGCGGATCCGACCGCGCCCGGCGCCTGCCGCCCTCAGGAGGCCGAGGTAGCCGACCCGCGCCGGCGCGCCGTTGACGAAGGCCTCGCGGACGCTCCGGGCGGCCATCCCGAGGACGCGCCCGCTCCCGTCGCGCCCGACGACGACCTGGTGCCGATCCCCTTCGATGGCGGCAGCGAGGTGGAACGAGGGCTCCCGCTCGAAGCAGAGGGAGACGGCGCCTTCGAACGGTGTCTCGCGCAGCAGCCGCCGCAGGGCAGCCTCGTCGGCCGCCGTGGCCGGCCCCATCGTGATGGCCGCCGCCGGGTTCATGCCTCGAGGATGGGGCCGGCGAAGGTGGCGTCGCCCAGCTGGTGGCCGTCGCGCTGGGTCAGCTCCTTGCGGTGCAGCAGGTTCGCGAAGAGGAAGCCCAGCCCCATGAGCGGCGACGTCAGGTTGGCGGGCGAGCGGACCGCGATGGAGCGGAGGGAGTAGAAGCGGCGCCGCGCCGCCATGCAGGCCTCGCGGATCTCCGCCGGGGTCAGCCCAGCGGGCCGGTAGTTCACCTGGCCGAAGCGGTACTCAGGATCGAGCCACCAGCGCTCGAACAGGAGCCGCCGCTCCGCCTCCAGCCGCCGGTAGAGCGGCGTGCCGGGGAAGGGCATGAGCGGCGCGAAGGCAGCGAGGAAGAGCCGCTCCTCGACGGCGAAGTCCACGGCTGCGTCGAGCGTCCGCGGGCCGTCGCCGTCGTAGCCGAGGACGAAGGTGCCGTAGACGATGATCCCGTGGCGCCTGAGCGTCCGGACCGCCTGGCGGTACAGCTCGGGGGGGTTGAAGGTCTTGCCCATGGCCTTCAGCGCCGCTGGGTCCAGGCTCTCGAAGCCGATCAGCACGCCCACGCAGCCGGCCGCGGCGAGGCGCGCGGCCCACTCGTCGTCGAGCGCCCCCTGGATGGAGCACTGGGTGAACCACGGCCGCCGGTGCCGGGCGAGGGCGTCGAGCAGCTCGCGCGCCGCCTCCGGGTTGGCGCCCAGGTTGTCGTCGACGATGAACGTCAGCCGTCGCTCGGAGGCGGAGGCGAGGACGTCGGCGACGACGGCGTCCACCGGCCGAGGGGAGCGGGAGGGGCCGTATGCGGAGTGGATCGCGCAGAACTCGCAGTGGTAGGGGCAGCCGCGCCCGGACTCCACGAGCCCCACCGGCAGGTATGACTTCCCGCGGAAGAGCGTACGGTCCGGGCGGACCGCCCCGAGCCGCGGGCGCCCCTCGGCGCGGTAGACCTTCCGCCCGCGCCCGTGCCGCCAGTCGTCGACGACCTCTGGCCAGATCCCCTCGGCCTCGCCGACCACCACGCTCTCGGCGTGGAGGGCGACCTCGTCAGGCCGCAGCATCGCGTGGAAGCCGCCCATGACGACCGGGACGCCGCGGCGGCGGTACTCGCTCGCGATCTGGTAGGAGCGCTTCGCCGTGTAGGTCTCGACCGACATCGCCACGAGGTCGGTCGGCTCGTCGTACGGGATCGCCTCCAGCCGGTCGTCCGCCAGGGACACGGTCACGCCGGGTGGCGTGAGGCCCGCGAGCATCGCGAGCGGGAGCGGCTCCATCTGCCAGGTCCGCAGGTAGCGCTCGCCGGGCCTTCGCCCGACGCAGGGTTGGACGAGCTTCAGCCGCATGGGTTCGCCTTCGCTGCGCTCAGGGGCCCCGCAGCGTCGAGCGCGCCCACCGCCGGCACGGGGAGCGGCGCGCGTGCCTCCGGCCCCAGCCCGAGGAACCAGTCGCACGTGTAGAAGCGGTGGAGGTTTCGCGCGTAGAAGCGGTAGCCGAGGTTGGCTGCGAGGAGCAGGTGCGGGTCGACGCGCGCGCGCCAGAGCCGCGAGGCGATGGAGCGGAGCGAGTAGACGTGGCGCCAGGCCCGCTCGTGCCCCAGCTGCAGCTGCTCCACCGTCATCCCCTTCGGCTGGAAGACGACGTGCTGCGCGTCGTACAGCGACCAGTCCCGCGTCAGGATGCGCCCCTCCGCGTCGAGCCGGCGGTGGAGTGGCGTGCCGGGGAAGGGAGTCACGATTGCGAAGCGCGGCAGGTCGATGGCCGCCTCCACCGCGAAGCGAGCGGTCCTCTCGAAGACGTCCGGCCCGTCGCCGTCCAGCCCGAACGCGAAGCAGCCCATGAGCATGATCTTCCGGCGGTGCAGCTCGGCCACCATCTCCCGAAACGCCTCCGGATCGTTGAAGCCCTTGTGCGTCTGGTCGAGCGACGCCTCGCTGAGCGACTCGAGCCCCATCAGCAGGCCGCTGCAGCCGGAGCGCGAGGCGAGGTCGAGGAGGTCGCGGATCCAGCGCGATCAGGGTGGTCGCGAGCCCGTACCAGCGGATCCGGAGCGGGATGAGCGCCTCGAAGAGCTTCGCGGCGTAGCGCGGATCCGAGACGAGGTTCAGGTCGATGAAGAGGACCTTGGGGGCGCCCCACTGCCTGATGTCGGCCACGACCTCCTCGACGGGCTTCTGGTACTGGTTGCGCCCCCAGGCCGTCGGCGCGACGCAGAACTCGCAGTCGTGGGCGCAGGAGCGCGTGGCCTCGAAGACCGAGCGGGTGAAGTAGCGCTCCTCCGGGAGCAGGTCCCGGCGCGGGAACGGCAGGCCGGCGAGGGAGAGGCCGCTCCCTTGCGCGTAGCGCGGCCGCAGCCGGCCGGCGGCGAAGTCGCGGAGCAGCTCCGGCCAGGTCTCCTCGGCGTAGCCGGTCACGACCGCGTCGGCGTGCGCCTGCGCCTCGTCCGGGAGGAGGGTCGGGTGCGGCCCGCCCAGCACCACCGTGATCCCGCGGGCGCGGAGGCGGTCAGCCAGCTCGTAGGCGCGTGGAGCGTTGCCGGTGATGGCGGTGATGCCCGCGAGGTCGGCCTCGAGCCGCTCCGGATCCACGTCGGCGATCCCCTCGTCGAGGATTTCGATCGACGCGCCCAGCTCCTCCGGCACGTACGCTGCCAGCGTCGTGAGCGTGAGCGGCGCGTACCTGAGCGACTTCTTGAAGATGCCGCCGCGGTGCCTGTAGAGAGGCCCCTTCGGCGAGACGAGCGCGATCCGCATGGCACCTCGGGGGTGGGCTCCGAGTATACCGAGACAGCTCGACCCTCCCATGTGACTTCGGGTGCCGTCGCCGTCAGATCGCGAGCACCCGCCGCGAGCCGCCCGTGGGAGCGGGCGCCGTCGCCGCGAACCGGCCGGCGATCTTCGCGCCGCACTCGGCGCAGGCGTCCGCGCGCATCCGGACCCTCCGCACCGCGTGCCAGTCGCGCTCGATCACGGCGGCGCCGCAGCTGGGGCAGTACGTCGTCTGGCCCTCGGCGTCGTGGACGTTGCCGGTGTAGACGTACCGGAGCCCCACGTCGCGGGCGATCGCCCGGGCCTTCTCCAGCGTCTCGGCGGGGGTGCGCGGCCGGTCGAGCATCTTCCAGTCGGGGTGGAACGCGGTGAAGTGGAGGGGGACGTCGAGCCCCATGTGATGCGCGATCCACTCCGAGAGCTTCCGCGTCTCCGCCGGATCGTCGTTGAGCCCCGGGATCATGAGGTTCGTGACCTCGACCCAGGTCTTCCCCTGCTTCGCGAGCCACCCGAGCGTCTCGAGGACGGGCGCGAGGCTGGCGAGGCAGCGCCGCTTGTAGAACTCGTCGGTGAAGGCCTTGAGATCGACGTTGGTCGCGTCCATCTCGGCGAAGATCTCCTCGCGGGCCTCCTCGCCCACCCAGCCGTTGGTCACGAAGATCGTCTTCAGCCCGCGGGCGTGCGCAGCGCGCGCGATGTCGATCGCGTACTCGGCCCAGATGATCGGATCGTTGTAGGTGAAGGCCACGGCGGGCGCGCCGAGCTCGACGGCGAGGTCCACGACCCGGTCCGGCGTCCACGGCGCCGAGCGCTCGTCGTCCTGGCGCGCCTTGGAGATGTCCCAGTTCTGGCAGAACATGCAGCCGAGGTTGCAGCCCGCCGTCCCGAAGGAGAGGCAGGTCGTGCCGGGGAAGAAGTGCGCGAGCGGCTTCTTCTCGACCGGATCCACGGCGAAGCCGGTGGTGCGGCCCCAGCCGGACGTGACCAGCTTCCCGCCGCGGTTCTTGCGGATGAAGCAGAAGCCGTCCTGCCCCTCGCCGATCCGGCATCCGCGCGGGCAGAGGGTGCACAGCACCTTCCCTCCAGCGACCGGCTCCCAGTAGCGCGCCTCGTGCAGCACGCCCTGATCCTAACGCCGCCGCGTGCAAGAAAACACTCGCCCCGCCAAGGGGTTATCCTCGGACGGAGCGCGCCGGCGCGCCGGTCCGGCCGGGGCCACGCACGGCTGCTCGCGCGCTGGACGTCGCTCTGCTAAGACGGACACAGGGTCCGCCTGACGCGGACCCTTCTCGTATCCGAGGCATCGGCACCAGTGACCTTCCGGGAAGCGATCGCGAAGCGCGTCCTCGTCTTCGACGGCGCGATGGGAACCCAGATCCAGCGCCACCAGCTCACCGCCGCGGAGTACGGCGGGAAGGAGGGGGCGAACGATCTGCTCGTGCTGACGCGACCAGACCTCGTCGAGGAGATCCACGCCCGCTACTTCGCGGTCGGGTGCGACATCGTCGAGACGAACACCTTCGGCTCCTCGCGGCTGAAGCTGGACGAGTACGGGCTCGGCCACCGTACGTACGAGGTGAACTTCCGCGCCGCGATTGTCGCCCGGCGCGCCGCCGACCGCTTCTCGACCTCGAGCCACCCGCGCTTCGTCGCCGGCTCGATGGGTCCCACCGGGATGCTCCCGTCGTCGAACGACCCCGCGCTCGGCAACATCACCGCCGACGCGCTCGAGCGGATCTTCTTCGAGCAGGCGAGGGGGCTCGTCGAGGGGGGCGTCGACGCCGTCGTCATCGAGACCCAGCAGGACATCCTCGAGCTCCGCTCGGCGGTCCTCGCCGTCGACGCCGTCCGGCGGGAGTGCGCGCGCGACGTCTTCATCATCGCCCAGCCGACACTCGACGCGAACGGGCGGATGCTCCTCGGGACCGACATCCAGGCGGCGCTCGCGACGCTGGAGCGGCTCCCCGTCGACGCCATCGGGATCAACTGCTCGACCGGCCCCGCCGAGATGCGCGAGAGCGTCCGGCTCCTCTGCGAGAAGTCGTCGCACTACGTCTCGATCCTGCCTAACGCCGGGATGCCGGAGAACGTCGACGGCCACGCGGTCTACAAGCTCGGGCCCGAGGCGCTCGCCGACGCGCTCGCCGAGTTCGTCGCGAAGCATGGCGTCGACATCGTCGGCGGCTGCTGCGGCACCACCCCCGCGCACATGAAGGCGGTCGTGGAGCGGCTCCGCACCGTGCAGGCGCCGCGCCGGGTCAGGCCTCCACCCGCGCAGGAGCTCTCCTCCTCGATGAAGGCGGTGCCCCTCGGCATGGAGCCGCGCCCGCTCATCGTGGGCGAGCGGCTCAACGCGCAGGGCTCCAGGAAGGTGAAGGAGCTGCTCGTCGCGGACGACTACGAGGGGCTCCTCCAGATCGCGCGCGGCCAGGTGGACGCCGGCGCCCACGTCCTCGACGTCTCGACGGCCCTGAACGAGCGGGACGACGAGGCGGCGCAGATGCGGACCCTCGTGCGCCTCCTCGCCCAGTCGGTCGAGGCGCCGGTGATGATCGACTCGACCGAGCCGGACGTGCTCGAGAGCGGGCTCAAGGTCTACCCCGGCCGCGCCATCGTCAACTCGGTGAACCTCGAGAAGGGGGGCGAGAAGATCCGGCGCGTCCTCCCGCTCGTGAAGCGGTACGGCGCGGCGGTGGTCGCGCTGACCATCGACGAGAAGGGGATGGCGCAGACGGCCGACCGGAAGGCCGAGGTCGCCCGGCGCATCGTCGAGGTGGCGCGCGAGCACGGCGTCGGCCCCGACTCGATCGCCTTCGATGCGCTCACCTTCACGCTCGCGACGGGCAGCCCCGAGTACCGCCGCAGCGCCATCGAGACGCTCGAGGGGATCCGGCGGATCAAGGCGGAGAACCCCGGCGTCTACACGATCCTGGGAGTCTCCAACGTCTCCTTCGGCCTCTCCAAGAGCGCGCGCGAGGTGGTCAACTCGGCGTTCCTCTACCACGCGGTCAAGGCGGGGCTCGATCTCGCCATCGTGAACCCGAAGGACGTCCGCCCCTACCCGGCGCTCGCGGAGGCGGAGCGGACCCTCGCCGAGGACCTGCTCTTCGACCGGCGCGAGGACGCGCTCGCGGCGCTCATCGCCCACTTCGGCGAGAAGGGGAACGACAAGCCCGCCGCGCCGGTCGAGGACCTCCTCGCCGGCAAGACCGCCGAGGAGCGGCTAGCGCTCCAGATCCTCCACCGGCGCCCGGAGGGGATCGAGCCGCTCGTCGACGAGGCGCTCACCCGCAGGTCGGCCGTGGCGGTGCTGAACGAGGTGCTCCTCCCGGCGATGAAGGACGTCGGCGACAGGTTCGGCGCCGGCGAGCTGATCCTGCCGTTCGTCCTCCAGTCGGCCGAGGTGATGAAGCGCGCGGTCGGGTACCTGGAGCAGTTCCTGGAGAAGAAGGCGGGGTCCACCAAGGGGACCGTCGTGCTCGCCACGGTCTACGGCGACGTGCACGACATCGGCAAGAACCTGGTCAAGACCATCCTCCAGAACAACGGCTTCACCGTCCACGACCTCGGCAAGCAGGTGCCGGTCTCGACCATCATCGAGAGGGCGGTCTCCGAGAACGCCGACGCCATCGGCCTCTCGGCGCTGCTCGTCTCCACGTCGAAGCAGATGCCGGCCTGCGTCGAGGAGCTGCACCGGCGGAACCTGTCGTTCCCGGTGATCGTCGGCGGCGCCGCCATCAACCGGCGCTTCGCCGCGAAGGCGCTCTTCGGCGCGGACGGTACTCCGTACGCCGGCGGCGTCTACTACGCGCGCGACGCCTTCGAGGGCCTGTCGCTCATGGACGCGCTCGTCGACCCGAAGCGGCGCGACGCGCTCAAGTCGGAGAACCTGTCCAGGGCCATCGCGCTCAGGGACGCCCCCGTGGATGGGGGCGCGGCCGCGCCGATCCGGACGGTGCGCGCCGGAACCCGGCCGGCGCCACATGTCCCCTCGCCACCCTTCTGGGGAACCCGGACCGTGCCCTCCGGCGAGGTCCCGCTCGCCGACCTCTGGCCGCTCCTGGACCGCACGGAGCTCTTCAAGCTCCAGTGGGGCGGGCGGGTGAGCGGGGCCGAGTACGAGAAGCTCGTGAAGGACGACTTCGGGCCGCGGCTCGCGGCGCTAACGGCCGAGGCGCAGGCCGAGGGCTGGCTCGTGCCGCGCGTCGTCTACGGCTACTTCCCCTGCCACGCCGAGGGGAACGACCTCGTCATCCTGGACCCGGTACACCGCCTGGCGGAGCTAGGGCGGCTGAAGCTCCCGCGCCAGCCAGCCGAGCGCCAGCTGTGCATGGCCGACTGGTTCCGCGAGGAGAAGGGGGCGGACGTCTGCGCGCTCCAGGTCGTGACGGTCGGCGACCGCGCGTCGAAGCTGGCGACCTCCCTCAACGACAAGGGCGAGTACGCCCGATCGCTCTTCATCCACGGCCTCGCGGTGGAGGCCGCCGAGGCGCTCGCGGAGTACTGGCACCGGCGCGTCCGCGCGGAGCTGGCGCTGCCGGACGGCCAGGGGAAGCGCTACTCACCCGGCTACCCGGCCTGGCCCGACCTCGCCGACCAGCGGCTCGTCTTCAAGCTGCTGGACCCCGAGCGGACGATCGGCGTCTCGCTCACGGAGGCGGACCAGATGGTCCCCGAGGCGAGCACCTCGGCGATCGTGCTCCACCACCCGGACGCGACCTACTTCGCCGTCAAGGGGTAGGCGCCCCACTGGGACGGGCGACGGCCCCGCGCAGGACCTAGTAGTCCGGGGCCGTGGACGACCTCCTCGCTGCACGTGCGCTCTTCGGGCTCTCGCTCGCCTTCCATATCGTCTTCGCCGCCGTGGGCGTGGCGATGCCGCTCTTCATGGTCCTCGCGGAGTGGCGCTGGCGCCGCGCCGGCTCGGAGGTCCACCTGGAGCTGGCCCGGCGCTGGGCTAAGGCGACCACGATCCTGTTCGCCGTCGGGGCGGTGTCCGGCACGGTCATCTCCTTCGAGCTGGGGCTCCTGTGGCCGCGGTTCATGGAGTTCGCCGGACCGATCATCGGCATGCCGTTCTCACTGGAGGGCTTCGCCTTCTTCGCAGAGGCGATCTTCCTCGGCATCTACCTCTACGGCTGGGAGCGCGTGCCTGCGCGGCTGCACCTCGCCAGCGGCGTCGTGGTCGCCGCGAGCGGGGCGCTCTCGGCCTTCTTCGTGACGCTCGCGAACGCGTGGATGAACCACCCCGCCGGGTTCCAGCTTTACGCAGGCGCGGCGACAGGGATCCGTCCCTTCGAGGCGATGTTCCCGCCCGGCTGGGCCCACGAGGTGATCCACGTCCTCCTCTCCTGCTACGTGGCGACCGCCTTCGCGCTGGCGGGGATCCACGCCGCGGCGCTGCTGCGGGAGCCCGCGAGCGCGTTCCATCGCGCGGCGCTCCGGATCGTGCTCGGCGTCGGCGCCGTCGGGGCGCTCCTGCAGCCGGTCTCGGGCGACCTCTCCGCGCGCCAGGTCGCGCAGCACCAGCCGCTCAAGCTCGCGGCGCTCGAGGGCCAGTTCAGGACGGAGCGGGGCGCACCGCTCAGGATCGGCGGCATCCCGGATCCGGAGCGCCGCGAGACCCGCTACGCGCTGGAGCTCCCCCGCGGCCTCTCGCTCCTGGCGTTCCACGATCCCGCCGCCGAGGTGAAGGGGCTGGAGGCCTTCCCGCGCGGGGACTGGCCCAACGTCCGAAACGTCCACTTCGCCTTCCAGATCATGGTGGGGCTGGGGACGCTGCTCGCGCTCGTCGCCGCGACGGCGGCCGCGCTGTGGGTCCGCAGGCGTCCCATGCCGCGCTGGTTCCTGCGGCTCCTCGTCCTCAGTGCGCCGGCCGGCTTCCTGGCGCTGGAGGCGGGCTGGCTGGTGACCGAGTGGGGGCGCCAGCCGTACTCGGTCTGGGGCGTGCTGCGGACCGCCGACTCGGTGACCCCCGTCGGCCACCTCGCCGTGCCGCTCGTCCTCTTCACGCTCCTCTATGCGTTCCTGGCGGTCATCACGGTCGCGCTACTGCGGCGCCAGATCGCTCCCGGACGGCTCCGATGACCCCCGCCGACCTCCTCGGGGGCGCGATGCTGGTCGCGCTGATCCTCTACACTCTCACCGGAGGCGCCGACTTCGGCGGCGGCATCTGGGACCTCCTCGCCTCCGGGCCCAGGACGCGTGAGCAGCGCGAGCTGATCGAGCACGCGATCGGCCCGATCTGGGAGGCGAACCACGTCTGGCTCATCCTCGTGGTCGTGGTGCTCTTCACGGCGTTCCCGGCCGCGTTCGCGGCGGCCTCGGTCGCCCTCTTCGTACCGCTGGTGCTCCTCCTGGTCGGCATCGTCCTCCGTGGCGCGGCGTTCACCTTCCGGGCGTACGATCGCCGGGACGACCGCGTGCAGGCCCGCTGGGGGCTGCTCTTCTCCTCGGCGTCGGCGCTCGCACCGCTCCTGCTCGGGGTGGTCGTCGGCGCGCTCGCGTCGGGACGGCTCCGCGTCGCCGCGCGAGGCTCCGAGCCGCTCGCGTGGCTCGCGCCGTTCCCGCTCTCGGTCGGACTCCTCGCCCTGGCGCTGTTCGCGTACCTCGCTGCGGCCTACCTCTCCGTCGAGTCCACGGGGGCGCTGCGTGACGACTTCCGGCGCAGGGCGCTGGCCGCGGGCGTGGCCGCGGGCGTCGCGGCGCTGCTCGCCGCCGCGCTGGCACGCGCGCAGGCGCCGCTCGTCTTCGAGGGACTGACGCAGCGGCCGTGGTCGTGGCCACTCCTCGCCACGACCGCGGCGGCCGCGGGCGTCGCGTTCGCCGCCCTGTCCGGCGGTCGCGTCCGGCTCGCGCGCGCGGCCGCGGCGCTGCAGTCGGCGCTCATCGTGGCGGGGTGGGGCGCGGCCCAGCACCCGTACCTCCTCGTGCCCGACCTGACGCTCGCGTCGGCGAGCGCACCGCGCAGCGTGCAGGTCGCGCTGCTGTGGGCGCTCGGCGCGGGCGCGGTCTTCCTCTTCCCCGCCCTCTACCTGCTCTTCCGGGTGTTCAAGGGAGCGCGGCCGTTCTCGGTGCTCGATCGGCGCCGCACTACTCCGCCATGACCCGGATCTCCCCGCTCGTCATGTCGTAGATCCAGCCGTGGGTCTGGAGCTTCCCGGCCTGCTGCGCCTTCCGGACGAACGGGTAGTCGTGCAGGTGGTCCAGCTGCAGCCGGACGTTCTCCTCGACGATGAGCTTGTGGCGCTGCTCGGCGCCGACGTCGATCCGGAGCGAGCGGAGCTTCTCGTCCACGCGCTCCTTCGCCTTGTAAGCGCCGTTGAGCCAGATCGGGATGTACTTGTCCTCGGTGTCCTCGTCGTCGAGGGCGTTGATGCCGCCGCAGCCGTAGTGGCCGCAGATGACGACGTCGGGGATCTTGAGGTGGTTGATCGAGAACTCCAGGACGGCGGAGAGGTTCCAGTCGTTCTGGGCGACGACGTTGCCGACGTTTCGGTGGACGAAGACCTCCCCCGGGCGAGTGTCGGTGATCACGTTCACTGCGAGGCGGGAGTCCGAGCAGCCGATCCACAGGACCGTCGGGCTCTGCGCCTTCGCCAGCCCGGCGAAGTAGTCGCGCTCCTTGTCGAAGGTGGTCTCGACGAACCGCCTGTTCCCCTCGAGCAGCCTCGTGATCATGCGCGCCTCGACTTCCGCAGGCAGGAGCGACCGCTCCCATCATGGCCGGACCGCGCGGAAAAGCGAAGCCGTGACTCGAGGCGACGCGGCGCTACGCGAAGTCGCGCGCCAGCTCCTCGCAGAGGAAGCCGGGAGGGGGACTGTCCCCCAGCTTAGCGCCGAGGAGCCCCACCTTGATCCCCGCCTTCTTGAGCCGGCTCGACGCGCGGCTGCTGAGCACGACCAGGACGATGAGTCCGATGAGGTTCGGCAGGAAGCCGCCGATGGCCCAGAGCACGGCCACCTTCGACCCGAGCGCCCCCGCGAGGCGGTAGGTCGCGACGGCCATCCAGAGCCGGACTCCAACGACCACGGCGACGATCACGATCGCCGCGACCTCGCGGAAGCCCTGGGCCTCCCCGGACAGCGGCGAGGGGAGCTGCGTGAAGAGGACGGCCAGGATCCCGGCGAGGACCGCCAGCATGATCTGGCGCTGCGCGTCGGCGATCGCCTTGAGGGCCGCCCAGGACGGGAGGGCCGCGGCGCGCGCCCGCGTCCGGAACGAGGGCTCGGGCGGCGGCGGCAGGTTCGTGGGCTCGGGGAGTGGCATGGACCCGATCCGCGCTACGGCAGTGGCAGCTGGCCGCTCACCGCGAACGGCAGCTGCATCCAGCCGAAGCCGGCGGTGCCGCTGGCCCCGACGCTGACCGACTTCCCGCGCGCCTGCATGAGCGCGCGCCCCGCGCCCAGGATGGAGAGCCGGACCGGGATCTCCAGCGTCGCCGTGCCGCCCGCCGGGATCGCGCCGAGCTCACGGCTCGCCGCCTGGGCGACACGCTCGCCCGAGAGCTCCACGTCGAGCTTCACCGAGGCCGCCGGGAGCGGGAAGCCATTGGGGTTCTCCACGCGGAGCCGCACGAGGAGCTCCGTCTCGGTGAAGGTCTGCCGGCCGAGCCGGATCCCGCCGAGCTCGACGCGTGGCAGCCTGGGGACCGGCAGGCTGCCGGCGTGCGACCAGGGGACCTCGATCGGCCCGATCGGGGACTCCACCTTCACGCTGCCCGCGACCCTGAAGTCGACCTTCTCCTTGGTCTCGGCGAGCCTCGCGAGGTTCGCGAGGTCGGCGAAGCGGAGATGCGCCGTGACGCGAGAGGTGGCGGAGCCGTTGGCGGGAAGCGTGAGCCCGCCGGGCGCGTCGCCGCTCGCCACGCGCCCCCCCTCGGCGTCGAGCTGCCACGTGAGCGCGGCCACGCGAAGCCCAAGGTGATTGGGGTTCTTCACCAGCAGGTCCACCGCGACCGTCATCCCCTCGAAGTCGGCGGCGGTCGGCGCCGCCGACACGACCGAGACCTCTGGCGTCATGATCCCCTGCCGCAGGACCGCTCCGAGCCCCCCGCATCCGGAGAGCGTGGACAGCACTGCTACGGCAGCGACTCGCGGGCTCAGCGTCACGGCTCCACCTCCACGTCCAGTTCACTGATACAGGCGTCGTCCCGCTTACCCTTGTACACGTCCACGATCACGATCGTCACGCCGAAGACGCGCTCCCCTCCGGATAGTGCGATCCGCTGCGCCTTCGGCTCGTCGGCGAGATCGCCCTCCACCTTGGTCCCGTCCGGCAGGATCACGCGGATCCGCTTTGGCCTCGTCACCTCCCGGAACGCGTCGCCGGCGTCGAGGCCGGGGACGATGGAGACGGCCTTCACGCGCTGCGCAGGGACGAAGGCGAGCTCCAGCTTCTGGAACCAGCCGGCGCCCGGCGCGCCCTCGCACCAGGCGGTGTCGGGCCTGCCGTCCACGGCGGCCGCGGCCGAGTAGTCGACGAGCCCCGCGCGCGACGGCAGCGTCGACGACGCGGTGATCTTGTCGAGGAACGGGATCGGGTAGGGGCGAACGGAGTGGCGAACGCCATCGAAGCGGTAGCTCGCCACCTCGACCGCCTCCTCTGCGCAGTCACCGGTGGCGTCGCAGTCGACGGTGGTCGAGCGGACCCGCAGGTCGGCGAACCCGCCAGAGGAGGTCGGCAGGACCTCGATCGCCTGGCGCACGCTCGGGCGCCTGCTCCCCGGCGCGGCGGTCCTGGCGATCGGGGCGGCGAGGAGGCGCGTCAGCCGTCCCGCGCCGAAGCGGTGGATGAAGGTCCGCTCCTCGGCGGCGCTCCCGTCGACCGCATTCCAGCCGACCGTGGAGGAGAGGGCGCCAGGGGCCACTCGGTGAGCGTTCACCGCGAGCGCCACCGTCGGCGGCCCCCAGGTCTCCACCCCCTCGAGCTCGTCGCTGCCGAGGAGCGCGTTCCCGCCATCGACGTCGCCGAAGACCAGCAGCGCGAAGACCGCCGAGCCCTTCGGCTTCGGCATGGACGCGACGAGGAGCGCCACGTCTCCTCCGGTGAGGTCGGCGCGGGCGGTGGCCACGACCGCTCCCCGGATCTTCGCCTTGCCGAGCTCGAGGAGCGCGGCGTCGCTGGCCTTCGCTGCCGGGGACCGGGGGCCGGCCGGCGGCTGCGCCCCTTGCGCGACAGCGGCCGTGACGAGGAGCGCCGCTGACACCGCCAGGAGCGCCCTTGACGAGACGTGCTTCAGATGCATTTCCCCCGAATCTACACCCACTCGCCGCGGCCTTGTATCCACGCCCCATCCACCCCCATTCCACGCCCATTCCACGGCCGGATCCCTGGAGATTTCCGCAGTTCTCCACCGCACATCCACGGTGATCCGCGTCGGACCCCGCTGTTAGGCTGCGCCCACCGATGGCCGAACAGGAAGCGCCAAGACGCACCGAAGCCCCAGTCTCCGCGCTCAGGAGCGCACGCGATCTGCCCCACAACGTGGAGGCGGAGCAGGCGGTGCTCGGCGCGATCCTGATCGACGAGAACGCCTTCGACCAGGTCGCGGCCCGGCTCAAGCCGGGTGACTTCTACCTGCTCCCGCACCAGCACGTCTTCGACGTCTGCATGGGGCTCGCGACCGAGGGGAAGACGATCGATCCGGTGCTCGTGATGCAGCGGCTCGACGCGAAGGGCTGGCTCGGCACGGCGGTCCCGCGAGAGCTCCCGCTGTCGCTCGCCCGCGGCCTCGGCACCGCGAGCAACGCCGACCACTACGCGCGCGTCGTCCAGGACCTCTCGCGGCTCCGCCAGATGATGCTCACCGCGCAGCGGCTGGTGGAGCGCGGGTACGAGTCGGGCGCCAACGTCCAGAACTTCCTGGACTCCGCGCAGCAGGACGTCTTCGGCGCCGCCGCCGGCACCGGCATGGAGACGCTGCGCCCGATCCAGGAGCCGCTCCTCCAGGCGGTCGACAACCTGGAGGCGATCCAGAAGCGGGTGCAGGCGGGGCTCTCGCCGATCACCGGCGTGCCCACCGGCCTCCCGTCGCTCGACAAGATGATGCTCGGCCTCCAGCCCGGGTCGCTCATCGTCCTCGCGGCCCGGCCCTCGGTCGGCAAGACGGCCTTCGCCCTCAACATCGCCGCCCACGCGGCGGTGAAGCAGGGGAAGAAGGTCGCCGTCTTCTCGCTCGAGATGCCCTCCGATCAGCTCGCGCTCCGCATGCTGGCGTCCGAGGCCAAGCTCGACTGGCGCCGGCTCTCGCAGGGCATGATGTCCAAGCTCGACTGGGAGAAGGTGGGGAACCACGCCGAGAAGATCAGCCGCTCCTCGCTCTGGCTCGACGACAACTTCGTCCTCACGCCGGTCGAGCTCCGCTCGAAGTGCCGCAAGATCAAGCGCGAGCATGGCGGGCTGGACCTCGTCGTGATCGACTACCTCCAGCTCATGCACGCCCCCAGCGACCGTGGGATCCAGTCGCGCGAGCAGGAGATCGCCACCATCAGCCGCTCGCTCAAGGCGCTCTCCAAGGAGCTGCAGCTCCCAGTCCTCGCCCTCTCGCAGCTCAACCGCAGCGTCGAGAAGCGGAAGGGCGAGCCGCCCATGCTCTCGGACCTCCGCGAGTCGGGCGCCATCGAGCAGGACGCCGACGTGGTCATGTTCCTCCACCGCGACGACGGCGACGAGAAGGACGGCGCCGCCGCCCAGACCGGCGACACTCAGCAGGTCCAGCTCCACGTGGCCAAGCAGCGCCAGGGGCCAACCGGGCGGGTGGACCTGGTCTTCTTCAAGACCAACACCTTCTTCGCCGAGATGCGGAGCGACGGCGGGGCGTAGCGCGGCCCCCTCACGCTGACCCTCTCCCCCGGTGGGGGAGAGGGAAGTCCAGGGCGTCAGTTGGCGGCGGTCTTCTGGGCCGTCGGAGCCTTCGTCTTCTCCGCCTTGACGGCCTTCTGCGCGCCGGGGGCCTTCTCGGACTTCGCGACCGCGCCGCTCGGCGCCGGCCGGCCGAGGTCGTCGTCGTGTGCGGCTTGTCGAAGCCGCACGGGAGCGCCGGGGCCGCGAGCGCGAGCAGCGCGAGCGCGGTGACTGCACGGGCAACGAGCTTCATGGCTTCGCTCCTTCGATACGGGTGGTGGGCCAGTGCATGTGGGCGCGCGCGCCCCGAGGCAACCCGACCCGCGCGGAGCGGCCGCTTGCGCCCCAACTGCGGCGCAAGCCGTCCCTTGGCCCCCGGTGACCAGGCGGCCTAGGTGTCGGCCGCGTCGAGGTACCGCTCGACGATCCGCTTTGCGCCGCGCACGGCGTCGTCCAGCGACGCCCCACGAGCGAGGAGACCGGCTATCGCCGACGCGAGCCTGCACCCGGTGCCGCGCGCGCTCACGGAGCGCCGCCGGCCGGTGAAGCGGGTCACGCGGCGGCCTTCGACGAGCAGGTCGACCGGCGCCCCCGCGCGGTGCCCTCCCTTCACGAGGACCGCGCGGGATGGCAGCGCGCGGGCGGCCGCGATCGCCGCCTCGTCGGTCGCCACGTCGAGCCCCGTCAGCGCCTGGAGCTCCGGGAGGTTCGGGGTCGCCAGCCGGGCGCGGGCGAGGAGAGGCTCGAGCGAGGCGGCGATCCCGCGCCCCTCGTCGTCGAAGAGCGACGCTCCGGAGGAGGCGACGAGGACCGGGTCGACCACCAGCGGAACGCGGGCGAGGTCGCGCGCACCGAACCGGTCCGACAGGACGCGGGCGCCGAGCGCGGCCCCGAGCATGCCGGTCTTCAGGGCGCGCGGCCGTTCGCGGCCGGCGAGGAGCGCGTCGATCTGCGGCGAGGAGCATCCGCTCGCCGACCGGCTCGAAGCCGCTCGCCCCCTTCGGCCCCTGCGCCGTCAGCGCCGTCGCGACCGCCCAGCCGCGCGCTCCCACCGCGGCGAGCGCCTGGAGGTCGGCGACGAGCCCTGCGCCGCCGGAGGGATCGAGCCCCGCGGCGACGAGCACCGTGGGAGTGGCGGCTCGCCTCACCGGCGCCGCTCCGCCGCGGCGCGCACGAGCCCACGGTAGAGCTCGGCGTGGCGCGGCTCGTGGCGCTGCGCAGACTCGGGGTGCCACTGGACGCCGAGCGCGAACGGGTGACCCGGGAGCTCTATCCCCTCGATGACGCCGTCCGGCGCGCGCGCCGTGACGAGGAGCCCCGGCCCGACCGCCTTCACCGCCTGGTGGTGCGTGGAGTTGACGCGCAGCCTGCCGGCACCCACGAGCGCCGCGAGGCGCGTCGCCGGCACGATCTCGACGTCGTGGCTCGGGACGTCCTTGGGGGCTGGCTGCTGGTGGATCCGGATCCCCGTGTCGGTGGGCAGGTCCTGGTGCAGCGACCCCCCCATGGCGACGTTGAGGAGCTGCATCCCGCCGCAGACCCCGAGCACCGGCGTGCCGCTTCCGAGGACGCGCCGCAGGAGACACAGCTCGGTCCCGGTCCGCTCCGGGATGAGGGGGCCGCAGCACGGCCGCACCTCCTCCCCGTAGAGCGCCGGCGGGACGTCGAACCCGCCGCCGGAGAGGACGAGCCCGTCGAGGAGGGCCAGATAGGCCTCGCACTCGGCTGGGCCCACGAAGGGGACGAGGATCGGCAGCCCCCCCGCCCCCAGCACCGCGTCCACGTACGTGCGCTTCAGCTCGTAGCGGACCTTCGACTCGTCCGCGTCGAGCGAGATCCCAATCCTGGGGCGTGCGCTCACGGCGTGCCGAGCCTCCCCTCCTCGAAGGCGGCGGCCAGGAGCCGGGCCCGCTCTCCCGGGTCGCCCCGCTCGAAGAGGTCGCCGATCACGGCCGCGCAGGCCGCGCCGGCTGCCGCGATGCCGCCGATGCTCTCCAGCGTGATGCCGCCGATCGCGACGACCGGCGCGCCGAGCGAGCCGGCGACCTCACGCAGCGCAGAGCCCGGGCGCGGCGGGACGCCGACCTCCTTGCTCGTCGTCGCGAACATCGGGCCGAAGCCCACGTGATCGGCGCCGTCGGCGATCGCCCACTTCGCCTCCTCGAACGTCCGACAGGTGCGGCCGACGAGCAGCTCCGGGCCGAGGAGCTTGCGAGCCTGGGCGACCGGGAGATCCTCGTCGCCGACGTGTACGCCGTCGGCACCGGAGAGGAGCGCGAGGTCGGCGCGGTCGTTCACGATGACGAGGGCCCGGCCTCGCGCAAGCTCCACCACCCGCCTCGCGGCGTCGAGCACCGCGCCGGACGGCGCGTCCTTCCAGCGGACCTGCACGACGCGAGCGCCGCCGTCGATCGCGGCGCGCGCCCGCTCGACGAGCTCAGGGCCACCCACGATCGCGTAGAGCCCGGCCAGCCGCGCGAGGCGCGCCGCGTGGGGCGTCTGGGCTTCGATCCGCGCGGGGGGGGACGTCGGCATGCGCTTGGCGGTAGCATGCGCTTGACGCAGCCGCAAGGCGCCGCATATTTTCCACGGCTTCCGCTGGAAGGAACCAAAAACCAATGGCCGAGATCGAGAACAAGCTCGTAGATCGCCGCACCGCCCCGCGTTACCTGCGCAAGGGCGTCCTCGACGAGAAGGACTACGAGAAGTACCTGAAGGCCCTCCCCGATCTCGCCGACCAGGCCGTACCGGTCGAAGCGGCCATGGAGGGAGAGGACGACTTCGAGGACGACGACGACGAGGCGTAGCCACTTGCGCGGATCGCTCGCGCCAGCCCTCCTGCTCTCCCTGGCGCTCGCCGCGCCGCTCTCGCACCGCGCGGCCCTACCTCGCGCCGACGAACGCCCCAGCTCCAACCGTCGCACCCCCGTCGTCCAGGCGGTGGAGCGCGTTCGCGGCGCAGTCGTGAACGTCTCCGCGGAGGAGCTGGTCCGCGTTCGCGTGGGCGGCCAGCCGCAGTCGATGGCGGAGCTGCTCTTCGGCGACATGCTGGAGACGCCCCGCTACCGGAAGGGTTACGCGGTCACGTCGCTCGGCTCGGGCGTGATCGTCTCACCCGAGGGGTACGTCCTCACCAACAACCACGTGGTGGAGCGCGGCACGCGGCTCCGCGTCGGGCTGCTGGACGGGCGCGAGTTCACGGCCCGCGTCGTGGGCGCAGATCCGTCGAGCGACCTCGCCGTCCTGAAGCTCCAGACGAAGGAGCGGCTGCCCTTCGTCCCGGCCGGCCAGGTCCGAGGACCTCATGATCGGCGAGACGGTGATCGCCATCGGGAACCCCTTCGGCCTCTCCCACACCGTCACCACCGGCGTCGTCTCCGCCGTCCACCGCAACTTCAAGGCGGGCGAACGGACGCTGTTCGACTTCGTCCAGACCGACGCGTCGATCAACCCCGGCAACTCGGGCGGCCCCCTGCTCGACATCGACGGGCGGCTAATCGGCATCAACACCGCCATCCTCGGCGAGCGGAGCGCCGGGATCGGCTTCGCGATCCCGATCGATCGCGCGCGCCGGGTGGCCGACGACCTCATCGCGCACGGCGAGGTCCGCGAGGGCTACCTGGGCGTGAGCGTCGACGATCTGCCCGCGCGGGACGGGGCACGGGTCGGCGCGACGGGCGGCGTCGGGGTGACCTCCGTCGACGCCGGGTCGCCGGCCGAGCGGGCCGGCGTCCGCAAGGGGGACCTCGTCGACGCGGTCCAGGGCTGCACCGGTCGGGAGCGCGGAGGAGTTCCGGTTCCGGGTCCGCGACCTCGGCCCCGGAGCTTCGGCGCGCCTCGACCTCGTCCGCGCCGGGAAGCAGCTCCAGCTCCAGGTCGCGGCCGTCGAGCTGAGCGGGGCGAGGATCGAGCAGCTCGTGAGGAGCCGGATCGGCATCGCCCTCGGCGAGGAGAAGGTCAAGGGCGGGGTGCTCCTCGTGGTCCGCTCGGTGGATCGCGGCTCGGCAGCGGCGCGCGTCGGCCTGCAGGCGGGCGACCTCGTCCGTGAGGTGAACTCGACCGAGCTGGACGGCCTCGCGGAGTTCCGGCGGGTCGCCGGGAAGGCGCGCCGCTCCGGGCGGCTGGTCCTGCTCGTCCAGCGCGGCTTCGCCGCCGAGCGGATCGCCTTCGACTTCGATTGAACGGGACTGGTCCCGCCCCGCCGGCGAAGCCGGCAGGGCCCCCACCCCCGCCTCGCGCTTCTTCGGGGGGCCGCCCGTGTAGGCTTCGATGACCGATCCGAAGACGCCCGCCCCGATCGACTTCTACACGTTCGTCCTCTCGCTCGGCTCGTCGGCGCTGATGCACCTCGGCGACGCGCCCCACCCGGAGACGGGCGAGACGCTGCCCACGAACCTGCCCGTCGCGCACCAGACGATCGACATCCTGTCGATGCTCCAGGAGAAGACGCGCGGCAACCTGACGCCGGCGGAGGAGAAGTTCCTCGAGAACCTCCTGACGGACCTGCGGCTGCGCTACGTGTCGAAGGCGGGCGGGAAGCCCGGGTAGGAATCCGGCGGCTGTTGCCGCCCGGGTCATCAGCGCGCGCCGCGCGACCTCGCATGAGCAGAGGAGATATGAAGAAGGTGACCAGGGTTGGGGAGCCGTCGAAGCGCTCGCTGAAGGAGATCCCGGAGATCGACTTCGCCAGGTTGAAGGTCCGGAGGAATCCCTGGGCGGCGCGCGTCGCCGCAGAAGGGATCGTTCACGTGGCCCGCGGCCGGCCCAAGAAGGGGACGGAGACGGGCCCCACCAGGCGGGCGCCGTAGGGGCACTGGCTCAGCTTGGGGAGTCCACGGAAAGATCCGTGAAGAACCGCGCGACGTCGACGTTGGCGATGGTCCGCGCCAAAGTCACAGGTGAGACTCCGTGATCGTTCGGCCGCCGGGGATCTGCGCCGGCCTCCCTCAGGACCGCGATGACGCTCCCGTCACCTCTCGAATTGAACACCGCTGTCGAGAGCGGGGTGTTCCCGTGGCTGTCCCGGAGATCGACTTCGGCTCCTGCGGCCAGCAGCGCCCGGACGCACGCCACACACCGCGCCTGGGCCGCGAAGTGGAGGGCGCTCCAGCCGTTGTCGTCCTGGGCGTTCGGGTCAGCGCCCGCGCCCAGCAGCGGTTCTAGCTCGCCGGCGTCGCCATCCAGCGCAGCGTAGTGGAGCGGCGTTCGCCCGTATTCATCGACGCCCGGTCGCGGCGTCCTCTTCGGAGTCTTCTGCGTCAAGAGTCCCTCCGCCGGAGCGACACGCGGTGGACGCGGCTGATTCGCGGCGGGCCTGGCCTCGCGCGACGCGCAGCCCTGGCGATCACGGCGCCTTCGGCGCCACGTGCTCGGTGTAGGCCGGGTTGCGGTGATTCTGGCCGGGGTTGTGTGCGTCCCAGCACGTGTCGGAGCAGAAGTAGAGCTGGAAGCGCTTTCGGTTGCAGGTCGAGACTGCGCACTTCAGGTAGGGCGCGCCGTGCTCGATGGGCTTCTTGCAGACGCTGCACTTGTTCCACATGCCGGCACTCTAGATGCCGGGAGGTCATCCCCGGAAGTCCCTCGGCGTGGCCTGGCGCCTGACCATCCGGGGATCCCCGCAAGCCGCCTCCCCTATCGCTGCGGGAGCACGTGGGGTTTGTCCCGCAGCGCCTTCGGCTTCCCCTTGGCACCATCCCCTCCCCCTCACCGAGGGGGAGGGTCAGGGTGAGGGAGCAGGAAATCGCGCGTCGGCGCGCTGCGATGCTCGACGAGCACGTGCCAAGCTGATGCCCGCGTACCCGTGGTCGCTCCCTCACCCTTGCCCTCTCCCCCGGTGGGGGAGAGGGGATGATCATCATGGTGGGTGCCGCTCGCGACGTGCGTTCTTCAACGGCCTACGGCGGCAAGTCGGCCCGGACCGCTACAGCCCGGCCTGCAGCATCGCCTCGGCCAGGCGGCGGATCAGCTCGCGCCTCACCACGCGGCGCGTTCGCGACAGCGCGTTCGGATCGCGGCGCGCGCGGTGCGTGACCATGCGGCGGGCGGCCTCTACGACCCACGCTATGCGGCGCGAGTCGAGGCGTGGGGTCCGGGAGCCAGGGAGCAGGAAGAAGCCGAGGCCGCGCTCCTCGAGGAGCGCGAGGAGGGTGCGCCTCGCCTGCGAGACGAGAGTTAGGTCGACGACGTTCGGCACGAAGCGATCTCTAGGATCGATCCGGCGATCGATCCAATTTTCACGCGCTCGTCGAAAACTTTACTTCGGACCCCATCACGGCTTGCAGCGTCGCGCTGCGCTCCGCGATATCGGCCTTGAACGCCAAGGGTCCCACGACTTTCGCGCCGGTGAGCCGCGCGATCTCTGCGGCGTTGTGCGGCACCGACGGATCGTCCGCGGGGGTCGCGCGGTTGAGCACGATCGCCGCGATCGCGAGCCCCCGGCGGCGCAGCGCCTCGACCGTCAGCGCCGCGTGGTTGACCGTCCCGAGCCCGGCGCGCGCGACGACGATCACCGGGAGCGAGAGCGCGACCGCGAGGTCGGCGTAGGTCTCCCGCTCGGTGAGCGGGACGAGGAGCCCGCCGGCGCCCTCGACGACGATCGCGTCGTGGCGCGCGGCGAGCGCGCGCGCGGCGTCGAGGATCCGCGCGAGCTCGACTGTCCGCCCCTCCAGCCTCGCCGCGACGGCAGGCGCGAGCGGGGCGGCGAGCGAGTAAGGGCAGATCGCGTCGAGCGGCTCCACGCGATCGCTGGCGTCGCGAAGCCGCTCTGCGTCGGAGGGCTCGCCAGGCGTCGCGCCGGCCTGGGCCGGCTTCATGCCGACCGCGTCGACGCCGGCGGCGCGCGCGGCGCGGAGGAGCGCGCAGGCGATCTCCGTCTTGCCGACGCCGGTGTCGGTGGCCGTGACGAAGAAGCCGTTCATTCCGGGAGCCCCCGACGGGTCAGACGCCCCCTCACCCAGCCTCTTCCCCGCGGGGGCGGGGAGAGGTGCATCCGCGAGGCGCGAAGGTGCGATGAGTGGTCACAGCGCCGCCGTCACCTTCGCGATGCTGGCGAGCGCGATCCCGGCCAGCTCCCCTAGCTGCGCCTCGGTCATGCCCAGCGGCGGCATCAGGACGACGACGTTGCCGAGCGGCCGCAGGATCGCCCCCAGCTTCCGTGCCTCGGTGCAGACCTGGTGGCCGGCGCGGAGACCGCTCGCGTACTCCTCCCTCGTCGCGCGATCGCGGACGAGCTCGATCCCCACCATCAGCCCGCGCTGCCGCACCTCGCCGACGTGCGCCATGTCCGAAGCCGGCGCCAGGGCGCCGGCGAGCGACGCGACCTTCCCGGGGAGCGCCTGGAGGATCCCCTTGTCCCGGAACAGGTGCATCGACGCCACCGACGCCGCGCAGGCGAGCGGATTCCCGGTGTACGTGTGACCGTGAAAGAAGGTCCGCTGCGCGTCGAACGGCCCGAGGAAGCTCTCGAACACCCGCTCGGTCGTGAGGGTCGCGGCGAGCGGCAGGTAGCCGCCGCTGATCCCCTTCGCCACTGTCATCAGGTCGGGGACGACCCCCTCGTGCTCCACGGCGAACATCCTGCCCGTGCGCCCGAAGCCGGTCGCCACCTCGTCGCAGACGAGCAGCGCGCCGTGCCGGTCGCAGATCTCGCGCATCCGCCGGACGTAGCCGGGCGGCTGCGTGATCATGCCGTCCGCCCCCTGGACGAGCGGCTCCATGACGAGCGCCGCGATCTTCCCCGCCCGGCTCTCGAAGATCTTCTCCACCTCGTCGGCGCAGGCCATCGCGCACTCTGGCCACCGCTTGGCGAGCGGGCAGCGGTAGCAGTACGGCTGCGGCGCGTGGTGGACGTCGAAGAGGAGCGGCTTGAAGATCCGGTGGAAGAGGTCGATGCCCCCGAGCGAGACGGAGCCGATCGTGTCGCCGTGGTAGGCGCCGCGCAGCCCGACGAACTCGGTGCGCGCAGTGTCGCCGCGCAGCTGGTGGTGCTGGAACGCGATCTTGAGCGCGATCTCGACCGCGGTCGCCCCGGCGTCCGAGAAGAAGACGCGGGTGAGCCCCCTGGGCGTCCAGCGGAGCAGCTCCTCCGCGCACTCGATCGAAGCGGTCGAGGCGAGCCCGAGGAGCGTCGTGTGGGCGACCCGATCGAGCTGCGCCCGCACGGCCGCGTCGATCTCCGGCACGCGGTGGCCGTGGACGTTGCACCAGAGTGACGAGACTCCGTCCAGGTACCGGTTCCCCAGCGTGTCTACGAGGTGGACGCCGTCCGCCGAGTCGATGATGAGCGGCTCCTCGGCGAGCCACTCCTCCATCTGCGTGAAGGGGTGCCACAGGTTCTTGTGGTCCGCCTCCACGAGGCGGCGGTGGCGTGCGCTGCGTTCTGCGTCTGTCATGGAGGGGGCAGCTTAGCCGCTACCCCTCCTTCCACTCCATCGTCAGAAAGTCGGCTTCGGCCGGGGTCAGGTCGAAGCGAAGCGCCGCCTCCTCGATTAGCTTGAGCCGGGGGGCCTGGGGCTCCTCCTGCCTCCGCTCCGAGAGCCAGCGGAGCGCGCGCCGCAGCGCCTCGCCCTGCCCCTGGATGCCGTTCGGGTTCGCCATTGTCCGCCTCCAGGGCACATCCTACCGCGGTAGTCCCTCCGGCGACGTGGCAACGGGCTTTGACGGCGGGCTCGCGACGGACTATTTCCTACCCCGCCCCCCGGCTCCCCGGCGGGGGAGGATTGGCGTGTTGCCGGCCGGGGCACAACGACAGGAGGACGCCATGGCGTTCAACCCAGGAACAACGAAGCGCCAGAAGGAGGCGTCCCGCCGGGACTACCAGAGCAAGAAGCAGGAGAAGAAGGAGCAGCGCAAGCGGGAGAAGGAGGTCCGCGACCCCTCGGCCCCGGCTGGCGTGGATCCCGACATCGCCGGCATCGTCCCCGGTCCCCAGCCGCTCCCGGAGGATTAGCAGCCGCGCCGTCCCGAGCCTGAGCTCAACGCCTTGGCGGCCCGCGCGTTCCTCGCCGGGCCCAGGGCGGGCGGGCGCCGTCGCCCGCCATCCTGTTCCCGCCACCCATCCGCTTCCCGGGCGCGAGCCGGCCCGTGAGCCGCAGCGCCTTCTCGACGAGCACCCTGTTGTCCGGATCTCCCCAGCGGATGAGCGCCTTCTGCATCCGCTTCTCCTCCATGTCGTCGACGACCGCGACCGCCTTCCCGGTGATCGGATCGATCCCCGTCCAGTGCATGTCGGAGGCGAGCGTCATCGGCGTGGGCATGAAGTCCTGCACCTGCTGGGGCTTCCAGCGGTTCGCCTGCAGGTACTCCATGAGCTGCACCGCCTGCTCCAGCGTCGAGCCGGGGTGCGACGAGATGAAGTAGGGGACGAGGTACTGCTCCTTGCCCGCCTTCTTCGTGAGCCGGGCGAAGTCCTTCCGGAAGCGCTCGAAGCTCTCGAGCCCCGGCTTGCGCATGACCGCGAGGACGGGCGCGCAGACGTGCTCGGGCGCGACCTTCAGCTGCCCTGACACGTGGCTCGTGACGAGCGCCTCCAGGTAGCGCTCGCCGTTCTCCTCGTCCGCCTGGGCGAGGTCGTACCGGACGCCGGAGCCGACGAAGAGGTGCTTCACGCCCTTCACGGCCTTCGCGCGCGCGTAGAGCGCCACGAGCGGACCGTGATCGTGCGCGAAGTGGCGGCAGACGGCCGGGTGGATGCACGAGAGGCGGTGGCACCTGGCGTGGGCCTCGGCGTCGGTGCAGCCCATCTGCCACATGTTGGCCGTCGGCCCGCCGAGGTCGGTGACCGTGCCGCGGAACTTCTCCTGCGCGGCCATCGCCGCCAGCTCGCGCAGGATCGACGCCTCCGACCGGCTCGAGACGTCGCGCCCCTGGTGCTCGGTGATGCAGCAGAACGCGCAGCCGGCAGCGCAGCCGCGGACGATCTGGATCGACCAGCGGATCTGCTCGAGCGCCGCGATGTGGGCGCCGGCGTATGACGGGTGGGCCTCTCGCAGGAAGGGCAGCTCGGCGACCCGATCCAGCTCCTCGGTCGTCGGGGGCGCCATGGGCTCGTTGACCACCACGAGCGTCCCTCCCGCGCGCCCGTGGCGCTGGACCAGCACCCGCGCGTTCTCCGCGTTCTGCTCCCGGCGGTAGAGCCTGGCGAACTCGGCGTAGCGCGGCTTGTCCTTCTCGACCTCCTCGAAGGAAGGCAGCTCGACGACACCGCGAGGGCGCCCCTCCAGCCCGGCGAGCGCGCGGTCGGAGACCGCGACCGCGGTGCCCGGGACGTCGACGAGCCCGCAGACGTCCTCACCCATCGAGAGCCGGCGGGCGATCTCCACGATCGGCTTCTCGCCCTGCCCGTAGACGAGGAGGTCCGCCCCGGACTGGACGAGGACCGAGGGCAGGATGCGGTCCTCCCAGTAGTCGTAGTGGGCCAGCCTGCGGAGCGACGCCTCGATCCCGCCCAGGACGATCGGCGTCGCGGGGCCAAAGGCCTCGCGGATCAACTTCGCGTAGGCGACCACCGCGCGGTCGGGACGCCTTCCGGCCGCGCCGCCCGGCGTGTAGGCGTCGTCGGACCGCCGGCGCTTGTGCGCCGTGTAGTGGTTGACCATCGAGTCCATCGCGCCGGCGGTGACGCCGACGAAGAGGCGCGGGCGGCCGAGCCGCGCGACGTCGCGGATGGAACGCCAATCCGGCTGGGCGATGATCCCGACCTTGAGCCCCTGCGCTTCCAGGACGCGGCCTATGACCGCGGCCCCGAAGGCCGGGTGATCGACGTACGCGTCGCCGGTCACGAGCAGGACGTCGAGCCCATCCCATCCGCGCGCGGCCACCTCCTCCGGATACATGGGGAGGAACGGGCCGCGCGGGATCGGCGGGGCGGCGCGATTGCTGGACGTGGAGCGGGCCATCGAGGGCCCATACATGGCCGCCGCGCCTCACGAAATCAAGGCGGCGACACCTTTGGCAACCCGGCGCTTGGGGGTATCATTTGTTTCCGCGGAAGGGAGCCGCCCGGCGCCCGCCCTGCACGGAAGGACTTTCATGGCGGATCAGCGCAGCGTGATGAAGGAGTACCGCCTCCTCGAACAGAAGCGGCAGGCCGGCCCTCTCACGCCGCAGGACGAGGCGCGGCTTGCACAGCTGCGCGACCTCGTGGGCCCTGAGCTGGGCGCCGGCGCGTCGAAGCCAGGCTTCGACGTGAACGCCGCCGCCGCGCGACTCCGCGAGTCACTCCTCCCCGCCGGCCTTCGAAACCGCCCGGCATCGATGGAGGCCCCTCCGCCGCCCGAGCCGCAGCCACCGGAGCCGGACGCTGCGCCAGGGGAGACCGGCCTGGAAGCCGTATGGAATGCTGCCCCCTTCGCGTCGCTCAGCGAGCCCCCTGCGATGACCGAGGACTCCCTCTTCGATCCGGAGTCCCTGGGGCTGGACACTCCGCTGGACGCTCCTTCCGCAGACGCCGGCTGGGATCCCAATGCGCAGCCTTACGACGCGAGCGCACAGGGATGGGACCCCAACGCCGCCGTCTACGACCCGAACTCCCAGCCGTACGACGCGAACGCGCCTTACGACCCCAACGCCCCGTACGACCCGAACGCTCAGCCTTACGATCCGAACGCCCAGCCCTACGACGCGAACGCGCCTTACGACCCCAACGCCCCCGCCTACGACCCGTACGCTCAGCCTTACGATCCGAACGTCCAGCCCTACGACGCGAACGCGCCTTACGACCCCAACGCCCCCGTCTACGACCCGAACGCTCAGCCTTACGATCCGAACGCCCAGCCCTACGACGCAAACGCGCCTTACGACCCCAACGCCCCGTACGACCCGAACGCTCAGCCTTACGATCCGAACGCCCAGCCCTACGACGCGAACGCGCCTTACGACCCCAACGCCCCCGTCTACGACCCGAATGCTCAGCCTTACGGCGCCGATGCAGGGCAGTGGGATCCGAACGCTTCGCCCCAGTGGGACGCTGCGACCCAGCCGGCGTGGGACGCCAACCTGGCCGCTCCATGGGGCGAAGAGCCGGTAGCAGACGCGGCCGCCGCGGCGGAATCCCTCGCGCCGGTTCAGCCGGCCGAGCCCACCGAGGAAGGGTGGGACGTCGGCGCCGAAGTCACTCCAGCGGAGCCGGAGACTGAGGCGGGGCTCGACCAGCCGCCCGATGCGGCGCTCGACGCCGGATGGGTCGAGCCTGAGGAGGCGCTGGTGCCGTCGCAACCGGAGCCGCCGGCCGAGCCAGCGGCCGAGTCGCCTCCCGAGGAGCTGCTCCCGTTCGACGCCGGCGCGGCTTCCGAGGTCGAGCCCGAAGCAGCCCCCGAGGGCTGGGGCGCGGAGCCGGAGCCACAGTCGGAGGACATCCCCCTCGACGACGACCTCCTGGAGCCGTCGCACGAGCCCGCGGCGCCTGGCAGCTACGGGGATCTCTCCCCAGAGGTGCCCACCCAGGTCGACGCGCTGCCGGCCGAGGACGCGCAGCACCTGCTTGCGCCGCTCGGTGCGGGGCAGGAGCTGACCAGCGACGACGACGCGCTCGCGCAGGGCTTCCAGCTCGAGTCGAACGGGTCGTTCGGCAAGACGTCCGCCGCGGCCGCGCCGACCTGGGATGCGGAGCAGCCGGCGGAGGAGAGCGAGCCCTGGGAGAGCGCGGCAGCGATGGACGTGGGCACGATGACCCCCGGAGGCTCCGCGGTCCCACCGCCGGAGCTCGCGCCGCCTCCACTCGAGGAGCCGCTCGACGAGCTCGAAGTCGAGGAGTTCCCGATCGTCGAGGGGTCGGACCTGCTGGAGGAGATCTCTCCCGATCCGCTCGACGGGCTCGCGCCGCCACCGTCCACCTCGGCGCCCACGCGCGTCGAGGGTGTTCGGCGCGTGGTCGTCCACACCGTCGAGGGGCTCGTGAAGCGGGGCGTCATCACCGACGCGACGCTCGACGCGGGCGTGCTCGCGCTCGCTCAGGAGCCCGGCGGCGCGCCCGAGCAGCTCGCGACCGCCAAGGTGAAGGCGATCTTCTTCATGCTGGCGCCGGGGGAGACGGCGCCATTGCCCGAGGGGAAGAGGGTCCGCGTGGCCTTCATCGACGGCCGGCAGATCGCCGGCTTCTCCCCCGACTACTCGGACGCAGGCGCTGGCTTCTTCATGATCCCCGCCGACACGCGGACCAACACCGGCCGGATCTGGGTCTACCGCTCCGCGGTGAAGTCCGTCTCGGTGAGCTAGAGGCGCGCGTCCCGGCCGATCTCGGGCGGGCTCCTCCCTGCGCTGCTCGGCGTACGAAGAAGTACGCCTGCGCTGCTCCGTCGTTCGCGCGCCCGACCTCGGCTCGGCTTGCGCGCCTCTCGGGGAAAGGGTCGCCCGTTAGTTCATCCAGCGCGGCTTGTCGTCGTCGCGCGGCACGGGGCGCAGGTGGCTCGAGCGGCGCTTGAGGCGGGACGCGTACCAGCCCTGCTTCGCCCGCAGCCAGGTGCGCCGCGGCGTCAGGCCGGCGTTCATCAGGAGCGCGAGGGCGAGCGCGGCGAGGTGGGGGACGTACTCGCCGACGCCGGCGGGGGCGGAGAGCGCGAAGAGGACCGTCCCGCCGACGATCAGCCACGCGAAGACCTTGCCCGTCATCGGGACGATCCCGAAGAGGTTGATCTGCGCCCCCGGGCGCGACAGGGCCCAGAGCACGAGCAGCGCGTTCACCACCGGCCACGCGCCGACGTGGTTCCGGTCGGCGCCGGCGAAGGTCAACGCCAGGAGCGCGGTCCAGGCGGCGGCCCAGGCGGCGCAGCCGAAGAAGACCTTCAGGAACTTCCGCTCGCTCCACGTGTTGGCGAGATCGCGCCCCAGCCAGTGGAGCACGAAGCCGGCGAAGAGGAGCGAGAGCGGGTCTCCCTGCGGGAACACCCAGGTCACGAGCCGCCAGATCTGACCGCTGAAGATCAGGGGGCCGTCGATGCTGAGCAGCTGCCAGAGTCCTGGCGACAGCATCGTCGCCACCGTGACCAGCAGCATCGCCGCGAGGAGTCCGCCCACGCTCGCCGGCACGGTCTCCCCGAGCGTGACGATCCGGCGGAGGTCGAGCCGTGGCTTACGTGCCATGCTAGACGCCGCTCCGATCCCGGTAGAAGAGCGTGATGGAGAGGCAGTGGAACTGGCGGTCGGAGCTCTGCCGGACCTGCTTCTCGACGATCTCAAGCTCCGGGTGAGCCGTGATCCAGCGGGTGATGGTCTCCCCGAGCACCTCGCGATCCCGCGCGAGGGTCGTGGTGAACACCTTCACGCCGGTTGCCTGTTCGGTCCCCATTCACATCCCTCCGTACACGGGACCGTAACCCCGGCCTGCTGCCACGGCAAGCAGGTGCCGCAACCCGCTACTCGAGCACCCCGAGGCCGCGCAGCAGCTGCCTCAGCGACGTCACGAGCAGCAGCAGCGCGAGCGCGGCGTTGAGCAGGCTCATGAGGGCGGGCCTGCGCAGCTCGGCCGCGCCGATCCCCGCGTAGAAGCGCCGGGCGAGCGCGATGCGCGCGTCGAGGTCGCCGATGGGCGGTGGCGCGCCGTGCGCGGCCGCCAGCGGCTCCACCGCCTTCCGGTGCGCGGCGAGCGCGCCCTCGAGCGCGGCCCCGGCGATCCCGCCGACGCGGCCGCTCCTGGTCTCGACCACCGCGCGACGGAAGTTGGACGTCCCGACGACGAAGCCGTCGGCGAAGGCCGTGAGGAAGCTGACCACGGCCTCCCTGCCGCCCACCGGGTAGGCGTCGGCGCAGGTGCCGTCGGGGTGCGACCAGGCGTCGACCTTCATGTCGAGGCCGCCGAGCGGGCCGCGCTCGCGACGGAGCCCGAGGCGGCGGAAGCCGAGCCGCTCCAGGAGCTCGCCCGCCGCCAGCTGCCCGCTCGCCCGCGAGGGTGCCTCGGGGTCGCCCGAGATCCGGACCGAGCGCGGGGCGAGGAAGAGGACCGCCCGCGGGCCGTGGCGGACGAGCATGACCAGCGTGAAGATCGCTACCAGTGCGTTGAGTAGGAGCATCTGGGATTCCGTGGCGTTGCCGCGCGAGCGTCGGCGCCCGCGAGGACGGTGCTGCTAGGCCTTGGCGAGGGCGTCGGCGCCGCCCGGCTTCTTGCCGAGGATCCGCGCGGCGATCACGCCGATCTCGTAGAAGACGATCATCGGCACGGCCATCATGGCGAGGTTCAGCGGGTCGCCGGTCGGGGTGATGATGGCCGCCACCAGGACGTTGACGATGATCGCCAGCCGGCGGTGCCTGGCGAGCGTGTCGGCCGAGACGAGCCCGATCATCGAGAGGAAGGCGATGACGACCGGCAGCTCGAAGACGATGCCGAAGCCGAGGAGCATCGCGAGCACCAGGGACAGGGTCTCGCTCATCGTGAGCATCGGCCGGAGGGACGCGTCGTTGGCGATCGCGGCCATGGCCGGGAAGGCCGCCGGCATCACGAGGAAGTAGCAGAACGCCGCGCCGGCGTAGAAGAGGACCGTCCCGAAGGCCAGGAACGGGATCACCACCTTCTTCTCCCGCTTGTAGAGCCCGGGCGCGATGAAGAGCCAGAGCTGGAGGAGCACCCACGGGACGGCCAGGAAGATGCCGCCGTAGAGCGCCACCTTCAGGTAGACCATCAGCGGCTCGACGTAGCTCGTGTACTGGAGCGTCTGCTGCTCCTTCGGCAGGGACGCCAGCACCGGGTCCATCAGCAGGTGGAAGATGCGCTCGACGAAGAGCCCGAGCGCGAGCATGCCGAGCGCCACCCCGTAGAGCGCGTGCGACAGCCGCTTCCTCAGCTCACGCAGGTGGTCCATGAAGGTGAGCTGGACCTCGCCCTCCGGCGCGGCAGGGGGCGGCGACGTGACGGGGCTCAAGGCTTCGCGCTCCCGGGGACCGGGGGCTCCTCCGCGGCAGGGGGGGGCGGCTCGACGAGCGCGGCCTCCAGCCCCGGGACGTTCTCGGCGGCGGCGGCCGGCGGAGGACCCCGCTGCGGCAGCGGCGCGGCCGGCTTGTCGAGCGAGGCCTCGGCGATCGCACCCGACAGCGCGCCGGTGACGGTGCGCTTCACCTCGTCGACGACGGTCAGCTCGTTGCCCAGCTGGTCCTTGAGGTCGTCGGTCGCCTTGCGGAGCTCCCTGAGCCCCTTGGCGAGCGTCTTGGCGGCGTCTGGCAGCCGGTCCGGCCCCAGCAGCAGCAGGGCCAGGATCGCGATGATGGCTAGCTCGCCGAAGGAGAGGCCGAACACGCGAACACCTCTATCACGCGCCCGGGGGCGTTACCTCACCCCTGGACCTTGAAGCGCTTCACCTCGCCGCCCAGGGTGTCGGCCTTGGTGGCCAGGTCGGTGATGGCGGCCTCCAGGTCCCGGATCGAGCGGGACTGCGCCTCCGCGACCTGCTTGATCTGCACGACGGCCCCCATCACCTGCTCGGACCCCCGCGTCTGCTCCTTCTGGGCGCGGTTGAGGTGGTGGACCATCTCCGAGATCGACTCGATGGCGCGGGTGATCTGCTTGGAGCCGCGCGCCTGCTCCTGCGACGAGCGCTCGACGTGCTTGGTGATCGACTTCATCTTCTCCGAGCTCTTCATGATCTGCTCGGAGCCGCGGGCCTGCTCCGCCGTCGCCGACGCGATCTGCTGGACCGCCTCGGCGATCCGGTTGATGGCCATCGTCACCTGCTTGGAGCCGCGCGCCTGCTCGATCGTCGCCCTGGCGATCGCCTTCACCATCTGCGTCGACTTCTGCGACGACTCCTGGATCTTCATCAGGGCCGACTCGGCCTCCTGGCCCAGCCGGACCCCCTCCTCGACGCTGCGGACGCCGCGGTCCATCGCCTGGATGGCGTTGCGCGACTGGTCCTGCACGGCCCGCACGAGGTCGGAGATCTCCTTGGTCGAGGCGCCGGTGCGCTCGGCGAGGTCCTTGATCTCGTCGGCGACGACCGCGAAGCCCTTGCCGTGCTCGCCGGACTGCGCCGCGAGGATGGCGGCGTTGAGGGCGAGGAGGTTCGTCTGCTCCGCCACGTCGTCGATCACGTTCAGGATGTTCCCGATGGCCGAGATCTTCTTGCCGAGCGCCTCGATGACGTTGGCCGCCTCGCGCGAGGACTCCTTGATCTTGTCGATGCCGACCAGCGTGCGGGAGATGGACTCGGCCCCGACCTCGGCGTCGCGCTGTGCCTGCTCGGACAGGCGCGCCGTCTCGTTGGCGTTGGTCTCGACCTGGCCGATGGAGACGTCCATCTCGTTCATCGAGGAGCTGGTCTCCTCGGTCGTCGCGGAGAGGTCCTCGATGTTCTTGGCCACCTCCTTGATCGAGTAGGTCATCTCCTCGATCGCCGCGGTGGTCTCCTCGACGCTCGCCGAGAGTCCCTGGATGTTCTCGGCGACCTCGTCGTTCGTGGCGGCCATCTCGAGGATCGAGGAGGAGGACTCCTCCGCGCTCTGCGCGAGCACCTCCACGTTGTCGGCGATCCCCTTGAGGCTGGCGATCATCTCGCCCATCGAGGCGGAGGTCTCGGTGACGCTCGCCATCACGGTCTGCGTGCCCTGCGTCACCGCCGCGCTGGTCCGGGAGACCCCGTCGATGACGGTGCGGACGCCGCCGGTCACGATCTGGACGCGCGAGAGCGTGACGGTCAGGTTCTCGCCGATCCTGTTGAGCGAGTCGGCCATCATCCCCAGCTCGTCGTCTCCATGCTTGCGCGCCCGCGCCGTCAGGTCGCAGTCGGAGACGCGCTGGGCGACCGCGGTCATCTCCTGGAGCGGCTTGAGGACGACGTGCGACGCGAGCAGGTAGACGACGATCGCGAGCGCCGTGGCCCCGACCAGCATGAGGAGGCCGATGATGATCCGGAACTGTCGCATGTCGTCCCGGAGGTCGTTCCCCGAGACGCCCATCAGGACCCAGCCGGCGCTCCTCTCCCGCAGGGTCCCGTCCGGCTGCGGGATCTTGACCATGATCTCGCGGCTGAAGCAGAAGTCGCCGTCGTGCTCGAAGGAAGGGGCGAAGCTCTGCCCCGAGTGGACGGACAGCGCCGCCTCGGGCGTGCCCGCCCACCCGCGCCCGAGCCGCCGCGCCGCGATCGAGAGGTCGGGGCGGAGGACGAGCACGTAGGTGTCGTGCTCCTCGTTGAACATCTCGTCGAGCTCGGCGACGAGGTGCGCCTCGCTCCCTCCCAGCGCGAAGGTGCTCAGGCGGGAGGCCATCACGCGCGCGTCGCTCTCGCCGGCGTGCACGATCGCCTCGGTGAGTGCGCGCCGGACGACGACGTCGAGGGAGAGGCCGGTCAGGGTCCCGCCCAGGAGCAGCAGGACGGCGATTCCAAGCACCAGGGCCCGCTTGATTCCCAGCTTCTCGATCCAACTGAGCATCGCGTTCCGCCGGCTCGGGGGATGGGCGGCGGGTGAAACGGCCGCAGTTCCAAGCGTTTTCGGATGCTACCGGGGGCCCCGTAGGGGGTCAAGGAAGCGGCGACCGCGGAGGGGCTACAGCCGTCACTCCATGATGAGCTGCTGCGCGTCGACCTTCGGCCGGGTCGCGTCGTCCAGCTTCGGCGCGCTCCCCTCCTTGAACGGCTCCACGACGCCGCCGCTCTCGACCGGCTTCCCCGTGTCGGGGTCGATCCTCACCATCACCATCCCCGGCGGCGGCGTGAACTCCGGCTGCGGGCGGTGCCCAAGCGCGGCGGTCATGTAGTCGAGCCAGATGGGGAGGGACGCGTGGCCGCCCGTCTCGCCGCGCGCGAGCGGCGTCTCGTTGATGTCGTAGCCGAGCCAGACGCCGGTGGCGAGATCGTGGGTGAAGCCCATGAACCAGGTGTCGAACGAGTCGTTGGTCGTCCCCGTCTTGCCGGCCGCCGGCTTCCCCAGCTTCGCGGCGCGGGCGCCGGTCCCGACGGTCGCCACCTCGCGCATGAGGTGGACGAGCGTGTAGGCGGTGCGGGGATCCATCGCCTGCTCGCGCTGGCGGGAGGCCTCCGCCAGCCCCGCCGCCATGCGCGCAGAGAGCGGCACCCACGGATCCCGCCAGTCGGCGTGGTCCTCCAGCACCCGGCCGTCGCGGTCCAGCACCCGCTTCACGAAGGCGCTGCCGCGCCGGTCGCCGTACCGCGCGAAGAGCGCGTAGACGTTGGTCAGCTCCCAGAGGTTGACGCACGAGGAGCCGAGCGCGCTGCCGAGCTCACGCTTCACCGGCGTCGTGATGCCGAGCTGCTTCGCCCAGTCGGCGAGCGCGGTCGGGCCCTCCTGCACGATGAGCGCCTCCGCCGTCTTGACGGCCGGGATGTTCATCGAGTTGATGACCGCGGTGCGGACGGTGACGTCCCCCTTGAACTCCTCGCCGAAGTTCTGCGGCTTCCAGGAGTTCTCGTCGTCGCGGAAGACGATCGGGGCGTCGGTGAGGATGGTCGCGGGCGTGAAGTCGAGCTTCTCGACCGCGGCGGCGTAGACGATCGGCTTGAAGGCCGAGCCGGGCTGGCGGCAGGCCTGGAAGGCGCGGTTGAACTCGCTGGCCTCGAAGTCGTAGCCGCCGACCATCGCCGCGACGTAGCCCGTCCACGGATCGACCGAGACGAGCGCGCCCTGCAGCTTCGGCTCCTGCTCGAGGGCGAAGAGCACCTCGGCCTCCGGGACCTCGTTCGCCCTCCCCACGGCCAGGCGGCGCTCGGCGGCCATCAGCTCCTTGCGCGAGACGCGCCGCACCAGGACCACGTCTCCGCTCCGGAGCACCCCGGAGACGCGCGGGAGGAGCGCGTCCGCGTGGGAGACCTCCGGGTTGGGCCGGCGCGCCCAGCGCATGCCGGCGATCGGGATGATCCCATCGTTGGCGCCGACCGAGACGCGGACGACGTTCTGCGTCGCGTCGACGCCGGTGACGATCCCGACCGCGTGATCCCCGACGGCCAGCGCCCCAGCCGGCCAGCCGCGCGCGAGCCGCTCCTCCAGCGCCTGGCGGTCCACCCCCTGCACGCGCTGGAGCGCGCCGCCGTAGCCCTGGCGGCGATCCACCTCGAGCAGCCCCTCGAGCATCGCCCCCTGCGCGGCCCGCTGCTTCTCCAGGTCCATCGCCATCTCGACCCGCAGCCCGTCCTTCAGGAGCCGCTCGTTCCCGTAGCGGTCGACGATCTGCCGCCGGACCTGCTCGACGTAGAAGGGGGCGGTCTCGCGGAAGACGTCGTCGACGCCGTGGACCTTGACCTCGGCGGCGGACGCGCGCTCCCGCTCCTCGGCCGAGATCATCCCCTCCTCGAACATCCGGCGCAGGACGTACCGGCGGCGCTCCTTGGCCGTCGCCGGGTGGGCGAAGGGGGAGTACTTGGACGGCGCCTGCGGGAGGCCGGCCAGGAGCGCCGCCTCCTCGAGCGTCAGCTCGTCCACGTTCTTGCGGTAGTAGTTCTCGGCGGCGGCCTGGACGCCGTAGCTGTGGTGCCCGAGATAGACGCCGTTGAGGTACAGCCAGAGGATCTGCTCCTTCGTGAAGGCCCCCTCCAGCCGGAACGCGAGGATCAGCTCACGGACCTTCCGCCGGAGGCTCTTCCGCGTCCCCTCCTGGAACCCCTCGGCCGAGATCAGGATCGACTTCGCCGTCTGCTGCGTGAGGCTCGACCCGCCCTGGACCTTGCGCCGGAGCACGTAGGTGTTGATCGCGGCGCGGAGCGTCCCGCGCCAGTCGACGCCGGAGTGATCGAAGAAGCGCTGGTCCTCCGAGGCGATGAAGGCCTGGATCAGCTGCTTCGGGATCCGCTCGTACGGAACGACCTTGCGCCGCTCGACGAAGAACTCCCCGGCGACCTGCCCGTCGGCGCTCACCATCTCGGTGATGATCGGCGGACGGTACTGGGCGACCGACGGGATCACCGGGAGGCCGCGGGAGAACCAGGCCCAGGCGACCGCGACCACGACGGCGCCGACCGCGCACGCGACCGCGCCGGCCGCGGCCGCCCAGCGGACGAGCCGGCGCCGCCAGAAGGGCGTCTCGCCCATGATCAGCGTCGTCGCCGGCGCGACCCGTGTCGGGTCGGACGGGGACATCGGCCGCGTCGTCTCTTCGTCGTGCTCGCTCACGGGGTGGCGAATTTACACGCCTCGGCCGGGATTCGGAACCGGCGCGGTGACGCCGGGCGGGAGCGGCAGGTTCAGCCTGCGGAGGACCTCGACCAGCTCCTCCGGGAGCGGGGCGGTCAGCGAGAGGCGCTCCCCCGTGATGGGGTGCGGAAGCGACAGCTTCCACGCGTGGAGGAACATGCGCCTCAGCCCCCATCGCGTCCGGGCGGCCCGGTTGAACGGGAAGTCGCCGTAGCGCTTGTCGCCCGCCACCGGGTGGCCGGCGGCCTCGAGGTGGCGCCGGATCTGGTGCGTCCGTCCCGTCTCGATCGCGACCTGCAGGAGCGTGGCCTCCTTCATGGAGGCGAGCACCTTCCAGCGGGTGAGCGCCTCCTGGAAGTTCACGCCGCGCATCGACTTCGACTTTCCGGTCTGCTCGTGCTCGGAGAGCGGCAGGTCGATGGTCCCGGTGTCGCGCGACATCTTCCCCTTGGCGAGGGCGAGGTAGCTCTTCGAGACCCCCGCGCCCGAGGTGAAGAGCTCGGTGAGCCGAACCATCGCCTTCCTGTTCTTGGCCACCAGGATCACGCCGGAGGTGTCCCGGTCGAGCCGGTGGGCCGGGGACGGCTTGAACTCCTGCGGCGGCACGTCGGCGGGGACGCGCAGGTACGCGCGCGCCATCTCGACCATCGTCGCCCCCTCGATCCCCGTCCCGGGATGGGCCGCGAGGCCCGCCGGCTTGTCGACCGCCAGCAGGTCGCCGTCCTCGTACAGGACGCGGAAGGTGACCCTGACGCCGGCGTGGCTCGGCTGGCTCCCCTTCGGCTCCTGCGCCGCGAGCAGCTTGTCGGCGTCGCCGCGGATGAAGACCTTGTCACCGGCCGCGAGCAGCTGCTCCGCCTTCCCGCGCGAGCCGTTCACGCGGACCTGCCGCGTCCGCAGCAGCTTGTAGACGTGCGACAGCGGGACGTCCTTCAGCGCCTTGCGGACGTACTTGTCGAGCCGCTGGCCGGCGGCGTCGGGGGAGACCTCTAGCTCGATCACGGCGCGGTTCTACAGCAACTCGAGCTGCCGCGTCTCGCGCAGCGGCTCCGCGCGGATGCCCAGCTTCCGGAGGGCCGCCGCCAGCTCCTCCTCGAAGCCGTGCACCGTGAAGACCCGTGACGCGCCGGTCTCGCGGGCGTAGCGCAGGAGCGCCGGGTAGTCGGCGTGATCCGAGAGCGGGAAGGCCGCGTCTGCGCCGCGGAAGCGCCGCCCGCCGTCGATCGCCCAGCCGGTGAGCACGGCGCTCCGGCGCTTGCGCACGCCGCGCAGCGCCGAGGTCCAGGCGAGGTGCGGCGGGGCGACCACCACCTCGTCGCGCTCAGCCCCCTCGGCCCCGAGCAGCCGCACGCTGGGCAGGGGGACCCCGTGGGCCTCGTAGATCCGGTTGATCGCGTGGACCGAAGGGTGGGCGCGAACCTTGAAGCCGAGGTCGCAGAGCCACTTCTCGACCTCCTGGGCCTTCCCCAGCGCGTATCCCAGGAGGACGGGTGTCACCCCGTCGGAGAGCGCGTCCTCGACGAACTTGCGGACCCCGGCGAGGACCTCCTCCTTCGGGGGGAAGGAGTAGTGGGGGTGACCGAACGTCGACTCCATCACCAGGACGTCGCACGGGACCGTCTCCGCCCGCTCCGCCGCGTGCGTCGGCTCTAGGCAGAAGTCCCCCGTGTACCCCAGCGCGACGCCGGCTCGCAGCACGCGGAGCTGGGCGGATCCCAGGACGTGGCCCGCCGGGAAGAGCTCGAGCGTCAGCTCGCCGAGGCCGAACGGGGTCCGGTACTGCGCCGGCAGGGCCTCGGTCTTCCTGCGCCTGGGCGCACCCAGCCTGTAGCGCATGAGGTCCAGCGTCGCGGGCGTGGCGATGGCGCGATCGTGCCGCCCGAGGTGATCGCCGTGGGCGTGCGAGATGAAGGCGCACTCGGCGCGCCGGCGGGCGTCGAGCTGCAGCGACGTGCCGGCGACCCGCAGCTGCCCCCCCTCGAGCTCGATGAACGAACGGCGCATTTGCCCGGGTTATCTACCCCGGGCCGCCGACACCGCCACCATCACCCGGGTTGCGGCGCCGCGCCCCGTTGACGGGACGCCCCGTGCGCGCGCAGGATTCGAGGATACCGCCAAGGGGTGGGGGCCGTGTCCGAGTTCATCGTCAACGCACGTCACACGCCGCGCGCGCTGGTCAGGTGCCAGGCTCGGGCACCGCTGCTCGGCGGCGGCTTCTGGTCTTCGGACACCGAGGACATCGGGCCGCGCGGGTGCCAGCTCGTCGCGCCGGCGCGCTTCACTCCGGGCGAGGGGATCGAGCTCGAGCTCACGAGCGAGCGGGTCCTGGACCCGCTCTGGGTCGGCGGGCGGATCGCATGGGCCGCCGACGAGCCGCCCTGGCGCGTCGGGATAGCGTTCTCCGACCAGGACCAGGACGCCGCCGCGCGCTGGTTCGACCGGCTCGTAGCCGCCTTCCCCGGGCTCGATGGCTCGCTGCTCGCGCCGAAGCGGATCGCGGCGGACGCCGACATCTACCTCGGCCGGGCGCCACGCCTGCTCCCGCCCCTCGTCCCGCAGGAGGTCGCTGTCCTGCGCGCCGTCGGGACCGGCATCAAGGCGACGGAGCTCCGCGCGAAGCTGGGGGCGGACTGGGAGAACAGCAAGGGAGCGCTCTTCGCGCTCATCGGCCGGCGCTTCCTCACCCTGACCGCGTCCGAGGCCGCCGGCCCGGACGCCTGGGCCAGCTACCTCGGCTGATCCTCCTCGAACCGGTGGTGCAGCGTCACCGGCGACGATGACGCCTTGCGCAGCCGCATGTTGAGCAGCTCGACCCCGAGCGAGAAGAACATCGCGAAGTAGATGTACCCCTTCTCGATGTGCTTCCCGAACGCCTCCGCGGTGAGCATCACGCCGATGAGGATCAGGAAGGAGAGCGCGAGGATCTTCATCGTCGGGTGGCGCTCGATGAAGTCGCCGATCGCGCCTGCGAAGATCATCATCACGCCCATCGCCAGGACCATCGCCGCCACCATGACCGGCAGGTGCTGCGACATCCCGACGGCGGTTATGACCGAGTCGAGCGAGAAGACGATGTCGAGCAGCCCGATCTGGACGACGACCGACCAGAAGGCGGCGGCGCTCACCGGCTTCGCCTCGGCGGCGTGCTGGACCTCGAGCTTGTCGTGGATCTCGACCGTCGCCTTCCCGACGAGGAAGAGGCCACCGGCGAGCAGGATGAGGTCGCGCCCGGAGACGCCGTGGCCCATCACCGCAAACAGGTCGCGGGTCAGCCCCATCACCCAGCTGATGGCGAAGAGGAGCCCGAGCCGCGTCACGAGGGCGACGACGAGCCCCAGCTTGCGGGCCTTCGGCTGCTGCTCCCTCGGGAGGCGGCCGGCGAGGATGGAGAGGAAGACGATGTTGTCGACGCCCAGGACGATCTCCATGAGGGCGAGCGTCGCGAGCGAGATCCAGGCCTCGGGGGAGCTGAGCAGTTCGAGCATGGCGGGCAGTTCTTGCCCCATCGCAGCGCGCCTGTCGAGCGTCAGGACGTCGCCGACTGGCGCGCCCCGTAGCGCCAGGGCTCGTCGTCGTCGAGCAGGACCAGCTCCCCCCTCGCCGCCATCGCCTCGAGGTTGGCGACGGTCTCGGAGAGCGTGAGGAAGAGGTCTGACGGCCCGGAGGTGGGGAAGAGCTCGAGCGTCAGCTCCCACGGCGTCCGGGGTCCCGCGGTGACGTGCCCCCGCAGCCGCGCCTGCCGCCGCCCCTGGAAGCCGAGGAGCGAGTCGATCACGCGCCGGTGGTCGCCGAAGGGCGGGCCGTGGCCCGGGAGGACCGCGTCCAGCGCAAGCTCGCGGACCTTCCGTATGCTCACGTCGTACGCGACGAGCGGCCGGAACCAGCCCGGCGCGTCCCCGGGACCCAGGTCGATGAGCGGGTTCGGCGAGATCCGCTCCAGCAGGTGATCGCCGGAGAGGAGCAGCCCGTGCTCGGCGTCGTGCAGGACCACCAGCCCCGGAGTGTGACCCGGCGCGTGGATCACGCGCAGCGCCACGTGGCGGCCTTCGAACACCTGGCCGTCCGAGAGCGGCTCGGTCCGGGCGACTCCCGGCGCGATCTCGTAGGCGGGCGCGCTTCGCGCCATCGCGGCCTCCGCAAGCGCCGGCGGGACGCCCAGCCGCACGAGGTGGCGCGCGTAGGCGCCGGAGTGCTCGCTGAAGACCCAGCCCCCCTCGGTGAGCTTCGGCGCGTCCACTGGATGGGCGAAGACGGGCACCTCGCGCCCGGCTCGCTCCTGGACGTACCGCGCCCCGCCGAAGTGGTCCACGTGACCGTGCGTGACGACTATTCGGCGGACGTCCTCGTACCGGAGGCCGAGCCGCTGGAAGCCTGCGTCGAGCGCCGCGCCCCCCTCTGCCACCGCGAGCCCCGTGTCGACCATCAGGAGGCCGCCGCCCTCCTCCTCGACGACGTAGGCGTTCGCCGGTCCGCCGGCGTGCAGGAACGGGACGGGCACGGGGATCCGATGCACCCCGAGCTTCGCGACGGCGCGACCGATCTCGTTCACCGGCTCGCCTTCACCCTGGCGAGCAGCGCGGGGAGCGCCTCGAAGAGGTCGGCGACGAGCCCGTAGTCGGCGACCTGGAAGATCGGGGCGTCTGCGTCCTTGTTGACTGCGACGATGACCTTCGAGCCCTTCATGCCCGCGACGTGCTGGATCTGCCCTGAGATCCCGGCGGCTATGTAGAGGTCCGGCGCGACGACCTTGCCTGTCTGCCCCACCTGGAGGTCGTTCGGCACCCAGCCTGCGTCGACCGCGGCCCGGCTCGCTCCGATCGCGCCACCGAGCTCGTCGGCGAGCGCCTCGATCGGGCCGAAGTTCCCCTTCGTCCCGCGACCGCCGGACACCACCACCCGCGCCTCGGTCAGCTCCGGCCGCTCGCTCTTCACCGGCTGGAAGGAGACGAAGCGGATCTTCCCGGCCGCCGGACCGTCGACCCCCTTCGCCACCACGACCGAGCCGCCGGGCGCCAGGCCAGCGGGCGCGAACTCGGTGGGGCGGATGGTGAGCACCTTCACTGGCGTCGCGATCTCGACCTCGGCCATGACATTGCCGGCCCACATCGGCCGGCGCAGCGTCACCGAGCCCCCCTCGCCGCCGAACGCGAGGACGTCGGTCGCCGCCCCCGCCCCGAGCCGCGCCGCGACCCGCGGCAGCAGGTCCTTGCCCTGCGCGGTCGCGGCGCCGACGATCCAGGTGGCCGGGATGGCGCGAGCCAGCTCAGCGATCGTCGGCGCGTGCTGCTCTGCGAGGTACGGCGCGAAGCGCGGCTCGTCGACGGCGTGCACGATCGCCCCCGCCGCCGCTGCCTCCGCCGCCGCCGCGGCCAGGTCGCCGCCGAGGAGCGCGGCATGGAGCCTCCCGCCGGTGCGCGCGGCGAGCTGCTGGCCGGCGCCCAGGGCGCAGCGCGCCGCCTTTCGGAGCGTGCCGCTCGCGTGTTCGAGGACGACGAGGACGTCGGACATTGTCTCGCTCCGTTCGCTACAGGACCTTGGCCTCGTCGTGCAGCCGCCGCCAGAGCTCCTCGACGTCGGCGACCTTGACGCCACCCTTGCGCGCGGCCGGGGCGGAGAGCCCGAGCACCACCACCTTCGGCGCGATGTCCGAGGCGACCGACGCCGCGGGGAGCCGGGGGATGACGGCCTTCTTCGACTTCATGATCCCGGGGAGGGAGGCGAAGCGTGGCTTGTTGAGCCGCAGGTCGCAGGTGACGACCGCGGGCAGGTCGAGCGACACGATCTCGACGCCGCCGTCCACCTCGCGGGTCACCTCGACCGACCTCCCGTCCGCCGGAGAGCAGGAGCCCCGGCTGCCGCTTCTTCTCGGCCTCGCTCTCCAGGCTCTCCACCTTCGACGCGCAGGTGGCCTGCGGCAGGCCGAGCCGCTCGGCGAGGTACTGGCCCACCTGGTTCTGGTCGTCGTCGATCGACTGCTTCCCCAGCAGGGCGAGGTCCGGCTTCTCCTGCGCGAAGACACCGGCGAGGAGCGCCGAGACCGCCGGCGGATCGAGCGGACCGTCGTGCAGCACGAGGAGGCCGCGGTCGGCCCCCATCGCGACGGCGGCCTTCACCTCGGCGATGGACGCCTCGCCACCGATCGCGACGGCCACGACCTCGCCGCCGTGCTTCTCCCGGAGCCGCAGCGCCTCCTCGACGGCGATCTCGTCGAAGGGGTTCATCCGGTAGTTCACGCCATCGGTGACGATGCCGGCGCCGTCCGGCCGGACGTGTATCCGCGACTCGGGGTCCTCGACGCGCTTGGCTGTGACCAGGATCTTGAGTGACATCGGGGGGCTCCAGCCGCGGCGGGCGGTCGACGGACCGGGGATCATGCGCGGCGTTCCGGCGCGTCGCAACCCCAATCAGTCCCAGCGTTTTTCGAGCCCGCCTGCCGCCCGACGCCGGGCGTACCACGCCCCGAATGGGCATACACTTCACGTCATTTCGCCAGTTCACCACCGGGCATGACAAGATGTGCGGTCTGTCGTCACCACAACTTCTTACGTCTCAAAGGGGAAATACCATGCGCTACGCGCTCGCCATCGCCGCCGCCGCCCTGCTCTCCGTCGCTTCGACCGCCTCCGCCCAGGGGATCAAGGGGACGGGCAGCTACGGCACCGCCGGCTGCGGTCTCGGCTCGCTCGTCTTCGGCAACCAGCCCGGCGCCATCCAGATCCTCGCGGCCACCACCAACGGCACGTTCGCCAGCCAGACCTTCGGCATCACCACCGGCACCTCCAACTGCGGGCCCGGCCTGGTCGCGCAGGGGACGAAGAACTTCGTCGAGGCGAACCGCGAGACGCTCGCCAAGGACATGTCCCGCGGCCAGGGCGAGACGATCGGCGCGCTGACCGTCATGGCCGGCTGCTCCGACTCGCACCAGGTCGGCGCGGTCCTCCAGTCCAACTACGGCCGGATCTTCACGAGCGAGCAGGCTACGAGCGACGACGTCGCCAAGGCGCTCATCGAGGCGCTGAAGGCCGACAAGGCGCTCGGCTGCCAGATCTAGCCAGGGCGATCCAGTCGAGCTGCGGAGGGGAGTCCTCGCGAGAGGGCTCCCCTTCGTGTATCCAGAGCCAGCGTGCTCTCACTCCTCGCACCGCTCTGTCACCGCGCTCGCCCTCTCGGCGCCGCCTCCGGCCGCCGCTCCGGATCCGGTCGTGTCCGCGGCTCCGGACCCGGCCTACCTCGCCGAGCTCCAGGCCCGCGCGCGGGAGCTTCGGCTCGCCGACGAGCCGGGGTGGCTTCGGCTGGGCCACTGGCGCCCTCGCCTCCTCGGGGGGTGGGAGGGCGAGGCGGACGGGCGCGAGTTCTACCTGGCGAAGGACGGGAAGGCCGCCCCGGCCTCAGAGCTCCAGGCGACGCTCGCCGGCTTCTTCGACGCCGCGTCGCCGAAGGCGGACGAGCTCGACGACGCCCAGTGCCGCTTTCCGGCCCGCTTCGCGTGGCTCGCGGGGAAGCTGGGGTTCGACCTCGCGCGGCTTCCGCCGCGGCGCTGCAAGCGGTTCGACGAGTTCTACGAACGGCTTCAGGCGACCGGGGCGACGCTCGTCTTCTCCTCCTGGTACCTCAACAACCCGTCGAGCGCCTTCGGCCACACCTTCCTGCGGCTCGACAAGGCCGGGGTGGCGACAGCCGGCCGCGACGCGGAGCTGCTCGACTACGGCGTCAACTACTCGGCGAACCCGGAGAACACCAACTTCCTGTCCTACGCCGTCCGCGGGCTGCTCGGCGGCTTCAGGGGCGAGTTCAGCCACTACCCGTACTACTACAAGGTCCGGGAGTACGCGGAGTACGAGTCGCGCGATCTCTGGGAGTACGATCTCGCGCTCACCCCCGGCGAGGTCGCGATGCTCGTCGGGCACCTCTGGGAGCTTGGCGGCACGTGGTTCGAGTACTGGTACCTCCACGAGAACTGCTCCTACCACGTGCTCGCCGCGATCGAGGCCGCGGCCCCGCGGCTCGACCTCCTCTCTCACGTCGGCCGGATCGTCCTCCCCTCCGACACCGTGAAGGCGCTCTTCTGGAATCCCGGGCTCGTGCGCCAGGTCCAGTACCGCCCCTCGCTCCGCAGGGTCACCGACGCGCGGCTCGGCCTCCTCGACGGCGCGGAGCTCGAGCTGGTCGAGCCCCTGCTCGGCGCCCCCGCCCTCCCCTTCCCGGCCACGCTTCCTCCCCCGAGACAGGCGGCCGTCCTGGACGCCGCGCTCGATCTGCTCGACCTGCGCCGCGGCAAGCCGATGCTGATCGGCGCCGACCCGCAGGCCGCCGCTGCGCGCCAGGCGCTCCTCACGCGCCGCAGCGAGGTGCGGGTACAGAGCCCGCGGCTCGAGCTGGAGCCGCCGGTCAGCAGCCGGCCGGAGCTCGGCCACGCCATGCATCGCGCCGGCGCTGGGGCCGGCGTCCTGGGCAAGGTCGGGCCGGTGGCGATCGCGGACCTGCGGCTCTCGCTACACGACCTGGCCGACCCGACCGCCGGCTACCCCCCCTACTCCCAGATCGAGTTCCTGCCGGTCCGCGCGGCGCTCTCGACACGCACCGGCCGGCTCGAGGCGCTCGACGCCTCGCTCGTCCGGATCGTGTCGCTCAACGAGCTCACGCGCTTCGAGCAGCGCCCCTCGTGGCACATGCGGCTGGGCGCCGACCTGATCCGCGACGGCGGCTGCGATCGCTGCGTCGCCGCCGTGGCGGAGGGAGGGACCGGCTTCTCGGCCCTCGGGCTCCTCGGGGGGCTCGATCTCAGCGCCGGTGTCGACGGAGTGGTCGACTGGTCGCCGCGGCTGGACGGCGTCGGGGAGGCCCGGGTCCGGCTCGGCGGAGGGCCCGCGGCACTGGCCCGCGTCCGGCTCGGCGAGCGGCTCAGCCTCGTCGCAAACGGCCGTTACCTCTTCCTGCCGTACACGGCGCTCCACCGGAGCTGGTCGACCGGGGCGGAGGCTCGCGTCCACCTGGGACGGCGCTTCTCGGTCGCCGCGACCTGGCGGCTCGACCCCACCGATTGGCTCGCGGGCGCCCTGCTGCTCGGTTACTTCTGACGCCGCGATCCCCTCCCCCACCGGGTGGCGACCGCCGCGCTGCTCGGAGTATCATGCGCGTCCCCCGAAACACCCGGGGCCGCCGGCTCGCTCGGTCGAGGCAGCGGGCCCGAACGCCTCCCGCGCCTCCGGCGCGCAAGGGGCGACGAGAGGCAACGACACGATGGACAGGAAGCTCCTCAGCGGAGACGAGGCGGTAGCAGCGGCGGCGCTCGACGCCGGCGTACACCTTGGGACCGGCTACCCGGGCACCCCCTCCACCGAGATCCTCGAGACCTTCAGCGCCCTCGGCGGGCGCGCACAGTGGGCGCCCAACGAGAAGGTGGCGCTCGAGGTCGGTCTCGGCGCGGCGTACGGCGGCGCTCGGGTCCTCGTCACGATGAAGCACGTCGGCGTCAACGTGGCGGCCGACCCGCTCTTCACGGCGGCCTACACCGGCGTCACCGGCGGCCTCGTCCTGGTCTCGGCCGACGATCCGGGGCTGGCCTCGTCGCAGAACGAGCAGGACAATCGGCACTACGCGAAGGCGGCCGGCCTCCCGATGCTCGAGCCGTCCGACTCGCAGGAGGCCTACGACCTCGCCCGCGCGGCCTTCGAGCTCTCCGAGCGCTGGCAGCTCCCCGTCATGCTCCGCATGACGACCCGGGTCTGCCACGGCAAGTCGATCGTCGTCCGGCGCGCCGCCGAGACTCCGAAGGCGCCCCGGTTCGTGCGCGACATCGTCGGGCGCGTGATGATCCCCGCCTACGCCAGGCCCGCCCACCGGCGGCTCCGCAAGAAGCTGGACGAGATCCAGGCGTGGGGCGAGTCCTCGCCGCTCGTCGTCGAGCGGAAGGGGGCCGGCAGACTCGGCATCGTCACCGCCGGGATCACGGCCCGCCACGCGCGGGAGGCTGCCCCCGACGCAAGCATGCTGGAGCTCAAGCTCCTCCACCCGCTCCCGATCGAGCGGATCCGCGCCTTCGCCAGGTCGGTGGAGCGCTGCTTCGTCGTCGAGGAGGGCGATCCCATCTTCGCCGACGCCATCCGCGCGGCGGGCATCCAGGTCGAGTCGAAGGCCAACGACTTCCGGTTCGGCGAGATGAACGTCGAGCGGGTCCGGCGCGTCCTCGGGTTCGACTCGACGCCGGAGCCGGTTCCGCCCAAGGGGAAGCCTCCCCAGCTCTGCGACGCCTGCCCATACCACCCGGTCTACTCCGCCCTCCGGAAGCTCGACTGCATCGTGGCCGGCGACATCGGGTGCTACACGCTCGGCGTCCTGCCGCCCTACCAGGGGCTCGACACCTGCGTGGCGATGGGGGCCTCGCTCGGCGTAGGGCTCGGGCTGCGCCACGTGCTCCCCGAGCAGGACGCACGGCGCGTCGTCTCGCTGATCGGCGACTCGACCTTCGTCCACACCGGCGTCAACGGCCTCATCGAGATGATCTACAACCCGCCGAAGACCGGGCACGTCCTGATCATCCTCGACAACGGCACGACCGCCATGACCGGCCAGCAGGAACATCCCGGCACCGGCCGCACCCTCGACCACGAGGCGACCGGCAAGCTGTCGCTGGAGGGGCTCGCCCGAGCGCTCGGCGTGAAGAACGTCGACGTGATCGACCCGGTGAAGGACCCGCCGGGCTTCCTGAAGCTGCTGGGCGACCGGCTCGCGGTGCCCGAGCTGACGGTCATCATCGCCCGCAGGCCGTGCATCCTCGCGGCCGCGGACATCCGGCAGTACGAGCAGCAGAACGCCGCGAAGTGCAGCGCGGTCGCGGTGGAGGGGTGATGGCACGCAAGGTCATGAACGTCATCCTCGCCGGGCTCGGCGGGCAGGGGGTCATCAAGGCCTCCGACATCCTGGCCGACGCCGCCTTCCGCGACGGCCGCGACGTCAAGAAGGCCGAGGTCCACGGGATGAGCCAGCGCGGCGGCTCGGTGACCACCGACGTGCGGTTCGGCGACGAGGTGCTCTCGCCGATGATCCCCTGGGGCGAGGCCGACTTCATCGTGGTCTGCGCGCCGAGCGAGGTGGAGGTGGTCCGGCCGCTCCTTCGGCAGGGCGGCCTGATGCTCCCGCCCGACTTCGTCGACGAGTCGAAGCTCGGGAACAAGCGGAGCCTCAACGTCGCGCTGCTCGGCGCCCTCTCGCACCACCTCGACATCCCCGAGGAGCGCTGGATCGAGGCGATCAACGCCGCGCTGCCGGCGCACCTGCACGACGTCAACGCCAAGGCCTTCCGGCTCGGGCGGGAGACCGCCGCAGCAAGGACGTAGATCACGCCGGGCGCGCCAGCGCCGCGGCACGAGGACCCAGGAGGAGGGACCCGTGAAGAGCCAGTGGAACGACGCCCCCGGAGGCTTTCATCCAGCCAGCGCGCCCGACTTCCTGCCGCGCGCGCAGCTCCAGACGCTCCAGCTCGGCCGGCTGCAGGCGACCGTCGCCCGCGCCTACGACAAGGTGCCGCTCTTCCGTGAGCGGATGGAGGCCAGCGGCCTCCGGCCCGCCGACGTCAAGGCGCTCCCCGACATCGCGAAGCTCCCGTTCACGGTGAAGGCGGACCTCCGCGACACCTACCCCTTCGGCCTCTTCGCGAGCCCGATGGAGGAGGTGGTCAGGCTCCACGCCTCCTCCGGGACGACCGGCAAGCCGATCGTCGTCGCCTACACCGAGACCGACCTGCAGGTCTGGACGAGCGTGATGGTCCGCTCCTTCGCCGCCTGTGGGCTCCACCGGGGCGACGTCCTCCAGAATGCGTACGGCTACGGCCTCTTCACCGGCGGTCTCGGCGCGCACTACGGGGGCGAGGCGCTGGGCGCGACGGTGATCCCGATCTCCGGCGGCAACACCGAGCGGCAGCTCATGGTGCTGCAGGACTTCGGCGTCACCGCGATCAGCTGCACGCCCAGCTACTTCATCCACCTGGTGGAGAAGGCGCGCGAGGCGAAGGTCGGCTTCGGCAAGCTCAAGGTCGGGGTCTTCGGCGCCGAGCCCTGGAGCGAGGAGATGCGCCAGTACATCCAGGCGGAGACCGGGATCAAGGCCTACGACATCTACGGCCTCTCCGAGATCACCGGCCCCGGCGTCGGGATCGAGTGCCAGGCGCAGTCCGGCCCGCACATCTTCGAGGACCACTTCTTCCCGGAGATCATCGACCCGGAGACCGGCGCCCCGCTGCCGGACGGCGCCGAGGGTGAGCTCGTGCTCACGACCCTCTCGAAGCAGGCGATGCCGATGATCCGGTACCGGACGCGTGACATCACGTCGATCCACCCGGAGCCCTGCCCCTGCGGCCGGACGATCCGCCGGATCCGGCGCATCGGCAGGCGCTCCGACGACATGTTCATCATCCGTGGCGTCAACGTCTTCCCGTCGCAGGTCGAGACCGCGCTCCTCAAGGTGGAGGGGACGCTGCCGCACTACCAGATCATCCTCACCCGCGAGCTCGGGCTGGACAACATGGAGGTGCAGGTCGAGGTCACGCCGGAGTTCTTCTCCGACAAGATCAGCGCCCTCGAGAGCCTGCAGCACAAGCTGGCGGACGCCGTCGAGCACGTCCTCGGGCTCCGCGTGAAGGTCACCCTCGTCGAGCCGCGGACGCTGGCGCGCAGCGAGGGCAAGGCGAAGCGGGTCGTCGACAAGCGCAGGATCTGAGGAGCCGCCATGAAGATCCGTCAGCTCTCGCTCTTCCTCGAGAACCGCCCCGGGCAGCTCCGAGTCCCCTTCAAGGCGCTCGGCGACGCGGGGATCGACTGCCTCACGATGTCGCTCGCCGACACCCAGCAGTTCGGGATCCTGCGGCTGGTGGTGAAGGACTGGGAGCGCGCCAAGAAGGTGCTCGAGGCGGCCGGCTCCGTCGTCAACGTCACCGAGCTGATCGCGATCGACGTCCCGGACCGTCCGGGCGGCCTCGCCGAGGTCCTCGAGACGTTCGAGAAGATCGGCCTCGGCATCGAGTACATGTACGCCTTCGCGGCGTCGCGCGCGCGCGGCGGCGACGCGACGCTGCTCGTGCGGCTCGAGGACACCGACGCCGGCGCCCGCCAGCTCCAGGCCGCGGGCGTGAAGCTCGTGAGCGCCGAGGAGCTGTTCCTGCGGGTGGGAGCGTGATGGCCGGGGCGGAGCGCTAGACCCATGGCCGACTTCCCGTTCGAGAACCGGATCTGGGATCCGGCCGAGACCTTCTCTCGCGCCGCGCTCTCCGACCTCCAGCGCACCCGCCTCGCCGAGACGCTTCGGCGCGCCGCCGCCGTGCCCTTCTACCGGGACGAGCTGGCGCGCCGCAGGGTCGAAGCCGGCTCGATCCGGTCGCCCGACGACGTCCGGCGGCTCCCCTTCACGGTGAAGGACGACCTCCGGGACCACTACCCCTTCGGCCTCCTCGCGGTCCCGCGCAGCGAGGTCGCGCGCGTCCACGGCTCCTCGGGGACTACCGGCAGGCCCACCTTCGTCGCCTACACGAAGCGGGACCTCGAGACCTGGTCCGGGCTCGTCGCCCGCTTCCTCACCGCTGGCGGCCTGCGCCCCGAGCACTTCGTCCACATCGCCTTCGGCTACGGGCTCTTCACCGGCGGCTTCGGCCTGCACTACGGCGTCGAGCGGGTCGGCGCGGCGGTGGTCCCGGCGGCCGGCGGGAACACGCCGCGGCAGGTGCTGCTCATCCGCGACCTCGGCGCCGAGGTCCTGGTCTGCACCCCCTCCTACGCGCTCCACATCGCAGAGGTGGCGCGGGAGCAGGGGTTCGCGCCGGGGTCGCTGCCGCTCCGGTTCGGCCACTTCGGCGGGGAGCCCTGGACGGAGGAGATGCGGCTGGAGATCGAGCGTGAGCTCGGCATCCTCGCGTTCAACAACTACGGCCTGTCCGAGGTGATCGGCCCCGGCGTCGCCGGCGAGTGCCCGGCGCGCCGCGGGATGCACGTCCAGGAGGACCACTTCATCGTCGAGTGCCTCGACCCGGTCACGCTCGAGCCGGTGCGGGACGGCGAGGTGGGCGAGCTGGTCTTCACGTCGCTCACGAAGGAGGCGCTCCCGATCCTCCGCTACCGGACCCGTGACCTGGCGACGCTCGACCGGTCACCGTGTCCCTGTGGCAGGACCGGCGTCCGGATGGGGCGCGTCGTCGGCCGCTCCGACGACATGTTCATCGTCCGCGGCGTCAACGTCTTCCCGTCCCAGGTGGAGGAGGCGCTCCTGCGCGTGGAGGGGACTGCGCCCCACTACCTCATCGAGATCTCGCGCCCCGGCTCGCTGGACGAGGTGGTGGTGAAGGTCGAGATCCGTCCAGGCGAGTTCTCGGACGAGATGCGCCACATGATCGCGCTGCACGACCGGATCGATCGCGAGATCCACGCAGTGACCGGGATCCGGATGCGGGTCGAGCTGGTCGCGCCCGGCTCGATCGAGCGCTCCGCCGGCAAGGCGAAGCGCGTAGTCGATCACCGCAAGGGATCTACTTCGTGATCGTCACGCGCCGCACACCATCGGTGTCGGCGCCGGGTGAGACGTAGCCGATGGCGCCCGGGTACTCGCGTACGTAGGCCACGACCTCGGCATCCGTCCGCTTCTCCGGCGGCGGAACCGCCCGCCCCGAGAAGACCGACTGGGTCCAGTATTGCTCGATCGCCCCGATCGAGCGGCCGAGGACCTCCTTCGTGAAGGCCTTGCGCACAGGCGAGCCCTTGGCGAGGTCGACCGGCTTCACGTGCTCTCCGCCCGGCCACTGGGTCGTGCTGCGGAGGAAGAGCCGCGCCGCGTCGGGTCGCGCGAGCGTCGACGCCGAGTTGGCGGTGTTGACGATCACCACGTACTCGGCAGCCGCCGACGCCACCGGAAGGAGCGCGGCGGCGGCGAGGCCAAGCAGGGCTAGCGAGCGTGTGCGGGACATCAGGGCGTCTCTCCGGCAGCGGCTGGCCCACGCCTCCCGCTGTGTGGGGGCGGAACTTAGCCTTTCTACCCGGAGCCGTCGACGCTCGTTTGCACCGTTTTCACCAGGAGTCGTGTCACATACGGGTCAGCTCCATGGGGGCCCGGCGAGGTTGAACGATCCACGGCGAGCGGGGTAGAAGCCCCCGCCATGAACCGACCGGCGCGACCGACACAGGGCGACAAGCTCCCGCAGGGCCTTCGGGCGACGATCGGCAAGGACGCGCTCGCCTCGGTCGTCGTCTTCCTCGTGGCGCTGCCGCTGTGCATGGGCGTCGCGATCGCCTCCGGCGTGTCGCCGATGGCGGGGCTGATCACCGGCATCGTCGGCGGCCTGGTGGTCGGCCCGATCGCCGGCTCGCCGCTGCAGGTCAGCGGTCCGGCAGCGGGCCTGACCGTGCTCGTCTGGCAGCTCGTGCAGCAGCACGGCATCGCGATGCTGGGCGTGATCGTGCTGCTCGCCGGGCTGATGCAGTTCGCCGCCGGCCTGCTCAAGCTGGGCCAGTGGTTCCGCGCGGTCTCGCCGGCCGTCATCCACGGCATGCTGGCCGGCATCGGCGTGCTGATCTTCGGCTCGCAGTTCCACGTCATGCTGGACGGGAAGCCGATCGGCTCCGGGCTCGCAGAACTTCGCCGGCATCCCGCGCACCCTGGTGGCGGCGCTGTCGTCTGCGGGCCCCTCGGCGCAGGCCCTCTGCATCGGCCTGCTCACCATCGCGCTGATCGTGCTGTGGAGCGCGTTCGCCACCGGAAGGCTGAAGATGTTGCCGGGCCCGCTCGTGGCGGTGGTCGTGGCGGCGATCGTCTCCGCCGCGATGCGGCTGAAGATCAAGTACATCCCCGACCTGCTCGCCAACCCGGAGGACATCAACGACTTCTGGGCCGCCGTTCATCTGCCCACGCTCGAGACCCTGCGGCAGGCGTTGGAGGGCGACATCCTCATCGCCGCCGTCTCGGTCGCCTTCATCGCCAGCGCGGAGACGCTGCTGAGCGCCAGCGCTGTCGATCAGCTGCACCAGGGGCCGCGCACCAAGTACGACAAGGAGCTGGTGGCGCAGGGCGTCGGCAACTTCATCTGCGGCCTGCTCGGCGCGCTGCCGATGACCGGCGTGATCGTGCGCTCCACCGCCAACGTCGAGGCGGGCGCCAGGACGCGCGCGTCCGCCATCCTGCACGGCGTCTGGCTGCTGCTGTTCGCGGCGGTGCTGCCGTTCATCCTCCGCGTACATCCCGGTCGCGAGCCTGGCCGCGGTGCTGGTCTTCACCGGCTACAAGCTGGCCTATCCCAAGGCGGTCCCGAGCCTGCTCAAGTTCGGCAAGAGCGAGGTGGCGATCTACTTCGTCACCATCGTCATGATCGTGTCGACGAACCTGCTGGAGGGCGTGCTGGTCGGCCTGGGGCTGTCGATCCTCAAGCTGCTCTACGCCTTCTCGCATCTGGAGATCCGCTGGGAGGACGACGAGGACGGCAACCGGGTGCAGCTGCACCTGAAGGGCGCAGCCACGTTGATCCGGCTGCCCAGGCTCGCGGCCGCGCTGGAGGAGGTCAAACCGGGGACCGAGGTGCATGTCCACTTCGAGCACCTGGACTACATCGACCACGCCTGCCTCGACCTGCTGTCCAACTGGGAAAGGCAGCACGAGGTCACCGGCGGCACGCTGGTCATCGAATGGGAGGAGCTCTCCTCGAAGTACCACCAGCGTCGGCCCGGGGCGAAGAGGAGCGCGGCCTCCCCGACCCCAGGGTGAGCCCGGGGAGAGTGGCGAGAATGAAGTAGCACTCCGCGCCCGTGCGCCCCGATGCCGCACCCACTCGGCGCGGACGTGGCATGCGGTCGGCACACCCCCTCTGGTATGGATCCACGCGGCTTCGCGAGCACGTGCTTGCGCACGCCGCCACGAAGGGACCGGGGAACGCCGATGCACGTCGAGTTGGCCTGGATGCTCGTCCTGGCGGTCGCCGTGACCGCGGGGATCGGCGCATTCCGCCTCTGGCGCGCCCGGCGCCCGGGGGGCCGACCTTCAGGCGCGCTCGGGGCTGGCGACACGAGGCTGCTCGAGCGACTCGAGGAGGCCTCACGGTACTTGAATGACGCCGTGATGATCGCCGGCCCCAACCAGGAACTCCTGCTCGCCAACGACCGCGCCCTCTCGCTGCTCGGATACTCCCGGGACGAGCTGCTCCGGATGAAGGTGCGGGAGCTGCGCGATCCGGCCACCCTCGGGGACTACGCCGACCGCGTCCGCGAGCAGCGGGCCGAGGGCGCCGCACGCTTCGAGACACGCTTCCTCTGCAGGGACGGCAGCCGCCTCGCCGTGGAGGTGAGCATCCGGGTGTTCCACCTGGACGGGCAGCCGTATTACCAGGCGGCCATCCGCGACGTCACCGAGCGCAGGCGCCTGGAGGAGGCACTCCGCGCCAGCGAGGAGCGGCTGCGGGCGATCATCAAGACGGAGCCAGAGTGCGTGAAGGTCATCGCGCCGGACGGGACGCTCGTCGAGATGAACCCGTCTGGCCTCGCCATGCTCGAGGCCGACTCCCTGGCCGCCGCCCAGGCGGTCTCCCTCATCGAGTTCGTCGATCCCGAGTACCGCCCCGCCTTCGTCGCGCTGTTCAAGACCGTGATGGGCGGGGGGAGCGGCCGCCTCCAGTTCGACGTCACCGGGCTCCGCGGCTCGCACCGCACGTTGGAGACCAACGCCGTCCCGTTGCGCGACGCGGACGGTCGCATCACCGGCCTGCTCGGCGTGACCCGGGACATCACGGAGCGGGTGCGGGCCGAGACGGCGCTGCGCCAGAGCATCACCGAGCAGCGCCGGCTCGAGGAGCAGCTGGCCCAGGCGCAGAAGCTGGAGAGCATCGGGCGGCTCGCCGGAGGCATCGCCCACGACTTCAACAACCTGCTCGTGGCGATCCTCGGCAACGTCGAGTTCCTGGAGGAGGGCATCCGCTCCGGCCAGGCGAGGGTGGAGGACCTGCAGGACATCCGGGCGGCCGGGGAGCGGGCTCGCGACCTCACGGCGCAGCTGCTCGCCGTCGCGCGGCGGCAGGTGATCGCCCCGCGCCAGCTCGACGTCGTCCAGCTGGTGCGGGAAGCCGAGAAGCTGCTCAGCCGGGTGATGAGAGAAGACGTCGCGATGGAGGTGATCCTCCCCGACGGGCTGTGGCCGATCCAGGGCGACGGCGGCCAGCTGCAGCAGGTCATCCTGAACCTGGCCGTGAACGCCCGGGACGCCATGCCGAAGGGCGGGCGCTTCACGCTGGAGGCCGCCAACGTCGAGCTGGACGATCGCTGGGCAGCGTCGCATTCCGGCGCCGCCGCCGGCCCCCACGTCCTGCTGCGGTTCAGCGACACCGGCGAGGGGATGACCGACCTGGTCAAGGCGCACCTCTTCGAGCCCTTCTTCACCACGAAGCCGGTCGGGCACGGCACCGGGCTCGGGCTCGCGACCGTGTACGGCATCGTGAAGCAGAGCGCCGGCTTCATCGAATGGGAGAGCGAGCCCGGGGCTGGGACCACCTTCCGCATCTACTTCCCGCGCGCCGCGAGAGGCGGGGCTGCAGCCGTGCCCCCGCTCGCGCGCCCCACCTTCCGAGGCACCGAGACCGTCCTCGTGGTCGAGGACGAGCCGGCCGTGCGGGAGATCGCCATGCGCTCACTCTCCGGCGCCGGCTACAAGGTGCTCGCGGCCGGGGGGGGGCCGCAGGCGCTGAAGCTGCTCGCAAGCCTGGACGAGCCCCTGCACCTGCTGCTCACCGACGTCGTCATGCCCGAGGTGTCCGGCAAGATGGTCGCCGAGGCCGCGAGCCGGCTCCAGCCGTCGACCCGCGTGCTCTACATGTCCGGCTACGCCAACGACGCCATCGCGCACCACGGCGTCCTGGAGCCCGGGTTGGAGCTGCTGACGAAGCCCTTCACGCCCTCCGGGCTGCTCGCGAAGGTGAGGGCGGTCCTCGACCTGGCGTAGGGTGGCCACGAGCCGCCTGCCTCACGACTGCGGCTGCGGCATCAAGCTGGCCGGCGCGCGTCGCCAACGAAGATGGCGGCGACAATCCCCGACGCGCGATGGCGAAGACGAACGGAAGACGTCTAGGTCGGCTCATCGAAGGATGATGCCACACCAAGCGACGTGAGCTGCCGCCACCTGTCGGGCGGCATGAGGCGTCGCCTCCTCATCGCGAAGGCGCTGGTCCACGACCCCAGGGTGCTCTTCCTCGACGAGCCCACCGCCGGCGCTGGGAGATCCTGGCTGGCTTCGTCGGGGCGGCGGTGGTGAGGGGCCTGCTCATCGGCCTCGTCACCTGGCTGGTGGCGGGGCTCTTCACCGGCTTCGAGGTGGCCCACCCGGTCCTGACGCTCGCCATGCTTGTCCTGGTGGCGGTGATCTTCGCCGGCCTGGGGGTGGCCTCCGCCATATGGGCCCAGACCTTCGAGCAGGTTCTACATGGTGGACGCGGTCCGCTTCGGGATGCTGGGCATCTCCGACGCACCGCCGGCCGCCAGCGCGGCGCTGGTGGCGTTCCTGGCCTCGGTGCGCTGATCGGCCCCTACCTCCTGCTCCGGTCCGGTTGGCGCCTGCGCGGGTAGCGCTACGCTGCGGCACGCAGCTTCGTTAACCGGCTTCCGCGTCAGGAGGCGTTCCATCCTCGCCGACACCACCCGGCCGTCGGCGTCCAGCCCGAGGAACGCGACCCCCGCCTGTCGCAACTCCGCGGGCCACGGCCCGTCGAACCAGAGGTTCCCGACGGAATAGAAGACCGGAACGCCAGCCGACGCTCTCCTGCGTCTGGATAGCGTGCGGCCCGCTGCCGACGACCGCGTCGGCCCCTTGCTCCACGAACCAGCGCGCCCATCGGCGCTGCTCGTCGGTAATCCGTGCCGTCCCTTCTGCGCCCCAGTGCGGTAGGACGACGACCGTCCGCCCCTGCCGATGCGCGTCGGCGATCGCCTCTGCCACCTGCTTCGCGTGCCCCGGCAGCGCTGCGACGCCCGCCTCGCGCCGGCCCAGCAGCGAGCAGGTCGGGGTCGGTCAGCGTGACGGAGACGAAGGCGACCTCCATCCGGTTCACCTTCGCGGGCCACGGGGCGATCGCCGCCGAGACGTCCTCGCCGGCGCCGAAGCGTCCGATGCCTTCTTCGAGGAGCGCGCGGAGCGTCCCCGTGAGTCCCTCCTCCCCGAAGTCACCCGCGTGGTTGTTCGCGAGCGAGACGGCGCGGATCCCGGCCGCGCGCAGTTCGGCGAGCCGCGAAGGCATGACCTGGAGGTCGTAGCGCTTGTCCGCCGCTTGCCCACCGCTCCCCACTGTCGTCTCCAGATTGGCGACCGCGAAATCCGCGCGCCCGAGAAGGTCACGGAGAAGTGCAGGCGCCGCTCCGCTCTCGCCGGGCATCACGTCGCCCCCCACAGCGATCCAGCTCACGGCCTCGCGCGACGGGCCCAGGTAGAGGTCGAAGCGCTTCTGGGCGCGCCCCTCGACCAGGCGAGCGAGCGAGATGACCTCGGGGGCGCCACCGAGGTGATGGATCACCAGGTCCTCGGGTCCTAGCGTGCCGACAGGCGCCCGGTCCTCCCAGAGCGCCGCTACGTGGGAACCCAGATGGACGACGAGGCCGCGCGAGGCGGCGTCAGGTGGAATGGCGACGCGATCCGTGTCGCGCGCGCCCTCGGCCACCCTTACGAGGTGGCGGCGGAGCTGCGCGGGATTGCTCCAGGGCATCCGCAGGCCGCTTCGGCGCCACGCGTAGACGAGGAAGTTCGCGCAGTCGTTCCCGACCCCGGTGTCGGGGCCGCGAAGGCCGCCGCGTCGCAGGAATCCTGCCCCGAAGACGTACGGGAGGCCGAACTGCTCCGCGAGCCCGCCGCGGAAGCCGTCGCCACCTCCCCTTCGGATCTCCACCCGGGCGGTGTGCGCGACGCCGTCGTCAGTCTCGACCTCGGCCGAGAGCCGCAGCACGCCCGTACGGTCCGGCCCGGGAAGGGCGGCCATCCAGCGTTCCGAAGGGAGCGATAGGGAGCTGGTGCGAGCGAGCGCCGCTGGCTCGAACTCCACGATGGGCGGCGCAGCGCCGGCGAACACCTTCCCGGCCGGCAGGTCGGGGAGCACGTTGTAGCTCCACGCCTTCGGAGTCCACCGGAGCCAGGTCACGCGGCGAACCCGTCCCGGCAGCCCGCCCTCGATGCGCAGGTCGTGCGCCTCGTCCGGCCTGGGTCGGAGGACTCCGTCGGCCCCCGCATCCACCCCGTCGAGCGCTACGCGCCACTCGCCCGTCTCTGCCCTCCAACGCGAGAGGAGCTCGCTCCAGCGCGTGGGGTCCAACCGGACGTCGAGCCGATCTGCGTTCGCCAGAAGGAGGCTGCGCAGCTCGGGTGAGACCGTCTCCGGGTCGAACCTCGGCGGCTCCCGGCGCTGCAGATAGAGCTCCTTCGCACGCTCGGAGCGATCCGGCCCCTCGATCCCCCACGGCTCTAGCCGGATCGAGGCGTGGGGAATCGTCATCGCGGCATGCAGCGCCATCAACAGGAGGCGTGAGGCCTCCGCGGCGTCGGCGAGCCACGGCCGCGAGACGGCGAAGGAGATCGCCGAAAGCCGCGGGAGGCGGACCACCCTGGTCCAGACCTCGGAGAAGCGCGTTCCCTGCTCTGCCGGTGCGAGCCCCGCAAAAGCGTCGAGGTCGATGCTCGCCACCAAGGGGAGCTCGCCTGAGAGAAGGCTCTCGAGGGCGTCGAGGCGCACCGCTTCGACCCCGTCCGGAAGGCGCGCGGCCCGGTCGTCGCCGCCGCCCTGCCGCACCCATATGACCCTCGCGATTGGCGATGGCATGAGCGGCAGGATCCAGTCGAACGACTGGAGGTCACCTGCGCGCCGCCAACCGGCCACGCGCGCCTGGCGCTCCTCGGGGGACGCGACGCGGCGAAGTCCCTCGCGGAGCCGTCCCGGGTCGCGCGGCGTCGAGGAGTCGGAGTGGGCGTCCACGAGGACAAGGACGTGCGGCTGTTCGAGGTCGAGCGCCTCCGCGAGGAACTGGAAGGTCCCCGCGTGGTTGTCCTCGACGTAGATCGGCAGCGGTCCCTGCGGGTCCCGGGAGACCGCGGGCCCGGCGGCGACGAGCGCGAGTGCGGTGAAGCTAGCGAGCCGGTTGAACCGCCGGCTTCGCGGCGAGCCGGTCATACAACACCACCCCGGAGATGCATGTGTCGTCGTACTTCGTCCCTCTGCGGACCTCTAGGATCGTGATCTTCAGACCGGTGACCGGCTTGTCGTAGCCGATGACCGGGATCAGCTGGGAGTAGGGCTTGTCAGCCAATTCGGCGGTGAAGCGGTGCTCACCGTTCAAGAGGACTTCCACGCGGGCGGGGCGTGCGTTCACCTCGAAGAGCGCCTTCTTCTTCTGTGACCAGAAGCCAGGCGTGATCTCGAGCGCGAGGAGCCGGCTCGGTCTAGTCGGGGTGAGCTCTACCCACTCCCCGATTCCGAGGCCCGGGACCCCGTCGCACCACGGGGCCACCGGCTCCGCCTCAGCGAGGTGCCGCGCGCGGAAGTCGTGGTCCTTCGCCGGGGCCAGAGTGGAACTCGCCCTCGCCTTGAAGCGTTGATGCCCCTCACCCCAAGCGCCCATTCGCTCCAGGTAGCTTCGAACGCCCTTCTCCATCAGGGCCTCGTACACGAAGCCCTGCCTGAAGTAGCCGGGGGCGGCCTTTATGGAGATGTCGTCCGCGAGCGTCGGCTCGAGGTCCTGGAACGTCCAAGTCCACCGACCGCCGTCGCGCTTGAAGCTCTCGCGGGGAGCGATGATCTCGACTTCGTCGGCGGGGGTGCCGTCGGCGGTGACCGTGACCGTGCCCCTGCCGATGCTTCCATTCCAGACGGCACCCGTGGAGAGGCGATAGACGAAGGACAGGGGCGACTTGCGAGTGTCGTCGCTGACGTACATGACGTCGCCCATGTAGTCGGCCGAGTAGCGGATCTCGATGTTCAGGCTGGCTGAGGTGGGAAACGTCACCTCCGAAACCATCCAGCCCGCGATCTTCTTCAGGGCGCCAGAGCCTGGAAACGGGGTGATTCTTCCCGTCGCGAACGGCTCCACCTCGAAGACGGACTTTACCGGCGCGCCGTCGAGCGCGACCGAGTAGCCCTTCAACTGCTGGATGCCCTGCACCAGGCGCTGCCGACGCTGCGCCGGAGTCAGCGAGTCGAGGTCCTCGAAGCCCGTCTCCTCGCCGTCAGCGAGAGCCGTCGCCTCCACGGGGAATCCGAACCGGACGGTGACCGGCTCCGACGTGAGGTTCTGCATCGCGTATCGAACGACGACCGCCGCCTCGGCGCGGTGCAGGACGATGTCGAGCTTCTCCTCCAGGATGCGAACCTTCTCCGTACCGACCGCCTGGAAGGGCGCGAGGCTGCCGGTGAATGAGACGCCGAAGGAGTACCCGCCGCCGTTGGCGAGGGCGCTGCCAGCCCAGAGCAGGGGGAGCAGGACCGACCACCGGTGTGCTCGGCTCATCGATGACTCTCCCAAAGATTGGCGAAGGTTCAAGGTTCGTCAGCAGGCAACGCGCGAGTCTACTCTGGGAGCAGTGAAGTGGAAGTTCAGACGGGATGAACCTCGGGCTCCTAACCCCCGCCCGGACCTGGGCCAGCTCAACGCCCGAGCCTTCGAACCCCCGTGCGAACGACCCTCTCCGCTTCGAGCATCTCTTCCACCGACAGCTCGAACTTCCTGTCGGGACGCGCGCCCCTCCAGGCGAACTCGCGCCACAGCGCGAGCACCGCGGGTCCCTGTCCGCGGAAGCGTGTGCGGCGGTCGAGCTCGCGAGTCCAGGTGAGCAACGCTAGGGCGCGGCTGAGCGGCGTAGCCTGATCGAGCAGCGGCTCCAGCTCCGCCCGGAAGAGGGCCAGCCCCTCCTCGGCGGCCAGCTCCTCCAGGCAGTCGACCTTCAGCTGCTCGGCGAGCCGACGGTCCTCGCCGGACGGCGTGCGCGCCCTGAGGTTGGGGACCGCGACTAGATAGGTGCAGAAGCCGCAGGGGCAGCCGTCGCTCACCCGCTTCGTCGAGGCGAGCACGAAGGAGGTCGTCAGGTACGAGGCGAAGAGGTGGGCGAGCGGCTCGAGCCCTCTCTCGGGCGGCCGCGCGTCCACGGGGAGCGCGCTCGCGTTTCGCCGCAACCACTCGACGGCGGCTGCGCCCGCGTCGAGTGAGCCGTGCATGGCCCCCAGGCGCAAACTTCCGGACTGCACCCTTGCGTTGACCCATCGAAGCAGGGCGTAGCTGCGCCGCTGCAGGTCGAGGAGCTCGTCGAGCCTTTCGCGCGTGAACATGATGATCCCCCTGGAAGACTCGTCGATCAGCGCCGCGCCGGAACCTCGATCTCCCAGGCGTCCTCCCCGACCTCGCTCGCCTGGATCTCCGAGCCCAGGAAGGTCCGGAGCAGCTCGACGTGCGTCCGCGTGTGGCCCGTCGGCTTCGTGGTGCGGAACCGCCCGCCGCCGCCGAGCGCCATCGGCAGGAGGAGCTGGTCGGCGAGGTGGCTTCCCACCGGGACCCCTGCCGCCAGGTACGCCGCCGCCTCCCCGGCGACCCGCGCCCCCACCTGCTCGGCCGAGACTCCCCTCTCGCCGAAGCCGGTGAAGAGCTCAGTCACGTTGGCGCTCTCGAGCTCCACGCAGACCACGTTGCCCGGGCCCACTGCCTTCGCGACCGACTCGACGTGGCAGGTGGACTCGTCCCACCCGAGCCGCTCGCGGACCGCCTTCAGCTCCCGCTCGGCGATCGTCCTCGGGAGGAGCGCCACGACGGCGGTCGCCTTGCGCGCACGGAGCTCGCCTCGCTCGACGAGCTCGAGTCGCCCGAACGCGGGCGCGGCCTCGATGGCGACGGCGAACCGGCCTCCACCGGCCGGGTAGAACCCGGGCTGCTCGAGCGTCGCGGTGCAGCGCGGCCCCATCCGGGCGACGAGCGGGAGGAACGCGCGCGCGAGGAAGTCGAAGGGCGGCGCCATCGGGTTGTGCGTCCCACCCTCGACCGTGACGGTCGAGTAACCCTTCGAGAGCGCGAGCGCTGGGAAGATCGTCTGGAAGACGAGCGTCGCGCTCCCCGCGGTCCCAACCGAGAAGCGGAAGTCGCCGCTCCGAACCGGTCCGGGCTCGAAGGTGAGGTCGCGCGCCCCGATGTCCGCACCCTTCACGTGAGCCTGGCCCACCGTCGCCGCGGCCTGCACGGCGGTGAGGTGCTGGCGCATGAGGCCGGGGCGCTTGCGCCCGGCGCGGATGTTCACGATCCGGAACGGCGTCCCGGTGACCAGGGAGAGGGCGAGCGCCGAGCGCAGGACCTGCCCGCCCCCCTCCCCGTTCGCGCCGTCGATCTCGATCATCGCCATGGCTACCCCTTCACGCAGACGACCTGGCGCAGCGTGTGGAGGACCTCGACAAGGTCCCGCTGCGCGTTCATCACCGCGTCGATCGACTTGTACGCGCCCGGCGTCTCGTCGATCACGTCGGCGTCCTTGCGGCACTCGATCCCCGCCGTCGCGCGGACGTGGTCGTCGAGCGTGAACGCCTTCTTCGCCGCGGTGCGGGACATCGCGCGCCCCGCGCCGTGGCTGCAGCTCGTGAACGACTCGGCGTTCCCGAGGCCGCGGATGATGAACGAGCGGGCGCCCATGGAGCCCGGAATGATCCCGGCGTCGCCGAGCCGCGCGCGCACCGCCCCCTTCCGCGTCACGAGGACGTTCTTCCCGAAGTGGCTCTCCCGCGCGACGTAGTTGTGGTGGCAGTTGACCCGCTCGCCCTCCAGCTCGAAGGCCGGCAGGTGACCCGAGCGCGCCAGCGCCGAGACGATCGCGTCGAGCATCAGCTCCCGGTTCGTCGCCGCGTACTCCTGCGCCCACGTCGCGGCGTGCAGGTAGTCCTCGAACTGATCGGTTCCCTCCGGCAACCAGGCCAGGTCGGGATCCGGAAGGTCGAGGAACCAGCGCCGCGCCTCGCGCTTCGCCAGCGCCACGAAGTCGGTCCCGATCCGGTTCCCGACGCCGCGCGAGCCGGAGTGGAGCATCACCCAGACCTGGTCGGCCTCGTCGAGGCAGAGCTCGATGAAGTGGTTTCCGGTGCCGAGCGTTCCGAGCTGCTCGATCGTCGGGCCGCGGTCGATCTTCGGGTACTTCGCGACGATGGCCCGGTACCCGGCCTCGAGCTTCGCCCAGGCCCCGCGCACCGGCGCCGGCGGATTGCCCCACGCACCCTTGTCGCCACGGCCGCCATGGTTGGTGCGGCCGTGCGGCACCGCGCGCTCGATGGCGTCACGCAGCGGGCTTGAGATCAGCAGGAAGGTCGCGACGCGCGCAGCGTCGTCCGGACCGCCATCATCCCGCAGCCGATGTCGACGCCGACCGCCGACGGCATCACTGCGCCGGTCGTCGCGATGACGCTCCCCACCGTCGCACCGAGCCCCGCGTGGACGTCGGGCATCACCGCGACCCACTTGTAGACGAACGGGAGGGAGGCGACGCGACGGACCTGCTCGCGCGCCTTCTCCTCGAACGGGACGCCGACGGTCCAGGACCGCACGGGGACTCCGCCGGGGACGTTCTCGATCTCGTGGGTGCGCTCGCTCTGGGTCGTCATCGCGTTCTCCATGCCCGTTCACCAGAGCAGCCGGCGTGCCAGCGTCGCCGGCGGATTCTACGAGGAGTTTCGCGGGTCCGTCGGAGCCGTCGCGCGCGCCTTTATCTCGTCAGATAGTGCTGCTAGTCCTTGGGATATGGCTCGCCGCAAGAAGGTCGTCATCGGGCTCCTCGGCACCACGCTCGACCTGGGCAAGCAGTCGCAGCGCTGGGACCGCTGGCGCCCCACCGTCGCGCTCTGCCAGCACGAGGACCTGCTCGTGGACCGGCTGGAGCTCCTCTCCTCCCGGCGCTACGCCTCCCTCGCCAAGCGGGTCACCGACGACATCCGGCAGGTCTCCCCCGAGACCGAGGTGGTCCACCGGGAGCTCGAGTTCGAGGACGCCTGGGACCTCGAGGAGGTCTACGGCTCGCTCTTCGACTTCGCGCGCGCCTACCCGTGGGCGCCCGAGAAGGAGGACTACTTCGTCCACATCACGACCGGCACCCACATCGCGCAGATCTCGATGTTCCTCCTCGCCGAGGCGCACCACATCCCGGCGCGGCTCCTCCAGACCTCGCCGCCGACCCGCGGGCAGACTGGAGTGGCGGGGACCTACGCGATCATCGACCTCGACCTCTCCAAGTACGACCGGATCGCCGCCCGCTTCCGTCGCGAGCAGAAGGAGGGGCTCTCCTTCCTCAAGTCCGGCATCGACACCCGCAACGCCGCCTTCAACCGCGCTCATCGAGCGGATCGAGCAGGTGGCGATCCGCTCGCGGGATCCGCTGCTGCTCATGGGGCCGACCGGCGCCGGCAAGTCGCAGCTCGCGCGGCGGATCTACGAGCTGAAGAAGGGCGCGACGCCAGGTGGCCGGGGAGTTCGTGGAGGTCAACTGCGCCACGCTACGCGGCGACGGCGCCATGAGCGCCCTCTTCGGCCACGTGAAGGGGGCCTTCACCGGCGCGCGTCGGCGACCGGCCGGGGCTCCTTCGCAAGGCGGACGGCGGCATCCTCTTCCTCGACGAGATCGGCGAGCTCGGGTCCGACGAGCAGGCGATGCTGCTGCGCGCCGTCGAGGAGAAGGCCTTCTTCCCGGTCGGCTCGGACCGCGAGGTCCGGAGCGACTTCCAGCTCATCGCCGGCACCAACCGCGACCTGCGCCGCGACGTGGAGCAGGGGCGCTTCCGCGAGGACCTGCTCGCCCGCATCGACCTCTGGGCGTTCCGGCTCCCCGGGCTTCGCGATCGGCCGGAGGACATCGCGCCGAACCTCGAGTACGAGCTCGACCGCTGGGCCCAGGCGAGCGGCGAGGCGGTGACCTTCAGCCGCGAGGCGCGCGAGCGGTTCCTCGCCTTCGCGGGCGGGCGCGACGCGCTCTGGACCGGCAACTTCCGGGACTTCAACGCGGCCGTCCGCCGGATGTCGACGCTCGCCTCGGGCGGCCGGATCACCGGGGAGATCGTCGACGAGGAGATCGCCCGGCTGCGCGAGGCGTGGCGGCGCGACGGGTCGCCACCCGGTGGCGGGCTGGTGGACGAGCTGCTCGGCGTGCGCGCGCAGCGGAGGTCGATCCGTTCGACCGGGTCCAGCTCGAGGAGGTGCTGCGCGTCTGCCGGAGCGCGCGGTCGCTCTCGGACGCGGGGCGAACGCTCTTCGCGGTGTCGCGGACGAAGAAGAGCTCCTCCAACGACGCCGACCGGCTGCGGAAGTACCTGGCGCGCTACGGGCTGGCGTGGAAGGACGTGGCGGGCGAGGCCGGCGGGTGAGGGCGGACGGCTCGCGCGGGACGACGGAGCGCCGGCGAGTGGGCGCCGAGACGGACTGCGCGGCCAGCTGAGCTCGCGGGGCACATGGCTGCGCCCGCGCCAGGGACTCGAACCCGGCGAAGGACCATGTAGTCCCGGCAGCATCCGGCGCTCCGTCGCGGCCGTCCGGTTCCGATGGTGAACGGACGGACCGCCGGCGAGGTGGTGCCGAGACATGTCCTGCTCTGCCGGCTGAGCTACCCGGGGTAACGGTCCCCGCGGCAGGATTCGAACCTGCGACCCGGCACGTATGAGTGTAGTCCCGGCTGCATCCGGCGCTTCGTCCATCCAGCGAACCGATACGACTGCGAAGGGAGCCGACGAGGACTTCGCCGAGAGACGTTATCATTCCTAGCGAGTGTAGCTCCCTCGGCCGGGGCGATCCGGACCGATGATCCGATGTCCCGGCCGGCATCCGCGCGCTCACGCATCTCAGACCTTCACCTCCTCGATGACCTTCGCCCAGTGCTCCGCGTCGCCGAGCCCGTCGCGCCGGAACGCGGCGATGACCTCGAACACCTGGTCCGAGAAGCCGCCGACGTTGAGGACGTCGTCGCCGGTCCGCGGCCTGCGTGGTCGCCGTAGCGGCTGCAGGTCGATGCAGACCAGCCTGGCGCCCGGGTTGCGCGCCTTGAACGCGCGACCACTCCTTCATCGTCGCCGTGCCGCGCCCCGCGCCGGACGTCGATCCAGGACTCGTTGTCCGACACGTAGATCACCAGGTCTCCCTTCGCCCGCGCCGGTTCAGCTCCGCGAGCGGCGCGCTGCAGTTGGTGCCGCCGCCGCCGAGCGCCGCGAGCGCCGCGGCGTTGGTCGTCACCGTGTCGCGCGGGTTCGAGCCGCGCCTGCTTCACGCCCTCCGCGAACGGCAGCACCTCCGCCGTCCGGGTTCTTGCGGAGGAGCGCCGCCGTCACGAGCGCCGCCACGTCGAGGCAGGTCACCTTCGTCGTCGCGCCCCGGCGGTGACCGGTCACCGGCGAGCTCATCGAGCCGGAGGTGTCCGGGCAGACGTAGACCTTGCCCGTCCACCGCCGGCACGTTGCTGCCGTGGCGATCTCCATCGCGTCGCCGAGCGCCTCCTTCACCGCGCCGCGGCACGTCGCTCGCCATCGTCCAGGCCGCGAGGAGCTGGTACGGGAAGACCCGCGCCCGGCGGATGGCCTCGGCGGTCGCGCAGCTTCGCCGCGATCGCCTCGGTCACCCCCTCCTCCTCGAAGACACCGTGCCGCGCGAAGGTGGCCAGGTTCATCCGCGATCGTCTGCCAGCTCGCCGGCGCGCGATGGCCGCCCACTCCTGGCGCCCGAGCGGCAGCGCCGTGAGGATGAGGAACGGGACGTCCGGCACCTCGGCCGTCGCGCCCGCCTTGAAGGCCTCGTAGGCCCTCACGACGGCCGGCAGCAGCTGCGCGTCGTGGGCCCGCCCGAGCAGGTAGCCGTAGAAGGCGCGGCGCTCGGCGGTGGCCGGCTTCGGGTGGACCATCTTCACGACGTCCGCCAGCGACGGGTCCTGGCCGACCGAAGCGCGGAAGAGCTGGTCGCCGTCGCGCGCCGCGAGCCACTCGCGGACGAGCCGCTTCGGCCGCGAGCCGAGCGACTTGCGCCCGACGACGCCGGACCGGACGATCTGCACGAAGGTGCGGAGCATCCGGGCGTCGGTGACGACGCGCGGGAAGGCCGCGGCGAAGGCGTCCGGCGCGCGCGCCGAGAGGTGGGCGAGCAGGAGCGCCGGCATGTCCTTCATGAAGGCCCGCTCGCGGGCGTAGACGGCCGTCTTCGCCACGAAGTCGGCGTCGACGTCGGCGGCGAGGGCGAGCACCTTCTCGAGCTGCTCGCCGGCGGAGGCGTAGAAGGTCCCGTTCAGGCAGCCGGTCGCGGCGTACTGCGCGAGCGCGCCCTTCGGCGAGCGCGCGTAGGCCCGGCCGCCCGCCTCGTTGACGGCGGCGGCGCGCGGCAGGAGCTTCCCGGCGATCGAGCTGAAGAGCGACTTGTTGGCCATGACGTTCCCTCCGTCCCCGCCGCCGCTCGGCCCGCTGATTCGGGCCGAGCGGCGGACGCGTGCGACGCAGACGGAGAAAGCAGCCGGCGTGCCAGCGGGCCGCGGCAGCTAACACTCCGGATTCGTTGGGGCGGACGGCAGGGAATGGCGGCGCGTGTATCCCTATGGATAAGATGGCGAGATGTTCAGCTAAGGCTATTGAAGCCTCGCCGCCTCAGCTCCACCAGCCACGCCTCAATCTCGGCGACGTTGGGAGGCTCCTCGGGGAGCACCGTGTGGGACAGGGCGGCATCGAGGACGTCGAAGGCGCGGCCGACCTCCCTTCGCCACCGCTCCGCGACCTCGGGCGCTAGCTCCGTCCGCTCCCCGCGCCGCTTCGCTTCCACGAGCTCACGCGCTGCTGCGAAGCCGTGCTCGTCGAGCAGGAGCGTGACGTCCGTCTCGATCTGGCCAGTGAGGAGCGCGTGCGTGCCGGCCGGAGAGGGCGACGACGAGATGGCGCCGGGCGGCCGACTCCTCGTCGAGCGCCCGATCTGCGACGGCCCGCTGCCTGGGATCGAGGACGTCGCTCACGTGGACACCTCGCGCAGCTCTGGGGGTGGCGTCGCGTCGACGCCGAACGGACCAGGCGTGCGCTCGACCCGTCGCCGGGCGACCTCCTCCCCGATCGTGCGCAGGAGCGCGTCGGCGCGGGCGAGGTCGGGACGCTTCGGAAGCGTGGAGGCGTCTCGCGCGGCCTCGAGCGCCGGAACGAGCCGCTCCGCCTCCGCGAGCACCGAGTCGAGATCGACAGCGCCCTTCTTGATCTCGAGAAGGCGGTCGCGGACGGCCCCCTTCATCTCGAGCTCCGGGCGCCCGGTCCGAAGCCATCCCGTGGCGACGTGGATGAGCCGCAGGAGGTTGTAGGCGTTCTTCGGCCGGAGCTCGCGAGCGGGCTCTGGCTGCTTCCCACCTCCCCGTGCATATCGGACGAGCGCAGTGAAGTCGTTCGCGTCCAGCAGCCCCTGGTCGAAGAGCGAGCGGTAGAGCTGCTTCACGTACTCCCTCGCCGCAAGGAGGCCGTCCGCCGGCGTCGGCGCGGGCCTCGGCGAGATGGCAGCGAGCCGCGCGGCGACCGCGTCGAGCCCGGGGGGCGGATCCTCCTTGAGCCAGTCCAGGACCAGCCCCCGGTGTTCCGCGAGGCGCGCCGACCGCGAGAGCTTCCCGAGCTGGCTGACCGCATACCGGCCGAAGCTCCCGAACAAGTCCACCGACACGAACGCGTCGCGGGCCTCGAGGAGCCACTCGCCGATCGGATCGGTCGGGCGCACCGTGTGGACGAAGAGGAGCTCGAGGGTGTTCGGGTCCGCGCGGACCGCCTGCAGGATCGCCTTCCGGTGCTCCCAGTAGGTGATGCTCCCGTCGGCGCTCGTGAGCGTGCCGGGTGGGTCGACGAGCCCGACCGTCCAGGGAAACGGCAGGACGAACACGCCACGCAGGTCGGTGTCCGAGCCTTCGTCGGCGAGCCCCCATGCGCGCGACCCGACCGTGGCCTCGAGGACTACGCACGGCCGCAGGGCGTCCCAGTCTGCGGCACGCTGCTCCGCGAATCTCACCTGTCCTGGGCGACGCGGCAGGAGCTCCTCGCGCGCGTACCGGACGACGCCGACGCCGGTGACCTGGACGTCGAAGCCGTCGTCGCGGATCGCGACGACTCGCCCGACGCCCCCCTGCGGGATGCGGCGGTCCCCGAGCGTCCGCTCGACGCGGGTCGTCACCTCGGTGCCGTGCGGCAGCGGCACGGCCAGCGGATCGATCGGCGCGAGCCCTTCTGGGTGATGGGGATTCGACTCGGCGAGAGTAGCAGCAGCGCCCGGATTCGCCGACGCCGCCCTCGTCAGTAGAACCAGTGAAGTTGTTCGAGGAACCGGGTGAGCCGATCGAAGGCACGGTCGCCGTCGACGGTTCGGTGCCACTGCCGCCCAGGAACCGCTGTGTCGACGAATCGAAACTCAAGCTGTCCGTCGGCCTGCGGCGAGATCCGGAGGTGCGGCAGGTCGGGGCGATACGGGGCTGGCTGCTGAACGAGGCACAGGGTGTGCATCGACGTCCACGCGTGAAGCCCGTGCACATACCGCGAGCCCATGATTGCCCTTACGAGCTGGAGCATCGCGCTGAACGCCAGCCCCGCGTTCGCCATGCACCTGAAGCATTCCTCGATTTCGCGCCAAGGACGGGTCATCGACAGGTGTTCTTGCTCGGTCATCGTGGCCTCACTTCCTCGCACGCGATCCGTTTCGGCAGGAGCCGACCCGGTGGTGGCCGGCAGCAATGTAACGCCGTAGCATGCGAGCCGATGGCGGAGTTTCGGAGAGAGGCGTGTGGCGTCGTTCGCGGTGCGAACCGATGCGGCTGCGCTTCACCGGTCCGACACCGGGTCGATCTCCGGTCCGCTCTTCCTTCGCTTCTCTGGGGACGCGTTCCGAGATGATCACTGGAACGACTTCCCCGTCGTCGGCCGCGGGCCCGTGATCGAAGTGCGGCCTCCACGCTCGTGACCTGCGCGGAGCGTGACCCCGCGGCACGAGCGGCGCGGTCGCGCCTGCACGTCGCCCGCGCCTCGGTTAGATTCCTGCCCGTGTCCGCCCCGCCCCGTCCCTTCACCGCTGCCCCGTGGCCCGCGAACCCGTCGACGGAGCTCCCCACCGTCGCCGCGCCGGTGGTGCAGCTCCGCGGGCTGATGAAGGAGTATGGCCAGCTCACGGCGCTGGGCGGCGTGGACCTCGACATCGCGCCGGGCGAGATCTTCGGCCTGCTCGGCCCCAACGGCGCTGGCAAGACCACGCTCATCTCCATCGTGGCCGGCCTGGTCCGCGCCACTGCCGGCACGGCCACCGTGCTGGGGCGCGACGTGGTGAAGGACTATCGCTTCACCCGCCGGGCGGTCGGCCTGGTGCCGCAGGAGATCAACTTCGACCCGTTCTTCACGGTGGAGGAGTCCCTGCGCTTCCAGGCCGGCTACTTCGACCTGCGGCTGGCCGACTCCAGGGTCGAGGAGATCCTCGGCGCCCTCGACCTGCTGCAGAAGCGCGACGTGAGCTGCCGCCACCTGTCGGGCGGCATGAGGCGCCGCCTCCTCATCGCGAAGGCGCTGGTCCACGACCCCAGGGTGCTCTTCCTCGACGAGCCCACCGCCGGGGTTGACGTCGAGCAGCGGCGTGCCCTCTGGGCCTACGTGAGGACCCTCCGCGAGCGCGGAACCACGGTCGTCCTCACGACCCACTATCTGGAGGAGGCCGAGGCGCTCGCCGATCGGATCGGCATCATCGACCATGGCCGCCTCCTGTTGGTGGAGGAGAAGGCCGCGCTGCTCCGGCGCCACGGCGATCGCTCCCTGGAGGACGTCTACGTCGAGCTGGTTGGCAGGAAGCAGGAGGGGCCGCCGTGATCTCGCTCGGCCTGCGCACGCTCCTCGTCAAGGAGGTGCGCCGCTTCCTCCGGGTGCCGGGCCAGACGCTTGCGTCACCATTGGTCACCACCACGCTCTACTTCCTGGTGTTTGGCTGGTCCATCGGCCACCAGCTCCGCGCCGTGGACGGCGTGCCCTACGCACGCTTCATCGTGCCGGGGCTGGTGGTCATGGGGGTGGTGCAGAACGCCTATCTCAACAGCGCCTCCTCGCTCTTCGTCATGAAGCTGCAGGGGACCATCGTCGACCTGCTCGTCTCGCCGCTGGCCTACTGGGAGATCCTGGCTGGCTTCGTCGGGGCGGCGGTGGTGAGGGGCCTGCTCATCGGCCTCGTCACCTGGCTGGTGGCGGGGCTCTTCACCGGCTTCGAGGTGGCCCACCCGGTCCTGACGCTCGCCATGCTGGTCCTGGTGGCGGTGATCTTCGCCGGGCTGGGGGTGGCCTCTGCCATATGGGCCCAGACCTTCGAGCAGGTGAACTTCTTCCCGACCTTCTTCATCCTGCCGCTCACCTTCCTGGGCGGGGTCTTCTACTCGGCTCGCGCCCTGCCGCCTGCGCTCGAGCCCTTCACCCGGGCCAACCCGGTCTTCTACATGGTGGACGCCGTCCGCTTCGGGATGCTGGGCATCTCCGACGCACCGCCGGCCGCCAGCGCGGCGCTGGTGGCGTTCCTGGCCCTCGGCTCGCTGATCGGCCCCTACCTCCTGCTCCGGTCCGGCTGGCGCCTGCGCGGCTGACGAGCTAGATCCCCACCGTCTTCATGCCCGCCTCCGGGTAGCGCGTGCCGGCGGCGGCGCCGGGCGGCGCGACCACGTCGAGCTTCGCGAGGTCGTCGGCCGTGAGCGTCACCGTCGCGGCCGCGGCGTTCTCCTCCAGCCGCGCCCGTTCGCCGGGTGCCCGGGATCGGGCACGACGTCCTCGCCGCGCGCCAGCACCCACGCGAGCGCGAGCTGGGCCGCGGTGATCCCCTTCTCCGCGGCGAGCGCCTCGACGCGGGCGACGAGCGCGAGGTTCGCCTTCAAGTTGTCGCCCTGGAAGCGCGGGTTCATCCGGCGGCAGTCGTCGGCGGCGAGGTCGTCGAGCGGAACGGATCGTCCCCGTGAGGAAGCCGCGCCCGAGCGGGCTGTAGGCGACGAAGCCGATGCCGAGCTCGCGGCACGGTCGGCGAGGACCTCGTCCTCGGGATCGCGGCTCCACAGCGAGTACTCGGTCTGCAGCGCGCGCGATCGGGTGGACGGCGTGGGCGCGGCGGATCGTCGTCCGGCGCCGGCCTCGGACGAGCCCGAGGTAGCGCACCTTGCCCGCCCGCACCAGCTCCGCCATCGCGCCGACCGTCTCCTCGATCGGGACCGTCGGGTCGACGCGGTGCTGGTAGTAGAGGTCGATGTGGTCGACGCCGAGCCGCTGCAGCGAGGCGTCGCACGCCTCGCGCACGTACTCCGGGCGTGCCGTCGATGCCCGACGAAGCGTGCCGTCGGCGCCGCGCACGTTGCCGAACTTGGTGGCGAGGACGACCCGGTCGCGCCGGTCCCGCGATCGCGCGGCCGACCAGCTCCTCGTTGGTGAACGGGCCGTACATGTCGGCGGTGTCGAGGAAGGTGACGCCGAGCTCGAGCGCGCGGTGGATCGTCGCGATCGACTCGGCCTCGTCGGCCGGGCCGTAGAACTCGCTCATCCCCATGCAGCCGAGGCCGAGCGCGGAGACGGTGAGTCCCTGGAGCCGAGCTTGCGAGTCTCCATTGGGGGCCTCCGATGCGAGTGACGGCGGACGGAGTATAGGTGCGCCGCGGGTGGCCGGCGCGGACCGCACGGGTGCCCGCGAGGTCGCGGCGAGGAGCGACGTCAACGCTCCAGCCGCTTCCCCGCCAAGCCATCCCATGCGGCGATGAGTCATGAACGCGTCGCCGAGCCCGCCATGAAGATCCTCATCCTTCTCGCCCACCCCGACCGCGCCAGCCTCGATCACGCGCTCGCCGACGCCGCGTCCCGCGCGGCACGGCGATGTGGGCACGACGTCACGCTGCGCGATCTCTACGCCGAGGGCTTCGACCCGATCCTTCCGGGACCCGAGATCCCGAAGGACGCCCCGCTCCCTGGCTGGCTTCGGAGCCACGCCGACGACCTCGCCTCGGCGGACGGAATCGTCGTCGTCCACCCGAACTGGTGGGGCCAGCCCCCTGCGATCCTCACCGGCTGGATCGATCGCGTCGTTCGGCCAGGTGTCGCCTACGAGTTCCAGGAGGGCGACTCGGGCGAAGGGGTGCCGGTCGGGCTCCTGCGCGCGAAGACCGCCGTGATCCTGAACACCTCCAACACGCCCGCGGCCCGGGAGCGGGCGGACTTCGGCGACCCGCTCGACGCGATCTGGAAGCGCTGCGTCTTCGACCTCTGCGGCGTGAAGGACGTTCGCCGCCGGATGTTCTCGGTGGTCGTCACCAGCACGGCCAGCGAGAGACAGGGGTGGCTCGCGGAGGCCGAGGCGGTCGTGGGCGATGCGTTCCCGCCGGGGACTGAGGCATGAAGGCCCCGCGTTCCTCTACACGGGGTTCGCGCTGGCGGTCGTCGGGGCGGTCATTCGCAGCCGCCGCCCGTGATGCGGATCCCCAACGCCGGGCGCCATCGGGTTGTGCGTCCCCCCCTCGACCGTGACGGTCGAGCGACCCTTCGCGAGGGCCCCGATGCTACGGGCTCGACGTGCGTGTCCTCGCCGCGTCCCCGCGCTAGAGTGTCGCGGATCGTGCGCCCTCCCGGCGCAGCGGAGCGCCTCCCGTCGATGACCCCCGTCCCTCCGCTACCCGTCGAGCCGCTCCGGTACCACCTGGAGGTCGTCCGCCACCTCGAGGCGCAGGAGGTCGAGCTCTGGAAGTGGTTCTCCGCCGAGGCGCTCCGGGGCGAGCAGGCGGACGCTGTCCGGCTCGAGCTCCTCAAGTCGACCTATCGGCTCGACGCGGACGCACACGCCGCGCTCCACGCCGCGGCCCGGGAGGTCGCGGCGAAGCTCGGGCTCACCTCGCCCATCACCCTCTACCAGGCGCAAGGATCGACCTCCCTCAACGCCTCGCTCGCCTACCTCCCCGGCGAGCCCCACGTCGTCCTCCACGGACCGGTCACCGATCGCCTCACCCCGGCTGAGCTCCGCGCCGTCCTGGGGCACGAGCTCTCCCACTTCGTCCTGCTGGAGCGCTGGGAGGGGTTCCGCGTCGCGTCGCAGATCCTCCAGGCGATGGTCAATGACGAGGCCGTCGAGCCGGCCCACGTCGAGACCGCGCGCCGGTTCGGCCTCTACACCGAGGTCTACTGCGATCGCGGGGCGGAGCTCGCCTGCGGTGACCTCGCGGCCGCGGTCTCCGCGCTCGTGAAGATCGAGACCGGGATCGGCGAGGCGTCGGCCGAGAGCTTCCTACGGCAGGCCGACGAGATCTTCCGCAAGGGGAGCCCCCGCTCCTCCGGCGTCAGCCACCCGGAGACCTTCGTCCGGGCTCGCGCCCTCCAGCTCTGGTCCGAGCTCCCCTCGCGCGCCCCGGACGAGGTGCGGAGCGTGATCGAGGGGCCCCCCGCCCTCGGCGAGCTCGACCTGCTCGGCCAGCGTTCCGTCGCGGCCCTGACGCGCCGCCTGATCGCGACCTTCCTTCGCCCAGTCGTGGCTCCAGACCGACCCGCTGCTCGCCCACGCCCGGCTCTTCTTCGAGGATCTCGAGCCGGCCACGGCGGAGGATCCGGCGCTCGCGGGCGAGCTCGCGGCTGGCGACGAGAAGCTCCTCGACTACTGGTGCTACGTGCTCCTCGACTTCGCGGCCGCCGACCGGGATCTGGAGGACGCGCCGCTGGCCGCGGCCTGGCTCCTCGCTGGCGAGCTCTCCCTCGGGGAGCGCTTCCGCAGGCTCGCCGCGAAGGAGCTGTCGCTCAAGCGGAAGCAGCTGGAGGCGCTCGAGGCCGGGGCGGGCGCCATCGTGGCCCGCGCCGCGGAGGGCGAGGCGCCATGACCTCCTTCCACGAGTTCCTCCGCAGCCGGCTCGCCGGTGGTGGGTTCTCCACCGGCGACGTCCTCGCCAGCTTCCTCCCGCTGGCTCGACAGGTGGTCGACGCCCACGCGACCGGGAGGGTCGCCCCGCTCGACGGCGTCTCGGCGCTGCACGTCGAGGGGTCTCGCATCTGGTTCCACGACGACGCGCTGGAGCGCCCCTCCGGCGCGCCGGCGGAGCTGCGGCGGCTCGACCGTCCGGCGGGCACGGTCGAGGTGCTCAGCGATCGGCGGCGAACGCTCGACGTCGAGCGCGCCGGGGAGCGCGTCGCGAATCTGGAGGTGGGCGGGCGCGACGAGCCGCTGACGCGGCCGGTCTACCTGGCGGGCTACGCCTGCTGGGAACACGTCGTCGGCCATCACGACCCCGTCACGGACGTCTTCTCCCTCGGGCAGGTACTGGCGAGCCTCGCCTGCGGCCTCGACCTCGCGGAGCCCGCGGACCTGGAGGCCTTCGTCTCGCATCGGCGGAACCTCTTCGCCCTGCGGCCCGGGCTCCACCCCGTCCTCGCCAAGGCGATCGTGAAGATGACGGAGCTGGGGCGGCGCGATCGGCCTCAGGAGCTCGCGACGCTGGTGCACAACCTGGAGCATTACCGCGACCAGGGCGTGGACTTCGACTTCGACCTCGCGAGCGCCGAGGCGACCGCCGGCGGCCGCGCCCGGCGTCCCGTAATCCTCGGCAAGCTCCGGGAGCGGCTCTTCGAGCTCTCCCGGCGGAATCGCCTCCTCCATTTCCGCGCGACGCTGTCGTCCGTCAACCTGACGCACGCGTCGGTGCCGCTCGCGTTCGACGTCCAGCACGTCCAGCCCGAGCAGATCCTCACCTGGTCCGGCAGCTTCGCGGGCGCCCTCTCCTCGGGGGAGCCGGTCTCGCTCAACGGACACCTCGACTTCGCCGAGCAGCTCTACCTCCCGAGCGTCCTCGACCGGGTCCGGACCGACGCCGCGCGGGACGCGGCCGAGTTCGGCTTCGAGCAGCTCCGGCTCGCGATCTGCTTCCTGCGCTGGGCCAACCTGAAGGAGGACCCTCCCGACCACTACGACTCGCCGCTCGTCCTGCTGCCGGTCCGGCTCGTCAAGAAGAAGGGGGTCCGGGACTCCTGGTGGCTCCAGCCGCTCGGCACGGAGGCCGAGGTCAACCCGGTGGTCCGCCACCTCTTCGCGCAGCTCTATGGGATAGCGCTTCCCGAGACGATCGACCTCTCCGAGGGCAGCCTCGACGCCCTGTACGAGGAGCTGGCGGCGCGCATCGCGGTGAGCGAGCCCGGGGTGACGCTCCGGAAGATCCAGCGCCCCCGGATCGACCTCATCCACGACCTCGCCCGCCGGCGGCTCGATCGGTACCGGCGCTCCGCGCGGCTGGCGGGGCGCGGCATCCGGAGCTTCCTGGAGGTCGACTACAGCTACGACCCCGCCAACTTCCACCCGCTCGGGCTCGCGCTCTTCCGCGCGCGCGTGCGCGCCCGTCCGACGCACCTCCGGGAGATCCTCCAGGAGCGCCCCGCGCCGCGAAGCTGGGCGGCCCCTCCCGCGCCCGAGGAGCAGGCCGTCGCGACCCGCGAGGCGAGCTTCTACGCCCTCCGCGAGGCGAGCGACGACAACCCGTACCACTGGGACTTCGACCTGTGCCGGGTGACGCTGGGCAACTTCAAGTACCGGAAGATGACCCTGGTCCGCGACTACGCGCAGCTCCTCGAGGGCGACGCGGGGAACGAGGCGTTCGACGCGGTCTTCTCCCTGGCGCCACGCCCCGTGGAGTGGGAGGCCCCGCGCACGTCGCCGCTCCCCGAGCGCTACCCCGTCGTCTCGTGTGATCCCACGCAGGCCTCGGCCATCGCCCTCGCGCGCGCGGGGGCCAGCTACATCATCCAGGGACCGCCCGGCACCGGGAAGTCGCAGACCATCACCAACCTCGTCGCCGACTACGTCGTGCGAGGGAAGCGCGTCCTCTTCGTCTGCGAGAAGCGCGCCGCGATCGACGTCGTCTATGCACGGCTGCGTCAGCAGGGGCTCGACTCGCTCTGCTGCCTGATCCACGACTCGCAGGCCGACAAGAAGCCCTTCCTCCAGGACCTCAAGGCGACCTACGAGCGGCTCCTGGCCGAGCCGGCCGCGAACCCCCGCACCTGGCGGATCCGGCGCGCCGCGCTGCTCGACGGGATCCGCCGGGAGCTCGAGCCGCTCGAGGCGTTCGATCGCGCCATGCGCGCGGCGCCCGCCACGGCCGGCGTCCCGCTCCGGGCCGCGTTCGAGCGCGCGCTCGAGCTCGTGGACGAGCTCCCCGCCCTCGGCGCGCCCGCACGGGATGGGCTCCCCAACTACGCCGACTGGGTCGCCCACGCGGAGGCGGTGGCCGGGCTCACCGCCGCCGTCGCGGACCTGCAGCCGGACGCGATCTTCGCGCACCACCCGCTCCGCCTGCTCGGTCCTGCCGTCGTCGGCCACGCCCGGCCGGCCCAGCTCGTCGGCGCCGGCGTCACCGCCGCGAGCGAGGCGCTCGGGGCCCTCCGGGCGGCCCTGGCCGCCTCCGGCGTCGACCCGGCCCTCGCTCGAACGCTCGACGCCGCGCTCGCGCTCGGCGAGTGGGCGGACGGCGTGGCGTGGCTCGCGCGGCGGGATCTCGCTGCGCTCCTGGAGGAGCGGAGCGAGCCCTCCCGACGCCTCGCGCGCGCTCGTCAGGCGCTCGCCGCCGCCCGCGAAGCCCTCACGCGCAGCACGGCGGCGACGACCCACTGGACCGAGAAGCTCCCCCGCGACGAGGCGGCCGCGGCCCTCGCGCAGGCCTCGGCGCTCGAGGGGAGCTGGCTGGCGCCCATCCGCCCCGCCTGGTGGCGCCTGCGGAAGGTGCTGACAGCGCGCTACGCCTTCGCGCGCCACGCGATCACCCCGACCTGGTCCCAGGTGCTGCGGGCCCTCGTGGCCGAGTACGAGGCCGGCGACGCAGTCGCCGCGGCCGACCGGACCGGGCGCGAGGCGCTGGGCGTCGAGGAGTCGCTCGACGAGGTCGCAGCGCAGGTGGAGACAGCGCGGCGCGGCGTCGCGCAGCTCCCGCGAGCGCTCGCCGCGCTCCACGACGAGGTGCTCCGGTCGGACCGGTGCGCCGAGCGCGTCGCCACAGCGGCGGCCGTCCTCCCGCCCGCCCGGGCGCTGAGGGCGACGCTCGGGGAGTTCGCGGCCGCATTCGAGGCGGAGCCGCTCGATCGGCTGGGCGACGCGCTGCGGGCGATCGAGGGGGCGCTCCCGCGACTCGGCGGCGCGCTGGAGGTCCTCGGCCTCCTCGCGAGGCTGCCGGCGCAGCTCGCCACCGCGTTCCGGACGCTACCGCTCACGCCGCGGCAGCTGGAGGCGGCGCTCGTTTCGCGGTGCGTGGATGAGCAGCTCCAGTCGGATCGGCTCCTCAACCGCTTCGACGGCGCAGTGCGGGATCGACACCTCGCCCAGCTCGCGCGCCTCTCTGCCCTCTGGCAGGAGGCCAACGCAGGGACCGTCCTCGAGCAGGCCCGCGAGGCGTTCCTCGAGAAGGTGCGGATCACCTCCCTTCCCGCCGCGGAGCTCTCGCGCGAACAGAAGGAGTTCAAGGCCGCGTACTCCCGCGGGCGGCGCGAGCTGGAGCACGAGTTCGGCAAGGTGATGCGCCACAAGTCGATCCGCGACCTGGTCGCGGGCGACTCCGGCCCGGTCGTCCTCGACCTCAAGCCGGTCTGGCTGATGAGCCCGCTCGAGCGTCTCCGACACGCTGCCGCTGCGACGCCGACGCACTTCGACGTCGTCATCTTCGACGAGGCGAGCCAGATCACGCTGGAGGAGGCGGTGCCCTCCCTCTTCCGGGCGCCGCAGGCGATCGTCGTGGGCGACGAGATGCAGCTGCCGCCGACCGACTTCTTCTCGCGCCGCGCCGACGAGCGAGGACGAGGAGGGGCTGCCGCGTCGAGGAGGACGAGCAGGTCTTCGAGTACGACCTCTCCGCAACAGCTTCCTGAACCACGCCGCGCAAGAACCTGCCGTCCCGGATGCTCGGCTGGCACTACCGCAGCCGATCGGAGTCGCTGATCAGCTTCTCCAACTGGGCGTTCTACCAGGGCCGGCTGCTGACGGTGCCCGAGAGCGCGATCGCCGGCGCCGAGGCTGGCGCGGAGATCGTCGCGCGGACCACGGCGGACGGAGACGCCAACGTCGGCGAAGCTCCTCGGCCGTCCACTCAGCTTCCACTTCGTGGAAGGCGGCATCTACGACAACCGGCGCAACCGCGCGGAGGCCGCCTACATCGCCCAGCTGGTTCGGGGGCTGCTCGCGGATCCGAAGCGGCCGACGCATCGGCATCGTCGCCTTCTCGGAGGCGCAGCAGGGGGAGATCGAGAGCGCGCTGGCGGCGCTCGCCGCGGAGGACGAGGGCTTCGCCGAGCGGCTCGACGCGGAGTACGAGCGCGAGGAGGACGGCCAGTTCGTCGGGCTGCTCGTCAAGAACCTCGAGAACATCCAGGGCGACGAGCGGGACGTCGTGATCCTGAGCGTCTGCTACGGCCGCGGCCCCGACGGGAAGATGCGGATGAACTTCGGCCCGATCAACCAGAGCGGCGGCGAGAAGCGGCTCAACGTCGCCTTCTCCCGGGCGAAGCACCACATGGCCATCGTCGCCTCCATCCGGCACTCGGACATCACCAACGACTACAACGACGGGGCCAACTGCCTGAAGAGCTACCTCCGCTACGCCGAGTGCGCCTCCGCGGGCGACGCGGCAGGGGCCCGGCGCGTCCTGCGGGAGCTCGCGGTCTGGCGGGACGCTCGAGGGAGCCGGACGTCGAGCCTCACCGGCACGTGATGTCCCGACAGCTCGCCGAGGCGCTGGTCGCCCGGGGCTACGCCGTGGAGGAGGGCGTCGGCATGTCCCACTTCCGCTGCGATCTGGCCGTGCGCCGGCACGGCGACGCTCGCCACCGGCTCGGCCTCCTGATCGACTCGGAAGCGCACTACCGGCAGGAGGACCTCCTCGAGCGGGACCTGATGCGCCCCTCGCTCCTGCGAGCGTTCGACTGGCAGGTCGCGCTGCTCCTATCCGCCGACTGGTATCGCGATCGCGAGGCGGTGCTCGAGCGGATCGTCCGGCTCGTGGAGGGCGGCGAGCAGCCCGTCGACACCGATGCCCCGGAGGAAGGCGAGGATCCGTGGGCCGAGCTGGACGCCTCGGCGACCGCCACCACGGTCCCGGCGGAGACAATGGCGGAACGGGGAGTCCCCTCGCTGCCAGCCGCCGGGGCCCCGGCAGACTCCGACGCAGGCGCCGGGGTGGGCGTCGCTCGCCGTCTCGAGTTCGTCGGTGGCGGCTCCAGGAAGTTCTGGGAGGTCCGGGTGGAGGCGAGCGCCGTGATCGTCCGCTTCGGCCGGATCGGCACCGAGGGGCAGCGCCAGCAGAAGCTATACGCGGACTCGGCCGCCGCCGCGCGCGCCGCGGCGAGGCTCCTGCGCGAGAAGCTCGCGAAGGGGTACGTCGAGCGGCCGGGGGGCTCCGGCGACTGAGGTCGTGGAACCGACGAAGCGGCGCCCGGTCCAGCCACCTTGCCTTCCCGGAGGGCGTGGACAGGAAGGTCCTGACGCGCCAGCGACCGTCTTCTTGCGTCACGCGACGGCTCTGGACGGCCACGCAGAAGAGCGGCGGCGAGAGGCGCGGAGACCGCAGGCGGCTTCGCCTGCCCGGGGGTTTGAACCCCGGTGAGACCTTGCGGTCCGTACCATGTAGTCCCCGCTGCATCCGCCGCTCATCTCCGCGGCCGTCCTGCTACCGAAGATCGTGGGACCGACGAAGCGCCGGCGAGGGTTGCCGAGACGTTCCTGCTCTGCCAGCTGAGCTACGCGGGGGCAGACGTCCCCACGGCAGGACTCGAACCTGCGACCCGGCACGTGTGAGTGTAGTCCCGGCTGCATCCGGCGCTTCGTCCGTTCCACGAGAGTCCCTTCAAAGCCTCACCTCCTCGATCGCCTTCGCCCAGTGGTCGGCGTGGTCCCCTCCGCGTCGGAACGCGGCAAGGAGGTCGAACACCTGGTCGGAGAACCCGCCGACGTTCAGCACGTCGTCGCGGTCCGCGGCCTGCGTGGTCCCGTAGGGCTGCAGGTCGATGCAGACCAGCTTCGCCTTCGGGTTCCCGAGCGGCCGGGGGGCTCCGGCGACTGAGGTCACGGGCGAAGAAGCCAGCCACGGGGAAGCCGACTGCAGTGCCCACGAAGGCCACAGACTTCAGCGTGAGGTTCGGCCGGGTCCCACTCCGGCCAAGCCCGCCATGATGCGACGAGGCATGTCGTGGCTGTTCAGCTAAGGCTGTTGAAGCCTCGCCGCCTCAGCTCCACCAGCCACGCCTCGATCTCGTCGACGTTGGGTGGCTCCTCGGGGAGCACCGAGCGGGACAGGGCGGCATCGAGCACGTCGAAGGCGTGGCCCACCTCCCCCCGCCAGCGCTCCGCGACCTCGGGCGCTAGCTCCGACCGCTCCCCGCGCCGCTTCGCTTCCACGAGCTCACGCGCTGCCGCGAAGCCGTGCTCGTCGAGCAGGAGCGTGACGTCCGTCTCGATCTGGCCAGTGAGGAGCGCGTGCGTGCCGGTCAGCGTCGTCCGGAGCACGTAGAGGAGCTTCTTCGCGGAGCGGAAGCCGTCCTTCTCCCACTCGCGGAGCTGGCCCGTGGCGAAGCCGCGGTAGTGGCGGTGGAGCCGCCGCGAGAGGCTGCGGGCGACCAGTTCGCGCAGCGCTGCATGCTCCGGCGACGTTCGGAGGACGAACCGGGACAGCACCCGCTCGAGGAAGTTGCCGTTCCCCTGGAGGATGCCGACGAGGACCGGTTGGACCTCGTTCGAGGAGTAGTCGATCTCCACACCGTCGATCACCTCGATCCGGTCCGGCGCGTTGGTTGGCGGAGGCGATAGGCCAAGGAGCCGTTCCGTCGGGGCGATGTGGATCGCCTTCAGGTCGAGGTCGGAGTCCGGGGAGGGGAAGCCGTAGGCGTGACCGCCGGAGAGGGCGACGACGAGATGGCGCCGGGCGGCCGACTCCTCGTCGAGCGCCCGCTCGGCGACGGCCCGCTGCCTGGGATCGAGGACGTCCGTCACGTGGACACCTCGCGCAGCTCAGGGGGTGGCGTCGCGTCGGCGCCGAACGGACCAGGCGTGCGCTCGACCCATCGCCGGGCGACCTCCTCCCCGACCTTGCGCAGGAGCGCGTCGGCGCGGGCGAGGTCGGGACGCTTCGGAAGCGTGGAGGCGTCTCGCGCGGCCTCGAGCGCCGGAACGAGCCGCTCCGCCTCCGCGAGCACCGAGTCGAGATCGACGGCGCCCTTCTTGATCACGAGAAGGCGGTCGCGGACGGCCCCCTTCATCTCGAGCTCCGGACGCCCGGTCCGAAGCCATCCCCTGGCGACGTGGATGAGCCGCAGGAGGTTGTAGGCGTTCTTTGGCCGGAGCTCGCGAGCCGGCTCGGGCTGCTTCCCGCCGCCCCGCGCGTATCGGACCAAGGCGCCGAAGTCGTTCGCGTCTAGCAGCCCCTGATCAAAGAGGGAGCGGTAGAGCTGCTTCACGTACTCCCTCGCCGCGAGGAGGCCGTCCGCCGGAGTGGGCGCTGGGCGGGGCGAGATCGCCGCGAGCCGCGCGGCGACCGCGTCGAGCCCGGGGGGTGAATCCTCCTTGAGCCAGTCGAGGACGAGCCCCCGGTGTTCCGCGAGGCGCGCCGACCGCGAGAGCTTCCCGAGCTGGCTGACCGCATACCGGCCGAAGCTCCCGAACAAGTCCACCGACACGAACGCGTCGCGGGCCTCGAGCAGCCACTCACCGATCGGATCGGTAGGGCGAACCGTCTGGACGAAGAGGAGCTCTAGGGTGTTCGGCGGCCTCGAGGACGACGCACGGCCGGAGGGCGTCCCAGTCTGCGGCACGCTGCTCCGCGAATCTCACCTGTCCTGGGCGACGCGGCAGGAGCTCCTCGCGCGCGTACCGGACGACGCCGACGCCGGTGACCTGGACGTCGAAGCCGTCGTCGCGGATTGCGACGACTCGCCCGACGACCCCCTGCGGGATGCGGCGGTCCCCGAGCGTCCGCTCGACGCGGGTCGTCACCTCGGTGCCGTGCGGCAGCGGCACGGCCAGCGGGTCGATTGGCGCGAGCCCTTCTGGGTGAAGGGGATCCACTCGGCGAGATTAGCAGCAGGCGGCGTGCCGGCCCTCCGGAACTCCGCCGCTCTCGATTGTCACGTCCCGATGTGGCAGCGGTCATCGGGCCAGGAATGAGCTCCGGCTTCAGGGAAGTCTAGCCAGCTCGAAGCGCATTCCATCCCTGCGGGAGAAATGACCTCCCCAGTAGAAGCCGTGCTCGTTGGCGATCTCCACCAACTCGACGACGGATTCCCGACTGCCTGACCGGGCGGGCGGAGCGCCCAGTGGATTATCCGGGGCGTTGAAGTCCACCGCAGTGCCGTGCGCGTGGGCTCAGCACAGAGCGGCTGCGCCGTACGAACCGGCGCATACGAGCCGTCGTAGCGTGCAGCAGTCTGCTCACGAGGTTTGCGCGACCCCATTCGCGGAAGAGCGCGCGAAGCGGCGCGGCACCCAGTCGATGGAATAGGACGCGTCCCGACGACGGCCGCTCGCCGGCGGGGATACCTCTCAGCTCGGGATGTCGACGACCACGAGGTTCCGCGCCGCCCAGTCACCGAGGACTTCGATCCGCTCCGGGTTATCGGCGGTAGGCGCCGGCCGGTAGTCGAACGCGCCGAAGAGTCTCGCTCGACCCTCGGGCCCGAGTGGCTTGAAGGTGGGCGCCGGGGGTAGTACCCGTTCGAACGGCCCGGGCCCAGTCGACGGGGCTGGGGCCGTTTCCTTCTCGGAGGAGAAGGTCCAGGGGGAGGCCGCGCGCCGGGTCGCTGGCCCGACGACGCCGTCGCGTACCAGCCCTCGGTTGCCCTGGAAGCGCTCGGTCGCTTCGCGCGTCAGCTTGCCGAAGACTCTGTCTGCCGGATTCCTGCAACAGGCGGGAGGAGGCCAGGAACCCCTGCCACTCCGTGACGTCCGGTCCTCTACACCCGTATTCAGAACACGCACGTGCCTCCGACCCGCGCGCGTCATGCAAGGCGTGCTGCGGCCTCCGGCGGATCGATCTCGCTTCGGACGAAGCTGCCGCCCGGCGCATGGGCCACGTGGAGCCGAACGCGGATGGAGTCCTTCGCGTCCGGCCGCGCAAACCGGAAGAGGCGGCCCGTGGCGCCCGACTTGCGCCCGAAGGCCCGCCGCAGGAACCTCGCGAGCCGGCTCGCGAGTCCGGGCCTGCGCGCTTCTTCAGAACGAAGCTCACGGTCATGTCCTGCACGACGAGGTCGGACAGCCCCATCGCGGCGTCGCCAAGCCACTCGCCTTCCGCGCCGTGGAGGTCCGCTGCATGTCGATCCACGCGATGCGCTCGATGCCGCTGAGGTTGCATTTGCCAGACCACCTGGCGCAGGATCGCTTCCGTGGCTTCGGCGAACGTCGTGTCCGCCGATCTGGATGAGGTCGGGCAGCACCGCCCGAGTCGTTTCCACGGAATCTCTATGTCGTCGCGGGAAGACCGCGCCAGAGGACCGCCAAGAGCCGCCGCAGACCATCGGGCATCTCGGCCTCGCTCGCGCGCACCGTGATGTCGAGGGAGCCGCTTCGATTGATCGTGTTCTGGTCGCTGCTCGTGGATGCGATCGAACGATGGAGGGATGCCTTCACCCAGGCTGATGGCCGCCGCCAGCGCCACGTCGAAGCCGCCCTCCTTCTTCATGTCCTCCTTGCTGACCGTTGACTGGCTCACCTCGTACTTGAAGTTGACGGTCAGCGAGTCGATGCGGAGATGGCAATTACGGACCATCGCGAGAAGGGGGCCTTGATCTCGTGGTCGGGCTTCCGCCCGCGCCCGCCGCTCCTCCTCCTGGCAGCTGTGCAGCTCTCCGTCGAGAGATTGACCGTGATGGGCGTCCTGGTCGTCGGGTCGATGAAAGGCGTTCATGAAGGCCTGGGTGGCCTGGGCAGCCACGTATCGCGCCTTCACCGCCTCGCTGGTCAGCGGGTGGCGACGAGCGAACTCGAGCGGAAGGGCCTGGAATTCCGCGGCGGGTTGAAGAAGTCGGATTTGGTATCACGCGACCTCCCCTCGCGGCAGCGCCGCGGGTCACGGGTTCTCGCCACTGCCGGCGCCGGTCGAACCCTTCGACGGAGCGACGACAGTGGAGTTTGGCCGAAGGCGCAGTCAGGAGCTTCTTGAGGGCCACTGGAGTCGGGGCCGCGCCCACCCGCACCTGGATGTCGATGCTGCTCTGCTGCCTGTTCTCGGGCATCTGCGTCGTCGCTGCTCGCCCGTGGAGCAAGGACGCCGCGCACGCTGATTCCGGCCATTGACGAGGTACCAGGGCGGAGGCTTCGCCGCCGCATCCCGCTCCTCTTGCGCATCTGACGTGGTCGCCACGGTGCCAGTACGTCATCCGCAGGGAGAACTGCGCCTCCTGCACGAAGCGGGGTGATTGGAACGAGGGCGAGGATGGGCATTTCCCGCCAGCTGCTGGGCGATCCTTGGCAGGCGCCAGGTATGCCCGTTGTCGGCGCGAGCGACCTGGACGAACATGTCCCCAGGCTCGTTGGCGACCAGGTCCTCCGAAGGAAGCGGCGGCGTCTTCCGGCCGCCACCGTTTCCGTTGCGAGGAGGGTAGGAGAGCTGCAGGTATCATCCGTTCACGAACGAGCGTGCGGCGTGAACCTGCGCCTTGAAGATCGCGTTGAGCGGCGCCAACAGGATCTGCGACAGCGAGATGACCGTGGAGGCCGCCGGCCCGGGCTTGAACTCGTCCCCGGCGTAGCTTCTCCTCGCTTCCGGCTGGCCGGTGTATTCGCCATACACCCCCCGCTGCGCGCGATTCACCGAGCGCGCCCGTGCAACTATGACCCCCCGTGAACGGCGGTCGCGAGGCCACGTGGGGTACCCCGATGGAGGCAGGGCATCGGGGCTCGGCCGCATTCACTGCCGGTTGGGCTGAGCCCACCACCTGGGCGGCACGTGGTCTCTACGGCCGGCTGCTGCGCGCGGGGGTCGAAGTCTGGGAGGTACCAGCTCGCTATGCTGCACGCGAAGGTGACGATTGCGGACGACACCGTCGTCGCCGGCTCGGCGAACCTCGACAGGCGGAGCGGATCGAGCTTGGCGCCTGGCGCGCGCGACCCTTCCTCCAGAAGGTGAAGGAGCGCATCGGCTTTTGGCTGCTCGCGCGGGCATACCTGTTCCTCTCGCGCCTGGAGATCATGCGAAAGCAGCTCTAGACCCTCTTTTCGAGGGGCGCGCCTTCCCGGTCGCGGATCAACCTCGGCGAGCCGCTTCGATGGCAGCGATGTCGATCTCTTCGTCTATCTGCATCATCGCTTCGAAGGCGCGCCTCGCGGCCGCCGCATTGGGGTCGGCGATCGCGGCGGTCAACGCGCGCGGCGTGATCTGCCAGCTCCACTTGTCCTTGCACCAGCCGCAGGCGCTAGCCTGACCGCCATTCCCGATCATGGCGTTCCGACAGTCGGTCGGTCTCGGCCTGATCCCGGACTCGCCACGCCTGGAAGGAGAAGGCCTCGCTGTGCCTGAACGCCGGCAGGACGTCAAGCCCGAGCAGCATGTAATGCCCATCACGGTGAACTCCACCGTCAGCACGTCGCCCTCCTTGCCCAGGGTAGTCGGTGTGTAGATGTCCCCCACTTCGCTGTCGGGGAACGTGGCGGCATAGAACCGCGCGGCCTCGAGAGCGCTGCCGTCGTACCAGAGCGCAGATTGGGTCTTGGCTGGTCACCCGAATGCCCCTTTCGCCGCCGACGTGCAGCGACAAACGGCTGCGTGCCGATTATCGGTCGGCCCGACGTACCGTGCGCCGACATCGGCGGCGCCCCGGCGCGCCGGTCGCCAATGGGGGCCCCACGATGTGGGCCACTCGTCGGG